>NZ_CP152016.1:2737500-3627654 GCF_038615825.1 Sporosarcina sp. FSL K6-3508 | reverse complement strand
TCGTGTGCCTCCTTTACGATGAGATATTAAAAAGCCTGGAATCCGCTTATGCACAGTATCCAAGCTTGTGGATAAAACTTATCGAAACATGTTGAAAAAACTATCCACACACTATTCACATATGTGGATAAGATTCTTTAAATAAATTATACACACAATAAAAGCTTTTTAATTGTAACAGGGAACATGAATAATGACAAGGTGTCTAATGATTTATTCACAATGCCCGCAACTGTGCATAAAATGGTTATCCACAGCCTTGTATATGTGAAAAACTTGTCGACAAATGCCGGAATAAAAAATCCACAATTTTAGTCTGCACACAATTCATCAAGAATCTGCTTTCAAAGAATTGTGGATAAGTTATATGTTGAACGAGCTAAAATCTAGTGAGTAGTCAAATGCCAGTGAATAGAAAAGCATTGACATTCTTTTACTGGGTGGCTATACTATTCAAGACTGTCACAATAGGAAAAGAGACAATCAAGCAGGAGGTGTCTTACGAAATGAAACGTACATTCCAACCAAATAAACGTAAACGCAGTAAAGTCCACGGATTCCGTACTAGAATGAGTTCTAAAAACGGCCGTAGAATTTTAGCAGCTCGTCGCCGTAAAGGAAGAAAAGTTCTTTCAGCATAAGGCCACTGACTTATCAGTGGTCTTTTTTTTGCTATTATGGCTATTTAGGCTAACGGAATTTGTTTACGTTGTTGAGGACCAGCAGATGAAGTTTGAAGAAAATTAAAGCAGGTGGAATTATGAAGAAGAGCCAGCGGATTAAAAAGAATAAAGAATTTCAGACGGTTTTTAAGAAAGGTAAATCATTCGCCAATCGGCAATTCATCGTCTATACCTATAAAAAAGAGCATCAAGAAGAGTTTCGCATTGGCTTGTCTGTCAGCAAAAAGGTGGGCAATGCAGTCACCCGCAATCGAGTGAAACGCTATATCCGTCAATCTTTCCTAGAAATGAAAGATGAGATTAGACAGGATCTCGACTATGTTATCATCGCAAGAAATCAAGCAGCCACGCTCGATTTCCATACGGCCAAAAAAAATCTGCAGCATGTCCTGCGAATTGCCAAAGTATTTAAAGACAAGAAGAAGTAGAACGTTTAGTGTCATCATGATAAACTGAGAAAAAAGTTGAGAAATCACCTTGTGATTGTTTGGGGGAAAACATGTGAAGAAGAAATTAATATTCCTTTCGTTGCTCGTCGTGGTCGCTGTCTTCATGGCTGGTTGTACGGAATTCAAAGAGCCGATCACCGCGGAAAGTACAGGGATTTGGAACGAGTACATAGTTTGGCCGCTCGTTACCTTGATTATGAAATTCAAATCTTGGCTTGGGACGTACGGATTGGCGATCATAGTCGTAACTGCTATCATTCGTACTGCTTTGCTACCATTAATTATTCAACAAACGAAGAGCTCGAAACGGATGCAAGAAATTCAACCACGTTTGAAGGCGTTGAAGGAAAAGTACAAGTCTAAAGATGCTGTGACACAGAAAAAGTATCAAGAAGAAATGCAACAAATTATGATCAATGAAAAGATCAATCCGGTTGCTGGATGTTTGCCAGTCATCATCCAAATGCCCATATTTATCGGTTTCTACCATGCAATCAACCGGATGAATGCAACACCGACGATTGAATTGGGGAACTTCTTGGGCGTTGCACTTGGTACACCGAGTATCGTATTCGCCATCATCGCCGGACTGTTCCAGTTGATGGTACTTCGCACGGGACCAGCAATGGATAACCCGCAAATGAAAGTCATGATGTATATCATGCCATTCATGATCATGGTTTTCGGATCATTCTTACCAGCAGCACTTGCCCTATACTGGGTTGTTGGAAACATCATTTCACTTATCCAAAATATTTTTATTTACAAGCCGTTTGACAAACCGAAAGACGGTGAAGTTGTAAAAACAGGAGGGAAAAAGAAATGAAGCAACTTACACAAAGGGCTGCAACCGTTGAGCTAGCAATTGCATCAGCTTTACAAGACCTGGGTGTAACGAGAAATGAAGTAGAAATAAAGGTGCTTGAAAACGGCAGAAAAGGATTTTTAGGTTTTGGGGCTAGGGAAGCAGAAATACTTGTAACAGTCACAAAACAGAAGCCAGCAAAGCAGCGAACACCTCAAGTAACAAATGAATTGACTGAATCTGATGAATCCAGAACATTAAATGAAGTCAGCGAAGTACCTTCCATTGTTACTGAGCCTGCACCAGAAGTGGTTCAGGAGCCGGCGGCGGAGTTGCAACCAGAACCGATAATTGTTTCTGAACTGGAGCAGCAGCCAACTACGCTGGATCCAATTGACGATATGAATGAAGAAACTTCTAATCTCAAGAAGTACAGCGAAGCAGAAGCAATTGAGGAAACTAAACGTTATATAGAAGATGTAGCGAACAATATGGGGATTACAGACTTAGCTATCACGTACGAAACAAAAGGAAAGTACATCAATTTTCAATTGGATAGTGAAAAGGCAGCATTCTTAATAGGAAAAAGAGGCCAGACGTTGAATGCTATTCAGCAATTAGCCCAGCTCGTTGCCAATAAAGTCACCCATCAATTCAAGATTGTACGAGTCGACGTAGCAGATTATCGAGAACGTCGAGAGCAATCACTAGAACAGCTTGCAGACCGCATGGCGGATCGTGCTATCCGTACGAAACGCCAAGTAGCACTTGAACCGATGCCTTCATACGAAAGAAAAGTCATCCATAATGCATTATCTCGCAGGCTGGATGTCGAAACTTTCTCAGAAGGAAAAGATCCATATCGACATATTGTAATTAAAGGAATCGAATAAATACTAGGCTGTCCGAAAAGTCATTTATATGACTTTTCGGACAGTTTTTTTTGTACTCGAACTCCTCATACACCGTGCCAAACTGAATTCATCATGCACTGACCAAAACCTCCGTGGACTGATCTAAACTCACTATGTACAGAAACAAACTATCCTCAAACAGTCGCAGTCTTGTCAATTTATGACTTGTACACATCTCCTAATTTGTCTATTTGTGAAATTATCCACATTTTTTCATTTCGCACGCTAGGAGATTTAGATGATTTATGATAATATAGGATGTTAGAAAGTTGTGTCCGCATTAAAGATATTCACATGTGGATAACGAAGCCAGGAAGGTGAAAAAACTTGCATTTTGATACGATAGCCGCCATATCAACTCCAATGGGAGAGGGAGCGATTGCAATCGTTCGGATTAGCGGTGAGGATGCGTGGACGATAGCGGACCGTATATTCCGTTCGCCTGCAGCTTTAGCCTTAAGTGAGCAACCCTCACATACGATTCATTACGGACATTTGCATAATCCTGCTACTGCAGAAATAGTGGAAGAAGTCATGGTCTCGATTATGAAAGGACCAAAGACGTTTACACGGGAAGATATAGTAGAGATTAATTGTCATGGAGGAATCACTTCGGTCAATCGGGTACTTGAACTCGTATTGACAGAGGGCGCAAGATTGGCGGAACCCGGCGAGTTTACCAAACGGGCATTTCTAAATGGTCGGATTGACTTATCACAAGCTGAAGCAGTCATGGATTTGATCAGAGCCAAAACGGATAAAGCGATGAACGTAGCGCTCAATCAAATGGAAGGAAAACTGTCCCATTTGATAGGCGATCTTCGCCAAGCACTTCTAGAAACACTTGCACAAGTGGAAGTGAACATTGATTATCCGGAATATGACGATGTAGAAGAAGTGACAATCCCCTTGATGATTGAAAAAGGGGAGTGGGTACGTGATGAGATTGATCAGCTATTACGTACTTCTTCGCAAGGGAAAATTTTGCGAGAAGGACTATCAACTGTTATTGTCGGGCGTCCGAATGTCGGGAAGTCTTCATTGCTAAATAGCTTAGTTCAAGAAAATAAAGCGATTGTGACTGACATTGCAGGCACTACCCGTGATATTATAGAGGAGTATGTCAATGTAAGAGGAGTTCCTTTACGTCTTGTTGACACGGCTGGAATTCGCGAAACGGAAGATATTGTGGAGCGCATCGGGGTGGAGCGTTCAAGACAAGTGCTGAAAGAAGCCGATTTGATTCTATTGATGGTCAATAGTTCAGAACCATTGACCGATGAAGACGAAAGGTTATTTGAAGCAGTTGCTGGAATGGACGTGCTCGTCATCGTCAATAAAACCGATTTGCCAGCGAAGATCGACTTGCAGCGAGTTTATGAAGTGGCGGGAAAAGAACGTGTCATCACAACGTCCATCTTACAGGAGCAAGGGATCACGGAATTGGAAGAAGCAATTGCCTCATTGTTTTTCGAAGGATCGATTGAGTCAAATGATATGACGTATGTGTCGAACGCTCGTCATATAGCGTTATTAAAACAAGCACGCAATACGATTGAAGATGCTGTAATGGCTGCTCAAACAGGAGTCCCGATTGACATGATTCAAATAGATGTAACACGTACATGGGAAATCCTTGGTGAAATTATCGGGGATACCGTTCAAGATAGTTTAATTACGGAGTTGTTTTCAAAATTCTGCCTCGGAAAATAATAAGTTCAGCCAACCAGCTGAACAATTTAATAATAGGAAGGATGAACGAACATGCCACAATTTGAAGCAGGCACGTTCGATTGTATCGTCATCGGAGCTGGACATGCAGGCGCAGAAGCGGCTTATGCTGCAGCAAAGATGGGCGCATCGACTTTAGTTTTAACAATGAATTTAGATATGATTGCTTTCATGCCATGTAATCCGTCACTAGGAGGACCTGCAAAGGGAATCGTGGTGCGTGAAATTGACGCACTCGGCGGAGTAATGGCAAAAGTTATTGATAAAACGCATATTCAAATGCGTCTTTTAAATACAGGTAAAGGCCCGGCTGTACGCGCTTTGCGTGCACAAGCCGATAAAGTTTTGTATCAGCAAGAAATGAAACGAATTTTGGAGGAACAGCCAAACCTTACTCTTCGTCAAGCTGTCGTCGAACGATTGATTGTAGAAGACGATGAAGTAAAAGGGGTGGTAACGCAAATCGGCGCCATTTTCCGCGCGAAGACCGTCATTATCACGACTGGCACATTTTTGCGCGGGGAAGTTATTATTGGAGACTTGAAGTATTCCAGCGGGCCGAACAACCAAATGCCGTCCATTAAGTTGGCAGATCACTTGAAAGAGTTGGGCTTGCAAACAGTTCGATTCAAAACAGGTACACCGCCTCGAATTAATAGCAATACGATTGACTATAGCAAGACGGAAATTCAGCCAGGAGATGACGTGCCGCGTTCATTCAGTTATGAAACGACAGAGTTCATCATGGATCAATTGCCATGCTGGCTTACGTACACGACACCTGAAACGCATGAAATCATTAACGAAAACCTTCATTTGTCTCCAATGTATTCGGGGATGATCAAAGGTAAAGGGCCAAGCTATTGCCCATCCATTGAAGATAAAATCGTTCGTTTTGCAGATAAATCAAGACATCAAATTTTCTTGGAACCTGAAGGCCGCAATACGCGTGAAGTGTATGTCCAAGGATTGTCTACGAGTTTACCTGAACATATACAACATCGCTTAATCGCCAGTGTACCTGGTTTAGAAAAAGCGGAGATGATGCGTGCAGGCTATGCGATAGAGTATGATTCCGTTATTGCTACTCAATTATGGCCAACACTGGAAACGAAGAAAATTAAAAATCTATATACGGCAGGTCAAATAAACGGAACATCCGGTTATGAAGAAGCCGCTGCGCAAGGTCTGATGGCAGGAATCAACGCAGCACGCAATGTTCTTGGCAAAGATGAGGTCGTACTAGCGCGGAGTGATGCGTATATTGGGGTGTTAGTCGATGACTTGGTCACAAAAGGAACGAGCGAACCGTATCGTCTGTTGACGTCTAGAGCTGAATATCGTCTATTGCTTCGCCATGATAATGCAGACATGAGACTGACGGAAATTGGTTATCAAATTGGCATGATCAGTGAAGAAAGACACGAAAGATTTATTGCTAAGAAAGCGCAAATTGATGCTGAAATTGATCACTTGCGTAAGACTTCCGTCAAGCGGACAGAAGAAGTCCAAGCAATTATCGCTGAAGCAGGGGGCACCGCATTGCGTGAACCGATGAAAGCTGCTGATCTATTGAAACGTCCGGAAATGAAATACAGCGAATTACGCAAAGTAGTTCCTCCTCTTGAAGAGATAAATGAGGAAGTGGCGGAGCAAGTAGAGATTTTCATTAAGTACGAAGGATATATCGAAAAGTCTATGCAACAAGTAGAGCGAATGAAGAAGATGGAGAACAAGCGGATTCCTGAACATATCGATTACGATGCGATTTCAGGAATTGCAAAGGAAGCAAAAGCAAATTTAAAGGCTGTACAGCCTTTATCGATTGCACAAGCTTCTCGTATTTCAGGGGTTAATCCCGCAGACATATCCATCTTATTGGTCTATATTGAGCAAGGGAAAATTGCGAAAGTATCCGGTTGAGTATATGGCTGGCGCAAAGATGCGTCAGTCTTTTTGAAAAGGAATGAGAACATGACGGAAGAACAGTTTTACGAAGCATTACGACAGGAAGGCATTGAATTGTCCGATGTGCAAAAACAGCAATTCAAGCGCTATTTTGAAGTGCTTGTAGAGTGGAATGAAAAAATGAATTTGACGGCGATTACGGATGCGCCGTCTGTGTATTTGAAGCATTTCTATGATTCAATCACTAGTTCATTTTACGTGGACTTGTCTTCTGTTGAATCGATTTGTGATGTAGGCGCTGGTGCTGGCTTTCCGAGTATTCCATTAAAGATTTGCTTTCCGCATCTTCAAGTGACAATTGTAGATTCTTTGAACAAGCGAATAACTTTTTTAAATCATTTGGCGAATGAATTGAAGCTGGAAAAGGTGGCGTTCGTCCATGCGAGAGCAGAGGAATTCGGACGCGATCCAAAGTATAGAGAACAATTCGATTTAGTTACCGCCCGTGCGGTAGCGCGTTTGTCTGTACTATCCGAGCTATGTATCCCGCTTGCTAAACAAGGAGGACTTTTTGTCTCCATGAAAGGCGCTGCGGCTTCAGAAGAACTGCAAGACGCAACGAAAGCTGTTAAATTACTCGGAGCAGTGTTGCAGGAAGAACATGAATTTTTATTGCCAGTAGAAAACAGTGAACGACATATCTTTATATTTAAAAAAGAGAAACAAACGCCAAAGAAATATCCACGAAAAGCAGGGGTACCAAACAAAACGCCAATTACAGGCTGAACCTATAAAAATGTTTCACGTGGAACGGAAAAAGAGATAGAATTGTAAAAGGGACTAGTTTCGAAAAGGTGGTGCAGGGGTTGAAAAATACTTTTTCGCGCTTTTTTGGTGGGGGAGAGAAGATAGGATCGATAGAAGAGGACGTTCAGAATCTTGAAAAGGTAGAACAAATTGCAATTGATTTAATCAAACCAAATCAATTTCAGCCGCGAACAATTTTTAATGACGAAAAAATTGAAGAACTCGCTAGAACGATCCATACGCATGGTGTCATCCAACCGATTGTAATTCGGAAAATGGATGAAGAACAGTATGAAATCATTGCAGGGGAAAGAAGATACCGTGCGATGCGCAAGCTCGGCTGGTCTGAAGTCCCGGCTATTGTTCGTAACCTGAATGATAAAGAAACAGCTTCGATAGCATTGATTGAGAACTTGCAACGTGAAGAGTTGACGGCCATTGAAGAAGCATACGCCTATGAAAGTCTGTTAAAGCTCCATGAACTGACACAGGAGGCGCTAGCTCAACGATTGGGAAAAGGTCAGTCGACAATTGCTAACAAGATGCGTTTATTAAAGCTGCCTGAAGAAATACAAGATGCAATTTTGAAACAAGAAATTTCTGAAAGGCATGCACGTGCTTTATTACCATTAAAAGAAGCAGCTCTTCAATTAGAAGTAATGGAAGAAGTGAAAATCAATCACTATAATGTGAAGCAACTCGAAAAACGAATCCAAGAAATTCTACATCCTAGTGAAGAAGCGCAGCCTGCCAAAAAACGAGCACCCCGTCGAAAAGCAGTCAGCAAAGATGTAAGAATTGCAGTGAACACACTGAGACAATCTCTGTCTTTGATGACGAAGAGTGGAATCGAAGTGGAATCAGAAGAAGAAGACTCAGAAGAATTCTATACTATCACGGTCAAAATACCTAAAAAGTGACGAACCAAAACTCTTGCTACTCGACTAGCAAGAGTTTTCTTATATATCAATAGAGTTCATCTAATGAAGATGATAAAATGATAGAGACAGTATAACGAAAGTTTATACTCTTACGAACATAATACCGATTAGTTCCACAATGATTTTCACTTTAGTATTGAGGTTTTTAATGTAGAGACCAATTTATAAATGTTGGATTAAAGTTTTTACATGAGTTTAGGTAGAAATGGAAATCAGTGTCCTCACATTTTATTTTGATTGTAATTTATTTATTTCAGTTTATATAGTAAAGAAACTGAAGCAAATCTAGCGAAGGTTCAACTGCAGAGTCGACCGGAGCCCGGGGACTGGCAGCGATTATTGGTTTTTGCTTAAAGAATAAAATAATTGAACTATGAAAGAAAGCAGGTGCGAGAGTGGGTAAGATTATTGCCATAGCAAATCAAAAAGGAGGAGTCGGCAAAACGACGACTTCTGTAAACTTAAGCGCATGCCTTGCCCATATCGGCAAAAAAGTGCTTTTAATCGACTCCGATCCTCAGGGCAACGCAACGAGTGGAGTCGGCATCAATAAGGGAGACGTGCAAGACTGCATCTACAGTATATTGATTGATGACGTACCTGTAAAAGACGTCATCCTTCAGACGGAAATTGAAAATCTTGAGATTATCCCTGCGACCATCTCCCTAGCAGGGGCAGAAATTGAATTAGTCTCTACAATTTCTCGTGAGGTACGGATGAAACACGCCATACAGGATATTAAAGATCAATATGACTACATCATCATCGATTGTCCTCCGTCGCTTGGTCTGTTGACGTTAAATGCACTGACAGCTTCTGACTCGATCATCATTCCAGTACAATGTGAATACTACGCACTGGAAGGGCTCAGCCAGCTGCTCAGCACCGTCCGGCTCGTGCAAAAACATTTGAATGACTCGCTTTATATTGACGGTGTATTACTGACAATGTTCGATGCACGAACGAATTTGGGAATTCAAGTCATTGAAGAAGTGAAAAAGTATTTTCAAGACAAGGTGTACCGTACGATCATTCCGCGGAATGTTAGATTAAGTGAGGCACCGAGTCACGGTAAGCCGATTATTATGTACGATTCAAGATCAAAAGGTGCAGAAGTCTATTTAGAGCTGGCAAAGGAAGTGGTGGAGAATGAGTAAGGGTCTAGGTAAAGGGCTTAACGCATTGTTTCCTGGTGAGTCACTGGAAAAAGTGGAACTTCTGCGTTTGAACAGCATCATAGAAAATCCATACCAGCCACGGAAAGAGTTTGATGATACATCGCTTTCGGAGTTAAGTGAATCCATTAAAGAACACGGTGTGCTACAACCGATTATCGTACGAAAAGCAGGGACGCAATACGAAATTGTTGTAGGGGAAAGAAGATATCGTGCATCGAAGTTAGCGGGGAAAAAAGAAATTCCAGCGGTCGTCCGCGAATTAACAGATGAACAATCGATGGAAATGGCTATCTTAGAAAACTTGCAAAGAGAAGACTTGACTCCAATTGAAGTTTCAGAAGCCTACCAAAAGCTTATGGAAAGTCTGCAACTCACACAAGAACAACTAGCTTTTCGCCTTGGAAAGAGCAGACCGCATATTGCGAACCATGTCCGATTGCTCGCATTACCGGAGAAGGTACGAAAAGATATATCACAAGGAAATCTGACGATGGCGCATGGGCGGACTTTATTAGGTCTTCGAAAAAAGGAACAAATCCTATTAATTGCAGAAAAGACAAAGAAAGAGCACTTAAATGTTCGCCAATTAGAGAAGCTTGTACAACAATTAAATGAAGATGTTCCACGTGAAACAAAAAAAGAAAAGAAGAAAGATTTGTTCATTGCAGCTCAAGAAACTACACTAAGAGAACAATTTGGGACGAATGTAACGATTAAAAAGACAAAGAATAAAGGAAAAATTGAAATCGAATTTTTCTCAGACGAGGATTTTGAACGAATCCTTGAACTCTTGAATGATTAATAATTCGTCAAATACCTATTTTGCGAATAAAGCAAAATAGGTATTATTCTGACTGAAGAGGACACGGATGTGACTGCATGATATTATTTGGATCGGTGTTTAATGTGCTGACTATTGTGGTAGGTACATTGATTGGGCGTTTTTTACATGGTATACCTGAGCGAATGAAAGAAACGATCATGTATGGGATCGGACTAGCAGTAGTAGCAATTGGTTTGCAAATGACGTTCGAGTCCACACAAATCGTCATCGTAATTATCAGCATCGTGATAGGAGCAATCATTGGTGAGTGGGTAGATTTGGATCAAAAGATCAACCGACTCGGCCAATGGATTGAAGGAAAGCTGCCGGCAAGAAAAGAAGGCCCAGGTATAGCCCAAGGTTTTGTGACCGGCACACTTATATTCTGTGTAGGTTCTATGGCAATTATCGGTGCCATAGACAGTGGGCTTCGAAACGATCACAATGTACTCGTGATGAAAGGGATTTTGGATGGTTTTACTTCTATTATTTTAAGTTCTACATTAGGGATTGGCGTGGCTTTTTCAGCTGTTCCAGTTCTTCTGTATCAAGGTAGTATTACGTTTCTTTCAACGTTCATTAGCCGTTTTGTTCCAGATGATTTGTTACAGTTCTTTATATCTGAAATGACTGCGACAGGTGGGCTAATGATTGCGGCAATTGGCCTGAACTTAATCGGCCTGACGAAGATGCGTGTGGCGAATTTTATCCCTGGTATTGGTGTAGTTGCCATCCTGGTGACGATTGTTTATGCTTTTTGAAGTTTGCCGATGATGTGCTAGTTGTAAAGCTCGGCCAATCATGCGGCTCATTTCAAAAGGAAGATGCAAACGGGTACTTTGTAAAACGGCTTGTTCCATAAAACCAGCAATGTTGACGATGCCTTTAATTGAGACATCGCCGATTGGAGGAAGCTCTTTGCCCACTGCTTTTCCTGGTGAAATTGGTCCGCTATGGAACAATAGATCACCGACTGCGTCCCTTTTACTAAGACACGCGTCAATAGCAACAGTGAATGCATCAGGATAAATCTCGGTTGTTTGTTTGATTCGTTGTTGTAAATTTAATGCATGAAGAGGTTCCCTTAAAGTACCGATCACCGGGTAGGGAAATAAGCTGAGTTCAGATAAGTAGGAGCCAGTCAACGGACCCAGGGAGTCACCTGTTGAACGATCTGTCCCGATACAATAGAAAACAATAGGTTTTTGGTTAAAAGGGATATGCTCTGCGAAATAAGAACTTAATTTCCAGACAACACCGGTTTCTTTGTGGGGAATACGGTAATGATAAGAAGACTCAGCAATATACATACGGAAACACCAGTCCTTTATAATTTTTATACGTTAGGATACTGTGGTAAAAAAATGTAAGTACGTATTGCTGTGCAGTATAACCTGGGGGATTGAGGTTTATACGAAAGGAGGATTTCTTTCAATGGCAGTGTCTACAAATACAGAAGTGAAAGAAAACCTAGAAGATGTTGGGGAAGCGTTTAAGCAAGTGAATAAAACATTATTTGATTCGGATTTTTGGATCAGTACCGGCTTCTTTGCGCTACGAATCTTTTTGATTGTCATGATTTCTATTGTGTTGGTTAAGGTAGGACATATGTTGATCCGCCGATTTTTTTCTATCAAATTAAAGAGTCCAATGCGTAAGAATGAACGGCGTGAAAAGACGATGATCAAGCTGTTGGAAAACGCATTGACGTATGTCGTGTTTTTTTCCGCGATGCTTTCCATTTTGACGGAGTTCGAAATTGATGTAAAAGGACTTCTAGCCGGAGCTGGAGTTCTTGGGTTAGCAGTTGGTTTTGGAGCACAAAGCTTAGTGAAAGATGTCATTTCAGGTTTTTTTATTATCTTCGAAGACCAATTCGGCGTGGGAGATTACGTACGCATTAATTCTGCCGAAGGAACAGTTATTGAAATTGGCCTGCGAACGACAAAGATTGGTTTATTCGGAGGCGAAGTATTTATCGTGCCGAATGGACAAATTGGCGAAGTTATAAATTTTTCGGTGACTAACTCTATGGCCATATTGGATATCGGGGTATCTTATGAAACAGATATCGACCATGCAGAAGAGCTGATATCCGAGTTTTTAAAAGGATTGCCAAAAGATCGCTATCCGGAAGTAATTGGCATTCCGGAAATGCTTGGCGTTCAAAGTATCGACCCATCCAAAATCGTGTTACGCATTGTAGCTGAAACAGAGCCTGTTGCAAATTTCAGAGTGGGAAGGAAGTTACGTCAAGATTTAAAGAAATTCATGGATCAAAATGGAATTGAACTGCCTTATCCAAAAATGGTGTTATTCCAAGAGAAGATGGAAGGGGATTCGCAAAATGGCGGAGAAAGAGTTTGATTTGCATGACGTGGTGGAGATGAAAAAACCACATCCTTGCGGCAAGAATGCATGGAAGATCATTCGAATGGGTGCCGATATCCGAATAAAATGTGAGGGATGCGGGCATAGTGTCATGATTCCACGTAATGAATTTGCCAAAAAGATGAAAAAAGTTCTTCTGAAGAACGAGTCTTGAGAACAAATAGACATTCAAGCATATTGTCCTTATAATGAAATGGTTGACTATCGAATAATGCAAGCTTTGGATAGATGAGAAAGGTGTGGGAAGAATGGCGTTAACAGCTGGGATTGTAGGTCTTCCGAACGTGGGGAAATCAACATTATTTAATGCAATTACAAAGGCAGGAGCGGAAGCGGCAAACTATCCATTTTGTACGATCGATCCGAACGTAGGGATCGTTGAAGTACCAGATGAGCGTTTGGATAAGCTGACAGAACTCGTTGTTCCTAAAAAGACTGTTCCGACTGCATTCGAATTTACTGATATTGCAGGAATTGTAGAAGGCGCGAGTAAAGGAGAAGGATTGGGAAATAAGTTTCTTTCCCATATTCGTGAAGTCGATGCAATCTGCCAAGTAGTCCGTTGTTTCGTGGATGAAAATATTACGCACGTTGCAGGTAAAGTGAATCCGATTGATGATATTGAAATCATTAATTTGGAATTGATCTTAGCGGACATGGAAAGCGTGGACAAACGTTTGGCGCGCGTTTCCAAAATGGCGAAGCAAAAAGACAAAGCGGCTATGATCGAAGAACCAATTTTATTGAAGTTAAAAGAGGGCTTTGAAAACGAATTGGCAGCGCGTTCTGTTGATTTGACGGATGATGAATATCAAGTGGTCAAGGGCATGCATTTATTGACGATCAAGCCAATGCTTTACGTTGCAAACGTCTCGGAAGATGAAATTGCCGACGCTGACAATAATCCGTATGTTCAGCAAGTGCGTGATTTTGCTGCGAAAGATAATGCAGAAGTCATTGTCGTATGCGCGAAGATTGAAGAGGAAATGGCAGAGCTTGAAGACGATGAGAAGGAAATGTTCTTAGAGGAACTCGGCATCAAAGAATCAGGACTCGATCAATTGATCAAAGCAACGTATAATTTGCTTGGATTGGCTACTTATTTCACGGCAGGCGTTCAGGAAGTGCGTGCATGGACGTTCCGTAAAGGCATGAAAGCTCCGCAATGTGCGGGCGTTATTCATACCGATTTCGAACGGGGCTTTATTCGGGCGGAAACGGTAGCTTACGATGATTTAGTAGAGAATGGGTCGATGGCAGCAGCGAAAGAAGCTGGAAAAGTCCGTTTGGAAGGTAAAGAATACATCGTTAAAGACGGCGATGTTATGTTGTTCCGTTTTAACGTGTAATTGGGGTATTTGAAAAGCTGTTTCCTTATCTTGATAGGGAAACAGCTTTTTTGTACATTCATTCAGTACTATAAATGTAAAGCTTCGGCAGCTCGGGATCATCTTTCACCATGGCGTTATCAGGAAACTTCTTCAGCTCTTTATACATTGCAAAATCCCCGGCTGCTCCGCCAATCAGTAATGCACCCAGCATCAGCAAGACACCGTCACCTATATAGAGCGCAATTACAGCCGGTAAAATCCCTGTCATCCAAAAGGGCAGTAATAACGCTTTACGAATTCCTTTATTGTCCATTAATTGATCTGCCGTGGCATAAGCAATTCCCATTTTTAAATTGACTCCGTAGTCCATGTTCTTCCAAGGTACTTTGCAAAAAACACGGAATCCTAGCAAATGGAAAAACTCATGTACCACAATTAAAATAAGATATCCGATAAATCCATAAAGCAAATACCAAAAAGAAAAGGTCAACTCCAATCCGCCTTCTAGCAGAAAACGAATCAGGAAAAGTGCGAGAAGTGGAAGGACTGTCAGCCAAATACTCTCCTTCGCTACTTTTTGCAAATCTAATTCTACAATCACAGGATGTTGTTCTTCCATACGCAATCACTCCTTGATCCTCTCAGTATAGTCTATTAAGGGTTGATGTTTCAACGGAGTTGTGGTAATATCAACTGATGTGAGTAATATCAAAATTACTTACTCCTTGCCCGCTTGAAAAGCAGGGCCCAAGTCCATAAGGAGGTGACTATTGATGAGAAAGTACGAGATTATGTACATTATGCGCCCAACTCTTGAAGATGACGCGAAAAAAGCATTGATCGAACGTTTTGATAACGTCCTAACTTCAAACGGAGCGGAAATCATCGAGTCGAAAGAGTGGGGCAAGCGTCGTCTTGCATACGAAATCGACGACTTACGTGAAGGTTACTACCAATTAGTAACTGCAAACGCAGGTACTGAAGCAATCGATGAATTTACACGTCTAGCGAACATCAACGAAGGTATCATTCGTCATATGACTGTTCGTGTGGATGCGTAAGCTGATATAAACTAATTTAATCTGATGATGAGGGAGGTTTGATTCTGAATGATAAACCGTGTCGTTTTAGTTGGTCGATTAACGAAAGATCCTGAACTAAAGTATACACAGAGTGGTATTGCAGTGACTCGTTTCACTCTGGCAGTGAACCGTGCGTTCTCTAACCAGCAAGGAGAGCGAGAAGCAGATTTTATTAACTGTGTAGCTTGGCGTAAACAGGCTGAGAATATCGCGAATTACTTACGAAAAGGAAGTCTTGCCGGAGTAGATGGTCGTATTCAGACGGGCAGCTTTGAAGGACAAGATGGTAAGCGTGTTTACACGACAGAAGTTGTTGCAGACAGTACTCAATTTTTGGAACCGCGTAGTGCCAATCAAGAACGGCCACAAACGCCATCTTATGGTGGAGCGCCTTCTTATAATAATGCACCTTCGCAAGACCAAGGGTACAACCAGCAATCCTACCAACCGAATCAGCAAAATATGACGCGTGTCGATAACGATCCATTCCAACCAGGCGGCGGTCCGATTGAAGTAACAGATGACGATTTGCCGTTCTGATTGATAGGTTCATTCATACGCAAACAGGAAGGAGGACAACAATTATGGCACCACGTCGTGGAGGTCGCAGACGCCGTAAAGTTTGCTATTTTACTTCAAACAACATTACACACATCGACTATAAAGATGTAGATTTGTTGAAGAAGTTTATCTCTGAGCGAGGAAAAATGTTGCCTCGTCGAGTTACTGGTACAAGCGCTAAATACCAACGTAAATTGACGATCGCAATCAAACGTGCACGTATCATGGCACTTCTTCCGTTCGTAGCAGAAGAGCGGTAATATATAAACCGCCACTGACTGAATTATTCAGTCAGTGGCGGTTTTTTTATCTAAATTCACGAAAGTTTGGTCCATTTTACGTTAGTGTCAGTGAAGTAATCCCTTAAGAGTCGTCCATTTAGAATAATAGCTATTGATTGCGTAGTGTTCACTAGATATCCTAATTAACTGGAAGTCATAGCTCCCTCTACTTTTGTTTTCAGAGTGAATCATGATACAATTAGAAGGATGAATGTAACAAAATTTTAATAAAGACCAGTAGAACATTGTCTGCTTACGGAAAATCCGTATGCTGGAACAGAACAAGTTGTGAATGAATTGAGGCGTGAAGGATATGCAAGATCAAGCAAGGAGAATTACGTACGGAGCGATGATGATCGCATTATTTGCCCTACTATTGGCGTTCACGATGTATGTACCGTTGCTCGGTGCATTGACGCTGCTGTTTATTCCGCTACCTATAACGCTGTATCGTTTGCGTTATGACCGGCTTTCTACATTGCTGGTGGCCGCGTGCACTTGGCTCATTACACTGCTGATCGGTGGACTGCTGTCGATTCCGTCAGCCATCGTATTGAGTGCTGTCGGATTTGTCATCGGAGATACAGTTCGTACAGGCAAATCAAAGCTTTATGTATTTATGGCGACAGGGCTGACGTTATTAGTGTCTTTGAGTCTATTGTATCTCGGTTCTGTATGGTTTTTTAAGATGAATCCGATTGAACAGCTATTGCAGCAATTCCAATCGATACAGGAAGAAGCATTGGTCATGCTTACCGGAATGGGGAATTCAACAAGAGACATAGAAAAGATGGTGGCTGAGGCGTTTACCTATTATCAAACGATCGTCCCGTCGCTGTTTATTTTATCAGTTTTTATAGCGGCCTATTTGTTTGTAATGCCAATTTTGGCGGTCGCTGCACGCTTACGTTTTGAAGTTCCTAAGTTTGCTTCCTTCCTTACTATGCGTTTGCCGTTTGCTACTGTGGTCGTCTATATGGTTTTGTTATTGATTTCCATTTTATCACAGACGGAACAAGGAACGACATTGTATCTTATGGAAGCGAATGCCATTCTCATCTTTAGATTCTTATTCTTCATACAAGGTTTGGCGTTGATTTATTTTGCATTACACACGATGAAGTTACCGGGAATCGTCAATGTACCGGCTACGTTGCTTGCAATGTTCCTCAGTCCGTTTACTGTAATGCTAGGTGTTATAGATATCGCCATCAACGTTCGTGCTTGGATAGGTAAAGACAAGAGAGGGTAGGAGATGAACTATTGAATTTATTTTATAAAAAACGAGCTATACGGACTCCGTTGGCAATCTTGTCACTCCTTGGAGCGGTAGGTGCTGTCTTGCTGATGCTTTACCAATTTTGGATTGGGCTGTTTTTCGCGGTCATTTTTGCAATGGCACTCGCGATGGCCTGGAAGATGGAAAATGAAAGTTATCAAGAAACTGAAAAGTATATTGAAACGCTATCTTATCGAATGAAAAAGGTCGGTGAGGAAGCGTTATTGGAACTCCCCATCGGGATCATCTTATTAAACGACAAGTACTTGATCGAGTGGGTGAATCCATTTGTCTCTTCTATCTTTCCGGATGAAACATGGATTGGAACCGACCTGTATGATATGAATGAAGGCTTCCGCCAAATAACGAAAGAGGACAATGAGCAGGAAGTCATCACACTGAATAACCGTTCGTACAGAGTATATTATAAACCGGAAGAGAAGTTACTATATCTATTTGACGTAACGGAGCGGATGAAGATCCAATCTCTTTATTACGAGGACCGTACGACCATCGGAATTTTGCTGGTAGATAATTATGATGAGCTTTCGCAAACGATGGATGATCAAACTCGGAGCCGTATGAATTCCTTGGTCACTTCACTTGTCAACGAGTGGGCAGAGGAGAATGGTATTTTTGTTAAGCGTATTTCTTCTGATCGTTTCTTAGCGGTGTTCAATGAAGGTACATTGGAAAAGTTAGAGAAGACCAAGTTTGCCTTGCTAGATACAATCCGTGAGAATACAGCAAAGCATACCGCACCGCTTACATTGAGTATTGGTGTTGGAACAGGTACTACGTCTCTCACAGCTCTTGGTGAGTTGGCTCAGTCAAGTCTAGATTTGGTTCTAGGCCGAGGCGGTGACCAAGTCGCCATCAAGCATTACGATGGTAAGTTGAAATTTTACGGAGGTAAGACAAATCCGGTTGAAAAGCGGACGAGAGTGCGGGCGCGGGTTATATCTCATGCGCTGCGTGACTTAATCCAGGGCAGTGATCGTGTATTTGTCATGGGTCATAAGATGCCAGACATGGATGCGGTAGGTGCGTCAATCGGAGTACGTAAAATGGCGCGTATGAATAATGTAGAAGGCTATGTTGTTGTTAATTTTGATGAGTTGGATGCAAGTGTCAATCGACTGATGGATGAAGTTGAAAAAGACGAAGAACTATTTAAGCATATGCTTATGCCAGATGAGGCACTGGAATTGATGACAGAGCGTTCATTGGTGGTCATTGTAGATACGCATAAGCCAAGTATGGTCATTGACGAGCGTGTCTTAGAAAAGGCACAAAAGGTTGTCTTGATTGATCACCATCGACGTGGCGAGGAGTTCATAAACAATACCGTTCTTGTTTATATGGAACCTTATGCATCATCTACGGCGGAACTGGTTACGGAACTTCTGGAATACCAGCCGAAAAATGAAAAATTGACGATGTTGGAATCTACTGCAATGCTCGCGGGGATTGTCGTAGATACGAAGAGCTTTACGTTGAGGACAGGAGCCCGGACATTCGAAGCTGCTTCATATTTACGGACGAATGGAGCCGATACCGTATTGGTGCAACGCTTATTAAAAGAAGATATTGCAACGTATATCGAGCGTTCCAAGTTAATTGAGACCGTAGAGTTTGCGGGCGATGGCGATATTGCGATTGCGAAAGGACACGATGGTGTCGTCCATAGTTCAGTGCTCATTGCACAGACCGCTGACATCCTACTGACAATGCAAGGCATCTCCGCTTCCTTTGTAGTGGCTCAGCGTGCTGATGGAAAAGTTGGAATCAGTGCCCGGTCATTAGGTGAGCTAAATGTCCAAGTCGTTATGGAAGACCTAGGAGGCGGAGGTCATCTGACAAATGCAGCTTGTCAATTAGAGATAGGATCAGTTGAGGAAGCTGTCGAAATGTTGAGGAATACACTAGATCAATACGTGGAGAGGGGAAATGGATGATGAAAGTAATTTTTTTGCAAGATGTAAAAGGAAAAGGTAAAAAAGGTGAAGTAAAAGAAGTATCAACGGGTTATGCGCAGAACTTTTTGCTGAAAAATAAGATGGCAATCGAAGCAACGGCAAGCAATCTTAGCCAGTTGGAAGGCCAAAAGAACCGTGAAAAGAAAGATGCAGCAGCTGAACTGGCAGAAGCAAAGGAACTAAAAGAGACAATTGAGAAATTAACAGTTGTACTAAAAGCAAAGTCCGGTGAAGGCGGCCGACTATTCGGTTCTATTACATCGAAACAAATTGGACAAGCATTGGAAAAACAACATAACATCAAAGTGGATCGTCGAAAAATGGAGCTGCCGGATGCGATTCGTGCGCTTGGATTCACAAATGTACCGATAAAATTACACCCTGATGTAACCGCAACATTAAAAGTGCAAGTTACAGAAGAATGATAAGGAGATAATAGTTTGAACCAGATGATCGAACGTACACCTCCTCATAATAATGAAGCAGAACAGTCGGTCATTGGGGCTATATTTTTAGAACCACAGGCACTAATTACCGCATCGGAAATTTTATTGCCAGATGACTTCTACCGGATTGCCCATAAGAAGATTTTCGATACAATGCTTGTGTTGAGCGATAAAGGACAGCCGATCGATCTTGTTACCATCACCGAAGAACTAAAGGTGAAAAATGAGCTTGAGGATGTTGGAGGAATCTCCTATTTAACGGAGCTTGCCAACGCCGTACCAACCGCAGCGAATATCGTACACTACGCAAACATAGTAGAAGAGAAGGCTTTATTGCGACGACTGATTCGAGTAGCTACGGGCATTGTAGAAGATGGTTATACTCGAGAAGATGAAGTTGAAGCTTTGCTTGGTGAAGCTGAGAAAAAGATGATGGAAGTGTCCAACCGCAAAAATGCCGGTGACTTCCGTCATATCAAAGATGTTTTAGTAGAGACGTATGATAACATTGAATTGTTGCATACACGTAAGGGTGAGGTGACAGGGATTCCAACTGGTTTCCGTGACTTGGATAAAATTACGGCAGGCTTTCAGCGCAATGATTTAATCATTGTGGCGGCTCGTCCTTCTGTTGGTAAGACGGCTTTCGCCTTGAACGTCGCACAAAATGTGGCGACAAAGACGGATGAAAACGTCGCGATTTTCAGTCTGGAAATGGGTGCTGAGCAGCTCGTCATGCGGATGCTTTGTGCGGAAGGTAATATCGATGCACAAGTGCTTCGTACAGGGAATTTAGAAGCGGATGATTGGCGCAAGCTGACTATGGCGATGGGGTCCTTATCCAATGCCGGAATTTTCATTGATGACAGTCCAGGGATTCGTATCAATGAGATTCGATCCAAATGCCGACGCCTGCAGCAAGAGCACGGTCTTGGGATGATCATGATCGACTATTTGCAGCTTATTATGGGAAGTGGGCGCTCCAGTGATAACCGTCAACAGGAAGTGTCCGAGATTTCGCGTTCATTGAAGGCATTGGCGCGTGAATTAAAAATACCTGTTATCGCTCTTTCTCAGCTTTCCCGTGGCGTAGAACAGCGGCAAGACAAGCGACCGATGATGTCTGACTTACGGGAATCGGGAAGTATCGAGCAAGACGCCGATATCGTATCGTTCTTGTACCGTGAGGATTATTATGACAAAGAAACTGAAATGCAGAATATGATTGAGATCATCATAGCCAAGCAGCGTAACGGTCCGACCGGTACGGTGACGTTGGCTTTTGCAAAGGAATACAATAAGTTCTTAAATATTGACTGGAGTCAGCATGAAGCGCCTCCATCCTATTGAGCGACAACACTTCTTTTCTCTAGATGTATAGAAAAGGAGTGTTGTTTTTTCACTATCCACCGAACATGTATTTCCCGGGAAATAGCAACATGTGGTAGCTACTTGAAAAAAGTGCGATTTGAGTGTAATCATGATAGAGTTAAAGGATATGGAAAGATTTTTTCTTTGTAGCTAATTGTCTATAAAACCGATTGCCAAATTGGCAGGAAAGGAACAGACCATGCAAAATAAAACAATATTCATAGTAGACGATGAAAAACCCATCGCAGATATAATAGAATTTAATCTGAAAAAGGAGGGCTTTACGGTTTTTTGCGCGTATGACGGAGAAGATGCGATTAACCGCGTGGAAGAAATTCAACCGGATCTTATGCTGCTCGACATCATGCTGCCAAAGCGTGATGGTATGGAAGTATGTCGGGAAGTCCGTAAGAAATATGATTTTCCGATTATTATGCTGACAGCTAAGGATTCAGAGATCGATAAAGTATTAGGACTAGAGCTTGGAGCAGATGATTATGTCACTAAGCCATTTGGTACTCGTGAATTAATTGCGCGTGTAAAAGCGAACTTGCGACGCCATGCGAGAACAATGGAAGAAGACAAGGAAGAAGCGACAAATGATATTACGGTCGGACAGCTTGTCATTCAGCCAGATGCTTATTTTGTACAAAAGCGCGGTGAAACGATTGAACTAACACATCGTGAATTCGAGTTGCTGTTTTACTTGGCAAAGCATATTGGACAGGTGATGACTCGAGAGCACTTATTGCAAACAGTATGGGGCTACGATTATTTTGGGGATGTGCGAACAGTCGATGTCACGATTCGTCGTTTGCGTGAAAAGATTGAAGACACGCCGAGTCACCCAAGCTGGATTGTCACAAGACGTGGCGTAGGTTATTACTTGCGCGACCCGGAACAGGAGTAAGTCACTATGCAGAAAGTTGGCTTCTTCCGGTCGATCCATGTCAAGTTCGTCTTGATCTATGTTTTACTCATTCTCGTGGCGATGCAGATTATCGGGCTTTATTTTGCTACTACGCTAGAAAAAACACTAAAAGAAAACTTTACAAATTCGATTGTAGACCGGATGAATTTGGTAGAGTTCAGTGTGAGGGAAGAAATTACGAAAGAACGGGAAGATGGCGATCCCACGCTCGAACAAGGCTTAAAAAATGTTCTCACTGAGTTTACTTCAGATGATATTAAAGAAATACAAGTCATTAACCCAAAATATCGTATTTTAGCTACTTCTTCATTTGAAAATCAAATGAGAGTCGGACAGCATTCAAATAATGACAGTGTACGGAAGTCCATCACATCTGAAAGTATTAAAGATGTCATCACACTCGATCCTCAATCGCATAAACGAGTCCTTGCGTTAGCACAACCTATATTCAATGGGAATGAAATTATCGGTTCGCTCTACGTCGAAGCCAATATCGAGACCGTCTTTCAGCAAATCGAACAAATTAATCGAATACTAGCTGGAGGAGCCGCGTTTTCGCTTACCATCACGATTATCGTCGGGATTTTCATTGCACGGACTTTTACTCGTCCCATCTCGGACATGCGGCGACAAGCACAGGCAATGGCGAGCGGAAACTTCATGCGAAAGGTTAAAGTGTACGGAACCGACGAAATGGGTCAGCTGGCAATTGCGTTTAATCATTTGACCAATCAACTGCAAGAGTCGCAATCAACCACCGAGAGTGAGAGGCGAAAACTAGCCTCTGTTCTGGAAAATATGACGGACGGAGTTATTGCGACCGATCGAAAAGGTCGTGTCAGTTTGATTAATGATTCTGCACTACAGATGCTTAACCTAACGACGGATTTGGTGATTAACCGTCCAATTGCTAGCATTCTGGGCATTGAATCAGAGTATACATTTGAAGAGCTGATTCAAGTAAAAGAGTCGATTCCTCTAGATTTCAGTACGGAAGAGCAATCTTATATTTTACGTGCAACGATTTCTGTGACGCAACGCGAAACAGGCTTCGTCAACGGTTTAATTGTCGTATTGCATGACAATACGGAGCAAGAAAAGATCGACATGGAACGCCGTGAATTCGTTTCAAACGTCTCCCATGAATTACGTACACCGTTGACTACGATGCGCAGTTATTTGGATGCGTTGGCTGAAGGGGCATGGAGAAGTGAAGAAATCGCACCGAATTTCCTTCACGTAACACAAAATGAAACAGAGCGGATGATCCGTCTCGTTAACGACCTACTGAAGCTATCTCGAATGGACAGTAAGGAATATGAGCTGAATAAAGAATGGGTAGAATTCAACCGATTCTTCAATGCAGTCATCGAACGTTTTGAGTTCTCCAAGTCACAAAATGTACACTTCACACGCAACCTATATTCAAGCAGTTTATTTGTCGAAATTGACACCGACAAACTAACTCAAGTACTCGACAATATTATTTCCAATGCGTTGAAATATTCACCAGACGGCGGGGAAGTCCGTTTTGGCGTTACAGTTTCCGGTGATCATATTAAAGTTATGATCTCAGACGATGGGATGGGAATCCCCAAGTCGAATGTGAATCGCATTTTCGACCGTTTCTATCGAGCGGACAGAGCGCGCTCTCGTGCCCTCGGCGGGACAGGTCTAGGTCTCGCAATTGCGAAAGAAATGATTGTTGCACATAAAGGAAGCATTTGGGCTCAAAGTGAGGAAGGAAAAGGGACAACGATCTTCTTTACATTGCCATTTGAACAACAAGAGGACGGTGAGTGGGATTGAAGTATATTGAAACAATCAAATCCATCATATTACTGTTGCTGGTCCTTTTGAGTGTCATGTTTACCTTCACAATTTGGACGTTTACACCAAATTATGAACCGATGGAACAATTACAGACGGTTGATATTTCCATTGCCGAAAAGAAGACGATAGATGAGATTATCAAACCGTATAAAGTGATTACTAATTTGAAAGATCAGGTGCTAGGTTCCGTTGATTCTGGCAAGATTAATACGATCCTTTCAGAGATGGGTACTTGGAATTTGACAAACTTGCAGAGAGTGAATCAAGACATGACGAAATTGGATATTTCACAAGTGTTGCGGCAGCCAAGTCAGATGATACTTTACTTCCAAGGCGAAGTCCCAATACTTGTCTATGATAATGTACTATTGATTGACGATACTAGTATTCCGGAGGACACATTCAATCGACTGGTCATCGACTGGAGTCAATCCACTCAACTGCCGACTGTTCATTTTTTAAGTGAAACAAGTGGCATACATTATCAAGCACAAGTCAGTTTGCCGAATAGATCAAGCTTTCTACGCAATATTGTTGATGTCGGTCAGTCGTTTGCCGAGTATGCTGAAATTGATCGAGGCAACGCACCATTCTTGGCAGTTTCAAAAGATCCAGTCACTATTAAACGGTATACGTATTATCAAGAAGAGGTTAATCCAATTCAATTTCGAAATGCATTATTCAGTGATCCGAGTGCTGTCCGACGCAATCAAACCGATACCAACATAGAAGAGTATGTTGATGACCATCGTGCGCGAATGGACGTCAATACGAAGAATAAAACACTGACCTATGTCATGCCGGTCGCGGAAAGTCAGGAAATTGCAATTCCTTCAGAGCTGCTTGTAAACACAATTGATTTCATCAATGAACATGGTGGTTGGACGGACGACTTCCGCTATGCATATATGAATCCCATTTCCCGCTATGTTAAATTTCAGTTATATGTGGACGGTTTTCCAGTCTATAGTGATCAGTCCGGCACAAATGAGATAATAGAATACTGGGGAGAGTCTCAAATCTACAAATACATTCGGCCGTATTACAAACTTGTCAATTTCGAGACAGTAGATGAAGAACTTCCGTCAGGTTTGGATGTGGTAGAAGCACTCAAAGATTCTGACGAATTGGACTTTGATTTGATTGATGAAATCTCCACGGGTTATTACTTGATTCATGATGAAAATAGCAGATTGCTCATTTTGCAGCCTTGCTGGTATTATCTGATCAAAGACAACTGGTTCCGCTTTATACCAGACGGCTCTTCTGAAGGAGGTGACCGGGTTGGATTGGAATAGAACCAAAACGATCTTTATCATCGTCTTTTCAATTTTGAATATTTTCTTGTATTCTTTATACGTGAATCGCCAAATGGATGTCGGGGATATGCAGGTCATTGGAAAAACTTCTTTGGAAGAAACGTTGCAGTTAGAAAATATCACCTACAGTCCGATCCCGTTCACTAAAAAGGAAGTCTCTTATTTATCAGCCCATATGGCTACATTTACTGAAGAAGATCTGAAGCAATTAAATAATCAGTCATTTGTACTGATTGATAAAACACGTTTGCTTTCTCATCTGAAAAAGACAGTAAAGGCGAGAGATGGGGATGGCAATTATGAGTTCGATGATTTTCTAGCGAAGTATATTCTCAAAGGTGATAGCTACGCATTGTGGGATGTCGATGAAGAAGAGCAACGTGCTGTATTCTTTCAGCGAGTGAAAAGTGAAACCATCTTCTACAGTCCCAATGCAATGTTGGTTGTTCATTGGGATGACGAAGGGAACATTACGCATTATGAACAGCGTATGCTAGAGGATTTTGTCAGCTTCAATCACAAAAAGGAATTGTTGTCACAGGACGCTGCAGTAGGCTCACTTGTAACGCGTGGCTATTTGAAACCCGATTCTACTGTCGTACAGGTCAAGTCAGGATATTCTATTCTAGTCCAATTGACGGAAACCCAAGTATTTGCACCGACGTGGAACATTCAGGTAAAATTGAAGGATGGAACTATCGAAAACTACTTCATTAATGCAATTGAAGGAAAAGTGATTGAGTTCCAATCCGATCTACTAGAAGAACAGACAGAATAGGAGTTTTCCACATGCGTTTTAGCATTTTAGCGAGTGGCAGTACAGGCAACTCGCTTTATATAGAGACGGACGAGCATGCTTTTCTCGTGGATGCCGGGATGAGCGGTAAGAAAATCGAAGGCTTGCTCGGCTCGATCAATCGCTCCATGAAAGAAATAGATGCTATTTTTGTCACACATGAACATAGCGATCATATTAAAGGAATTGGTGTTCTCGCGAGGAAATACAAAACCCCCATTTATGCTAACGCAAAGACATGGTCAGCGATGGACGGTCTTGTTGGAGAGATTCCATTGGATCAACGTTTTCATTTCGACATGGAGACAGTGAAAACATTCGGGTCGTTGGATATTCAATCATTTGCCGTGTCTCACGATGCAGCAGATCCCATGTTTTACACATTCAATGAAGGGGATCGAAAGCTAGCTGTTATCACCGATACAGGATATGTCAGCGATCGTATGAAGGGTCATATCGCAGGAGCTGACAGTTTCGTCTTTGAAAGCAATCATGATGTAAGCATGCTGCAAATGGGGCGTTATCCATGGTCTATTAAACGTCGAATCCTGAGTGATGTCGGCCACGTGTCGAATGAAGATGCAGCTGTCGCGATGAGTGAAGTCGTAGCTCAAAAAGAGACGCATATTTATTTAGCACACCTTAGTTTAGATAATAATATGAAAGACTTGGCGCGCATGAGCGTGGCACAGACATTGGAGAGTTGCGGTATTCGTGCAGGCGAATATGTCCATTTACGCGATACTGACGCAGCAGAATCTACAGAGCTTGTACTTGTCTGAAAAAATGCGAAAAGCCTTGCTTTAATTAGTAAGGCTTTTTTGCATTTTCAATGATAGATTGGGGTAAAGTACATGTATGATATGTAATGAGAACATTTGGATAAGGAGGATATGCGAATGGATGATGAAAGAAGAGGGATGGATGGAGAAAGAGAACAAGAAAGAGAAGAAACATCATGGCAGCCAATCCCGCCTGCCGAAACGAAACAAGAGAAAAAACGTAAAAGTGGTTTTTGGATGGGCCTGCTAGGTGGAATAATAGGTGGACTGATCGTTTGGTTGGTCGTAATGTTTGCATCTGATTCAACAACAAATGAAGTACAAGTAAATAAACCTTCTAATTTAACAGAGACACAACACAGCCAAGTTCCTATGGATATTTCAACAGAGATTACGGACGTAGTAGATGACGTAGCTTCGGCTGTTGTTGGTATTACCAACATCCAGACAGTTCAAGATTTCTGGTCGGCAAGGACTTCTGTCCAGGAAGCTGGGTCAGGCTCAGGCGTTTTGTACAAAAAAGATGGAGACAAAGCATATATCGTCACCAATCATCACGTCGTGGAAAATTCAGAGCAATTGGAAGTCAGCTTTGACGACGGAACTAAAGTAGAAGGAAAGCTGATCGGCAGCGACTTATGGACGGATCTAGCTGTAGTTGAAATTGATTCGAAACATGTAGATACGGTAGTGGAATTCGGTGATTCCGATGCGCTAAAACGCGGCGAGTCGGTCATCGCCATAGGTAACCCACTTGGACTAGGATTCGCAGGGTCTGTCACAGTCGGTGTCATTTCAGGGAAAGATCGTTCGATTCCAATGGATCTGAATAAAGATGGAATCATCGATTGGCAAGCAGATGTATTGCAGACAGATGCTGCAATCAATCCAGGGAACTCAGGTGGTGCACTGATTAATATGGCAGGTCAGCTGATCGGCATTAACTCCATGAAAATTTCACAGGAGACAGTAGAAGGAATCGGATTAGCAATTCCGATTAATATTGCATTACCGATCATTGAACATCTTGAGGAGACAGGGCAAGTGAATCGACCGACAATGGGTGTTTCCTTACTCGATCTTCAGCAAATTCCAAGTCAACAGCAGCAACAGACCTTGAATTTACCCGAGGATGTGACGGAAGGCGTGGTCGTAACAGAAATCATGCCGAATTCCCCAGCACTTGCGGCAGGCGTTAAAAAGTATGATACAATTGTTCAATTGGATGAGGAGAAAGTGACGGATATGGTCGCGCTTCGTAAATATTTATACAATAAAAAAGAAATTGGCGATCAACTGAAATTGAAAGTGTATCGTGATGGAAAACCAGTGGAGTTAGAGATGGTCTTGAAGGATGGCAACACATTCTAAGACTATCCACAACCTGAACAAATTACAATCCACATCAGGCATCGAGCAGAAACGTGCTACGGTGCCTGATTTTTTATGGAGTTATCCAATTGTGGATAAAATCTAAATAATGTGTATAGTATTGTGTAAAAGAAAATAAGTATATACTAGTAGAAAAGCTGGTTAGTGTAAGGTATAAAGCCTTGGCATTCATGGTTTTTGAAATTTTCTATTTTACTGGTAGACATGAAAGTTTTCATTATGAGAATAAAACTATAAAAGGTTATCCACAGAACAAGATAAGAATAGTTAGTGAATTTTACATGTAGTAGGGAAGAAATAGTCGGGCACAATATGTAGAACGCGCTGTGGATATGTGTATAAGTATTGTGCATAACTTTTGGAGAGCGAGTGGATAAGTTGTGAATATAACAATTGTGACCGTGGGTAAGTTAAAGGAGAAGTATTTGAAGCAAGGAATTGAAGAGTATACAAAACGGCTGAATAGCTATGCCAAAATGCAATTAATTGAAGTGGCGGATGAAAAAGCACCCGAAACTTTGAGTGAAGCGGATATGGAAATTGTTAAAAAGAAAGAGGCAGATCGGATCTTGGCGAAGATTGCTCCGGATGCTTATGTAATTGCTTTGGCGATTGATGGAAAGATGAAAACTTCGGAAGAATTTGCTGCGAGTATAGAATCGCTAATGACATATGGGAAAAGTAAGATCGTGTTTGTAATTGGCGGTTCGCTTGGATTGCATATGAGCGTGTTGCAGCGGGCGAATGAGAAGTTATCTTTTTCAAAAATGACGTTTCCACATCAGTTAATGAAACTTGTGCTGGTCGAGCAGGTTTATCGGGGGTTTCGGATTATTAAGGGAGAGCCATATCATAAGTAAAGGCGGTTATCGATAAAATAAGACGAGACTCGGTCAGTGACAGACACTAGACATAAATGAATTCAAAGAGAACCATAAGAAAAGTGCTTCCATTGAAGTAGAAAATGCGAAGCTTTAATAGTTTTCAAGGTCTATTTCGAAGCTGGAGATAGGCCTTTTAGGCGTTTCAGAGCAATCGAGATTAGTTAATATTGTAACTAATAGTAGGCGGGTGAGTGATAGTATCAGCATAATACCGGATAAAGTCCCAAAATTAATTAATTACTAATTTGAAATCATATTTTTGACTTCATATTTATAAAACTATATACACAGTGAAAAAAACATCCCTTTTCATCAGTTTTGAATTATTCACATGATTCTTTTATCACATAATAAAAGTTGTTTCCGGTCAAAAAGTCTTGAATTTAATGGAGTTACGTGAGATTATAAGGGAGCATAATTTTAAACTAAAACTATAGAAGTTAAAGGCAAACTGATCTGAAAGGGCAGGACGCAAAGCTTAGGGTCTAAAGTTTAGGGATTATTTAAAAGTCCTGCAATCTAAACAATGATCGCCTGGTTACCAAGTTTATGGATTAATATATTCCTTTGGCTATTCTATATTATATAGAATAGCTTTTTTAGTGTTTAAAATTACCTGGCATGAGTTTGGCGTCAAGATATAGTTAGAAAGGATTAAGAGATTCTTTAAGTTATCAATTTAGAAGCTTTGCAGTTGTTGGTAACTTACGCTTTGATTCACTATCATAAACAGAAAGAAGTGTAAAAATGAATAAGAAAAGAATTTCGTTCAAAGCGAAGTTATTGGTTTTTTCATTATTACTATCACTAGTACCAATTATTTTTATTGGAGTTTTAGTTAATAAAACAGTTAGCGAAAAAACCGAGGATGATTATATCAGTTTCAGCGAGAAAGAAATTAAACAGGTGGACAATGGCATTTCTCTATACTTTGAAACGATTAGAGAAAATGTCAATTTATTAGCTAATGACAATTCCGTTTTAAATGCCGATTCAAGTATTACTTCATATAAAGATATAGCGGGAGATGCCTCTATTGATATGACCCCTTCAGAAAATGGGGATAAAGAGAAAGCCATTTTTAATGTGTTTTCTCAATTTAGTATTAATCACCCTAAAGCTTCTTATGTTTATATGGGCACATCGGATGGAGGTTATGTCCAATATCCTGAGGGACCAGTGTCAGCAGGTTTTGATCCTAGAGACCGTCCTTGGTATAGCACAGCTATTGAAGAACCAGGTGAAGTAAAATTAACAAGCGCCTATGAGGCAACTGGTATAGAAGGAATTATAGTAAGTAATGTAGTGTCGATTGAAAAAAATGGAAAACAAACAGGTGTGTTAGGTTTAGATGTAAGTTTGGAAGGCTTAACAGATATTATCAAGGAAATTAGTATAGGCGATAATGGTTATGTAATTCTCGCGCAAGAAGATGGAACAATTCTTGCACATCCAAAAGATCCTGAATTGAACTTCCAACCAGTGTCTAAACTAAACATACCTTCTTTAAAAGATCTAAGTAAAGATGGCTCATTTGAAGCTGAACTAGATGGAGAAGACTATGTATTAAACACAATCACTTCAGAAATTGATGGCTGGAAGTATATTGCTGTTATAAAGAAGGATGAAATTTTAAGTACCGCTACTTTTATTCGCTCAATGCTTTTTCTTATAGGCGGTATTTTTGCGATTCTTGCTGTAATCGCATCTATTGTTATGAGTTTACGGATAACGAAGAGAATTAAAAGTATTAGTGATTTGTCTTTAGCGATGTCAAATGGTGATTTGACTCAACAAGTCACGGTGAAGGTGAAAGATGAAATCGGGGATATGGGCGAAAATTTCAATACCATGTCTAACAGTTTAAAAGAAACAATAAAAAAAATTGCACATGAATCCCAACAATTATCTGCGACATCTGAGGAGCTGGCAGCCTCTTCAATCGAAAATCAAACAGCTTCCAATGAAATATCCGAATCAATTCAATTTGTTGCTACTGGAACAGATGAACAGGATGCTGCTATGAAAAATGCGGTAGGTATTATCAATGAAGTGTATAAGCATGTTGATGACGTGACAGTGAGCATGGACAATGTAAGTAATTCCATACATTATTCGACAGAAACTGCTATACAGGGCAGTGATGTCGTTGAGCAAACTGTAAATCAAATGGTTGAAATTGATAAAAACGTGAGTTCTTCCGCTGAGAAAATTAGCATGTTAAATGAAAAATCAAATGAAATTAGACAAATCAGCTTTATCATTCAATCAATTTCAGAGCAAACGAATTTATTAGCTTTGAATGCTGCAATTGAAGCTGCAAGAGCTGGCGAACATGGAAAAGGATTTGCAGTAGTGGCAGATGAAGTTCGAAAACTCGCAGAGCAATCCAGTAATTCAGCATTGCAAATCAATGAAATTATTCAAGATATTGAAGATGGCATTGAAGATTCGATGGGTCTAGTAAATCTAGGGGTAAGCTCGGCAAAAGAAGGAATGAAACTCGTGAATGAAAGCGGGAAAGCGTTTGGAGAAATTAAGGACTCCATTCTCGCTGGTACAACAAAAATATCCGAGGTTAACATAGCAATGGAAAACATGAAGAATCATATAGCTGAAGTGGTAGTTCACATAGAGGACGTTTCAAAAACGAGTATTGAAGTAAATAATTATTCTCAAAACGTCGCAGCATCCTCCGAAGAAATGAGTGCCTCAATGGAGGAGGTTTCATCGGTTTCTCATGAGTTAGCTAGGATGTCAAATGAATTGGAAGTAGCCATCCAGGAATTTAAACTGTAAAAGTATAATTTCTATCTAAACAATAACCAAAAGAATGTGTTAGATATCCTAACATTTTGATCCATTATATTTAACTTTGTTTATGATATACAGAAATGTTGTATAAAATGACCTCTGAATATTGTTATATAACTTTCAGGGTGAAAATTTTATAGTTAATTTGTTTTAGAATAGGGAGGAAACATTATGTTTAACATATTAAATCGAGTTAGAACCTTGATAGCTCTTATGCTAGTAGTAGCCGTGCTTCCATTGGCAAGTGTCTCTGCGGAAGAAACTGAATTTAATCCATTTGAAAAAAGTATTAGCGAAATTTCCGATGCTTTAGATAACAACCAAATTAAATCTGAGCAGTTGGTTAAGTATTATCTAGAACGTATAGAAGCATATGACAAGCAAGGTCCTGCGATTAATTCGTTCACTAATATTAATGAAGAAGCTATAGAGATTGCAAAGCAATTAGATGCAGAGAGACAAAGTAAAGGCAAAAGAAGTGTACTTCATGGTATTCCAATCGTTGTAAAAGATAACTTTGACGTCAAAGGCATGCCGACAACGGCTGGCTCTGTTGCACTAAAGGATGCTTATCCCGTAAAAGATGCTTTTGCTATTCGGAAACTTAAGGATGCAGGAGCCATTATCATTGGAAAAACAAATATGTCAGAGTTTGCAGCATCTTATGGTAGATTAGGATATAGCTCTTTGGGCGGTTTAACCTTGAATCCTTACAACCTTAAACGTGATGCTTCTGGTTCTAGCAGCGGAACTGCCGCGGCAATCACAGCAAACTTTGGTGTATTTGGATTAGGTACTGATACGTCTGGATCGGTCAGAGGACCATCTCATGTTACGGGACTTGTCGCTATCAGACCGACATTAGGTTTAATAAGCCGTGGCGGAATCGTTCCGTCCTCGTTAAATTTCGATACTGCTGGTCCAATGGCTAGATCTGTAGAAGATGTAGCGATTGCATTGAGTTTTATGGCTGGAGTCGATGATAAAGATGACCAAACCTTATCTGCAAAGGGACATATAGTTGAAGACTATAGTAAGTCCTTAGACAATACTGCTTTACAAAATGCAAGAATTGGAGTAGCTGTTGACTTTTTTGGAGACAACGCTGAGGTGGATACAATTACTAATAAATCCTTGAAGAAAATGGAGGAAATAGGGACGGAACTTATTCCGGTATCTTTCTCAGAGACGACACAATATCTTTGGACACCAATTATTGGGCCAATTAATGAAGCTAATTTTAAGTCTCAGTTGGAAGAGTATCTAAAACAGTTCCCTGAAAGTCAGCCGAAAACACTAGAAGAAATAATTAAAATTAGTGAATCACCAGAGGTTTTGAATTCAGCAACGCCAGTAAATCCAGCAGGTTTGGAAGGTCTAAAAACGAATTTAAAACAAGCGGCGTTTAAAGACACACCAGAGTACAATGATTTAGTAACAAAAGAGATATCTAAAGTACGTGATGAAGTACAATCAATAATGGAAAAAGAAAATTTGGATGCCATTGTTTTTCCAACAATGTCATGTCCTGCATCACCAAGATTCGATAAGGAAGACCCGACATATTTATGTGATGCCTATGACACGTATGCCGCAAGTTATGTAGCGTCTGCTACAGGATTCCCTGAGATTACTGTTCCTGCCGGTGCTACTGGTGAAGAACTGCCTGTTGGGATCTCTTTCATGGGGTTGGCATTTAGTGAACAGTCTCTATTAGATATAGCTTATTCTTTTGAACAAGCAACCAATGCTAGAACGCTGCCTAAAACAACGCCTAATTTCGAAATGAATGCAGATGAAAAGCCAGCATTTAAAGATGTAAGTTCATATGTCGATGAAATTATGTATTTGACAGACAAAGGAATAATTAATGGTTATCCAGATGGAACATTTAAACCAAATGAGTCAATTACACGTTTACATGCTATACGATTGATTTTGAAAGAAAAGGGAATTGTCGACTATTCAGATGTTACTAACCCAGGATTTGTTGATGTTTCACCTGGTGATTATGGATACGAGGAGATTGCTAAGGCTGTTGAATTGGGTATCGTCAACGGAAAAGTTAATTCCCAAGGTGAAAAGTATTTCGACCCTACCGGAAAATTAAGCCGCTCGCAAGCGGCTGCAATCTTAGTGTTAGCTTATGATTTAAAAGGCACTCACCCAACCGATTTTAAGGATGTTCCCAAGGGGAATTGGGCTCACAACTATATTTCTGCGTTGGTAGCAAATAATATTACAACGGGTTATTCCAACGGTAAATTTAAGCCTAATATTAATATATCACGTCAACATTTCGCGGCATTTATGGCCCGATACCTAGATGATCAATTTAAGCCCACGAAGTAAAGGCCGATAGAGGCCTTTCTTCAATTTAGATAAAGGTTACACAAAAATTATAGAAAAGATTTAGGCTTCTCATAAGCAGTCAGAGCTTATGAGAAGCCTTTTGTATGTGTAGAATTACGGTCATGTTAAAAAGCTTTGGTTACTATAAACAAATTACAGGTTAATATGTTATGGCGAAGCTTATCATAAATAAGGCAATTCATAGAGAGGACCACCTGAAACGTTGACATGACAATGACTTAGGTGGTTTTGTCTTTTATATTATGTAAATTATCAAGTCAAGTCGTACAATGCTGAAGCAAAAGAAAAGTATAGCGATGGCTAATTGAACAAAAGATTAAAAAATATCATTTTTTTAGAAATACATATCGAAAAATGTCGGATTTTGTAGGATTCAATAGGTTTACCGTAAAATATCGACATAACTCTATTTTCTAGGTATGAAAGCGTTTACCAAGGAGAGAGGGAAACGGAATCATGCCGTGATTAGCCGGCTACATTCATTCGGCACGTAAGTAAAAAAAGACAAACTTTAACATAGGCTTGGTTAACCCGGCTCTTGATAAATCGGTTGAACGGTTCGGCTGAGGGAACTTATCAATGAAGCGGTAAAGGCTTTTTAGAAAGGTGAAGATATATGATTGAACTCAACCAGATTACAACACTGTTCCTTGCAGTAGCTCTCTATTTGCTTGGAATGGCACTTGTCAGCCGGGTCGGATTCCTTAACCGGTTCCTGATCCCGGCGCCTGTCATCGGCGGTTTGATATTCGCCACTTTAGCGCTCGTGTTGAAAACTACGGGGATTGTCGAGATTACATTGGATACATCGCTACAGTCGTTGTTCATGATCGCCTTCTTTACGACGGTCGGCCTTGGAGCAAGCTTCAAGCTCATCAAACTGGGCGGAAAGCTCTTAGTCATCTATTTGCTCTTGTGCGGCGTCACGGTGTTCTTGCAGAACGTCATCGGTGTTTCGTTTGCTCAATTGTTTGGAATTGATCCACTATTGGGTGTCATGGCCGGAGCAGTTTCGATGAACGGAGGACATGGCGGTGCTGCGGCCTACGGACAGACGATTGAGAACTTGGGCGTTTCCTCAGCCTTGACGATTGGAATGGCTGCCGCCACACTTGGCCTAATTTGTGGTAGCCTTACCGGCGGTCCGGTTGCGCGGTACCTGATTAAAAAACATGACTTAAAGCCATCAGCGGGTAAAATAGAAGAATATGTAGAAAATGATGAGAGGCCGATTCAAGAGTGGTCGTTCATGGTGCAAGTTGCCCTTCTCACGTTCTCCATGGCAGTGGGAACGTATCTTGGGGATTTGTTTACAAATGTGACCGGCTTCGTCCTGCCGTCCTATATCGGGGCGATGTTCGTAGCGGTTATTGTTCGGAATCTTACTGACCGCTTTGTAAAGGGTACGGTGAACATGAAGGAAATCAACTTAATCGGGGACGTTTCGCTTGCAATCTTCCTCTCGATGGCACTGATGAGCATCAAGCTGTGGGAAGTTGCAGATCTCGCACTACCGCTCATCGGCATTATACTCATCCAGGTTATCGTCATCGTCCTATATGCCGTCTTTGTGATGTTCCGAATGCTTGGCAAGGACTACGATGCGGCTGTTATGATCTCCGGATTCTTAGGCCACGGGCTGGGTGCAACACCGAACGCAATGGCGAACATGTCCGCAACCGTGAGCAAGTATGGTCCTTCTCGCACGGCATTCCTGGTCGTGCCAATTGTCGGTGCATTCCTTATTGATGTTGTATTTAGCGCGCCGATCATTATCACAACCATTAACTTGTTCAAGTGAGTTATTGGAATGACTGTTTCCACATTAACTATCTCTAATTTAATAAAAAAAGCTTCTAGCCCTTGTCTATCGGCTGGAAGTTTTTTTGTATAGGAAAGGATGAGGAAGATAAAGTTTTCATCCAGAAATGAGAATCCTTATGTTAATGTTTTTTATATTTACTAAGTCCACTTCTTGCTCACCTGTTAAGACAAGCTTATTTGTTGGCATATGTATTATCTCCTTCTAAATATTCTAAATATTTATTGGGAAAGTCGTATTTACATTAGCAACGGAGAACCTTATTATAAATAAATGTTATAAAAGGAAATGCCACGTAATTATATCTACTGTCATTAATCCCTGACCACGCATAGTTCCAGGTTTTTTTACAATACTAAGCATGCCGTAAAATATCTTATTTGCAGGAGGGAAAGAATCGTAAATGGCTAAGAATTCAAAACAAAGTTGGAAAAAGGATCATCCAGGCACTTTTTTAAGCAATTCTGTTCAGAAGGCTGATCGTTCGGTGAAGCAGGCGATGTCGCATCCTGAGGAGATAGCTGTGGAGCATGCTTTTAATTCGATAGCACGAACAGAAAAGGCATTAACGAAGGCAGAGCAATATGATGAGCGTATGGATTCCGTTCAACAAAACAAAGAACAGTTAGACATGATGAAGAAACAGTTGAACGAAGCACAAGAGATTGTAGAAGACCAATAAACGAAGACAATCCCCCCTCTAGGTTTTGTTAGCCTTTTGGGGTGATTTCTTCATGACCGTCAAATAACGAAAAACTTATCCTGACATTAAACTCCATAAAATATTCGTTGATATTTTTCAATTGAATTTAGAAATGTATTACATAGCTTTTAATGGAGTGGTAGTAACTCTATCAGCTGCTCTAAATGGAAATAAAACGCGAGATAAATAGGTAAGCCTTATTTTCAGGCATAAGACCGGAAGCATTTCATTTTCCAATCGTCTTCTTGAAGACCCTCGGATTCTCCACATAGCTCCCGAGCACCCAACCACAATCCGTACAGATGAGATGGATCAGCTTATGACCTATTCCCATCTTTTTATAAGTTGTCACGCTTGCGTATCCGCTTTGAACTCCTTTTCCGATCGCCGATCCTCCGCATTGCGTGCAAGCTTTTACATTTGTAGGCTGCATTTATTCTCCTCCTCTCCTGTATACGAATCATTTCCTTTAAAAGATTCGAGCGCTTCTTTCTATAAATGTCTGTGTGGAATCGGAATTCTCATATTTCAAATGTATTAATAATGTAAAAATGAGTTGAATAATATAGAGAAAAAAGAAAAGGGTTAATTGAGACAATGAAATGCAAATAGTACTATACTTAGAACAACAGCTAAAACAGGAAAGGTGTTAGGTGATCCTATTGAATAATAACGATATACTTACTCGATTAAGATATGCATTGGATATAAAAGACACAGCGATGGTAGAGATTTTTGAGTTGGGTGGTATGGAAACGACGAAAGAAGAAGTTCAGAAAATGTTGTCGAAGTCAAAAGAAGATGAAGCGCAAGAAAATGAGTACGTTAAAGAAGTCAATAATACTATGTTGGAGTCCTTTTTAAATGGATTTGTGAGCCTGAAAAGAGGAGTGCAGGATGTTAAGCCGGAGAACGAGCAAAACCAATTCTTAATGACTGACCGAAACGTGAATAATATCCTGCTCAAGAAGATGAAAATTGCACTTTCGCTCACGAGTGAAGATATGTTGGAGATCTTACAGGATGCAGGGGTTAATTTATCAAAAAGTGAATTGAGTGCAGTTCTCAGAAAAGAAGGACACCGAAATTATAAGGAATGTGGCGATCGATACGCTAGAAATTTCTTAAAAGGTTTGGCGCTAAGATATAGAGAATAGGAGTAGTAAATTGCTTGTCTGATTAAAAAAGGTATCTACGCATTATTGAATATAGGGTTCAATATTGCGCAGGTACCTTTTTGCATAACTTATTCTCCATTCTGTATAGGTCTCTCTAAGTTGCTATTTCACAGGTGATTTTTCTTTAATCATCTTCAACGTCGCTACAATTAGAAAACTAACAATGACCAACAGCAGCCAAGAACTTAATTTTCCTATGCCGACCAGCTGCCATGTGTCGCTTTGATTCGGATATTTCCAAGCGCCAAAAAACGTTGCGATGTTCTCTGCAACCCAGATAAAAAAACCGATAAGTACAAATGAAAACGCAAGGGGCATACGGTATCGTGTTCCGTTCACTGCATATGTGACCCAAGACTGCCAAAAAACAATTACAACCAGCGCAGACAACCACCAACGAATATCAATCCAATAATGATGAGTGAAAAAGTTTAAGTAGATGGCAGCGGCGAGTGGCACGACTGCCCAAAGTGGCGGCCATTTCACGAGATTCACATCCAGTCTCCTCCATGCCTGGCAAAGATAGCTTGCAACACTTGCATACATGAATCCGCTGTATAAAGGCACTCCTAGTATTTTGAAATACCCATCCTCGGGGTATGACCAGGATCCCATATTAACTTTAAATACTTCAAGGGCCAGACCGATCAAGTGAAACATAGTGATGACTTTTAATTCATCACGAGTTTCTAGCCCCGAACGCACCATCCACCATTGCATAAGAAGAAAGATGATGAGTAGCCAGTCGTATCGAGGCAGTATAGGCAGGGGAATGACTTGGGTCAAGGCTAAGGAGCCAAAGATAACGACTGGAAACAGGCAGGACAGGGCTTGCTGCCATCCAAAATGGACAAGTTGCAGCCAGGCTCTCTTGATCTGTGTTTTTACTGTTTTTTGCTGAATTAAGCTGTCTCTCATAGGGCATCTCCTTCTAGTTTCATTTATAATCTGGAAATATAAATAAAGATGAGATGTAGTCTCTGTGGAAGTTAGTATGACGATGAATGATCGGATAGGGTTCGCTATTTAGCGTGAATTGCCTGATTATGTGTTATATAATGAACGAGCAGATTACATAAGGGAGTTGTAAAAGTAGATGTTTATAAGAAATAAAGCATTTTATTTAATCTTTAGCCTGATGGCGCTGGCTTTTCTTTTAGTGGGGTGTGGATCGTCAACAAAAGACGAGCAGCAGGAGGAGAAGACAGACGGGCAATCAGAGGAACAACCGGTAAAAGAAGCAGATTATTCGGAAGAAGTGGAAGAAAACCCGATTGTGACGATTACGATGGATAACGACGAAAAAATCGTCCTAGAATTAGATCCTTCTGTAGCTCCAAATACAGTAGCCAACTTTATTTCATTAATTGAGGAAGGTTATTATGATGGACTGATTTTTCACCGAGTCATTCCAGGTTTCATGATCCAAGGGGGAGATCCTTCGGGAAATGGATCAGGCGGTCCGGGATATTCGATTGACGGGGAATTCACTAGTAATGGATTTGAAAATAATCTGAAACATGAACGCGGCGTTGTCTCTATGGCACGCACAGGGGAACCAAATTCTGCAGGCTCCCAATTTTTTATTATGGCAGAAGATACGTCCCAGCTTGACGAAGAATATGCTGCGTTTGGAAAAGTAATTGAGGGCATGGAAACTGTGGATGCAATCGTTGCTACTGAAACAGACTCTTCAGATAAGCCGTTAGAAGATCAGAAAATGAAGAAGGTGGAAGTGGATACGAAAGGCTTTGACTATCCATCTCCGAAAGTGAACGACTAATGTAAGAAGGGTGTCCTAGTAGGTTTCGGGGCTTTTATAAAAAAATTAAGGTACCTGCATCATATTGATTTCCGAAATCAGTATGGTACGGGTACCTTTTTTAACTGTTATATGAACGTAAATGATAAGAACCAAACAAAAATGTATACGAAAATTCTTGCGGGGTATAAAATAGGGCAGTTAGCATTATGTTGCAGGAAGGATGATGCAAATGTTAAAAGCTTACGCTTGGCTAACATTTTGTGTGCTCGTATGGGGAAGCAATTTTGTTTTCGGAAAGATGTTAGTTGAAGTGTTTTCCCCCTCCATGTTAACCACACTCAGACTTTTATTTATCGTATTATTTCTAATTGGGATATCTGCTTACAAAAAGCAGTTACGAAGAGTTACGAAAGCAGACTTCCTTGCGCTGTTTTTTCTTGGAGTAATTGGCGTTTTCATCAATCAATGGTCATTTTTCGAAGGGTTGCAAACGGCAGACCCTACAACTTCTGCATTGATTTTAGCCACAGCACCTATTGTAACTGGCGTATTAGCGGCTATCTTTTTAAAAGAAAAGTTCACCATTCGAATGTTGATGGGATCAGTTGTTGCTCTTATAGGGATTTATTTTGTCGTGACCAAAGGGGGCGTATCTTCCCTGCAGATCGACAAAGGTTTAATATGGATTGTGATTACGATGATTACCTTCGCTATTATGGTTATAATGACCAGACTTCTTTCTCAACGAATAGACCCATTCACCATTACGCTCTATTCAAATGTTGTCGGTTTAGTGGTGTCAATTCCCTTCGCTTTTACATTAGATACTCCTTTGCGAATCAGCTTCGAGATATCAGATTGGGCTTTTCTGATTAGTACCGCCATTGTGGTGCACGGCATTGCGACATTGATTTGGAACAATAATATACGGTATGTCGATGCTTCAAAGGCATCTATATTATCTAATCTTGAACCTTTTGTCGCCATGGTAATGGGAGTATTACTGCTTTACAAACCAATCGCTGGATCAGAACTTTTGGGATCTTTATTTATAGTTGGCGGAGTCTTGTTGTCCACATATCAACGAAAGAAGCGTTAGGTGCCTGCGTACCAGAAAACGTGTTAGCAGGAACATCCATAAATGTTTGAACTAACACGTCAGTTTTTTACGGTTTTTTCATTACTTAAGTAGTTCTGGACGATTTGTTAGTGCTTTTATGTAAGGTGAAAAAAAACTAATAAATACTCCTGTAAATAGCGCGTTCACTAGCGTCCCCAGCCCGATTGCTCCATCAAATAATAAAGCAATGATAACGAGAATAAAACTGATCATGGCGCGGGTATACGTCACACTCAAACCCGTTAGCTTGGATAATATTAGCATGGAACGATCCATTGGGTTGGGCTCAAATTGGGATTGTAAATAAATCGCAATACCTAGACCTATCAATACAATTCCTGCTCCTGTACAGATCCATTGACCGATCCAAGTTCCCGGTGCAATCCAATCACGCAATAAAATTAACCATGCGTCAATTCCAAGGCCAGTGATAAATGCCGAAATTAATGCGTAATATTCAGGTCTTTTCTTCTTCGCAATGGCGTTACAAAAGACCATTGCTGCCCCAACGACAATTTCCCAACTGCCGATTGTTAAGCCAAATGTGCGGTATAAGCCAACAAGAAGGGCATCAAACGGTGAAGCACCCAGTGCGGATTGGATCGTTAATGTGATGCCTAACGTCAAAACAATTAGACCGGCAAGATAATAATGAAATCCGGCTTGCAGCAATCGCAAAGAACATAACCCCCTAGACGTGATAATATGATAAATATAGCAACGATCATCTAGTTCTGATTGTATAGTAACTTCCAGAATGTTCAAACATTGTAGGAACAGAAAGCGAGGGGTGTTCATGAGCAGACGTCTGATTGATGCCCATATTCATTTGGATATGTACGAAGACGGGGAAAGAATCGTTCTCCTAGACAAGTTAGAAGAAAGTTCGGTTGATGCACTGGTTGCTGTATCGAATAATTTAGCATCATCCAATCGTCAATTGGAACTAGCAGGTTTAGACAATAGGATCAAACCAGCAATCGGATATCATCCAGAACAAGCTTTGCCGGCTGAGGAAGAACTTCAAACAATCCTAAACGTAATCGATCAAAACCGTCATCGGCTTACTGCCATTGGAGAAGTGGGATTGCCGTATTATACGCGTCAAGAACAACCTGATTTAGAAGTAGAACCTTACATAGAAGTACTTGAGCAATTCATTCGAAAGGCGAAGGGCTATGAGTTGCCGATCGTGCTGCATGCCGTTTATGAAGATGCTGCTCTTGTTTGCGATCTACTGGAGTCTTATTCAATTGAAAAAGCACATTTTCATTGGTTTAAGGGAGAGGATACAATTCTAAAACGTATCCTAGCGAATGGATATGTCGTCTCCGTGACACCGGATGTCACATACAAAGTAAAGGTTCAGCATATTGTCGACCAGACACCACTTTCACAGTTGATGGTCGAGACAGACGGACCATGGCCGTTTGAAGGTCATTTTTCAGGAAAAGTGACACACCCTTCGATGATGCACAAAAGTATCCAAACGATCGCGGAAATAAAGCATTTGAATATAGATGAAGTCTATCGAAAGATTTATGCAACGACTAGAAATTTCTATCGGATTGAATAAAAGAAGAGACGTGCCCTCGAAAAGTAGAGGATTCGTCTCTTTTTATATACCCATTTTGAGCTCAACGTGGTCGGTTTAAGAGCAAAGTACAATAATCTTATAAGGTGTAGTCTGAGCAGGTATACTTCTTGTAGAAGCACCGTATACCACAATTAGATCGCGTCCGCCAATATCTCCATTAAAGGATTGGCCATTTTGTAAGATGATTTGAGTTTGCGGGGATAGATTCAGTCGCAGCGTTCCGTCACTACTTTCCAGACGACGGTTAAAATAGTCCACTTTCACATTTTGATATGGAGAATCTCTACTCATGACAAGTGCCCTGAATTGTGGTGGGTAGATAAGAGGGGCTGGTGCATTTGCATCGTAGAAACCAGTTACCTGATCACCTATCTCTACCATTACATGATCTACAAAATAAGTTGTCGGTCCTACTACAAAATTCACTATGTTTCCGTAACCGCTATCTACCATGAACAGCTTATAACATCCGGCTCCATTATCTTGGCCTGTTGAAAAATCATCAATCATCATTACAATTCCGCTAAAAGATTGAAATTCCATCATCCGACTCCTCGCGTTATTAATTAACTACCTCTTTATAGATTATGTATTCCTCCCAGCTTGGTGAATGATTTGACTAGAACAATACGATAGTTAAGTCTGATTAGAAAGGTTTGACATTGATACGATAACAGGATATATTAAATGATAATCGTTCTCATTTGTCGACTCAATTGAATATGAATCTTCAATTGTCACACAAATGCCATGAGAAACGGTAGAAAAGTATAGTTTATCATTCGTACTTTCTACCATTTGTGCGATAATTTAGATGTGGAATTTTGCCCAGTTGTTGGGGCTTCCCTAGTGTCAGTTATTTTTTACAATGATTTATTGAAAGGAGATTTACAACAAGTGAAAAAAGGATTTATTTATGTTTTACTTACAAGTTTTTTACTGTTTACTGTTGCCTTGCCAAAAGCTTCAGCACAGGTTGCGGATGGTACACATTCACTCGAATATCAAGTGAATCAGCCGGATAGTAACTCTGCTTCAATCGCCAATGATTATTTCGTAAAACCGGCGAAAGTAACGACTAAAAATGGAACTGCCACCGTGCAAATCACACTGAAAAACAGTGAGTGGATTACAAAGTTCGAACCGCCGGGCGGGGCGACTATAGTCAGTGAAGATAAAGAAGCCGACACACGTGTTGTTCAATTTACAGTAAGTGATTTGTCACAACCTATTAAAACGGCGATGAAAGTTGATATTGAAGATATTAATTACCATCATGAATACACAGTATCAATAGTTTTCGATGCGATGGAGGATGCTGCTCCGGTCACTCCGCCAGCTACGAATGAAACTAAAACAACTGAAGATATGAAAGTAACCACAAACGCCACAACAACTAAAAAGCCAACAACTGAAGGACAAGTGGCAAACCCACAGACTAGTGACTCAGCGCCATACCTATTAATCTTTGCGTTAGCAGGTTCTGCATTTTTACTTTATAGAACTAAATTTAAAAGAAAACAGGGGGAACAATCATGACGAAAAAACAATCATCACGCGCAACGAAAGTGGTCCTTGCATCATTACTCGCAGCATCACTCTCCATTCCAACAGCGGCGTCTGCAAATATTGGAACAAGTGACAAGGCTGCGACTACTATTGCAGCTACAGTTGCAACGGATCAGGTAATAGATTTTCATGTATACAAACCAGGAACTAACGAGCCACAGCCCGCAATTAGCGGTCACATCGTCCCTCAAGGAAAGCTAATTGAAAAAGACGGTGAATATGAAGCTCAATTAACAATCCCGGCCAAATCTGCACCAATGATTGCAGGACTTCAGACAAAACAGGGCGAAACATATGTTGATGCAACAGAAGTAAAAAATGCAGACGGGACGATTACATACAGTTTCCCAATGGCAACGGATACCGTTTACCCAGGTAAAATCCATGTAGTTGTAGCTGCTGCCAATATGGATCATTGGTATGACTTCGATTTCAAAGCACAGGTTGCTAAAGAAGAAGCAGAGGCAGTTAAGAATGTAGCAGTGCAAGTGTTCAAAGATGGTACGAGTGAAGAATCGATCATGAAGAATTACATGTCACCTACAGCAAGCGTTAAGAAAGTAACAAATGGCAATGAAGTAACAGTAACATTTCCGAAAGGTCACTATATTCAAGAATTCAAAATCGATGGCAAAAAAATAGCGATTGCTACCGAAGACAAGTCAACAGATGAGCGCACATACACATTTAACGTGGCTGATCTTACAAAATTAGTTGATGCAGAGCTTCACGTTATCGTAGACGAAGCAGGCGTTAAATATGATTCAAATCACAAAGTTCAGATCGGCTTGGATGGTGTAAAACCAAGCGACAAGCCAGTTGTAAATCCAACTCCAAGTGCGAATCCTTTTAAAGATATTGACAAGGATGGAAATAAAGCTGCGATTCTAGCTCTTTATGAAAAGGGAATTGTTAAAGGTGCAGATCAATTTAACCCTCGTAACAACATTACACGTTCCCAATTTGCATTAATGGTAGCACGTGCGTTGGACTTGAACTCAACTCAATCTGCAGGATTTAAGGATATCGCTAACATTACAGACAAAGAACGCGTAGGTGCAATCAACGCGCTGGCCGAAGCAGGAATCGTCAAAAAAGGTGACAAGTTCAATCCGAATAACACATTGACTCGCCAGCAAGGCGCATTGATGCTTTATCGTGCCGTAAATTACGCTGCAGGAAAAGAAATGAGCTACGGAGATACAAGTCTATCCTATTATGCGGACAGAGCTCTTATAACAGATCCAGAGACGAAAAAGGCTTTCGCTCTTCTGTATGCGGGAGATATAATGACAGGCTCTAAAACGACGGACGGTAAGACAGTTATCAATCCAGGCAGCCCATTGAAACGTACACAAATGGCTAAGATCTTAAATGGTTCACTTGAATTTATGGAGAAATAATAAGTTTTGACATGTACTTCCTTTCGCTGTTCTACTCAGCGGGAGGAAGTTCCTGTCGTTTTATCTTTATTCAGCAGCACGCTGAATAATAGAAGTATGTAGGCTAAGATCGCCACATCCTGTGGCAACATCTGCATGACCTACATCCTGTAGGTCTAAGCACAATTCAAAATCTGGACGCAATTACGCCGAGGCATAATTGTTTTTCAATTAAAGGGAGCGACCGTTGGAAATGAGAAGAATAATCTATATAGCTTTGCTTACATCAATCATCTCTGCGCTGCTTCCTTTTCATTTTGGAGAATCTGTCGTAACAGCAGATGAACCAACAAAATTTAAGAATGGCGTGTATCAAGTTGAACTAAATTTTCTAGCACTTGAAGCGGTGGAACTGGGAGAGTTATTCAGCAAGCACGCTACGTTAATCATCCATGAAGGTCGATATGCATTGTCGGTTCCAATAAGGTTTGAAGGCGGCATCATCAATTCCATAACTGCAAAACAGCAGGAAACCACAATTAACTCCCTACTGGATAGATCTGAAAATTTAGTTCAGTTTGATATGAAAGATGTAAAACAGAAGATCGTGCTCGAAGGGACAGTAAAATTATCGGCAGATGAAAAGCCGAGAGTGTTTTCTCAGGAAATGGTAATTAACTTTGATTCATTCCTCGAAAGAGAAGAACCATCAATAAGTGACAGTCAACAAAGCCGTGACCTTATCAATTACACGCTATTAAAAGACGGCAAAGAAGAACTCTCCGTCATGCAGACATATGTAAACCCTGTCATGAAAATAATTGAAAAAGATGACAGCTTTTATGCACAGATGGAGATCATCCAATCATCTTGGATCAAAGTTCTGACGGTAGAGCGTCAAGGAAAAATGGTAGAGCCGAAAGTCATCTCACAGAGTGACAACACACGTATTATTGAGTTTGAAGTGGAAGACTTCCGCAAGAAAATCCGGCTTTGGGCTGAAGTGGAAATTCCTCAATTAATGTATTCGTCTAGCTACTTTACACAGTTACAGTTCGATGAAAAGCAAGCAATGAAATTTGAAACCAAAGTGGATATACCTGAACTGGTTACGTCGAATGAGACAAAGATACCTCTTGTGAGAAGGCCTGTACAATCACCTGAGTCAACACGGCCATCTCAAAAGGAGAGGCAGTCGAGTCCAACTGTCGCAACACCTAAAGAAGTTCCTGTAGAAGAGCAATTACTATTTGACCGTACTTTGGATGAACTGAAGAAAGATGAGAAACTACCAGTTAGACAGGTGGCAGAAGAAGAGGTGAAGGGGGATCAAATCGCCTATAAGCCAGATGAACAAGTCATACCCTTCAATTTATTAAAGGTCGGTCTTCTTTTCTTCGTCTGTATCCTATCGGGGATCTTGCTGATTCGTCGTATTAAGAATGGAAAAAAAGAAATGGTTAATGAGTAATGAGTGGAGGATCACAACGTGCAAAAAAAATGGAGAAATTTCATGCTCTTCGTAGCGATTATGGCATTATCCGTTGTAGCCGGGTGCAGTGGCAGCGATACCAGTAAAGAAACGGAAGCAGCAAGCTCGCCTGTTGAGAATGAAGCTGAAGAAACGAATGATCGACGAATCATAGCGGGGACTGTCGTGATTGCAGAAATTCTTGATAAATTAGATATTGATGCAATTGCCGTGCCAGAGTCTGAAAAGCAATTAGCCAGTCGTTTCAATGATCTTCCTACGATCGGCAATGCCATGCAGCCTGATATGGAAATCGTAAAGTCTCTGAACCCAACGGACTTTTTATCTGTTTCTACATTGGAATATGATTTGACGGATGGTTTTGAGCAATTGAACATACCGGCACATTTTTTAAACTTCCAAAGTGTCGATTCTATGATACAGGAAATTCAGACACTCGGTGAACGCTATGAACGGACAGAAAAAGCCGATAAGCTGGTTGCCGATTTGCAGAAAAGTATTGATGCAGTAGAAACGGTTGCAGCGAATAGAAAAGGACCAAGTGTGCTAATTTTACTTGGGATTCCAGGAAGTTATTTAGTGGCTACTGAAAATTCTTATGCAGGGGACTTGGTAAAACGCGCGGGCGGCACCAATGTAATGGAAGGCCAAGATCCAGAATACTTATCATCTAATACAGAATATCTTCATAACAGCAATCCTGATATCATATTGCGCCTATCACATGGAATGCCAGAAGAAGTCGTGGAAATGTTCAATGAGGAATTTCAAACAAATGATGTTTGGAAACATTTTGATGCAGTGAAGAACGATAGAGTATACGATCTTGAAGAAGAGCTTTTTGGAACGACAGCCTCATTGAAAGCACCTGAGGCGTTAAAGGAATTAATGAAGATTTTCTATCGTTAATTGATGAATTCAAGTGAAAAGGGAAGACCACCATGACAAAAAGAATTGTAAGTTATGCGGTAGTAGCTGTGTTACTCATCGTGACCATTGTTTACTCAGCTACTACCGGCAGCATTAAGATGGGTTTTTTTGAATTTTTAGGAGCATTATTTGAACCGGGTAACAGTCAGATGGAAGCAATTCGAGATTTGCGTTTTCCACGAATGATTGTTGCGCTATTTGCAGGTGCGGCTCTTTCCGTTTCCGGTGTTTTATTACAATCCGTTATGCGCAATCCCTTGGCGGACGCAGGTATTATCGGGATATCTTCCGGCGCGGCGTTTGTTCAGCTATTCATTATTTCATTCTTCCCGGCGCTCTTTTTCATGACGCCTTTATTTGCGTTCATGGGAGGGGCATTCGCTTGTTTTCTCGTCTTTGCCTTGTCATGGAGATCAGGTTTGAGCCCGCTTAAGTTGATTCTGGTTGGAATTGCGATCAATGCTATGTTTACAGGGTTAACGGAAGCGTTCATTAGCTTTGGGGGGTCGCTAAATGTATCAGCCTCGAGTGTTATTGGCTCGAATCTAACAATGCGTACATGGAGTGATGTATCGACGATTGCAACGTACGGTACAATTGGATTGATTTTATCATTTGTGCTCTATAGTTGGTGCAACTTACTGGTGTTGCAAGATAAAACAGCGAAAAGCATTGGGTTTCATGTAACGCGTGCCCGACTGATCATTGCGGCGGTGGCAGTGTTACTAGCGGCAATTTCGGTTGTGGTAGCTGGTGTGATTTCGTTTGTAGGGTTACTCGTACCGCATATAGCACGTCGTTTGGTTGGCTACGATCATAAAGTATTGATTCCATTTACAGCCCTTTTAGGTGCACTTATTATATTATTGGCTGATACCATCGGCAGAACGATTGTATCACCACTAGAAATACCTGCTTCTACGATTATGGCGATTATCGGCGGACCGTTCTTAATATTCTTACTGCGAAAAGAGTGACCAGCTATGGAAATGAAGAGTATCATCGTATCGCATGATAATAAAACAAATCATTTGGATGGTGTGACGACAACGATTCCAAAAGGTGAAATTACAACAATCATTGGGCCGAATGGTTGTGGAAAATCAACGTTATTAAGCGTCTTATCCAGAAATAACATGCCGAAATCCGGTTCCGCTTCATTAGAAAATCGCGATTTGGTCATGTATAAGCCAAAAGAATTTGCAAAGAAACTTGCAATTGTTTACCAGCAAAACGATGTGCCGAAAGACTTGACAATTGAAAAACTTGTTAGCTTTGGTCGGCTGCCTCACAAGACAATGCTACAGCGTAATCAGGAAGAGGATCATCAAGCAATTGATTGGGCATTATCTGTTACGAATCTAGTCGAAAAACGACATAATGACTTAGAGGCGTTGTCAGGAGGAGAGCGTCAACGAGTGTGGATTGCAATGGCATTAGCACAGCAATCTGAAATCCTTTGTTTGGATGAACCGACCACCTATTTAGATATTTATTATCAAATCGAATTATTGGAACTCGTGAAATCGTTAAATGAAGAGTATGGGTTGACGATCGTGATGGTATTACATGATATTAACCAGGCAATCCGCTATAGTGATCAGATTATCATGATGAAGGATGGACAAATTATTGCAGAAGGCCCTCCGAGGGAAGTAATCACTAAGGATGTCATAAAAAAAGTTTATGGTGTCAATGCAATTTTTAAGGAAGATGACGAGATTGGCCTCTATATGATGTCACTTGGTATTTAGGGGGTCTCCGAATGAGAAAACGTATTTCTAAATTGATGCCGTTCGTCTATTTGGCCGTGTTCCTTTACTCAGGTTACTTACTAGCGCAGTATCTTTATACATACATTGAAGCCTCTAGTTCTTTGAAGGAAACGCAATTGATCTATGAGACGGCGTTGGAAAATAGTGTAGAACCTGTGGAGACGGAGAGTTCATCTAAAGAGGATATTTTATCTCGCTATACAATGCGTCCGCAATTTGAAGAGTTACATGCGGTGAACGAACAGATTGTCGGATGGCTTTCAGTAGAAGGAACAAAACTGAACAATCCTATATTGCAGTCGGAAGATAATGACTTTTATCTGAATCGCAATTTTAAAGGCGAATATAGCCGTGCTGGCAGTGTGTTTATGGACTATCGTAACGATGTGACAGATATGAGCCGCAATACAGTGATTTACGGACATGCGATGAGAAATGATACGATGTTTGGTAGTTTGAAGAAGTTTGGTAAGCAAAGTTATGCAGATGACCATCCCGTGATTTATATGGATACACTTTATGATGGTTATGATATCGAAGTGTTCGCTGCGTATGAAACGACAATTGACTTTTATTACATTGAGACAAATTTTAAAACGGATGAAGACTTCATGCATTATTTAGAGGAAGTAGAATCGCGTTCATTAATTGAAATGCCTGTTGAAGTTAATCGAGATGATCAAATTGTCACACTGTCTACATGCAATAATTCAGTTAACAGTAAAGACAAACGTTACGTTGTACAAGGAAAACTCGTGAAAAGATGAGAGATCATATACTTATTAAATTAGGAAGTCACCTTGCTTAAATTGGGTGGCTTTTTTTGAAATTCTTTAAATGGGAACTCTCTAATGATACGATAGATGTAAAATGTCGGGGTGAGAAAACTTCATGAATCTTGATCACTTAAATCAACAGTTAAATGAAAATAAGTCTTTATTCATTGGAGAGGAGACAGCTTTTCGTGCCGCAGTGCTAATTCCGTTAGTTGAATTAGATGAAGAATGGCATGTTCTGTTTGAAGTGCGTTCACTCACGATGAGAAAACAACCAGGGGATATAAGTTTCCCTGGCGGTCGCATAGATGCCACAGACGCATCACCTATGGCTGCTGCTTTACGAGAAACAAATGAAGAGTTAGGTGTTGATCCAAAAATGATCACTATGATAGGGCAATTAAGTCCTTATGTGGCCTCTCCTTCATTTGTCGTCTACCCATTTGTTGCGACCATTGATTATGATCAGACTATTCATAGCTATAACAAAGATGAAGTGGAAGAGGTCTTCACGATTCCTGTAGAATGGCTCTTGAACTATGAGCCGTATATGCATTTAGTTTCCGTTCAGCCAGCTCCATCGTCCACCTTTCCTTTTGAAAAGATTATGAACGGTGATCAATATCAATGGCGAGCCCATTCAATGGAAGAATGGTTTTTTGAATATGGAAAATACACAGTTTGGGGACTAACCGCTAGGATTTTAAAACACTTCATTGAGATCATCAAATGAGTATAGATTGTATGGTGATAGTTCATGAACTTCACATGAATTCAAATCCATGCTATACCCCATGGCAAGCAGTATAATGGGACTGATATCAGTATGAAAAGGAGACGATCACATGACACAATCTTTAAAAGGAAAAGTAGCATTTATTACAGGTGCAGCTAGAGGGATTGGAAAGGCGACTGCGATTGCGTTAGCAAAAGAAGGGGTAACGGTTGGTTTACTTGCAAGAACTGAATCAACTTTACAAGAAGTGGCTACTGAAATTGAAACATTTGGTGTGAAAGCAGCGTATGCTACGGCTGACGTTTCATCTAAAGAGCAAGTGGAAGCGGCGATTGCCTCATTAACTGCTGATTTAGGTGCTGCAGATATTTTAATAAATAATGCGGGTATTGCGACTTTTGGTTCGGTACTGGATATGGAACCAGAGGAATGGAAAAAAATCATTGATGTGAATTTAATGGGTACTTATTATGTGACACATGCCGTCTTACCTCGATTGATTGAAAAAAATGGCGGCGACATCATTACGATCTCATCGACCAATGGGTTGAACGGAGCTGCTACATCCAGTGCATACAGTGCATCTAAATTCGGAGTAATTGGATTCACTGAATCATTGGCACAGGAAGTCCGTCGAAATAATATTCGTGTTTCTGCATTAACTCCAAGTACGGTGGCAACTGACTTGGCTATGGAGTTAAGTTTAATTAAGGAAAATGATGATTCAAAACTAATACAAGCTGAAGATATTGCTGAAGTGATCGTGAATCAATTAAAGCTGAATCCTCGGATTTACGTAAAAGCGGCAAGCTTCATCGCGACCAATCCTTATTGACTTGGAATCGTAAAAGAACAAGCTAACTATCCATATATGGGGTAGTTAGCTTTTTAACGGCTAATTGCAAAATATGCCGCATATTTTGCTGCGAAAGATATTCATTTAAATATTTAGTTCTGGTTTTGGTATTGCTGGTTTAATATATTTGATCAGTAGCCTGCGTGAGCACGGCCCCACGATCAGTAATTGCGCCGGGAGTGCGACTATAAAGTTTAGCCCAACTATTTTAAGATAGGCTAAGAAAATAGAGCCTTCAATACCTGTCATGAACGCTGTCAAAATTAACCCATAGACGGACATAATCAGAACCATTGCAGGGACCATACAAATAGCAATTGCTAAAATAAAATTGTTTTCTTTGGAATTATCATATGGCAGAGCAAATGCAAGTTTGCGCGCTTTTGGTTCAACCAACGACTCCGCGATAAATGCGACAATAAATGTTATGATAAATTGGATCGCGACACCACCTACTGTAAATGATGAAAATCCATGTAACGCCATGTTGTAAACGGACATAATTAAAACCATACCGAAACACATAAACAACCCAAAAATAATACCTTCTTTTTTATTACTAGGCAAATAATAACTTCCTTTCTTTTAGTGAGTAGTGTAATTATATATGGTCAATTTTTTTTACATAAGTGACGTTTTTGTGTCTTTTATTTCAGTCGGTAATTAATGGTTGGATTAACGAGGGAGTTGGAAAGTAGATGAATAAAAAAGATATTGCGGACATTAGGAAAAGATTTAAGCTGGATTCAGATCTTTTGACGATCACGGATATTTATAATATCTATATTAGGCAAGAGAGCAGTGAGATCTATCATGAGGAAAGCCAGGCATTTCCTTTGCTGGATCGCGAGCAACAGGAATTGTTTCTAACAAACTTCAAAAAAGTATTAGGTGGAAAGCTGGGTATGAAATTGTTTGAAGTGAAATTCGAACGTCAAACAGAAGAACAACCCGACCACGCACAGCAACTTTTGTATGACGGTCTTCAGGCGGAAGAAGCAGATGAATGGAAAGACGAAATGCAGCAACTCGCATTGAAGATGGTGAAGGACGTTCAATATGAAAAAGATCTTGTTGTTACGTTTATTCGGGGGAAGTATTTCAAAAAGACGAAGCGTGCTAGTGAAGAATCAGAAGTCGATGCACGAGACGAAGTGTTCACGACTCCTTTTATTCTTTGCAGCATGAATCAGACGGACTTACCGAAACGCTCGCTTGTATTTGATTTCATTGGAAGGGAATTTAAGTCGAGTGAGATGGTTGATCCAATCATAAATCTTGCCTCTCCTATTGGCGGATTTTTATTTCCTTGCTTCACAGACAATGCAGCAGACGTCAATCATATTTTGTATGCAGCGGGTAAGGCGAACAAGCCGGATTACCGCTTCATTGAGGAAGTATTAAATGGGGAAGAGATCATGACGGCGGCAGATGATAAAGCGGTATTTGAAGAGATCGTTAAACAAGTGGTGGGTGAGGAAGTGGATTCGCAAACTCTCGCCAACGTGTATGAAGCAGTACATCGCTTGACGGAAGTGGATGAAGAAGAGGAAGAACCAGAAGAACCACCTGCTTTGGACAAGCATCAGATGGAGCGCGTACTGAAGATGAGCGGTGTAGATTATGTAGACGCTGAACAAGTGAAGACAGCTTTTGAAACTGTAGTTGATGATGAATTGTATGAAATGAAAGCAACCCATATTGTTCCGAGCTACACATCCAAGTCGATCAAGATTGAAACGAAAGTAGCCAATATCTCGATCAGTCCGCAAGATTTAAAGTACGTCAAACAAGTGAATTATGATGGAAAACGCTGTATTTTAATCGAGGTAGAGGAAGATACGATCATTGAAGGATTTAAATTGATTCCGGAAGAGTTGTTGAAGTAGAAGTAAACTTTATATATAAACAAACCGTTCGCCTACCTTGGCAGAACGGTTTTTCTAATTAAAATGAACTTTTTGCTGCTATGATGACTCTTATAAGCGAGAGGTGAGAACATGAGGGTCGTTCGGTTAGTGAAAAAAGCGAAAAAAGGCAGTAAAGAAGCTTTGTTGCAATTAATTACTGAGCAACAAGATGAGTATTATCGACTGGCTCTCAAATATATGGGTAATTCACATGATGCCATGGACGCTATGGAAGAAATGATTGTTAGTTTGTATCGGAACATACAGCAACTTGAGAAAAACGACGCCTTCTATAGCTGGAGTAAGACAATTTTAGTGAATCAATGCAAACAAATGCTTCGCAAAGTAAATAAGGTTACGCTGATTGACAATTGGGAAGCAATTGAATCTCACTCTGATTCATCTGCTGTCCAAAATCCTTTCGAGCAAACAGAACAACGCATGGATATACAGGATCTGTTGCTGCGAGTGAATGCACAGCAAAGGGAAGCAATCGAGTTAAAATACTTTCACGATTTAGATTACGAAACAATCGCAATGATGACACAAACCTCTATAGGAACAGTGAAGTCGAGAGTCTTTAATGGATTGAAAAAAATGCGTGAACAAGCAAGGGGTGGATTCGATGAGTGAACTGGAGCGGCAATTGGCGGAAGAGAAAAGACGTTTAGAAAAGACGACAGCCCCAAAAGAATTGGAAGAAAGGCTACGTACGGCATTGGAGAAAATACCGAAACGACAAAGAAAACGTATACCAAAGTGGGTTTCCGTGGTGGCTGCATTGCTCATTCTCTTTGTGGTTGGCTATCAATATGATGCGTTTGCTTATTACGGAAAAAAACTGCTTGGTTTTGAAGAAATCATGCCTGCTACGCTCGCCCAATTAAATGAGTCGGACAAAGGACAGTCTATTGATCGAAAAATAATGCTGACTGATGGAACTGAATTGAGGCTGGAAGGTCTCATGACAGATGAAAACCAATTGGTACTTTATTATACACTCAGCAATCCTGAAGGCTTAGGGGAAGATATTTCGTTAATGAAATTGACTGGTCTATTTACAAACTCTTCTTCGCGCTTCGGTACATCCTCTATGAATGAGGAAGGAACGGAGCTAAAAGGAATGCAGACGTTCGAGCCGGTGAGTCCATTCGCGAAAAAGCTGACATTAGAATTTCATGACTCTAACATACAGGACTGGTTTGAGATCACATTTCCATATGATCCAAAAGCTGCGATGCAAACAGAACTGAAGAAAGCCATAAAAAAGAACGTCCAAGTGGATCAAGGAAGTATTCGCTTTGATTCTATTACGGCAACGCCCAGTCAAACGACAATCAAAGGTAAATTAAAAGTTGATAATTTTGATCGGATTCCCTTAGGATTTGACGGAGTGAAGTTGTTGGTCAATGGGGTGCCGATGGATCAGATAAGTGGCAGTGTTTCATCGGCATTCAACGGCGATATATTTACAATTGATTTTGATGCTTTGCCGGAAGGTCTTAATTCTCTTGCACTTGCAGTAGACAGGTTTGTTGGATATAAGCATGTGGATGAAACAATAATTCTAACTTCTAGAGAAGAAATGTCTGCTGATCTTGAAGGTGAGGAAGTAAATATCCGGAAAGTAGAAGTGACATCGGAGGGCTTAGAAATTATAGTAGCAACAGATGGAAATATCCTGTTGGATAACGTTGCTGTGCAAATTGATGACCATAAAGTTCCTTTGCAAACGACATTGAGACAGAATTATGTAACGGATGAAAAAGGTAAGGAGTACAAAGAACGAATCCTACTATTCGATACAAATCAACTGCCAGATGCCTTCTTGGTTGAAGGCCTTCATTATGAAAAAGAGTACAATAAAATAATTAAGATTCCACTGTGAAAATAACAGATTCAAATAAGGAAAATGTCACGAATTTTAATAAACACACCGAAATTCCGACATTTTTCTATCTAATTCCTTACAATTAAACAAGTCTCTTTAATCCTAGTTGCATTTAAGGTATAATAGAAAAGATAGTAGTAGATGTATGGTCAAACTAAGACAGAAAAAATGCTCCTAGGACGCGCCATGTTTGCTGTGACGCCTTATTTAGGAACATTTACATTTCTGTAAATTTCACATATAAGGAAGGTCAAAATGAGTAATAGACAAACAAAATCAGATGTTATCTTAATAGGTGCCGGAATTATGAGTGCGACGCTGGGGACAATGCTTAAGGAGCTAGCGCCAGATTGGAAGATCACATTGTTTGAAAAGCTGGATAAAGCAGGAGAAGAAAGTTCTCATGAGCTAAACAATGCGGGAACAGGACACGCAGCTTTGTGTGAACTAAACTACACTTCCGAAAAAGCGGATGGTTCTATCGATATTACAAAAGCTGTGAAAGTAAATGAGCAGTTCCAATTATCGATGCAATTTTGGTCTCATTTAGTTGATAAAAAGCTAATTAAAAATCCAGAACAGTTTATTATGCCATTACCTCATATGAGTTTAGTTCAAGGCGAAGATAATGTAACATATCTAAAAAAACGAGTCGAAGCGATGACTGCGAATCCATTGTTTGAAGGAATGGAATTTTCTGAGGATCCGGAAAAACTAAAAGAATGGATTCCGCTTATTATGAAGAATCGTCAAGTGAATGAATCAATTGCAGCAACTAAAATTGACTCAGGAACAGACGTAAACTTTGGAGCATTGACACGGATGCTGATTGAACACATGAATAAAGTAGACGTTGAAATTAACTATGGTCATCAAGTAGAAGATATTAAACGTACTAGTGATGGCGAATGGGAATTAAAAATAAAAAATAATCAAGACGGCAAACTTGAGTATCATAAGGCTAAATTTGTTTTCATCGGCGGTGGTGGCGGAAGCCTTCCGTTGCTGCAAAAGACAGGAATTCCGGAAAGCAAGCATATTGGCGGCTTCCCAATTAGCGGTATTTTCATGGTCTGTAAAAATCCAGATGTGATTGCGCAGCATCATGCCAAAGTATACGGTAAAGCAAAAGTCGGTGCGCCTCCAATGTCGGTTCCGCATTTAGACACACGCTATATCGACAATGAAAAGTCCTTACTATTTGGACCGTTTGCAGGCTTCTCACCGAAGTTCTTGAAAACGGGTTCAATGCTAGACTTGATCGGTTCTGTAAAACCGAATAACGTGACGACAATGCTTGCATGTGGTGCGAAAAACATGTCCTTGACTAAATATTTAATCGAACAAGTCATGCAAACAAAAGAACAGCGTATGAATGAATTACGTGATTTTATTCCAGATGCAAAAAGTGAAGATTGGGATTTGTGGACTGCAGGCCAGCGTGTTCAAGTTATTAAGGATACAGAGAACGGTAAAGGAACCCTTCAGTTTGGTACAGAATTAGTAACAGATGCGGACGGTTCAGTTGCTGCGTTACTTGGAGCTTCTCCAGGAGCATCCACTGCAGTAGCAGTAATGTTGGATCTTATGCAAAAATGTTTCCCTGAGCAGATAGACGAATGGGAACCAAGATTGAAAGAAATGATTCCTTCTTACGGCAAGTCATTGGTTGAGAATCCTGAGCTTCTGAAGGAGATTCATGCTTCTACAGCTAAAACATTAGGCCTGACTGAAAAAGAAGTCGTTCATAATTAAATAAGAAACAAACTAGAGCTCTGTGACGATATCTATCGCACAGGGCTTTTTTAATTGTTGCCAGTCGACACCGCTTTCACTGCAAGGTAGATTGGGTTTAGTTATAAAATAGTTAACGACAGAACTGTTCACACAATGAAGTGGGATTTTACTCAATGATAATATAGAATGAATATGATAGATAATTCATGAAATGAGGGTTTATTCATGTCACTTCACTTTATTAACGCGGAAAAACGGATTCACGATTCTGTTATCTTTCCTTCATTTGACTTATCAGTCGATCCGGGGGATATAGTGGCTGTCTATTCGAGCGTAAATGTTCGAGAACAGCTGATAGAATTACTTTTAGAGAAAACGAGGCTTTCAAATGGAGAAATTAGAGTAGACGATAGTAAGATCTCCAATAATAGGCAGAAGGTCGGGATTCTTTTTCTTCAGGATGGTCTATATGAGCGATTGTCGATTGAGGAAATGATTAGTTTTATAAAAGATCTTTATACATCAAACGTACTCAAAGACGATGTAATACAAGCCGTACAATTAGATTCAAAGCGAAAGGTAAAGATAAAGCAATTATCCTACTCGGAAAGAAAACGTGTCCAGCTGGCCTGCTTACTTATTAGGGATCCGGATATTTACATATTTGAAGAAGCAGATCAGAACCTTGATTTGGAATCGAAACGGATTTTTGTATCAATACTTCAAAGATTGAAAAAGCAGAATCGCAGTGTCTTAATTCTAACGGGTAATATGGAAAGTGCCGTTACTACATCTGATAGAGTCCTCAGATTGGATGAAAATGGGCTACATTCAATTCATACACAGGAAGCCATTGAAGATCAAGCCACTCTGATTGAGGAAAAGCCATTGGTTGCAGATTCGGTACTGCCTGTTCGTTTCGAAAAAATTCCAACGAAAATCAATGAAAAAATTGTCTTGTTTGATCCACCTGAAATTGACTATATTGAAAGCAATGAAGGACTCTCTCTTTTGCATATAAAAGGAGAGTCCTTCCCATCCGTTTCTACACTGACTGAATTGGAAGCACGGTTACTGCCATTTGGTTTTTTCCGCTGCCATAGATCGTACATTGTAAATTTACAGAAAGTACGCGAAGTGATTACATGGACTAGGAATAGTTACAGTCTCGTGTTGGATGATACTCAAAAATCGACAATTCCATTATCGAAGTCTAAGATGGTAGAACTAAAAGAGATGCTAGGGCTCTAATGTTGTCGAAATAAGTGTTATTTCCCGGGGAATAACATGAAAATAGTATTTGGACTAACCGAATAGGAGCTTATTTCAGAGAGTCAGCTGTAACTATACATAATTGACGATTCATTCAACTTTGATATTGTCCCATTCACCCTTTACTAGCCTCTTTTCATTTGAAATATGATGCAGTCCACTTTTCTTTTACGTATTCTAAAGGTGTGAAGAGCAGATACTTGCAAAGTTATACACGAGGAGGAAGGAAATGGATAACATTATTGAGGTGAAGGGGCTAGCAAAAGTATTTGGAAATCAAACAGCAATTGAGGGGTTGAATTTTCATGTTAAGAAGGGAGAAATTTTTGGTTTTCTAGGTCCCAGTGGATCGGGTAAAACAACAACTATTAAAATACTAACTGGGCAAGTAACACCAACGAACGGAACAGCAGTTGTTTTCAATCAGTCCGTTTCACAGCTGAAGAAACCAGAATTTCGCAGCCGTTTCGGTGTGCTTACCGATAACAGCGGACTGTATGAGAGATTATCTATTCATGATAATTTGAAATTATACTGTGAGTTATATAACATACCGTACTCAAAAATTGATGAAGTATTGGACACTGTCAATTTAAAGAAGGAAAAAAACAAAAGAGTCTCCACTTTATCTAAAGGGATGGCACAGCGAGTGACGCTTGCGAGAGCGTTGATTCACGAACCGGAGTTGCTTTTCCTGGACGAACCGACGTCTGCACTTGATCCGACAAATTCTCTTCATATCCATGAAGGGTTGCGTGCGCTCAATGCAAAGGGTACGACCATTTTCCTGACAACGCATGACATGCAGGAAGCTGAACTCTTATGTGATCGCGTAGCCTTTTTAAATAAAGGTTCTATCCAATTACTGGATACACCGGATAAGCTAAAAAAGCGCTATTCCGATTCTACAATCACAGTAGAGCTGATGACAGAAGAGAAAGTAGTTTTGCCTGCGGGAACCGAAGGAGCAGATCGCTTGTTTGAATATATGAATACAAATCAGGTAGTAACAATCCATTCAAATGAACCAACTTTAGGGGAAATTTTTGTGCAAGTGACAGGGAGGAAATTGGCATGATGATTTCATTGAGACGAATGAATGCGATATTGCAGAAAGACTTTAAAGACTTTTCACGGAACTTGGCAGTTTCTACAGTTCTCATTATGCCTATTGGATTAGGGGCATTCTATGGACGTGGGGGAGTGAATTCAATTGAGGCACATTATATGCTCATTAACTTGGCATTTGTGATGATTGCGACATTCGTACAGTGTTGTTTAATCGCAGAAGAAAAAGAGAAAAACACATTGCGTGGTCTTATGCTTTCACCTGCAAGCACAACTGAAATCCTTGGCGGGAAAAGCTTACTCACATTTATCTTGACGATGATTACTGTCTCTATAACAGCCTACTTAGCTGATTATAGACCTGCAAATATTGGTGTTATTGTGCTGGCATTCATTTTATCTTCTTTCTTTTACATTGCAGTCGGTACATTACTCGGTCTCTTTTCAAAATCTGTTATGGAAGCATCTGTTATTGTAATGCCTGTAGTTGCGGTTTTCTCAATGGGAACGTTTCTTCCAACATTTGTGGATCAGTATCCGTTCTTAAAAATGGGGATGTACTTGCCAAATATTCAGCTGATAGAATTGGCTGTAAAAGTCGAAGCAGGCGGTGGTTTCGGGGATGTCCTGATAGAGTTACTCATCATACTTGCATGGACTATTATCCTATGCATGCTGACGGCTGCTATTTATCGAAAGCGGATGGTGGATTGATAGAAAAAGAGTTCTTGCGCTTGAGACTTTACAGCGCAGGAACTCTTTTTGTTATTTAAAAAACTGTACTTTTTTCAGCATCGCACAAACCGGAATTGCAATCGCAATTCCCACAATACATTGGACGATATCACCAGGAATCGATGCCAATGGGATGATCCAACTGTTATATAAAATTCGTTCGCCAATATAATAACCAGCAATCGTTATGGGAACAGACACGGTCATAGCTAGCAAGTTAAACTTGAGGCTGGTTCCTTTACGACCGTTCGACCAAGCAATTTTTCCCACGATATAACCTTGTAAACCGCGTGTCAAAAAAGTGATAGGTGCCCATAACGTCCAGCCGCTAATCAAATCAAACAGGCCCATTCCAATAGCTCCTGCGAGCGCACCTTTTTTAGGTCCGAATAAGATAGAAGCTATGAACAGCATAGCGGTACCGAGATGAATCAATCCGCCATTTCCAATTGGCAACTTAATATTGAGTAAGAGAGTCGCAACAAATACGAGTGAAGCAAGCATGGAAGTTAGTATCAGATCGAACGTCTTCGCTCGGGAAGCTGCATATCCTTGTGTTTTTTGCATTGTCTAGACCTTCCTAACGTTGTGAGATTTATTGGTTTAGGATATAGGAAATCTGGTGTTTTTAAAAGCATCACTTTCTAATAAAGTTTAGGGGTCAGCAAATAAACGTACATACAAATGTGGAAATGGTAGAATAAACATCAACATAAGAAAGCTGTAGCATAGTAAAAAAAGATTGTAGGTGTTGTATGGAGACTTTTATATTTATTCTTATAGTTTTAGTCGCATCGATTCTTCAAACTAGTACAGGATTTGGATTCTCCATTTTGGCGACTCCATTTCTTCTCTTCTTGTTCGAACCGCTTGAAGCGATCCAGTTGAACTTACTATTATCATTAGTCATTTCTAGCGTCTTGATCCTAAAAATCAGGCAAGATATTGACTTGGGAATACTAAAGAGATTTGTAATCGGAAGTACTGCTGCTTTACCCGTGGGCATTCTAATTTTCGCGTTATTGGATATGAGACAATTAAAGTTAGGGATAGGTCTATTTCTTCTCGCAGTTACGATTCTATTGCTATTCAATTTTAGAATAGCTCTAACTAAAAGCAAGGACTTAGTAGTAGGCGGCATTTCAGGGGCACTGACAGCCAGTATCGGCATGCCGGGACCTCCGATTTTGGTTTATTTTTCAGGAGCTGATACATTAAAAGAAAAAGTGAGGGCTACTACATTAGCTTTTTACTTATTTATCTATTCCACTAGCTTGATCATCCAAGTGCTTTTCGTAGGGACTGCTAAGAGTATTTGGGTAGCGGGTGGGTATGGATTGCCTATCGTGGTGGTTGGTTTGTTTTTGGGGCAACGGTTGTTCAATCGGATTAACCAAACGGCCTTCCGTTTCATTATGTATGCAATTTTACTAATTACAGGAGTATATCTGCTTGTTGAAAATTGGCCTTATTAACGACTTGATTGGTATCTGTTAAGAAAAATAGAGGCTGTCCTGTAGACGCATTGTAGCGACTAGCAGAACAGCCTCTTATGTTGTTAAAACAGACTTTTCAACTCTTCATACTCTTCTTCAGTGAACACGCGAGATTGAGTAATAAAGTGTGTTTCTTCAATACTATCTAGCGAAAACTCGGCACCTCTTCCAGGTACAGCATCGATTATGAGCTGGGTATGCTTCCAATATTCATATTGACTTTTATGCATATAAAATGGTGTGTCGGCCATCATGCCGAGTAATACATCTGCATCACCGAGTTGGAAATCACCTTCTTTATAGCACATCGGCGCAGAACCATCACAGCAGCCGCCTGATTGATAAAGTAAAACGGAGCCATGGATATTCTTAATAGTATTCAGAAATAAAACAGCCGCTTCTGTAGCTATTACCCGTTCAATCATGGAACAACAGATCCTTTCGATTTAGAAGAATCCTTGAGAGCTTTTATCGTAGCTGACTAATAAACATTTAGTTTGTTGATAGTGATCAAGCATCATTGCATGGTTTTCGCGTCCGATTCCCGATAATTTGTAGCCGCCAAATGCAGCGCCCGCAGGATATTGATGATACGTATTTGTCCATACACGTCCTGCTTGAATGCCACGTCCTGCACGGTATGCAATATCGCCTGTACGTGACCAGACACCTGCACCTAATCCGTAAAGTGTGTCGTTTGCGATTTCCATTGCTTCATCGAAATCTTTGAATGTCGTAACTGCAAGAACAGGTCCGAAAATTTCTTCTTGGAAGATGCACATTTTGTTGTGACCTTTGAATACAGTTGGCTTAATATAGTTACCATTCTCAAGATCGCCACCCAAATGGTTCTCTTCTCCACCGATTAAGCATTCAGCGCCTTCTTCAGTACCCAATTTAATGTATGAAAGGATTTTTTCTTTTTGTTCATTAGAAGCTTGCGCACCCATCATTACTTCTGTGTCCAGTGGGTTGCCGATTTTAATAGCTTTTACTCGTTCAAGTGCACGTTCCATGAATTCATCGTAAATGGACTCTTGGATCAAAGCACGAGAAGGACATGTACAAATCTCACCTGAGTTTAAGGCGAACATTACGAAGCCTTCAATTGCTTTATTCAAATATTCATCATCATGAGCCATTACGTCTTCAAAGAACACGTTTGGTGATTTTCCACCCAGTTCGAGCGTTACTGGAATAATATTTTCTGTAGCATATTGCATAATTTGACGACCAACCGCTGTAGATCCTGTGAATGCAATTTTCGCAATTCGTGGATTTGTCGCTAGCGGTTTCCCTACTTCTACACCGAAACCATTGACGATGTTTAGGACACCTGCTGGAAGTAAGTCTTCGATTAACTCCATGAGTACCATGATGGAAGCAGGCGTTTGTTCAGCTGGCTTTAAGACGATACAGTTCCCGGCAGCTAAAGCTGGTGCGATTTTCCACACAGCCATTAGAATTGGGAAGTTCCAAGGTATAATTTGTCCGACAACGCCAAGTGGTTCTTGGAAATGGTAAGCGACTGTGTCGTTATCTAACTGCGATGTACGCCCTTCTTGTGCACGAATAGCGCTAGCGAAGTAACGGAAGTGGTCAATAGCTAGTGGAATATCGGCATTTAATGTTTCACGTACTGCTTTCCCGTTATCCCAAGTTTCAGCTACTGCTATCATTTCAAGATTCTCTTCCATACGATCCGCAATTTTATTCAAAATCATTGCACGTTCCGCAGCAGAGGTTTTACCCCATGCATCTTTTGCAGCATGAGCGGCATCTAATGCTAGTTCAATATCTTCTGCCGACGAACGAGCAGCCTTCGTAAAGACTTCTCCAGTGACAGGGGATTTATTATCAAAGTATTGACCGTTTACAGGTGCGACCCATTTCCCGCCAATAAAGTTATCATATTTTTCCTTGAATTGAACGACTGCGCCTTCTGTATTAGGATTTGAGTAAATCATAGATGTAAGTCTCCTTTAAGAGTAGTTTAAAACCACACCCAAACGACGGATTAAAATTATACGGTAAAAGTATTATTCAGGTGTTGTTCTATTAATATAATGTTCCTAATCGTTTTAAAATGCAAGTAACATAAACTTTCTTGTGTTAATTCTACTCTTTGAAGGTATATCAGTATATCTATTGTATAACAGTAGAATAAGGGGAACTCTGACGCATAACGGTTTCCTTCGCAAGAAAGAATCTTAGAATTAATTTGGACGTTCTACAAATCCTACTCAATATGTTATTTTCTATAGTTGGAAAGACTGTTAAATTCAACATGTTAAGTTTTTGTAGTATAGTAAGATGGGTAGTGTATGATAACAAGTTTGACCGTACACAAACTTTTGACGCAAAGGAAGGAAGGCAAATACCTCTTCTTTTGCGCTTTTTTCTTGTTCTTACAAATTAATTTGAAAATATCTAATCCGATTTAATTGTCTTAACATCATCAGTCAAACCTTCTAACAATTGTAGAATCCGTTCTTCCATAAGTTCATCCTCCTTTTCAATGTTATATTGCGTTCATTATATAACGCTTAAAGAGAATTATCTGCTGAAAACAGAACGAATGTTTCTGTGTTTTAATTGGAAATAAAATTAGATAAACGTGCCTAGATGCCAAGCCATTCAATTTGAGGTAAAATGGCAAGGGTAGATCAGTCTGCTGGGAAAGGAATGATTGAACTTTGAAGACCTCTACAGCAAAAAGAAAGTTACTTACAGAGTACATTTGGATTATGATTGGCTCGGTTTTTGTCGGCTTGGCCTATAATATATTTTTCCTTCCTGCAAGGCTTGCAGCAGGTGGAGTATCAGGGATCAGTACGATTGTGTATGAACTGTATGGATTCGAGCCTGCGTTCGTGCAATGGCTGATCAATATTCCGCTATTTTTCCTCGGCCTAGCGCTTCTTGGAAAGGATTTTAGTCTAAAAACTTTAGTTGGCACTTTTTTTGTGCCATTTACGATTTGGTTGAGTGCAGACCTTCCGTTCACAATCGATAACCCTTTATTATCGGCAATCTACGGAGGCATTCTGTTAGGTGTGGGACTGGGTATCGTTTATCGAGGGAATGGATCGACTGGAGGGCTTGCAACGGTTGCACAAATCGTGAAAAAGTATACGGGCCTGTCCAGCGGCTATGCCCAACTCATAGTAGATGGGGTAGTTGTAATTTGCTCAGCATTTGTATTTAATTTCGAGTTGGCTCTATTTGCAATGATGGCGATTTTTGTGACGAGTAAAGTAATTGATTTTGTACAGTTGCAAACATCTCATTCGAAACTTGTGTTAATTATTACAGAGCAAGAAGAGCGAATTCAGACGATTATTAAGGAAGAGATCGATCGGGGATTGACGAAAGTACGGTCTGTCGGTGGTTTCGCCAACCAAGAAAAAACTATGATTTTATGTGTAGTGGAGCAACAAGAAGCGATTTATTTAAAGAAAATTCTACAGGAAGAAGAACCGCATTCATTTGTCGTGTTCTTGAATGCATCTGAAATTCTAGGAAGAGGATTTTCTTTGGCGAAAAGCTAACAGACATGAGTTGTCTAAAGCGTCTACATGGCGTTCTAGACAGCTCTTTTTGTTTAGTGAACATTTGCAAAAAACTCAAAGAAGATACAATGTTTTTACAAAATACGAGCTTAGTAAATACTATCGAGTATCCATCCGATTAGAATATAATTTGGTTTATATTTGAGTAATTAATTTAAAGAAGTGCAAAATACAATATACTTCATCTCTTGAATGAACAATTTGGCGGAATCGCGGAAGTGGACAATTTGTTTTGTATAAAGGACGATAGGGATAGTTATACCGTTTGTCACGCGGAATGAAAGGAGAGATTATGGTGAATAATTATTTGTCTGGTTGGAACTTAGAACTCAGCTTCTGTGATTTGCCCGATACATTTTACGCATTAGTGGAACCGAACATTGTCAGTTCACCCCAACTCGTCATCGTGAATGATGCGCTCGCTTCTTCACTTGGTCTGGATGTGGAGCAGTTGAAGACATCGGAAACAATAGACGTTTTTGCAGGAAACAAAAAGCTTGAAGGAATTGAACCGATCGCACAAGCGTATGCAGGACATCAGTTTGGCAATTTTACGATGCTCGGTGATGGACGCGCAATGCTTCTTGGGGAACAGATCACACCTCAAGGAAACCGTATGGATATCCAGTTGAAAGGTTCGGGTCGCACGCCATTTTCTCGCGGCGGTGATGGACGTGCAGCGCTTGGTCCGATGCTTCGTGAATATCTAATTAGCGAAGCTATGCATGGACTCAGTATTCCGACGACACGAAGTCTTGCCGTTACGGTAACAGGTGAGCCGGTGCTGCGTGAGACTGCATTGACAGGTGCTGTATTGACAAGAGTCGCATCAAGTCATTTGCGTGTAGGGACGTTTCAATATGCAGCTGCACGACAAGAAGTCGAAGATTTACGTGCTTTGGCGGACTATGCCATAAATCGACACTATCCAAGCATAGCCAAAAAAGATAATCCTTATTTATCCTTACTAGAAGAAATAATTGCACGCCAAGCTTCCTTAGTTGCGAAATGGCAGCTAGTTGGTTTCATCCATGGTGTGATGAATACTGATAATATGACGATTAGTGGAGAAACGATCGACTATGGTCCATGTGCATTTATGGATACCTACGAGCCGACAACAGTTTTCAGCTCGATTGACGTGCAAGGACGCTATTCTTATCGCAACCAGCCTGGTATTGCAGAGTGGAATCTGACACGATTAGCGGAAACTCTTTTGCCGCTATTGCATGACGATCAGGAGAAAGCAGTGGAGCTTGCAGAGAATAAACTGTCCGAATTTGCAAAGTTGTATGTGACGAATTGGATGGGTGGAATGAGAGCGAAACTTGGATTATTCAATGAAGAAGAGCAAGATGAAATACTTGTGAAAGATTTATTGGCATTAATGCAAGAGCATCAGGCAGACTATACGAACACATTCCGTTCATTAACGTTAGGGCGGTTGGAGAAGATGTTCGAAGAGTCGGGATTCGTGGAATGGAAAGAGCGGTGGACAGCTAGATTGCAACGTCAATCGAATAATGAACAAGCTGTCCAGCAGTTAATGAAGAAGCATAATCCTTCTGTTATTCCGAGAAATCATCGAGTGGAAGAAGCATTACAGGCCGCGGAAGAGGGGGATATAAAACCTTTCTTAAAGCTCTTGCATGTGCTGGAACATCCATATGCTTATACAGCTGAGCAAGAAGATTATACAGTACCATCTGATAACGGAAACTCCTATCAGACATATTGCGGAACATAAGGACGGCCTATTCGACGGAGACTCTTGTCGAATAGGCCGTTTTTATCTTTATTCTGGCTCCCATCTCTAAAGGCGGGTGAGATGAATAAAGTCTGCGGCACGGAGTTCTCAGCACCATTTAAAATCTGGACGCAATTACGACAAGGTGTAATTAAGTATACTGCTCCTTAAATGCATATAACTTACTTGGTCTTCCTTTTGAAACGGCTTTCTCCTCACCGACTTGCTTTATAATTCCTGCAGTGCTTAACGCAAGAAGCGCACGTTGTGTATTGCGGTCACTCATTTTTAATTCAAACGCAAGCTCTTTTGCGGTAAAAGCAGACCATCTCTTACGTCTTATGACTTCGCGTATTCTATCAAATAATTGAATATTAATATTTTCGGCTTTCAAAAGCTCAAGCAGATAATTCTCATGGTGGACTGAAGATTCATCATATTGATCTTTTGGTAAATCTAGGACTTTTCCTTCATGATCAACCATAATGATCGTATCAGACTCTCGTTGCGTAAGTTGCAATGCTTTCCTTGCATGCATCTCAGCTTTTAGTGCAGAGTCGCCAAATCCTATACCACTTGTGATTTTCCTATTCCACGCACGCTCTAGTCGCCCAATTGTCTCTCGTAATACAGAAAATGTGTCAATGATTTCTCCGCGCGAGCTGAAAATCATGTACTGTCCTTCTCGATAGCTGATAAAGGAGCCGTTCATTTCTCGACTTAATAGTAGTAGTTCCTCATTCAATTTTAGTGTGGTGAACTGGATATCATATGACAGGTTGGTGGGATGCTCGTACAACAGATTATCAATATGTACCATACACACTCCGATTTGTGAACGTTTTAAAAATGAAATTTCTGCATGGTTATCGATGATTTCCAACGCATGCCGCGTCGCTAGTTTTGTTGTACTGATCCAATCGGCAGGGATACCTTTTTTGTGTAATGCATTCATGATATCGGGATAACATGTCAAGACGGCATCTACCTTTCCAGACTCCCATAAGCGGACATGATGTTCGTACAAAGACCAATAATCGACAGCCGCGTCAAATGCCTCCACAAAGACTTCTTTGACCGGGAGATTCAGTTGGCTAAGAGAGGCATCGACTACATTCGAGGTATTAATAATATCGATACTTAATCGCTCAATTGGTTTTCTTACTTGATTCGTTATATTAAGCAGTGCTTTGTAAAGTCCAGTTTCCAACAGAACGATGGAAAAGAATTTAGCAGAATCCAAGCCTGTCCGTGTAGCCAGTTCATAAGGAATGGGGCCAGAGAATAAAAAATAGTCAAATGCATCATATTGTGCCTTGACGATATCGATAGTTTCGATTGCTGTTTCATAAGTGAAAGAGGTAAATGCCAGTCGTGAAGGAAAATCTTCAATTACACTCTGAATCCGTTCGACAGAAACTAGCGGACCGATAATTGCCACTTTAAACATTCTATACCTCCCATAAAGCCACTGTATTTATGTCAGTATATCAAAGAAACAACATGTAACGTCAAATTTCTTTAGGCAGAGTAGCCCCTCATTCTTTTAGACAAAAAAGTGTCTCTTGGCCGTAAACATCGCTAAGAGACACTCTGCATATTACTTATCCAAAAAAATAGGTGCATCCGGTCCTACTGGAATTCCTAGTAAATACCAAACGACTAACAGAATAATCCAGAAGATGCCATAGAACACCGAGTAAGGGAACAGTCCTGCAATTAATGTGCCAAGCCCAGCTTTCTTATCAAACTTCTGAGCGAATGCTAATATGAGTACTAAATATGGAAACATCGGTGTTATAGGATTCGTAATGGAGTCACCGATTCGGTACATCATTTGTGTGAATGCCGGATGATAATCCAAGTACATAAACATTGGCACAAAGATTGGAGCTAATATAGCCCATTTTGCAGAGGCACTCCCAATTAATAAATTAACCAAGGCCACAAACAAAATGAAAGAAACGAATAGTGGAATGCCTTTAAATCCAATAGAATCTAAAAAGTTTGCCCCTTTAATTGAAATAATTGCTCCCAGGTTACTAGCGTTGAAATATGCAAGCATTTGGGCAGAGACGAAAACAAGAACAATGTAAGGTCCCATCGAGCTCATCGCACGACCAATTTGTTGTGCAAAATCCTTGGAGCTCTTAATCGTTTGTGCCCCAATTCCGTAGAAAATGCCTGGTACTAAGAACAAAATCATTACTAGCGGAACAACTGAAGCCATAAGTGGAGAGTCCTGAATAATAGAACCCGTTTCTGCATTTCGTAACCATCCATTGACTGGGATGACGCCGATCAATAGGATTGCAACTACAGCCACTACAGAAATATTTGCCCAGCGCAAACCTTTATTTTCAAGTGGAGTAATTGCTTCATTCTCCAACATATCTCCCTCGAATGCGCCATAACGAGGAATCGTAAATTTATAAGTGACCCATGTCCCAACAGCCAGTAGGAAGAAAGTTGATACGGCAATAAAGTAATAGTTCATTGCTGGATTCGCAACGAAAGAAGGATCTACAGTTTGTGCGCCGATTTCCGTAAATCCGGCAGCTAACGTATCGGTCATACCAATAAGTATATTTGCGGAAAACGCACCAAGCGTTGATGCGTATGCGGCAATTAATCCCACAAAAGGGTGATAGCCAAAAGACATCAGAATCGTTGCAGCAAGTGGCGGTAATACAACTTGTGTTGCATCTCCTGCGACGTTACCAATAATACCAATTAAGACGATCATCGGAATGATAATCTTTTTCGGCGTAGAAAGTACCGCTCTTCTCATTAATGTCTTGAAGTATCCACTTTCATCTGCGAGCCCGACACCAAGCATGATGACCAAAACTGCACCAAGTGGCGGGAAGTCACTAAAGTTTTTGACCATTCCTGTCAGTTGCTCTAAGATTCCATCTCTTGAGAGGAGATTCTTTGCTATAATCTCCTCTCCATCTACAGGACTAATTGCCGAAACGTTAAAGAAAGAGGATAAGGCTGAAATGACAAGAATAGCTAAAGCCATTATGGCAAATAAAACGATAGGATCTGGCAACCTGTTACCGACGACTTCAATACGGTTTAGCATCCGATCAAAAAATGAGTTTTTAGTTTTTACCTTATCTTGTTTTTTCGACATGTCAGCACCCCTTAGTATTGGCTAGTTAAAAATAGGGCAGTTGAAACAAAATATGAGATGCCTATTTTAAGAGCCTTTTCGTTTATTTCAAAGCGAGGATGATGATGAGGATAAAAGACATCGTCTTTCTTTTTCATGGCACCTACTCCGATATAACAACCCGGTACGACATTACTAAATGCAGAAAAGTCTTCTCCGCCCATCATCGGGGGAATCTCCTCTACCTTTGCATCCGTAAAAAATTCGGTTAGATGTTGCATCACTTTGGTCGATAAATCAATATCATTGAAGACCGGATCATAACCATATTGATAAGATAACTCAGCTGTGGCGCCATGGGCTTCTGCTATATTTGTGCTGATTTTTTCTAAATTATCTTTAATTTTCTCTCTGACGTCATTGGATAGAGTACGAACGGAACCACCAATTAACGCTTGATCGGGAATCACGTTATAAGCGTCACCACTATGGAAACGAGTACAAGAGACCACTCCGCTTTCGAGGGGACTCAAAACTCGGGAAACGATTTGCTGAAGGTTTGAAACGATTTGAGAACCGATGGCTAGCGCATCTATTGCCCCTTCTGGCTGCGAAGCATGTCCTGACTTCCCTTTAACGGTAATATCAAAAATGTCCGATGCAGCAGACATTGGACCTTTTGTTACTTGAATTTCTCCGACAGGTACAGTGGACCATAAATGCATACCTAAGATACAATCCACACCTTCAAGCACTCCCGCCGCGACCATTTCCTGAGCTCCGCCAGGGGGTAATTCCTCTGCGTGTTGAAATATAAAAACAAATTCCCCGGTAAGCGTTTTCTTTATTTCGGAAAGAACTTTTGCTGTACCTAGCAACATAGAAGTATGCCCGTCATGACCGCAAGCGTGCATCTTCCCGTCCACTTTTGATTCAAAAGAGATACCCGTCTCCTCATGAATTGGCAACGCATCAATGTCTGCCCGCATAGCAATCGTTTTGCCATCGCCTGCTAATCCTTTTAATCTTCCCATCACACTGGTTTTAGTGGGTCTTGATACTTCTATTCCATCAAATGTATTCAGCTGTTCTTCAATAAATTTAGATGTCTCATACTCTTCAAATGATAGTTCAGGATGCTGGTGTAAATGGCGTCTCCATTCTACTACCTGCGGAAATACTTCTTCTACCATGGTTGTAATCGTTTTCTTTTGCATGTCATTGACCTCTCTCACTTAACGCAAATTTAACGACAAGGTCGTTATTTGGATATTATAGTATCTGAGAGGGGGAAATATCAATAGCTAAATTTTCTTATCTTTCAAAGAAGGGGAAATTTTCTACTTGTCAATAGATAAAAGAAAAGGCAGAAAGATTGCTATAGCAATCTTTCTGCCCGTTTCTAATAATCCAAATAAACTAGTAATATTTTTTATCGGTTATGCGGTAATATCCCGTTTCGTAAACACAGAATAGCTGATAACTAGGAAAACCACGAGATAAACGACCAAGACGGTAAGAGAAAAAGGCATGGTCATTCCTTCTACGAAAGGCTGACCCATTTCATAAACAGTCAGATCCATATGTGTGAATACAAGATACTTTACGATTTCATAATTTGAGAGCAACAATACAATCGTGTTGCCGGTGAAAAAAATGAACAGGGAAAGGCCGATTGCCATTCCGTTCGAACGAAATACACTGCCGATCATGAAAGCGAAGGTAGCCGTAATGATCACATTGGCAAAGGACAGAATAAGCAAATATAGTCCATGTCCCCACACAGGAACAGAAACGATTGCATTGCCGTCCATCTTGAGTTCTTGACCACCGCCAGAAGGGAACAGAATGTACGCACAGGCTATGGTTACAACAAAACCAATAAGCATCAGCAACATCCCAAACAGCAGAACCGTGATATATTTTGACGTCATGATTTTCCAGCGTTTTACTGGCCGTGTCAGTAACATTTTAATCGTTCCTTGTGAGAATTCAGAAGCAACGATCCCTGCCGCAACAATGACTGTCAGTAACACAACTAGACTGCCAATTCCTACAGGATTAATAATCATAGACTCCCGACTGTCTTGCGCTAAAGGCGGGACATTCTGGTCTAAGCGATATTCCAAAATTTTAGCGGTTTCTTCCGTTTGTTTTCGTTCGCTTTTCGATAAGTCCATTTGAAGTGTTTCGTTCGTAAATTTTAATTGCTCCTGAACATTGGTTTTCCAATCAGTCGGTTCAGTCGTATTCTGACTGTTTATCCACTTCGTCAGTCCCATTAGGCCAATGACGATAGCGATAAGTAACAAAGTCATGAGCCAAGTACCTCTTTTAGCCCAAAGTTTCATCCATTCATTTTGTATGAGCTTCAGCAATCTGCCCACCTCCCGTCATTTCCAAGAATTGATCTTCTAACGTTTTTCGATGTGGCTGTACGGCAAATACTTGGATTCCATTTGCGGTTAGAAGTTGAACGATTGCTGGAATTTGGCTTTTCTCTGCCTGTAACAACAGACCAACAGGCATTGTTTCGACAATGAACCCTTTGGACAAAAGTAATTCCTGTGCATCTTCAGCGGGGGACGCTTCCAGATAATAATGAGATTGCACAGGCTCTGTCATGTCTTGTATATCAACAAGCTTACCGTTTTGGATGACGGCAATCCGGTCGCACATCAATTCGATTTCAGAAAGCATATGACTGGAAACGAAAACAGAGACATTCTCAGTGGCAGCGATTTCTCGCAAATATTGTCGAAACTCTCGAATACCGGCAGGGTCGAGCCCGTTTGTCGGTTCATCTAGAATAAGAAATTCAGGTCGATGCAATAAAGCTTGTGCTAAACCGAGTCGCTGGCGCATTCCAAGAGAGTAGGTGGAGACTTTTTCGTGGATACGTTGTTCCAACCCTACTTGGCTAATGACTTCATCGATTCGTTCTTTGCTTATATCGCTTTGCATGCGCGCAAAATGCAGCAGATTTTTATAGCCAGTCATAAATTTGTACATCTCAGGATTTTCTACGATCACCCCGATTTTTGACAATCCCTCTTCAAAGTCTTCAGACAGTGGTTTTCCATCAATGAGAATTTCGCCGCTCGTTCGTTTCATCAGCCCAACCATCATACGGATGGTTGTAGTTTTTCCAGCTCCATTAGGTCCTAGAAATCCGGTGATTTGCCCGGGATATAACGATAAATTGAGGTCATCAATAATCTTCTTGTTTCCAATGACTTTGGTCAGATTCTTTAATTCTACTATTGGTTTAATAATCATCGAACCTCCTTTTTTTCTACAAGGTGTGTATGGGTACATACCGCCTTGAATAGTGAGTCGTTGTTATATATACGGCTATCAAGAGAAAAAGTTCTGTTTAATAGCAATTAAGCATGATCAAAATCTGAATTGCCATAAATTCGTATCGACAATTGGATGGATAGCCACGTTACCAATGCACTGACCAAGAGAAACAAGAACGCAAAGGTCCATTGATTTGTAGTCAATAGCTGAGCGATATGCATCATCCACTCGTGAGTTGAAGTCATTCTTGGATTTTCCAAAATATTTTTTATTATAGTAAGTGACATCATGGCCAACACGGGAATCATGACAGTCAAAGTGGAGGCCAACACATAGCCAGCTTTAAATTGCAGTGGATAGTAAATAGAAATCAGTAGAAAAAAGCTGCCCAGTGCTATAAGCAATTCAGTTATACTCATCATGCGTGCAGGAAACGGAGCGAACGTTTCAAACAGGAAGATATATATAAGCACTGCCACAGCGGATAGAACAAACCAAATGAGCCCTGCAGCATACTTAGCTAGCACGACTTGTTTCCTCGTGACCGGCAGACTATTTATTAGGACAGACTCCTTTTCAAACGACTTGGTATTGGAAGAAATAGCTATAAAGTAAGCAACAACGGCAAGTAGGATGACATGACGGATCGGTTGACCATCTGTAAAAAAGTTTGTAAATATAATAAACCACAAAATAGTTAGGAAGTAAGTACTCACTCTTTGCGTATATAAATCTTTGCGTATCAAAAGATTCATTGGTATCCACTCCTTACTGTGTAATACATAATGTCTTCGAGTGTCGGTTTTTCCATAAGCAATGCATGAAAGTGACTTAAAGAGGTTTTTACAGAATCCACCAGACATTCAAAGCCTACATCTGTTTCCCTCAACCCGATCACAGGCAATCCATTGAGCAGGCTGCGCTGGTCAGCTGTGCCTTTTACAAGCACATAGCGCTCGGTGAATTCATCCATCTCGCCTTGAAAGATGATTCGTCCATCGTGAATGAAAATAATAAAATCAGCAATCCTCTCTAAATCAGTCGTAATATGTGTTGAAAAGAAGATGGCTTTCTCTTCATCTTGAATAAGTTCTTGCATCAGATCCAGCAATTCTCGACGAACAATAGGATCTAATCCGGCTGTCGGCTCATCCATAATAATGAATTCGGGATGGTGGGCAAGTGCCATCGCGAGTGAAAACTTCATTCGCATTCCTTTTGATAAATGTTTTACGAGTTTAGTAGCAGGGAGGTGAAATTTTTTTAGATAGTAGTAAAATAATTCATCATCCCAATTTTTATAGAAAGGGGATAGAATCCGTTTGTTTTTTTCAATTGAGCTATCCTCATAATAGTAATTTTCATCGTAAACAAACCCAATTCGCTGTTTGATCTTCGCCGTATGTTCGCTATGAGACCTATCAAAAATACGGATATCGCCTTGATCTTGACGGATTAAGTCCATAATGCAGCGAATGGTAGTACTTTTTCCTGCCCCATTCGGTCCAATAAAACCAGTAATGAAACCTTTCTTAATATCAAAGTTCAGATCATTCAGCACAAAGCCAATCAACTGTTTCGTCAAGCGGCGGACTTCCACAACATTTTCCACTTTTCTCACTCCTCATATAACAATGTCAGCATATCAACCAATTCTTCTAATCCCACATCGAAAGCTCGGCTATCTTCAATGACCATTGCCAGTTGATCCTCAATTTTCTTCAATTGCTCTTCCTTCAGCAATTCATGATTTTGTGCTGCGACAAACGAACCTTTTCCCGGGAAAGTTTCAATCAGTCCATCTCTTTCCAGCTCTTCATACGCTTTTTTTGTCGTGATGACACTGACCTGCAAGTCTTTCGCGAGTTTTCGAATGGAAGGCAGTGCTTCCTTCTCCTGTAATTCTTTAAGTAGGATCTGCTCTTTAAGCTGGTTCTTAATCTGTACATAAATTGGTTGGTTCACTGTATTGGAGATGACAATATTCAATACATCACCTCATTTCTTTTCATATACTGTATATGCACAGTATATACAGATAGCTAAGTAGAGTCAAGTGTAGTTAAATAAAAAAACCTTCAAATGAGATTTCATTTGAAGGGAAGGTGCAACTATGCAAAAGCTTTCGAAGAATGATACCGTTTCGGCGTGATTGGTGACGATAGGATTAATAGTACTTAGCCTTAATTATTCGCAAGCTTATAATTAATCACGATTTAGCCTTTTTAATTAACTTCAATAGTTCAGTGAAGCGAGCATCTAGCACGGCGTATTGTGGATCCTTAGGAGTCAAATATGACAATTGTCCAAGCACGGCCTGTTTTTCAGTCTCGAGTGCAAGTAATACTTCATTCATTGTTTGTTTAGCTTGTGGTAAGTGCAGTGTGCCATTTTCAACTGTTACACTGCGAGTAGCTAGTTTTTCCCGAAAGTAGCGGTCGTGGGAAACGAAAATAAGCGTGCCTTCATAAGCCAGTAGCGCATCTTCCAATTGCTCGCGAGACGCAATGTCGAGATGATTTGTTGGTTCGTCTAATAATAAAACATTGCGTCGCTCCATGATAAACTTAGCAATTTTTAATTTAATCCGTTCGCCCATGCTTAACTCATGAATGGCTGTATGCCAGTGTGCATTAGTGAAGCCTAAAAGAATGAGTTGTGTACGGATTGTGCCTTCTTCCTCGAAGTTATCGTACGTAAAGAATTCGGCAACCGTTTGTTCAAGAGGAAGATCGAAAACTGACTGCGATAAATAGCCAATGTTTGCTGCCTCTGTTAGCCAAAGTTCTCCGCTTGTTATCGCAGATGTATATATTGCGTGTAGTAAAGTAGATTTACCGGCTCCATTTGCACCAAGTATTGCAACTTTTTCGCCACGGGTCACAACTAGGTTTACATCTTGTAAAATAGGAGAAACTGCTACGTTTTTTAATTCAATAATGCGTTTGCCTATCGTACGCTCGACGGCAAGCGAGAAATGAATGGTATGTTCCTTGCTGACTTTATCAATGTGATGTTCCTGCAATTGTTGTTCGAGTTTTTTACGTTTCGATTTCACTTGCTTATCTGCACGTTTAGCTTTGGTTCGGTAATATTCCTTCGCGCCCATTGCTTTCGGGTGGTGGGCAGCTGTGGATTCTTTATGCATAGTAGCCGACCATGTCTGGAGCTCATTTAATTGCTGCTCGACACGTGCAATGTGCTTTTGTTGTACAGTGTACGCATGCGCCTGGCTATCACGCTTCGCTTTGCGCCATGTTTCATAATGACTATAATCGCCAGTGACCACATCAATCGCGCCATCATCAATCGCCCAGATAGTCGTGGCGACTTGGTCTAAAAAGAATCGGTCATGTGATACGATTATCCATGTTTTGGAACTTGTTTGGACCAGTTCTGTAAGCTTTGCTAAGCTGTCATCGTCTAGATGATTAGTCGGCTCATCGAGTAAAAGAATCGGTGCGCGCGAAGTTAACGCCTTCGCGAGGCGGAGCTTCAATTGCTCACCTCCGCTTAACTTTTCGTAGGGAAGGGCTGGGACCTGCCAATCACTGAGGAATGCAAGTTCCTCGGATGTAAACTCCAGTTTTTCGCTTTGCGCCTCTTGTGTCATAAGCGCACTTGTTTTTATAGTGTCGTGTAGTTGGTGTAGAAGCGTAGATTTGCCGCAGCCATTAGGCCCGACAATCCCAATGGTTTCACCACGCTCGATCGTCAAGGTAGTTTCTTTGAATAAACGGTGTGTCACAGTAACTTGCATGTAGCATCTCTCCTTAATGTTTAGAAAGAAAAAATCCTTCTAAACAAGTAGTTTAGAAGGATTAGCCATGTTTAAAAATCGCACTATTATTGTGCGAGCGGCAAAATGTACAGACTAATCCTATGGTTCTTGAAAGCGAAAAATATTCGTTTCCTTAATCTTCCACAGATTAGTTATCCATTGTCCACTCGTCACCCCGTTCATATAATTAACCTCAGTATAGTAGGTGCTTGTTGTGTTGTCAAATGGATAAACTAAGGCTTGCAGCACACACATCTAAGCAGCAAGCCTTGGTTTTTAGTTTATTGAAAATTGTGATAGAGTGTTGAGTAAAGGAGTGAACGCAAATGAGCAGGTGTACAATCGACCATTCTCAAAATGATGTCTTGCAAAAGCTGAAAGAACAACACATGTTTTTGCCGAAAGATTTATTCAAGCGTAGTGAGATTTTTTTAAGCAAGCCATTGGATCGAGGGACGTTGAATGAGGTATTTCATCTACTGAAAAAATATGATTTGGCAACAGGAGAAGAAAGAATGGAGCGTAATAAAAACTTGGAAAAACTGTATAGCTAAGTGGATGTTTCTATATTAACTTGCATCGCCTTGCAAAAGAGAGATCGCTGTTTTGAGCAGCTGAATATCTTTTAGGATAAAAGATTTTACATCGGCGGGTGCAGTTTGGTATTCATCGGTCAAAAGTTGCAGCTCTCTGTTGAAGATAAAACTTTCTTGACAATTAGTCATCATTGCAACCCTCCTTATAAGTCATTTTACCCGCCAAATCTATGAGTTAAACAGAGATAAGAGCAAATATTTCATTTAGATGACATTTTGTTTTCTGACGACCTGTAAACGTGTTGGAGACCAAGTGCGTAAAAATTGCTTGGTTCGGTTTCGTCCAATATTGAGCAATTCCTCCATTTGTTCTTCGGTCAGATCAAATTGCGTTGCACTGTAATCATCCACGGGAATAAAGACGATGTTTTTTTCGTGTTCTCGAGAAATATATTTTTCATCATGCGCATTTTTCATCGTGGAAAACAATGCTTCGAATAATTGCAATGCATTGTGAATGGGACGACCGGATGTTTCCTCTTGGCGGCGGCTTAATTTCAATCCAATCAATGGATGGCGTGTATCGTCATCAAAAATCCACATTGGAAAATTACTCAGCACGCCACCGTCTACAACTACTGCTCCCTTTGGTGCATCCAGACGGACGGGTTCAAAGAAATAGGGAATTCCGCAACTCATACGCAATGCTTTCGCAATAGAAAATTTATCGGGATCATAGCCATATTGCTCTAAGTCATCAGGCAACAGCATCATTTTTCCGTTCGTTAAATCAGATGCCACCAGTTTCAACGAGCCTTTCGGCAGATCGCCAAATGCATAGCAACCTTTTCTTGCGAGCTTGTCAAAAAACCAATCCTCTAGTGCTTTTCCTTGATAAAGACCCATTCTCCAATAAAGCGAAACCCATTTCATGAAAGGAAATGGCAGCAAGGTTTTTCGTGGATCAAGCAATGATTGAAAATCTTCTTCCGCTAACATTTTCTCTATCTCATTTGCTGTATATCCTGCAGCCAAAAAGCTTGCTAAAATTGCCCCAGCACTCGTTCCCGCCAAGTTTCTAAAACGATAGCCTTGTTTCTCCAATTCTTGAACGGCACCTACTAATGCAAATCCTTTCAATCCGCCTCCTGAAAAAACTCCATCAATTCGCATGTCGTCCCTACTTTCATTTGTAGTCTTCTTCTACTGTAGAGTCCAGACAACAGAAATAGAACCTGTTAACGGTCTATGTGTATAAAAATATGCATGAAAAATCTCTTTTAGTGAACTATAAGAAGGAATCTTTACAGTTCTGTATTGAATTCGATTATGGATTTACTGAAGGAGGTGTTAGGTATGAGTATGGTTATGCGGGTTGCATTGGCATTGGTCATTATCGGAGCTCTTAACTGGGGATTAATAGGGTTTTTCGGTTTTGATTTAGTGGCAACTATATTTGGGGGGCAAAACACAATACTTGCAAAGATTATCTATGCAATTGTAGGGCTTAGTGGATTGGCAGCGATCGCTCTTTTATTCAAGCCGGATGAAGAGATAGAAGGTGAATACAGTGAAAACCGTGAAGCATTTAGAAATGTGAACTATAACGCTGAATTCGGTGATGAACCAGACTTTACGGCAATGAGAAAAGACAATGAAAGAGACATAACAATTGAGGATGAGGATAAATAGTGAATGATTGATGGAAGACCGGTAAGAAATCGAGCAAATAAATATTAAAGAATTCGAATAGAATAACACAAGATGTCGGAAATCCTCTCTACTTAATGTGGAGGGGATTATTTTTATTCGATACTAGGTTTAAAATTATTAAAAATGTTTTAAAGAAACTAAACTTACGGATACTTTAGACGATAAACTAGTGGGGAAGTACTATATACAGACAGGGAGAATGGATTATGAAAAGGTCGATAAAGACGAAAATCATCAGCAGTTCAATTGTTTTGTTTTTCTTAGGGGCTGCAATTATGACAGCGTTCAGCAGTAATGCAGTACAAAAAAATTCTTTTGAGAACAATGTCGAGGCAAGCGAAGCAATTGTTCATGAACTAAGTCGTTCGACAGGAAAGTACATAGAGCAATTTGAAAAGGGCCTTAGCCAATTAGCAAGTTCTTCGGATTTTAGAGATTATAAAAGTGCGACAGGCGAATCGGAAGTGGATGTGCAGCAACCACTCAATCAAATTCTACTAGACTTTTTAGAAGTTCATGACAAAACCACATTCATTTATTATGCGACACCTGACAAGAATATGTTTCACGTTCCGTTCGTTGAAATGGAAGAGGGCTTTGATCCCACTAGCAGGGGCTGGTATAAAGGGGCAGCAGAAAATCCTGATTCAGTATTTTGGACAGATCCATACATAGACGCGGGAACGAATGAATTGGCCATCACTGGAGCAAAAGCAGTCGAGTTAGATGGTCAAATTGCGGGAGTAATCGGTATAACATTGGATCTGTCTACCTTTACTTCAGAGTTAGAGGAAACAGAGCTGGGCTTTCATGGCTATCCTATTATGCTAGACAAAACCGGTACAGCCATTTCACATCCCACTCTTCAAGGTGAAAGTCTTATGGAGCATCCATATATTGCTGAAATGTATGCAAAAAATAAAGAGTCGGACGTTATCCACTACGAGGTGGAAGGTAACGATCATGTGATGGTCTATTCCACACTCCCTGATTTAGGCTGGAAAATCAGTGCAGTCTATGATAAGAAGGAAATTAACCTGATGGCCAATAAGCTAAGAACATCCATGATTAGTATCACACTTATCACATTGGTCATTTTAGCCGCTTTCCTATATGCCTTAATGTCAAAAACCTTAAAGCCGGTAGATACACTGAAAGATCTCATGGCATCTGTCGCGCAAGGTGATTTAACTGTCCGTTCCAACAATCAATCGAAGGATGAATTTGGTGAACTAGGGAATTCATTCAACACAATGATAGGGCATATGGATACGATCATTACAGTTGTCAATCAATCCGCGGCAGACGTACGAATGAATTCAGAGAGTATGAGCGCGGTAGCAGAAGAAACGAGTGCTTCCAGTTCAGAAGTGGCACATGCAGTTAATGAAATTGCAAAAGGGGCGGCAAAGTCTGCAGAGGATTCGGAAGACGTTACGGTACAGGCAGACTCACTTGGCGAACAAATCAATGAAATTGCAAGCCGTTCTCGCCGAATGACGGAAATGGCGCAGCAAGCAGGTGTGATGAACACAAATGGGTCTGAACAGATGAAACAGATGCAAGGTTCATTTGCCGATTGGGAAAATGATTTAAAATCCATGTTCAGTGTGATTGGGAACTTAGGGAATAAGGTGAAAGCGATCGGCAGTGTTATGGAGACGATTACCGATATTTCTTCTCAGACCAATCTGTTGGCGTTAAATGCGAGTATTGAAGCTGCCCGTGCAGGGGAGCATGGAAAAGGTTTCGCTGTTGTGGCTGAAGAGGTGCGCAAATTAGCAGAGCAATCTGCACGCTCTACGGACGAAGTGAAAGTCACAGTTTTAGAATTACAAGAAGAGTCGCGAATGGTCACGACTCAAATGCAAGAAACTATGGATAATTTTCATCGTCAAAGCAGTGTTGTGGAAGAGACCGAAACAACATTTAAAGATATTTCACACTTGATGAGCGATATGCAAGAGTCCATTGATGATATTTATAGCCAAGTACAAAGCGTGACAACGTATAAAGAGCAAGTGGCTCAGACCATCCAAATGATGGCGGCGACTTCACAGGAAACGGCAGCAGCGTGCGAAGAAGTGAGTGCATCGACAGAAGAGCAGCTACGGGCTACTCAATCCGTCACGGACTCCGCGGTAAAATTAACAGAACTCAGTGAAGAGCTCAGTAAAGTAGTACAACAATTTAAGATCTAATCTTTTAGTAATTTATAAAAATACAACATGTTAAAAATAGTAGGAAACTAAATTAGTGGCTATCCCAAAAAGATGAAACAACTTTTTGGGATAGCCTTTTTATTTTGTTCTCCGGATAAAGCTCAAATGTCGGCCCGCTTGTTTATCTTCACGATAAGAAAAGCCGTCCGTACTTTGAAACGTACACATGCGGTCAACCGAAATATTGCCAGGAGGAATACCGGCCAATTCGCATTGCTTTTTCACCGTTAGCTGGTTGTCGATATGAAATTTATTTGTCACTTCATTGTATTCAATCCATTCGTCTGCATAGCCAAGATCGTGGAATTTTGTATAGACGTCTTCATCGACTTCAAACTTCCTCTGACTAAGCGCCGCGCCCATTTGTACATGCACATGATTGAGGTTGCACTGTTCCGTTTGCTGCAAGTGCTGGAACAGTTTCAGCGTGATTTCCTTCACGGTCCCTTGCCAACCCGAATGAATGACACCGATCAGTGGATTGTCTTCGCTATAAAAAATCACAGGAACACAATCTGCGGTCAAGCTGCATAATACAATGTTCGGTTCAAATGTATACAGCGCATCTGTGTCCGCTATGGCGGTATCTTGACGTAGCGCACCTTTACCCCGATCGTTTTCAGTCACATGATGAAAGTTTGCGCTGTGTGTTTGATTGGCAAAAACGAAATTTGCAGGACTGGACTGTAGAAAGCTGGCTAATCGCTCTCGGTTGTAGAGCACACTTTTAGCAGATTCGCATGCATGAAGTGCCATGTTGTTGCTTTCCGGACTTTCGAAATCTTTCATTGTCATGCCTGCTTGGTGTTTTTCATTTTGGATATATATTTTTGATTTCATGAAGATCCCTCCAGCCTTACTATATGCCAATTTCTTTCCTTAACCCCTGTGAAACACCCGGCTATGCACCATGCACTCTTCTACCTTGTCCCAGTTTAAATCAAATCCAATTCCTGGAGTTGTAGGCACATCAATGAGTCCGTCATTCATGGTGACTTCCGGTAAGATAATATCTTCGTCCCAATAATGAGCGGAAGGAGCGGTGTCACCCGGCAGTGTGAAGCCTGGCAAGCTTGTGATCGCGATATTGTGAGCGCGTCCGACACCTGCTTCGAGCATACCACCGCACCAAAGCGGAATATTATGCTGAACACATAAGTCATGGATTTTCTTCGATTCCGTTAATCCACCCACACGTCCAATTTTTAAGTTGATGATCTTCGTACTGCCGAGTTCAATCGATTTTCGTACGTCTTCCGCGGAATGAATGCTTTCATCCAGACAGATCGGTGTTTCGATATTGGCCTGCAATTGCGCATGGTCCACAATGTCGCCGTGTGCAAGGGGCTGTTCGATCATTGTCAGACCAAACTCATCAAATTTTCGCAAATGCTCGATATCCGCCAACGTATATGCACAGTTTGCGTCCGCCATTAGCTGGATATCAGGAAATTCTCCGCGAATCGCCTGCAGAATATCCAAGTCTCTTTCCGGCATCACTTTGACTTTGATACGTTTGAAGCCACTCTCCAAATAGCCTTCTACTTTCTTCAACAATTTTGCTTCCGTTTCTTGGATTCCTACGCTGACACCTACTTCGATTTGCTTTTTCGTGCCACCTAAAGCGGCAGCTAGCGACATATTCTGTTTTTTTGCACATAAGTCCCAAACAGCACCTTCAATTGCCGCTTTCGCGTTATAGTTCCCTCTGAAGTGATCAAACATCTTCGTAACATCGTCAGGATGCTGAATATCTGACTTCAAAAGTAACGGAATCAAATAATCACTCAGCATATGCCAATTCGTTTGGACCGTTTCTTCATGAAACAGCGGGGAAATCGAAGCAACTGATTCACCGAAGCCGGATTGCCCATCTGCTGATTTCACTTCCACCAAAATAAAGTCTTTGTCCTGCTCCACTCCGACACTCGTCTTGAATGGGTGAAGTAATTGCATTTTCATATACCGCAAAACAACTGTTTTAATTTCCATCATAATTTCCTCTTTTCTCTAAAATATAGACGTAGCCTTCATTGTTTTCGGGATGTTTAAGCAGATCGGTCACGATCCAGCCATTGCTCAAGCAACCTTTAAAGATTTCTCTCGTTTTTTCTCGCCAGATAATTGCTGCTGTCAAATCATGTTGTTTGAGTTCTTGGAAGTTTGCAGGCACTGGAACGATTAATTTCTGATGGTCGGTTTGCCAATTCATATGCTCTGCATGCAAGAAACCATTATCCACACTCGTTTCAACTAGTGAATGTACTTTGTCTAAATCGATAGGCGCAGAATCGGTGGGCTGTTCCCGAATATTCCACTCCACTGTAAAACGATCGGTCGGTATTCCATTGTTCATTCCATCTTCCATTTCTCCGTACGCATTTTCTGTATAATCCACTACTACGGCACGCAGTTTATGTAGATTCAGATTGGCATTGACTGTTTCAAGTGGATCGTATGTCCAAACGATACGATCATACCCTTTTTCGAGTGCCACTTTCTTTTGAGCCACTTTCAATTGTTCACCAATACCCAGTCTGCGGTAATCGGGATGAATGCCTAGACTGTGTGAATAAAGATAGATACTTTTGCCATCGAAACCGGGGAAGCTATATTGAAAACCAATTAGTCGGTCTTCATCAAATGCTCCCAAAATCAGCCCGCCGTTCTTTACGGTAGCGATCGTATGGCTGGTTGGCACGGTGTCTTCCACACTCCAAACGATGGATTCAAGAGCATGAACTTTTTGTAGATCTTCAAGCGAATCGATTGTTCGAATCGTCAGGGTTGAGTTTTTCACAGGATATTCTCCTCCAATTCTTGGTCTGCCTTCATAACCAGCTCAATCAGTATTTTCGTTCCATAAACCAAAGCGTCCGTGTTAAATGTCATTTGCGGATGATGTAGTCCTGGCTTTAAATCGCAGCCTAATCCAATCATCGTAGCTGGAATATGAGGTGTTTTCCATGTGTAAAAATGAAAGTCTTCAGCTCCTTGTGAAATACAAGGGCCGGCAACGTTCTCGCGACCCAATACGGAACCAATTGCATGTTGTGCCATTCGAACGGCAACTGAGTTTTCGGTAGCTGCCGGGGAGTAGCCTATTTGTTCGCAAGCAATGTTCGTCTCTGTCAGCTTTGCGGTGCTCTCGATAATATATTGTGCCTTTGCCAGCAAAGCAACCATCGTTTCATTCGCTTCTGCACGTACATCAAGCGTGAAGCGAGCACTTTCTGGGATGGAGTTACTCGTCTCTCCGCCATGCAGTTCCGTCATTTTAATAGAGTACTTTTTATTGCCTTGCAGACGAATTTGTTTTAATGCTTGAATCAATAAACTCGCCGCTTCAATTGGGTTATTACCTTCCTCTGGCCGTGCTGCATGAGCGGGTGTCCCCATGATGACGCCAGTCAATGTTGCAGATGAACCGTGCAAGATGACAGGGGCCGATTTGCCATAAGGTACTTCCGTGTGTGGTCTTACATGGACACCGCCTAAAAACAAGACATTTTCTAAGACACCCTCCTTCATCATCTGCAATGCTCCTTCAGCTTTTTCTTCAGCAGGCTGGAAGATGAATCGAATAGTATGTTGTAAAGTGGCTTTGCTATTCTGCAGCGCAAGCGCAGCATATAATGCCATTGTGCTATGTCCATCATGGCCGCAAGAATGATTGGCTTTTACAACGCCGTCCACTTCTTGAACCAACGCATCCATATCGGCACGAAGCGCGATAACGCTCTCTTTTTCACCGGGTATTTCTGCAATAAATCCATAGTGATCTGGATATGTTTTGATTTGCAAGCCGGCAACTGAAAGTTTGTCCTGTAGATAGCGAGAAGTTTTCTTCTCTTCCCAGCTAGGCTCTGCCAGTGCATGCAACTCTTGATAGGTTTGTAGAAGTTGTTCTTTATGATCTGAAATGAATTGAATTGGGTTGTTCATTGAGTTATCCTCCATTCTATTCTGAAAATAATTGTTGTTCAGCATATAAATGCTCTAGCTGTTGTTGGCGTTTGGCAATGTGTTCGCAGTCACGTATTCGCATACCTGCAAGAAGCATATCCAATAGACTGATGATCGAGGCAATGGAATGAGCATCTGTCACCTCATTTTCCGAACTCGTAAATGTCATATCCGCTAGTTGACCGATAGGGGATAGTGTTCGGTCTGTAATGCCGATTACTTTTGCTCCTTGCTCTTTCGCAATCGTTGCGGCTTGCACGGTATCTTGACGGTAGCGGGGAAATGAGAAAATTACAGCCGCTGAATTTGTAGTCAAGTCACAAATGTCTTCCGTCATAAATCCAGTAGGACTGGATATTACAACATTGGCTCGCATTTGTTTCAGTGCGTAATATAACCAGTAGGCTGCAGCATATGAACTGCCGAAACCGCCAATATATATTCGATCTGAATGAATAAGCGTCTCTGCCATTGCCCAAACGTCATCCACTTTTATCTGCTCGGCCAGGTTCTGTAAAATGGCTTGCTCTCTTAGGATTACTTGACGAATGAGTTGATTGTCGTTTGTTTGTCCATCTTTTGAAGGCAATACTTCGGAAATGTCTTGTTTAGGTAAAAGCCAATCTTTTCGAAGGGCTTGTTGTAATTCAGAATAACCGCTAAATCCTAATGCATAAGCCAAGCGAATAACTGTCGTTTCACTGACGCCCACTTGCTTTCCGATCTGGAAAGCAGTTAACAATGCAGCTTCTTGGGGTCGTTCTATATAGAAGGCAGCTACTTTCTGTTGACCGGGTGATAAAGAAGAGTAATGTACTTTTATTGTTTCTTGCAATGTTCTCATAAGTCACCTACAATCGTATGAAGTTTATCCTTCCTCTATTAAAACACATTGCATGTAAAACTTCAAAAGTCTGTGAATAAAATTTCTAAGTACATTGACTTTTCAAACCAATTAACTGAGAATAGAAAAAGAACATCTAAGATAGTTACCTGAAGGGGGAAATTTTATGAAGCGATTTTTGTATGCAATGAGTGTAATCTTAGGGTTATTTATCCTCAGCGCTTGTTCGAGTGATAATGACAAAGAGGCGGATGCTTCAAAAGGGAATGGGAGCTCAAAAGAAGGCGGTACGATGGTCTATGCAAGAGGTGCCGACTCTGTAGGATTAGATCCGATCAATATTACAGACGGAGAATCCATTCGAGTGACTCACGCTATTTTTGAAACTTTATTTGAGTATGATAAAGACTTGCAATTACAGCCTAAATTGGCTGAATCCTATAAAACGAGTGAAGATGGCTTAACATGGACACTTGCACTTAAAAAGGGCGTAACTTTCCATGACGGCACTGATTTTAACGCCGATGCTGTCGTGTTTAATTTTGAACGTTGGATGGATACCGAAAACGAATATCATATCGGAGATTTCCCGTACTATCCATTCTTGTATGGTGGATTTAAAGGAGACGAAGAACATAAAATCGACTATGTGAAGGCTGTGGATGAACATACGGTAGAAATCAAGTTGAAGGAAAAGGTCGCTCCATTTATCAGCTATTTGGCAATCCCGATGTTTGGTATTGCAAGCCCGACAGCTATAGAACAGTACAACGAACGATTTTATGAAAATCCGGTAGGTACGGGACCATTCCAATTTGATAGCTGGACACGCAATGACAAAATTGTCGTCAAAGCGAATGAAAATTATTATGTAGAAAGTCAGCCGCTGCTGGATCAGATTATCTTTACAGTTGTTCCGGACAACTCGGCCCGTTTGAATGTTTTGCTGAGCGGAGAAGCAGATTTCATTGATGGGATGAATCCGGAAGACGCAAAAACCGTAGAAAAAGACGAAAAATTAAAACTCGTCAAACGACCAAGTTTCAATGAAGGCTTTATGGTGATGAATACGCAGAAAGCACCATTTGACGATGTCAAAGTGAGACAAGCGATCAATATGGCGATTGACAAGAAGGCACTTGTTGATGGGTTCTACAGTGGATTTGCAGATGTTGCAAAAAGTCCGGTGCCGCCTGCTTTATGGGGGTATAACGATGAAATCGAGGATTATAAATTTGACGTAAAGGCAGCAAAAGCATTGCTTGCAGAAGCTGGCTATCCTGAAGGGTTCGAGACAGAAATCTGGGCGATGAGCAACCCTCGTCCATACCTTCCACAACCAATGAAAACAGCTGAAGCAATCCAAGCCAATTTGGAGGAAATTGGTATCAAAGCAAAAATTGTCACTTATGAGTGGGCAACATATTTGGAAAAGACGGGTGACGGACAGCATCCAATGGCTTTATATGGATGGACTGGTGTTATGGCAGACCCAGACAACTTCCTCTACCCAAATCTGAGCAATACGAATATGGAAACCCCTGCGAACAATTTAGCGTTCTATGATAATGAAGAGTTCCAAGAATTAATTGAACAGGCACGTGTCACATTCGACCAAGATGAACGGGTCGAATTGTATAAGAAAGCACAGGAACGATTCCACTTAGACGCTCCTTGGGTTCCATTGGCGCATACTACACCGCCGATCGCATTTGCTGATTATGTTAAAGGATTTGAGCCGCATCCAATGGAAAACGATAATTATGCTGTAATGTATTTAGACAAATAAGAAGAAGTCGGCAAGAGATGACAGTCCAATCTCTTGCCGGCTTTTTTATTGAATAACACTTCGTACTATAAATAAAGACAACTAGAAAAGACTTCCAAGTATCAAAGACCTAAGGCTAACCAATTGGTCAATATTTGGGGAATAACCGGGAAATTCCTTTTAAACTACTGTGTAAGAAGTTTTCATTTTAAATTTCAGAAAAACACAATATAGACCGCCATGCAAGGGTTTAGGGCTCCTCACGTACTAATAAAATAAAAAACTTCCACATATTCATTTGATTTCTTAATTAATTGAGAGTATAGTGTACAACTGCTATGCAAACTATGTTAATTGGGGGAACCATGAAGAAAATTTCAAATGTCTTTTACATTACAATAGGATTGATCATCTTGGCTGTTGGCTATGGTGTAATTGATCCAGAACATTTTGAGCAGATCACAAACTCCGGCAAAGCATTTGTAGCATCATCGTTTGGTTGGTATTACATGTTGCTCATGACTGCACTCTTGTTACTCAGTATTTTTATGATATTCAGCCCTTATGGAAAGATTCGTTTAGGAAAAGATTCGGATCGACCGCAATTCTCTACAATTACATGGATTGCAATGCTTTTCTCTGCAGGCATGGGAATTGGTTTGGTTTTCTACGGTGCTGCAGAACCTATATCCCACTACGCTGTTCCGGCTACTGAAGATCCTTTCACAGCTGCCGCATTTAAAGAATCGATGCGAAAAACATTTTTACATTATGGTCTTCACATCTGGGCATTGTATGGAATGGTAGCATTGGCTTTAGCATATTCTCAGTTTCGAAAAGGTGAACCTGGTTTAATTTCAGCAACACTGAAGCCGATTTTTGGAGCGAAGATGAAAGGTCCTTGGGGGACAGTAATTGATGTTCTTGCTGTTTTTGCAACAGCTTTTGGCGTAGCAACCTCCCTCGGCTTTGGCGCAGTTCAAATTAATGCAGGTTTGAATTATTTATTCGGATTCTCGATCGGTATACAGTCTCAATTTATCATTGTAACTGTCGTGACGTTTTTGTTTATCGGCTCCGCGTGGTCAGGGTTAAATAAAGGAATACGATATCTATCCAACACGAATTTGATATTAGCTGTCGCGCTTTTAGGGTTTATTTTAATCTTAGGACCGACATTGTTGATCTTGAATATGTTCACAGATTCAGTTGGGGGCTATTTTACTCATCTCATCGAAATGAGTATGGGAACAGCTCCGTTAAATGGAGAAAATCGAGGGTGGCTTGACGGTTGGACAATTTTCTACTGGGCTTGGTGGATTTCTTGGTCTCCATTCGTCAGTATGTTCATTGCGCGTGTCTCAAAAGGACGCACAATCCGTGAGTTTATGGCGGGTGTGCTACTCGTTCCATCATTCTTCGGTTTTATCTGGTTTGCTGCGTTCGGTTCGACAGCTGTAGATATACAGAATTCAGGCGCAGTGGACTTGGCATCTTTAGATATTGAGATAGTTGTGTTTGAAATGTTTAACGAGCTACCATTGTCGTTCTTGATCTCGTTATTCGCCATTCTTCTTGTGACATCTTTCTTCATCACATCAGCAGATTCTGCTACATATGTGCTCGGAATGCAGTCAACGTATGGCTCATTGACGCCGCCGAATTCTGTGAAGGTCATTTGGGGAATCATTCAATCTGCAATTGCATTGATCTTACTTTCAGTAGGTGGTCTCGCTGCTTTGCAAAATACAATCATTATAGCGGCCTTGCCGTTCTCGTTCATCGTCGTGCTGATGATTTACTCCTTATTCAAATCCTTGAATCAGGAATTGTACAAAATGAAATAATGGAAGGAACATGTGGATGGTCACATGTTCCTTTTTGAATTGATTTTGACGGTTCCTAGGCTACATGATACGATCAATTCAATATTTTTAGGATCGGGGGACAAGAGATGAACATCGAAGGAAAACTCAAAGAACTAGGAATTGAATTACCACCAGCTTCACGGCCTATGGCGAACTATCAGATGACTGCCCGTCTGGGAAGTGCACTTTACACATCAGGTGCCGGTTATATGCGTGAAGGAAAAGCAATGATTACAGGAAAACTGGGCGATGATGTTTCAATGGAGCAAGGCTATCAGGCAGCCCGAGAAACGGCTCTTCAGTTAATGAGCAATCTGCGGGCCGAGCTTGGTTCATTGGATAAAATCAAAAGCTTTGTGAAGATCTTAGGCTTTGTTAATTCGACTGATGATTTTATTCGGCAGCCGGAAGTGATCAACGGAGCATCAGATGTTATTGTCGAAGTGTTTGGCGACAAAGGAGAGCATGCTCGCTCAGCGATCGGCGTCAATACGCTTCCGTTTGATATTCCTGTCGAAATTGAGCTTATTGTGGAAGTGGAAGAAGAATAATCGAGCCAGCCTATAATGAGGCTGGTTTTTTGTTTTTAAAGCAATTGGAAGTCGGGGATGGTAAAATAATAGAAACAGCTATGATTAACGCATTACTGTCCAAGTGTTCTTGTTGTACAGTAATTGTTTTTTAGAATATCAATGAATAAAAAGGAATAGGTGTACATCATGAGTTTATTAACAGTGAAAAATATTAGTCATGGATTTGGAGATCGGGCGATTTTCGATGACGTGTCGTTTCGTTTGTTGGCAGGGGAACATATCGGATTGATAGGTGCGAACGGAGAAGGGAAATCTACGTTCATGAATATCATCACGCACAAGCTGGAGCCAGATGCAGGGACAGTGAATTGGTCGAAACGTGTACGGATTGGATATTTGGATCAACATGCCGTTTTGAAACAAGGAATGTCGATTCGCGATGTATTGCGTACGGCATTTCAGTATTTATACGACATGGAAACTGAAATGAATGAACTGTTTGCTAAGATGGGTGAAGTAGAGCCGGATGAATTGGAAAGCCTTTTGGAAGAGACGGGACAGATTCAGGACACATTGGAGCAAAGTGGATTTTATATGATCGATGCGAAAGTGGAAGAAGTGGCGAACGGTCTTGGTTTGAATGAATTCGGTCTGGATCGGGACGTACACGACTTAAGTGGTGGACAACGGACCAAAGTATTGCTAGCGAAGCTTTTGCTTGAGAAGCCGGATATTTTGCTGTTGGATGAGCCAACGAACTACTTGGACGTAGAACATATCGAGTGGCTACGTACCTACTTACAGGAATACCCTGGTGCATTTATTTTGATTTCGCACGATATTCCATTTTTGAACAATGTCATCAATTTAATTTATCATATGGAAAATCAGAAAATTAATCGCTACCCAGGCGATTATAACGAGTTTTTGCGCGTGCATGAGATGAAACAACAGCAAGTGGAAGCTGCGTATAAGAAGCAACAGAAAGAAATCGCCAATTTGAAAGATTTCGTTGCACGTAATAAAGCAAATGCTGCGACAAGCCGAATGGCGATGTCCCGTCAGAAGAAGCTGGATAAAATGGATGTAATTGAACTGGACTCTGAAAAGCCGAAGCCGCATTTTGATTTCAAAACGGCACGGACGCCAGGTAAGTATTTATTCGAAACGACTGGACTCGTAATTGGTTATGACGAGCCCCTTTCAAAACCACTCGACCTGACGATGGAACGAGGACAAAAAATTGCATTGGCAGGAGCGAACGGTATTGGGAAAACAACACTTTTGAAAAGTATTCTCGGTGAAATTCCGGCTTTGCAAGGAAAAGTAGAGCAGGGAGAACATTTATCCATTGGTTATTTTGAACAGGAAATGAAAGCTGAGACAGATAATACATGTCTGGAAGAAATTTGGAGTGAGTTTCCGCACTTTGCACAATATGAAGTACGTGCTGCTTTAGCACGTGTCGGATTGACGACGAAGCATATCGAGAGCAAAGTGAAAGTGTTAAGTGGAGGGGAACGTGCGAAAGTACGACTATGTAAGCTGGTAAATCAGGAGACAAATTTATTGGTACTGGATGAGCCGACCAATCACTTGGATGCTGATGCAAAAGAAGAGTTGAAGCGTGCATTGAAAGAATATAAGGGCAGTATCTTACTCATCTCACATGAACCCGATTTTTATGAAGATGTTGTTTCAACCGTGTGGAATGGCGAAACATGGACGACAAAATTTTTTTAATTGACAAAATCCTACAATGTTCCACGTGAAACGTTAAAAAATCCAGCCGTTTACTTGGTTGGGTTTTTTACTTACTATTTACTTACTCAATTTTAAACAAGAGTTATTTAGTTAGATAAGAATGAGACAGATGAGGATTTAAAAGCCAGAATGATATATCCTTTAAAGGATGTGTCGTTCTGGCGTTTTTTAATTCATTTTTTCAATAGCAAGTAACAAAAGTACGGGGCTCCTATCAATGAGACGATGATGCCTGCGGGAATTCCATCTGGTTCTAAAATATTCCGTCCCAACGTATCCGCTAGCAACAATAGAAAGCTACCGATCAGAATGGCAATAGGTAAATTCAATCGATGGCGCGGGCCAACTAAGGACTTTGCAATATGTGGCGCCATTAAACCAATAAATGCAATTCCGCCTGTAACAGATACAGCAGAAGCAGCTAATGCAACTGCTGTAAGTAACAAAATCAACCGTTCTCGTTCAACTGAAACACCAACCCCTGTAGATATAGATTCATTCAGACCTAATAAATCCAATCGATATGCTTTATAGAGAGCGAAAGGTATCAATATCAGCAGCCAAGGCAGAAGAGCCCAAATATACGGCCAATCAGTGCCCCAAATATTACCTGCAATCCACCTGGAAATGAAATCAACCTTTTCCCGTTTAGCAGAGGAGGTGATCACAACCATGATTCCAGAAAGTGCCATGGAAAACCCAATTCCGACAAGTACAAGCCGCATAGGCTGCAGTCCGGATTTACGGCTGTATGCAAATAGATAAATGAGAACAGACGTCACAATAGCACCTGCAAATCCTACCAGCGGTAAGAAAAATGAGAATGATCCTGCTTCGATCGGAAAAAATAGGAAGAATATTGCAATCGCCACGCCAGCGCCTGAATTAATTCCGATAATTCCAGGATCGGCTAAATCATTTCGTGTAATTCCTTGTAAAATAGCACCGGACAGGGCGAGTGCGGCACCGGCTAGAAGGGTGATGATGATTCGCGGAAGACGGATCGAAAACAGTACGAATTCTTCTTTGAATGTTCCTTGACCAAGTAAAGTAGGGATTATTCGATTCCATTCGATAGATGCATAGCCAAGTCCCATCGCAACTGTGGTCAGCAGCAATATTAAAACAGTTAAGCAGCCGGCTAAGAGACGCTGCTTTTTTCTTGTAGCGGGAAGAATCATGAGAATGCACAGCCTCCTTTACGGACAATCACTAAAAAGAACGGTAGACCAATTATAGCAATCAAAGCGGCTACAGGTGTTTCAAAAGGTGCCTGCAAGGTTCTGCCGAGTATATCAGCGAGCAACATAAAGCTTCCGCCTATTACTACGGATACAGGGATGATGAATCGATAATCCGTTCCGACGATTGCACGTACAATATGCGGAATCATGAGTCCTACAAACGCCAGATTGCCGACTAATGCCACTGCGGCTCCGGCCAATAGAATAATGATTAGGAATAGAATGACTTTCACTTTGAAGGTATTTTGTCCAAGTCCAATTGCAACCTCTTCATTTAAGCTCAATAAAGTCAGCTGGCGGGACAGCAAAATTGCGATGAAAATCCCAGCGAGAATGACAGGCACGATCACCTGCAGCTGTCCCCATGCAGTGCCGATCAATCCGCCTGCAGTCCACATGGAAACATCTTTGGAAATCTTAAAATACAGACCAACCCCTTCTGCAATTGCAAATAAGAAGGTGGACACTGCAGCTCCGGCCAGAACCAATCGAATAGGCGCGAATCCTCCACGTTTGGCAGAGGCGATACCGAAAACGAGAAGAGCGCCGACAGCAGATCCTATGAAGCAAGCAATCATAATTCCAAAATAATTAACGGCAGGCACCAATGCAAGAGTAATAGCCAGAGCGGCATTGGCCCCGGCAGTCAGTCCGAGTAGTCCAGGATCTGCCAGCGGATTTCTTGTCATGCCTTGCATGATGGCCCCTGAGACCGCTAACGCGGCGCCGACAGCCAGTGCACCGATTTCGCGAGGCATACGGATTTCCTTTAGGATCAGAGCGCTTTGTTGTTTGCTGCCTGTGAATGACAGCCAGACATCCCTCCAGGAAGTGTGGGCGGCTCCAAGCTTCATAGCCAGCAGAAATACAATCAGTAAAAGCAGTATACTCGCCAGCAACTTGATACTAAAAGGAGTAGTTTTTCTTTTCTGTTCTTTCATTTGGACCGTTCCTGCCTTTCCGTTCATTAAAAAAGGAGCCCGCTTCTGTGGTAGAGGGGCTCACTGTTCGATTATTAGTTAGTGCCCAAAAAATGCTTTGTAAAGAATTCTAGTTGATATTCCAATGTCAGCGGATCGTTGAAATAAAATTCCTCTCCATTGGCTTCAAACACTTGATTGTTCTTCACTGCCGGGATATTTTTATAGGTATCTGTTTCCATGAAGGAATTATCCGCTGCATCAAAGGAACTTAAGATCATGTAGTCTCCTGCAAATTCAGGCAACACTTCAGTGGAAAGTGCGTAATAGCCTGGTTCCATTGCCATTTCTTTTACTTTCTCGGGCATAGCAAGTTTCATTTCTTGATAAAGGATTTCTGTACCGCGCCCCCAACTGTCGCCATAAACATATAATTGTTTGTCAAAGTTTTCGATAACAGAAACGGTAGAATCTTCACCGATTTTTTCTTTAATCTTTTTACCTGTATCTTGTGCACGCTGTTTAAAGTCTTCCACCCACTTTGTCGCTTCTTCCTCTTTGTTGAGAAGTTTTCCAATTTCAATATGTTGTGTCAGATAATCTACTTTGCCGTATGTATAGGTCACAGTAGGAGCAATTTCCTTCAATTTATCAATATTTTTAGTGGTAGAAAATCCAATAATTAAATCGGGTTCAAGCTCAATGATTTTCTCGATGTTTTCTTCGGATACTTCTTCTACGTCACGTAACGCGGAATCAAAACGGGGATTCGACTTTGACCATGAATCGACGCCGATCAAATTCACATCAAGTGCCATAACATTACCCGCAAAGCTGGCCAGCACCACGACTTTTTGTGGATCTGCCGGAACTTCCACTGGACCATCTTCAGATTCATATGTGATCGTATCGCTTTTTCCTTCGTCTTCTTTCACTGTGTTTTTATTCGATGATTCATCCTGTTTGTTTCCACAAGCCCCTAACGCAAGTGCGAGAAGCAAAATGGCGGGTAATATAAATTTCTTCATTTTCTATTATCTCCTTTATGTAGATCGTATGTAATGCACAGCGGTTTTCCAGTCCTTGGATCTATGCCGATTTCGGCATCAATTCGAAACACTTGGCGCAATATATCTGGCTGGATGACTTCCTCGCATATCCCGGCACGAATAATCTCTCCATCTTTCATTGCGACAATGAAATCAGCAAAGCGTGCGGCTTGATTCAAGTCGTGAAGCACCATCACAATTGTGCGCTGCTGTTCAATGTTTAACTTCTGAAGCAGTTCTAGCACTTCAAGCTGATGCGCCATATCCAAATAGGTTGTCGGTTCGTCGAGGAAAATGATGTCTGTCTCCTGGGCAAGAGCCATTGCTATCCAAACACGTTGACGCTGACCACCTGATAAGGCATCCACTTGACGATATTTGTATTCACTTGTATTGGTCACTTCTAAAGCCCAATCAATCACTTCTGTATCATGCGTTGTGAGTCGGCCCATCGCATTTTGATAAGGGAATCTTCCATATGAAACCAATTCACCGACCGTTAAACCGCTGGCGGCTTCCTGTGTTTGAGGGAGGATCGCCATTTTCTGTGCTAACTTTTTCGTATTTTGTTTGGCGATATTTCCACCATCCAACACAACTTTTCCTGCTTGATGGGGGATCAATCGGGTAACAGCTTTCAGAAAGGTAGATTTTCCACATCCGTTGGCACCGATAATGGCCGTCACTTTTTGATCTGGTATTTGCACGGATATTCCTTTAACGATCAGACGATCGTCGTATGAAATTTGCAAATCCTCTGTATATAAACGAACCATTTATAATATTCTCACCTTTCTTACATGAAATTGGTTGATAATGATTCTCATTTTCAGTACAATAAAAACTATAAGTTGAAACGCTGTCTTTGTCAATAATTTTTTTAAGGGAGTAGATATCGTGGAAAGAAAAGATATATTGGATGTAACAATCATTGGTGGGGGACCTGCTGGGTTATATGCGGCTTTCTATAGTGGTCTACGTGAAATGAAGACAAAAATTATTGAGTATCAGCCACAGCTCGGCGGAAAAATTCATGTCTATCCAGAAAAAATGATTTGGGATATAGGGGGAATCACACCAGCGCCGGGAGCCCATGTAATTGAGAAATTGGTAACTCAAGGCCTGACATTTAATCCTGAAGTTGTGCTGAATGAAAAGATTGTGCAAATTGAAAAGTCAGTGGAAGGTCATTTTGTTTTACGAACTGCTTCTGGGACAATTCATTATAGTAAAACAGTGATCTTAGCTACGGGAACAGGGATTTTAAATCCTCAAAAGATTGAGGTTGAAGGTGCAGAACGGTATGAAGTGACGAACTTGAATTACACAGTAAAGTCTCTGGGGCGTTTCAAAGGAAAAGACGTTCTCATCTCAGGCGGCGGCAATGCGGCTATTGACTGGGCGAACGAATTGCAACCGATTGCGAAGAACGTATTCTTGACCTATCGAAAGGACAATTTGAATGGGCATGAAGCGCAAGTGCGGCAATTGTTAGAGGGAGGAGTGACTTGCTATTTCAATACAAATATCTCGCGTTTTATTGCATCTGATGATCATAGCTCGATTGAGTCAGTGGAGCTGCAGCACAATGAAGACCAAACCATTATTACAGTACCTGTAGATGAAGTAATCATCAATCATGGATATGAGCGAGATACCTCATTGATTGGTGACCAGCAACTCGGGATTCAATTGACGGAACATAAGCAAGTCGCTGGAACTTGCATGAGTGCCACGTCTGTAGACGGAGTCTTTGCAGCAGGCGATGTGCTGAGTCACGATGGGAAGTTGCATTTAATTGCCGGAGCATTCCAAGATGCTGCAAATGCAGTGAACTGTGCAAAGATATATATAGATCCAGAAGCGACTGAACACGGTATGGTTTCTTCTCATAATGAGTTATTTAAGGAGCGGAACCGTGAGTTGGTGAAGCAACTGATCTGACGCGGCTCAGCGAGCGGGTAGTAAGCCAATGCGTCAAAAGACGATTGAAGGCTTCAGGTTGTGCAATTGGAAACCCATGTCCGACATCTGAAATGAGAAGCGACTGGCAGTTGTTGAACTGAGCGAGCCGTGAAACGGATTTTATCACACTTCGCGACTCCTTAGTTCCAGCTGTTGCCAAAATGCGTGTTGTGCTGCTTTCCAAATCTTCGGAAAGCGAAAACGACAGGTTTTCTTGTATCATTTCAATCAACGTGCCAGAACTCATCTGCAAGCTTGTAGTGTAATAGCGTTCAAAAAACTCCCGATCCAAATAGAGTTGTTTCGCTTGTTGCCTGGCAAATTGACGGTTTTGGATGAGTGGATAAGTGAGCTTAATCATTGGCTTGACGAAAGGGACGGCAAATTTCATTGGCGTAAGCAACGCGCTATTGATCATTGCGGAGTGAATAAAGTTCGGTGCAAGACGAATCATTTCCAGTCCAATTTGCGCACCAATGGAAAATCCGACAATGTGTATACGTTTGCTGCCTTGCTTTTCTTCAAGCAGTTCCAACAGTTCTACAGCATTTTGATGTATGGAGAAAGAGGTTTTATCGCTTCTTTCACCATGTCCTTGAAGCGTGGGAACGAGAATATGGTAGTTACTGAATTTCGGAATTTGTTGATCCCACATCCAACCGTCCACGCCGCCTCCGTGGATAAACAGTAGAAGTTCACCATTTGAATCACCAGCCTCTTTATAGTGAAGAGCCATTTTGCCGTCACCCTTTCAATTTACGTAGTTTGAAGTTTCTCTATCCGTTTCACAAGCTTTTCTTTCCAAACATCCGCCAAGGCATCCACTGCTACTATCCGTTTCATTCCATCCAGATCATTCGGTCGATGAAAATAAATTTCATTCGCATAGAGTATAGAGACACCATTCGGGTCGCGTTCCAATAAAGTAATGGATGAGTCATCGCGCACCATTCCTTCCCCCAGCACCCGACATAAATAACCTGTGAATCCAGTGTCCACGATCTTCTTCATGAGAGTAGGCAAGCCGGTTCGTTTATTGATCGTACTGCAAGGAACCCGGCCTTGTGTTACTTGTAGCACGGCTTCTCCTACCCGAAAAGTATCTCCAATATACACTTCATTTTCGAGCATGCCTGAGATAGTCAAATTTTCCCCAAAAGTAGAAGAGGGTAGAGTACAGTTGTATTCATTTTCCCAATGCGGATAATGCTCAGCAGGATAGATACAAACTGCACGATCCGGTCCTCCGTGATGTTTGGTATCTGCAATGCCATCCCCCCGAAAACCATCTATAGAAAGAAATGCCTCTCTAGAAGGCTGTTTGCAAATTGCACTGATGTAATCTTGTCCTTTAGAAGTCTGTAATTTTTTCGGGAGGCCGATGGATAAAGTAATCAGTTTCCGTGTACTCGGTTCAATCATGATATCACTCTTTTCTCTTATGTATAACTTATATCCTACCATACAAATAGTAGGGCATTTATATTATTCAGATATTTAATTATGATATTAAATTTCAATAATAAAAAATGGGCTATCGGTTAGATAGCCCACCAGTCTTATAGAATATCCAGTTGTACGATTAACGCTAAGAGAATTTGTAGCAATAGCTGCAAAGAAATCGCTACGTCAGTGTCTACTGTTGTGACTTCAATATTACGGCTATTTTCAATGATGAGTTTTTGGCGGTTCGTCTGTCGAATCTGAGCTCTCTCCAATAATTCTGCTGTCACTTTCTCTGCACGTGTACCGTCTGCAATTGAGATATTTACAACAAATGCAATGGCTACTTGTAGTGCAGCTTGTAAGGATACTGCGACCTGTGTGTCCGTCGTACTAACCATGACATCGCAAGAATCTCGAATGACGATGACCTCGTTGGAAAACTGGTCAATGTCAGAAATTACATCTGCGTCGGCTCCTGTATTGTTTGAGTCATTGGAACAAGGGGCGCAAGGGTGTTTTGAAGACGTGTCTAATGCAGACCATCTTTCTTCTTCGTGTTCGTAGTGGTGGCTCATGGGTTCATCCCTCCTCTCTCTCTCTATTACATGCGTTGGAAATCTCTTAAGCTGAACGAAACGTCTATTTTTATTGTCCCTGACCATCCTCATTATTTTCATTTTCACTCTCTTTCTTTGTTGTTTTTTTCAAAAGAGCTTCTCTGAGTGGATTTGATTTCAAGTCCGTTGCATTTTCTGTTTCGGTAATTATTTTTTGTGAATTTTTTTCTTCTAAAAATTCCTCTACCTGTGTCTTTAATTGCTCTACAGTTTGCTTAAGTTTTTCTTTTTGGACCTCTGTAAGGCGTTGCTTTGTTTCCTCTGTACTAACTTTATTCTTGGTAAATAAGTCTGAAACAAAAAGTTCCATTAACTGATTTGACAGCCCATAGAGTTGGTCGCGATTATTCTTCTTCTCCAATTCATTCACCTCCTATTGCATTTACTAATATGTATACTCTACTTTGGAGGAAACGGCAGGGCGTCTGCTGGCAACTGTATTAGAATGAAAGGGTTTCTTTTTAAAATGAATATCTGCTATACTAGTAAAATATTGTTGGAATATTCTGAATAAATAAGAGGAGTGAGCATGCGTAATATTGGAAATCAAATTCAATATCAGATTTACATGACAATGCAAAATCCTGATCCAAACAGATTGCCAGTCACATATGAGGAATGGGAGAAACTCGCAAGAGAAAAGTTGCAAGATGGTCCTTTTTATTATATTGCTGGTGGCGCTGGCGGAGAACAGACAATGCAATCCAATTTGAAAGCATTTACACATTGGCAACTCGTGCCTCGAATGTTGAACAATGTGGATGATCGTGATTTATCTATTGAACTATTTGGTAAGACATATCCTTATCCTGTATTTCATGCCCCAATTGGTGTCCAATCAATTATTCATCCAGACGGTGAAAATGCCTCCGCAAAAGCATGTGCAGAGTTAGGTATCCCATATATCGCAAGTTCAGCAGCTTCTGTCTCTATGGAGAAGATTGCTGAAGTGATGGGTGATGCCCCTAAATGGTTTCAATTATATTGGAGCAGAGATCCAGACATAGCGGCCAGTTTTTTTAAGCGTGCAGAAGCCTCAGGCTATTCGGCGATCGTCGTGACACTCGATACGCCGATGATGGCATGTCGAGAGTATGATTTGAAAAATATATATTTGCCGTTTTTGGCGGGGGAAGGAGTGGGAAACTATTTCTCAGATCCAGTATTTTGTGCAAAACTGGAAAAATTTCCAATTGAAGTTCCGCAAGCCGTCATCCTACATTGGACAAAGATTTTTGGAAACACGAGCTTAACATGGAAGGATATTAATTTCTTAAAAAGGAACATACGAGTTTGCCAATTATTTTGAAAGGCATTCTTCACCCTGCGGATGCACAGCAAGCAATGGAGTTTGGAGTAGATGGCATCATAGTTTCCAACCATGGCGACAGACAAGTAGATGGAGCAATCGGAGCATTGGAAGCGTTGCCTGCAATTTGTGAAGTTGTTCAAGACCGAATCCCTGTACTGATGGATAGTGGAATTCGTCGAGGATCAGATGTGATCAAAGCGATAGCACTCGGGGCGAAGGCAGTTTTGGTCGGGAGGCCGCATATGTATGGACTCGCTGTTGCGGGACAGCAAGGCGCGAAAGAAGTACTTCAAAATATAGTTGCCGACCCTAGATATCACTCTAGGACTTGCAAGATCTAATTCAGTCAGAGAGTTGGATGTGGACATATTAAGATAAAAAACCTTCAAAAACATAAGGCTTTTGAAGGTTTTTCTGGATACTTACGACAAATAGGGTGGATGCTAGCCAGTATCCACCCTATACTGATTAGATAATTCATCCAATCAGTATGCTGAAATATATACCAATGAAAGGAAGGTGAGAGGGTTTGGGGTTTACAGGACTATTATTTTTATTCATGAGTATGCTTATGGTAGCTGTGCTCTTACTTGCAGTACACCTACATAAGAATCATGGTGCAGGACCAAGACCATACATATTTTCAGTTCTCAGTCTTAGCCTGCTTTTACTCAATGTGCTGCTCTTTATCATCATGTTATTTACGGTGGTTCCTGATATAGTTGATCGATTGTTTTTCCTCTATGGGAGCATCGTATGTGGGATGGGAATTATAGCCACATTTTTTGAAGTAAGGAATAACAAAATCTTCGCATTAGCTACAGCGACCGTTACGTTAAACAGTTTATTAGTCCTGCTGCTTGTTTTAGCCATTTCGGGCATGTAAATGACTCGTAATGCTGTATAAAGGAAAAAGGGTATCACAAAAGATAGCCCTTTTTTATAGAATTTTAAATTGCGATTACGACCAGCCAAAAAATATGGATACACATAACGGCTATATACAGGAACAAGGCGGTCGTCAAAGAAATACGCAATACTATGCCTGACTTACTGATCGTGATTATATATAAAAGTAGTAAAGGCAGCCCTAATTTGACAATGTAGAACATTGGGATGCTTTGCTCATACAGCAACGCAACGAGTACATTTGCTTCTTGGATATGACCGGAACGAATGCCATAGTCGGTGAATACAGCATCTAATAAACATAAACAAACTAATAGAAAGCCGGCATTCAGTAACCGGTTCTGTTGGATGGGCAAGTCTTTTACGGTATTCATTTAATTCGCTCCTAACATACATTGTAAATAAGTAGGATGTGTCAAAAGCGGGCGATTTATTCACACGAATTGATGCCGTTAAATAAATAGGATGGATTGAAAAGATGCCTGGTAGTTATCCTGCATCTTTTTTGTGTTTATTTGCTTTTCTTAAATAAAAAATGTATAGTACATTACAACAGTAATGTACTGGGTAACCAGAAGGTGGTGAAGCTCTTGCTGGAGATGGATGGGGAAAAACCAATTTATGTACAGATAGCAGAATGGCTGGAGAGAGAGATTATTGACGAAACACTGAAAACAGATGACAAAGTATATTCACAATACCAGTTGGCGGAGCTTTTTAATATTAATCCCGCGACTGCCGGGAAGGGGCTGACGATTTTGCTGGATGCGGAACTCATTTATAAAAAGCGCGGCCTTGGTACATTTGTGTCGGCAGATGCACGAAAGAAGTTGTTGGCGAAAAGAAAAGATCGGACATTACGCCGTCTAGTACATGAGCTGCTCGACGAAGCAAAATTATTAGGCATAGAAGAAGAGCAGCTTTTCCAATTAATTCGGGCAGAGCGAAAGGAGAGACTATGATGCAAACTGTTACACTACGAGACGTGACGAAAAAATATCGATCCCTCACCATATTGGATAAAGTCAATCTGGACATTCGGGAAAGCGTCATTACTGGCGTGGTAGGACGAAACGGTGCGGGGAAGACGACGCTGCTGAAGATGATTGCAGGCTTTATGAAAGAGTCTAGTGGCGAGTTGAGGGTGTTTGGTGAGCGTCCTTTTAACAGTCTCTCCGTCTCTGCAAATATGATTTTTATTGATGATCTGATGGGATTTCCAGACTCTTTGACGTTGGGTGATATTTTAGTAGAGTGCGAACGTTTTTATGCGAATTGGGATGGAGAACTAGCTAAACGATTATTGGAGTACTTTTCCTTACCGCTAATTTTGAATCATCGGGTGCTATCTAAAGGGAAGCGCAGTACATTTAATGCAGTTGTCGGGATTGCAGCACGTTGTCCGTTGACGATGTTCGATGAGCCAATTACAGGAATGGATTCGGCTGCGCGCCGAGATTTCTATCGGGCATTGTTGAAAGATTATATTGCACATCCGAGGACAATTTTATTATCAAGCCACCATGTGGAAGAGATGGAAGACATTTTGGAAGATATTTTACTGATCGATGGGAAAGGTATCGGGTTTCATGGTCCCATCACTGAGTTGCAAGAAAAGTTCTTATTACTGCAAGGGAAACTAGAGGTATTGGAGAAGTATGCCAATAAATATGCAGTCATTCACCGTTCTTCAGCTGGTCCAATTTCTGAATGGATTGTTGATAGTGAACACACAGAAGCGGAACTAAAAGAATTGAAGCAAGCAGGCATCCGTATTTCAGCAGTGTCGGCGAGTAATGCATATTTAGCGATGACAGGTCAGACGAGAGGAGGGGTGGATGATGTTTTCAACGCAATGGAGCGTGCATGAGCTGGCGAAGCGCCAGTTTTTATTCAAATTTAACGCCAATGGACCGATTTTCACGATGTTGATCGTGTTGCAGATCATTTCTACAGTGTTCTTAAGCGGTGCATCTACTTCTACCTCTTCGTACGAGGACGGGGACACACTACTATCGTTTAACTATGCGAATGTATCTAATGATGGTCAGGTAGGGTTGACGTTGTTTTGGGCATTTATCGTAGGCTTTTTGCTAACTTCCGCTGCCCAGCGAAATGAATCCTTTGCCTTTGTGACGAATCGTTTGACCTTTCAGCTGGCCAACTTCTATTTCTTCTGTATGGCAGCGCTAATTGGCGGTGTGACGACAGTTTTGCTAGGATCGGTTATGAAAATTGTTGCGATTTTCAATGACAATGCCATCATTGAAACGAGTGGCTTATTTTCGACTCCTTTAAACTTCTTTTCGCAAATTATTGCGATGACGGCCTATACATTGCTGCTCATGCTTGTAGGCTATACACTTGGCACATTCATTCAGTTCAGCAAGCTATTCATTGCGCTGTTTGCTATGATCTGGATTGCCTTTACGCAAGTATCATTCGGCAGTGACAGCAACGGTTTATTAAATTTCTTTTATGGAGAGACTTCTATTCTACTATTCATATTGAAAGTTTTGATTGCCATAGCGCTATTATTCGGTGTAAGTTTTTGGGTGACGAATCGGTTGGAGGTGAGAAATCCATGATGATGTTTGCAATCGTGATGCCCATCCTTTTGATAATAGGTGTACTGACGATTATGATGGTAGTGAAAAGTATGGGTAATGTGCGAGTGAAAAAGAAGTTTCATCACAAGCTGATCATAGGGTATGTTGCGTTGCTGGTTATCGTGTTGATAGTGGCAGAAATAATGGTACAGAATCATCAAATGGAGCCACCGCCGACAGTAACATCGAGCGAGGCTGGGTTCGACTTGAGATACGCGATCGATCAGGGGGCACCTATCCCGGAACGCCTGATTGCGGCTCAAAGAACGCATGAAGTGGAAGGAGAGTTCTCGATACCCAAATTCTATAGACACGCATATATTCTAATTGAGCGAACGCCGGAAGAAAGCAATACAATTGAAGAAACAGTCTATAAGCCTGAATTACTGACAGGGTTTGATGAATCAGGTGGGATATATTATGATTTATCAGATCAACTGCAAATCGAATTGCCAATTTGGGACAGTCATTCTATGTCTGTGCCAAAACAACCGATAAATAAAATTCAGTATACGTTTTATCACGACTCGAATATGTTGAATCAATTCACCGGGGTACAAAATCACGGCTATAGTTCAGGTATGGTTTCAGGCGTGATAACCATTCACTTAGTCATACCCGAGTCGGTTGAGTTGGATATTCAGGAAACGGGTGACGAATACGGCGATTATATAGAATTCCTTTGACAACAAATAAAACCTGTCCGTAGCTCATACAGCCATGGACAGGTTTTATTTTACCCACGTTCGATCGGCATTGAACAACATCTGAAAGAGCCGCCGGATTTGATAATCTCGGAGAAATCGACCTCTATGACATGGAATCCATTTGCGCGTAATGCCATGTTGACCTGATGATTTTGTGGCAGGCTAAAGACGTGCCCTTTACCGATTGAGAGTACATTTGTGCCGAGTGAAAACTGCTCGTCTGCCGATACTTCAATCAATTGGTATGAAGCGGCGAGCTCCTTGAGTGTTTCCCGGTCGAATGCAGATGGAAAAATAAGCGCCTTCTCAGGTGAGAGAATATTGAATACACAGTCAAGATGCAAATAGCGCCCGTCAAAAGGTACGCGTTTAATTTTGTAATCGGGCAACTTCTTTTCAAGCTGGTTAATGGCTTCTTTTGACGTACGGCTGCTGATTCCGACATAGACGGTGCCTCGATCAACGATAATATCGCCGCCTTCCATCCGCTCCGTTGCAGATTGATAGGGGACATCTTCCTCTGACAACCATTCTTTGAGCGGCGCCTCTTCCCCTTTTCGGATATCCGCTGCCAAGTCGGCGATGAACACTTCATCTCCAATCGTAAATCCAATATCCCGCGTGAAAACTTGCTCAGGAAATTCAGAAGAAGCAGGTAGTGTGATGACTTCTACATCATGCTCTTTCAGTAATTCTTCAAATTGGGCGTGTTGTTTCATTGCACGCTGCTTATCGATATTTTCATCTTCATACTGTTTTTGTACTTCGTTGATGGCTTCTTCAATCGCCATAAATTTCGGCGGGCATAGGATCACCCGGCGCAATGTATCGTATTCTGTTATACATTTTATAGTGGATGTTTTTTGTGCATGAGCTACCAATGTTTGTGTACCTCCCATTTTGTGAAACTTCCTTTCTATTCCCTCAATTTTGATTGGGTAAACATTTTCTGACGAATGGAATAGGTTGTTCAAATGATTGGCGGAGGGGGAGCATCACAAGTCCTAATTCAGTATGACCATTGAAGTTTATGGTAAAATTAAGGTACTACAAATGAAAGGTTGATTTCGACTATGCGAAATTCTACTGTAAAACTGACTGCTTTATCTTCCAAAGGGGGTTGTGGCTGTAAAATTGGTCCAGCTGACCTTGCTGAAGTATTACATACACTGCCTCCTGGTTTAACGGATCCCAATTTACTTGTAGGGCTTGACACAAGTGATGATGCGGGAGTTTATAAATTGAATGACACAACAGCTATCGTTCAAACATTGGACTTCTTCACACCAATCGTCAATGATCCGTATGATTTTGGACAAGTGGCGGCAGCAAATGCGATCAGTGACGTCTACGCAATGGGCGGCAAACCGATCACAGCATTGAACATCGTGGCATTTCCGATCCATACATTGGAACGCAGTATATTGACGGAGATTCTACGGGGAGCAGGCGATAAACTGAAGGAAGCGGGCGCCGTGTTGGTTGGCGGACATTCCATTGACGATCAAGAACCTAAATTCGGCATGCAGGTGACAGGTACGGTTCATCCTGATAAGATCCGGACGAATGCAGGGGCTAAACCCGGGGACCGTTTAATTTTGACGAAACCAATTGGCGTGGGCATCATGACAACTTCATTGAAGAATGAATTATTGACGGAAGAAGAAATCACCCAGGTCACGAACGTCATGACAACGCTCAATAAAACAGCTGCTGAAGTGATGGATGGCTACAGTGTACATGCATCTACCGACGTGACGGGTTTTGGATTGCTTGGACATGCGTCCGAAATGGCGAAAGGCAGCAGCGTATGCTTGCGTATCAATAGTGAAAAAGTGCCTGTCTTACCCCGCACAAGAGAATTGGCGGAAGCGGGTTCTGTGCCGGGCGGAACGAAAAATAACTTTGCTCACTTGGAAGGCGTTGTCGACTATCCAGAGTCGATGGATCAAGTAGACAGATGGATTTTATGTGATGCAGTAACTTCAGGCGGCTTGCTAGTTTCAGTTGCAGGCGAGGAAGCTGATCACCTTCTAAAACAATTACGCGAAGAGGGCGTGGATGCGCATTTGATTGGAGAAGTGACCGGTGAGCAAGACGGCCGAATTATCGTGCAGTAATTCAAGGAGATGGTGAAGGACATGGTACGGGATATTACATTGACAGATGCATTGGATTTACAGAGAACAAAAGCACATATATTAGTCGATGTCCGCTCGCCAAAAGAGTTTGAAGAAGCCACTATTCCAGGCAGCTTAAACATTCCTATTTTTACAGATGAAGAACGTGCCGAAGTAGGTACATTGTATAAGCAGGTTGGCAAGCAAGCGGCAATGGATCGAGGATTAATGATTTTCTCTCGGAAACTTCCATCATTTATCAAAGCATTTCAGCAAATTGAATCACCAATCACTGTCTTTTGTTGGCGTGGCGGCATGCGAAGCAAAACGGCAGTAACGGTACTTGAATTGATGGGTATACGCGCAAATCGTATAATCGGTGGGATTCATACCTACCGACAATGGGTAATAAAACGTCTCGGGGAGCCATTTACTCCTCAGTTGCTTGTGTTAAACGGCTATACAGGAAGCGGTAAGACGAAGATTCTGCATAAACTAAGGGAAGATGGCTACCCGGTGATTGATTTGGAAGGGATGGCAGGACACCGTGGCTCGATTTTTGGGCAAATTGGTGTAAAGCCGAATAATCAAAAGCGATTTGAAATGCTATTGGCCGAGAAGTTAGTGGAGTATGCGGATCAGCCATATGTATTTATCGAAGGGGAAAGTAAACGGATCGGCCAGGTACATATGCCGCCAGAGTTATATGAGAAAAAAGAACAGAGTTCGCAATGGATCATCCAGCTGCCGACAGCTGTACGTGTAGAAGAAATCCTTTCGGAGTATGAGCCGGATAAAAATCCTTCCAAGTTTTTAGAAGCGTTCGAGCTGATTCGAAAGCGAATTCATCAGCCGATTGCTATGCAAATCCAAAATGATTTAGAAAACGGCCGATTTGCTGAAGCAGTTGAACAGTTGTTGACTTATTACTACGATCCACAATATGAACATTCCGTTGCACGTTTTGCGAAGTCGGGTGAACATGTGATTCAGGTCGATACTGTGCAGGAAGCGTATGAAGAATGTTTGAAAAGGTATAAAGAACTGGCGAAGTAAGAGGCTAAATTAAGGGACAATTTGTTTTGGACTGCCTTTTGAAGTTGTAGTGGGCGTGCTTGGTGAGTTCCTTCAAAGTTAAAGAGCAATCCTTGAAAATAAGGACTGCTCTTTTCTTTTTGCAATGTATAGAATTTTCCGCTATACGTTGGCGGGGATATGATAAGATGAATGAAGTCTAAAAACCAAGGACCTAAATGAGCAGCTATAGATGACTAGGTGACGTTCCTAGAGATAGTGGAGGGGGAAAATGGCAAGCAAGCAAAAAGACTTTTCATACTATACACATTCCAAGGAAGCTCAGCAGAAATTGTACAAGCGCTCTTTGATTGTCGTAATAATTTCTCAAATATTTAGTGGAGCTGGACTGGCGGCAGGGATTACAGTTGGCGCACTATTGATTCAGGAGATGACTGGCAATGAGAACTTGGCAGGGATGCCAATTGCGCTTTCTACATTCGGTTCTGCTATTTCTGCATACCTTGTTGGAAGACTCTCGCAACGATATGGCCGAAGACTTGGTTTAGGAGCTGGCTTTATAACTGGTGGGATTGGTGCGATCGGAGTCATAATGGCTGCGATGATGGGCAGTTTAACAATCTTATTTCTGTTCCTACTTATTTACGGAGCAGGCACGTCTTCGAACTTGCAAGCTCGTTATGCAGGCACTGATTTAGCCAATGAAAAGCAGCGGGCTACAGCAGTCAGCCTAGCGTTAGTTTCTACTACTGTAGGAGCTGTCGCTGGACCTAATCTCGTACTGCCAATGGGCCATGTAGCTGATTTTATTGGGATCCCTACACTGACTGGGGTCTTTTTATTGGCTGGTATTGCCTATATTTTAGCAGGTCTCACCTTCCTGGTCTTTTTATGGCCGGATCCGCTGCTGGTGGCGCGTGAAATAGAGCTGGCTGCAGAAAAAGACAGAAAGAGCATTGAGGATGGGCAACTTATTCACCGCCAAACGACGAGTCGGATGGGAGTATGGGTAGGTGCAATTGTTCTTGTATTATCCCATGGAGTGATGGTCGCTATCATGACCATGACACCTGTACATATGCAGCATCATGGGGCTGAATTGTCGGGTATCGGCTTGGTAATAGGGCTACATATTGCCGGTATGTATTTGCCATCAATCTTTACAGGTGTATTGGTAGATCGTATTGGTCGTCCTGCTATGGTAATCGCGTCAGGTTTGACTTTGGCATTATCGGGTATTCTCGCTGCTTATGTGGCGGGAGGATCGGTTTTCTGGATGTCTATTTCATTGATTCTCTTAGGTGCAGGCTGGAATTTCGGATTGATTAGTGGAACAGCCATCGTCATTGACTCGACTGATGTGCTGACGCGTGCGAAGACTCAGGGTAGTATTGATGTATTTGTTGCGTTGGCTGGAACCGCAGGAGGTTTGGCATCGGGGTTAATCGTGGCATTCTCTAGTTTTGCCCTGCTGAGTTTTCTGGGAGTGTATATCTCGTTACTACTAATCCCGCTGATTATCTGGATGCGCTATAAAGAGAAGAAACCCCTTGTTGATTCTATTTGAACTAATTATTTCCGGGGAAATATTGCATAATTCCTCATTAAACGACACTGGATGATTAGGCACATTATTTCATTTCTTCGCATAGATTGATAGCGAGTGAAGAAATGGAGGGATCTTGTATTGAATCAACAACGAGAAGGGCAAAACCCTAATTGGGTAAATCACTGGCAACATCCACAGTATCGAAGAATTTCGATGGAACAGGCGAATGAAATTGCATTGCGACAAGTACCGGGGCAAGTGGTGAAAGCAGAGTTGGAATATGATGATGGAATCCTGATTTATGAAATTGACATTCGAAATGAACAGGGACATAAGTATGAAGTAAAGGTAGATGCTGTAACGGGTGAGGTTTTGAGGGTTAAATTGGATTGACTTGCAATGTAGGTGGAGTTTGAATACTTTTCCCTAGATGTTATTCTGTGTATGATTAAGAAAAGACCTTAATCAGAAAGCAGGGAAAAGCAATGTATACAACTATTGATTATTCAAACAATTCAAAGGAAAAGTATAAGCAACTTTCAGCGCAACTAGATGCCTTAGTGTCTGGTGAACCGAATGTCTACGCTAATTTAAGCAATGCCTCAGCTTTACTTAATCAGTTCTTTGACCGCATCAATTGGGTTGGATTCTATTTGATGGATGGCGAGGAATTAGTGCTTGGACCATTTCAAGGATTGCCGGCTTGCATCCGCATTCCGCTAGGCAGAGGGGTTTGTGGAACGGTGGCACAGTCGAAAGAAGGGCTAGTCGTCCCTGACGTCAATGCCTTTCCTGGACATATCGCATGTGATGCAGCTTCTCGTTCGGAAATTGTCGTGCCGCTTATTAAAAATGGAGAAGTATTTGGGGTACTGGATATCGACAGCCCTGAATTAAATCGTTTTACTGAAGAGGATCTAACAGGACTTATGCAATTGGCAGCTGTTCTGATGAAGCATATCTAAAAAAGCACGCTGGAGTGATGAAGTTCACTCCGGCGTGCTTTTTACATTCCGAATATCCAAGAAAAGAAAATCACTACGATTGCCAATGGCGCAAAGTAACGAACGATGACTTTCCAGAGGGAGTGAAGAGCAGAGTTCATACGTAGCTCCTCTGCAGTATCTTCTTTCGTCAGGATAAAACCGGCAAAAAGTGAAACTGCCAATGCTCCAATCGGCATGGCAATTCGGCTCGTCAGCAAGTCAGCGAAATCAAATATCGTATTGCCAAACACGTTTACGTCCGACAATAAGCCGAAGGATAACGCGCTTGGAATACCGACCAAGAAGATCAGCCCGCCGAATACCCATGAAGCACGCCTTCTCCGGTCATGTTTATTACGGATTCCGGTTGAAACGACAATTTCAAGCATCGCAATTGAAGAAGTAATCGTCGCGAACAACATCAATAGGAAGAATATGATTAAAAATACGGCGCCAAATGGAATTTCATTGAAAATGGCAGGCAAGATCACGAAGATCAACCCAGGCCCTGCCGCAGGTGAGTGACCGAGCGCGAATACCGCTGGAAAAATCACAAGACCTGCAAGAATGGAAATTCCGATATTCAATATTGATACATTAAATGCAGACTGACCGAGCTTCTCTTCTTTTGAAAGATAGGAAGCATACGTCATCATCGCAGTGACACCGACACTTAACGAAAAGAATGCTTGTCCCAAAGCGACAAGAAAAGTAGTTCCGTTAAAATAACTCCAATCGGGGACGAATAAAAAACGAACACCTTCCATTGCTCCTTCGAGAGTCAATGATCGAATTGCTAAGACGATGAAAGATAGAAATAATAAAGGCATGATCCAGCGGCTGGCACGTTCAATTCCGCCACGAATCCCACTTTGCACGATCCAAATGGTCAGTCCCATGAACAGTGCTTGTGCAAGGAGTACTTCCACTGGATTTGCAATAATAGAGTCGAATAATTCACCGTAATCTAGCTCTCCCAAGTTAAAAGTAAAAGCTCTCGCCAAATAGGATAAAATCCAACCTCCGACAACGCTGTAAAAGGACAAAATAATAAAAGATGAAGCGAGACCCATCCAGCCAACCCAAGCCCAGTTGCGTCCGGTCGATAACTTCTTCAGAGATGTGACAGCGTCTGCCTGTCCCCTTCTCCCAATTACAAACTCCGCCAATAAAATAGGCAAACCAATCAGCAACGTACAAATGATAAATAATAGGACAAATACGCTGCCTCCATTTGTTCCTGCCATATAGGGGAATTTCCAGATGGCTCCTAATCCGATAGCACTGCCTGCAGCTGCTAAAATAAATCCAATCTTAGAAGTCCATTGTTCACGCTGTTTCATATAAGTCCTCGTTTCCTGTACATAATGACAAATTCACTAAATCCTATCATAATTTTGAGAAAAAAGCGATAGTGAATGGATTTACAGAGAGTTTTGAAAACTTCTTGCATTACTTTATCTGTAGGTGTAATATTACACCTGTAGATATAAAATGTAACCCTGAGGTGAATGTATGAACCAACAAGAATTGACAGATTTGATATCTCTTAAGCTACGGGTTGTACGCTTGGAAAGAGAATACTCTCAACAGAAGATGGCGAACGTGCTTGGTCTCTCCAAAAAGACATTGATCCAGATCGAAAAGGGCAGGGCCGCTGCGAGCTGGACTGCCGTTATTGCAATATGCGCGCTATTTCGTGAAAGTGATGTCTTGCAAGCGACAGTAGGCGGCGATCCTTTAGAAGTGCTTGAAACGATTGCACATGACGGGATTGATCGACCGATTGATCAGTCGATGGGCGGTAAAGTGTGGTGGCGAGAGCTTGAAACGAATGGACGATTTCGTTTGCAGCAAAACTTGATCAGCCAGCATTTTCGTATTTTAGATGACGAACATTTTCGGTGGTATAGTTCATTTGATGAAGAGGAAGCGAGACATCGCTTGAGCGAATTGAATAAAAAGTAGAAAGGAGAGAGTTGGAATGTTCACACCCATTGTGTTTGCTGTGTTTTTTCTGATTATGATTTTGTTTTTCACAGCGATTGGCCTATTCTATTTGTTATTTATGGGTTTAGTACATTATATCCCGTTAGTGATTGGGGCGGTTGTAATTTTATATATATGGATTGTAATGATGATTTTTCACTTTTTCAATACGAAGGAGCGGAAAGTAAAGTTTGGAGCTATTGCCGGAGTAGTCTTGCTCGGTACTTCGGTTTGGCCGATTTATCAGGCTTACAAAGATAGTATTCCAACAGTAGATGCAGAGGTTGATATCTATTATTATGAGCCATTCTCAAAGAACTCGAAGCTTGCAGATATAGATGAACCTGCAACATTGCAGCTGAAAGATCAGTTGCCAAAAATCGATGGGGCGACTGCGCTGTATCCGCTGTATGCCGCATTCACTCAGGCGGTCTACCCTGAAAAGGAATATAGTCCGTATGATAGTGAAGTGATGGTCAATACGACATCGGAAGCGTACCAAAATTTAATTCAAGGCAAGGTAGATGTGATCTTGGCGGCAGGACCGTCCGATGCACAACTGAAAATGGCAGAGCAAAAGGGAGTGGAATTGGAGCTGACCCCGATTGGGCGAGAAGCCTTTGTATTTTTCCTCAATCAAAAAAATCCAATAGACAGTTTACAGTTGCAGCAAATCCAGGATATCTATGCAGGAAAGATCACCAATTGGCAAGAAGTCGGTGGGAAAAATGAACCGATCCGCGCATTTCAGCGACCCCCAGACAGCGGAAGCCAAACTGCATTGGAGCGGTTGATGGGTGACATCCCGATTATGGAAGCCCCAAAAGAAAATGTACCTGAAGGAATGGGCGGCATCATCAAAGAAGTATCGATGTATCGCAATTACAAAAATGCCATTGGGTATACATTCCGCTATTACTCAACGGAAATGGTGGGCAACGATCAGATTAAGCTGCTGGCAATTGACGGAGTAGCACCGACAAAGAAAACAATTCGTAATCACGAGTATCCGATTTCATCTGAATTTTATGCTGTGACAGCAGGGACTGACAATCCGAACGCAAAGAGGTTCATAGATTGGATGGTGTCTCCGCAAGGACAGGAATTGGTGGAGAAAGTGGGCTATGTGCCGGTTAAGTAAACTTGATGGAAACAGATAGGGATGGATTGTAATGAAGATCGTGATTTCAATAATTTCCAGCATGATAATAGCGACAATCCTAGGTGTGTCTGGTCAGGGGTTGGCTTATTTCATGACAGAGCATGCAATAGACATTAATCCGGTGTACTATTTGACTGTGTTTACTGTGATGAGCATGTTGTTGTATATAGTCAGTTTTGTTTTAGCATATTTAGTAATGAAGAAAGAAAAGGTGAGTGGAGGAAGTGCTTTTTTTAGTCTTCTCGTAATCAGTATCGTCGCCGTTCCGGTTTCCATGTTTTCATTTTTCGCTACGGCGATGTGGTGGGGATAAGATGGTGTTTTTATAATTGAAGAACTCAAGTATATTTTAATCTCAGAACTTAAAAGAGACTAAGTCAAAAAATGAGACTGGGACAAAAGGATTCCAAACGATTCCAAAACATTCAATCAAAGTTTTGTAAAATGGTTCGGTTTTTTCTAATGCAAAGGAATTGCAGACTTAGAGCTGCCTTTGAGCTTTCCGCTGCGGGCAGGGACGCTTTCCGCGGGGCGCAGGTGAGCCTCCTCGCTTCCTGTGGGGTCTCACCATTTGCGCTACCTCCCGCTGGAGTCGCCCTCCGTTCCAGCCCCGTTTTTTTATTGTAAATTCGGACTTGCCTCTACTTTATGTTTTCCGCGCGCTCTATATCCAACCACGCTTGAGACCAATTTTCTATTTCTTTCAAAACCGGCTCTAATGAATACCCTTTTTCCGTCAAAGAATACTCGATAATAACAGGAGTTTCAGGTATAACTTTACGTTTTATAATTTCCTTCTGTTCTAGGTCTTTTAAGCGTTCCGACAGGACCTTTCCGCTAATTCCAATAGAAGATTGGAGAGCGCAAAACCGATGTGGTCCTGATAACATTTGATTGATGATCAAAGCTGTCCAACGCTGACTTAAAAGCGAGATGGCTTTTTCAAATCGGGGACAAATATTGGCTTGCTTCACTTTTGTTCACTCCTTTATATGTAGTATATAACATGATGAGTTGAAATTAAATGTAATCAACTTACTTGACGAACTAAAGTTTCTCTTTTAAAGTTAGTTACATAAAGTAACTAACTTTAAAAGAGAAACAAGAAAATGAATAAAGCATAGGAAGAGAAAATGGGGGTTATAAATATGAAGTTTCATAGTAAACCAAACACTTATGTAGGGCATGTAAATATAAAGGTGCAAAATATAAATCGTTCACTTGTTTTTTATCAGGAGGTTCTCGGTTTTGAAATATTAGAGAAAACTGAAAAGGCAGTTAAACTAACAACAGATGGAAAAACGAGTGTGTTATCAATTGAGCAACCAGAAAACGTTATTCCGAAACAAGGAAGAACCACAGGCCTATATCATTTTGCTCTTCTTCTGCCCAAACGTTCTGATTTAGCCGACATCGTTCATCACTTTGCAGAAATTGGTTTGCGTTATGGGTCATCGGACCACCTTGTAAGTGAAGCGTTATACCTATCAGATCCGGATGGAAATGGGATCGAAATTTATATAGACCGTGACCCTTCTGAATGGACTTGGAATAATGGCGAAGTTTCAATGACGGTGGATCCATTAAACTTTGAAGAGCTTCTTTCTGTAACAAAACGGCAGTCGTGGAGTGGCCTGCCTGCCGGGACAGTCATGGGACATATTCATTTACACGTGGCAGAACTGAAAAAGGCTGAGGAATTTTACAGTAAGGGACTTGGTTTCGAAGTGGTGAACCGATATGGTAATCAGGCGCTTTTCCTCTCTACGGGCAAATATCATCATCAAATTGCCTTAAACACCTGGGTTGGAGTTGGTGCCCCAACGCCCTCTGAAAACAGTGTGGGTCTTGAGTCGTTTACAATCGTTTTGGCAGATGAGGCAACGAGGGATTATACTATTGCGCAGTTAAAGAGTATCGGTGCATCTGTAACGGAAGAGAGAGGATCGTTTATTACCTATGATCCTTCTGGAAATCGTATTTATTTAGAGATTTAACAGCTACAAAAAATAAGTCTCCCACTTCAAACGCAAAGCGATAAGTGGGAGACTTCGTAATCATTTTAACTTACCTATCTCGTAAGTCTTCACGACATCAATACAACCAATCACCGATTGCAACATAGAACAGTTCTTCTCTGTAAGATCCATTATCCGCGGCATTTTTTCTTCCTTAATAGCTGAGCCAATGATCGTAAAATGAAGATGAATCTTCTCCAAGCGGCTTGCATCGTCTTGTGAACGCACGACTTCTTTCACTTCAATCGAGATATCATCAGCGGGCATACGCATTTTTTCGAGAATCTTGCGCATAACGCCACCTCCGCATGCACCGATGGAAGCAACCATGAGTTGGTATGGTCGAAACCCTTTTTCTTCATTCGAGGAAATGTGTAATGTACCGAATTCTGTTTCTGTATCAAAACCGTTTTCTGTCATATGAAATTTCATTTTATCAGCTCCTTATGCAGTCAGTATACGTTGTTTTGAAATTAAATCCAATGGGCGCCAAAATCCTTGCTGTGTTTAATTTTAAAAAACTGTGGAAGACTATAGTTAAATGGAAAGGAGTGCTGTTTAGTGAGTGAAAAGAAACCACCACACGAGACGCTAACAGAAAAAAACAACGGTCTTAAAGCCGCTCAAGAAGTGCATTACGCTGAGGATTTTAAAAGAGCAGATAAAGCAACCGAACACGAGAATAACCAGAAATCCAAAAAATAAATGAGGAAATTTAAGCGAGAGTCCTATCGGATACAATTCATCCGGTGGGGCTTTTCTCACTAAATCGTCATAAACAATCTTTCGTTTTCATTGTATAATAAGAAAAAGTGCTTATACAGAGAGAACGAGGGAAATGAATATGAGAAAAATAGGCTGGAAGAAGATGCTGATCTTTGTTGTCGCCTTCTTTATTGTCTTTCAAATAGCAGGTAGTTTCTTTTTTTACAACTTGGCCATCAAAAGAGGTCCAAAAGATTTCCTCACTGGGAATGCGGATTTGAAAGTATCCGCTGAAACGATGGAAGTGTTTCTAAACGGTGATTGGCGCCAGTGGGTGGAGGAGCAAGACTATGAAGAAATGAAGTTGACGTCAAGGGATGGTCTAGAATTGATGGGCTATTATTTGCCGGCTAAACTACCAACAAATAAGCTGGTTATTTTGACGCATGGTTACTTGGGGCATGCGAAACAGATGGGGTTATATGGTCAATATTATTACGAAGAACTCGGGTATAATATTTTCATGCCGAATGCAAGAGGCCATGGAAAAAGTGGCGGTGACTACTATGGTTTTGGCTGGCCGGATCGCTTGGATATTATTGATTGGACAAAACATTTAGTAAAGCAACTTGGATCAGATACGGAGGTTGTGTATCACGGCTTGTCAATGGGAGCAGCGACGGTCTTGATGACTAGCGGAGAAGAGGAGCTTCCTGGACAGGTGAAAGCGATCATTGCAGATAGTCCATATCAGTCCGTCTACCAGTTATTCGCGTATCAGATGGATCGGATGTTCCATTTGCCCGCATTTCCACTGCTGGATAATATGAGCGTGTTGACCAAAGCTAGAGCAGGCTATTCATTGAAGGAAGCAGACGCATTAAATGCAGTAAAAAAGGCAAATGTGCCGATTCTCTATATTCACGGCAATGCGGATACATTTGTACCTACCGATATGACGAAGGAATTGTATGAAGTCACGAAAAGTGACGCAGAACTATTCTTGGTGGATGGCGCGAATCATGGAGAAGCATTTGTGATGGACGAGGGAGCTTATAAGGCGAAAATAAATGATTTTCTAAGCATTCATTTACCCTCTATAGTAAATAACTAATCGAAAATGCCGGGCCCCGAATTTATTTGGAGCCTGGCATCTTTTTAATCCAATTGCTTCACTTTATTTCCATTTGAAATGAATTTGGGCTGAAAGTGTTAACACCTTTCAGATTGCTAAAACCCTCCAATTGACCTATTCAAAAAACAACACTATAATTATTTTATATTCTTGAGAGAAATGTTTTCTTGGAAAGAGGTTGTGATGCTTTGGTCAAAGCTACAGTAGAACAGTTGTGCAAACAGCATACGAACTTGACGGACGAAGATATTCATATCTTGCAGGAAATGGCACTTAGTTTGCAGACATATGCAGACTTATCGGGGGCTTATATGTTCATTGACTGTAAACTTAAACCAGCCAACCAGGCGATAGTAGTGGCAGAAGCATTTCCTCCAGGATGTACACCGGTGTACGACAATTCCGTCGTAGGTAAAGTGGTCTTCGAATCGTTCGAGCCGGGTGTCTTTTATTCATATTGGAATGGGAAAAAATCAATTATTCGGCATGCAGTGACACAGGAAGGTAAAGTAGTGGATCAGACTGTTGTGCCAATTAAGAATACATGCCATCAAGTGATTGGAGTTCTAATCCAAGAGAAGGAAGTCGTACCACCGCTTACTGATCAACAGTTGCCGAACTTTTCAGTTGTCACTGAATCCGCGGAAGATCAGATGACAAATTCGGGGCTTGGTGTAGTTTCGGATTTATTGATGGAAATGTTGATCTTGACAGATTCCTCCAATCGACTAGTGTACGCCAATCCATCCGGCTTAAAACTTATTTCCGAAATGAGTGGAAGCGATGAAATCATGAATAGAGATTTGTTGGAAATGCTTCCGTTCCTTAAGAAGGTATACGAGCAGAAGGATGACGTATTTGTATTTGAAATGACGATTGAACGTAAAAGTTTAATTGTGAAAAAGATAAAAATGCGTGAGAAAAATAATTCGCAGGAGACATTGTTGATTATTCAAGACATCACAGAACTCCGTACGAAAGAAAAAGAATTGATGATGAAATCGGTCGTCATAAAAGAAATTCATCATCGGGTTAAAAATAATTTACAAACGGTTGCAAGCTTGCTGCGATTGCAGATGCGCAACGGCGTGCCGACAGAGGGCCGAGCCGCTTTTGAGGAAACACTGAACAGGATCTATAGTATTTCTTCAGTTTATGAAATTATTCTTGCTAAAGAACATGCAGACGATGACGATGTAAATATTATAAACTTAACAAGGAAAATTTGTTCAACAATGGTGTTGAATGAATTAAACTTAAAAGTAGACTTGATTATTGAGCCCAATGGCAATAAAATAGTAACAACCTCCAAGAAAGCGGTTTCAATCGCACTCATCATAAATGAACTCATACAAAACTCCTTAAAGCACGCATTTATAGGTAGAGAACACGGGGTTATTGATGTAGAATTTAAGGTGGACAATGAATTTGTAGAACTTCATGTTTCCGACAACGGCGTTGGAATGAAGAAACCGCAAACTTCATTGGGAACAGAAATCATCCATAACCTAGTGATAAATGATTTGAACGGTGAATTTTTGTATGTGCCTAGGGAGATCGGAACCCACGCAGTAATCGTTTTTCCAGTGGGTGCGGAGGTGGAAATTTTTGATGAGAAAACGGATTGTCATAGCGGAAGATGAATCGATTATTCGGATGGACCTGAAAATGACCCTGCAAGATCATGGCTATGAAGTGGTGGGAGAAGCGGGGGACGGAGACAGGGCCATTGAACTGGCTTTCCTGCATAAACCGGATTTGATTTTAATGGATATCAAGATGCCGAAGATGAACGGTTTGAAGGCAAGCCGCATTATTGGAGAGCAACTTGATTTACCTATCTTGATCATCACAGCATACAGCCAAAAGGAATTCGTGGAAAAGGCACAGCAGGACAATGTGGTTGGTTATTTGGTAAAGCCTATTTCCGAATCCAATTTAATACCAGCTGTAGAAGTTGCGCTTCATCAATCGGATAAAGCGAAGCGGCTGAAAGAGAATGTCCAACAAGCAAAACAGGAAGTCGAAAAACGGAAAATTGTAGAGCGGGCAAAAGGGATCTTAATGGACGCTGAGCAATTAACCGAGCAACAAGCATTTAAACAAATGCGCGATGCGAGTATGTCTCGGCAAATGACAATGGAGTCGCTTGCCCAAGAAATTATTGACAAATACAAGTAAATAAATTAAAGCAAAGGCGCTTAAAGAGGTAGGTTCTTTAAGCGCCTTTTTGTTTTTTATATTTTTCTACATATTGCGAATTTTTATAATTTGAAGGCGGTGGTGTACTGTCTGTAGGTATAGGGTGGCAACTAGTTACACAATATAAGAGATAGGGAGAGGGAATTATATGGAAATGATTGGTACGGTGATCGTATATATCATTATGGCCTGTGCGATAGCAGGTGCATTTGCTTCAATCAAAAATCCGGAGGAAGGATTAGGTAAAGAATTCATGTCGGGCCTACACGCAGTTGGGCATATTTTTGTTCCGGCGGCAGGGATCATGGCATCCATTCCGTATTTGACGTGGTTTATCAGTAAATTTATTGGACCAATATTTGATTCGATTGGAGCCGATCCAGCGATTGCTGCGACAACAATTTTGGCGTCAGACATGGGTGGCTATCAGCTAGCTGAAGCATTAAAAGTTACGAACGAAGGATGGGTAATGGCGTTAATTGTCGGCTTTATGTCGGGTGCAACAATCGTGTTTTCCATTCCGATGGGCCTTGCAATGCTCGATAAGCGAGATCATAAATATATGGCGCTTGGTATTATGTCAGGTGTACTGACGATTCCGATTGGTGCATTTATTGCGTCTAGCTTGGTAGTATTGTTTAACACAGATGTACGTGATGTGATCAGCACTACAGCTTCATCGAATTACGAGTTTGCAATTAGTTATTTACAGATTTTCATAAACTTATTGCCTTTACTAATTTTTGTTGTCTTGATTGCTTTGGGATTGAAGTTTTTCCCTCGCATGATGATCAATGGATTTATGATTTTCGGTCGCGTAATGGACGCGGCGATTAAACTTGTGTTAGTGTTCTCAATTGTAGAAGTATTTACAGGTATTTTCACAACAATCTTCGGTGCATGGGGCTTTGACCCGATTATGGCCGATGAAGCGGACCAATTCCGTGCGCTTGAAACAGCCGGCTATATTGGTATCATGCTAGCAGGTGCTTTCCCAATGATTTATTTGATTCGAAAGTATATGGCTCGACCTTTGGAAGCGCTTGGACAAAAAATTGGACTATCTCCTGAAGGTAGTGCTGGTCTGCTTGCAACTGTCGCAAATATCTTGGCAATGTTCTCGTTGGTTCGTTACATGAGACCTAAAGACAAAGTCATCAATATTGCATTTGCTGTTTGTTCCGCATTCTTGCTTGGTGACCACTTGTCCTTTACAGCGAATTTCCAACCGAATATTATTCTTCCCGTCATTCTTGGGAAATTCAGTGCAGGGATCATCGCGATTATCATTGCATATAAGTTATCTGTTCCAACTGCTTTGAAGTTGGAAAAGCAAGATCGTGAGGCTGGAATCATCCGTCCAGGTGAATATGAAGAAACAACAGAAACTCCTACTGCAAAGGCATAAGAACATAATCAGTTAGATAGGGAGTGTATATAGAATGAGTGAAGAAAAGAAACGGTTTATACAGGAATTTGTTCCGGGTAAACAGCTTACCCTCAGTCACTTGATTGCAAATCCCGATCCCGATATGTTTCAGAAATTAGGAATACAAGAAGCGGGTGCCTTAGGCATCCTTACTTGTACACCAAGTGAAACAGTTATCATTGCGGGAGATTTAGCGACAAAAGCAGCAAACGTCCATATCGGTTTCTTGGATCGATTTACAGGAAGCTTAGTAATTGTCGGCAGCGTTTCCGAGGTGGAGATGGCCATGCAGGAGATCAATCGATTTTTATCCGAAATGCTTGGTTATACACCTTCTGCTATTACGAAATCATAAGGAGTGGTGCCGATGAAAAACAAGGCAATGCTAGTCGGTGCGGTTCGAGCAGGGAAGTCTACGTTGACAAATGCCTTGTTAGGTCGTAAGGTCGAAGCGGTCAAAACGCAAACGCTCAATTATTACGATTGGATTGTCGACACTCCTGGCGAGTACACGGAAAACCCGATGTTTTATAAAAATATTATGGCAACCGCGTTAGAGGTGACACATGTACTGTATCTCCAAGAGGCGACCAGTGAAAAGCTGATTTTTCCACCAGGTTTCAGTATGGGAATCTCTAAGCTGCCAATTGGTGTCATTACAAAGTGTGATCATCCAAAAGCAGATATTGATCGAGCACTCGGCATGTTGAAAATTGTCATGAATCAAGGGCCGATTGTTGTTACCTCCTCGGTGACAGGTAAGGGGATTGCCCATTTGAGAGAACTGACGAAATTGAACGACCTGGCTGCCATGCGGCAATATGTACAGCAAACAGATGACGAGCACTTATTATTCCTAGGTTGATACTCTTTACACGTATCAGAGAGTTTGATATAGTAGGGCTCATACAAGTGAATAAAAACGGCAATGACGCCTTTACGTCCCACGGGTTTTCCATGGGTCTGTAAAGGCGTTTTTTATATCAAAAGTAAAAAGCGTCGTATAATCTTGACAGGCACTGGAGAACTTATCGACAAAGGTGCGTTTTTTTGCACCCTTTCGAAAAGGTCGAAGTGACCCGAGGGACTGGCGCTTTGAACTGGATGGTAAATCAAAAGTGAGAAGCGCCGTATAGTCTCGACAGGCACTGGAGGACTTATCGACAAAGGTGCGTACTTTGCACCTTTACGAAAAGGCCGAAGTGACCCGAGAGACTGGCGCTTTGAACTGGATGGTAAATCAAAAGTGAGAAGCGCCGTATAGTCTCGACAGGCACTGGAGGACTTATCGACAAAGGTGCGTACTTTGCACCTTTACGAAAAGGCCGAAGTGACCCGAGAGACTGGCGCTTTGAACTAGGTGGTAAATCAGAAAGAGGTGTGGGAGTGAGCAATTTCAATAAGCACGAGACAATCATCAGTGCAGGCATTGACATTGGCACAAGCACGACAAAGCTGATTATCAGTCGATTTTCTTTGCGAAATGTCGCAGGGGCGACGCATGTGCCAAGAATTGAAATAACAGACAAAGAAATATTGTACAAAAGCCCAGTCTTCCGTACACCGTTGCAAGATGCGGTAACGATTAACGTTAGAGGTGTCCAGGAGATTATTCGCTCTGAATATGAAAAGGCTGGCATTCAGCCGGCTCAAATAGAGACAGGCGCTGTCATCATTACAGGCGAAACGGCTACCAAACGAAATGCCAGTGAGATGCTTCATCAGTTATCAGATGAAGCGGGAGATTTCCTTGTTGCAACAGCAGGACCTGACCTAGAAGGAATCATCGCGGCAAAAGGTTCAGGCAGCTACGAAGAGTCGGGCAAAGGTGGCCGTGTCATCGCCAACATTGACATTGGCGGCGGGACAGCCAATATTGCGGTATTTCAGGACAAACAGTTGCTTGGCACGTGCACGATGCACATTGGTGGGCGATTGATCGAATTCGAACAAGGCAAAGTGCGAACAATCTCTCCGCCTGTTGAACGATTGCTGGAAGAGCAAGGCTACACTTTGCAAGTTGGTGATCCACAAGATGCAGCAGCAGTTGAATTCGTCACAACGTATATGGCAGAGGCGATGGCGCGCATCTTGAAAAAAGAAGTGCATGCACAAGATCATGTATTATTGCTAGGTCATGAACCGAATTGGAAACAGCCTGTTGATACAATTGTTTTTTCGGGCGGGATTTCCGAGTGTATGTATCGTCATGCTTCAGATGAAGAGCAGGTTGCCCGGTACGATGATATTGGAATTCAGCTTGCAGAGGCGTTATTGCGCAATCAATCACTGCAAATTTTTGAATGGCAAGAACCAATTGAGACTGTGCGTGCGACGGTGTTGGGTGCAGGAACGCAGACGACTGAGATTAGCGGAGCGACAATCCAAGTTGCGCCACATGAATTGCCACTAAAAAATATACCGATCTATCAATATGACTTTGAAGCGGATTTAGAGGCGGGTTTATCTAACTTTGAAAATGCGGTTCAACAAGCGGTTGCTTTATATGACTCCGCGAAAGAAGGACAAAATTTTGCGCTGTATTTATCCAATTTGCCGTATCTCGGGTTTCGAGACGTGCAAACATTAGCAAAAGCAATTGTGCAGATCATGAATCAACGACCACGTCCTGAACAGCCCATCATTTTGGTAATCCAGTCGGACCATGCCAAAGTGCTTGGTCAGACATTAGCGGCGTTGAAAGTAAAACAAAGCATTATTTGCATTGACCAAATCAATGTGGAAACAGGCGATTATATTGACATCGGGAAAGCATTAACTTCAGGTGTCGTGCCTGTCGTGGTGAAGACATTAACCTTCCACACAACGTAAAGGAGGCCTCGAACGTGAATTTATCGACCACTTTAGGCGGGGAACGATATGTGTTCAACGACTTAAAAGAAGTGCTTGCAAAAGCAAATGAAGAGAAATCTGGCGACCGTTTGGCAGGAATTGCAGCGGAAACCGTCCAAGAGCGTATTGCGGCAAAAACAGTTGTCAGTGAGCTACTAGTGAGTGATATTCGTAACAATCCATTGATCCCGATTGAAAGCGACGAAGTCTCACTCATTATTGAAAATGATATTAACGAGAAGGTCTATGGTGAAATTCAAAATTGGAGTATCGCAGAACTTCGTGAGTACATTTTAAGCAATGAAGTCGGCGACCGCGAACTGAAACGTCTTAGCCGCGGTTTGACATCGGAAGTCATCGCAGCTGTCACCAAGCTAATGTCCAATTTGGACTTGGTACACGCGGCAAATAAAATTGAAATCTTGTCGACCTGTAATATTACGATTGGTCAAAAAGGAACGCTTTCGTCTCGATTACAGCCGAATCACCCAACAGATAATATCGATGGAATCATCACTTCACTAAAAGAAGGATTATCTTATGGGATTGGCGATGCGGTTATCGGAATTAATCCGGTAGATGATTCTGTTGAGAGTGTAAAACGTGTCTTGCATGCTACGAAGGATTTCATCAATGAGTGGGAAATTCCCACCCAAAACTGTGTGTTAGCGCACGTTACTACGCAAATGAAAGCAATTGAGCAAGGTGCACCTGCCGATATGATTTTCCAAAGTATTGCGGGAACTGAAAAAGCACATCGTTCATTTGGTATTTCGGCAGAGTTAATCGCTGAAGCAAAAGACTTGGCGATGAAACAAGGAACAGGTACGGGCCCGCAATTGATGTATTTCGAAACTGGGCAAGGGTCTGAGCTATCAGCAGAAGCGCATTATGGTGTGGACCAAGTGACGATGGAAGCTCGTAACTACGGCTTCGCGAGACACTACGATCCATATATTGTCAACACGGTGGTTGGATTTATTGGACCGGAGTACTTGTATAACAACAAGCAAGTAATCCGTGCAGGTCTGGAAGATCATTTCATGGGCAAGCTTCACGGTCTGCCGATGGGTGTAGACATTTGTTATACGAATCATATCAAAGCAGATCAAAACGATATTGAAGATTTAAGCATCTTGCTGACTGCAGCAGGCGTGAATTTCATTATTGCAGCACCGATGGGCGATGACGTTATGTTGAATTACCAGTCCATGAGCTATCACGATGTCGCTACAGTCCTTCAGACATTAGGTAAAACTCCAGCACCTGAGTACTTGCAATGGCTTGAGAAGATGGGGATTTACGAAAATGGAAAACTGAGCAAGCGTGCAGGCGATCTTACTATGTTCAATCGATAGGAGGTGGATGGATTTGAACGAAGAATTAATTCAGCAAATCACAAAGATGGTTGTTGAAAAACTTGAGGCAGCTAGTGGCGGACAAACGTCACAGCAATCTAGCAACGAACAAAAAGTACAGCTCTTTTCACAGGAACCGATTGGCCATTTGGCAGCTGAAAGGCCGCAACAATCACCAAGCGGTGCAGTAACGTTCCATAGTACGACGAATGAAGCGAAGCCGCAACGAAATATTGCGACTGTCAAACCGAAACCTACTACGGCATACGGCAAACCAAAAGCCGAAACGACTACTCCAACAGAAGATCAATTGGCGGAGTATCGTAAAAAGACTCCTGCTCGCATTGCAGTAGGTCGTGCGGGTTCTCGTCCCAAAACGAAAACGTGGCTGCAGTTCCGACTGGATCATGCGGCGGCAGTAGATGCGGTGTACGGAGAAGTGCCGGATGAGCTACTCGATCGTTTGGGATTATTCCAAGTGCATTCAAAAGTAGCGGACAAGGAAGAATATATCCGACGTCCTGATCTCGGCAGAAAGCTTTCCGATGAAGGAAAGGCATTGATTCAAGAGCGTTGTAAAATATCACCGGTTGTTCAAATTGTAGCTTCTAACGGTCTGAGTGCAAAAGCGATTGAGGAAAATCTTGAAGATGTCTATTTGTCGCTTGAGCAATCACTCAACAACTTGAATATCGATATGGGTACAACATTTTATGTGGATAAAGGGCGAGTCGCTGTGATGGATGATATCGGTGAAGTGTTGAAACCGGATGTCGTTGTCATGTTAATTGGAGAACGTCCTGGGCTTGTTTCTGCTGAATCACTGAGTGCTTATTTATGTTATCAGCCAAGACATGGCACGATTGAGGCAGATCGAATGGTTATCTCGAATATCCACAAAGGCGGGATACCTCCTGTCGAAGCCGGTGCATATCTAGGAACGGTTATTCAAAAGATCTTGAAATATGAAGCAAGCGGAGTGGCGCTTGTTCAAAAAGAAGGCTAAGGAGGCGGATCGGATGAAGATTCTTGCGGATATATTGTCGATGCAGGTCATTCCGAACGTCAGCGATGATCTGGCGGAAAAGTTCAAGCTGAAGCCGTATCAACGCAGTTTGGGTTTAGTGACAACCACTATAGATGATGTGGGCTATACAGCGATTGATGCGGCGACGAAGCACACGGATGTAGAAGTCGTATATGCAAAAAGTTTTTATGCAGGGGCTGCTCATTCATCCGGACCGCTATCTGGTGAGTTTATCGGAATTATTGCCGGACCCTCGCCAGAAGAAGTAAAAAGTGGTCTGGATTCGATTCGGGTTACCATTGAACATGAAGCATATTTTGAAGCGATCAATGGGAATCCTGACCATGCATTTTATGCACATACCATTTCCAGTTGCGGAAGTTATTTAGCTGAAATGGCGGGTATTCCAATCGGACAATCATTGGCCTACTTGATTGCACCGCCAATCGAAGCCATTATCGGCTTGGATGCTGCATTAAAAGCGGCAGATGTAACGCTGTGTGAACTATACGCTCCTCCCTCCGAAACGAACTTCGGCGGGGGCTTATTGACAGGTAGTCAATCTGCCTGCCAGGCAGCTACCGACGCGTTTAGAGAAGCTGTACGGAACATGGTAAATGATCCGATGAGTTATTGAATTCACGGAATTAACTAGGAAGGAGTGTTTTGGCTTGGTTCAGTTAGTAGATAAAGATTTATTGGCCCTGCAGCAAATGCGATCGGCCGTTCAAACTGCAAAAGAAGCACAAGAAAAATTCATGAGCTACACCCAAGAGCAAGTCGATAAAATCGTCAAAGCGGTTGCAGATGCAGCCTTTGAACAATCTGGTCGTCTCGCTCAAATGGCAGTAGAAGAAACTGGCATGGGGGTAGCAGCTCATAAGAAAATCAAGAACGAAGTCGGTTCTCGTGACGTTTATGAGAGCATTAAAGATTTAAAAACGGTCGGCATCGTCAAAGAAGACCATTTAAATAAAGTCGTGGAAATTGCAGCTCCGTTTGGTGTGGTTGCAGCGATTATCCCGACAACAAATCCAACGTCCACTGCGTTTTTCAAAACGTTGATTTCTTTGAAAACACGTAACGCGATTGTTGTAAGTCCTCACCCATACGCAGTAAAATGTACACAGGAGGCACTTAAAGTTTGTGATGCAGCAGCAGTTGCCGCAGGTGCTCCGGAAGGTTTAATCCAATGCTTGACGCTCGCCTCTATGGAAGCGACACAGCAATTGATGTCACATAAAGATGTCAATCTGATTGTGGCAACGGGCGGCAGTGCGCTAGTAAAAGCAGCATATAGCTCTGGAAAACCAGCATACGGTGTAGGTCCAGGGAACGTTCCAGTCTATATTGAGCGTTCTGCAAAAATCGAAAAAGCTGTCAAAGATATTGTCGACAGTAAATCATTCGATTACGGCACGATCTGTGCGACAGAGCAAGCGATTGTCGTAGATAAGCATGTTGTCGATCTTGTTACTCGTGAGTTGAAGAAAAACGGTGCATATATCTTAACGGATGAAGAGAAGAAGGTCATGGAAGGCGTTATCTCACCGGCACCGGGCAAAATTAATCCGAAAGTAGTCGGTAAGAGCCCGCAGTTCATTGCGAGCCTTGCAGGTATCTCCTTACCAGAAGGCACTCGCCTGATCATTGGTATGGAAACAAAAGTCGGTAAGGACGTTCCGTTTTCATTGGAAAAACTTTCACCGATCTTTGCGATGTATATCGTGGATGGCGTGAAGCATGCGAAGGAAGTATGTCTCGATTTGCTTAACCTCGGCGGACGTGGACATAGCTTGTCGCTCCATACGGAAATCGACGCGGTAGCGCGTGAATTTGCGATGGAAATGCCAGTATCACGTATTATGGTAAACACGATGTCTTCTGTCGGAGCAGTTGGTGGAACGACGGGTCTGATGCCATCATTTACATTAGGTTGTGGATCATTCGGTGGGAATATTACATCGGATAACGTAACGGCGAAGCATTTATTGAATATTAAACGGATGGCGTACGGCACAAAAGAAGTCCAATTGCCGAAGCATTCCGAAACAACAGTAGCAAGCACGAAGGATGAGCTTGTCTCAGAAGTCATCAATAATGTTTCATCTTCAACAAACAGTAATATTGATCCAGCGTTAGTGCAAAACTTAGTCAGTGAAATTGTTAAACAACTTACAAAATAAAACCCTATTAGGAGGAAACAATTATGAACAGAGAAGGTACAGCATTAGGAATGGTAGAAACTAAAGGTTTAATCGGTGCAATTGAAGCAGCAGACGCAATGGTGAAAGCAGCAAGCGTTAACTTAGTCGGCAAAGTACATGTCGGCGGCGGAATTGTAACTGTATTGGTACGCGGTGATGTAGGAGCAGTTAAAGCAGCAACAGACGCAGGTGCAGCATCTGCACAACGTGTGGGCGAATTGCTTTCTGTTCACGTAATCCCAAGACCACATAACGAACTTGAAATGATCTTGCCAAAAAGCGAATAATTCATCTGAATTCAATAGAATTCAGATGAAGCCTCCGGCGGATGTCACGAATTTTGAAAGGAGTTAATTGTGCAAGCACAATTCAAAATTCAGACGCAATTACGCCGAGGCGTAATTGATTTTGTTCGGAAACAACAGAAAGGCGTGAACTAAATGAATCAGCAATTGATTGAACAGATTGTCGGAGAGGTTCTCGGACAGCTGGGGAAAAACCCTACTCAATTGCCGGAACGAGCGGTTCCAATTGCGGTTTCCGCCCGTCACGTACATTTACAGCCTGAACATGTGGAAGTATTGTTTGGCGCAGGGTATGAATTGACACAACGGTCCGAGCTTTCACAGCCGGGCCAATTCGCCGCAAATGAAACGGTGATGATTGCGGGACCTAAAAGCAGTATCGAACGTGTGCGGATTTTAGGACCTGTCCGAAAAGCGACCCAAGTTGAGGTCAGCTTTACGGATGCCATGAAGCTCGGCGTCAAGCCCCCACTTCGGGAATCCGGCAACATCGAAGGATCGGCACCGATTACATTGATCGGTCCAAAAGGCAGTGTGCATATTGAGCAAGGCCTCATTATTGCGCAATCGCATATCCATATGGGGACCGAAGATGCGCAGCGTTTTGGCGTTCAAGATGGTGAGTACGTCACAGTGGAAGCGGATGGAATCCGTCCGATTTCATTCCGTAATGTACGGATCCGAGTGAATGAACGCTATCGTTTGGAGATGCATATCGATACGGACGAAGCGAATGCCGGGTTTATTACACAAGGGACGATTGGTCGTCTGGTAAAACCAAACGAGGCGACTGAACCTGTTGCTTGTTCATTACCTGTATCGACGACAGTGAATGCCCCTAGTCCGGCAAAGACAGTTGCTCCAAAATCATATGAATTTACAAAGAAGCTCTTATCCACTGAGGATCTAGCTGCAATTTCAGAAGATGAGATTATAGTTCCAAAAGGTACGATTGTCACAGCGCTTGCAAAAGATACTGCTCGGGAACTCGGAAAAACGATAACCGTCAGAAAGTAGAAAAAGGTGATTATGCATGCGAATGGGGAAAGTGATCGGTAATGTGTGGGCAACTCGCAAAGAAGATGGACTGGCAGGGCTTAAGCTATTGATTGTCCAACCAATAGATGCATATGGCAGTAATATACAGACCCATTTGGTAGCCGCCGATCGGATTGGGGCAGGAATTGGCGATGAGGTACTCATTACAAGTGGAGGCGCCTCACGTTTCATTTTGCCGAAAGAGAACCCGATTCCGATTGATGCGGTTATTATCGGAATTATTGATTCGACAGAAGTAAAGAGAGGTGAGATACATGAGTCAAGCGATCGGAATGATTGAAACAAAAGGTTTAATTGGATCGATTGAAGCAGCAGATGCGATGGTGAAGGCGTCGAATGTGGAAGTAGTATCACAGGAAATGGTCGACGGCGGAATTGTGACGGTCATCGTTCAAGGTGACGTCGGGGCAGTTCAAGCAGCTGTCGATGCAGGACGAGACGCAGCATCACGTGTTGGCGAATTGCTTGGTGCGCATGTAATCCCGCGACCAGACGATTCAGTATATGGCATGGTGAAACCACCTGCGCCGGCTGTTCCAGAAGTGAAGAAAGTAGCGGAACCGAAGGCGAAAACACCGAAGAAAGACTAAGTTGTATTGGCTTATGAGCGCGAACGCGTCTTTATGGGCAGTGATCGTGTACTTATGAGCGAGTTTTTGCTTTTATGAGCGGATAAACATTTTTATGAGCGCTTGCGTTGTCTTTATGAGCGCAAGCGTTTGCTCTACACAATGCATTCTATTTAGAAAGGAGTTATTTCCATGGCTTTCAAAAGACATAAAATTGCAGTTATCGGAGCAGGTCACACAGGTTCGACTGTAGCATTGATGGCTGCCCAGAAAGAATTGGGCGACGTCGTCTTAGTCGATATCCCGGATCTCTCCAATCCGACCAAAGGGAAGGCATTGGATCTCCTCCAAACTAGCCCTGTCCAGCAATTCAACTCTCGAATTACAGGGACATCTAATTATGAGGACATTCAAGACGCTGCCATGGTCATCATTACAGCAGGAGTGGCGAGGAAACCAGGCATGAGCCGGGATGATTTAGTCGCGACCAATGCAAAAATCATGCGTTCTGTTTCCGAACAAGTGAAACGCTACGCACCAGAAAGTACTGTGTTAGTTTTGAGTAACCCGGTCGATGCGATGACTTACGTTTGTTACAAGACGACTGGTTTCCCTAAAAACCGTGTTATCGGTCAATCAGGCGTGCTCGATACTGCGCGTTTCAATGCATTCGTCTCAGAAGAATTAGATATTTCTGTTGAGGATATTTCTGGTTTCGTCTTAGGCGGGCATGGAGACGATATGGTTCCTCTTGTTCGGTATTCCTACGCAGGCGGTATTCCATTGGATAAAATTATTCCTTCTGATCGTCTGGAAGCAATTGTCGAGCGTACGCGAAAAGGCGGCGGGGAAATTGTGGGATTGCTAGGGAACGGCAGTGCATATTATGCACCTGCAGCGGCTTTAGTTGAGATGGCGGAAGCAATCATCAAAGATAAGAAACGAATTTTACCGTCCATCGCGTACTTGGAAGGCGAATACGGCTACCAAAACATCTATTTGGGTGTTCCAACGGTCCTTGGCGGGAATGGAATAGAAAGTGTTATTGAACTTCCACTGACAGTGGACGAGCAAAAAGCACTGGATCATTCGGCAGACTCTGTGAAGTCAGTCATTGAAATTTGCGAACGTCAAATGTAATAACGAGTCAACAAAAAATATCTCTCTAAGTCGAAACTTAGAGAGATATTTTTACGCTTTAATTTAGATAAGAATGAAGAACTAATGAACGAGTTATCAGGAGGTCCTACCAGTTGTCGAAATTTAAAAGTATTGCTTGGAAATTGTCTGGAATTATTATTGGGGTATTTGTGCTTTTATTCTTAATTTACACACTGAGCACAAGCACAATTTTACATAAACAAAGTACGTCGGATGCCGAAGAATATGCAGTGGAAAATACACAGTTAAATGCAAAAAAACTGAGTGAACGATTTAATAAGACAAATGAAATGTTGCACACGACAAAGCATATTTTAGAGACATTGCAGTCACAAGGAAATTTAACGACAGATGAAATCCTTGCTATCATTCAAAATAACTTAAAAAAGAATGCGGATGCAATGGGGATGTCAGCAATATTCGAAAAAGGCTTTATAACGTTAGATGAACAGTTGAATCAAAGTTTAGTCGATTCTCAAAAACGCTTCATACCATATCTATACAAAGAAGGCAGCAGTATTAGCGTAGAGGCGCTTAGCGAGTATGAGACGCCTGGTGTAGGAGATTGGTATTTGATTCCGAAATCAGAAAACCGTGCCATCATGACTGAACCATATGAGTACAAAGTTGGAGGTCAGAACATCCTCATCACGACTTTGTCTGTGCCGCTAGTCAGTGAAAACGGTCAGTTTTTCGGCGTGTTGACAACAGACTTATCTATTGAGTTTTTAAATGAACTCGTAAATGAAATAAAGCCTGAAGGCGGGTATGCTTCCATTATATCCGAGAAAGGGAATTTAACAGCCAGTAGTTTAAAGGATGAACTAGTTGGAACGAACATGAAACAGCTTATCGACTGGGAACCTGTTAAGCAAAAGCTCGACAATTATGAAACTAGTAAATTATATATAGAATCAAGTTTATTGAATGAACAAGCCTTTAATACTTTCGCACCAATCGTACTCGATCAAATCGATGAGAAATGGTCTGTGGAAACAGTTGTGCCAAAGTCAAAAATTCTAGAAACATACAATAAAATTTTATGGATTACCATCGGAGCAGCAATTTTGATGATCATTTTAATGACTACTGTCACAGCAGGATTCATTTTCAAACAGCTAAAACCTTTATCTTCTCTGCAACAGTCCATTGAAGCAGCTGCAAAAGGGGATATGACGCAGAATGTGGGAGAGCAGTTGATCCGCAATGATGAAATCGGCGCAGTATCCATGGCATACAATAATATGCTCGATCAAACCAATCACGCCATTCATGCTGTCCGTGAAGCAGCCACCCGTCTAAATGAATCATCCACACATGTTCATCAGGCATTTGAGGAAATTGTGGCGGCTAGTGAAGAAGTTTCATTGGCAACAAATGAAATTGCACATGGTGCTTCCAAGCAATCTGAAGATACCGAGGAAACGAGCAACCGAATGTCCGAATTGGCTGATCAAATTAGAGCACTGTCTGAGTTGTCCGGTAACATGAATCAGTTATCCGAACAGACTGTTTCCTCAACGGAAATTGGGATGAACGAAGTGATTAAGTTGCGCGAACATAATGCATCCGCAAATGAAATGACAGAAAAAGTTCAACTTCAAATGGAGACGCTGTCGAATAAAATTGGTGCCATCAATCAAGTAATCATTTCGATTCATGATATTACTGCACAAACGAATCTACTCGCGCTAAACGCCAGTATAGAAGCGGCGAGAGCGGGTGAGCATGGTAAAGGATTTGCAGTTGTGGCAGAGGAAGTACGGAATCTCGCTGAACAGTCACAAAAAGAAACAAGTGTTATCCAAGGGATCGTTCAGGAAATTGTAGACGAATCTAAGCATACGACAGAAGTGATCGCAACAAATATGCAAGTGATGGTAGAACAAAACCAATCCGTCACGAGTACAGAAGCATCCTTCTCGCAAAATGTCGAATTGACGAACCAAATGCGTCAAGCGATTATGGAATTGAGTGCGGAGTTGGAAGAAATGCTTGTACACAAAGATCAAGCAATGCTGGCCATACAAAGCGTCTCTGCAGTATCAGAAGAAACCGCAGCGTCCGCTGAACAAGTCAGCGCCTCGTCCGCCGCTCAGCAAACCGAAGTAGAGCGTGTAGCAGACTCGACTAATCGAATGAAAGAAATTGCTGAAGAGTTGCAGACAGTGGTAGACCGCTTTCGATTAGAATAGGAAGTAAATAAATTTAAAAAACTGTTCACTATCCATGAATTTAGGTAGTGAACAGTTTTTTATTCTTCTGTAGGAAAGGAAAGTAAGTAAACTCCCATTTAGCAGAAGCCTAAAAAATATGCTAGTGGTAATTTAATTAGGTAATTTTCTTGTGGACTTTTAGGTAATTCTTGAGTATAATAGACTGAATAGGAAGAATTAAAATGTGCAAGTGATTATGCAAGCAGAAAAACAAGGAATTCCATGTATCTTTATTTTTTAATGTAAGCGCTGTCATTTCGGGTATGTTTAGGAAGACTGAGTATTTTAACGAGTGTGGAGCTACATTAAATAAAGATAAAAGTGGTTTTCAAATTCACTGTTCTTGCATATACTATGCAAAATACAAAAAAGCAGGAGGTCATCCTATGAAAAACAACAACAACTCTCACCAAGCATCTTCACTACCCGAGCAAAATGAGCAATTTTATTTAATCACAGGCTATTCGGAAGGTGGCTTCATCCATGGCATTACATGGGAAGAAGCTTACATTGAAGGACTAGCGGAGTGTGGCTATTTATGCGATCAGCAGATGATGTAAGTGGCAGTATAGAAAGCTCCATACAGGGTGCCTAGCAAGAAACAAAGGTGTTTGTCCAAACATTCACGTTTGTTTTGCGCATAGGCATCCTTTTTATTGTCTCTTCATATACCAAGTCTCCTCATTCCTCAGTTTTAAACTCCCTTTTTCACTACTCCAAATCCTTAAAATGCCCCGTGGAACAGGCAACCTAAATTTCCTGACATCACCGAAAATCCTTCTGTTCTCAAGTAGTAAAAAAATTATAGTCTCTTTACTATAATGTGAATTTTCACACTATGAAAAACTTTAAATTTGCTATACAATGAATAATAAAATTCCGACATAGTTGATGAGGAGGAATATAGATGATTGCATCCATAAGAAAAGCTTGCCAAGTAATTAGCTGTTTTTCAAATGACGATCCAGCTCTTGGCGTTGGAGAAATTGCTGAGCTACTAGATATGCCTGTCAGTACAACGCATCATATTGTCAGTACTCTGTGCAAAGAAAATGTTTTAATGAAAGACCATCAGAAAAAGTATCGATTGGGCTGGAGGTTGCTTGAATGGAATAATCATGTAATGTTCCAGCAAGACGTTTACGACAAGGCAATGCCTTTTGTGAAAGACCTCATATCCCAGTATAAAGGTACTGCCCATATTGCGATGTTTGATAAAGGGACAGTTGTATTTGTGTTGCGTGTGTCCTCCCATGACGCTTCCTCTATCCAAACGTATTTAGGATCAAGAAAACCATCTTATGCAACGAGTTCGGGGAAAGTACTCTTGGCAAATAACCCCGCTTATTTAAAAGAAACAGTGGCTCAGGGCTTGGCACATGATGGCCCAAATACAATTACAGATATAAGCAATTTAAAGAAAGAGCTAGCAGATATACGCACAAAAGGATATTCAATTAGTGACAGTGAAAACTCTGACGGCATGTACGGCATTGCTGCGCCTATTTTTTCTTACTCTGGCGGAGTAATAGCAGCCGTGAATTTAGTAGGGTTATCCTCTTATATGCAAGGAACTCAGCGCACACAGATGATCCAAAGCGTTATGAACACAGCGCAATTGATTTCAAAGGAATTAGGATATATTGAAATTTGATAATTCTATTGCTAAGTCTATTGTAAAAGTTATTTGTATTTCCAAATGGAGAGAATACAGTAATGTCATGCGCTCTTAAAAGACATTAAATATTCTGTCTATTCCACATTATGAAAAAACACAAGGTAAACCACTCCGGTATTCTGTTAAATTTAATTTATAAATTTAGGATAAGGAGTGAGGAAAGTGGAAAGTACGATACAAGCAGAGCAGGTAATGAGGGTAAGAGATACTAAAATAGTAAATTCTGAGAAGCAAGTAGAGGGAAAAAGCAAATGTGGAAATGAATGTGAAAGTTGTAAAATTTGCTTCTACCAAAGAGAGGGGAAGAACGAAGTATAGATATAATAATTATTGATATGTAATAGAAATTTAAAAGTTCTCGCTGCATCATTGTTCGGTATAATAAAATATGTTAATACGTTAGAGTTATTCAGCGAAAAAATAACTCGGTATTTAAGGTAACTATTTCGCACCGTAGGTAACCAAAAGACGATTGGAAAAAATAGACTCCAACAACCACCCTTCTTAAGGCAGCGGTTGTTAAGAGTCGTATATATGGTTATAAAGAAGTAGAGAAATTCACGATTATCAGTAACGACCATTTTCTGTTAGAACCAATCTGTACTGCTCCATCGTTCAATTTTTGGTGTGCACTATTTACACAGAACTTGCTTCAACGATTGCTCAATTCTTTTGTATTTGGAAACGACTCTTTGCAAAAGAATAGAAGACTGGCAGAACTGAGAGAAAAATTACTGACAGAATAATGGTTGAGAAATTATTTTTAACAAACGGGATATTTCCAAACAGGTAACCAACTGTTGTAAATAGTCCCACCCATAGTACAGCACCAATTACATTGTAAGCGAAGAAATATCGATAGTTCATTCGACTTGAGCCTGCAATAAACGGTATAAACGTACGGACAAATGGCATGAAACGAGCAATGACGATCGTTTTACCACCATGCTTATTAAAGAAATCCTCAGCTTTTCTCATCTTTTTCTGGTCAATAAATTTACCCATCCGTCTATTTTGAGTGATTGCTGTTCCTACTGCTTTACCGATATGATAATTTATTGTATCCCCTAATACTGCGGCTACAAAGAATACTAAGATTAATAGGACAATATTAAATGCATCCATCGCAGCGAGAGCACCAGCTGCAAACAAAAGTGAATCACCCGGCAAAAAAGGAAAAATAACAATACCTGTTTCAACAAACACAATTAAAAATAGAATAACATAGGACCAATTTCCAAAGTTTTGAATAATTTCAATCAAGTGTTCATCAATGTGTAAGATAAAGCTTATTATGTTTTGGATGAATGTCATTCCTATTCTCACTTTCGAGTAGATTATTTTTTTCTCTTAAACATACGAGTCAACCATAGATATTATACTTCTTTTTCGCATGCTTGTCATGAATAACTCAATTGTGATGCAGCCTCCAAATGATCACACTCCTTAAACGAAAGGTAAGGCAACAACTATTTCTACCACCTCTCCGACTATTCATGGTAAACTAGAATAAATAAAATACTAAATGAGTTTGCACGATGCGTTGGTACCTATCAAGGTGTAAAAGGGAATCCGAAAATCGGAGCTGTCCCCGCAACTGTACACACGGACGACCGCTGAGAAAAGCCACTATGGAGACATGGGAAGGCTTGGCGGAAGGATGAAGTGAAGCCAGGAGACCTGCCAGACATCGTCAAAGCAACACTTTCTTCGGGGGTTGAGAGGTGGGGGCAAAAGGGTCTCTGCGGTTCATGCGATTTGCATGAAGTTCTTTAGAGCTGCCTATTTTTGTTTCCTCAATCACAACTATTACAATCATCCTGCCGAAGAGCCAGGATGATTGTTTTTTTGTTGTATAGGAAAGGAGACGGCGAAATGAGAGTTCTCGAACAATCAGACGAACGTACACATGAACGTGCGTTGCTCGAAGTTTTGTATAGACAAGCGGAACAATTGCACAAAAAGCCAGCATACCAAGGATTTCATCAAGTAGTGCGGAAGCTGGTGAGTGACGGTTTATATGGAAGCTGGATCAATCACTATTCATCCAATGAAATCAAATGGCTAGGATTGCAAATTATGCCGGAGCGAGATCAATTGCTATCCGCTAAACAGCTTCTTCAGTATATGAAAGAATTTGTCACTTGCAATCATTATGATCGAAGACTGGGACTGCCGCAAGAACGGCTGATGCTTATTGCGATGGCAGCCATGCGGGATGAAACTGTGCAACGGTTGCAAAAAGTACGAGAAGCCTATTGGGTCTTGAGTATGGGGTATGTGACGTTACCGGATGATATCATGGCGTTTTTCGGCAAGACATTCTATCCAGGGCAACCTGTACGTCGTCTTCATTCAATGAACCTCTTGGATTCACGGATTCCATCATTTTTGGCCAGTCAAGTGAAGGAAAAGCACATCCGTATACCTACTACATTTATGGAACAGGTGAAGGCATGTGGATCTTGGCTCGTATTTGATATGGAGGAAGTACGTCGCGTGATGAATGGTTCTCTGCAGGACGTCGGCAGTGAGTCGTTCCGTCGGGCCGTTGCGAACCCATCCATCACGCACAAAAGGCTTTCCGCTATCGGACTGATGAAGCAGCTGTTAGCTAGTGACGGCATCGTTTTCCATTTTGACGATGACTTTCAGCGTGGAACAAAAGGATTGCATTCGCATATCCAGCTGTCGAAAGTGCTACGGAGAAACGTCTTGGCTCGTGTTTGTGGAATTCATGTCCGTTTGCTTAATGGCATTTTGGATGTATGGGAACGAGAAGACAATAGACGAGATCTGCAAATTGAAGCAGCCGGATGGGAAGAAGCGCTTGCAGATCAACGAATTAGCTTACATTCGGAACAGGCAGTGTCATTCATTGAAGAACTATCTGAAGAAATTAATCTACATGTGATAAAAACTTCATTGCAACTGGCGAAGGAAAAAGGTCCGTATCTTCAATTTGAAGGCTCAGATTGGCAGAGTGGAAGCTACTTTGAACAGCGTAGTTATACAACAGAAGAGTGGCAAAAAGTAAGGAATGAAATTGCAGGGAACGGAATCCGGAACGGCTGCTTACGGAAGGCGTCAGATACTGAAAATTTGTCTGGATATTCCTTAACAAAGCACCAACAATTGTCGATGATTAACCGGCTTGCGGTGCAACAGAACCACACGGATGTCGGCGGCTCAATCACATTGGAGAAGTCTGCTTTCATAGAAACGGCAGAACTTTTGCAGTTGCTCATGAAAGCGTGGAACTGCGGAATCAAAGAAGTTCATATAAAGTAATGGTCCCGCCTATTGAGATGAAGACTGAACTGGCGTAAAGTTAAGATAACTAGCAGTTTTCATCCGAGGTGAGGTAGATGTTCCAGTTTGATACACTAGGGCAGGAAATGGTGAAGGAATTTTCGAATTTAATACAGCAAGAAGTGATTTTAACGGATCGGAGAGGCTTCATTCAGGCCAGCACGGATGTTACACGGCTCAATCAGTTCCATGAAGGCGCATTACTATGCATTCGCCAAAAGGAAATGCTCTATATGGCAGATGAGGAAGTAGAACGGTTGCGTGGTGTACGTAAAGGTATTGTGCTGCCAATCCTCATTGAAGGTGAGCCGATTGCCGCGCTTGGTATCACAGGCGAACCTAAGATGATCCGTCCGCAAGCACAGTTGATCTTACGGGTGGCAGAACTATTTATCCAAGATTCATTGAAACGAAAGCAGAAAGATGAAAAAGTACGGGACATGGAGTTTTTCGTATTTGATTGGCTGACGGGTACGAGAAAAGATGAACGGTTTATGGAAAGAGGTACACTGCTTGGAATTGACGTTACGCTTTATCGGCAGGTAGCGGTTCTGGAAGTGGTCGATTTACTAGAGCAGTTTTCGGTTGAGGAAATGGAAACATTTGCGTCCATTCAGAATATCCATGATTCCATGAAAATGATCCGCTGGGCACAGAATAAAATCTTGTTGTTGCTTCCAGAAATGAATCAAGAGACGCTTGAGCATGAATTGAAGTTCTTATTGCTTCATATGAAACGACGCAAAAAAATACAAGTTGTTGCAGGGATCGGTGCGCCAACACATTATTTTGACTTAGCCAAATCATTCGCACAAGCAGAACGTGCAGTCAATGCCTCAAAAAAATCGGGCGAGATTGTCTTCGAACATGAGCTGCGTCTCGAAATTATTTTGCAAAGCATCCCAGAAGCCGTGCGTGCGGATTTTTTGGGCCGAACGGTAGCTCCACTTATTAAAGAAGAAGAGCTGATGAACAATTTGAAAATCTGGTTTTCAGAGAATCAATCTATGCAAAATACAGCACAGCGTTTGCATATCCATAAGAACACATTGTCTTATCGTCTGCAAAAAATCGAGCAGTTAACGGGGTTATCTGTATGGAGTACACATGATGTGTTTTTACTGTACTTGGCATTGTGTTTGATGGAAGAGCAATTGTCAAATAATGAATGAGAGAAAAGTTTGCTTCATTTCCTTTATGGGAATGGGGCTTTTTTATCGTTGGCAGCCTACTTATATAGTCTTTTAAGAAACAATGATCGTTTTTGTGAATTATAGGTCCTATACATGGTAGGCTTACTATGTGCTCTATCCTTTAAGCAGTGGAGGGATTGTGGATGATAAATAAAACTAGAAACAGGACGACTAAACGCTGGACCCTATATATCCTTCTATTATTTTGCTTGGCCTCTTCCCTTCTATTTGTGAATCACAACTATTCATTTTATGATCGTCCAATTGCTCAAGTGGTTCAAACGACATTGGAAGATACAACGAAAACGAAGGATATGCATGGCAATGAAGATACTCTGTTTACTCAGCATATCGTAGCTATATTGAAAAATGGGGAAGAGAAGGGTCAGCAAATTCATTTAACGAATCAGTATTCCACTTCAGGAGCATATGATCAGCAATATCATATAGGAAATAAACTGTTTGTCTCCATTGATTCGGAGACAGGAGAGAAAATAGCAGGCAGTATCACAGATGTAAAACGTGATCAATATGTGCTGGTTGTTGCTTGGATTTTTATCTTTACGTTATTGATCGTTGGACATAAGCAGGGGCTGCTTGCGATTGTCAGTTTTGTGATCAATGTCCTGCTGCTGTCTTTCGCCTTAGATATTTATGTACATTATTCTCAGGTCAGTCTGCTGCTGATTTGTGGGATATGCATTCTTTTATTTACCGCCATATCGTTATTGCTCGTTAGTGGCTTCAATGAAAAAACGTATGCAGCGATTGTGGCGACGCTCATCGCAACAGTGGCATCGCTGTCTATTACTTCTCTTGTCATCTGGCTCACGTCGGGAAGCGGTCTGCGCTATGAGGAAATGCAGTTTTTGACGCGACCGTATCATACAGTGTTCATGGCAGGACTGTTCATCGGTTCGTTAGGCGCCATTATGGATGTTGCGATTACGATGTCTTCCTCGATCTTTGCCTTATATGAAAGAGACCACGATATATCGATCAAATCGCTGAAGACTTCTGGAATGGATATAGGGAAAGATATTATGGGAACGATCACTAGTATTTTATTTTTCGCTTACATCAGTGGTTCGATTCCAATGCTGATTTTGTATTTGAAAAACGCCTCTCCATTGGGTTTTGCTCTTTCGATGAATCTTTCATTGGAATTGGCCCGTGCACTGGCTGGCGGAATAGGGATTGTTCTTACGATACCGATTGGTCTGTATACGACAGTATTTTTCGTTAAGCGAAAGAAGGCGAGAGTATGAACGTATTGGTATGGCTCGCAGCGATTTTACTTCTATTGATGGTATGGGTGGGTGGAAAACAAGGAGCTAGATCTTTTCTCTCTTTATTCTTGAATTTTGGGGTCATATTTCTAACTGTGATGTTTATGATGGATCCGGCTGTCAATCCGATTTTGATCACATTCATTGCGAGCATATTGATTGGCTGTGTTAGTCTATTTTTTATTAATGAAGTGAACGGTAAAACGACGATCGCGTTTATTTCTACTATGGTCACCATCGTAATTTTATTGGTTTTCATTGTGATCGTATCGCAGAAATTAATGATTCAAGGTTTTGGTGAAGAGGAGGAAGAGGCGATTAGCGGTCTGTCCCTTTATATTGGTGTGGACTTTATGAAGATTGGAGCTTCCGTTATTATCATGAGTACAATCGGTGCCATTATGGATGTGGCCATTTCGATTGCTTCGTCCATGCATGAAATATTTAAACACAATCCACTCCTCAGCAAAAAAGAGCTGTTCAAATCTGGAGTCAGTATTGGCAGGGACATATTAGGAACCGATACAAATACATTGTTCTTTGCGTTTTTCGGAGGATATTTGGCATTGCTTATTTGGTTTAAAGATCTGAACTATTCCATTGGAGAAATCGTCAATTCGAAAATATTTAGTTCTGAGATGATCTTGATACTTTGTGCAGGAATGGGGGTCGCCTTGGTGATACCGATTGCTTCCTGGATCAATGCGTATTTTTTGGTCAAGACAAGAGAAAAGTAGGAAGAATTAAAGCGAGAGAAGCCCTTAATAGCTTCTCTTTTTTACATTTGAAAATGTAAGCGTTTACTGTCCGTAGGTGGAATGATTTAGTTGTTTTCATGCTTATATTTGTACCTTTGCACAAGAATCCAATGAAAATTAAATACAACATTGTACTTTTGTCTATATGAATTAAATAGTTAGACTATTAGAATTAGACTAATAAGTTGGATTTTTTGAAAGGGAGGGGGTTGGGTGGATACTCACGTGCTGGAGCGATTGGTCGCCATTACAGGAACCTCGCATGCCAAAACGACGGTTGCGCAGAAGCTTGCTTACTCTTATGATGCGACTGCAAACTTTCAGGCCATGCCGGATATCGTATTGTCGCCTTCTTCAATTGAAGACATAAAAGAGATCGTCAAAGTTTGTGCGAAGCATCAGATACCGATTGTCTCTCGAGGATCCGGAACCAATTTGGCAGCAGGCACGACACCGACATCTGGCGGAGTGGTACTTCTATTTAACCGGATGAACCGAATCTTAGAGTTGGATCAAGAGAATCTTACAATTACAGTGGAGCCCGGTGTCATTACGCAGGCGATCAATGAAAAGGTCGCGTCGAGCGGTCTGTTTTACCCGCCTGATCCGAGTTCGATGAGTATTTCCACGATTGGAGGCAATGTCAGTGAGAACTCAGGGGGGCTGCGAGGGCTAAAGTATGGCGTGACACGAGATTACGTCAAAGCCTTGAAAGTCGTCTTGCCCACTGGTGAAGTGATTACGACGGGCGGTAAGTTAGCGAAGGACGTAGCGGGTTATGATTTGACGAGTTTATTTGTCGGATCGGAAGGAACGCTCGGTGTCATTGCGGAAATTACGCTTGGTTTGATTCCTGAACCTGAAACGAAGAAGACGCTGCTGGCATTTTATAATGAATTGGAACAAGCCGCCGAGACCGTGTCTTCCATTATTGCAGCGAAGATTGTGCCGGCGACTCTTGAATTCATGGATAAAGGGACCATTCAAGCAGTGGAGGATTTCATGCATATCGGCCTGCCGGCGGATTGTGAAGCGATGCTGCTCATTGAACAGGATGGTGATCCGGCAGTAGTCGAAAAGGATATGGCGCTCGTCCATCAGCTCTGTTTGGAACTTGGCGCCACGTCCGTGCAAATGGCAAAATCAGCTGAAGAAGCGGCACAACTCAGTATCGCACGTCGGGTTGCATTATCTGCACTTGCTCGATTGCGGCCGACGACGATTTTGGAAGATGCGACGGTACCACGTTCCGAGATTGCCAAGATGGTTAAGACAATTCAACAGGTAGCGGTCAAATACGACTTGCTAATTTGTACGTTCGGACATGCAGGGGATGGCAACTTGCATCCAACCATTTTGACAGATGAACGAGATGAAGAAGAGATGAGCCGAGTGGAAGCTGCATTTGCTGAAATCTTTGATCGTGCTATTCAGCTGGGCGGCACGATCACAGGTGAACACGGTGTAGGCGAAATGAAATCCCCGTATCTTGAGTGGAAGATTGGTTCTGAAGGTATGGCGGTCATGAAAAGCATCAAGCAGGCAATGGATCCGCTTAATATTATGAATCCAGGAAAGATGTTTGCGAAGGATACGAAGAAAAGGATTGTGGTGCAACATGAGTAACGCACAACCCGAAGCAATCCGCCAAGCGTTTGTCACCCACGTAGATGAAAATCGGCTGATGGACTGTATGCGATGTGGGTTTTGTTTGCCTGCCTGTCCTACATATATTCATTCAGGGTATGACGAAACACAATCACCGCGTGGACGTATTGCTTTGATGAAAGCCGTACGAGATGGAGTCATTGCGTGGGACGGTTCAGTTGAGGAGGCATTTGATCTCTGTCTTGGTTGCCGCGCGTGCGAACCAGCTTGCCCGGCGGGTGTCCAGTACGGTACGTTGATTGAAGAGACGCGTGATGCAATCGTCTCAGCTAAGCAGCTTTCTGTGCAGGAGAAAGTCATCCGAAAAGGCGCGTTTGATCATTTATTCGCCGACCAGAAGCGAATGAAGCAGGCAGTGGGGCTTGTAAGGTTTTATCAGAAATCCGGTTTGCAAAGCATTGTCAGAAAAGTTGGTTTTCTGGATCTTTTTCCATCTATGATGCGAGACATGGAAAAAGTCCTGCCTGATCCACCGAAACGGCCGAAAGTGCTCGTTCATTCAGAAGAAAAGAAGACCAAGGTGGCATTTTTTACTGGCTGCTTGATGGATACGATGTTTCAGGAAACGAATCGACATACGATCGATTTGCTGGAGTATTTAGGCTGCGAGATTGTTATCCCGAAAAACCAGCAATGCTGTGGTGCGTTGCAAGGTCATAGTGGGGAGATGGATCGTGCGAGCCGCAATGCGCGAGTTAATTTAGAAGCATTTGATGCTGACAATGTAGACTACATTGTCAATAATGCAGGCGGCTGCGGGGCATTTTTAGCGGAGTATGATCGTTTATTCGAAAAGGACAAGGTGCTCTTGGAAAAAGCCGAAGTGTTTGTTGCAAAACAAATCGATATCTCCTCCTTGCTCATGCAATTGGGCATTGTCGAGAAACTGGCTGCGCGTCCAGCTTCCGAAATAAAAGAATTGATCACCTATCAAGACTCTTGCCACCTGTGTAACGTCAATGGTGTCATCCATGAACCAAGGCGGATTTTACAAGCAATTAACGATACAATATTCGTGGAATTACCCGGCGCCCGCCTATGTTGTGGCTCCGCCGGTATATATAATTTATTGCAGCCCGAGATGGCGATGACGATCCTGGATGCCAAAATGGAAGAAGTACGAGAAATCGAAGCAACCACCATCGTCACAACCAACCCCGGTTGCTTGCTGCAGATGAAAGTAGGTGTGGAGAGAGAAGGGTTAGCACAAACTTCGAGAGCTGTACATATCGTTGATTTAGTACATGAGAAGCTATTTAAGTAAGTTAAATAGACTAAATTTTTTTGCAAGGACAGATACTAGTTGATTGTAGTGGGAGGCAGCCTAAAATCGCCGCGTCCTGCGGCAAAACCGACTCCAGCGGGAATAGCATGAGTCTTGAGACCCCGCAGGTAGCGAAGCGGACGAGGAGGCTCAAGCCATGCCCGCGGAAAGCGTCCGTCTGGAACGGAAATCAACGGTGTTTGGATGACTGTACTTAGATAAAAACTAGGGGGAAATGAAGATGAAAATGAAGAAAAAAAGTGTATTGGGAGCTATCGGCTTATCGGCTATGCTCATGTTGGCGGCTTGTTCGTCGGATAAAGAAGGGTCAACTTCCGCTGACAGCAGCGGTGCAGATTCAGATGGGAAATCCTACAAACTGAAAATGTCTGTAACGGTCAATGACTCATCCACTTGGTATCAAGCGGCAGACAAACTGGCGCAAGATTTAGATGAAGAGACAGATGGCCGAATTAAAATCGAAGTCTTCCCGAACGAACAACTATCAAATGGAGATCAAGGCAAGGGTGTCGAGCTTCTGACAAAAGGGCAGACCGATTTAAGTCTTCACTCCACAATCATTTACTCCATTTTGGATGACCGTTTCGGAGTAGCGAGCGCACCATTCCTATTTAAAGATAAAGACGGCGTTGACAAAGTTTTTAACGGTGCAGGCGGCGAAGCTATTGCAGAAATTCTGAATGAAAAGAACGTAGAGTTACTAGGGTTTGGTGAAAATGGTTTCCGTCAAATTACGAACGGTAAACATGAGATTAAGACACCGGCTGATATGAAGAGTCTGAAGATTCGAATTCCTGGAATTACGATGTATACCGACTTGTACCGTACATTAGGTGCTGACCCGACGACTATGGCATTTTCAGAAGTCTTTACGGCTTTGCAGCAAGGAACAATTGACGGACAGGAAAATCCAATCGACGTTATCCATTCCTCTAAATTGGATGAAGTACAGGATTACTTAACGACTTGGAATTACTCTTACGATCCATTGGTGCTTGGAATTAACAAAAAGTTGTTTGATTCCATGAGTAAAGAAGATCAAGAGCTAGTTAAGAAGTTAGGTAAGGAAGCAGCGGAATATCAAGTAGAATTGGCACGTGAAAAAGAAGCGAAGCAAATTGATGAACTGAAGGATGCAGGCATGCAATTTTATGCACCGACTGATGAGGAGTTGGCGCAATTCGCAGAAGCAGTACAGCCTGTTTACGATAAATACGAAGACATTTGGGGCAAGGATCTGTTAGACAAGTTCCGCGACCAATAAAAACTGGAGGGTGGATGTATGGGAAGAATACTCAATAGATTAGAAGAGTGGATTGTTGTCATCGTGTTGTCCATCATGTCCACCATTGCATTCGTAAATGTGCTTTCCAGAGGATTTGCCAATTATTCATTTTCCTTTACAGAGGAAATCACGGTCAATTTGTTTGTCATGTTAACATTCGTCGGAACGGCCATTGGTGTGCGTGAATACGCGCACCTTGGTTTTACCTTACTTTATGATATGGGAAATAGATTGCTGAAGAATATTATTACGATCTTGGTAGGTTTAATGATGGTATTATTGTTTGTTATTCTATTATATTTCGGGATTAAGATGGTGCAGTATCAGGTGGATATGGGTCAGAAGACACCTTCACTTGGATGGCCGCAATGGTGGTTCTCGACATCGATGCCAATTGGGGCACTGTTTTGTTTGATTCGTTCAATCCAAGTAACGATTACTGAATTTCGTGAGCAAAATGGGAAGGGAGAGCAGCCATTATGACAGCTTTAATTTTATTCGGCTTGTTTTTCATTCTCGTCATGCTTCGAATGCCGATTGCTGTAGCCCTTGCCATCTCGTCCATTGCGGTGCTATTTACGGGAAGCGGCTTGTTTGGCTTGGAATTGGTAGCGGATATTATGTACACGAGTGTAGCAAAGTTCACGTTGCTTGCAATTCCATTTTTTATTTTAGCGGGCGTTATTATGGAATACGCGGGGATTTCCAAACGTTTGATAGATTTTGCTCAAGCGTTGGTCGGTCACCGGAAAAGTGGAATCATCTTTGTGACAGTCATGACCGCAATCTTTTTTGCGGCTATTTCGGGTTCTGGACCTGCAACTGTAGCAGCAATTGGTGGCATTCTCATTCCCGGCATGGTGAAAAATGGATATAAGGTAGAAACAGCTGCTGGCTTAGTTGCAAGTTCGGGAGCCATTGGAATTATTATACCGCCCAGCATTGCATTTATCGTTTTCGCAGTGGTAGCTGGTGATCAGATTCCGGTTTCAATTGGCCGTCTGTTTATGGCGGGTGTGATTCCTGGATTACTTTTAGGTCTCGGTTTCATCCTCGCAGCAATGTTTGTCAGACGTGGTCAGGAAAAACAGGAAGGTCCAGTGGCGGCTCAGCAGAAAACTGAACCAGCGACAGGCAAAGAACGTTTTCAAGCGTTTATAAGTGCGATTTGGGGCTTGTTGATTCCGGTAATTATTTTGGGCGGAATTTACGGCGGATTTTTTACACCGACAGAAGCTGCGGTTGTCGCAGTCTTTTATAGCTTATTCATTGGATTTTTCATCTATCGTGAATTGACGTTGAAGAAACTGTACGATATTTTGGTTGCGGCGGGTGTTCAGACAGCAGTTGTCATGTTCATCGTTAGTGCGGCCAGTGTCTATGCGTATATTATTACGACAGAGCAGATCGCCAGCCAAGTTTCTGACGTAATGTTAAGTTTTTCGGATAATAAAATTATTATTCTACTATTAATTAATATGATTTTATTGATTGCTGGAATGTTTATCGATGCAATCTCTGCGTATTACATTTTCGTTCCAATTTTATTGCCGATTGTGTTGATGTTCGATGTAGACCCAACCGTGTTCGGTGTGTTTATGACCGTCAACTTGGCGATTGGGCTCTTTACACCACCTGTAGGTCTCAATTTATTTGTGGCCGCCGGGATATCGAATACATCGATTGGGCAAATATCGAGAGGGGTCTTTCCTTTCGTTGTCTCTTCCGTAATCATCTTGTTGCTCATTACGTTTATTCCGCAAATATCAACATTTTTACCAGACCTATTAAATATTAAATAGAGTAGTGGAGGGATGCTTGTGAAACTGAAAGGACAGACGGCAATCATTACAGGGGCGGCTAGTGGAATTGGTGCCCAGACGGCCCTCCTTTTTTCGCAAGAAGGGGCCAATGTTGTTTTGGTGGACTTGAATAGCTGCAGTAAAACGCTTGCAGCTATTCAAGAAACCCGAAAAGATGCAGTCTTTTTGGAGTGCTTAGGAGATATAAGAGATCCGGAGTTTGTCAGCGCGACCATTGCCAGAGCTTCTGATAAGTTTGGAGAATTGCATATTTTAGTGAACAATGCGGGAACTTGCAGTCGGCTAGGCTTGGATACGATGACGCTGGATATGTGGGACCGCGATATGGAAACGAATGTAAAGGCTGCGTTTTTATTCATTCAATCGGTTGTCTATCAACATATGATCGAGCAGAAATACGGGCGCATCATTAATATCAGTTCCGTTTCAGGGCTTAACGGAGGCGTGACTTCAGGAGGTAAGAAGGACGGCAGATCTGGACCAGCCTATTCCGCTTCAAAGGGCGCAATCATCGCATTAACTAAATGGGTGGCCAAGGAGCTCGGTGAGCATGGCATCACATGTAATTCTGTAGCACCTGGCGCAACGGAAAGTGCAATTACAGCAGGCGTGGAATACGATATCGGCGGACAAGCGATTAAAAGGATTGGTACACCTTCCGATATCGCTGAGGCTATTTTGTATTTTGCAACATCCGAATCAGGCTACACAACAGGACAAGTTTTGAAAGTAGACGGGGGATACAGTTTTGGATAATCGCATTCAAGCGGTGTATGACAACAAAACTCATCGCATTATTGGCCGTTTGAAGAAAGAAATCGATTTATTTGAAGGCATTATTGAAGTATGTAAGGAATATGGAGTCGAGGCAGCTCAGTTTCAATGTATGGGTTCCCTCGCACATGCGACAATTGTACAACCGCATCAAAATGAGGATAAGAGCTTACAATACTCCGATCAAATCGTGACAGATACACCTGTTGAGTTGCTGTCTGGTACAGGGTTTCTCGGTTATAGTGTGGAAGGGGAGCTAGACATCCATTTCCATGGCATATTCGTTGACTGTGATAAGAAGATTAACGGCGGTCATTTCATCCGAGGCAATAATCCAGTTGCGATTACGGTAGAGTTTATTGTATTTCCAGTATTCGACGTAAATATGCAGCGGAAACCGGATGAGATGTTGGGCATACCACTGTTTCACTTTTTAAAGAAGGAGTGAGAAGATTTGGAAACAATCGGAAAACTGGCAATGAAATCGGCAGCTGCGTATCCGAATAAGATAGCGGTGAAAGATGAGCAACGATCATTTACGTATAAAGAAATGATGGATCGAGCATTTGCGCTTTCTGCGTATTTCGAGAAGATAGGATTAAAAAAAGGAGATCGTTTTGCAATTCTGATGTCGAATCGTCTGGAGCATATTGAGCTAGACGTAGCGGCAGCCATTTCTGGCGTCATCAAAGTCCCGTTAAATTATCGGCTTCACCCGAAAGAACATGAGTATATGCTAGAAGATGCCGATGTGAAATTGATTATCGGAGAAGAGCAATTAATCCGATCAATTGATGTGGTATTGGAAGTGTTGCCAATTGGAGAGGTATACGAAAAAACGATTGAGAGCTGCCAAGGCGCTCATTCAATTGCCGAAGTAGATGAAGATGATACATTTGCCATCATGTATACCTCGGGCACTACAGGAAATCCGAAAGGTGTTATGTTGAGTCATCGTAACGTCATTTCAGGTGCATTGTCGCTCGCGTTGGCATGTGAAACGGATTATGACGATGTCATTGGTCACGTTGCTCCATTGACGCACGGCAGTAATTTCCTTTCGCATGTCGCTTGGCTGTATGGTCTGACGCAAGTGGTATTCAGTAAGTTTGAACCGGAAGAGTTTGTACTGGACCTGAAGAGAGAGAATATCACCGTTATCTTCTTAGTGCCAACGATGGTAAATTTGATGGTCCAACATCCAAAATTCGAACCGAAAAATCTTTCCACGCTGAAATCGATCAATATGGCAGGATCGGCAATAGCCGCGAGTAAACTTGAGCAAGCACTCGCTTTGACGGGACCTATTTTCGCGCAGACATTCGGACAGGTGGAAGCACCGATGTGCATTACGATGATGCCGAAACGGGAACTTGGTGAACATTTGGAATCATGCGGGCGCACAGGACCGTTCGTAGATGTGAAAATCGTCGATGATCAAGGAGATCAACTGCCGGCGGGAGAGGTCGGAGAAATTGTCTGCAAAGGTTCCCTTGTCATGAAAGGCTATTGGAACAATGAAAAGGCGACGAATGAAACGCTGATTGACGGCTGGCTACAAACAGGGGATCTAGGCTGGCAAAGTGAAGAAGGTTACGTGCATATTGTCGACCGCAAGAAAGATGTCATTATCTCAGGCGGTGTCAATATTTACCCTAGAGAAGTCGAAGAAGTCCTCAACAAGCATGCTGGAGTCAAAGAGACGTGTGTCATCGGTGTGCCGGATGACAAATGGGGTGAGAATGTCATTGCTTATGTAGTCCCGAACGGAACGAAAACTGTTACAACTGAAGAATTGATTCAACTATGTCTAGATCATATGGCAAGTTTCAAAAAGCCGAAGGAAATTCACCTGGTGGAGGAGTTGCCAAAAAGTTCATACGGCAAAATATTGAAGCGTGAGTTGCGCAATCAGCACGAGGGGGTGCAGTCGTGACGAATGTCTATATACAAGGAATCGGGATGACCAAGTTCGGGAAGTTTGTGGATCAATCCATGAAATCGCTGTTACTCGAAGCCTCCATTCAAGCGCTGGAAGACGCAGGGAATCCAAAAGTCGATGCGGTATTTGTCGGAAATTTCATGGGCGGCTCAATATCCAATCAAGAAATCCTTGGTGCAATTGTCGCGAATGAACTCGGACTTGGCTATGTTCCGACAGCCAAAGTGGAAGGTGCCTGTGCTTCAGGAGGAATTGCGTTGCGCCAAGGAATTATGGGCATCTTAAGCGGTGAGTATGACACCGTGTTAGTAGCAGGTGTGGAGAAGATGAAACACGCTTCTACCGCAGACGTAACCCAGGCCATTAACGCAGCGATGGATACCGATTCCAATGAAAAACAGGCAGGTCTGACCTTCCCTGGGTTTTTCGGAGTACTGGCGAATCGCTATTTCTATGAGACAGAGGCGACCAAAGAACATTTGGCGATGATTGCAATGAAGAATAGAGAAAATGCTTTAAACAATCCATTGGCCCAGTTCCGGAAGCCGACAACGATGGAAGAGATCATGGAGGCACGAATTATAACGTCGCCGCTCGGTTTATTCGATTGTTCACCAACCACTGACGGAGCGGCTGCATTAATTATTTCACGGAAAAAAGGAGGCGTTCATATTCGAGCGTCTGCACAAAGTTCGGGTCCTACGCAAATGCAGGACGCAGCTGATTTGTTGTCGCTTCCAGCAGTTCGGGAATCTGGTCGTTTGGCATATGAAAAGGCGGGAGTTAGCCCGGACGATATCGATGTAGTCGAAATCCATGACTGTTTCTCCATGACGGAGATGTTAGCGATTGAGGAACTAGGTTTCTTTAATAAACGGGAAGGCTGGCTCGCAATAGAACAAGGCCAGACGAAAGTGACGGGCGGCAAACCAGTGAATACAAGCGGTGGATTGCTATCGCGTGGCCATCCTATCGGGGCAACAGGCATTGCCCAGATTTATCATCTCGTCCAGCAGCTGCGCGGTACTGCTCCGAACCAAGTTGAAGGTGCTCGGCTTGCATTGGCGCAAAACTTAGGCGGAACCGGTTCGTATTCTACCGTTCATATACTGGAAAGGTTGTGAAGAGATGAAAGTTTATCAATGCGCTCATTGCGAGTATGCCAGTGTGTCGAGCAAGTATCGATGCCCGAGCTGCGGAACCGGCTCGTTGCAGGAACAGGAAGTTTCTTCGAAGGGTAGTGTCTATAGCTATACGGATATCCACATCGCACCGGCTGAATTCGTACATCTTGCCCCTTACACAGTTGTACTCGTTCAGCTCGACGAAGCCAAAGTAAAAGTGACCGTGCGAATGAATTCGGAAGTGTCGATAGGGGATGCAGTTGACTTGGATCATATGGAGAATGGCGCGTATGTTTATACGAAATAATAGGGGGGATGGTTGCAAAGTGGGCCGCGCTCATACAGAATGGTTTGGCGCTCATAAATAGCTCGTTTGCGCTCATACACCTCTCGCGGCGCTCGTAGGCAACTATTCTGCGCTCATAAACTCCGGTCAGCCGCTCATACGCATATGTGTTAAGATCCAAGTAAAGTGTCAACGGCTTGTGCTTGGCATGAACTTACTTGTGCCAAGTACAAGTTTTGCTCGTTAGGGAGAGTTGTGTGTGAAAACGATTCAAATCATTTCAAAAATTATTTCGAAATACTTGCCAATCTGGATTGTACTTTTATCCATTATTGCTTACGCTACCCCAGATGCATTTGTTTCTATCCGACAGCTTACGGGATTCGGATTAGGAACAATTTTCTTCCTGATGGGGTTATCCCTATCGTCAGAAAAGTTGCTAGAAGTTATTAAAAACCCAAAATATGCACTGCTTGGCGTCTTCCTGAAATGGACCATTATGGTGGGTGTATCGATTGGTATTGCGTATCTATTCTTTAGCAATCAAGCTGAAATTGCAACAGGCATCATTTTGTCGGGGACCGTACCAAGTGGGACATCTGCGAATATTTATACATTTATCGCAGGCGGAGAAGTCGCCCTAAGCATTACGATGGCGACATTGGATACATTTATCTCGCCTGTGTTGACACCTGTTTTATTGCAAGTTTTTGCAGGACGCTTCATTCCAATTGAATTTTGGCCATTATTCCTTAATATAATTTATATTGTATTTTTGCCCTTGTTGGCAGGATTATTTGTACAGTGGATGTGGCAACGGCAGGTGGAAACAGTGAAGCCGTATACGCCGGTTTTATCGCAGCTCGCTTTATTCATTGTTATCCTGTCCGTTATTTCCAACGCACAGCAGGCACTTTCTGAAAATCTGTCGGTGTTGCCGCTTGTTTTCGTGGCGGTTACTTTGCAAGTCTGTATTCCGATGATGTCGGGATATTTCATTGCCAGATGGATGGGCGTAGCCGAACGCAACGCGCGCGCAATTTTATTCCATACAGGGATCTGTAACTCGGCTTTAGCTGCGACACTCGCAATGGAGCATTTTGGATCGCTTGCTGCAGTTCCTGCAGTCGCAAATATGGTGATGAACTTGACGATCGGTGCGTTGATGGCGAGTTTGTTTGAGAATAAATTTCGGATTGAAGAAGAGGATGTGCAACCATAACGAAAACACTCTCTTCGTCATTGGAAGAGAGTGTTTTTACTTAGATAATGTATGAAAGGCTGGCCTGGTTATCCGGAGAGCAACCTAGAGGATAGTCTCCGAACAGTTATGCTCATTTAAAACACTTTATCCCCATTGAAAATTGAGTTCTTCACAATCACGTAATCCACATTGCGAATGGCCTCAAGCTTTTTGCCGCCTGCGTATGAAATAGAGGACTGCAGATCTTGTTCCATTTCAATCAAAGTGTCTTTCAACGGACCTTTGTATTCCACAAACATCTTTTTACCTTCGACGTTCTTCTTCTCACCTTTTTGGAACTCTGACGCAGAACCGAAGTACTCTTTATACTTCTGTCCATCCTGTTCCACGGTTTGCCCTGGTGACTCTTCATGTCCAGCAAATAACGAGCCAATCATGACCATGCTGGCACCAAAACGAACAGATTTTGCGATGTCCCCATTTGTGCGGATACCGCCGTCTGCAATAATCGGTTTAGACGCCGCTTTTGCACATAAACGAACTGCCGCCAATTGCCAGCCGCCAGTACCGAAGCCAGTTTTAATTTTCGTGATACATACTTTTCCCGGTCCAATTCCCACCTTCGTTGCATCCGCTCCAGCATTTTCAAGCTCGCGAACTGCTTCTGGTGTACCGACATTTCCTGCGATGACGAAGCTCATTGGCAAATGCTTTTTGATATGCTGGATCATTCGGATGACTTGATTGGAATGACCGTGCGCAATATCGATCGTGATGAATTCAGGAACGAGAGCGTCGATAGCGAGCTGTTCAACAAATCCGTATTCCTCTTCTTTGACGCCCACGCTAATAGAAGCAATTAAACCGCGTGCGTGCATATCCTTAATAAAATCTACACGCTTTTCCGGGTTAAAACGATGCATAATATAGAAATAGCCTTCTTCTGCAAGTTGAATCGCAATCTTTTCATCAATGATGGTCTGCATGTTGGCAGGTACGACAGGCAATCTGAAAGTATGTCCGCCTAACGTAACTGAAGTATCGCATTCCGAACGACTCTCAACCACACATTTTGCAGGAACTAGCTGTATATCTTCATAATCAAATACTGTATCCATTACAATCACCTCTATAAACGAATATTTTCATTTAAAATCACTGGATTGTTCGTCCTTTAGTAATTTACCTGAATCTATACTAAATGTCAACAAAAGTGGAAAGCGCCGTCTAACTTCGAAACGTCCCGAGAAGCTGGCGCTTGCAACTGGATGTCAACGTTTTCAGAGAGGTTTTTGGAAAATAAATCACAGCAACTTTTTCTTGAAATGGGTAGTCGTTAACCAGACAAAAAATAGAGTCAATCCGATAGTTAAGACATAAGGTATTACTAGATCTGACGGTATCACGTCACCAGTTAGTATTTCCGGAGGAGTGGCCATTAATTCAAGCGGACTCCATGAATGAGATTTCGGAAAAATAGCAAAGATAAATAAGCTGATCATGAAAAGTAGAGTGACCAATATTCCGCCGGAGGAAGTCGCGAAAAATGTGTTCCCCCATAATGTGATGGCGAGAAGCAGTAAGCCAAATGCATAAAGGCAGCTGACAGCAAAGAATAGATGATGCAGGCTGTTTTGATCCCAATAGTAAGCTGTATAGGCGTATGTGATACTGAACGATAAAGCGATAGCGAGCGTCCAATAACAAAGTGCGATAAAAAACTTCGTTGTAATGACTGTACTTCTATGCAATCCCTTTGTAAGCAAAATCACAAGTGTACCTTTTTCCAGCTCCTTCGACATCATCGTGCTGAATAATAAAATGAAGACGATCAAGCCCATTTGCGGTACATTTTTGTAAAACTGCAGCCAAGAGTCAAGCGCAGCAGGCTCAGGCAAATTTAGCACAGCTCCTTCAGGCATAAAATTCTCCATTAGGACGGGGGTAATTTTAGCCGTGAAAGGATTCAGCACACCAAGTATCGAGAAAATGACCAGCACAAGCAGGAGTTTGTATGTCTTCACGCTCTCGAACCATTCTTTCTTGAAAAATCCAACCCAGCTATTCATCCGAGCACCTCCAGTACGACTTGTTCCAACATTCGAGTTTGTGGATGTATGGACTGTACGATGAGTTCTCGCTGTGTCAGCTCACGCATGAACACCAAACGTGCCCTGTCATTCGGTAAGCTGACAATTAAAGTATCATCTTCAATATGCATTTTGGCTTGAGTGGATGCAAGTTGTTTCATAGCTTCCTTCGCAGGAACTGTGAATGTATAGACAAATTGGTCGTGAAATTGCTGTTTTAATTTTGCCAGTTTTTCTTGAAAAATAATTTCTCCTTTATGTAGCATCGCGACATGATCACAGATTTGTTCCGCGTCAGATAGGATGTGTGTAGAGAAAAAAACAGTTGTTTCAGCTTTCGCTTTTTGCAATATCGAAAGAATTTGTGCGCGACCTGCCGGGTCTAACGCAGAAGTCGGCTCATCGCAAATGAGCAGCTTTGGCCGGTTAAGCAAGGCCTGCGCGATACCGAGACGCTGTTTCATACCCCTTGAATAGGTGCGAATCAAGGAAGTTACATCTGCTAGTCCGACTAATTCCAACAGCTCATCAATCCGTTGTTTCCATTCCTTTTTCGGCATGTCAGTAACCACCGCGCAAAGCTCTAAATATTGTCTCGCGTTATAAAATGGATAGAATTCCGGAACGTCCGGTAAAAAGCCAATATGTGCGTTTGATTTCGTTTCTCCGAACGTCACCTTTTCACCCGCGATCGTAATCGCTCCAGCAGTGAGTGGGAGCAGACCAAGCATACACTTCATCAAAGTGGTCTTGCCGGCTCCATTTGCACCGACAAATCCGAAAATAGAATGCTCAGGAATATGCATATGAATGTCATGCAGTACGTCCCGACTTCCAAAGCGTTTTGTTACACCTTCAATTTGCACGACCATGATCATCACCTCTTCCGAAGACAAAATAAACTAATGGACCGATAAACTGAATGAATAACACAATTAGCAGCCACATTACCTGATTACCAAAACGATAGTGGGGATTTCGGATGACGTGGACAGCTGAAAATATCCCGAGTCCGATTTGTAATAGGATAAGAGGAATTAGAAAAGGCAAATACTCGATTAGAATCTCTACGTCCGTATTCATTGAATGCCCTCCAATCCCCAGCGTAATTTTTCAATTAATTCCTTCATCTCCTCCTCATTTTGGAAAGGTGCGAAGAAAGGTGCCTCGATAGCTTCCAAAGCCGATTGCTTAATAATACTCGTATTGCGCAGGGCATTGGGGCCTAAATCCAATTGTGCCAACCAGTCTTCCAATAAATCAAAATAGTCGTCGCCCCGCAGCTTAATGGGAAACAAATCTTCGATACAGACTTCAACAAACTTCTTCAAATACGAATACATCAACTCGCGTTTCTCCAACGCTGCAGCACATTGAGCTACGCCAAAATAAAATTGCAGACAAATATTCGGATGCAGTTTTCTTAGTGAATACAATTCGATCAATCCATTCATTCGGCGAATCGTTTCTTCAAAAGCATTCGAATCGGCTGTAGTCAGTCGTAAGTAAATCGGACTGCTTCCAACTAGCTGGATGATGTTCTGGTACATCATAACTTGGATCACACGCAAGGCTTCGTCTTGCTTTTCCACTTGTTCATAAGCAGTCGCCAGCAAAATTTCATCACCAATACTTGGTTTAATTACGCCATCCAATAAATGAAGTGTTGTGTTTGGATCAGCTTGCATGAGCGCGATGGTTGCCTGCAAGGAATTGGCTTGGCGCAACATCCAGACGTCTTCGCTTAATTGGCGGATACGCTCGAGCCATTGGTTAGTCTTTTGCAAGATATGAGGGCTTTCATCACTTAGCATATGATGATTAAGCATTAAAATACTCATTTGCAATAGAAATGAAGGATCGTGATAGAATGACTTCACCTGTTCGTCTACTTCATCATAAACTTGTTCAAACGGTTCTATCCCAAAGCGTTCAGCAAATTCGTAATACTGTTTCTGAATTTCTGCTTTTGACAATTGACGTTCATAGCCAAGTAGCTCATCCACTGTTAGTTTGAAATAAGAAGCCAGCTTCGGCAACAACGTGATGTCAGGATAACTTTGTCCTTTCTCCCACTTGGATACCGATGCTTTTGAGACCTGGCAATAGGCAGCCAGCGTATCCTGTGTTACCTGCAGCCGTTTTCTCTCTTTTAATATGATCGACCCGATTTGCAGCATTTTTTCACGTCCTTTCTGCTTTATAATTAGTGTAAGGTCAATCAGTTGGTGATTCAATCAACTATTAGGTTACTTATTTAGAGGAAAGTCAACTAGAAGGAAATAAAGTAGTCTAGAAATAGAAACCATAAAAAAGAGAACTTAGGAGTGCTATATTTTTCCTAAGTTCTCTCAAACGATTCATCACACTACATTATTTACTTCGTACTTTAAACATATATTGTGTATTAACGGTAACTAACACGATTGCAATGACAAGAATAGCAAATAGTTGTGAGTTACCTGATCCGACAGAGTAGATAATGAACAAACCCATCGCGCCAATTAATAATATGTTTGTGCTGTTGTATGCTGAATAGAGTCCTTCCAACATAACGTGCCGTTCTCCCTCGTCAGTTGCAGCCAGCAACTTTTTCGCATAATTTTTGTCTGAGGCTTCTGGCAAGTTACGGTCAGGATATACAAATTTTATTACTGATAATCCCGCCGTGTTACAGATAAGGGTTGTGATCACTAGCAGTAATGCGCCAATAATCAGTGCCAAAGATTGTTTTGTCACGAGTGCGATTCCTAATGTGCTGATAGCAAAGATGAGACTGCTATTGCCAGCCAATGTCGCGTCGCTATATTTTTTATATTGCCATTCATCCCGTAAATCTTCCTCTTCTCCGGTTAGAGAAGCAGTTGCCTTTTTCTTAATTTGCCAGATGTTCATTATACATAGCAGCCCCAGAAAAAAAGATACTCCGCCAAGCACTACAGTCATCTCCAACCCGATACTTTCCATTGTCTTTTCAAAATCCGAGGCTAGCAGCGTGTATGTTGCAAAAAAACCGATCATCGCCCCGACTAACATTTTTCCTATTGTTTTCATGATAATTCCTCCCCATCGAAAATAAAAATCTTTTCAATTGGTTCATTAAAAATATGAGACAGACGTACAGCAATCAGCAAGGAAGGCATCAGGTCTTCCCGTTCGATTAAACTGATCGTTTGCCGGGAGACTCTAGCGCGTTTAGCCAGCTCGGTTTGATTGAATCCTTCTCTTGCACGAAGTTCCTTCAGTCTCGTCTTCATCACATCATCCCACCTTTTTTATTCAATTAGATTATAAATCAGATTCTAAATACGTTGAATACATATTATACTTTACAATTTGACTAGTATAATTGTCAAGTTGATAAGCAAAATAGTCAAAACAAGTAAATGAAAGCCAAATAAAAAGCGCCCAGCATGTTAGCTTGGACGCTTGATTGGAACTATTTTTCTGCCTTATACACTGACGGCATCAAAATTTTCCAAAATATTTATTTTCGGTTTCATATAAAATTGAAGCACTTGTGCTGTAGGTTCGTATGAGGCTCCATAAAAGTGCTGATCTTTGTAAGTGTGAATTTCTTCGTAGGTGGTTTTCATCGCGTTGAAGATGACCTTTTCATCCACTTTGGCAGGTGTTGCGGGTGACCAATAAAGAATCTCGAGGTTGTTTTTTTCTCCGGTTGCCAGTGAACGACGCACATAACTAATTTGTTGTGCGTGAGAGAAGTCTTCTCTAGCATAGAATTTGAGTCGTTTACCCGTATCGGGTTCTTCTTCAACAGCAGGCTCAACTTCCAATAAAATCGGCTTATTTTTGGTCTTCAACGAATCCAGTAGTTTTTTTCCGAGACCTTCGCCGCGCGCAGCAGAAGATACGAAAAGATAATCCACGAAAACAAAATCCTCCGTCTCCACGTACATTAGTACATGTTTCGGTCCTTCTTCCTTATGATAGACATTTCTTTTATCAATCAGCAATGTCTCCATATGTTCTTTTGACTTCATCTCTTCAATCGGAAAATACTCTTTCAATTTGTTGTACCAATGCATGTGGTTAATTCTCCTCCATAGGTAATGTGGTGTACCTGGAGCTTTTTGTTTGGGGATCAAACATAGAGAGGAAAAAAGAGGTCAGAAAAAAATCCTCAACACTAGTATACTCTTTTCAGTAAGAAAATAAACCAATTTGAACAAAATACTTTATTTTTTTATCCATATAAAAATAAAAGCACTGACAAAATACAGTCTGTCAGTGCTTTTCATATATCATTATCTTGCGTTCTTTCCGCGTGAATAAGCCTCTTTCTTATTTTTTTCATTCATAATCTTTTTTATGACAGGATACAGCAGAGGTCCCCATTTTATTACGCTTTTTATTAATCTTTTCATATAGAAAACTTCCTCTCATTATGGAGTTGTTATGGATAAATTCCCTTTATCTACATACTCTAAACTTATTCTAGACGCTTTGGCACGGGGTGAGAATGACCTTCTACAATTTCAGAGAACAAGTTAGTGGTTTCTGGGATTGGAGGAGGACTTTGCTCGGAAGCTAAGTGTAAATTTAGCTGACGACTCATTTCCTCTAAGGTTAGTTGAATACGATCAATATCCTCTTTTGTTGCATACTTTTTTCGGTCAATTAACGAATAGCCGAGCTGTCCGCTCATCTCGATAGTGGCATACTTAACATCTTCTGCCTTATCTATGCCCTTTTGGCGGAGATGCATTTCTAGTTCGTCGACTGTCATTCGTAATTTTTTCATCGTTTGCAGCTTCAGTATGCCATTTTCAATGATTACTCTTGAACTTCCCCTTGCCAGACGTTCGAATACATTAATTTTTAAAGATAGGTATTCGATTACCAATAACGTTAACACAAGAACGAGAGCGGTCAATAATGTGTGCCAAAGGTTCTTGCTGACTACTGGCTGGATCAAGAGTGTTCCAACAGCGACCATTAACACGGTTTGTCCGATTGTCATTTGCGAAATGGATTTTCGTCCTGAGATGTGCAAGAGAACGATACCTGCAACGATGATCAGCACAGCTTGCCAAATAAAATTGAAATCCACGCCTTCATTCACCGCCAATTCAAGATTTCCATTTAGTATTGGTCAATCAAAAGGTCTTATGCATGGTCATCGGGAATCTTTATAAGGATACGTGGTAATGGGGTGTTGGAAAGCTTGCTTGATAATTTCGATAATGAAAACGCAAAAAAAGCTGTATAGTGTTCTGAAAGATGTTCCTTAAAAGCAGAACAACTCATTAGAACCCATACAGCTTCCTTTAAAATCTTAAATACGTGTCAATGTCTTCCCTAAGTATCCGAAGAGCACTGTCAGTACAGGACTCAATAAGCAGAAAAATGTAAACGGTAAATAGGCAAGTGTCGGCACGCCAAGCACAGTAGTAATGAAAATTCCCGCCACACTCCATGGAACGAGAGGGTTGATGACCGTTCCGGCATCTTCCATAACACGGCTCAAGTTTTTATTGGCCAGTCCGACTTTTTCATAAGATGACTGGAATGCTTGTCCTGTCAGTAAAATGGATAAATATTGCTCACCAATCAGTACGTTGATACCGATTGCTGTAAGTGCAGAAGCCATGATAACTGAAGACACTTTACGCAGTAAGCTTTCGATCTTTGCAAGCAGACATTGTACAATTCCCAGCGTAAACAGCATACCGCCCATACTTAAAGCTAGCAGTACAAGTGAGATGGTGAACATCATGCTTTCCATGCCTCCGCGAGAGAGTAGTTCATCTACTTCGGTTACGCCAGTTAATCCTTTATAACCGCTGAATAAAATCTCTAGTACTTCCGAAAAACCATATTGAGTATGGAAAAACGCAATGATCACAGCGACAAACGAGCTGGCTGCAAGCGTTAAAATTGCTGGTACCTTTGCAAATGTCAAGACGAATAGGACGATAATCGGAATGACAGTATACCAATGAATCATATTTGTACCCATTAATGCATCGCGAAAGGTCTCAATCTTTTGAAAATCACCAGATGCTGTACTGGGAGAGAGTATGCCGAAAAGTATTAGGGAGATGAAAAAAGCAGGGAACGTCGTCCACCCCATATTTCGTATATGTTCAAATAAGTCCACGCCAACAATAGAAGAGGCTAAGTTGGTCGTATCGGAAAGCGGCGACATTTTATCTCCGAAAAAAGCGCCTGACACAATTGCACCCGCAGCAAGTGGCAAGGACAAGTCCAGTACGTGAGCCATCCCGATAAACGCCACCCCGACTGTTGCAACTGTTGTTAATGAACTGCCGACGGATAGACCGATGATTGCGGTAACGACAAAGGCGATGGCATAGAAGTAGGCCGGTGTAATGATTTGAAACCCAGCATAGATCAAAGTAGGAATGGTCCCGCTCATCATCCAGCTACTGACAAGTACGCCAATAAAGAAGAATAAGAACACGGCACTCATACCTGAACTAGCGCCGTTTACTAGCCCTGTTTCAAGTTGTTTAAACGTAAATTTATTCCACATTCCATATCCAAACAACAATAAAATGGCCAATAAAATAGGTAAATGTGGTGCAGATTTAAACTGCACGATACAGATACTGATAAGTGCGACAATGGCAACGGACAAACTGACAGAAGCCTTAAAAGTTGGTTTATGAATCGCTTTGATTTGCAACATGCTGACTAGATGCCTCCCCTATAAATACGAAAAACCCCTGTCGCCCCCATAAGGGACGAAGGAGTTCTCCGCGATACCACCCTAATTGATAGCCTGAGCTATCCTCTCCATTGCATGTGAAGACAACTCGTTGGTGTAGTTCATTTCATACGTCGCCTGAACTTGCACCTACCGTTCAGTCTCTTGTTGCTGCCGCGAATGAAATTACTGAAGACAACGCTTCACTTTATATAAGACCTTGTTTTGTTTACAGAAAGATATACCGTTTTGAATATAACCACTTCTAACAGATAAGTCAATAGCTGAATGGAACGATTATAGAAAGACTGAAATGGGTAGAGAATAAAGAAGCAGCAGAAAGGACGTGACGGGTTTGCGGGAAACTAAATCTATGCCGAAGTTAGAAGGGAAAGATCACACAGCGAGTATGTTGAGGGAAGGCTATCAGTTTTTGCGAAATCGAAGAAGAGGACTGCACTCTAACGTATTTGAGACTCATTTACTTGGTGAACAAGTGATTTGTCTGTCCGGAGCGAAAGAAGCCGAACTATTTTATGATACGGATAAATTTATTCGCAAAGGGGCAGCACCGAAACGTGTCCAGCAAACATTGCTTGGTGAAAAAGGAGTCCAGACGCTGGACGGAGAGGCTCATTGTGTACGCAAGGAAGCATTCATGTCGCTAATGGGACCGGAGCAGATTCAGCAACTGAAAGAGATGGCCGCTGGGCAGTGGGAAAGAAAGTTACGTGACTGGGAACAGCAAGGGGAAGTGAATTTGTACGAAGAAGCTCAAGAACTTCTGCTTCGTCTTGCATGTCAATGGGCGGGTGTTCCATTGAAAGAAAAAGAAATTAAAGAGAAGCAAGAGGCAATCGTTCAGTTGTTTGAAACCCCTGCAACACTGGGCTATACGCATTGGAAAGGTAAGAAAGCACGTGAAGAAATGGAAGAATGGATCGGTGGCTTAATCAAATCTGTTCGTAAAGGAGATTTGATTCCTTTTGAAGGAACGGCTATGCATGTTTTTTCATTCCATCGTGATGAGAAAGGCAAGCTGCTTAGTGAAAAGATTGCCGCTGTTGAAGTGCTGAATATTGTCCGTCCAATAGTAGCAATTGCTATATATATCGCATTTACAGGACATGCCTTAATCCAACATCCTGAGGAGGCCAAAAAGCTCTCTTCTGGTAAGGAAAAAGATCTGCAGGATTTTGTTCAGGAGGTTCGTCGTTTGTATCCTTTCTTCCCATTTAATGCGGCACGTGTAAAAGAGAACTTTAAATGGGAAGGCTATGAGTTTAAGAAGGGAACGCTGACGATTCTCGATTTTTACGGAACGAATCACGACCCGAAATTATGGAATAATCCAGAAGTGTTTAATCCGTCAAGATTTGCAGAGGAGCCGATCACGCCATATAACTTAATTCCGCAGGGTGGTGGGGATTACATTCAAAATCATCGCTGCGCAGGAGAATGGGTAACGCTTGAGGTGATGAAGGTCAGCTTAGATTACTTGGCAAATCGAATGACATTTGAGGTGCCGGCGCAAGATTTAAGTTACAGTTTGGTGGATATTCCGAGCATTCCAAAGAGTGAAGTTATACTGAAACATGTGAAACGAAAAAATTGATCGATGCCCGGCCATTCATCCGCGAAGAGGTGGCCGGTTTTTAATGGGTAACCAAAAGCAGTATGAGGTAAGTGAACAGAATTATGTTTTGGAAAGGAAGGGGCAGCTTGTGAAAACATCTGAAGAAACAGCACCAAAGCCTAAACGAAACCTGAACGGATTGTGGATTATCCTGGCATTTGTCGTCCTTATAACAATTGTATTGCTTCCGAATCCCGCAGATTTGCCGGTAACGGGGCAACGTGCATTGGCCATCTTAGCATTCGCGGTCATCTTGTGGGTGACAGAGGCAGTACCGTATCCTGTGAGTGCAGCCATGATTTTAGGTTTGGCTGCAGTGCTGTTGGGTTTGGCACCCGATATGGCAAATCCGGATGAAATGCTTGGAACGAAAGAGGGCTTGAAAATGGCGTTGGCGGGGTTCTCCAGCCCAGCAGTGGCGCTTGTGGCAGCTGCCTTATTCTTGGCTACGGCAATGCAAGCGACCAATTTGCATAAACGTTTGGCATTGTATATCTTATCGAAAGTCGGTGTAAAAACAGGCGCCATTATTTTTGGTTCGATTGTAGTGTCTATCATATTAGCGTTTTTCGTACCGAGCGCTACAGCGCGAGCAGGAGCGGTTGTTCCGATTTTGCTTGGTATGGTGGCGGCTTTCGGACTTCCGGCAAACAGTCGATTAGGCGCGTTACTCGTCATAACTGCTGTGCAATCTGTATCGATTTGGAATATCGGTATTAAGACAGGCGCTGCACAAAATATGGTGGCACTTGGATTTATCGAGAAAGAATTTGGTGTTTCCGTTGCCTGGAGTTCTTGGTTCCTCTACGCCGCTCCTTGGTCGATCATCATGTCGATTGTTCTATACTTCGTCATGCTTGCAATTATTAAACCCGAAACAAAGGTAATAGAGGGAGGAAAAGAGTTGATCCAAGGTCAATTAAAAGAATTGGGTAAAATGAAGTCTTCCGAACTCCGCTTAATTATCATTTCTTTGATATTGCTGTTTCTATGGGCCACGGAGGAGAAGCTTCATTCATTCGACACGACAACAGTGACGATAGTGGCAATCGCTATTTTATTGACACCGAAGATTGGTGTATTTGATTGGAAAACTGTGCAGCAGATGATTCCGTGGGGAACGATTATCGTGTTCGCAGTCGGTATTTCCTTAGGGACCATTTTATTGGATACGACAGGTGCACAATGGCTGTCAGATAAAGTATTTGGGGCGATGGGCTTAAATAATATGCCGTTGCTCGCAACAATCGCGCTTCTGTCGCTATTTAATATTCTAATTCATCTAGGATTCGCCAGCGCCACGAGCTTATCATCTGCGCTTATCCCAATTTTTATTGCTCTGACTTCAACCATTGCATTGGATGTCAATGAAGTTGGTTTTGTCTTAATCCAGCAATTTGTCATCAGTTTCGGCTTTTTATTACCAGTGAGTGCGCCACAAAATATGTTAGCATACGGAACAGGCGCCTTTTCAGTGAAGGATTTCTTGAAGTCAGGAATACCGCTGACAGTTATCGGTTATTTGCTGATCCTACTGTTCAGTGCAACCTATTGGAAATGGATAGGACTGTTGTGAAAATTTATAGAAAGAACAAAAAGCAGAGGCAATGTGCCTCTGCTTTTCTGATGACTCTCTACTCAGACAATGGAGCTAGCGCAGACGATTGGTCAATGTATATAAATGCATCGTATCGCTGACTGATACGGGAAGGGACAAAATTTCCGTACGCCTCAAATTCAGGATTATAGACGACGCCAATTGCGCGGTGACCGATCCATTCATCAAATTGCTGTCGATTTTGATCGTTGAAAATCAACAGCTTGTCCTCCGCACCGGCGGCATGCAATTGTCCCTCCCACGTGTTGAATTTGGCAGGCGGCACCGTCATCCTTTCATACGACTCACCCCAACTGCTGCCCGCAATAACTGTTCCTTCGTAAGTACCGAATCCTATAGCCAATGTATTCTCTTTACCGTATTGCTCTCGAATTAATTGACCTACGTTGATCAATTGCTGGTCAGCCATGGATGTGGCCGTTGCGTCCCCGATATGAGTATTATGTTCCCAAACAATAAGTTTCGTGTCTTTTCCATAGTAGTTGTGAATTTCTTTAATTGCTTCTGTCATATGTGTGTCACGGATATTCCAGGACAGAGCATCGTCTTGGAGCATCGCACGATAATATGCCTCGGCATTTTTTGCTACCATCGCATTCATTTCCAAGTTCAAGTCCTGCTCATGTGCGTGTGGATAGCGCTCTTCATTGGAACGAATGGACTGCAGCAAGTTTGTGACTTCGCCTATGCATTCATCGGTGAAATGGGCAGATGAAAGTGCATAATGCTCGGGCATCCGGTTATAGGGCTCGAAGCAGGAGAAAGCTTTTTTGGCAAGTTCTAAATCAACACCATACGAGTCATTGCTTTCTAAAAACCCTAACACTTCATCGATGGATTCGTATAAGCTATATAAATCAATCCCATAGAAACCAACTTTCTGCTGAGGGGCACGCAGCTGGTTTACCTCTTGCAACCATCTTGCGAACGACTCGATTTCTGTGTTCGCCCACATCCAGGAGGGCCATCTGCTGAACGATCGAATCAATAAATCTCGTAAGTTCTCTTGTGCACTTTCGTAACCTTTAACATAATTATTGACAGCTTGAACGGAAGGCCAATCACCTTCTATGGCAATGGCAGAGAAGCCTTTTTCCTGAATCAGCCGTTTGGAAAACTCTGCGCGCAGCTGGTAGAATTCAGAAGTTCCATGAGAAGCTTCACCGATCAGAACAACTTGCGCATCTCCAGCTTTTTGCAACAATTGATCGAAAGCTATCGGATCCTTTAAAGGAATAGATTGCTCGCGTATAGCAGTTACTAGTTTTCTCGACATATCAAAACTCCTTTCCGTTTACCCAAGTATACCCGGGAATTATCCGAATTAACGGTGGAAAGGAGTGTATATATATATTAGGAGGAAGCATTGAATAACGGTGCTCGGTCATCCTTTTTCGGCTCGTCTGTTGTATCCATCACCTCGGATTCAATGGTTTTACCGAGCACATAATATTCAGTTTCCTCCTGTGTCAAGCTATTATAACGCTTACGGATAGCTAGATAGAAAATGCCGCCGACTACAGCCCATGCCAACAATAAAATATAAGAGGGTGTAGAAAGTGCAGCGGGAGAATTCGGTACGAGCAATAGAGCTAAGAAAGCTCCGCTGGCGATCATCCCAATCAATGCTAGAAATTTTTTCATTGGCGCTATTTCACGGCCTGTTTTTTCCTTATTCCAAGCAAGCACCTTATAAGCTGCTAGACAAGTGAAGAAATAGGCGACTGAAACGCCAGTTGAGGACATATCGACAATCCATGTGAGCGCCTGGCGTCCGAACCACGGAGTCGGCAATGTGATCAGGGCCACAAACCAGATTCCCCATACAGGTGTCTGGTTTTCCTTTGTCATGGTACGGAAAAAGTTAGGCAATGCACGAGCGCGGGCCATAGAAAACAGCAAGCGGCTAGACGACATGAAAAATCCATTGAGTCCTGTGAAGATTCCCATGACAATTGCCACAGCCATAACGGCTAGCCCGCCAATTCCTAATGCGGAACGGACTACTTCTCCTGTCAACCACAAATCACCAGTCCCGACTGCGGTTAGAGAAGGGAATGTCCAGCCGGTTAAACCAATCATAATTGCGTAAATCAAGAATGATGTAAATAAAGATGCGACGATAAGCATCGTAGCTTTTCGAGGAGAAAAATTAAATTCTTCAGCTGCTTGAGGCACATTGTCAAATCCAACATACGCCCAAGGAGCGATCGCCAGAATGACGAGTACCGAAGTTAAAATAGATTGGTTGCCTTTAAAGAAAGGTTGCAAGTTTGTAAGTGGCTGATCGGCGACGCTGAATGTGAAGAAACCTAGTAGCACCACGCCTGCCACAAGCAGCACACTGAAGTAGAACTGAATTTTTCCTGAAACACTGGTTCCTGTAGAATTAATGAGAGCGAACAGTAGAATCAACACACTGGCTATCAGTATTTCCGGCACATAGACATCCCATCCCGCTACCGAGTATAAATAGCCTTGCTTCATGAAACCTGGTGCCAAAAACTTTAACAACAATGTCAGCGCTGAGGCGTTCAATGCTACAATCGAAATATATCCGAGTGATAAAAACCAGCCGCAAATGAACGCCCATACTTTACCAGCCGCGATAAAAGCATATGTAAATCCGCCTCCGGATACCGGAAACTTCTTGATCATGACACCATAACTCGAAGCAATGATCATCATGATAAGGGCACCGATCCCTAGACCGATGATCGCACCAAGCGGTCCTGAATCGCGAATCCAATCACCGGGTAAAATGAAAGCACCCCAGCCTACTGATGAGCCAAGTGCAATCGCGAATACCCATGATGGTTTTAATGTTTTATGTAGTTTCCTTCGTGCATTCTCAGATCCTTGTTCCATATGAATCAATCCCTTATCAGTTGTATAGCGATTGTTTCCCCCTTTTAATTTGGTTTAAAACTTGTAAATAACTAGAAGGATACATAATGTGAAAAAACCAGGAAGATTTCAGTTTCCCTGGCCCTCGGCTTCAGTCATTCAAATGCCTGCTGCAAATCTTCTAACAAGTCTTCCACATCTTCAATGCCGACAGATAATCTTACTAGTTTAGGCGTGATGCCTAATTTGGTTTGTTCTTCAGTGGGAATGGTTGCATGTGTCATTTTGGCTGGTACAGAAATTAGACTTTCCACTGCTCCCAGACTAACAGCAAGCTGGAAAATCTTCACTTTCTCAATAATTTGCTCGGCCAGTTCTTCACTATCCACTTCAAATGATAAGACACCACCGAAACCCCGTGCTTGTTGTTTGGCTAATTGATGCCCTGGATGGCTCTCGAGTCCGGGGTAGTAGACCTTTTTTACTTGTGGTTGCTCCGTCAGCCATTCAGCGATACGTTTCGTGTTCACTTCATGTTCTTCCATTCGTATGCCCAATGTTTTCATCCCACGCAACAACAGATAGGAGTCTTGTGGACCAAGTATGGCGCCTACGGCTTTTTGAACCAAATGAATATCTTCTCCGAGCTGCTTATCTTTCACGGCAACGAGACCTGCTACGACGTCGCTATGTCCGCTTAAGTATTTCGTGGCGCTGTGGAACACGACATCAGCTCCGAGCTCCAGAGGATTTTGCCAATAGGGAGTCAGGAATGTGTTATCGACAATCAACGTCAGGTCATGCTCTTTCGCTACTTTTGAAAGAGCTGCAATATCGACTACTTTTAAGAATGGATTCCCTGGCGTTTCGATGACAATCGCTTTCGTATTTGGCTGGATTGCCTCTGAAATATTTTCGATAACAGTTGGGTCGACAAAAGTTGATGTTAAATTCAGTCGATTTAGTACTTGATTGAGAACACGGTATGTACCGCCGTATACGTCATTGCTAATGATGAAGTGATCACCGGCGTTAAATGTCATAAGAACAGAGGACAAAGCGGCCAATCCAGACGCGAATGCAAGTCCGCGTTTTCCGCCTTCGATATCGGCAATGTATTGCTCCACCGCATTTCGTGTGGGGTTACCGGCTCGTGAGTAATCATAGCCTCTGTTTTTGTCGGGTGCATCCTGTTTGAACGTACTGACCTGATAGATTGGGACAGTCACCGCTCCTGTCAGTGGATCACCTGAAATCCCTGCGTGAATCAATTTCGTTTTTAATCTCAACATAATTCCTCCTTATTTCCAAGTGGTTTAATAGGTTTTAAACTAACGATAGATTAAAGTAATTTGTTTAGTTTGTCAATTCTATATAGTATAATTACTTGCATGAAGAGTTTTGAATGTTGACAGAGTCTGCACAATCTCTTATGATTCTAAACAACAAATACTTATTAGAATAGTGGGGTTTAAGAAATGAAGAAGATTTTATTACCATTTCTATTAATTTTATTGTCCGCAGTTTTGGTTGCTTGCGGCACGAAAGAGGACGATAAGACGAACGGTTCCAATGAAAAACCTACAGAAGAATCGTCGGGTGATTCCGCTGCAAATAATGGCCTGTTAGAAGAAGTGTTAGAAAAAGGTATACTAAATATTGGAACAGAAGGAACGTACGCACCGTTTTCGTTTCACGATGAATCTGGAAAATTAACGGGCTATGATGTGGAAGTGACTGAAGAAGTCGCAAAGCGTTTAGGCGTGGAAGCGAAGTTTTTTGAAACGCAGTGGGATGCTATTTTTGCGGGGTTGGATGCCAAGCGCTTTGACGTCATCGCCAACCAAGTCGGCATCAATGATGACCGCAAGGCGAAGTACGAGTTCTCTCAGCCATATACACGCTCTCATTCTGTACTGATCATTCATGCAGATGAGCAGATTGCATTTGATGGAATGGAAGGTAAGAAAGCAGCACAAACATTGACGAGTAACTATGGTGAGCTAGCCAAGTCGCATGGTGCAGAAATCATCAAAGTAGACGGCTTTAATCAGGCGGTCGATTTGATCGTCTCCAAGCGGGTGGATGGTACGTACAATGACAAAATTTCCGCTCTAGACTACCTGCAGCAAAAACCAGACGCTCCTATTCAAATAGTGGAAGAGGAAGATACTTCAGCTGAAAATGAATCGGAAAACGCGTTTTTATTCAGACAAGGAAATGAAGATTTAGTTGATGAAATAAACAAAGCGTTAGATGCGATGCGTGAAGACGGTAAGTTGAAAGAGATCTCCGAAAAATGGTTTGGTGAAGATGTTTCTTAATAGTATTGCGTTAAGTCCCGAACGGATACAGAGACTCCAAGAAATCGCATCAACATCCATCGGGCCGTTGATTGAAGGGGCTATTAAGTTCACAATACCTTTGGCGATCATTACATTCATCATTGGGCTTATCATTGCGATCTTTACAGCTCTGGCACGGATTTCTTCCAGCAAAATATTGCGCGGGATTGCACGGGTATATGTTTCCATCATCCGAGGTACTCCATTGTTAGTGCAATTATTTATTATCTTCTACGGACTGCCGACGATCGGGGTTGTTATCGATCCATTCCCATCGGCGGTCATCGGATTTTCATTGAATGTGGGCGCATATGCTTCTGAAATTATTCGGGCTGCGATTCTATCCATTCCTAAAGGCCAATGGGAAGCGGCCTATTCAATCGGCATGAATTATTCTCAGGCATTGCGTAAAATCGTGTTACCACAAGCCGCGCGGGTCTCTGTTCCGCCGCTTTCCAATTCATTTATCGGATTGGTTAAGGACACCTCGCTGGCCGCGACAATTTTGGTGGCAGAGACGTTTAGACGAGCACAAGAAATTGCATCGATGAACTACGAATTTTTATTCGTCTATACCATGGCTGCACTTGTCTACTGGGTGATCTGTTTCATCCTATCGATTATTCAAGGTAGAATTGAAGGGCGACTGGATCGGTTTGTCGGCAAGTCAGGAGGTTTATCATGATTTCGATACAGGGTTTAAGAAAGTCTTTCGGGTCGATGGAAGTTATCAAAAATGTAGACTTGGATATTGAGCAAGGGAAAGTGGTTGTTATCATTGGACCTTCGGGCTCTGGTAAATCTACATTACTACGCTGCCTAAATGTACTGGAAACCCCGAACGGTGGAATCATTTCCATCGACGATCAGCAGTTGGATTTCAACAAGTCCGTATCTAAAAAAGCAATTGGGGCGTTTCGCCAGCTCACGGGCATGGTGTTTCAGGGCTATAATCTATTCCCGCATTTGACTGCAATGGGCAATGTCACTGAAGGATTGACGACGGTCAAAGGGCAGTCCAAGAAAGAAGCAGAGAAAACTGCGGGACAATTGCTGGCGAAAGTGGGATTGGCTGATCATAAAGAAAAATATCCGTACCAGCTTTCGGGTGGCCAGGAACAACGTGTGGCGATTGCACGAGCTCTTGCAATGGATCCGAAAGTGATGTTATTCGACGAGCCGACGTCTGCACTTGATCCGGAGTTGGTCAATGAAGTGCTGCGCGTTATGAAAGACTTGGCTCATGAAGGAATGACGATGGCTGTCGTGACACATGAAATGCGATTTGCACAAGAGGTCGCAGATGAAGTGATCTTCATTGATGGAGGCGTCATTGTAGAAAGAGGAGCGCCTGCGGATATCTTTAACAATCCACAGCATGAGCGGACGAAGAAATTTTTGAGTTTATTGCAGTGATATCAAAAATGCTTGGCTGAGATTCATTCAGCCAAGCATTTTTTATGTCTGATCTTTAAGATTGCAGAGGAGGGTGCCAGCGATAGGTTTCCAGTGGGATTCGGCTGTTTGCATCAAATTCTATTCCTTCCGATTCCAAACGTTCTCGCTGCATCTCGCCTTTTGATTCGGCGTTTTCTGGAGTAGAGATTGTTCCCTTTGCATTGATAATTCGATGCCACGGTAAATCATACTTGGCACTCATTGAATGCAGTATGCGTGCAACTTGTCGGGCACCGCGTGGATTTCCTGCTTCTGCGGCTACTTGTCCATACGTCATGACGTGGCCTGGCGGGATTTGTTGGATGATCTTCACAGTGTTTTCCGTAAATGTTTGCAAGATATTGCTCCTTTTTAAAAAAGCGTAGCATAAATTATAGAAGAAGTCACATGAGCCATAGTCATCTGCAAGTTCTATCTTGGTAGTTTCCTCTTGTTCTCCAACTTACTTCGAGCTAATCGCTTTTTCTTCCGTGATCAAGTGAAAATGGCAGGAGGCCGCGCCAAAGTCTCGCTGTACCGCACCAAATTTTCATTGGTCCGAACCAACCTCATCGCGTACCGCGCATTTGACAAGTTGTACCGAACCAAACCCCTCTCCAAACGAGCCAAAACAGCCGTACACCGCACATTTCCAACGCCTGTCGAGCCTACCCGGGCGCTTTCCACTTTTGATAAATGATGTGCTATTATTTATGTACGGTTAGAAAGGGGAATGTAAATGGACATTAACACATTAGAATATGCCCAAAAACTTGATTCACAAGATCAATTAGCTTCATATCGGCAGGAGTTTTATTTGCCAGAACAGAAAATCTATATGGATGGAAATTCTCTTGGCCTGTTGTCGGGCAGGGCGGAACGAACGTTACTGGAACTGCTTGATTCATGGAAGACGTTAGGCATTGACGGTTGGACGGAAGGTGCGAACCCATGGTTTTATATGGCGGAGCAATTGGGAGAGCGGATGTGTACATTGGTAGGTGGAAAAGAGTCTGAAGTAATCGCAACGGGTTCAACGACGACGAATTTACATCAGCTCGTGTCGACATTCTATAAGCCGTCAGGTAAGCGAACGAAAATATTGGCGGATGAATTGAATTTTCCTTCTGATATTTATGCACTGCAAAGTCAGATAAGATTGAAAGGCTTGGACCCTGATGAGCAATTGGTTCGTGTGAAAAGCGATGATGGGTTGACACTCGATGAAAAACGGATCATTGAGGCAATGACGGACGAGGTGGCGTTGATTGTACTGCCGGCTGTGCTTTATCGAAGCGGACAAGTGCTGAATATGAAGGCGCTTACAGAAGCTGCGAATGAAAAAGGTATCCCCATCGGTTTTGACTTATGTCATTCAATCGGAGCGATCCCTCATGAACTTCATGACTGGGGAGCAGACTTCGCATTTTGGTGTACGTATAAACATTTGAATGGCGGACCGGGTTCAGTGGGTGGATTATTCATTCATGAACGGCATTTCGGAAAAGCAGCTGGACTCGCAGGTTGGTTTGGCTCAGATAAGACGAAGCAATTTGACATGGATCATAAAATGACAGCGGCTGCTGATGCGGGGGCATATCAGATTGGTACGCCACATATATTGAGCTTGGCGCCGCTGATCGGTTCGTTGGAGATGTTCGAAGAGCTTGGAATGGAGCGGATTCGGGAGAAATCTCTTGCGCTCACGAGCTATATGCTGGAATGCATCGAAGGAGATTTGAGCGATTATTCTTTCGGCATCGGCAATCCGATTGATTCCACACGCGGCGGACACCTTTTATTGCTGCATGAAGAAGCGGCAAGGATTTGTCAGGCGTTGAAAGCGGAAGGTGTCATTCCGGATTTCCGAGCGCCGGACGGTATTCGCTTGGCACCGGTTGCGCTTTATAATTCATTTGAAGATGTGTGGCAGACAGTACAAATCTTAAAAAGAATTATGAAGGATGAGACGTATAAACAATTTCCGAATGAACGAGGTGTTGTAGCATGACAAATGAATGGATTGATATCACACAACTGCTGAACAAAGAAATTGCAGAGTGGCCGGGAGACACACCGTTTTCCTACGAAGTAGCCGTTTCTAAAGAGCAGTCGGGGTCGGTCAATATTGGAAAGTTGACGATGAGCACACATATCGGGACACATACCGATGCACCGTTTCATTATGATGATGAAGGGTTGCGTATCTTGGACTTGCCTATAGATCTTTACATCGGCCGCGCTTGTTTGATTGATGTGACAGGAGTGGATTGTGTAACGCGGGCAGACTTGGAACATGTGAACTTCGTGGGGGCAGAACGAATTTTATTGAGAACAGGCAGTCATCCGACATCAACGAAATTTCCGGAATGTTTCACGGTAATTGGTGAAGATGTAGGGCCCTTGTTGAAAGAGCGCGGTGTGCGGTTACTTGGAGTAGATACACCTTCCGTTGATGCGGAGGATAGTAAGGAATTGCTTGCGCATCATTCCCTATATCGCAATGATGTCATCATTATAGAAAATTTAGTATTGCATTCATTGGAGCCTGGTCAGTATGAATTGATCGCTTTGCCTTTAGCACTGGCAGAAGCAGATGGCAGCCCGGTTCGTGCAGTCGTTAGGAAGTGGGAATCATGACGGAAAAAGGGATTCATACAGATTTTCGTGAGTCGATGACATATGGTGAGTATTTAAATTTGGATAAAGTGTTGTCGAGTCAAGAACGTTTATCGGGGCACCATGACGAAATGCTGTTTATCATTATCCACCAAGTGAATGAGCTGTGGATGAAATTAATTTTGCATGAGCTTGAAACAGCGATTGATTCGATTCAGAAAGATGAGTTGCCGGAAGCTTTCAAGATGCTTGCCCGTGTGTCGAAAGTCCAAACCCAGATTATTCAAGCGTGGGATGTGCTCGCTACACTGACACCTGCAGAATATATGGAGTTCCGCGATAGTTTGGGGCGTGCGTCTGGTTTCCAATCGTATCAGAATCGGTTGATCGAATTTGCACTAGGTTATAAGCAACCGCAGATTATCCAAATTTATGAGAAGGATCCGAAACTATCCGAGGCGTTAGAAAAAGCCTATCATGCGCCGGGTATTTACGACGTGGCGATTCAAGCTTTGGCACGTGCAGGTTTCCCGATCAACCCTGAATTGCTGAAGCGCGATTTCTCTATTACGTACGCAGGTGATCCAAGTGTGGCAGCTGCCTGGCTTGAAGTATACCGTGATGTGGATCGCTATTGGGATCTTTATCAACTTGCAGAAAAGTTGGTGGACATTGAAGACAGTCATCAGCAATGGCGATTTAGACATATGAAGACTGTTGAGCGTATCATCGGTTTCAAAACAGGAACTGGCGGTTCATCAGGCGTTAGTTACTTGAAGTCTGTACTAGATCATCGCTTCTTTCCAGAGCTGTGGGACGTGCGTACTAAAATTTGACAGACTGGCAAGCTAGCAACTATGATAGAAATTAAAATAATCAGAAAACGAAAGGTGGTCGATGTATTGAAAAAGAAATCGTGGGGTCATCTGTTGCTTGCATTCGCTCTACTGTTGCAGCTTGCTGTGCTTCCATTGAAAACCGTTGCCGCAGAACCTGAAAAGTCACCAACTTGGATTGCTCCAATCAATTATTTAGCACTTGGGGATTCATTGGCTTTTGGTATTAATTCCACGGGAGAGCCAGGTAAAGGGTATGTGGACTTTTTGGCGGATGAGTTAGCAAAACAGGAAGTCTTGCAAACGAGTAATAAAGGTTTTTCGTTTCCTGGCTATACGTCTAGTGATGTGCTGAAAGATTTGCAGACAGACATTTCAAAGCCCGTAATTGGTACAGGCAGTCAAGATAAAACCGCGGCTCTTCATCAGTCAATCAAGGAAGCTAATTTAATTACATTGACCGCTGGCGCCAATGATGTGCTTCCATATTTCAAGTTTGATGAAAGTACGGGGAAACCAGACTTCAACCTGGAAGAGATTCAAGCTGCTATGACGAAGGTTGGGGGGAATATCCAGCAGATTTTGGCGAAAATCTATCAATTGAATCCTGAAGCACAAGTATATGTGATGGGGTATTACAATTCATTCCCGCATATGCCTGCTGAGCTTCAACCTCAAATTGCACAGCTTGTAAAGGGATTAAATGGTGCAATTCAAGGTGGAATGCAAGGTACACCAGCTAAATTTGTTCAGACAGATGAATTAATTGCGAAGGACTTTTCAAAGTATTTACCAAACCCTAAAAATATTCATTTAAGTGAGGCAGGCTACCAAGTAGTAGCAGGTGCATTCCAAGAATCATTGATGAATAATTATCCATGGTTTCCGAAAGATGTACTGACAGCGGAAGCAAAAGATCAATCCACTGTCGTATTGAATTGGGGGCCGGTTATTGATACAGGAATGATTATGACGTATCAAGTGTACAATGGCGACAAAATGGTAGGCGAAGTAATGGGCCCTGTTTTAACTTATGAAATTGGCGACCTGCAGCCAGACAAAGAATATCAATTCTCTGTCCAAGCTGTAGATCAGCATGGTAAAAAGAGCATGCATACCATCAAAACGTCGTATACACTAGAAAAGGTACCAGTAGAGCCATCTGTCACTTTTACAGATATTTCGAATCATTGGGCGAAAGATGTGATTGAACTGGCTGCGGAGAAAGGTATTGTAGGCGGCTACTCGGATCTTACATTCCGTCCTGACAAGTCTTTGACACGCGCTCAGGCTACTTCCATTATCGTACGTGCATTGGATTTGAAGCCAAAGAGCAACAACATGCCATTTGAGGATTTGGCATATTATGCAGATAGCACAAAAGCAGATATTCAAGCCGCTTACGATCACGGACTGATTAACGGGGTAAATGGGCAGTTCATGCCAAATCAATCGATCAGTCGTGCACAATTGGCATTATTGCTCAGCCGTACCTATGAAGCGGCTACTGGAAAACCATTCACACCAACAGTCACTGCACCATTTAAAGACATCCAGAACTTTGCAAAAGAAACGCAAGGGGCAATCGCAGGATTGTATCAGCTAAATATTGCGACAGGAGATCAAGGGAAGTTCATGCCGAACGCTCCAACGACTCGAGCACATGCGGCGAAGATGATTGTTAATTCCTTGGAAGCGATCGGACAATAATAGAAAGGAAGGGCTTGGATACACCAAGACCTTCCTTTTTTTGGATTTATTCTGATTTTAACTTTACAAACAAAGGAATATATGGTTTACTATAATAATTAGTTAGGATAACTAATTATCGAGAGGAAGATAAAATATGAAACGTCAACAAATGTTTTTTACAGAGTATTTTCAAGTCTATCGTCCTGTGCTGAATCGATTGAATATGCTGCTTGCGCCGCACAATTTATTTCATTCTCAATGGGGGATATTAAAGCTATTGAAGCTGGAAGGTGAAATGACTTCAGCAGAAATTGCCTTACGTCAACAAGTAGAAAAACCAAGTGTCACAAAGATTATTCAGCGTTTAGTAGAAATGAATTTAGTCAGTGTACGTCCTGGAACAGATCGCCGTGAAAAGTGGATTGGTTTGACTGCGGCTGGTCAGAATACAGTGGAGACAATTATGGCGGAATTAGAAATACTGTATTGTGAACTATTGAATGGAATTGAACTTGAAGAGCTTGAATCCGCAATTCGAGTTATGGAGTCCGCGAGAAAAAATCTGAACAACTAAGAGAGTGATTAAATGGACAATAAAACTATATGGACAAGGGACTTTATCGTCACTTCTATTATAAATTTCTTTTTAATGCTAGTCATGTATTTACTGATAGTGACCATTGCGCCATATTCAGTAAAAGAATATGGTGTATCGACAGGCGTGGCGGGGTTGGTCTCAGGCATATTCATCATCGGAACGCTTATGTCCCGGCTAGCTATCGGTGGACTAATTGAAAAAATCGGCAGCCGAAGACTTTTATTGATCGGATTGGCGATCATTGTTCTGGCGTCTGTCTTTTATTTTGGAGCTGTTAACTTGCCTTTACTGATGGCGAATCGATTTTTCCATGGAATCGGTTTAGGAATTTCATCTACAGCTACCGGTACGATGGTTGCGCAGATGCTGCCGCCTTCGCGAAGAGGCGAAGGAATTGGATATTTCAGCCTTAGTGCAGTTTTGGCAACGGCAATTGGTCCGTTCTTTGGAATTTACCTTAGTCAACACTATGACTATCAAGTATTATTTTTGTTCTGTTTAGCGCTTAGTATATGTTGCGCAGCGATGTTCTTTTTCGTCAAGAAATCGCCAATGGTCATGCCTGCAAAGGAAATCCAAGCAAAAACAGAAAAGTTGGGGATACATGGTTTATTGGAAAGAAGGGCGTTGCCTATTGCATTAGTGACGTTATTGGCTGCCGTTGCCTATTCAGGTGTATTATCGTTTATTTCGTTTTATGCGGAAGAAATCAATTTGGTAAGTGCCGCGAGTTTCTTCTTTTTAGTTTATGCCGTTGCCGTGCTGTTTTCTAGACCGTTTACTGGTCGGTTGCTGGATGTGAAAGGAAATAAGTTCGTTATCTATCCATCACTTATCCTGTTTGCAGGAGGCCTTTTATTGCTGAGTGGAGCACAAGCCGGCTGGATGTTGCTTCTGGCGGGAGGTATCTTGGGTCTAGGTTTTGGTAACTTCCAATCATGTGCACAGGCGATTGCATTGCAGGGAGTAAAACCTGAACGTCTTGGTGTAGCTACTTCCACGTTCTTCATCTTTTTGGACTTCGGCTTTGGCTTCGGACCATATGTGATAGGGTCACTCGTACCGATCATCGGTTACCGAAAGTTGTATGTGGTCCTGATGCTTGTTGTATTGGCGGCACTTGGCCTATTCATGTTGTTTAGTAAAATTCAACAGTCTAAGTCCAAGCGAGTAACAGTTGAATAATCATGAGAATAAATGAAGGGCACTCACATCAAAAGACACTACGATAAATTTGTAGTGTCTTTTGTATGGAAAGGCAATACCAAAGCCAATGTGGTTTAATTCGTATAGTTATCGAAGTAGCCTTGAATAAAGACAATAGGTGTTCCTTTATCACCGCTGCCTGAAGTTAAATCAGATAAAGAGCCGATCAAGTCTGTCAGCTTACGCGGTGTAGTACCTTGCGAAGCCATGGAGCCCATAAGGTCCGTGTCTTTTTTCTCAATATAGGCTGAAACTGCCTTTTTCAGTTCTTCTCCACGTAAATCAGAGAAATCATTATCAGCCAAGTACTTCAGTTTTACTTCATTAGGAATGCCATCCAATCCACCAGTATAGGCAGGAGAAACAACAGGATCTGCCAGTTCCCAAATCTTACCGACAGGATCTTTGAACGCACCGTCTCCGTAGATCATGACTTCAATATGTTTTCCTGTTTCCTTTTTCAGCATGGCTTGAATATTATCCACAACAGGCTGACAATTATGCGGGAAAAGCTTGATGCTATCTTCTTGTGCTTTGTTTGCGCCTAACAAGCCAAACTGTTCATTATATCCACTGCCGTCAATCGATTCCGTAAGTATATCGTCCAGGCTGTAGATCTTTGTGGCGCCATTTGCTTCAAGAATGCGTTTCGATCTGAATCGTGTATGAATATCACATGTTAATACTGTTTTTGTGTAATCTAAAATTGTTTTAGCATTGTTGGAGAAAATCACTTCATGTTCGACGCCGAATTCATCCATTAATGATTTGTAGTATTCAATGTAATCAACGCCGGTGAAAGGGTGTTTATTATCGCCGAAATGCGCACGGAACTCTTCCTCTGTCAAAACATCAGTCCACGGGTTGACTCCTTTTTCGTCTAAACGATCAAGCTCTACTAAGTGGTTACCGACTTCATCGGAAGGATAGCTAAGCATCAAAACAATTTTCTTTGCGCCTTTCGCGATTCCACGTAAACAGTTCCCAAATCGATTTCGGCTGAGGATAGGGAAGATAACGCCAATCGTATCGTCACCGAATTTTGTTTCGATATCTTTTGCGATGTGGTCAATCGTTGCATAATTACCTTGTGCACGTGCCACGATCGATTCAGTAATCGAGACAATATCCTTATCTTGAAACGAAATATTTTCAACTTTAGAAGCTTCCAATACACTGTCTACTACGATCTGTTCGATATTGTCACCTTCATTGATGATCGGGCAACGCAATCCTCTGACAACCGTCCCTACTACTCTTTCCAAATCAATCGCTCCTTAGTGAAACTTAATTTGATCACTCTTCTTTGTATTATAACGTGCTTTTGTGATATAAGTAAAATTAATATACTTAATAGGTGGTATAAGGGGTGTTTATATGTCGATTAACTTGGAGTGGTATAAAGTCTTTCGCAAAGTCGTCCAAAATGAGAGCTTTTCCAAGGCGGCAAGACAATTATTCATGACGCAGCCAGCCGTCAGCCAGATCATATCTCAGCTCGAACGAGAACTGGATACACGGCTGTTTAACCGGACATCTAAAGGTGTATCGCTGACAGATGAAGGTTCATTGCTATTCGAATACGTCAACTCAGCTTTAAATTTGATTGATGCAGGCAATGAAAAATTATACGAGCTGAAGAACTTATCGGCGGGTGAACTGAAAATTGGTGTAGGAGATACTATTTCCCGTTACTATTTATTGCCCTACTTGGAAGCATTCCATACCAATTATCCAAGTATTCGTTTTAAAATTATTAACGGAACGACTGTGGAGTTGATTGCAGCCTTAAAATCCGGAGAAGCGGATATCGCGGTTTGCAATTTCCCTGTAGAGGATGAAACATTAGAAAAAAGAGTATGCTTTGATGTGCAAGATGCGTTTGTCTATGGTGATCGATTCAAAAAATTATTCTTGCGACCTGTCCCATTACAGGAGTTAACAAAGTTGCCGTTAATTTTATTGGAATCGAAATCTAACTCGCGCCAATATGTAGAAGACTTTCTATCAGAAAAAGGAGTGAAGATCTATCCCGAATTCGAGTTGGGGTCGCATGAATTGCTGCTGGAATTTGCGCAAATTAATTTAGGTATTGCGTGTGTGGTCAAGGAGTTTTCTGCAGACTATCTGGACTCAGGCAAGCTGCAGGAAGTAGAGTTTCTGGAGCCTATTCCGAAAAGAAGCATTGGAGTATGCTATTTAAAAGGTGTTTCTTTGTCACCTTCCGCGTCTAAATTCATTGAGATTCTTGAGAAAGACTGAATGGAAAAAGATAAGAAAAGTCGGATAGAATCAAAATCATCCGACTTTAGTATGTTCTTATTAATAGATTTCACGATTCCAGAAGCGGTGCTCTGCAACAGTATTTACCCATTGCTTGCCATCTCCTGAAACAGTCAAGTCTAACAGTATTCCTGGCCCTGGTTTGGCTTGCGTTTTCTCAAACAGCGCTTTAGCAGTTGGCGCTATGCCAATTGGCTTGTAGTGCATATATGCCTCGTTCACAAAATCAGCTACATCCTTTTCAAACTTATTTTGCTGCTGTGCTTGTCCGCCAGCGACATACAGAGCATCATACAGTACAGAATGGACAGTCAAGAAAGTTTCATCGACAACTACTGTCGATCCACCTTTACCAGTTAACGTACCGAATTTCTCGCTTATAATATGAATTGACATGCCTGCATCCAACGACGTTTTTATGATTGGCTCCAGAATAGTTTCGTCAAACTGATCTGCAATCAACACCGCTACTTTACGTGTATCGGGCAACTTCGCCTTGTTTTCCTGGCTGAGGGCAGGGGAAGCTTTCCTTACATCGGATTGTTCTGCATTCTTCGGAGCATTGACACCGACTGCCTGTGCTACCTTTGTCATCATATCTACATCCACATTGGCAAACATGTCGACGACTTGCTGTCGCACATTCATGTTCTTCACTTTCCCAACTTCGAAGCTAAAAGCCTCAATAATATGCTGCTTTTCTGCCAAGGACATACTCTTCCAGAATAAACGGGCTTGCGAGAAGTGATCTTTGAATGAATCACTTCTCGCTTGTATTTTCCGTCCGTCAACATTTTCTTGGTAATGCGCATAGCCGCCTTCTTCCTCTGAAGAAGTGTTCGGCTTGTTGTCAGCGAGCGAGTTTTTATGATAGCTTACTTGTCCTACGTTAATCGTTTGTCTACCGTAGCCATCGCGTTGGTTGTTGTGAAATGGACAGACAGGACGGTTGATTGGCAGCTCGTGGAAGTTCGGACCCCCAAGCCGGATTAGTTGTGTATCTGTATAAGAGAATAATCGTCCCTGTAATAATGGATCGTTTGTGAAATCAATACCTGGCACCACACTGCCTGGATGAAATGCTACTTGTTCAGTTTCCGCAAAAACATTATCCACATTGCGATTTAATGTCATTTTCCCGATGATCTTCACTGGCACTTCTTCTTCAGGCCAAATTTTCGTCGGATCAAGAATATCGAAATCAAATTTGAACTCATCTTTCTCCTCTAACAGCTGAACGCCGAGCTCGAATTCCACGAAATTGCCATTTTCAATTGATTCCCATAAGTCACGTCGATGAAAGTCAGGGTCTTTCCCGCTGATCTTCTGTGCTTCATCCCAAACTAGTGAATGAACGCCTAGCTTCGGTTTCCAATGGAATTTTACGAAATGTGCTTTGCCTTGTTCATTGATAAAGCGGAACGTATTAACTCCAAACCCTTCCATCATCCGGAAGCTTCTTGGAATTGCGCGGTCGGACATGTGCCACATGACCATATGTGCAGATTCTTGATTATTGGCAACAAAATCCCAAAATGTATCATGAGCTGAAGCGGCTTGCGGCATTTCGTTATGTGGCTCAGGCTTCACTGCATGGATTAAATCAGGAAACTTAATGGCATCTTGAATGAAGAATACTGGCATATTATTGCCGACAAGATCGTAGTTTCCCTCTTCCGTATAAAACTTCACAGCAAAACCACGTACATCGCGCACGGTTTCAGCAGATCCTTTGCTTCCAGCTACTGTAGAAAAGCGAGTGAAGACCGGTGTTTTCGAGCCAGGCTCTTGCAAGAAACCAGCCTTCGTATATTTTTTCATCGACTCATATAATTCGAATTCGCCGTGTGCGGCATACCCACGTGCATGGACAGCTCTCTCTGGAATTCGTTCATGGTCAAAATGCGTTATTTTCTCACGGAAGTGAAAGTCCTCCATTAAAGTGGGGCCGCGTGTTCCTGCCTTTAATGAATGTTCATCCTCCGTAATCTTTAGACCTTGATTGGTCGTCATCGGTTTCTTTTGGTCATGTATACGAAAGGTTTCCAACTGTTTATTTTTGCTGTTACTGTTTATTTTGCGATTGTTGTTCACAAAAAATCCTCCCAACGTAAAATAGTTGTCTGCTTTTCTATTCCCGAATTAAATAGGAGTAAACAATAACTAGATACGCCCCGAACGCACAATAGAGAACAGCAGATATGCAAACAGAAGCGTCGCAATCAAAGCACCTACTTCTATGAGTGGAAGGCGGAAGAACATGGCGGTCTGACCAGCGATAGCAGATCCGATGATGAGACCGACCATCAGGATACTGAACGCCAGCAAAACGATACTGAATGATAGTCGATTAGCGATCTTGTCAAATCGTCGAAAAATGATGGTTGACTCTTTCAGCCCGACGTCCAAATCGACTTTTCCTTTTTGTATGGTTTTGACGGCTTTCTTAATATCGCTTGGCAGTTCTGCTATGATTTCCGCATTCTTAACTAACGAATGCCAACTATTTTCAACTAGATAGCGGGGATCGAATTGTCTTAGCATCATCTTCTTACCATAAGGCTCAATGGCTTTCATAATGCTGAAGGAAGGATCTAGTTTACTGAGAACACCTTCCAACGTTAGAATGACCTTTGAAAGAATTGCAATTTCATTTGGAAGTCGGATGCGATAACGGTAGGCGATTGAAAAAACTTCCATGAACACATCACCGAGTTTCAAGTCGTTCAAAGAAGCTTCGTAATACTTTCGCTGAATGATTTGCAAATCACGATATAAGGCGGCAATATTGGTGTTTTCGTCAAGAATATCCATGTCAGAAAACACATCGATCAGTCGCTCGATATTTCCTTTCCGTAAAGCGAACATAAGAGAGATAAAATGGTATGTCATTTCCTTGCTAAGTTGACCGACCATACCGAAGTCTATAAAGTAAATGACGTTTCCTGAGGTCACGAATATGTTGCCTGGATGCGGGTCGCCATGAAAAAAGCCGTGTTCCATCACTTGCGAGAGCATGGAGTCGGCTATTCGTTCAGCTAAGAGCTGGCGGTCATAGCCCTCCGCATCCAACTGTTTTGTATTACTCACTTTTATACCAGTAATTAACTCTGTCGTTAACACAGTACGTGTAGAATACTCGTCATAAACGTATGGAATTTGAATTTCGGGTACTTTCGTGAATTGCCGGGCAACTCGTTCCGAATTGCGGGCTTCTAACTGATAATCCAATTCCTCCCGCAATGAATGGGAAAATTCATAGATGAGATCACGCAGACGATAGGTCTTGGCCCACGCCATATTCTTCTCCAAAAAACTCGCTAAATCATGCAGTATCGCCAAATCTGTTTCCACTTGACGCTGGATATTTGGGCGCTGCACTTTCACCGCAACCAGTTCACCTGAGATCAATCGAGCTCGGTGCACTTGCCCGATTGATGCAGAAGCAAGAGGCTCTTCATCAAATTCTTGAAAAAACTCTTCCATGGTCCCTGCTAGCTGATGCTCGATAATTTCCCGTACTTCCACAAAAGGAAATGCTTCCACATGATCCTGCAGCTGTTCAAGTTCCACTGCGATTTCTTCAGGCACTAAGTCACGTCGTCCACTGGCGATTTGACCAAGTTTGACGAATGTAGGCCCAAGTTGTTCCAATGCGATTCGTAATTTTTTTCCGACGTGATATAAATTCAAATCCGCTTCCTCGTCTGTGGCGGAGAATTTACGATCTGTTATACCTAATCGAAATAAAACATGACTAAATCCATTTTTTAAAAATACATTTAAGATTTCTTGAGAACGTTGTGCATTCTTCATTTTTCTTTTCAACATAGAGAACACCTCCGTGTACACCCTCCTTACAAAACATACCATAGAATATGATTTCCTAAACCCATAATAGGACTGGGACTAGATAGGATTCTTAGGAGTTGCGTATGCTGTCTGCTACAGGATGTTATGACAAAGGTATTATAGAAAAAACATCCTTTTATCCCAACTTATATTTCTAAAATTCTTTCGATCACGTACAATGAAGAGAAAGCCGATAGACTCTTGGGAGAAGCGTCTAGAGAACAAGGTAGTCGGACGGTTGCACAAGCTTTAAAATGGGATTTGGAGATGAATTAAATGAATGAGTACTCGATATTTATCGGGAGACAGCCCATTTTAGGGCGGCAAGGTAATATCTATGCATATGAATTGTTATATCGAAACAGTGAAAAGAATGTTTTCCCAGACATAAATCCTGAACAGGCTACAATCAGTCTGCTTGTCAATACGTTTCTGACTATAGGGGTTGATCAAGTTACTAGTGGTGTGCCTTCCTTCATCAATTTTTCTGGTGAATTATTGGCGCAGGATATATTCATGAGTTTGAATCCGGATAAAATCGTTATTGAAATTCTGGAAAACGTGGAAATTACGCCTGCGCTGTTAAGACGTTTGCAAATGTTTAAGGAAGCAGGCTTCAAGTTAGCGCTTGATGACTTTGTTTTACAAGACCAGTACATAGCATATCCTCAGTTATTCGAACTTGTAGATATAGTAAAAGTGGATTTTATGATGACTAACACGGCTGAAAAGACAAAGATTAAGGAGTTTTTCAAAAAATATCCATCGATTGTTTTATTGGCTGAAAAAGTAGAAACAGACGCGGATTATCAGCTGGCGTTGAAAAGTGGTTATGATTTGTTCCAAGGTTATTTCTTCGCCAAGCCAGAAATTATCAAAAGCAAAGAAATCCCAGCTAATACTTTAGTTCATTTGCAAATCATTGAGTTTTTTCAAAAAGATACACAGTCAATCAACGAGCTTTCCGAATTGATTATGCGAGACGTATCGATCTCCTATAAACTTTTGCGTTTCATCAACACTTTGGCATTCGAGGTGCCAAAAAGAATCAGTTCGATCAAGCAAGCAATCGTATTGATTGGCTTAAATGAAACAAAAAAATGGTTACAAGTACTGATGCTCCATGATTTGGGGCAAGACTTGCAAAGCGGTCGTGTGACGGCACTTGTGGAACTTTCACTTAGACGTGCGAGGGCTTGCGAACTATTGGCAAAATATAAAGGCAAGCCCAATAAGGATGAGTATTTCCTGACAGGGATGTTTTCGATGATCGATGCAGTCATGGGTAGGAAATGGGAAGATATTTTACCGCTCTTGTCTTTATCAGATGTCATTATTAACACATTGAATGGTAAAGAAACCGAAATGACTCCCTACATGCAGCTCATTATAGCGGTCGAGCGTTTTGAGTGGGAACAAGTGAAGAAGCTGACCGAGCAGTTGAGAATCCCCGAAAAGAAACTAAGTGAAATTTCCTTGAATGCTTTGCGCTGGTCGCAAGGAATCGAAGAACACTTTAGCTGAATACATCATGAAAGGCACTTTCGCTTGAAGATGCCTTATTCGGTGTGTATTATAAACAGTTACAATCTATTTGGTAGCTCTTCACATCCTATTGCATCAGTGAAAATGCGTTACATTTCGTAAGAATAGGGTATGAAGTTTAGTAAGTAAGTTACCAAATGAACACTAGGAGTCGATATAGTTGTGAATAAAAAGTTTTGGAAAAACCCCGTGTTTTCCATATCAGCAGTATTTATCTTACTACTGGTACTATTAGGTGCCATGAAGCCAAAACCATTTGGAGTGATTTCCGAAAAACTCTACCACTTTACGACAGATAAATTTGGTTGGTTTTATTTGCTTGTTGTTTTTATTGTTATTATATTTTTAGTAGGACTAGCCATCAGTAAATTCGGGGCAATCCGTCTAGGCGGTGATACCGAACGTCCCGAATATCCGTTTTTTACTTGGATTGGTATGCTGTTTTCAGCTGGCTTTGGTGTGGGGCTTGTATTCTGGGGCGTTGCAGAGCCGATGAGTCATTATTTTAGTTCCCCTCTTTCAGGTGTGGAGGCACAGACCGAGGAAGCGGCACGGATCGCAATGGGTTATTCCTTCTTTCACTGGGGTATTTCACAATGGGCAATCTTTGGTATTGTCGGTTTAGTCATCGGATTTTTACAGTTTAGAAAGAAGAAGGATGGGTTGATTTCTACCGCTTTAGAGCCGCTGATCGGCAGCAATCGCCATCTCAAAACAGGGATTGACTCGTTTGCTGTTATAGCAACTGTCATGGGGATTGCTACTTCCCTTGGCATGGGCGTTCTGCAAATGAGCGGCGGGATGGAATACGTTTTCAACATTAAGAGTACATTTACAATTCAGCTTCTCATAATTGCCGTCGTATTTGTAGCCTATATGACATCGGCTTCATCCGGATTGAGTAAAGGGATTGCGTACTTGGGGAATTTTAACCTCGGAATGGCGATTGCCATGCTGGTGTTTTTCTTCATTGTTGGACCGAAAGTATTCATACTTGAAACATTTACATTAGCCATTGGTGATTACATCAATAATTTCATTACGTATAGCTTACGGTTGCAGCCATACCAAGGCGGTACGTGGGTGAAGGATTGGACGATCTTCTATTGGGCTTGGACGATTGCATGGTCTCCTTTTGTGGGCGCTTTTGTAGCGCGCGTTTCAAAAGGACGGACGATTCGCGAGTTTATAATGGGAGTCATGGTTATTCCGCCGGCATTTTCCTGTATGTGGATCGCAACACTTGGTGGAACAGCATTATACAGTGACTTGCGTAATGGCACGCAGATTGCCGAAGCTGTTGACCAGGACGTAACATCTGCCATTTTCGCGACACTTCAGCATTTACCATTTACTAATGTTATGTCATTTTTAGCGATTGTCCTTATTTTTACATTTTTGATTACGTCCGCAGACTCTGCAACGTATATTTTAGCTAGTATGACAACTCGTGGCAGTTTGTTTCCTCCACTGGTTGTAAAGTTTATCTGGGGCTTCTTGATGACTGCAATTGCAGCAGTTCTTCTGTTTGCCGGTGGACTGGAAGCATTGCAATCGGCTTCCCTCGTATCAGCTTTACCGTTTACATTGCTTCTCCTGCTGTTGATCTTCTCATTGAGCAAGCTATTGGTGCGTGAACCGATCACGGTCCGACCAACAGATATTCGTCAATTCGAGCATGTGGAAGGAGAAGTTAAAAAGAGACGGAAACGTAGAGAAAGTGAAAAGGAAAAAAGAGAACGTAAGGAAAAAGAAAGAAAGCAGAGAGAAAAAGAAAAAAGAGCTAGGAAATACCAAGAACTTGAAAAGAAAAAATACCAGGAATACGAGAAAGAGAAAGAGAAAGAAAACGAAGAAGGGTAAATAGTAGACCGGTTCGCTGCACACTGCTTGAGCCGGTTTTCTGTATAGGGAAAGGGGAATTCAAATGGCGGTCGTGAAAGTTGAGGACATCTATTTTAGAAGAGGCGACAATGAAATACTCCGAGGTCTCGATTGGGAGATTTCAGAAGGAGAGCAATGGGGGATGCTCGGGTTAAACGGTTCTGGAAAGACATCGTTGTTATCGATTATTTCTACATATGAATTCCCGTCTTCAGGTGAAGTGGAAGTGCTGGGAAATCGTTTTGGCAGTACGTACTTGCCGGAGTTGCGGAAGAAGATTGGATATGTCAGCAGTTCATTGGAAAAGTTTTCGGACTTTTTCTGGAATGAAACGATCGAACGAGTCATCGTCAGTGGAAAGTTCGCCAGCTTCGGTATTTATGAACAGGTCATTGAAGAAGATTGGACACGTGCAAATTACTTAGTGAAGGAATTTAGGCTGGAACATGTAAAAGAGAAAAAGTTCAGGGTACTATCAGAAGGAGAAAAGCGTCGAGTATTAATTGCGAGGGCGCTAATGGGTGAGCCGCACTTGCTGATCCTTGATGAACCATGTTCTGGACTGGATATTCTGGCGAGAGAGCAATTTTTAGAGGCGCTAGAGATTGCCACGAAAAACAACGTCCATCTTGTCTACGTCACACATCATATAGAAGAACTAGTCGCTGAGATGACACATGTTCTATTGTTAAAAGAAGGTAGAGTAGTAGCGTCTGGCCCGAAACATGAAGTTCTCACCAACGAGCTGTTATCCGAGACCTACAAAGTGCCTGTATCTGTAGAATGGCGTGCCGACCGCCCGTACCTCTCCATTAAATAAAGATTTCATAGATAGGCGAAGAGGGATTTTCATATATACAGAACCCTCCGGAAGGGAGCAACGCCATGGCGGAGAAGAAACGAAAATGGACGAAGAAACGGATTGCTTCGTATGCCTTGCTCCTATTTGCTCTTCTCTACGCTGGTGTCATGCTCTGGCATACTTACAAACCATTGCCTGCAGGCATCTCGTATGAGGGAGAACTACATCAAGTAGAAGACATCGAATTTATTTACGATCTGACCTACTCCAAATCCAAATCCAAAGAACAGTACAAATCAGAACTTCATATTTTCGATGAAGTGTCAAAAATGATTCAGGAAGCGAAAGAATTCATCGTCCTAGACTTCTTTTTGATGGATGATTATTACGATGAGAAAGAAGACTTCCCACAGCTTGCCGATCAATTAACAAATGCTCTTGTAGAAAAAAAGAAGAAAAATCCGGACATGCCCATCGTCTACATTACCGATCCGTTAAATACGGGTTATGGATCGTATGAGTCTAGTTGGTTCAAGGACTTAGAAAAGGCTGGCGTCCAGGTAGTCTATACCGATTTGGAACCGTTACGCGACTCAATGCCGATTTATTCGGGATTATATCGTACGCTGTTCCAATGGATACAAATTGACGGCAAATCCCATTTTCCAAACTTCTTGGCAAGTGATGCTCCAAATGTAAAATTCACTTCTTATTTAAAACTGTTGAACGTCAAATCCAATCACCGTAAAACAATAGTGACGGATCAAGCAGCATTGGTGACATCATCTAATCCCCACGCAGCCAGTGGTCTCCATGGAAATGTGGCATTTAAAGTCAAAGGTCCAGTGCAGAACGATATATTGGAAGCAGAAGAAGCTGTCGTGCGGTATACGGAAGGTGGAAAGTTGCCGCGTGTCGAGAATTTGGAAGAAGAAACGGGTCCTTATCAAGTTCAGTATTTGACGGAACGTAAAGTATTGGATGCGTTAGTGAAAGATATTGAACGAGCGAAAAAGGGTGATCGTATCCGCATGGGAATGTTCTATCTATCTGAACAGCAAGTTATTCAGCCTTTGGTAAGCGCAGCGAATCGAGGCGTGCAGGTGGAAATGATTCTGGATCCTAATGAAAATTCATTCGGTAGTAAAAAGTCTGGCTTACCAAATCGACCGGTTGTCCAAGAGATAAGGGAAAACACTGACAATAAGATTGAAGTGCGCTGGTATAATACCGTGATTGGACAGTATCACACGAAATTAGTTACAATCCAAACAGCCGAGGAAACTTTCATTACAAATGGCTCTTCAAATTTAACAGAACGTACATTGCGTGATTATAATTTAGAAGCAAATCTAAGGATTATTGCGCCAACAGACAGTGTATTGACGAATGAAATTAATGATTATTTTGATAGACTGTGGGAAAATGAAGATGCTCTTTATACTTTGGATGTGGAAGAGTTTCAAAACGGCCTGACATTTTTCCAACGAGGTATCTATGCGTTGCAGCGCTGGGTGAAGCTTACGACATATTAATTATAGGACGCCGTTCAGGTAACTGAGCAGCGTCTTTTCTTATATAAGCGTAGAACATGCAAAGCTTCGGAAATCTAATGTAAAGTGAAAAGAGGAGGGATGTCAGATGAAAATTGTAATATTCGGAGCAACGGGGCGGACGGGAAACGAAATCGTTCGTCGGGCATTGCGGGACGGCCATGAAGTGAAAGCACTTGTACGGACGCCAGAGAAATGTACGCCGCGTCAAGGTTTAACCTTGTTTCAAGGAGATGTACGCGATACTGAAGCAGTGAAGCAATTGTTTGAGGGAGCGAATGCTGTAGTAAGCGCCTTGGGGACAGATCGGACCACTACACTGACGGAAGCGATGCCGGTAATTGTAGAAGAGATGGAACTTCATAGCGTCTTGCGTATTTTGACTATTGGAACTGCTGGAATACTGCAGAGTCGCAACGATCCATCAAAGCTGCGATACGAAGCAGGAGATTCTAATCGTAAGCTCACTTTCGCGGCAAAGGAACACCATAAAGTCTTTGATATATTACGTAGTTCTTCATTGGACTGGACGATTGTCTGTCCTACATATTTGCCAGATGGTGAAGCAGTAGGAAATTACCGCGTAGAGCGTGATTACCTCCCGGTTGATGGAAAACAGATTTCGGTTGGTGATACGGCAGAATTTGCTTATCAAGAATTGATTGCAGGAGAGCATATCGGTCATCGCATAGGACTTTCCTATTGATGTGAAGGTATTTTGAAATTGAGTTGTTCTTGAATAAATCATTAGAACCAAAAACATGGTGAATAACTGCTAACGTTGCCTTTTTCTTATGATATAATAGGTTGATAGCATCATAGGGAGAAGGAGAATGGAAGATAGATGAGATGGTCTTTGAAAAAATTGATTCAGGTCGTGGCATTATTGGCAATCGTTCTGACCTTTCTTACTAGTACAACTGTCGGTTATCGTGTGCACAAGCAAACTTTAATCGATTCTACTTTAGAGACGAACAAAGCATATGCTGAGAAATTGTCTGCTACAACAGATACATATTTACGTGAGATCCTTCAGACACTTCAAGTGAATGCAGAAGAAGTCATCCCCTTACTCAACAACTCAGATTCTCAGGTACAGTTAAATAAAATAGCAGAACGAATTAGAACACAGACGAGTACCTTCAATTCTGTTGCAATTGCTTCCCCGGAGGGTATGGTAATAGGAATTTCCCCTCCGAGCCTAGACTTGATTGGTGAACGATTGACGTCTTTGGGGGCAGAACAGGCTATGAAAGAAAGAAAACCATTGATTTCTCATCCCTACATGGGGATTACAGGAGAGTTTTTGATATTCATCAGTGTCCCGTTAATTTCAGAAGATGGTGTGTATCGCGGGTTTTTGGGTGGAGCTATCTATTTGAATCAACCGAATATCTTAGAAAAGATTCTTGGGGATCATTTCTATGAAAATGGATCGTATGTCTATGTTGTCGACGGAAAGGGGACATTGATTTACCACCAACTTAAAGATCGGTTGAATGATGACGTTTCTGAGAACCAAGTAGTTAAAAAGGTCGTAGCAGGAGGAAGCGGTGCGCAGGCAATCGTTAATACGAAAGGCATTCCTATGCTCGCCGGCTACTCTTATATACCGATTGCTGATTGGGGCATCATATCCCAGCGGCCCATAAGTGCTGCTGTCGCTCCTGCAAAAAGCATGGTACTGGAGATGGTGTGGAAATCACTGCCTTTGTTGTTGCTAGCTTTTTTCTTAGTATGGTTTTTATCGAAGAAGATTGCGCTGCCATTGCAGAAGCTGGCTTACTATACTGAAACTAGCACGAAAACAGATCATAAAGAGAAAATGGAAGCTGTTTCTGATTGGTATTATGAGGCCAAACAGTTAAAAGGAGCAATGCTGCATAGTTTGGATTATTTCAAAACAGAAATGAACTACTTCATTCACCAGTCGACGACAGACCCTTTGACAAAACTGATGAATCGCAGGTCGATGGATGATTACATGAAAGAGTGGATAGAGAATCAGACGCCATTTTCTATGATCATCCTAGACATCGATAAGTTTAAACGAGTGAATGATACCTATGGGCACGCTGTAGGGGATGAAGTCCTAATTTATTTGGCGAATCTTATGCAGCAAACTGTAAGAAAAGATGATATCTGTTGCCGTTATGGCGGAGAAGAATTTGTAATTTTATTACCGAAAGCAGATAAAGTGAGGGCTTTTTTAACAGCGGAGAGGCTCCGTGAAAAATTAGAGAGCACAGTCAGTCCATGTGGAGAAGTTGTCACAATTTCTTCAGGTGTAGCTGCATATCCCGTGCATGCGGATCATCCTGCTCGTCTCATTGAACTGGCCGACCGGTGTTTATATGAAGCAAAACGTACGGGGCGGAATAGAACGGTCGTCGTGTCAGATGAACCACAGCAGAAGTAATATATGCTGTGGTCTTCTCGGTCGACAGGAGAATTTGTAAAGGAGATGAAAGGGTGGAGGAACGAGAGCTGGATAAACGTTTGCATATCCAAACTGTAGGGGTGCGTGAGTGGGTGCATCAGTCATCACATTACAATCGTTATGAAGCTACGCCGTATGAAGGGATGGATTTTTTATTTGCTCAGCATGAAATTCTGGTAAGTGGTAGTTTTGTCGACTTCGGATGTGGTAAAGGACGAGTACCTTTTTATGTGCATCATCGCTATTCGATAGACGTAATTGGGATTGAGATGAATAGTGTCTTATATCAGGATGCGATGAACAATCTAATAGACTATCGGCAAGCTTTTCCTAAAAAAAGAGGAATGCTGTCATTCGAATGCTGTTTAGCAGAACGTTATGAACTCCCGGACGATGCCTCTACTTTCTATTTCTTCAATCCTTTTTCTCTCGATATTTTTCGGAGGGTCATTCAAAATATTGTGCGCTCGATCGAATTGGTTGCACGTCCCGTAGAGGTGATTTTATATTATCCAACGGCAGACTACGAACAACTTTTGCACAACCATTCTTTATTCGAAAAGACGGCGGAAATCCCTATTGCCCATTTACAGGTCCATGACGACCAGGAACGGTTTATTGTCTACACCTATACAAAGCCCTGATCGACTAGATCAGGGCTGAAGTTTATGGATAAAAGAATTGGCAAGTGGGTAATGACGCCGTTGATCTATATTTCAGGCGGACGCTTTTTTACCTCTAATCAAGAGTTTTGTTAAAATAAAAGATAAGAATTGTGGTTACTTATCCGAATAGATATGTGGAATTACAGCTAGCAAGTGCACCGGGATTTCCGTTCCAGACGGTACGCTTTTCGGGGGGGGAGTGGCCTTGAGCCTCCTCGTTCGCTGCGCTTCCTGTGGGGTCTCAAGACGCACGCTAATCCCCAGGAAAAGCCGTCACGAAGAACGGCTTTTGCGAGCATAAGCGAAGCGTTGGGAGCACATCTTTGCCTTTCGACCGTCTTTCACTCCAATACTTAGTTTGTGAAGTGTAAACATATAGAAAGCTCTTTGTAGTTTTTTAAAATCTAAGAAGGTAGAATTAGCTCGTAGTATATAATTGGCATCCTACCTTCTCACAGTTAAAATACGTTAAAGGCTTCGTTAGATAAACTTCAATTGCTCAATGTGTTTTCAGAATGTTAATGAGCCCATTGACTATTCACTGAGCGTTGTAGGCACAAGAAGCACCATCCAAGCGAATGTGTGTTTCGTTTTTTTGTCTCAGGAAATGGCAGCTCAATCTCACACTACTTACAGTGAATTCGCTATGTAGTAAAGCATACTTCGTAGGGATTGTAGCGGAAGATGGGCGACTCCAGCGGGATTAGCGTGACAGGTGAGACACTGGACTGAGCGAAAGCGAAGCGTTAGGAGCACACGCACTTAGAAGGAAGCGGCTCACCGCACGCCAGGCGGCAAGCGTCCCATCTGGAGCATAAATCCCCGGACCGCACGCCCTGTATTCTTTTCTTGCATTTCTTCCTTATAACTTTAACATTTGGCTGCAGTCTGAAGTTTATAAAATGTTGCGCTTACTGAAACGTTGACCAATCCAAAATATTAATTCCATTAGAAGCGCTGCCAAAATCCCGACAAGCAGTCCGCTTGATAGAAGAGGTTGCAGCAATTCAGGTAACGAGGCAAACACATCTGGCGGCAACGTCATGATCGACAAGCCAAGTAATGCAGGCAATGCCACGCGGTAAACTGTCTTAGGTTCAAAGGTCAATCCTTCCACATTACGCAATGCAGACCGGAACAATTGCAAATACGCTACGAAAAGTACCGTATTCCCAACGCTTTGTGGAATGGTGGAAAAGAATGCACTTAAAGGCGGCACGAGCCCAAGAATGATGAAGAGAATCGAACCAATGAAGAAAGGAGCTCGTTCTTTAATACCGCTGGACTGCAAAAAACCAATAGAAGAAGCGTAAGGAGCGTACGGTACGAGCCCGAGAGCACCTGCCCCGACATTCAACCCCCCTGTGATGAAGAAAGACGTTTTGTACTGCTGTTTTGTTGTTTCCTTTTCAAAAATGTCCTCTGCCCCTTTTAAAGTCGCTACCGTGTTTGTTGTGTTTAATAGCCCTGTAATGATCACAGTGATGACGATACCCATTTCAATTGTTGGCTCACCCCAAGGGAACCACTGGATAAAGGGAGTTGTCTTAATCGTTTCAGCGGCCTCTTGAGGAAAAATCAACACCGCACTGATCCATCCGACAGTCATTCCAATCAAAAGATTCAAGCTGCTAATGATTCCCTTGCCTTTAATGTGAACAAGAATGGTCAAGGCTGCTAAAGCAAAAGAAAATAGCGTCATCGGCAAATTTATGTAATCTCCATTATTGAGACCGATCATCCCTTTTAAGAAGATGGTGATCAACTGATTTGCTAATAATAATAGAAAGACGAACATCACTGCTGGCGTAAACCACTTTTTCAGTATTTCCCCCATACCTAGAACGCCAAGAATGGCAACGAGCACGCCTGAAATCATTGCACCTACCGCAATGCTGCCCCCCACAGTGGCTAGGCTCAGTCCCATCGCATTTGCTGTTCCTGCCAAGCTAAGTACAACTCCCCACCATAGTCCAGATTGACCTTCCATCAATGCCAAACGATGTCCCAATGTACCTTGTAATAGACAGGCAATTCCTGTGAAAATAAATGAACGTTGAATCGCAGAGACAATTTCAATTTGTTCTAGTTCGAATGCCGTGCCCACTGATATCGGGATGACTACCGTATTGGCAAACATGAAAAAGAGCCATTGAAATCCTGCTAACGCGGTAATGGAATACCGCATCTGATTTGTTCCCACCAAACATCTCCCCCTGTGAATACTTTTTGACGATTTTTGACTTAATTAAAGAGTTTAAATATAGTGAAAACTATAGCACACTAGCAATTGAATTAGTATGGTTACTTGCGGATTCAAAAACAATTTTAATGATCTAAGAGTTCTAGACATCTGTTCTGTAATAGACAAACAACCCAGCAGACGAAATGTCTGCTGGGTTGCTGCAATATTATAATATATTGTCTTCTAACAATTTTGCAATTTCTTCACTTGGCACTGGTCGGGAATAAAGAAAACCTTGTGCTTCATCGCAATTAAGAGTCTTCAAAAATTCCGCCTGCTCTATCGTCTCCACACCTTCTGCAATTACCTGAAGATGCAAGTTCTTAGCCAAATCAATGATGGCTTTGACGATAACGGAATTGTCGGTCAGCTCTCTGACGAATGACTGGTCAATTTTTAAGTGAGTAATCGGGAACTTACTTAAATAACTCAAAGACGAGTAGCCGGTTCCGAAATCATCGATGCTTGCTTTGATACCAATCTCTCGCAGTTCTTGTAACACTCTTTGGCAGTTGTTTACGTCCGATGTCATACTCTCTGTAATTTCGATGTTCAGATAGTTCGGTTGCAATCCAGTAGTGCGCAAGGTCTCTTTCACATCTGAGACAAATGTATGGCTCTTAAACTGACGCAATGAAACATTGACGCTCATGCGGAGAGGAGGGTATCCAAGGTCTTGCCATTCTTTTGCCTGCTTGCACGCGGTCTCCAACACCCATAAACCGATCGGCAGTATCAAACCCGTCTCTTCTGCAATGGGAATAAACTGACCAGGAGAAATCATTCCACGGGAAGAATGATTCCAGCGTAAAAGTGCTTCCACGCCTTTTATTTTACCGGTTGTGAAATCGAGTTGCGGCTGGTAATGGAGGGACAGCTCGTCTTTTTTGAGAGCTTGTCGCAGTTCCATCTCAAGTAAGGTCCGTTCGATTAAATCATTATAAAGTTCTTCAGTGAAAAATTGATATGTACCTTTGCCGGATTGTTTTGCCAAATACATGGCTGAGTCCGCGTTGCGCATAAGGGTATCATAATCTTCACCGTCTTCTGGAAATAAGCTGATTCCGATACTTGGAGCGATAAAGACCTCCAAATTATTGATGAGAAATGATTTTGATATTTCTTCAACTATACGCTTAGCAACTAATCGAACCCCATTTTTATTTGTGGATTTACATAATACGATAAACTCATCACCACTTAGTCTTGCTACTAGATCATTTTGCCGAACGAGTAAACCTAAGCGTTCTCCAACTGATTTCAACAGCTGGTCACCTACGTAGTGGCCCATCGAATCATTAATATTCTTAAATCGGTCCAAGTCAATATACAATAAGGCAAAAGGCTCTTTGCTTTTTGCTCGGTCTTCGATCGCATTCTCTACAGTTTGCTTGAGTAAGCGTCTATTTGGTAGATCTGTTAAATGATCATGGAATGCCATATGCTTAACTAGCCGCTCTGCTTCTTTTCGATCTGTAATGTCAATAGCAGTACCTACGACTTCTGCTACTTCGTCTTCTTCGAAAATCGGAGACAGATAGACGAGGAATGTATACGATTTATACTCTATTTCGAATTGCGAGCTAAGACCATGCAGTCCTTCTTGGAGATGCCGTTTAATTGACGTCAAGTTCAAACTTTTCTCATAGAGAAAAGCATTAAGAGTGTCTTTGGTCATGCCGAGTTTTTCAGTGATCTTTCCTTCGAGTAACGTGAAGTGAATTTGTTCATATTTATCAAGCGAGTATTTGAAAATCGCATTCTGAAGGTTCTTTACTGTTGTGGTAAAGTCGTTTTTCAGCGCCAGCTCCAAGGATTTCTCAGCTGCTTTATGAGAGGTGACATCTTGACGAATAGATATATACTGAAATGGCTTTCCGTCCGCTCCTACAAAGGGGATAATCGTCGTGTTGACCCAGTAAAACTCTCCGTCTTTGGATAAGTTTTGTATATCTCCACGCCAGACTTTTCCTTGCTGGATTGTATTCCACATCTCTTCAAAAAAACTTTTAGGATGAGTCCCGGAATTAACAACCCGATGTGTTTTGCCGATGAGTTCATCTCGCGAGTATTTTGACAGTTCACAGAAGCGGTCGTTCACATAAGTAATCGTGCCTTGTGGATTGGTAATCGCTACAACAGCCGATTCGTCCAGCGCATATTTGAAATTTTGCAAGTCAGTACGTGCTTTTGCAAATTCACGAGAAACTAATTCAGGTCCCGTCACATCAATATCCAGAGATAAATAATGTGTCAAATGTCCATCGACATCGTAAATAGGAACGACCGTTGTATCCAGCCAATACTTCCTTCCATCCTTCGAAAAAATCCGCACGGACTCCTGATATACTTTATGGGTCATAAAATGCTTTTCAAAAATAAGGATTGAGTTTTCAATAGTTAATCCTCTGTTTAATAATTCCCACGTATTCCCGATTAGCTCTTCCTCACTGTAGCCCGTCAGTTTGCAGAAGTTTTGATTCACGTAGGTCAGACGACCATTTAGATCGATCAGTGAGACGCAGAATGTTTCTTCAAATAAAGTAGTTAAAGATGGATTGAATGTAGGCGTTCGTAAGGGCATCATACTAACTTCCTCTCTCAAGACTCCTGTCGTAAAGTATGAACCATACATTAGTCCTGAAGTTATATTGATATACTGAATAAGCCATATTATGCAGTTATTTTAGATAATTATACCATAAAAAAAGAGAGTATTGAACTAGTTATAGAGGAAATATAAGGATTTTTAGAGGGTTGAGTGTTAGATTATAACTACTTTTGAAAATATGGAAAGAGGGAAGTATTAGTTACCTCCCTCTTTTTTATCTTTTTGGCTGGTAGTCCAATGTATGAAATAATTCTTTCTGCTCTGAATCTGTCAATTCACGCCATTCGCCAATCGGCAGATTTCCTAACTCGATGTTGAGGATTCGTACTCGCTGTAAACGACGTACATGATAGCCGAGAGCTGCGCACATTCGGCGGATTTGTCGGTTTAGGCCTTGTGTCAGCACGAGGGAGAAGGTCCGTGGACCTAGCTTTGTCACCGTGCAAGGCTTGGTTACAGTATCGAGGATTTTCACACCATTCTCCATTTTTGAAATAAAAGAAGAAGTCAATGGACTATCTACAGTTACGATGTATTCTTTCTCATGATTATGTTCTTCTCTCAAAATTTCATTGACGATATCACCATCATTGGTCATTAAAAGCAATCCGTCCGAATCTTTATCCAATCGACCGATATGAAAAATGCGCAGTGGGTGATTAATGAAATCCACTACATTGCCTTCGATATGCCGTTCCGTTGTACTCGTTATACCGACGGGTTTGTTGAGTGCGATATAGACCAACTGTTCTTCTTTTTGTACCTGTTTACCATCTACTTCAACCTGATCGCCTGATTCGACTTTGCTGCCAAGCTCTGCTGGCTGTCCGTTAATTTTAACACGGCCGTCAGTAATCCACTTATCGGCACCGCGTCTCGATACAATGCCTGCTTCACTTAAAAATTTATTGATACGCATAAATACTCCCCTTCCGAGCTTGTTATGATAAGGTGATTATATCATTTTTACTTATTCGTAACTAAAGAAGATGTTGACATTAAAGATTCTGCATATTAAGATAAATGTACTTAACAAGATGGACAGAAGATTTCGACAGCGGAATCGTCCACGGTAGACGAGCAAAGATAGATGAGAAGAGAATAGCGAAAAGATATGAATAAGAAGAGTAGCGATTGTGCGTGCTTGCTAGAGAGTCGGTGTATGGTGGGAACCGATACACGGCAGTCGTGAATGGACTTATGGAAGCTGTTTTTTCTAATGAAAAACAGACGTGTGCTCGCGTTAAGGGCAGTGTGAAAACACATAAAGTGGGAGTGCTGCGGCGCTTCAATTTGAGGTGGCAACGCGGTTATCGATCGTCCTCTGCAACAGGCTTAATCTGTCTGTTTGCAGAGGGCTTTTTATTTGGAGAAAATTAGGCGGATATTTAGTGGAAAAGAGGAGAATGGACATGACGACAGAAAAGAAGAACTTACGAGTGACAGCAAGAAAAATTGAGGGCGATTCGTTAACGCCTATATTGATCTTCAGAAGACTAAAAGGAAGCCATAAATTTTTGCTGGAAAGTTCTTCGCAGGCAGGGGGATCAGGACGATATTCTTTTATCGGGCTGAATCCCCAGAAAGCGTACCGCGGACGCGACGGCGTAGTCGAGGAAATCGTTTATTCATCAAATAAGACGTATACGCATGAAGGAGAACTTTACACATTATTGAAGCGCTTGATGCCACGTATTACAGAAGATGCTGGATTCCCCTTCACAGGCGGTGCGGTTGGTTACGTAGGATATGGAGCCGCACGTAATGGTGAAAAGCGCACAGCGGACGATCTGCATATACCAGATGTCTACTTCAATATTTACGATACCGTTGTCATTTACGATCATCATAAGCATGAAGTGACGTTGTTGCATACTGAGATCAATCCTGTCTATGAAACACCTGATCTAGATGCCATCGAGGATATGATCATCAATGGTTCGGTAGAAAAAGAAGAAGAGGTGGCGCTTTCGGATTATCGATGTGCGATTTCGAAAGAAGAATTCGAACGGCGTGTTCAACTCGTCGTTGATGCAATAAAAGATGGTCAGGCAGAACAAGTCGTGTTGTCTCGTCGATTAGAAGCAGATATTGCAGGCGATCCATTTGTATTGTACCGCAAACTGCGCCGAAGCAATCCATCGCCTTACATGTACTACATGGAATTTGACGATCATACTGTTATCGGTACATCTCCGGAAAGTTTAGTGCGTGTCTCAGGAAACAAGGTGCTGACGAATCCGATTGCGGGTACTCGAAGAAGAGGCCGTGACGAAGCGGAAGATCTGGGGCTGGAAAAAGAATTGCGCAGCGATCCGAAAGAACTGTCAGAACACGATATGCTAGTAGAAGTGAGCAAAAAAGAAATGCAGCAAGTATGCCGCCCTGAAACGATTGAAGTAGCGAAGTACTTAGAGACTGTACGATACGAACATGTCATGCACTTAGTATCCGAAGTGGAAGGCGACCTAGCGCCTGGCTTACATGCATTAGATGCCTTGAAAGCAACAATGCCGGCAGGAACCGTAACAGGATCACCAAAACAAGCGGCAATGACGATCATCGACGAACTGGAAGACCAGCACCGCGGCATTTACGGAGGTGCGGTCGGTTACATTGGCCTTAACGGCAATATCGACTTCGCATTGACGATTCGTACGATGCTAGTTAAAGAAGGGAAAGCTTACGTGCAAGCAGGAGCCGGAATAGTAGAAGCTTCCGTCCCGGCGCTTGAATACAAAGAAACGTCCAACAAAGCCCGTTCATTGCTCGAGGCTACTGAAACGGTGAAGTAACCTGTAAATCTGTAGATGAAATGGTAGTTGGAGTTTTATGTTTAGAACAGTCGATAGTTTTTTGCAGTGACGATTAGGTTCGACCACGCCTCGCGGAAAGCGTCCACCTGGAATGGAAATCAACGGGATCTAAATTTTACTTTGAGTGTAAGTTATTTATCTCAGTTTATATAGATGAGGAGAGATGAGCTTGGAAAAGTATTTGAGCATAGTAGAGAAGAAACGTCACTTAATGTACGAAGAAATGAGAGAAGCAGCCGAATTACTATTCAGCGAACAAACCAATGAGGAACAAATTATACAATTCCTAATCGCCCTATCCAATAAGGGAGAGACCTCACACGAAGTTGCGGCACTAGCAGCTGTTATGAAATCATACGCTATGGATCTAACACCAACATCTGCACGATACCTAGACAATTGCGGAACAGGCGGAGACGGCGTCAACACATTCAACATCAGCACTACCGCTGCATTTGTACTTGCAGGCGCAGGTGTACAAGTGGCCAAACATGGCAACCGTAAAATTTCCAGTGCAGCCGGCAGCCAAGATGTGCTTGACGCACTTGGTATTCATTCCGACTACCAAACAGACGATATGCAGCGTCTGCTGGAACAGGAAGGTATCGCATTTCTGTTCGCACCGGCGATTCATCCGAAAATGAAGCGTATTGGCGCAATCCGCAATAAAATTGGCAAGCCGACGATCTTCAACCTAGTCGGCCCGCTAACGAATCCAGTTTCCTTAGAAACCCAGTTCACGGGCATCAACCGCCCAGACTTCATAATGGAATATGCGTCTGTGTTGCGGATGCTTGGTCGTGAGCGGGCGATCGTAGTAAGTGGAGCAGGCGGCATGGATGAAGCCTCTCTTGCCGGGCAGAATGAATTTGTCCTGTTGGATCACGGCGATTTGATTCCATTTTCATTAACAGCGGATGATGTGGGGCTTGAATATGCACCATTGTCTGCAATCAAAGGTGGAAGTGCAGTGGAAAATGCTGCAACGACCCGGGCGATTTTGAACGGAGTGCGCGGTCCTAAGTTTGATACAGTTGTCTTAAATGCCGGCATTGGATTGTTTGCAAACGGTCGAGTGAAGACGATTCAAGAGGGCGTTAAACGAGCGAGCGATAGTATTTTGTCGGGAAGAGCATTAGAAAAATTAGAAGCCGTTGTCGCATTCAGCGAAACGATTCGGCAAAAGGCGGTTGTCCAATGACGATTTTAGATAAAATTATTGCACAGAAGAAAATAGAAGTGGAACGGTTGCTCGCGAGCAATGTCATTTTTCCAGAGAGAGAAACTTCCCGTCCATCCTTATATAAGACACTGCGAAAAGCAAAGAAGCTCCAAGTGATTTCCGAAATGAAACGTGCATCGCCTTCTAAAGGTTTAATTGCTGAAGGAGCTAATCCTGTCAAGCAGGCTATTGCTTATTATGAAGCGGGCGCTGCGTGTATATCGGTTCTGACGGACAATGAATTTTTCAAAGGTTCATTTGAGGATTTGGCGGCTGTCGCAGACGTGGTTCCGATTGCGTTGTTATGTAAAGACTTCATAATTCATCCGATACAGATCGACCAGGCGAAAAGTGCGGGGGCGTCCGTTATTTTATTAATTGTTGCGGCATTAGACGATCAGACGCTTGGGAGTCTGTATACGTATGCAAACGAACTTGGATTGGATGTGTTAGTAGAAGTCCATAGTGTGGAGGAATTACAGCGTGCGTTGGCAATTGATGCGAAAATTATTGGAGTCAATAATCGAGATTTGCGTACGTTTGAAGTTGATTTAGCGCAGACCGAGCTGATCGCGGAACAGTTCCCATTTGATGAAGAACGTGTCTTCATCAGTGAAAGCGGCATCTGGAACCCTGAAGATGCGGAACGTGCTGCGAAAGCGGGGGCGAGCGCGGTGTTGGTTGGAGAATCGTTGATGCGCAGTGATTCAGTGAAAGATGCATTACGGGCGCTACAAGTGGAAAAGCAAGGGATCCGTTCATGACAAAGGTGAAGATTTGTGGTCTGATTCAGGCAGAACATGTGCGGGCGGCAGTAGATGCAGGCGCAGACGCAATAGGATTTGTCTTTGCGCCGAGTCGGCGGGAAGTGACGATTGAGCAGGCGCGGGAACTTGCGAAAGGCATTCCGGAATCGGTCCTGAAGATTGGTGTATTCGTGGATGCATCAAAGGAAGAACTGCAACGAACATTCAAGGAAGTGCCTCTGGATTATATTCAGTATCATGGGAATGAATCACCAGAATTCATTCGGGAGGTCGGTTTGCCATCCATTAAGGCATTAGCGATCCGCGATGAAAAGGATGCTAAACGTGCTGCTGCCTATGATGTGGATTACTTTTTATTCGATACGCCAGGTGTGGAGTATAAAGGTGGCAGTGGCAAGACGTTTGACTGGTCGCTGCTCGCAGACGCAGGTGTTTCACTAGAGCAAATGATTTTGGCAGGTGGTTTGCATGCCGGGAATGTGCAAAGGGCGATCCAGCAAGTGCATCCATATATGGTAGATGTATCGAGCGGAGTAGAAATTGATAAGCAAAAAGATGCGGAACGTATTCGGGCGTTTATTCATAAAGCGAAGGGTAGGAGTGATCAAGATGCAGACGACAGAAACTAAAGGACGTTATGGAAAGTTTGGCGGACAATTTGTTCCTGAGACATTGATGACAGCGTTGCAGGAATTGGAAACGGCTTATGAGGAAGCGCAGCAAGATCCTGCATTTAGTGAAGAATTGAACGGCTATTTGAAGGACTTTGTTGGACGGGAGACTCCGCTGTTTTTTGCAGAGCAGCTGACGAAGCATGCAGGCGGAGCCAAGATTTATTTGAAGCGCGAGGACTTGAATCATACAGGTGCGCATAAGATCAATAATTCATTGGGGCAGGCATTGCTGGCTCTCCGAATGGGCAAGAAGAAGATCGTGGCAGAAACGGGTGCTGGTCAACACGGTGTCGCTACGGCAACGGCTTGTGCTTTGCTTGGTTTAGAATGTGTCGTCTTCATGGGGAAAGAAGATATTCGTCGTCAGGAATTGAACGTTTTTCGCATGGAGCTGCTCGGTGCATCCGTTGTTTCTGTCGATAAAGGAGCAGGCACGCTGAAAGACGCGGTCAATGAAGCACTGCGTTATTGGGTATCCAATGTAGAGGATACGCATTATATTCTCGGATCAGCACTCGGTCCACATCCATTTCCGCAAATCGTCCGTGATTTTCAATGCGTCATCGGCAATGAAACGAAACAACAGATAATGGAGAAGGAAAATCGCCTTCCCGATGCAGTTGTCGCGTGTATTGGGGGTGGCAGTAATGCAATTGGCATGTTCCATCCATTTGTTGACGATGAAGATGTTAAATTATATGGAGTTGAAGCGGCAGGAAGCGGAATTTCAACAGGAAAGCATGCGGCAGCGATTGCAGGTAAACAAGAAGGCGTTTTACACGGAGCATATATGTATGTGTTGCAAGATGAGGATGGATTCATTCAGGAAGCACATTCCATTTCGGCCGGTTTAGACTATCCGGCAGTTGGTCCTGAGCATTGCCATTTGCACGATATTGATCGTGTCCAGTACGATTCTGTGACCGATCAACAAGCATTAGAAGGTTTGCAGTTATTGTCTCGTGTGGAAGGCATCATTCCTGCTCTTGAAAGTGCGCACGCGGTCTATTATTCTGTGCAATTGGCTAAAAAAATGAAGGAAGAAGAAATTCTCGTCATCTGTTTATCGGGCCGTGGAGATAAGGACGTCCAAACTGTACGGGATGCGTTAGGAGGCCAAGCATAATGACAAAACAAAAGGTAATGCAGGCAATTTTGCAATGTAATGAACGAGGCGATAAGGCGTTTGTTCCTTATATTATGGCAGGCGATGGTGGTTTGCAGACGTTAAAAAAGAATATTTTATTCTTGCAGGAGGCAGGTGCAGCCGCGATTGAAGTAGGTATTCCGTTTTCTGATCCGGTGGCCGATGGTGAAGTGATCCAGCAAGCAGGTGAGCGGGCTTTGACAGAAGGCGTAACGCTTCGCAAAGTGATGGCTGAACTAGCTTCATTCAAAGAAGAAGTGACAGTGCCGCTCGTAATCATGACGTACTTGAATCCTATCCTGAGTTACGGATTGCAAGCGATGGCTGCTGACTGTGAGAACAGCGGAGTGTATGGTCTGATTGTGCCGGATCTGCCTTTAGAGGAAAGTGGTCTGCTGAAATCTGCTTTAGAAGGTACGGATATCGCGCTGATTCAACTTGTGTCGTTAACGAGTCCGGCTGAACGTATTAACGCAATTGCTGAAGCGGCGGAAGGTTTTATTTATGCTGTGACAGTTAATGGCATTACCGGTGTTCGTGATTCCTTCACTGAAGGTTTAGAAGACCACTTGGAACGTTTGAAAGCTGCAAGTTCCGTTCCTGTTCTCGCTGGATTTGGAATTTCCACACCAGAGCATGTACGAAGTTTAGGTGCGTTAGCTGACGGTGTCATCGTCGGAAGTGCGATTGTGAGTGCATTTCATGAAGGTGATTTGCCGACAATTCGAACGCTGATCGATGCTTCGAAAAATCAAGTTTCGCAAATATAATGCTAGACCGAATGACTGGAGAAATTCAGTCGTTCGGTTTTTTTGTTTGTGTACAATATGTGCGAACATTACTTTATACGTTCTAAACTATCCACAACGACGGGAATGTGGGCAACTTTTTAAAATTCAACGCATAATTTCCCGTTACTTATTCACACTATCCGCAAAGGAGTTGATGGTATGGAAGATATCTTATTAACTATCCACAAACTCCGGACATCTTTTCAGATTCATGGAAAATTTTACCCAGCCGTTGACGGAATTTCATTGACGATTCAAAAAAATGAAGTGTTGGCGATCGTTGGTGAATCGGGTTGTGGAAAAAGTGCGCTTGCGTTGTCAATCATGGGCTTACATCCATCTGATAGAACACTTGTGGAAGGCATTATCGAGTTTCAAGGCCGTAATCTGTTGCAGTTACCGATAGCAGAACTCAATCAAATCCGCGGAAAGCGACTAGCGATGATTTTCCAAGATCCGATGACAGCATTACACCCACTAATGATTGTGGGAAGGCAAATTGAAGAACCAATGAATGTACATCTGACCTTATCCACAAAAGAGAAAAAGCATCGGACATTACAGTTGCTTGAACGTGTGGGTATTCAAAATAACGAACAAGTCTATCAACAGTATCCCCACGAGCTGTCTGGCGGTATGCGGCAACGTGTACTGATTGCGATGGCACTTGCCTGTGATCCTGTGCTGCTTATTGCGGACGAACCGACAACGGCCCTCGATGTGACGATTCAAGCGCAAATCTTGGAATTGATGAAAGATTTGCAACGCCAATCGCAAGCGGGTATTTTATTGATCACGCATGACTTGGGTGTAGTAGCGGAGATGGCCGATCGTGTGGCAGTGATGTATGCAGGAGAAATTGTCGAGTTGGCACCGGTTCGTGAGTTGTTCTACAACCCAAAACACCCCTATACAAGATCGCTTCTTCAATCACTTCCTTCGGCCACCGGTCAGAAGCAGAAATTGCATGTCATTGATGGCATTGTTCCAGCCATTGAACATCTTAAAAGGAATGGCTGTCGTTTTGCCTCTCGTATTCCGTGGATTTCGAATGAACTGCATGAAGGCGAACCGATATTGCATGAAATTGCTGCTGATCATTTCGTTCGTTGTCGATGTCACGAACACTTCTACTTGCCTGCGGAAAGAATGGGAGACGAAAGCAATGCCTCTATTACAGCTACATGACGTGACGGTTCAATTCCCTGAGAAAGGTGGTTTTTTGAAACGGACTATTCCACCGCGTTCTGTCGTGGATCAAGTAAGTTTTCAAATTTTCCAAGGTGAAGTTTATGGTCTCGTGGGGGAATCTGGATGTGGCAAGTCGACAACAGCGAGAGCGATCATGGGCTTGAATTCGTTAGCGAATGGACAGATTTTATTCCAAGGTGACGATTTATACCAGATGTCTCGAGCGTCACGGAAATTGCGGATGAAAGATATCCAAATGATATTCCAAGACCCTTATTCTTCGTTAAATCCACGAAAAAATGTCTGGAATATTATTGCGGAACCGTTGCGTAATTTTGAAAACCTCTCTAAAGAAGAAGAGCTGGCAAAAGTTCAAGAGTTGGTGGAGCGAGTAGGTTTGAATGCTGAATCAATATATCAGTATCCTCATCAATTTTCAGGCGGACAGCGGCAGCGTATCGGTATTGCTCGTGCGCTCGCTTTGCGTCCGCAGTTACTTATTGCGGATGAGCCGGTCTCTGCACTCGACGTTTCTGTGCAGGCTCAAGTACTAAATTTCATGAAAGATATTCAAGAAGAGTTTGAGCTGACTGTGTTATTTATTTCTCACGACTTAGGAATTGTTCGCCATATGTGTGATCGGATTGGCATCATGTATAAAGGACGTTTGGTTGAAGAAGGGACAGTCGAAGACATTTATGAACGGCCCAGTCATTTATATACTAAACGTCTAGTGGCGGCGATGCCGGAATTGAATCCAGAAAAACGTTCGGAAAAAGTGAAGCAAAGACGGCAGATAAATGAGCAATATGAGCTGGCTGCAGATCAATTTTTTGATTCGTCGGGCAGAATTATAGAGCTGCGGCAGATTTCAGATACCCACAGGGCAGCTTTGAAGTGAGGAGGTAAGGAAGTGTTTGTTTTTATTGTAAGAAGAACCTTACTGATGATTCCTCAGTTGCTTTTACTGAGTATCCTCATTTTCTTTTTGGCTAAACAGATGCCAGGCGATGCAGTAACAGGTGCATTCATGGGAAAACCGAATGTATCGGCAGAACAAATGGAGAAGATCCGTGAACAGCACGGTTTAAATGATCCATGGATTGTGCAATATGGGCGCTGGATAGGCGATGCAGTACGAGGAGATTTTGGGCAGTCATTTGTGCATAAGCAGCCGGTTACACAACTGCTGGCTGGGCGTATTGAAAATACGATCTGGCTGTCGGTTGCAACGTTGGTGGTTACGTATTTGATTGCGATTCCGCTGGGCATGATTGCGGGCAGATGGACTGGAAGCTGGGCGGATCAGTTCATCGTGACGTATAACTATGTTTCATTTGCAACACCTGTGTTCGTCTTCGCTTTACTGATGTTATATGTTTTTGGCTTTGTGCTGAATTGGTTTCCGAGCGGAGGCAGCGTGGACATCCGGGTTGAGGAAGGAACTGCAGAGTATGTGATGGATAAGCTGAAACATTTGGTGCTGCCTGTTTTGTCAGGCTCGCTGTTGCTGACTTATTCGACTGTGCAGTATTTGCGTAATGAAATCATTGAGACCAAAATGAAAGACTTTGTGAAGACGGCTCGTGCGAAAGGCGTATCGGAAGATATAGTGTATAGTCGACATATCCTTCGGCATTCGATATTGCCGATTGCAGCTTTTTTAGGCTATGAGATTACGGGATTGATTGCAGGTTCGGTATTTATTGAAACGATTTTTAGTTATCCAGGACTCGGCCGACTTTTCATCGACTCGATTATGACACGTGATTTCACGGTGGTCACAGCACTTGTTCTTATTTCTGGCGCAGCGGTTATCGTAGGGACGATGTTGTCGGATATTATTTTGCGCATGGTGGATCCGCGGATTCGTCTTGGATGAAAGGGAGATGGAGATGGAGCTTACGAATGAAGTTTTGCGACAGGCAAAAATGAACAATCAATCGTTTCTGTCTGCGGCTTGGCGGGAAATTCGACATGACGGGATGGCGTTAGTATCGTTGATCGTGCTCGTTTGCATCGTAGGGATTGCGTATATCTCCCCCTTCTTTCTTTCCATAGACCGTGTGACGAGAATCGATTTATCCAGCATTTATTTGGCACCGTCTGCTGTGCATTGGCTTGGGACGGATGACGGAGGGCGGGATGTCTTTGGTCAGCTGCTGCTCGGTGCACGGAATTCGTTTACGATTGGAGTTTGCGTCACATTACTGGCAAGTCTGTACGGCTTGACGATTGGCTTGATTGCCGGCTTTTATGGTGGAATTGTTGATCAGATCATTTGTAGGGTACTTGATTTTCTAATGATTTTACCGTCTTTGATGATCATCATTGTTTTTGTTGTGATGGTACCGAATTACAGTGTCTTCAATTTCATTCTGATTATGAGCATCTTTGCTTGGTTCGGCAAGGCTCGCCTTATCCGCTCGAGAGGATTGGCGGAACGAGAGCTGGACTATATTCATGCTTCCAAAACACTCGGCACACCAGATTGGAAAATTATGCTCTTTGAAATGTTGCCGAATTTGAGTTCATTGATCATCGTCAACATGACCCTGACGTTAGCGGGGAATATCGGGCTGGAGACAGGTTTGACGTTTCTCGGATTCGGTCTGCCATCTGGGACCCCATCACTCGGCACACTGATTGCGCTGGCAAAGAACCCTGATATTGTCCAAAACAAATGGTGGGTTTGGCTTCCTGCTGCACTGCTCATTTTAGTGATCATGCTATGTATTAATTATATCGGTCAAGCAGTCAAACGAGCTTCAGATGCGAGACAGCGAATTGCGTAAAGGAGGAGAATGGCTTGCAGAAAAAGTGGATGCTCATCTTGCTAATATTTGTGGTAGCGGGCTGTTCGGAGGCACAATCACGTGTTCAAGGAGAAACCGAACCGCCTGTATTTCCATTGGAAGTATCCAATCAAGATAAGCCGATAGAGGATGGAGAGATGATTGTTGCATTGGTCAGTTCAGACCCTTTTGAAGGTACACTAAGCCGGCCTTTTTACAGCGGTTCATTTGACGCGGAAATTATGAATTGGTTTGATGAAGCTTTACTTTCCACTGACAGTGATTTTGAGATTACGAATGATGGAGCAGCGACGTATGAGCTGTCTGATGATAAACGAACGATTACGCTCCGCATTAAAGAGGGAGTTTATTGGCATGATGGTGAGCCGGTTTTGGCAAGTGATTTACTGTATGCCTATGAATTGCTAGGTCATCCCGATTATGCAGGAGAGCGCTATACGTTCACAGTCGAAAACATCGAAGGTATGGATGACTATCATGCTGGGCGAACGAAGAAAATTTCGGGAATTCAAGTACATGATGAACGGACGATTAGCGTGACATTCAAAACTGCATCTCCTTCCATTATGACGGGATTCTGGTCCGTTCCAGTTCCGCGACATCACGTAGGAGATGTGACGGCGGGCGAGTTGACGATGGAGGAGCTGGAGTCGTCTGAGAAAATTCGTATCACACCGATCGGGTTCGGTCCTTATATTATAGTGAAAATCGTGCCGGGTGAATCGGTGCTCTTGGAACGAAACGAGGACTATTGGAGAGGCCGACCTCAGCTGCAATCCGTGGTATTGAAAACAGTGAACGAAGCCATTGTTGTGGAGTCGCTTAAAAAAGGGGACGTAGATTTGGCGAAAGTCCCTGCCGATCAATATGAAACGGTGAAGAAGTTGGACAATATCGAGTTGCTCGGTGACTTGGATCTGGCTTATAGCTATATTGGATTCAAAATAGGCAAGTGGGATGATGAAAAGAAAGAGAACCGGATGGATCCAAAGTCGAAACTGGCCAATAAATTGGTGCGTCAAGCAATGTGGCATGCTATGGATAACGAGTCAGTCGGCACCTATTTATATCATCATCTGCGCTTTCCTGCCACGACACTCATCGTACCTGGATTTGAATCGTATCATGACGCAAAAAATCTCGGACGTCCGTATGATCCTGAAAAGGCGAGGGCCTTGCTGGATGAAGCAGGGTATATCGATAAGAACGGAGATGGCTTTCGTGAAGATCCTGCTGGCAAGCCATTCATTCTTCACTTCGCGTCAATGGCAGGAGGCGATGTCGCTGAGCCGATCGCGAAGTACTATATACAAAACTGGGCGGATGTCGGCTTGAAAGTAGATTTGACGGATGGCCGTTTACACGATTTCAATGCGTTTTATGAGCTAGTAAAATCAGATGATCCGAAAGTGGATATTTTCCAGGGAGCATGGGGCACAGGTTCCGATCCAGATCCGTCCGGTTTATACGGTCGCAAAGCGCTGTTCAATTATTCCCGGTATACGAGCGAAAGGAATGATGCACTGCTAGAAACGGGCACATCTAAACAGGCGTTTGATACGGAGAAACGACGAGAAATTTATAAGGAATGGCAGGCGTTGATGGTGGAGGACGTCCCACTTGTGCCAACATTGTACCGCTATGAGTTGATCGGTGTGAATACGCGAGTGGTGAATTATTCAATCGATCCAAATTCGGAAAATCGTCATGTGTGGAAGTGGGGTGTGTCGGCGTAATAAATTTTTTTGGCCGGCGATCATAAACTCCTGAGACGCGATCATATATCTGTGCAGGCGCTCATAATTCATCCATACTCGCTCATACCATCTTCCTTAGCGATCATAATACTTCTGCTCGCGCTCCTAAACATCCCACCTGCGCTCATATCCCCCACGTATCATACCGTCGTTTTGTGGTATTATCTCTGTCCTGTTCTGAATATGATAGAGTAGGACGTAGAAAGGGTGATGAATAGGATGATTCGTCCAAAGCGTTTAGTAAAAGGTGATTTGATAGGGATTGTGGCGCCGGCCAGCCCGGTTGCGCGCGAAGATGTAGAGCGATCGTTTTCATTTCTCAGGCAACTGGGACTTCGCTATGTATTGGGCAAGTCTATATACGAAGTAAATGGCTATTTGGCAGGCTCTGATGAAGAGCGTCTTGCCGACTTGCATAATATGTTCAGCAATCCTGAAGTGAAAGGGATTTTTTGCGCGGGTGGAGGGTATGGTTCGGCTCGTTACGCGGATCAAATCGATATGGAATTAATTCATGAGCATCCGAAGGTGTTTTGGGGATTCAGTGATATTACTTATTTACATACAGTGATCCGACAAGGTTCCGGACTTGTGACCTTTCATGGTCCGATGCTCGCTTCCTGTGTTGCGAAGGATGAATTTCATGAACTGTCGGGGAAAATGTTCGGACAGCTATTTGAACCTGTGGAAGTTCATTACACGGAAGAAATTTCACCGCTAGAATCACTGAGTGGAGGAATAGCAGAAGGAGAGGTAGTCGGTGGTAATTTGACACAGCTTGCGAACAGCCTCGGCAGTGAGTTTGAGATTAAAACTAACCAAAAATTGCTTTTCATTGAAGATATCGGAGAAGAGCCGTATAAAGTAGATCGTTTGTTAAATCAATTACGTTTGGCAGGAAAGCTCCGCGAAGCAGCGGGCATCATCATTGGGGATTTTGCGAAAGCACAACCTTCCAATCCAGAGAAAACTCTGTCGCTGGATGAAGTGTTCGCTCATTACTTCGATGGGCTTGGCAAGCCGGTTGTTAAAGGATTTAAGATCGGGCATTGCGAACCGAATATCGCAATCCCGCTCGGTGTAAAGGGACGTTTAAATGCGGAGGAAAAGACGCTGACTATCTTACCGGGAGTGGAATGAATGAAAATTCGCACCGTAGAAACATTTTTGGTGCAATCATCGCTTCAGAAACCGTTCGTAACAGCATTACGGACGGTGCATACGGTGCAGTCCGTAATCGTCAAATTGACCGCAGAAAATGGGTTGATCGGCTGGGGAGAAGCTGTACCGACGCATGTCATAACTGGCGATTCAATTGGCAGTATTCGCTATGCTGTTGAAAGAGTGTTGGCGCCGGAGCTGATCGGGCAGGATGTGACAAAGCGCGAGATTTTATTTGAACGCATGAATCGAGCACTCGTAGGCAATCCGAGCGCCAAAGCGGGGGTTGATTTGGCGATTCATGATTTATTTGGAAAACTATGCAAATTGCCCTTGGTTCAATTGTTAGGGGGATATCGCGAGAGCTTGTCGACCGATTTGACCGTCAGTGTTGGGACGCCGATTGAAATGGCGCATGAGGCAGCAAAGCATTTAGCAAAAGGCTTCACTACATTGAAAGTGAAAATCGGTACAGGAAGTCTTCAGGAGGACAGAAAGCGAGTTCGGGAGATACGCAGGAAAGTTGGGGCAGATGTGGTCATTCGTCTCGATGCCAATCAAGGTTGGAAACCGAAAGAAGCCATCCGGATGATTCAGCAGTTGGAAGACGACGGGATGGATATTGAATTGGTCGAACAGCCGGTTGCTGCATATGATATCGAAGGGTTGAAGGAAGTGACGCGGCAGACACAGACATCCATCATGGCGGACGAATCACTATTTTCAACTGTTGATGCTAGACGATTGCTGGAGATACGTGCAGTCGATGTTCTGAATATCAAATTGATGAAGTCGGGGGGAATCCACGAAGCCTTGAAGATCAATGCGTTGGCTCAAGCATTTGGGATCGAATGCATGATGGGTAGTATGATGGAGACGGCTGTAGGAGTGACAGCAGCTGCTCATTTTGCAGCGAGTCAGTCGAATATTACACGAGTTGATTTAGATGCACCGCTTTTATTGTCGAAGGGTTTTGAAAGTGGCGGTCTTCAATACAATGGTTCCGCCATTGAATTGGGCAGCGGACCTGGATTAGGTTTTGACTCGAATCGGATGGGGCAGTGGATGAAGGAACATGCCTGTGAATGAGCGGTGGGTGTGCGCGGTGAGTGCAGCAACGGTTTGGTCGGATCCGAATTCACCTAGGCTCGTAGATCTCCCTGCGTTGAATTACCCGGTACAGTTGGAAAAGTGGTTAGCACAGCTATCGTTTGAAGAGCGTTTAGCCTTAAGTGACAAAGGTCAGATTCAAACACAGATTTTATATGGCGAGTCGGTGATAATTGATGAAGTGGTGGGGGATTGGGCGAAAGTAATCGCTTGCCGACAGCCGTCTCGCAAAGATCCGCGCGGCTATCCTGGCTGGGTGCCGCTTGTACAATTATCAGCAGCCAAAAAAGTACACACTGAAGAATTTGTTCGCGTGTCTGCCCGCAAAGCTTGGGTGTTGGAGAAGTCGGGAGACCCTTTTTTGCGTGTATCTTTCAATACAATTTTTCCTTGCGGTGCACAGCAAGCCGACAGGACGCATATCTGGACACCCCATGGTTGGAAGCTGATCAGCAATGCAGATGTGAAGCGGTTCAAGCCGATTGAAGAATTATCTTGCGATAAACCGTTGACTGTAGGCAAACAGTTTTTAGGACTTCCCTATTTATGGGGGGGCATGTCAGCATGGGGTTTTGATTGCTCAGGCTTCATCTTTAATCTTTGGAAGGCGTGCGGAGTCCTATTACCACGAGATGCATCTGACCAGGAGAAGACAGGGAGACCTGTTTCGCTGAATCAGACCGAATGGCGGCAAGGTGATCTATTGTTCTTCAGAGAAGAGGAAGATGCCATTGTGAGCCATGTTGGCATGTATGCTGGGAATGGACAGATGCTTCATGCACCGTCGACTGGAAAGTCAGTAGAGCAAATTCAACTGGCTTCATCTGTTTATGCCGATAAATTATGCCGTGTACGCAGAGTGTGCAAGTGAGTTGTCGAGGCGTGTAGTGTTCTTTTTGAATATAGGAAAAACCGAACTCAGTAGCGCGTTCGGTTTTTTGTGTTCGTTTCTATATGTTCTGAAGAGCCTAGAAATTCTTATTGAATTAATTCTTTAATGGAGAAGTACAACCTTTTTTCGGTATACTGATAAAAGGAATACATAAGGGAGCTGTCAAAATGTCTGAACCAAAATCAATGGGTCAATCAAGGACCATTCAAAGTAAGCTGGTATTACCGCCTGATACGAATCACATTCAGTCCATTTTCGGAGGGAAAGTGCTTGCTCATATTGATGAAATTGCTGCGATTGCTGCGATGAAACATGCGGGTACGAGAGCAGCTGTAACGGCATCGATCGATTCAGTCGATTTTGTATCGCCAGCATTGCTGGGAGATATGATTGAATTGGAAGCGATCGTCACTTCTGTCGGTAACACGTCAATGGAAGTGTTCGTATCGGTCCATTCCAAGAACTTGGTGACAGGAGAAGTGAGGTTAACTACCGAATCATTCTGTACGATGGTGGCGGTGGACGAGACGAACCGACCTATATCGGTAGCGCCGATTTATCCGGAAACAGAAGCCGAAAAGCGTCTTTTCGACTCAGCGCCGGCTAGAAGAGAACTGCGGCAGCAACGACGTTTGATGAAACATTAAAATAACGCAAGGAAGGAACAGTTTTTCTGTCCATCCTTGCGTTTTTAATTTGTAACCACTTGTTACTTTTTTTCATATAGTGTACTATGTAACTAACACACTAGAACGAAAGGAGATGATTAGAGTATGAAGACTTGGAAAGGGTTATGGAAAAAGGAATGGCAGATGATGAGAGGCTGGCTTTCCGCAACGACGGTTATAGCTATTTTGTTAATCATTGTTTCGTCATCCGCATTGTCACTTTTAGTTGAAGGCAAATTAGTGATTTCATTTATGCTCGGTATTTCATTGATGATGATGACATTAATCGTTGTGTGCGTCCCGGTGTCTTTATTGCTGAATAGCTTATGGATAGAATGGAAACGACCGGATGTGTGGCTGCATTCTCCTCAAACCATCTACCAATTGTTTGGAAGTAAAACGGTGTTTGCCTCAGTCATTGGGTTCGTCAGCATGATTGTCCCAGGCGTTACTCTTGCTCTATATGCCTCTATTTTTGACGCTTCTATTACAGAAGTAGGGGTGGCAAAGTTTATCGGAATGATGTATACCTTCATCTCTTCGGTTTACTTAGGGGCAGTCGGTTTAATGCTGATTGGCTTATTTCTTGCAGTTGTCTACCGAGTGATCAAGTCATATGTTCGCCGGGGAGCTTTCTTCATCTGGCTGATTGTTCTATTCATTTTGATGTGGCTATTTCAGACAGCACTGGAATCCAAGTTGTATCAAAAGATTGTTCATCTTGGTCAATTTTCCACTTATACTGACTCGAGAAATATCTCAGTAGGAAATTTTTATTTTGCTCAAAGTACTATGGCGCTATATGCAGGGCAGATCTTTGTAGTAGTCGGATTCCTAGCGTTTCTCTTTGTTTCCTCCGCTTGGCTATTTGAAAAGAAGGTGAGGTTATGAGAATGGATTCTACATGGCGCGGATTGTTCAAGAAAGAATGGATTTTGTTGAAGTGGACGGTGGTATGGGTTGTTTTGCTGAACGTGTTGGTAATTTTAGTGGTACCTTCATTAATCAGCAACCTCGTAGGCATTCCAGGTAAATTGTATGAAAACACATATGTGCTAGGTGGAACCTGGTTTGCTTTCTATACCTTTATGGGTGCTGGGATTTTGTCCGTAAGTTTGACGAAGGAAATGAAAAGCCTGGAAATGTGGCTGCATTCTCCAAGATCTATGTTGCAGTTAGTCGGAGCAAAGTCGCTGTTCGCTGCCTGTACATCAATTGTTACATTGTTTTTCGGAGGAGCATTGCTAGGAGTTACACTTTATTTCTTAGAAGATTGGACCGTTTCCTCCGCTTGGCAAGGGTTTTTGGCATTGGTTAGCATTTTACTGGCAATTTCATTGAAATTGATCTTCGTTATGACTATCGGGTTTTTCTTCTGGAGCGTATATCAAGTGTTGCGGTGCCGAACAAGTTTCTTTGCTGTACCAATTACAGGGTTTCTCTTCGTGTTTGCAAGTATTTTATGGGAAGTCCTCAGGATAAACAACTTCTTTAACTGGCTTCGTACATTAGTGCCGCTGAGATTAACGAATGAATCTTTTTATAATGAACAAACAAGTTATTTTTTTACAGGATTTGTGCCGAACGGAATCGTATTTTCCATAGGAAGTCTGTTGTTTTACTTGGTTCTCAGCTATTTATTAGTGGCTGCTGGATCGAGGTTGTTTGAGAAGAAAGTGAGGTTGTGAAGATGAGCATGAAGTTTCTTCCGGATAAACCCATTTACCAGCAGCTCATCGATCATATTATCGGTGACATCATTCGTGGGGCACTCGCAGCTGGAGAGAAACTGCCATCTGTTCGAGAATATGCTGTTGCAGTCGGTGTCAATGCCAATACGATGCAGCGCGTGTATAAAGAATTGGAACAAATGGAGATTACGGAGACAAGAAGGGGGCAGGGATCATTCGTGACAGAGAATAAAGAGCGGATTGAGGAGCTTCGTGAAGAGATGAAGGAGCAGCTCGTGCAGTCATTTATCCAAAATGTAGAGGCTCTCGGATTTACGACGAATGAAATGGTCAACTATCTGTCGAAAAGAGGTGGGAATGATGATTGAATTGCAAACTGTCTCAAAGCGTTATGGTTTTAAGCACGCACTAAACGGAGTGACGCTTGCGTTGCCAAAAGGGAAAATCATCGGCTTAGTTGGTGAAAATGGAAGCGGGAAAACGACCGTGCTCAAGTTGATGGCAGGTTTACTGTCACCCAATGCAGGAGTGGTTGCATTAGATGGAAAGACGATTACAAGAAGAGTTGCAGCGAAAATTGCTTATATGCCAGATACCGATTTGTTTTATCCATATTTCACAGTGGGCCAGTTATTTGAATTTTATGATTCGCAGTTTGAAGACTTTCAACTAAAGAAGGCGAAAGAGATTGCAGACTTTCTGAAAGTTTCGTTGGATGTCAAAATCAGTACGCTGTCGAAGGGAAACCGGGGACGTGTCAAAATTGCAGTTACACTCGGTCGGGAAGTGGATTATTATTTATTGGATGAACCATTTTCGGGCTTGGATCCGATGGTTCGCGAAGATATCTCGAAAGGTCTCATTCGCTTTACAGATACCGAACGGCAAACCGTATTGATGTCCACGCATGAGATTAAAGAAGTGGAACCGCTGCTGGATGAGCTAATTGTGTTAAAGGAAGGACGGATTCTGGCTCATAAGGAAATCGACGAGATTCGCGACGTGTATGGAATGGATGCGACTTCTTGGTTAGTTTCTCTTTTTCGGGCATAAACAAAAAACAGCAGGAGATGAAATGGTAACTACCAATTCATTCACTGCTGTTTGTTTTAGTTATCGCTACTGAATGTACGAACTAGGCCGAGTACTGTTCCACCGAGAATAAATGCGAACAACGCATACATGATGTAGATGAACCACATGAATATTCACTCCTTTAATCAGTATCCTGCCTTTTATTGTATCACCTAGGCAGGTGCGTTGCAATGGCGTTCACCGGACAACTGTGTCGGCTGTGCGACTGTAGGCATAGATCATTTCCGTGGGAAAATAGACAGTTGTTTCCGCATATACTACCCCCTTAACTCCTAACTTTACCAGTGGATGAAACTGTTGCATGACTTGGTTCGTAAGCAATTCAACAGACTGGTGGCGGAGGGGTTGTTATGAAGAGAATTTTCGCAGTATGCGTATTTTTATTAGTTGTAGGGCTGCCGATTGGTTCGGTAGCAGCGAAGTCGTACTCGATAGATGAAGTTCAGATCCGAGGATGGATTGATCGCGACGGCACGATGCTGGTGAATGAATTATTCACCTATTCATTTGACGGAGATTTTACAAAGCTGACACGAGCTTTTCCAGCTGAGCATCGACAGCAAATTTCAGGATTCAAAGCATTTGAAGTACAAGACGGTCATGCGGAAGTGGGCTTTGTCGATGAAAGTAAGATGCACAGACTTCCTGTTTCATTAAACAAAGAAAATTGGGTAACGAAAATAGCACAAACAGATGGAACGATTCAAGTAATGTATATTTATTACATGAAAAATGCGGTAGTTTCATATGATACATACAGTGATCTGCAATTAACCCTTTTCGAAAAGGGTTCAAATCATAATATTGATATGAAACAATTGCAGATTTCCTTTATTTTGCCGGAAGGCGTAAGTGAACAAAATCTTCATGGCTATTTACAGGCCTCTAACGGAGAAGAGCCAGTTGTTCATGAAAATGGAATTCAGTTTTACACGCCTGTATCTAAAGCAAATACCCTGACAGCGACACGAATGCTGTTTCCTTCATCTATAATGACAGCTCAGAATAAAGGTGAGGCACCAATTCCATTGGAAGAAGTAATGGCAGAAGAACAACAAAAGGCAGAGCATGAGGCTTGGAAGGCTGCGCAGATTCCGAACCTCGAAAAGATTGCCCTAGTTTTAAGTGTCCTTCTCGGGCTGTTCGCAGCTTTTTTCATCTGGATGCGTTCACCTGGCCGTGGATATTTTGGAAGTGTCGACTATGTGATGAAGACAGATCCTTTATACCTCAGCTTTGTAGACCATTCCGGCAGTTGGTTTAGAAGCAGTTTCTTGGCGGGTTTGTTTTCATTAGTCGATAAAGGGGAGGTCGATGTAGAGTTGGCGGACAGTGCTGACCGTTTTCTAGACCATCCGGGCTCGCCTCCAAAGTCGCTGCAATTTCATTTGTTAAAGGGAAGAAGCGGACTATCAGAGTTTGAACGTACACTAGTGACGTGGTTATTTAAGATACGGAAATCACAAAGACAGTTTCATTTGCACGATATTGCGGAAGGTAAGGAATCCAAAGCAGCTTTGAGAAAACAGCATGCATTTGAAGTAGAACATGGAAAATGGCATGAAGAAGTTAAGGAGTTACTAGTGGATTCGGGAACATTGTCCAAACGGCTTTCAAACCTTTTAAAGCTTTCAATTTTAATCGTTACTGGCTTTGTAGCGGCTGGGGCTTTTTATGTAACAGGTGATGAAGAGTGGGGTTGGAACCTAGTGTTACCGGCAATTTTCTTCTTCATAGCCCTCTATAGCATCAAAGAAAAGATCCAAAAATGGCCGTCGATTATCTATTTCGTCGTGTTGTTATTTTTAGTTAATTCTATAGAGTATGGAGAGTTAGTAACGGCTTTAAGTATTTTTATTATAGTGGCATTTATCGCATTTTACTTAATTCCAAAGACTATACTTAGTTCCAAGACAGCACTCTATGCAAAGATGAGCATGAATAAGTTTCGCAGGCAGATGAAATATGGCATGCCTGAAGGATTGTCAGAGGAAGAACAGCAACAATTTTTGATTCGAGCCTATTTGCTTAAACCTTCTAAAAAGAAACTGCCTCAATTAGCAGGTGTAGGAACGGCGACAACAGCGTTGGCAACGTTATTCATGTTGCCTGAAGATCCGCTGCAATTTGTATATTCTAATTGGGGACCGTCACTAAAAGTGCAAGCAGACAGTTCGGGTGGAACGTCATACGATGGAGGCGGTGTATACTCTGGCGGAGGCGGAGGTGACGGAGGTGGGGGTGCAGGGGCGGATTGACCGCCTTCTACACATCTTCTTTTATCTTTGCTCTTTCAATAAATCTCGAATTTCGGTCAGTAATTCTTCCTTAATGTCTAACGGCTTTTCTTCAGGCTCTTCCTCGACAGGTTCTTCTTTTTTTATTTTCAGTTTGATGAGCAACCGAAGGAATAAGAAGAGTGAAGCCGCCACGATCATGAAATTGATAATTGATTGAATGAACAGTCCATACATGATCTCTGCGTCTTTATATTCGAAGCTCAATCCTGAGAAATCTAGACCACCCGATAATATACCGATAATCGGTCCAATGATGTTATCGACAAGTGAAGATACGATCGTACTGAAAGCAGCTCCAATAACAACGCCTATAGCTAAATCAAAAATATTTCCTTTAAACGCAAATTCTTTAAACTCTTTCCACATATACAGTCATTCCTTTTATAACAAAATTCAATTAACCCCGGACTCTTTCCAAGCGCTTAGCATTTTACGTTGGAAACGTTGATAAACGGCAATCGAAGCTATTACCCAGACAGCGCTTGCCAGTATACCCCCGACAATATCACTAGGGAAATGTACGCCTAAATAGATTCGGCTAACCGCAATCATCATAATCATCAATGCAGCGGCTGTGATAATTGCTGCACGGCCCCAGGAAGTCCGCAGGTTGCGCCAAACAATATAAGCGATGATGGTATACAAGCTAAATGCCATCATCGTATGACCGCTCGGAAAGCTGTATCCCCCAATATCGATCAAACGATGGAATTCTGGACGTTCTCGTTTAAAGATGAACTTCAGGACTTGATTCAGAATTCCTGTACCGCCAATAACCGCGACTAGTAAAACAGCTTGTGCGCGGTGACGCTTCCATAGTAGGATCGCCAAACTAGCGAAGGAGATGAGTGCGACGATGCCGGTAGAGCCAATGGTTGTGAAAGCCTTCATCGTGGCCGTCAGCCAGGGAACTTCAGAGCCTTGCACGAAAGCGATAATCACTTCATCAAAACTAGTGATCGTATGTAAGTGAATAGCAGCAGAGACAAAAACAAATAAACCCATCAAAATCAAACTGGCAATCCAAGTGAGCAATAGGCGAAGTGAGAGGTCACGCACGTTCCATAACATCCTTTCTATAGTAACTATATTGTGAAGGATTGCAAAAAAAATGTACAGTGATAGGTCGGAATTTGTGAGCTCAATCACTTTTTCCGTGGAAGTGAGATGAGGTATACTAGTAAAAAGGAGTGTTGCCATATGCATGAAATCTTTACGACAGAACAATGGGATGATCTTCTTGATCAATCCAATGAAGTACCTATCCTGTTAATGAAGCATAGTTCTACCTGTCCAATCAGTTTAGCTGCATTTGACGCATTTCAGCGTGTTGAAACAGATTTGCCCAAGTATTATCTGATCGTCCAAAAAAGTAAGCCGCTATCTCGGGAAATCGAGCGGGATATGCAAATTCGCCACGAATCACCACAACTATTTTTGATGAAGAATGGAAATGTAGTTTGGCAGGCAACCCATTATTCTATCCGAGAACCTGCTATTACCCAGGCGATCCAAGAGCATTATGCTTGATGGGCGGATAAAAAGAAGTAGGACGCGTACTCCACAAAGGAGTACGCTTTTTAGATTAGGATTTTATCAAAATTCGATATGACATTTGTCATCTCAAAGTCATGACATATATGTCTACCCCTCCTTGCCGATAAAAGTTATTCTTAAGTCACTAGCAATCCCATTAGGAGGGAAAACAAAACATGAGTAAAGAGAAAACGAAGCAGTTGCATAAAGATGTCGCGCCTTTCGCGAAATCTGACTTGAAGAAAAGTACTATTCAGTTGCTGAACACGATACCACCTGTTTTTATTTTATGGTTCTTGGCATATCAAAGCTTGAAAGTTTCTGTTGTTTTGACAATCGCCGTCTCAATCGTGGCTGCATTCTTCGTAGTCCGCACGTTTATTATCTTTCATGACTGTACGCACGGTTCATTCTTCCGCAATAAAAAAGCGAATAATATTGTTGGAACAATCACTGGCGTCCTGACATTATTTCCTTATGAAAAGTGGAAAAGAGAGCACTCTATCCACCACGCGACTAGTTCGAACTTGGACAAACGCGGAGTAGGCGATATTTGGGTAATGACAGTGGAAGAATATGCACAAGCTTCTAAATGGGAACGTCTTGGCTATCGTTTCTATCGTAATCCTCTTGTATTGTTTGGATTAGGACCATTGTATTTAGTTTTGATCGCAGGTCGTTTTAATCGCAAAGATGCGCGTAAGAAAGAGCGTATAAACACGTATCTGATTAATGTAATTCTTGTGTTGGTGTACAGCGGATTGATTTGGCTCATTGGCTGGCAGGCATTTCTGTTGATTCAAGGAGTGATGATGTTCACGGCTGCTATGCTTGGGATTTGGCTGTTCTACATTCAGCACACATTCGAAGATTCTTATTTTGAAGAGGAATCTGACTGGGACTATGTAAAAGCTGCTGTAGAAGGTAGTTCTTATTATCAATTGCCACGTGTTCTACAATGGGCGACGGGGAACATTGGTTTCCACCACGTGCATCATTTAGCTCCACGTGTACCAAATTACAACCTTGAAATGGCGCATGAATTGACACCGCCATTGCATAATGCAACTACGATCACATTGAAAACTAGCTTGGAGTCATTACGCTACCGTTTGTACGATCCAGCTAATAAAACATTCATTACATTTAAAGAAGCAAAACAATCTATAACAAAAAACAAGTTAGCGATTGATCTAAAACCGAAACGCACGCGACTTGAGTGAATTGGCGAGAGAAGGATTTCCTTCTCCGCCTTTTTTATCTTTAATCAGCCGGTGTTCAAACGTTTGCTGAACGGGGAACTCAGGCTAAGGCCACTACATGCTGTGCCAGCGCCTGCATGATCAACATCCTGTTGATCTAAGCCTGCAGCCAATGTCACGGATTTGGAGAAAACAGGTGCAATGGGCGAAGAACAGAAATATTTGTTACAATGAAATGAAAAGGACGGCGATGAGACCCTATGCGCAGCTGGTATAGTATTTTTCCGAAAAGCCCATGGCTCAGCATTTATGCATGGGTTGTATTTTGTATACTACCTTTCTTCTATATTTTAAGAAGCGCTTCACCCGTGGATTTAACGATCGGGGTGACGCTGTTAGTATTCTTTTTCCTCTCCTACTATTTTTCCGTGAAATCTAAGAGCGGTCTCATGTATATGTGGATAAGCTTTGAAATCGTAATTACGGTACTGATGACTTTATTGTTCGGTTATGTATATTTATCGATTTTCATTGCATTTTTCATTGGGAATATCCGCAATACTGTTGGGTTCTTCATTATTTACGGTCTACATATTGCCATTTTAATCGGTGCAATCGTGGCAGGTTTTTTCATCGAGATTGATCTATTTCTTCCGCAAATCCATTTTATTATTATCTCAGTAATCGGTGTCGTGTTACTGCCTTTTAATTTATACAATCGTCAGAAACGCGATCGACTGCAAGATCAGCTCGAAGTAGCAAGACAACGTATTTCAGAGTTGACTATTGTCCAAGAACGTGAGCGAATTGCAAGGGATCTTCATGATACGCTTGGCCAGAAACTGTCCATGATCGGATTGAAAAGTGACCTGGCTGTACGTTTGATGGAACGAGACACTAAAGCTGCTGCAACAGAAATTCACGATATTCGACAAATCTCCAGCACTGCTTTAAAAGAAGTCCGTGTACTAGTTAGCGGTATGCGCCGTGTAAAGTTGAAAGATGAGCTAGTCCGTGTCAGGCAATTATTGAAAGCGGCAGAAATCGAACTCGAACTGGAAGGAGATCCGAACTTTCCAGACATGTCGCCCATTGTGGAAAATGTATTGGTTATGTGCTTAAAAGAAGCGATTAATAATGTCGTCAAACATAGCTATGCGAAATATTGTTGCATCGTTTTTGAGCGAACGGAAAAAGAGTTTACGATTAGTGTAAAGGATAATGGAATTGGGATAGCACAAAATGGCGTAAATCTTCCGGGGAACGGTCTCGATGGTATGGAAGAACGACTGGAATTTGTAAATGGCAGTTTGTCTATAACTAGTCGGGAAGGGACACAGGTTATGATCACTGTTCCAGCTGTCTTAAAACAAATAAAGGAAGGGTGATAGATTATGATCCGCATTGTAATAGCAGAAGATCAAGGGATGATGCTCGGTGCATTAGGGTCGTTACTCAATTTAGAAGAAGATATGGATGTAGTCGGAATGGCCAAAAATGGTCAAGAAGCAGTGGACTTGGTTAAAGAGCTACAACCTGATATTTGCATCATGGATATTGAAATGCCGATCAAGACAGGCTTAGACGCTGCAGAAGAGCTGCAAGATGAAGAGTGTCAGATCATCATATTGACGACGTTTGCAAGAACGGGATATTTTGAGCGGGCACGAAATGCGGGTGTCAGAGGGTATTTGCTGAAGGATAATCCCATTGAAGAGCTTGTGAAGTCGATTCATTCTATCATCAAAGGGCGTAGAATTTATGCTCCCGAATTAATCGATCTGGCTTTTGACATGAAAGATGATGAAAAAAATCCATTGACAGAACGTGAATGTCAAGTGTTGAAACTGGTATCCGAAGGAAAAACAACGAAACAGATAGCAGGAGAATTGTTTTTGTCCCCTGGCACTGTTCGCAATTATATATCGACTATATTGGATAAATTAGGCGTGCGAAATCGTATTGAAGCCATCTCGATGTTTCAAGAAAAGGGTTGGTTCAAATAATTACTAAAAGGAGCGAATGATGGAATGAAGAATCTTGCACAAAGTGAATGGCTGGCTAAGCAGCCTTTATTGGAACAAGTAATGGAGAAGAAGGAAATCTTATGGCGCAACCCATTAGTAGAACCTATTAAGACAGCTCTTAATCATACAAAGCTTTCAAAAGAAGATGTGGAAGATGCACGTCTAAGGTTGGCAAGATTCGCTCCTTACTTGGAAAGGGTGTTTCCAGATACCGCTGCAAATCAGGGCATTATTGAATCGCCATTAACTCCTATTCCTAATATGAAGCACGTACTTGAACAATCTTATGCAATCGACATTCCGGGTCAGCTATTATTAAAACAAGATAACGCCTTACCTATTTCGGGTTCTATAAAGGCTAGAGGCGGTATTTATGAAGTCCTGAAGCATGCAGAAACATTAGCAATTGAACATCAATTGCTAAATGCTGAAGAAGACTATAGTCAATTCGATGAACCGGCATTTCGTCAGTTGTTTGCAAACCATAAAATCGCTGTTGGATCGACAGGGAATTTGGGACTCAGTATTGGCATCATGAGTGCGAAACTCGGTTTTGACGTCACGGTGCATATGTCAGCAGACGCAAAGCCGTGGAAAAAAGATTTATTGCGTTCTAAAGGTGTCCATGTCGTAGAATATGAAGATGATTACAGCAAAGCTGTGAAAGAAGGCCGACGCCAAGCGGAAGCAGATCCAACATGTCACTTTGTAGATGATGAAAACTCAACGGATCTTTTCATGGGATACGCGGTTGCAGGTGAGCGTGTAGCCGTCCAGCTGAAAGAACAAAATATTAGGGTCGACGGGGAGCATCCTCTTTTTGTTTACTTACCTTGTGGAGTAGGCGGTGGACCTGGCGGTGTCGCATTCGGATTGAAACTTGTATTTGGAGATCATGTACATTGCCTGTTTGCAGAGCCAACCCATTCTCCGTGTATGATGATTGGCATGATGACAGGATTACACGATCAAATTTCAGTTGCTGATTTTGGCTTGGATAATAAAACAGCGGCTGATGGATTAGCAGTTGGAACAGCCTCAGCTTTTGTCGGAAAAACAGTGGAACCTTTCTTAGCAGGCTGCTATACAGTAGAAGATCGTACTTTGTTCAAATTATTAAAAGAGTTAGCAGACAGTGAAGATATTTGGCTAGAACCATCTGCACTCGCAGGGATGACAGGTCCTATACAAACTATACAGTCGGATATCTCTTCAGCAAATTCTCCGAAAGCTACACACCTTGTATGGTCTACGGGTGGAAACATGGTACCGGAAGAGGAAATGAAGAGCTACTACGAGCAAGCGAAGAAGTAATTATTCGTTTAATTTCCCGGGAAATCGACAAATGTTTCTCGGTATGTCGATAAAAGAGCTATGGAGAAAAATTCTCCATAGCTCTTTTGGGTGCAAAAGATATATAAAATTTAATTTTTAATGGCTCGTATTGATTCAGAAAAGGTTTGCGTTGCTGCTGAAGGGTTTTCAGCAGATGCGATAGAAGAAATCACTGCGATGCCATCCGCGCCTGCATGCAAAGCGGGACCGAAGTTCGCCAAAGAAATACCCCCGATCCCTACAATCGCCATATCAGGAAAAGCTGTATGGATTTCCTTAATAAGCGCAGGGCCAACGACAGCAGAGGCATCTAGTTTGGTCGCTGTCGGATAGATCGGACCAATGCCTACATAGTCAGCACCGATTGCTTGAGCAAGCTGTACTTCTTCTGCGTTATGGGTAGAGACACCTAGCCATTTACTTGGACCGATTCGCGTTCGGACAATGCCAGCTTGCTCGTCGTCTTGGCCAACGTGGACGCCGTCTGCATTAATGGCCAAGGCAAGATCCACATCATCATTAATGATAAAAGGAATATGGTACTGACGACATAATACCTGACATTTTTTCGCGAAACCGACCAATGCCTCTCCTTTCAAAGCATTCTCGCCTTTTTCGCGCAACTGGAAGCAAGTAATACCCCCACGAAGAGCTGCCTCTAAGATGTCCAGCGTTTCTTGCTCCCCATTTGTTGCAGTATTTGGGGTACCCATCACAAAATAAAGACTCAAAGCTTTTCTCACTTCTGCATTCCGCATTAGTGCATCTCCTTCTTTAAACGATTATATGCCCAGTGGTTCGTCGGTCCATGCCCAGAACCAATGCGTAGACTGTCTTCGATCGCAGCTTGGATAAATTGTTTTGCTTCTGCAACGGCATCTGACAAGGAATAGCCTTTTGCGATAAAACCGGTTAAAGCAGCTGCAAACGTACAGCCTGTACCATGGGTATCTTTTGTTTGTACCCAAGGCGTTGTCATGGTGAAAGATTGACCTTCACAATCAGCGTAATAATCTTTTGCTTCGAGCACATCGTTGCGGTGGCCGCCCTTCATAATGACGGCTCTTGCACCTAGCTCGATGATGATTTGCGCCGCTTCTTGAATATCCTCATCCGTTACAATCTTCATGCCTGTTAGTACTTCGGCTTCCGGAATGTTGGGCGTAATAATAGTGGCAATTGGGATTAAATTTTCCTTCATCGCTTGGACCGCTTCTTGCAGTAATAATGATTGACCACCTTTGGCAATCATGACAGGATCAATCACGAGAGGAATCGGCGGGTATTCTTCCAATAAAGAAGCAATAGCCATTATAATTTCTGTAGAAAATAGCATACCTGTTTTACAGGCTTTCACTTCAAAATCATCCAGTACAGCACGTACTTGAGCTACTACGCCTTCTACTGGTACTGGATAAACACCATGAACGCCTTGTGTGTTTTGGGCGGTAATGGCAGTAAGTGCGGATGTGCCAAATACACCGAGCTCTTGAAACGTTTTTAGATCGGCTTGGATTCCAGCACCGCCACCGCTGTCTGAACCGGCAATAGTCAATGCTACTTTTACTGTCAATGAAAAAACCCCCTTACTCGTAGTTATACTAAGTACGTTTTGGTTTTGCGATCCAATGTATATAATGCATTCAAAAAGTTCATAGCAAAATCACCTGGCCCATGAGAAACTTTGGCCGCTTCTTCGCCTGCACGTTTATAAAATGCGAGTGCCGCCGCTGCTGCTTCTAAAGGACGTTCGCTCCCGATTGATAAGAATGCTCCTACTACGGAACTGAGTAAACAACCTGTACCCGTAATATTCGTCATCATAGGGTGTCCCCCAGTAATGGATAACGTGGAATGGCCGTCAGTAACGATATCAATTTCTCCAGATACAGCCACTAAGCATGCATATTTCAAGGCAACGATTTTTGCGATTCCCTCTACGTCGGCTTGTCCTTCTCCTGCATCTACGCCTTTTGCATTCCAGGGGATGTCTACGATAGCAGCCAATTCTCCGACATTACATCGAAGCAGAGTAACATCCACTTCATCTAAGATTTGCAGTACACAAGCTTTTCGGAAGGGAGTCGCGCCTGCACCGACCGGGTCCAGCACAACAGGTTTTCCCGCTGCGCGGGCACTGTTGCCTGACAAAATCATTGCATCTACTGTTTGTTGCTTCAACGTCCCGATATTCAGAATGCTACAATCGGCAACTTTTGCGATATCCTTTGCTTCTTCTATTGCATCAGCCATTACAGGAGAGGCTCCGATAGCTAATAGACCATTCGCTTGAAAATTCGCTACTACGATATTCGTAATGCAATGAACCAGTGGTTGTTCCTTGCGAAGTTGGTGAATAAGCGGCATGTTTCTCTTCCTCTCTATAAAGGTATATATACAAAAAGCCCATTCGAAATGGGCTGTTGGGTACGATAACTACCCACTTCCCTTCGCTAGTATGACTAGATCAGGTTCCAAGGGTTTGCGGTAAATGCATCTCAGCCCATTAAACCGGGCTCCCCTAGTGGTGAATATGAATCAGACATATTGATTGTAGCATATATTTACAGAAGGATAAAACGATACTGGGATGAGCAGAATGAATTGTATAAAAATGATAGATAACACATAGAAGAAGTAGGTAAACACATATGCCCAATGTTGCATAAGTGTCTGAAATGAAACAGTCGATTGATATGAAATGAATAAAAAGGAGCAGATGAAAAATGGAGCCATTATTCGAAGTTCAAAGTATGAAGCATTCATTGGGGGAGCTATCGTTTGTTTGGAGTGATACAGGAGGGTACTATAGGGTCTATAAAAATGAACGGCAGTTGTATGAAGGGACTGTTGCTGAATTTACTGACGGAGAACTCGATTCAAGACACCCATTTCAATATACGATTGAACGTGTAAAAGACGAAAAAGTAGAAGACGTCATAGTGATTCAAACATCTGCTTTAACGAGCAGGGTGGAAGACGAACATCCTCTACAACGTTTGGTCATCACAACAATTGCGGCTTCGTCACAAATTGCTTTGTCTTGGGAGCGAATTAAAGGCGTAGAAAAATACGATATTTACCGTAATGGAATATATCTCGATACCGTAGAGAATAACCGCTTCATCGATCGAGAATCAAGCATGTCCGAGGCGGTTACATATAGTGTTTTGGGTACTCGTCCACTAATTGACAGCAATCAGCAAATGAATGTCAGTAAGTCGATCGTATCGAAAGCATTTGAAGTAGTGATGCCGCCTAGTTCAGAGAACAAGCCGACGGAGGAAAGCTATACGTTTTCAATACGAGTGAATTGTCGGGATCACTTATTGCAACCGGTGGCAAAGCGTAAAAAGGTGCTAGAAATAGATCGGTGGAAGTTTCGCTATATTACATTTTTAAAAGAAGATATCCTGAAAAATCCTAATCTCTTGTCTCCGTTGCCATACTTCGCTGGTGATGACCGGGATTTCGACCCAGAAGGGAAAAGTTATCGGACGCGAGTGGATATGCGAGGTGAATTCAATATTGAAGAAAGCTCGCTTCAATTTACGAAGGCTGTCGGTCCATCTATTGGCATGAATTATTTGAAACGCTATAAGCGTCATGGTCATGCATCGTTAGAAGATATTGAAATCAAACGTTTGGAAGGGAAGCCGTCAGAAATCAATTTTGAGATAGTGCATGATGTCGGGAATCCACTGACAGTTTCTCCACCCATCCATTATGAAGTGAAGGGTCATCTGGATTGTGGAGGAAATATCGATTTGGTTGGTTATCATAACGACGCTCCTCATCATGAGATCTATCTATCGCTTGGTGACGGTGATTGGTGGACTATACGTCAGTCGGAAAGCGAAGGGCTGGCATACTTATCAGGTGTCTTAGGTGATGATTATTGGCGTTATATGACGTGTAATTAATCACGAAAAGCCGCTATGTGAGCGGCTTTTTTTATTTTGGCAATCTTATCGTAAAGAGAGCACCTTTGCCTTTTTCACTCTGTACATCGATCACGCCCTCGTGTAGAAGGACAAGCTGTTTGACGATTGAAAGACCAAGCCCAAATTCACCGTACGGCGTGGAAGTTCTTGAAATGATAGCTTTATAAAAACGATCCCAAATTTGTTCGATTTCAGCGGGGTTCATGCCGATTCCCGTATCTGCGATTTCGATAATCGTTTCTTTCTCGTTTTCCTTGGCAATTAGAGTAATCGTCCCGTTTTCACAAAATTGGATACTGTTTTTGGTGATATTGATGAAAATTTGCATGAGCCGGTCGTAATCTGCAAAGACAGACAGCTGATCGGATGCATTGACTATAATGGTATTTCCACGTTCAGCTGCTGCATGTTCAAGTTGGTCGGCAGTCATTTCAAGGAGTTCTTTCAGAGGAAGTCTCTGCTTATTCAATTGAATTTGATTGGCACGGATCTTTTCGTAATCCAAGTTTTCGTTGACGAGTCGAATCAGTCGTTTCGATTCATTCTGTGCCAACTGCAGTGCTTTATCTTGTTCATCTTCAGAAATCATTCGCTCACGCAACCCTTCGATCACCCCGCGAATCGTGGTAAGAGGTGTTCGCAGTTCATGGGAGACATCCGCCATGAACTGCCGTCTGCGTTTTTCAAGTGTGTCGATTTCCTTCATTGAAGTCTCAAGTTTGTCGGTCATTTCATTGAAATCCCTAGATAATTCGCCAATCTCATCAAATTCTGATGACGGGACACGAACGGTATAATCACCGCCTGCCACAGCGGCTGCGGCTCGGCGCAACCTTTGGATCCGCCGCACATGAATCATCGACAACAAGCCACTCAGCAATAGGGCTAGAAGTACAGCTGCGCCTGTCGCATAGAGGACGTAGTGATTCATTTGAGAAATAATGGCGCGTGACCCTGTAATAGGGGAGGTCAGTAATACACCGCCGCCAAACTGCTGTCTTTCAAAATACGGCAACAGGACAAAGGTGACTGCTTCATCAAATCGTTTGAATTCTTGTTTGACAGTTACCGTTTGACCATTTTGCAAAGCATGCCATTCCTCTTGATTGAGTTCAATTAAAGGTGATTTCAGTCCAGTGGAATAAACGATAGAAGAGTGTTCGTCAAATAAACTATATTGAATGGCACGGGTGTCCAAGACATGGCCGTAGGTCTTCAAAATTCCATTCGATCCGCGAGTGCTTTGTCTAAGGTCAGTTAGGATCGCTTGACCGTACGTCTTAAGTTCATCTGTTTTCTGCTCGTAGACGACTGTCTCCAAGTAATGTGTCAGCGATAAGCTGAGCACGAGTACAGTGATGAGGATAACACTGAAGTGGCTGAGCAATTGTTGATAAAAGGTTTTGATCTTCACTGGTTCGTCACAACACTTTCGTCGAATCGATAGCCTACTCCCCAGACAGTATGGAAAAATGGGTGTTCAGGCAGCGACAGCTTCGAACGGAGTCGCTTAATATGAACATCTACCGTACGATCATCACCATAGAAGTCATATCCCCACACCTGATCGAGCAGTTGGTCACGTGTGAAGACCTGTTTAGGATGTCGAATGAAAAAATAAAGTAAATCAAATTCCTTGGGCGTCAAATTGGTGACCAAGCTGTCTTGTACCCATACTTCGCGTGTATTGGGGTTCAGTCGGAAATAGGAGGTATGGATTGGAACCGCATCATCCTGTACCTTTGGTGTATATCGGCGTGTCACTGCTTTAATTCGTGCCATCAAGGCGAGAGGGCTGAACGGTTTCGTGACATAATCATCAACCCCCATCTCAAAGCCGAGCACTTGATCCGCTTCTCCGTCTTTTGCAGTCAGCATAATGATTGGCACTTCAATTCCGCGCTCCCTCAGTTTGTGGCAAATCGTTAAACCATCAAGATCCGGCAGCATCCAATCAATGATGAGGCAGTCCCATGCAGAAGAGATCGCCCGTTCATAACCGTCCAACCCGTTTGCTTCAAACGCCCCTTCTATGCCTTCCTTTTCAAAGAATAATCTAATCATGGAAGAGACACTGTCATTGTCCTCAATCACCAGAATCTTCATTGTACGACCTCCTTGCATCTTTGTATCTAAAAATAGTACGAAAACGTGGAAAATGCAATGAAGAGTATTTTGGCCGCGTGTTTGTCTGTAGTGCTATAAACAAATAAGAGACAGCGTAAAAGCTGCCTCTTGCGTCGATTATTTCATTTGTCCACCACTAAATTTGACACTCACTTGCTGTTTTTCACCATTACGGTATATAGTGATGTTTGCCTTGTTGCCGATTTGTAGTTTGGAGTATAGATATTTACGCAGTTCCATAGAATTGTCAATTGATTCACCATTTATCTCGGTGATGACATCCTGTTCTTTCAAGCCGGCTTGATCTGCTGCAGAATTGGGTTCTATTCCTGTTACCATCACGCCGCCTTTGACAGCTTCGGGTAAATCCTTGACATACATATAGGGAATTTCCGCTAATTCCGCTAAACTTACTCCGAGATAGGGCCGTTCGATTTGTCCTTTTTCTGTAAGTTGTTCGACCAATGTTTTCACTTCATTACTTGGAATAGCAAATCCTATTCCTTCCACACCACTTTGCGCTACTTTTAGACTGTTGATACCGATGACTTCACCTGCCGTATTGAACAAAGCACCGCCGCTGTTTCCGCTATTGATTGCTGCGTCTGTCTGAATAACTTCTGTCTGCCAGGTTCCTGCTGATGTATTGACGTCCAATGTACGAGACACTGAACTAACGATTCCTTTTGTTACGGTGCCGGAAAAATCAAGACCAAGTGGATTACCGATCGCGATTACGGAGTCTCCCGCTCTCAATAAACTTGAATCTCCGAACGTCACTGCAGTAGTTGCGAACTTTTTATCGATTTGTAAGACCGCGATATCCGTCAGTGCATCTGTGCCTAAAAGTTTTGCCGATGCTTTTACGCCTTTATCTAATGTGACTTCAATCTTTTGTGCACCCTCAATGACATGATTATTCGTTACGATATACGCATATTTATCGTCAATTTTGTAGATCACACCGGAACCAGTGCCCGCCATTTGCTCTGTCGCAGCCTCAGCAAAACGATTGCCTGGCGTTTGATAATTAACTACGCCAACAATAGCTTTTGAAGACTGTTCTACCATATCGGCCAATGAATCTGTTGGTGCAGTGGACACCTTCTCGACCTCATATGTAGGAGTATCTATATTTGCTGATTCTACTTCCTTCGGAGACCCTAACCAATCGGTGTTGGCAACAACGCCAAGCGTCAGCATAGAGCCTACAACACCTGAACCGACAATAGAGAGTAACTTTTTTGCTGCTTTACCTTCCATATTGACAACCCCTGTCATTTGTATTTCTTTCATCGTACAGCCAAGTTATGAACAAATTATTAATGAATCCTTACCAACCTATGAAATTGATAAATTCACTACGACAGTATTAATTTGAATAGTAATTAGTTGAAAGATATATAATTTTCAGATAGAATAAAAATAGCATATGTAAGCGTAATCATTATGCATAACGTGTTCTTGATATTCGTATAGTGGCTTTGTGTGCAAAAACGATTGCACTAGAATACAAGCAAAATAAAGAGAATAGGGAGTGTGACGCAGTATGGTACAAGCTTCAGAAAACAAGGTATATGCAAATCCGAATTCAGAAGGTGCAAAGGTTCATTTTAAAGAACGTTACGATAATTTTATCGGCGGTAAATGGACGGCGCCGGTGAATGGCCAGTATTTCGATAACCCAACACCTGTGACGGGTAAAGTTTTTACTCAAGTAGCAAGATCCACAGCAGAAGATATCGAACTGGCGCTTGATGCAGCTCATGCAGCAAAAGAGGCGTGGGGAAAAACCTCAGTCACTGAACGTGCCAATATTTTGTTGAAGATTGCAGATCGTATTGAGGAAAATCTCGAGATGCTAGCGATTGCGGAGTCGTGGGAAAACGGAAAAGCAGTTCGTGAGACATTGAATGCCGATCTACCATTGGCAGTGGATCATTTCCGTTATTTTGCCTCTGCTATTCGTGCACAAGAAGGTGGAATCAGCCAAATTGACGACAATACGGTATCATACCACTTCCATGAGCCGTTAGGCGTAGTAGGTCAAATTATTCCTTGGAATTTCCCGATCCTTATGGGAGTGTGGAAACTGGCTCCGGCCTTGGCGGCAGGGAACTGTGTCGTCTTGAAGCCTGCCGAGCAAACACCGGCTTCTATCTTAGTTCTTGTTGAGCTGATCGAAGACTTGCTGCCGGCAGGAGTCCTCAACGTAGTGAACGGGTTTGGCGTAGAAGCAGGGAAGCCATTGGCGTCTAATCCTCGGATCAACAAGGTTGCATTCACTGGTGAGACGACAACAGGTCGCCTAATTATGCAATATGCATCACAAAATTTGATTCCGGTGACATTAGAACTTGGCGGAAAATCACCGAACATTTTCTTTGAGGATATCATGGATGCAGATGATGAATTCTTTGACAAAGCAATCGAAGGTTTTGTCATGTTTGCCCTGAACCAAGGAGAAGTATGTACATGTCCATCCCGTGCGTTGATTCAAGAATCAATCTACGATAAATTTATGGAGCGCGCAATAGAGCGTGTTAAAGCGATCAAGACAGGAAATCCGCTTGATCCTTCAGTAATGATGGGAGCACAAGCATCTACGGAGCAAATGGAAAAAATCCTGTCTTACATGGATATAGGAAAACAAGAAGGCGCAGAATGTCTTGCAGGCGGAGAGAAAAACGAACTGGAAGGCGACTTGAAAGATGGTTACTACGTGAAACCTACTGTGTTCAAGGGTGATAATAAGATGCGTATTTTCCAAGAAGAGATCTTTGGTCCAGTCGTGGCGGTTACGACGTTTAAAGATAAAGAAGAAGCACTTGAAATTGCCAATGATACGCTATACGGCTTAGGGGCAGGTGTCTGGACGCGTGATATGAATACAGCATATCGTTTTGGGCGCGGCATTCAAGCTGGCCGTGTGTGGACAAATTGCTACCACGCATATCCTGCACACTCTGCATTTGGGGGCTATAAAGCATCCGGTATCGGCCGTGAGAACCATCTGCAGATGTTGGCTCATTACCAGCAGACGAAAAATATGCTAGTGAGCTACGATGAAAGTAAGCAAGGATTCTTTTGATTGAAATAAAACGCATCTGTCTATAGGATCCGACGTGAAATGGAGGAATTCCCATGCCAGACCGTGTAATTGCAACAGAAGAAGCATTAGCTCTCATTGAATTGCTGAAAAAGAAGCATGGACCTTTAATGTTTCATCAGTCAGGCGGTTGCTGTGATGGATCTTCCCCAATGTGCTACGAAGAAGGAGATCTGCTCATCGGTGATCAAGATGTATTGTTAGGACGTATCGGCGATGTGCCTTTCTATATGATGAAAAGCCAGTATGAATATTGGAAGCATACACAAGTAATCATTGATGTAGTGGAAGGTCGCGGAGGTATGTTTTCGCTTGAAGGAGTGGAAGGGAAACGATTCCTTTCTCGATCACGCGCATTTACGGATGAGGAATATAAGCAATTGACTTCATGATAAAGGCCTTCCGGTAACGGAAGGCCTTTTTTACGCGATAAAACGCTGGCGCTCTTCAGGAGACGGCAGCATACAAGACAATTCTTTTTTACCGAACCATTTATAACGATTCGTTGCAATATAGTCATATGCGCGGTTGCGGATTGCTGACGGCACGACTATGAATAGGAAAGCTAAATGCCAGAGTCCGTCTAGCTTTTTTGCGATACGTAAAGCGGCACTTGATTTTGTATACGCTTTCCCATTTTCGATTAAAACTAAACTGTCGACGTTGTCTGGAATCTGGTATTGTTTTCGAAGTTCTTTCCCTACGTCGTCCTGCAAGGAAGCGAAGGAAAAATATCGATACGGATCACGTTTAATAATGAACTGTACGCTCGCATCACAAAAGTTACATTCGCCATCAAATAATACAATTCGATTTCGATTCATACAAACTCTCTCCTTCAATAAATAGGTTATATCCTACTATACCCATTCCTAAGATTCTTCACGCACATATAATATATGGAGTATTTTTATTTATCAAAGTATGGCGTGTGATCAGTAGTGAATTGGCTGGTTTTGTCTTGTGAACTATCCAACAGAAAGGATGAAAAAGTATGGGTCGTCAATTTGTTAATCCGGCTGAGCTGGATTTGCGTCGTGATCTTGACTTTTTAGGCTCTTTGAATATGGTAGACGAAGGTGCTCCATCCCAATGTCCAGTAAATGAATGCAAACTAATTATGAAGCAATTGGAGTCAATTGAAAAAACAAAAGGATATGATCGATCAGTGAATCCTCGTCAATGTGGTTAATGCAGTATTGGAGCGATTCAGACCGCCAAATATAGGCGGAAGGATTGCTCTTTTTTAATTGATATCAATAAATTTCCACATCCCCACGGCGCTAGCCCGTAATAATTCTGTAGGCTGGCATGTAATAGGGTATAGGAGGTGAGAAAATGATGATGAATCAAGGACAATATCCTGGTATGTCAGGACAATTCCCAGGAATGCAGGGGCAACAACCAGGTTTTCAGATGCAGCCAATCGTTTGTCCAACACAGTACCGTTATAATGATTGCTTTTCTCCGCAAGAAATTCCTTATATTCACCCGATTGTGAACGTTAATCGCCATAACGTAGTAGGGGTACCGCAACATTATTATACAGAGACAACTCAGGATGTTATGGGCTCTATGATAATGCCAGGCAGAGGACCTTCTCATGGACATGGACATGGACATGGACATGGACATGGAATGTGGGGCGGCGGAGGATGTGGCCGGCGCAGAGGTTGCTGCCGTTAATCGTTCATCAAGGAAATGAAAACCGCTGTCTCCAATTAATCGGAGACAGCGGTTTTATTTTGCTATAATTATTCTGTTTCCGTCGCTTGTTGTAGTTGACCAGCGGTCTCGGCTTTTGATTACATCCAGTTGCAGGCGCCAGCCTCTTGGAACGTTTCGGTAAGCCCTCCAACGCCTGTCGAGGCTAAACGGCGCCTTTCACATTTGGTTACATCCAGCTCCGACGGCTAGAGACTTGGGTCATAAGCCAAAGCTGCTGCGTGGCAAAAAGCGCCACTCCGCATCTTTGGCTTATGCCTGTCGCCTCTGACCAGCCGTCTCCACATTTGGTTACATCCAGCTCCGATGGCTAGCCCCTCGGGACACTTCAGTCTTAAAGTAAAGGCAAAGAGCGCCTTTAATTTAAGCCTTCCAGTGCCTGTCGGGACTGACCAGCCGTCTCCGCTTTTGAATACATCCAGTTGCAGGCGCCAGCCTCCTCGGGACGTTTCGGTCTTACCGAAAAGGCAAAGAACGCCTTTTTGGTAAGCCCTCCAACGCCTGTCGAGGCTACATGGCGCCTTCCACTTTTGTTCATTCCACGTTAAAGTATCTTGCGTCTGGGTGGGCGAAGACGATAGCGGATACGGAGGCTTCGGGTTCCATCATGAATTCTTCTGTTAAGATGACGCCATGGTCTTCAGGTTTGATCAGTCCGAAGAGTTTGGCTTGATCTTCTAAATTTGGACAAGCAGGGTAGCCAAATGAGAATCGCTGACCTTGGTATTTTGCAGCGAACCGTTCGCGCATTGTGAAGTCCGTAGGGTCCGGGAATCCCCATTGATCACGGATTTCTTGGTGAATACGTTCAGCAAAGCCCTCTGCCAATTCTAGAGCGGTTGCCTGAAAAGCATGGCTTTCTAGGAACTTCCCTTGCTCTTTCAGCTGGTTTGCATAGTCTCGAACCCCTTTACCCGCAGTAACTTGCATGAAGGCCACATAGTCCATTTCCCCACTGTCAACTGTTTTCAAGTAGTCTGCCAGACAAAGGAATGGTTCTTTTTCTTGGCGAGGGAATGTGAACCGTTCAATTTCTGTTTTCGCATCTTCTGGATCGTAAATGATTACGTCGTCTCCGTCTGCTTGAGCAGGGAAGAACTGATAAATACCTGAAGCGGTTAATTTATCGGATTGCAGGAAGCTTGTGACCATTTCATGAAGCTGAACAGCCCGTTCTTCTTTCTTTTCCAGCATTTTATCGACATTTCCGCGTAAGCCAAGATGATGGCCGATCAGTGTGCGCATGTTCACGTATGGGTGTAAGTGAGCAACTGAATAGTCTTTTACAACGCGTCTGCGTAAATCAGTCGGTACGAATACAGGTACGTCGGTACGTACTGTTTTCACTGGTCGCGCCGCCACTGCAACTGCAGTATTTCCGCGGCTTGCTTTAATCGCATCATTTGCTTCCCGCTTCTCAAGGCTTTCCTGTAATTCTTCCAGTAGTGCTCCTTTGTCTTCGCTTTGAAGACGGTTAGCCAAATCTAATCCTTGCATTGCGTCCTTGGCAAAAATAACAGGGCCATCGTATTCAGGCGCAATCTTCGTTTCTGTGAAACGTCTTGTCAGAGCAGCTCCACCGACCATAACAGGCAAATCGATTCCTGCTGCCTTAAAGTCCTGTGCCGTCAACACCATTTGTTGAGCGGATTTTACGAGCAATCCGGATAAGCCGACAATGTCTGGCTTTTCTTTACGAATGACCTCGATCAATGCCGCTGGGGTAACCTTGATCCCAATATCAATAACTTTAAAGCCGTTATTGCTTAGAATAATATCTACAAGGTTTTTCCCGATATCATGTACATCGCCTTTGACGGTAGCTAAGATAATTTTACCCTTCCCGCTGTCGTCTTCTTTCTTCTCCATAAATTGTTCGAGATAGGAAACGGAAGCTTTCATGACCTCAGCACTTTGTAATACTTCCGCTACGATAAGTTGATTGTCATTGAACAGGCGCCCGACTTCTGCCATCCCTTTCATCAATGGACCATTGATAATATCCAGTGGTGCATCGTATGTTTGGAGGGCAGCCTCTAAGTCAGGAATTAAGCCTTCCTTCGTTCCTTCCACTACATAGTAGGCAAGACGTTCGGGAACAGTTTTCGGGATATCGTCTTCAGTTTTTTCTTTTTTCTTATCTCGATAAAAATCTGCAAAATCAGCTAATGTCTCATCTGTTGTCGTAAATAGCAAATCATTAGCTAGTTTGATTTCTGCTTCTGGGATGGAAGCATAGCGTTCTAATTTTTCTGTATTGACGATGGCGTAATCCAAGCCAGCTTGCGTGCAGTGATATAAATACACTGCATTCAGCACTTCACGACCAACAGGGGGCAAGCCGAATGAAACGTTACTGACACCTAGCGTGGTCAGCGTACGCGGTAACTTTTCCTTAATCAAACGAATGCCTTCAATTGTCTCAACAGCTGAACCGATATACTGCTCATCTCCTGTACCGACAGGGAATACAAGCGGATCGAAAATAATATCTTCGGGTGCAATTCCCCATTTATTTACGAGCAGATCATAGGAACGCAAGGCGATTTCCAGTTTGCGTTCTCTCGTAACAGCCATTCCGATTTCATCGATGGTACCAACCACCACTGCCGCGCCATAATTTTTCACGAGAGGCAAAACTGCGTCAAATCGTTCTTCGCCGTCCTCCAAGTTGATCGAGTTGATAATCGCTTTTCCTTGGGAATACTTTAATGCTTCCGCGATGACATTTTCGTCCGTTGAGTCAATTACTAGAGGGACTTTAACCTTTTTTACGACTTCTTTCATAAAACGCGTCATATCGATCAGTTCATCACGATCTGGATTCGCCAGACAAATATCGAGTACGTGCGCACCGCGTTTTACTTGTGCACGTGCAATTTCAGACGCTTCTTCAAACTTCTCTTCTATTATTAGCTTCTTAAACTTCCGTGAGCCGATAACGTTTGTACGCTCCCCAATTAATAAAGGACGCAATGTGTCATCATATAGCAAAGGTTCAATACCTGAAACGGCATGACCAGGTTCTTTTTCAGGCATTTGACGAGGTGCTTTGTCTTTTACAGCTTCTCGAATTGCTCGAATGTGCTCAGGTGTCGTACCACAACAGCCGCCGACCATGTTCAACCAGCCTTTTTCTGCAAATCCTTCCAGCTTCTTCGATAGGGATTCTGGAGACTCATGATAATGACCTTCTTCATCTGGCAATCCGGCATTCGGATAGCATGTCACATAGCTAGTTGCCAGGTCAGATAACGAACGTAAGTGATCCGTCATGAATTCTGGTCCAGTCGCACAGTTTAGGCCGACAGATAGGGGATTGACGTGTCCAATGGAAATGTAAAATGCTTCGATACTTTGACCTGCAAGTGTTGTACCCATCGGTTCGATTGTACCGGAAATCATGATTGGTACTTCGCGTCCTAGCTCTTCAAAGGCCTTTTTAATACCAATCGTGCCGGCTTTGACGTTTAGCATATCCTGACTAGTTTCCATGAGGATTAAATCGCTGCCAGCTTCAACCAATGCTTTCGCCTGCACGTAAAAATCATTAGAAAGTTCATCGAATGTAATGCCGCCTGTGACAGAAAGAGTCTTAGTCGTCGGTCCGATCGCCCCTGCGACAAAACGCGGCCACTCCGCAGTGGAATACTTTGCTGCACTTGCCTTTGCAATTTCGACAGCTTTAGTATTGATTTCATGTGCACGATGTCCTAGTGCAAATTCATTCAGAACAAGGGGAGTGCCGCCAAATGTGTTGGTACAAATGATGTCGGCTCCTGCCTCTAGGTACTCATCATGAATCTTCTCCAAGATATCAGGTCGTAAAACGTTTAAATATTCATTACAGCCGTCGTAATCTTCGCCTCCAAAATCTTCTGTTGAGAGGTCCTCCGCCTGCAGCATCGTCCCCATCGCGCCATCAATGATAAGGATTCGTTTGTCTAGTTGTTCTTCAATAGGATGTCTCTGCATGTGATAATTCGCTCTCCTTCTGCTTATCTATTTGTTTAATGTAGTCATGTAGCTCAAGTGTCATGTCGTAACGGAGGAATGGTGTGATTAAATACAGTCCGTTAAAGTATTGCGCTGCTGTATCGATCAGCTCCTTTGCGATCTGAATTCCTGTTTCAGTGGCTTTTGCTCGGTCGTCGCCACAGGCGCACATCCGTTCAAGCACTTCGTCAGATAGTTTAATGCCAGGCACTTCATGATGCAGAAACTCTGCGTTGCGAATATTTGTCAAAGGCATAATACCTATGAAGATAGGTGTATCTAGATGTTTTGTAGCCTCATAGACGTCAATAATCTTTTCTTTTGTATAGACAGGTTGCGTTATGAAATAATCTGCACCTGCTTCAATCTTTTTCTCCAATCGCTGAACAGCCCGGTCCAATACACGGACATTCGGATTGAACGCAGCTGAAACTGAGAAGTTCGCTTTTTTACGTAATGGTTTACCGGAGAATGAAATCCCTTCATTCAACTGTTTGATTAACTGCAGCAGTTCCATACTCGATACATCGTAGACGCTTGTTGCGCCAGGGAAATCACCAACTTTCGTCGGATCACCTGTTACAGCCAGAATATCGTGGATGCCTAACGCGTCAAGCCCCATTAGATGAGATTGTAACCCGATCAAGTTGTGATCTCGACACGTTAAGTGGACAAGAGGGCGGATATTGTGCTGCATTTTAATGATGGAACCCATTGCCATATTGCTGATCCGAGGGGATGCCAATGAGTTATCCGCCATCGTTACGGCATCAACACCTGCATCGTAAAGTAAATTGGCACCTTTAATATAATCTTCTGTCTCTAAATGCCGTGGTGTGTCCAATTCCACAATGACCGTACGTTCTGTTTTGGCTTTCTCGTGGAGCGGTTGATGTTTTACCGGGCCGGCTTCCTGAATAACGATTGGCTTTGTTGGTTCTACTACTTTCTTGGTGATAGGAGACAATCCCGCTAATCGAGTTTTCGCTGCTTTAATATGTTTAGGAGTAGTTCCGCAACACCCGCCAATTAACCGTACACCTTGATCACGCAGCAATACTGCAGCTCGCCCGAAGTACTCAGCTTCAGATTCATAGACAATGCGGCCATCTTCCACATCCAGTAAAGATGCATTCGGATAAGCGGATAAAAATGCATTTTCCGGCAGTTTCACATTTTCAAAAGCTTGGATTGTATGGTAAGGCCCTAAGCGGCAGTTTACACCGACTATACTTGCACCTAGTGATTCCAGTTGATGCAACGCGTCATTCAATGAAAGTCCGTTTTGCAAAACTCCAGGATCGTGCATGGAGACTTGCGCAATTAGCGGAACATCTGTGATTTGACGAAGTGTTGAAACGACGGATGATAATTCTTCGAAATCATAATACGTTTCGAGCAACAGTCCGTCTGGATCTCCAGTCAATAATGCGTTGGCCTGTTCAAGGACTACTTGCTTTACTTCATCGAGCGATGCATCACTTTTGCGAATTCCACGCAAACCGCCGATGGTACCAAGCACAAATTGACCACCTGGTGCAGCAGCCCGCTTTGCAATTTGGATTGCTGCTTTATTGAATTCCGTAACACGGTTTTCCAATCCATAACGAGCCAATTTCACTGCATTGGCACTGTATGTATTGGTCTGAATAATATCAGCTCCCGCCTCGATATAGTCGTGGTGGATTTTCTCTATAATTTCAGGTTTCTCTATATTTAATTCCTCATAGCAATAATCGATCCCATATGAATACAAAATAGTTCCCATTGCCCCATCTGCTGTCAGGACATTTGTTTGAAGTTTCTCCATTAATGACATCATCAAATCCCCCTTTGTTTTCTCTAATCAAAAAAAGCCTTCAAGTAAATAGAAGGCTTTGTAATCGCAATGACCAGTTCCCTCTCATCTTTCAGTGTGCCATTTCGGCATACTGCTGGAAGTAGCACCTTGCCCATCGGCTGGTTGCTGAAGCGTCTTTGGGCCAGTCCCTCTGCTTCTCTTGATAAGATATGATTCTTATTAAATTATTTCGATAATTCTAACCATATCATAGCGGCTTTGTAGGTAATCGTCAAGTGAATGTTTGATGAAGTTCTTGAAGACCGGAGTGCGCATAGAGAAATTTACTGAAACATGGTAAAATTAAAGGAGTAACTTGAAAAGGTGAGGAATCATGCAGTTTTTTAAATACTCCATTCCGATAGCGGCACTTGTCGGCACGCTTGCCTGGATTATGTTGGAGAATAATTATGAAGAAGTACCGTGGGATTCGCGTGTTTGGATTACCTTTGGCGCCGCTGCATTAAGTGGTGTACTTGCTTTTTTTCTTTTCAGGAAAGAAAAAGAAGACAAAGTCGATAAAAAGAAATAGGAGCTGCCCGAGAAGTCATGTTCATCTGACTTCCCGGGTAGTTCTTTTTTTGCAGAGAAAGCATTTTGTTCATTCTAAGAAATTGCCAGCAGGGGTAGATGTGGGTCTTGTCTGTTTCTTTCTTGCCTTATTGGATAAGAAAAGGGTGTCATTCCTTACATATAAGATGTTCCATAAATTATTAGTTAACTTAAATTAAAAACGAGTTGACAATCAATGAGTCAACCATTACTATTTTTATAGTAACTCAAAATAGAAAGAGGTGTCATGATGACGACAGCTTCGGAAGGACGTCCGCAAAGTAAATTCAGTACATTGTCAATTGTATATAGTGGAATGTTTGCTGCTTTAATGATGAATGGGGCTAATATCACTTCTTTCATACCATTTTTAGTAGTCGGGGGAGTACCTATTACATTGCAGACATTTTTCGCTGTTTTGTCAGGATTGTTATTGGGTAGCCGTCTTGGTGCATTGTCGATGACTGTCTATATGATGGTCGGCCTTGCAGGGGCTCCTGTATTTGCTAAGTTTCAAGGTGGATTTGGCCAAATCTTAAGCCCGACATTTGGTTTTATCGTTACTTTCATCTTGATTGCTTATGTAGCAGGTAAAATCGTGGAGCGTAAGAATACACTGCCATCTTATATTATTGCATCACTTGTTGCGACAGCAATCAACTATTTATTGGGTACGAACTGGATGTATGTCGCCTATAAAGTTTGGGCTGCGGCGCCAGAGGTGTTTACGTACAAAATTGCATGGCTTTGGATGATTCCTCCATTACCGAAGGATATTGTGCTAGCCGTACTGGCGGGAATATTCGCATTTAGAATTTCAAAACATTTGAAAGTGAGGCATACATTTTGACGAACTATCAAAGGCTGGCTGACCAAGTTTTGAAAGGTCACGTATTAACAAATGAGGAAGCGCTTTCAATATTAAATAGTCCGGATGAAGATTTGCTGTTGCTGCTTCATGCGACGTACTCGATCCGATCCCATTACTATGGAAACAAAGTAAAACTTAATATGATCATCAATACGAAGTCGGGGTTGTGCCCGGAAAACTGTGGCTACTGTGCCCAGTCGATTGTGTCAAAAGCACCGGTTGAAAAGTATGCAATGATGAAATCAGAAGAAATATTACAAGGTGCAGAGCGAGCTGCTGCAAATAAAGCGGGCACTTATTGTATCGTGGCAAGTGGACGAGGACCTCGGGCTAGTGAGCTTGAAATCGTTATTGATTCCGTCAAGCAAATTAAAGAGAAACATAAAGGAATGACCGTTTGTGCATGTTTAGGAATTCTGAAGCCAGAACAAGCCGCACGCTTGAAAGAAGCAGGTGTAGACCGATACAATCACAACTTGAACACCTCTGCCGAACACCATGAAAGCATCACTACGTCGCACACATACGATGATCGTGTAAACACAGTAGGACATGTAAAGGAAGCGGGAATATCTCCTTGCTCTGGCGTAATAGTCGGAATGCGTGAAACAAAAGAGGATGTCATTTCCATGGCACACAGCCTGCGGATACTCGATGCAGACTCCATTCCAGTCAACTTCCTGCACGCCGTGGATGGGACGCCGCTAGAAGGGACCTCTGAACTGGATCCGCGCTATTGCTTGAAGGTACTTAGCCTATTTCGTTTCATCAATCCAACAAAAGAAATACGAATTTCGGGTGGACGCGAAGTGAACCTTCGCAGCCTTCAACCACTTGGCTTATATGCTGCAAACTCTATCTTCATCGGTGACTATTTGACAACATCGGGTCAGGAAAACGACAAAGACCAACAAATGTTAGAAGATATGGGCTTTGAAGTGGACTTGGAACCATTGAAGAAAGAACCTATGACTATATAAGAGAGATCTAACCGCGCAGACAGCTTGCGTGGTTTTTTTCGTTCAATGAAAAACATGAAAAGATCTTGAATAATCCTCCATGTAGAGAGACAGCCTAACGCAAGACATGCAAAAAAATCAAACATACATATTAAAACAAATCAATTGCATCTCACGCATTTTCTGCGATACAATCAAGTCAAAGATAGTCAAAGTCAACTAAGAGAACGAGCAGAAACGAGGTGACGAGATGCGGAACATTTCTGACATTATTGAAGGGTATTTGAAGTCCATTATCGAAAAGGAAGACAGTGCCTCTGTTGAAATCAAACGGAATGAAGTCGCCGAGAAATTCCAATGTGTTCCTTCGCAGATCAACTACGTAATCAAAACTCGCTTCACAGTCGAGAGAGGCTACGCAGTAGAGTCAAAACGCGGAGGCGGTGGATACATTCGGATTTATCGGGTGCAGACGAATTCACGGAAGGACTTGCTCGAGCAAGCGCTGGGAAGTTTGGAAGCGGGAGCATCCTCTACGATGGCTGAAGATGTAATTATTCGTTTGATTGAAGAAGAAGTGATTACAGAGCGTGAAGCCAAACTTATGTTAGCTGCGGTGGGTCGAGCCACACTGCGCTATATGCTTCCTGAACGAGATGCATTGCGTTCGCGAATACTCCGCGCCATGTTAGTCACATTGATTTATGAAGAAGTAGAATGAGGTGATGATAAATGCTTTGTGAAAACTGCAAAGAACGTCCGGCCACTGTGGTTTTTAAACAAGAGACAATGAATGGCACGACAGAGCGGCATTTATGTGATAAATGTGCGTTTTACTCCCAGACATTTTCATTCAGCCCTGATCAAGAGCCGTTGTCCATTCAACAATTTCTGGCACATTGGCTTGGAGGTTCAGAATTATTACAAGGTCAAAAGTCGAATGAGACTTTGCCTGATGGCCCCAAATGCCCGAGTTGCGGACTGACTTTTCATAGGTTTTTAGACATTGGGAAATTTGGATGTGCGACGTGCTACGATACTTTCCGCGAGCAGCTGCCACGAGTGTTTGCTAAATTGCATAACGGCAATACAAATCATGGTGGTAAGGTACCAGTCTCCTTCAATGAACGGTTTGCTTTGAAAAAACAATTAGAGGACATCCGCACAAAAATGAAGGAAGCGGTAGAAGCTGAGCGTTTTGAAGAAGCTGCCGTATTACGAGATGAAGCCAATACAGTAAAAAAGCAATTGGCCGATGGAGGTGACGATCAACATGTCATTTGAAAAATTCATCAAACAAGAGCTGACAGGCTGGATGGTGGCAAAGGGAGAACATTCGGATATCGTCCTATCTACAAGAATCAGATTAGCACGCAACCTGCAAAGTTACCTATTCCCTATTTGTGCTTCTGAAGAAGACGCTAAACGTGTCAATGAAGCAGTTGACCAAGCGGTGGCTACTATGGAAGAGCATCATTTTGCGGGCACGTCGATGTCAGACCTATCGCCTCTTGAGAGACAAATATTAGTTGAGAAACATTTGGTAAGCCCACAGTTAATCGACCCAGATAAATACGGTTCGGTCCTGCTTTCAGAAGATGAAACAATCAGTATTATGGTGAATGAAGAAGACCATATACGTATCCAATGTATTTATCCTGGCTTTCAAATCGATACTGCCTATGAGCAGGCGAATCAAGTAGACAGCGAGATAGAACGAAACTTGGATTATGCTTTTGATGAGACGTTTGGCTATTTGACTAGTTGTCCATCCAACACAGGAACCGGTATGCGGGCATCTGTCATGATGCATTTACCGGCTCTCACCATCACCAAGCAAATTGAACGGATTATTCCTGCAATATCACGTCTTGGGATGGTGGTGCGCGGTAGCTACGGAGAAGGCAGTGAAGCCCTTGGAAATATTTATCAGATATCCAATCAAACAACACTTGGCAAGTCTGAAGAAGAAATATTGAAGGATCTGGACAATATATCAAAGCGTTTGATTGCACACGAGAAAAAGTCCCGTGAAATATTATTAGCGAAATCACAGGTCCATTTGGAAAATCGGCTTTACCGTTCGCTTGGTACGATTACTCATGCCCGTATACTACCTTCCGCAGAAGCAGCCAGATGTTTGTCCGATGTCCGTTTGGGTATTGATTTAGGTATCATAGAAAATTTAGACATGGCAATTTTAAATGAATTAATGATTTTCATGCAGCCAGGTTTCCTTCAGCAATATGCGGGTACAGAATTAACATCAGACCAACGCGACGTATTTCGTGCAAAATTATTCCGTGATCGCTTAGGAATTGAATGTACGCAAGCTCCAGGAAACAATTCTGAAAAGTCCTGAGCATACTTTTTGCAAGATCGTCAATTTGGATTTATAGTTAATCAAAGATAGTCAAAGTCAGTATTGAGGTTTAAATTACGGCTTTTTATGAAATGATATGAATAGGTATAGAGTGAAGGATTAAAGCAATGAGGATTCAACTGGCATAACATAGAATAGGTTCTATTTATGAAGAAAAGAGGGGAATGGATATGATGTTTAATCGATTTACACAACGTGCGCAAAAAGTTTTGCAACTGGCTCAAGAAGAGGCAATACGCTTAAAACACGAATCAATTGGTACAGAGCATATTTTACTTGGATTGATCCGAGAAGGCGGTGGAATTGCAGCGAAAGCGCTGGACGCCATTAGTGTCAATGCGGATACGATTGAACGGGAAGTAGAGGCTCTTGTAGGCGTGGGCTCGAAAGATGTAGGACCGATCGTTCATTATACACCGCGTGCAAAACGCGTCATCGAGCTTTCGGTTGATGAATCCCGTAAGCTGGGTCATTCCTATATTGGTACAGAACATATTTTATTAGCATTAATCCGAGAAGGAGAAGGCGTAGCGGCTCGCGTCCTGAACAATGCGGGCGTCAGCTTAAACAAAGCTCGCCAGCAAGTTCTTCAGTTACTCGGCAATGATGAAAGTTCAGTTGGCAGTACTTCAAACAACGCTTCTGCCGCTACACCGACATTGGATAGTTTAGCTAGAGATTTAACAGAGATTGCACGTGAAGGCACTTTGGATCCAGTTATTGGACGAAGCAAAGAGATTACGCGTGTAATTGAAGTGCTGGCTCGTCGTACCAAAAACAATCCAGTCTTGATTGGAGAGCCTGGTGTTGGTAAAACTGCAATCGCAGAAGGGTTGGCACAGCAAGTAGTCAACAATGAAGTACCTGAAATCTTACGTGACAAACGTGTTATGACGCTCGATATGGGTACAGTTGTTGCGGGCACGAAATATCGCGGTGAATTTGAAGACCGCATGAAAAAAGTGATGGAAGAGATTCGTCAGGCAGGAAACATCATTCTGTTCATCGATGAATTGCATACATTGATTGGCGCGGGCGGAGCGGAAGGTGCGATCGATGCATCTAATATCTTAAAACCTTCTCTCGCTCGAGGAGAATTACAATGTATCGGCGCTACTACATTAGATGAATATCGTAAATACATTGAAAAAGATGCAGCACTTGAACGTCGATTCCAGCCGATCCAAGTAGATGAACCAACGGTGGAAGAGACTATCCAAATCATTAGAGGACTTCGTGATCGCTATGAAGCGCATCACCGAGTGAAGATAACGGATGAAGCAGTAGAAGCAGCTGCGAAAATGTCTGATCGCTATATTTCCGATCGTTTCTTACCGGACAAAGCGATTGATTTGATGGATGAGGCAGGATCTAAAGTTCGTCTTCGTTCATATACGACTCCTCCAAACTTGAAGGAATTAGAAGTGAAGCTAGAAGCGATCCGTTCTGAAAAGAATGCAGCTGTTCAGAGCCAAGAGTTTGAAAAAGCGGCTTCTTACCGTGATACAGAGCAGAAGATGAAGGAAGAATTAGAAACAACAAAAGCAGCATGGAAAGAAAAACAAGGAAAAACAGAGTCTGAAGTAACTGTCGATGATATCGCTGCAGTTGTAGCGATGTGGACGGGAGTCCCAGTGGATAAGATTGCGGAAACCGAATCAGCTAAATTACTCAAAATGGAAGAAATCCTACATGAGCGCGTGATTGGTCAAAATGAAGCAGTCTTAGCGATTTCACGAGCAATCCGCCGTGCGCGTGCCGGATTGAAAGATCCGAAACGTCCTATCGGTTCATTTATCTTCCTAGGTCCAACAGGTGTTGGTAAAACAGAGTTGGCTCGTGCGCTGGCAGAAGTGATGTTCGGTGATGAGGATGCTATGATTCGTATCGATATGTCCGAGTATATGGAGAAACATGCAACGTCTCGTCTTGTAGGTTCACCTCCAGGTTATGTAGGCTACGAGGAAGGCGGCCAACTGACAGAAAAAGTTCGCCGTAAACCATACTCCGTTGTCTTACTGGATGAAATTGAAAAAGCACACCCGGATGTTTTCAATATTTTACTTCAAGTGTTGGAAGACGGACGCTTAACAGATTCTAAAGGTCGGACGGTAGATTTCCGTAATACGGTCATGATTATGACGTCAAACGTTGGGGCTACTGAGTTGAAGAAAAACCGATATGTCGGATTCAATATCCAAGACGGCGAATCTGATTATGAAGATATGAAAGAAAAAATGCTGAGCGAGTTAAAGAAAACGTTCAGACCGGAGTTTTTAAACCGTGTGGATGACATGATTGTATTCCATTCACTGGAGAAAGAACATTTGCGACAAATTGTCAGCCTAATGTCTGAAGATCTTGCGAAGCGATTAGCAGAACAAGATATTGAGCTTGTGTTGACAGAAGCTGCACAGGATAAGATCACCGACGAAGGGTATGATCCGGAGTATGGAGCTCGACCATTGCGCCGGGCGCTACAGAAGCACGTAGAGGATCGTTTATCTGAAGAATTACTAGAAGGTAAAGTTCTTATGGGTGAAAAAGTAGTGATTGATGTGAACGACGATAAATTCGTGGTACGGACAGAAAAACAAACTGAATCCGTAAGTAACTAACTAAATAAAAATCCGGATAGCTCGCTCGCTTAGAAATTTAAAAAGCGCAGCGAGCTGTCCTTTTCGTATAGGGAGAGAGAATATGGCTAAGCGTAAATCTAAATTCATGTGTCGTTCCTGTGGATACGAGTCTCCGAAATGGATGGGACGCTGTCCAGGCTGTGGTGAATGGAACACGATGGATGAAGAAGTGGAAATTGTGCAAAAAGGTCCCCGTGCAGCTTTTCAACACGGTGAAAAAGTGAAGCAAAAGGCCTTACCGATTAGTGCGGTTGAAATGGTGGAAGAGCCGCGTGTGAAAACAGAATTGAATGAACTGAATCGCGTGCTCGGTGGGGGGATTGTGCCCGGCTCACTTGTATTGATTGGCGGGGATCCGGGGATAGGAAAGTCGACATTGTTGTTGCAAGTATCTTCGTTGCTTGCCAACCAGCAACAACGCGTCCTGTACATATCCGGCGAGGAGTCGATACGACAGACAAAGTTGCGGGCAGAAAGATTGGGTGTCAAATCAGATGAGCTGTATATTTACGCAGAAACAGATCTAGGTATGATCCATGAAACAGTCGATGAAGTGAAACCGAAATTTCTTGTTGTGGACTCCATTCAGACAGTACATCATCCCGAAGTTACTTCTGCCCCTGGGAGTGTGTCGCAAGTTCGAGAGTGTACTGCGGAATTAATGCGGATTGCCAAGACGCAAAATATCGCGATTTTCATCGTCGGTCATGTTACAAAGGAAGGGCAGATTGCAGGACCGAGGTTGCTCGAACACATGGTGGATGCCGTCCTTTATTTTGAAGGAGAGCGCCATCATACCTACCGTATTCTACGGAGTGTGAAGAACCGTTTTGGTTCGACCAATGAAATCGCTATTTTTGAAATGCTGCAGTCTGGGTTGAAGGAAGTATTGAATCCTTCCGAATTATTCCTGCGTGAACGATCTCAAGGAGGCGCGGGTTCGACCATTGTTGCTTCGATGGAAGGAACACGTCCGATATTAGTAGAAATACAGGCGTTGATTACACCTTCTAGTTTCAACTATCCGAAGCGGATGGCGACGGGCCTTGATCAAAATCGCGTTTCTTTGCTGATGGCGGTTCTTGAAAAACGTGCAGGCATGTTATTACAAACTCAAGATGCGTATATTAAGGTGGCTGGGGGAGTAAAGTTGGATGAACCGGCGATCGATTTAGCAGTGCTGTTAAGTATCGTGTCGAGTTATCGGGATACCGCGGTAGGGGTTGGAGATTGTTTTATTGGTGAAGTAGGGTTAACGGGTGAGGTAAGAAGGGTATCAAGAATTGAGCAGCGTGTCACAGAGGCTGCCAAGCTGGGGTTTGAGCGGATTATCATGCCGTCATCCAATATGGGGGGATGGGATGTACCGTCAGGCATCCAAGTAGTCGGGGTTGAAACAATCTCGGAGGCGCTTGGAATTGCTTTTAAGTAAGTAGACTGGTTGAAGCGTTAAGAAACCTTTGCCGCATTTAGATTGTCCTAATAGAAGTGAGGGGGCAATAAACCCCTCGCTTAACCTAAGCGACTTACTGTGATTCGTTGTATACTAATAGGAAGGAAAAGGAGGTGAAAGAGAATGTTGAAAAGAGTAGTCCAGGTTTCTTTCCTGTTAATCGGAGGAACTCTCGGTGTTTTATTTTTACCGTACTTATTTGCCATGTTCGCTTTTACGTCACGCCCCGCGATAGAAAACGCATACGTCGAAGCTGTTTTAGGAGCAATCATTCTATATTTATTTAGCTTATTTTTAACAGAACCGATTGTGGACTTTATTAAATGGATTGAAGAACGACTTTTGAAGGCGCCGATCATGCATTTGCTATTCGGTACTATAGGTTTAATCGTAGGGTTAAGCGTAGCGTTTTTGGTCAGTTTCGGATTGAATGCGATTGAGATTCCTGTTATTTCATCTGTACTGCCCGTCTTGCTATCCATACTTCTAGGGTATTTAGGTTTCCAGGTAGGTTTTAAGAAATGGGAAGAGTTTATCAACGCTTTCTCTAATTTGCGCAATACAACGATAAAAAAGAAGGAGCCGACTGAAACTGTGGCGCCTCAGAAGAATGTTTATAAGCTACTTGATACAAGTGTCATCATTGACGGACGTATCGCGGATATTGCGGCTACTGGATTTTTGCAAGGAATTCTCGTCGTTCCTCAGTTTGTGTTAACTGAACTGCAACACATAGCCGACTCATCCGATACATTAAAGCGAACTAAAGGGAGACGCGGTTTGGATATTCTAAAGCGTCTGCAAAATGACGACGGACCGACCGTGCTCATCACGGATGAGGATTTTAACGATGTAGCGGAAGTGGATTTAAAACTTGTGAAGCTGGCAAAGAAGATGGAAGGTCTTGTCGTGACGAATGACTTTAATTTGAATAAAGTCTCTGATTTGCACGGAGTGGCAGTCTTGAACATCAATGATTTGGCAAACGCAGTTAAACCGGTCGTTATTCCGGGAGAAGAAATGCATGTAGTCGTCATCAAAGATGGTAAAGAACATAACCAAGGTGTAGCGTACTTGGATGATGGCACGATGATTGTCATTGAGGATGGCAGAACGCATATCGGGCAGGCAATTGATGTCGTCGTAACAAGTGTTCTTCAAACATCTGCGGGACGAATGATTTTTGCAAAACCGAAAGGCCGGTGAATCGGCTACAGAAAGCAGAGGACTTAATGTGAATTATACAGTAATGATCCCGGCTGCAGGCAGTGGAAAGCGTATGGGTGCCGGTCAGAACAAACTTTTCTTAGAGATCGGCGGATTGCCGATTTTGTATCATACGGTGAGTGTTTTTTTAGAGGATCCTCACTGTGAGGAAATTATTATAGCTGTAAAGCCTGAAGAACAAACTGTCATTAAAGAAATGCTTGCAAGAAGTGACAAAGGAAAGACTATTACCTTTGTGAAAGGCGGCGGAGAACGGCAAAATAGCGTAGCCGCCTGCATAGAGACATATGAAGGTAACGGCATTGTGCTTGTACATGATGCCGCAAGACCTTTCCTTGATTCGTCTGTCATCCGCAAACTGGTCAGCACAGCGAATGAAAAAGGTGCAGCAATTGCAGCAGTGAGAGCAAAGGATACAATCAAGCTTGCGGCGAATAATGTCGTGCAGCAAACGCTGGACCGTGAGAATTTATGGTTAGTTCAGACGCCGCAAGCATTTCGATATGAATTGCTGAAAAGAGCTTCTGATGCAGCAGTTCGAGAAGGTTTTCTCGGGACTGACGAATCGATGCTTGTAGAGCGCATAGGATACAGCGTGCAAATTGTAGAAGGTTCATATGATAATGTAAAAATGACGACCCAGGAAGATCTAGCAATTGGCGAAGTCTTGCTGGAAAGAAGAAAGTAGGAGGAATCACCTCATGTTTCGAATTGGACAAGGTTTTGATGTACATGCATTTGCAGAAGATCGCCCCCTCATTATTGGAGGCATCACAATCCCGCACACAAAGGGATTAATTGGCCACTCGGATGCAGATGTCTTATTGCATACAGTGACAGACGCGGCACTCGGAGCGATTGGAAAAGTGGATATCGGCACACACTTTCCGGATACAGATGAAGCATTCAAGGATGCGGATTCTGCTGTATTACTGGAGAAAGTTTGGGGAATGGTCAAAGAAGAAGGTTATCGTCTAGGGAATATCGATTGCACGATCATTGCGCAACGACCGAAGATGGCGCCGCATATCGGTGACATCCGTCAACGTGTAGCAGAATTATTGGAAGCGGATCTAACTCAAGTAAATGTCAAAGCAACGACTACGGAACGTCTTGGGTTCCCAGGGCGTGAAGAAGGTATCGCTGCGATGGCTACGATCTTATTGATGAAAAACGAGTGACTTTCAAAAAAAACAACACAATGCTAAAATAGATAGGCAATTAACTTCTTTCAACAATCAGAACGGAGAGGGACAATTATGACACAAGAAGTACGTGTGCGCTACGCACCAAGTCCGACAGGCCAACTACATATTGGTGGCGCGCGGACCGCTTTATTCAACTATTTATTTGCCCGCCATTACGATGGGAAATTCATCATCCGAATTGAAGATACAGATACAGAACGAAATATCGAGAGTGGCGAGTTATCGCAGTTGGAGAACCTGACATGGCTCGGTATCCATCATGACGAATCAATCGACGTGGGCGGCGAATACGGACCATACCGCCAGACAGAACGTTTGGAGCTGTACAAGAACTATGCAGATGAAATGCTTGAAAAGGGTCATGCCTACAAATGTTTCTGTTCGCCCGAAGAGCTGGAAGCAAAACGCGAAGCGCAAAAAGCAGCAGGAATCGCAGCACCGATGTATGATGGGACATGCCGCAATTTAACAGCAGAGCAAGTAGCTGAAAAAGAAGCGGCGGGTCTCTCTTACAGCCTTCGTATGCAAGTGCCTGATAATATTACGTACACGGTACAAGACTTAGTTCGCGGTACAGTTACATTTGAATCGAAAGATATCGGTGACTGGGTAATGGTCAAGACGAATGGTATTCCAACTTACAACTTTGCTGTAGCAGTGGATGACCATCTGATGAAGATCTCCCACGTCTTCCGTGGAGAAGAGCATTTGACGAATACGCCGAAACAATTAATGGTATTCGACGTGTTCGGCTGGGAACATCCCCAGCTTGGACATATGACGTTAATCGTCAATGAAGACAGAAAGAAACTTTCAAAGCGTGATGAATCCATTATTCAATTCATTTCACAATATAAAGACTTGGGTTATTTACCTGAAGCGATGTTCAACTTCTTTGCATTGCTTGGCTGGTCACCGGGCGGGGAAGAAGAAATCTTCTCTCACGACGAACTTGTAAAATTGTTCGATGAATCGCGTTTGTCTAAGTCACCGTCTATGTTCGATACAAATAAATTAACATGGATGAACAATCAGTACATTAAGAAATTGTCACTTGACGAAGTGATTGATCTGACGTTGCCGCACTTGCAGGCAGCAGAACTCGTACCAGAAAAAATGACCGAGGAAGAAAAAACATGGGTGCATGATCTAATCGCTTTATACCAAGGTCAATTAAGCTTCGGAGCTGAAATTGTCGAGCTGTCCGCCCAGTTCTTCCAGGACACGGTTGAATATGATGAAGCAGCATCGGAGATTTTGGCGGGCGAACAAGTACCGGAAGTAATGACTTCATTGAAGGGGCAACTGGAAGCTCTTGAGGTGTTTGATGCGCCATCCATTAAAGCTGCCATCAAAGCTGTGCAAAAGGAAACAGGACATAAAGGGAAGAATTTATTTATGCCAGTTCGTGTCGTGACAACAGGTCAAACATCTGGTCCGGAATTGCCGGACGCAATTGCGCTAATCGGGAAAGAAAAGATTTTGCAGCGTGTCGAAAGATTTGCAAAATAATCAATATTGACTTTTCTTTGGATTTGTGTAAAATGAACGTAATATGAATCTTCATAAAAAAGCGTTGAGAAGGAAAGTACATGTTGAATGCTCCAAAGAGAGGGTCATCTAGGCTGGGAATGACCTGAGTTAATTTAACATGGAAATGCACCTTTGAGCGATGAGCTGAACTAATTAGTAGGCCATACGTATCGTCTGCGTTAAAGACATTAAGCGGGAAGAGAAATTTCTTCCAAGCGGAGTGGAACCACGCAACCAATGCGTCTCTGTCATCATAAATGACAGGGACGTTTTTTTATTCTAAAGCGGAAAGCGCCGTCTAGCCTTGACAGACACTGGAGGGCATGCCGAGAAAGGTGCGGTCTTTGCACCTTTTCGGAAAGACCGAAGTGTCCCGAGAGGCTGGCGCTTGAAGCTGGCTGTCACCAAAAGCGGAAAGCGCCATCTGGTTTAACTGAAAAAAAGGGGGAAGTTCAGTGTTCAAACGTATGAAAGAAGATATCCATTGCATTTTTGAACAGGATCCGGCAGCTCGTAGTTCATTTGAGGTGATATTGACATATTCGGGATTGCATGCCATATGGGCACACCGCATAGCCCACGCCTTCTATAAGCGGAATCTTCGTTTTCTGGCGCGTGTGGTATCGCAGGTCAGTAGATTTTTCACAGGGATTGAAATTCATCCGGGCGCAGTAATTGGCAGACGTCTCTTTATTGATCATGGAATGGGTGTAGTCATTGGAGAAACTTGTGAAATCGGAGATGACGTTACGCTGTATCAAGGCGTGACTCTTGGGGGGACTGGGAAAGAAGGCGGAAAGCGCCATCCGACTCTGCATAATAACGTGTTGGTTGCATCGGGAGCCAAAGTCCTCGGATCCATTACGATCGGAGAAAATAGTAAGGTGGGAGCAGGCTCGGTAATCTTGAAAGAAGTACCGCCCAATTCCACAGTAGTCGGAATTCCGGGTAAGATTGTCATTTCGAATGGTGTCCGAGTGAAAGATCGATTGGATCATACGCTGCCTGATCCGATAGCAGATGAAATTAAACGTCTGGAAGGAAAAATTCAAGAATTGCAGCTGCGGACAGAACAGCTAGAATCAACGAATGGAAAAAAGGGAGATTTACATGAGCATTCAACTCTATAACACATTAACGCGTAAAAAAGAGAAATTCATTCCGATAGAAGAAGGAAAGGTCAAGATGTATGTCTGCGGCCCGACTGTCTATAATTACATTCATATCGGAAATGCGCGACCTGTCATCGCATTCGACACCGTCCGCCGCTACTTGGAATACCGCGGCTATGAAGTGAATTACGTTTCGAACTTCACGGATGTAGATGATAAAATCATTAAAGCGGCAAACGAATTGAACGAGGAAGTCGGAGAATTGACGAATCGTTTTATTGAAGCGTATTTCGAGGATGTGGGCGCGCTTGGTTGTGAAAAAGCAACAGCCCATCCTCGGGTAACGGAGCACATTGGTGATATTGTGCAGTTTATTCAGCTGTTGATTGAGAAAGGGTACGCATACGAATCAAATGGAGATGTCTATTTCCATACGCGTGAATTTGACGGTTACGGAAAACTTTCACACCAATCAATCGATGAATTGAAGGTTGGTGCTCGTATTGAGGAGAATGCAATCAAATCAGATCCTCTTGATTTCGCGCTATGGAAAGCAGCGAAGGAAGGCGAGATTTCGTGGGATAGTCCTTGGGGGAAAGGTCGGCCGGGTTGGCATATTGAGTGTTCGGTCATGGCGAGAGAACTCCTTGGAGACACGATTGACATCCACGCAGGCGGGCAAGATTTGACATTCCCGCATCATGAAAATGAAATTGCGCAATCTGAAGCGGCGACTGGTAAAACATTTGCAAACTATTGGATGCATAACGGCTATATTAATATCGACAATGAAAAAATGTCCAAATCACTCGGGAACTTTATTTTGGTTCATGATATTCGTAAGCAGATTGACCCGCAAGTGCTTCGTTTCTTCATGCTGTCTGTACATTATCGTCACCCTGTGAACTTTGCGCAAGACTTGGTGGAGAATGCGGCAAATGGACTTGAAAGAATTAGGACGGCACATCATAACGTACAACATCGGCTGACAACATCTGCTGACCTGGCGGAAGATCCACAACCGTGGCTAGGTCGTATCGATGAGCAGATTACTGCATTTGAAAATGCGATGGATGATGACTTTAATACAGCCAATGCCATCGCTGCAATCTTTGAATTAGCAAAGCAGGCGAATGTCTATTTATTGGAGAAAAATACGGATCGTCAAGTGCTGGAACGATTCTTAGAAGCGTTCGACCAGTTGATGGGTGTCCTTGGCTTACCGTTTGAGAGTGTCGATGAGTTAGTGGATGAAGAAGTGGATGCACTCATACAGGAACGTCTAGATGCACGTAAAAATCGAGACTTTGCAAGAGCGGACGAAATTCGAGATCAATTGAAGGCGAAAGGCATTGTATTAGAAGATACAGCGCAAGGCACTCGCTGGAAAAGAGGGTAACAGCGTGGGGAATTTGCGAGATATAGACGTCAAACAGCTTAATGCACTTGCTCTCGCCTATATGGGTGATGCGGTTTACGAGCAGGCAGTCAGAGAACATTTATTGCGGAGCGGCCGTGTAAAGCCTCAAGTGCTTCATAAAGAAGCTACGCGATATGTCTCTGCGAAAGCTCAGGCACAAATCATCCGGACAATGAGAGAACAACAACTGCTGACAGAGGAAGAAGAGGCCGTCATGCGTCGCGGACGTAATGCGAAGTCAGGCTCTGTCCCTAAAAACACTGATGTCACTACGTATAATTATAGCTCTGCATTTGAAGCGGTCCTCGGTTATGTTTATTTATTAGGCCGACAGGAACGCTTGACAGAGCTGATGGCGAAGGCGATTCATTTTGTGGAACATCCTGAGGAGGAAATGGCATGACGGAACAAGAAATTGAGCTGATCGGCGGAAGGAACCCTGTAGTGGAAGCATTGCGTTCCGGAAGACAGCTAAATAAGATCTGGGTAGCAGAAGGTGTCAATAAGAAAAGCATAGGAGAAATAATGAAGCTGGCAAAAGAGGCAGGAATAGTCATCCAGACGGCACCTAAACAAAAACTGGATGGGATGACGGAGTTGAGCCATCAAGGGATTCTTGCGTCAGTTGCTGCCTATGACTATGCGGAGCTAGACGATTTGTTTGAAATAGCACGTGATAGGAAAGAGGATCCTTTTTTCATCATCCTTGATGAGTTGGAAGACCCTCATAATTTAGGGTCGATTTTGCGGACTGCGGATGCATCTGGTGTCCATGGCATCATTATTCCGAAGAGACGGTCTGTTGGGTTGACTGGGGTTGTGGCAAAAGCCTCGACAGGCGCAATTGAACATATTCCAGTAGTACGAGTCAACAATTTGTCGCAAACTGTGGATGACCTGAAGAAACGTGGAGTTTGGATTGCTGGAACGGACGCATCAAATTCTACAGATTATCGCCACATGGATGCGACGCTCCCTCTTGCTGTCGTTATCGGCAGTGAAGGTAAGGGAATGTCGAGAATTTTGCGTGAGCGATGCGACTTTCTTTATAGCTTGCCAATGGTGGGCCGAGTGACCTCTTTAAATGCTTCAGTGGCAGCGGCATTGCTGATGTATGAAGTTTTAAGAAAGCGCCAATCTGCCCAGGCGACATCATGAAAAAAGATGTGCTGCTCGTTGATGGCTACAACGTCATCGGGGCATGGCCTGAACTGCAAGCGTTAAAAAAAGAGGACTTTGCGCAGGCGCGAGATCGTCTGATTGAGCGAATGGCTGAATACCAAGCGCATAAAGGCTGGCGTGTGATCGTAGTTTTTGATGCGCATCTAGTGCCGGGTATCGAAAAACGTAAGAAGCAATACCGCGTGGATGTAGTCTTTACTCGAGAGAATGAAACGGCAGATGAGCGGATTGAAAAACTTGTGTCTGAACTATCGAATCGATTGACGCAAATTCATGTAGCGACTTCAGACCTTGTGGAACAATGGGTCGTGTTCGCACAAGGAGCGCTTCGTTTGTCGGCTCGGGAGTTAGAGTTGGAGATGAAAGAAGTTGATCGGATGATTGCCTTGAGAGTCAGAAAGATTCAAGAGAATCGTCCTTTTTCGAAAATCCCGCTAACAGATGAGGTTGCGGCGGTCTTTGAAAAGTTGAGACGCGGGCAATGAGCAGTTGACGTAAAAAAATTCCACGTCTATACTAACTTTATTAAACCAATAGAACTCTGGGGTGGAGAGGTTGGTGCGGAATATGAAAAATGGGAACAGTAAAAATGATTTTTCTACACTTTCAGATGAAGAGATGATTGAACGAATTCATCAAGGAAACTCAGATATATTAGATTTTTTAATCACGAAATTTCAGCCGATTGTCCGCATGAAGGCCAGGACATACTTTATCATTGGTGGAGATCGGGAAGATATTGTACAAGAAGGAATGATCGGACTGTATAAGGCGATTCGTGATTATCGACCGGATCGGTTGAGTTCATTCAAGGTATTTGCTGAACTTTGTATAACGAGACAGATTATCACAGCCATCAAAACAGCAACTCGCCAAAAGCATATTCCGCTCAATACCTCGGTTTCACTGGACAAGCCCATGTATGATGAGGAACAAGAGCGTACGTTGCTCGACATCATTGCAGGATCTACATTAGATGATCCTGAAGATTTAATGATTCATAAGGAGAACTTTTCGTTCATGGAAGAAGAGATGAACAAGGTGCTTAGCGCTTTGGAGAAAGAGGTACTGACGCTTTATTTGGAAGGACAATCCTATCGCGAAATATCAGAAGTGTTGAACCGGCAAGTGAAGTCGATTGATAATGCACTTCAGCGCATCAAACGTAAGTTGGAGCACTCTATGGCGATGGATTTGGTACGATGATCACGTCGGAAGTAAATTGACATGTCGTTGGTAAGATGGTACTCTTTAGCAAGACTATTGTCTTGAATAGGTGAATCCAAATGGTTAAAAAAATAATTATATGCTGTGATAATTGTGGTTCGCGAAACTATACTTTGCCGGCTGGTAATCAGGGCCGCGACGGAAGAATCGTCATCAAAAAGTTTTGCAGTCATTGCAACGCGCATACGTTGCATAAGCAAACCATTTGACCAGTTACATAGAGTTCAATGTTGGGCGCTATGTCATTCGGAAGGGTTGGAGAAGAATGAGCAAGATCAGCGATTTTTTGAAAAAAGTGGTTTCAGAGATGCGGAAAGTCAGTTGGCCGAAGCGTAAGGAACTGACGAAGTACACGGTAGTTGTTATTTCAACTGTCATTTTTATGGCTGTTTATTTTGGACTGGTAGATATGGGTATTTCAGAGGTCATGAAATGGTATACTGGTTTATGATAAAGAAAGTATGAATAGCTTGAGAATATCCCGTTTTGATGAATAAACGGGTTTTTTCAGTTTAATTAAAGGAGGGACGGACGCGTAGTCCTCAATGTGATGGAGATGGAGAAAAATTGGTATGTAGTTCATACATACTCAGGATATGAAAATAAAGTAAAAGCCAATCTTGAAAAGCGTGTCGAAACAATGGGCATGCAAGATAAGATTTTCCGTGTCGTCATTCCGGAAGAAGAAGAAACAGATATCAAAGAAGGTAAAAAGAAAACCGTCATGCGAAAAACGTTCCCTGGTTATGTGCTTGTGGAATTGATTATGACGGACGATTCTTGGTACGTTGTCCGAAATACGCCAGGGGTAACAGGCTTTATCGGCTCTTCAGGCGGTGGGGCGAAACCAACTCCGCTATTACCGGAAGAGGTCGAATTCATCCTGAAACAAATGGGAATGAAGGAACAGCGAGTGGACGTGGATTTCGAAGTTGGCGAAAGCGTGACTGTATTGGAAGGACCGTTTGCTCATTTTGAAGGTAAAGTGGAAGAGATCGAATTGGACAAAGGGAAAGTAGTCGTAACTGTCGATATGTTTGGACGCGAAACGAAGATGGAGCTGTCATTTGACCAAGTTGAAAAAATGGATTGATGTGTAATTGGTTTATTTCTACTTGCAAAATCTGTGTAATGGTGATATCATTTCAAAGGTCAGACGTAGTCTGTACGGATAAACCAATTCTACCGACATTGTCGGCAGGCACATATTTGAGTGGGAGGGGCAACCCAATTACCACATCACGGACTTAAGGAGGTGTGTCTCGTGGCTAAAAAAGTTACTAAAGTAGTGAAGTTGCAAATTCCAGCTGGTAAAGCAAACCCAGCACCACCAGTAGGACCGGCATTAGGTCAAGCAGGTGTTAACATCATGGGATTCTGTAAAGAATTTAACGCGCGTACAGCTGATCAAGCAGGTTTGATTATTCCTGTTGAAATCTCTGTATTCGAAGACCGTTCATTTACATTCATCACAAAAACTCCACCGGCAGCAGTATTGCTAAAGGTTGCAGCAAACGTTCAGAAGGGTTCTGGTGAGCCGAACAAGAACAAAGTTGCTACAGTTAAACGTGATAAAGTTAGAGAAATCGCTGAACAAAAGATGCCGGACTTAAATGCGGCGTCAGTTGAAGCGGCGATGGCAATGGTCGAAGGTACTGCTCGCAGTATGGGATTCAAGATCGAAGACTGATTTCGTATCTTCTTGATAAAGCAATGGTTCAAGGTGAAGGCTGCGGTCGTATGAGATGCGCAGCCTTCATTAAGTGGGAGGTTTAATCCGTTAAAACCACAAATGAGGAGGAAAATTCAGATGACTAAAAGAGGTAAAAAGTTTACAGAAGCGGCGAAGCTTGTAGATCGTACAGCAGCGTACTCTGTGAAAGAAGCAATTGAACTTGCTAAAAAAACTACTACGACAAACTTCGACGCAACAGTTGAAGTAGCTTTCCGTCTTGGTATCGATACTCGTAAGAATGACCAGCAAATCCGTGGAGCTGTAGTGCTTCCAAATGGTACTGGTAAAACTCAACGCGTTTTGGTATTCGCTAAAGGTGAAAAGTTAAAAGAAGCAGAAGCTGCGGGTGCAGATTATGTAGGCGATGCAGAATATATCGCTAAAATCCAACAAGGTTGGTTCGATTTTGATGTAATCGTTGCAACTCCTGACATGATGGGTGAAGTTGGTAAAATCGGTCGTGTTCTCGGACCAAAAGGCCTTATGCCGAACCCTAAAACAGGTACTGTAACATTTGACGTAGCGAAAGCTGTTGAAGAAATCAAAGCTGGTAAAGTTGAATATCGTGCGGATAAAGCTGGAATCATCCATGCGCCAATCGGGAAAGCTTCTTTTGAAAACGAGAAGTTGGAAGAAAACTTCTTGACGATCTTTGATACGATTCAAAAAGCAAAACCTGCTGCAGCAAAAGGAACATACATGAAATCAGTAAACGTTACGACAACTATGGGTCCTGCTGTAAAAGTTGATCCGTCTAGCGTAACTGTAAAATAATATATTGACAAGTGTACAGTGATCTGATAAGATTACGCTTGTTATGATGATAACCATTTGTACCGAAGACAGCAGGTGTGGCTTGCCACTTAATGTTCCTGCCGAGGACAAGACGCTCTTTTTTAAAAGATGACGACTTTTCAGCCCTCTATGTCTTAGACAGAGAGGGCTTTTTATATCGGTATAAGTGACCCTAATTTTCAGGAGGTGTCAACATGAGCAAAGTTTTAGAAGCTAAACAGGCGGTTGTAACAGAAATCGCTGACAAGTTGAAAGAAGCAGCTTCTGTAGTAGTTGTGGATTACCGTGGTTTAACGGTTTCACAAGTAACAGAATTGCGTAAACAACTTCGTGAAGCAGGCGTTGAATTTAAAGTTTACAAGAACTCTATGGCACGTCGTGCAACAGAAGTAGCAGGACTTGAAGGCTTGAATGAACACCTTACAGGCCCGAATGCTATTGCCTTCTCAACAGAAGACGTAGTGGCTCCTGCGAAAATCATGCATGATTTCGCTAAAAAGAACGAACAACTTGAAATCAAAGCAGGCGTAATCGAAGGAACAGTCGCATCGGCAGAAGACGTAAAAGCATTGGCAACTCTACCTTCACGCGAAGGTCTACTATCCATGCTACTCAGCGTTCTTCAAGCACCAGTGCGCAACTTCGCACTTGCTACAAAAGCAGTTGCAGAACAAAAAGAAGAACAAGGTGCATAATTACGCATCTTAACTACCGCCGGATAGAACAAACCGGTTAATACAAATTTCCAGGAGGAACTTAAAATGACTAAAGAACAAATCCTAGACGCAATTAAAGAAATGACAGTTCTTGAACTAAACGACCTTGTTACAGCAATCGAAGACGAATTCGGCGTAACAGCAGCAGCACCAGTTGCAGCAGCAGCAGCGGGCGGCGGCGAAGCAGCTGAAGAGAAAACAGAATTTGACGTAATTCTTGCAGGCGCAGGCGCTGAAAAGATTAAAGTAATCAAAGCTGTTCGTGAAATCACAGGCCTAGGCTTGAAAGAAGCTAAAGCACTTGTAGACGAAGCACCAAAAGCTCTAAAAGAAGGCGTATCTAAAGAAGAAGCTGAAGAAATGAAAGCTAAACTTGAAGAAGTTGGCGCATCTGTAGAAGTTAAGTAATTTCTACTTATCTGAGAAAAGCCCGTCTATTTGACGGGCTTTTTTTCTTCATCTACAGTTATTTACGGTAAACCAAAGCAGGAGGCATGAACATGGGAGAGCATTATTATTCTAAAAACCCTCAAGTTTCTAGTGCGCCGAAGGAATGGAAAGCAGAAATTCGGAATAAAGTTTTCACATTTACGACTGATGCAGGCGTGTTCAGCAAAAGTGGAATTGACGAAGGTTCAAAATTATTAGCTGAAACGTTTAAAGAGCCGGACGTTAGGGGAGACTTGTTGGAAATTGGCTGCGGTTATGGACCGATTGCGTTGTCGATAGCCTCTGCTTTTCCAGACCGAATTATCCATATGGTCGACGTTAATGAACGTGCATTAACTCTTTCTAAGCAGAACGCTGAGAAGAATAATATTCAGAATGTAAAGGTTTACGAAAGCAGCGGCGTGGAGCAGGTGGAGTCCGATCACTTTGCGGCTGTTCTGACGAATCCGCCTATACGTGCGGGTAAGCAAACGGTCTTTTCGTTCTATAAAGGTGCCTATGAAAAACTGATTTCAGGCGGAGAGCTATGGGTAGTTATCCAAAAGAAACAAGGGGCTCCTTCCACTGTAGAGTATTTACAGGACTTATTTGGTAATGTCGAGACGGTTGCGAAGAAAAAAGGGTATTTCATTTTACTAGCAAAAAAGGTTGACAGTAGGATTTAATTGTAGTAGCATTATTGAATGCATAAATAATTATATTGCAGCTGTATGCCCTTTTGTGTGAATTGGAAAAGAAAGAGGCATACTGATGTTTGGATAAAAGATTGTGAAATCGAAAATGAGCTCTTGCCGGAACTCGTTTTCTTTTTGTTTTTTCGAAGTCACAGCTGAAATTCTGATTTTGCAAAAACTAATATTGTCTTAATGAGGGGTGAATGAGTTGACAGGTCATTTAGTTCAGTATGGTCAACATCGTCAGCGTAGAAGTTTTGCGCGAATCAACGAAGTGCTCGATCTGCCAAATTTGATTGAAATTCAAACGGCATCGTATGAGTGGTTCTTGGAGGAAGGTTTGCGAGAAATGTTCCGAGATATTTCTCCTATCCAAGATTTCACTGGAAACCTATCCTTGGAATTTATCGACTACCAACTGGGTGAACCAAAATACCCGGTAGACGAATCGAAGGAGCGCGATGTGACATACGCAGCACCGCTTCGTGTAAAAGTACGTCTTCACAATAAAGAAACTGGCGATGTAAAAGAACAAGACGTTTTCATGGGAGATTTCCCGCTTATGACCGAAAACGGCACATTCATTATTAATGGAGCAGAACGAGTTATCGTTTCTCAGCTCGTTCGTTCGCCAAGTGTCTATTACAATGATAAAATGGACAAAAACGGTAAACGCGGTTTTGGCGCTACTGTTATTCCGAACCGTGGTGCATGGCTTGAATATGAGACAGATGCAAAGGACGTTGTACATGTACGGATCGATCGTACTCGTAAATTGCCCATTACTGTCTTGCTGCGTGCATTAGGCTTCTCGACTGACCAAGAAATTATCGATTTGATCGGTGATAATGAATACCTACGTAATTCACTTGAAAAAGATAACACCGAGACTTCGGAAAAAGCTATGCTTGAAATTTACGAGCGCTTACGTCCGGGTGAACCACCAACGCTAGATAGTGCAAGAAGTTTGCTTTATTCTCGTTTCTTTGATCCGAAACGTTATGATTTGGCGAATGTCGGACGTTATAAAATGAATAAAAAGCTTCATCTGCAAAACCGACTTTTCAATCAAACTGCCGCGGAAACGCTTGTTGATCCTGAAACTGGAGAAATTCTCGTGGAGAAAGATCAGTTGATTGACCGACGTACTCTAGATCGACTGCTTCCGTTTTTATCCGAAGGTATTAACACGCAGTCAATTGAACATGTCGGATCGGTTTTGGAAGAGCCAATGACGATTCAAACGCTAAAAATTTACGCACCGAAAAGTGAAGAAAAACAAGTACTCAATGTCATTTCTAATGCTGAAGTAGACGAGTCTGTTAAACATATTACCCCTTCAGATATTGTAGCTTCTATCAGCTATTTCTTTAACCTCTTACATGGCGTGGGAAATACAGATGATATAGATCACCTTGGAAATCGTCGTTTGCGTTCTGTTGGTGAGTTGCTTCAAAACCAATTCCGTATCGGACTATCCCGGATGGAGCGTGTTGTTAAAGAACGTATGTCCATCAACGATACACAATCCATCGTACCGCAACAATTGATCAATATACGTCCAGTTATCGCGTCTATAAAAGAGTTCTTCGGAAGTTCCCAGCTGTCTCAGTTCATGGACCAAACGAATCCGCTTGCTGAATTGACGCACAAACGTCGTTTATCTGCACTCGGACCAGGTGGTTTGACTCGTGAACGTGCAGGGATGGAAGTTCGTGACGTGCATTACTCACACTACGGCCGTATGTGTCCGATTGAAACGCCGGAGGGTCCGAACATTGGGCTGATTAACTCATTATCTACATTTGCTAAAGTAAATCGTTTTGGTTTTATTGAGACACCTTATCGGAAGGTAGATCCTGAAACAGGCCGTGTAACAGCGCAAATCGATTATCTGACAGCGGATATTGAGGATAATTACGTAGTAGCACAAGCAAACGCGCCACTTGGCGAGGACGGTTCATTTGTCAATGATGAAGTCGTAGGACGTTTCCAAGGGGACAACACAGTCTTCAAACGGGACCAAATTGACTATATGGACGTTTCTCCTAAACAGGTCGTTTCTGCAGCGACTGCATGTATCCCATTCCTAGAGAATGATGACTCCAACCGTGCGTTGATGGGGGCGAACATGCAACGTCAAGCGGTTCCTCTATTGAACCCGGAAGCGCCTTTCGTAGGAACGGGTATGGAGCATATCTCAGCGCGTGATTCAGGCGCAGCGGTTGTTTCCAAGCATTACGGAATCGTGGAGCATGTGGAAGCGAAAGAAGTACGCATTCGCAGAATTGAAGAAATTGACGGTAAAGAAGTGAAGGGTGACCTTGCAATTTATCGTTTGTCTAAATTCATTCGTTCCAACCAAGGGACTTGCTATAACCAACGTCCGATCGTCCAAGTGGGCGACCGTGTAAAACCGCTTGATATATTAGCAGACGGCCCGTCTATGGAACAAGGAGAGCTTGCGCTCGGTCGTAATGTTCTGACTGCGTTCATGACATGGGATGGTTATAACTACGAGGATGCTATTATCATGAGTGAACGTCTAGTAAAAGACGATGTCTTCACATCTGTCCATATTGAAGAATATGAGTCAGAAGCGCGTGATACGAAGCTTGGACCGGAAGAAATCACTCGTGACATTCCGAATGTCGGAGAAGATGCATTGCGCAATCTTGACGATAGAGGAATTATCCGAGTAGGTGCAGAAGTTCGGGACGGCGATATCTTGGTCGGTAAAGTAACTCCTAAAGGGGTAACGGAATTGACTGCTGAAGAACGCCTTCTACACGCAATCTTTGGAGAAAAAGCACGTGAAGTCCGCGATACATCACTGCGTGTTCCACACGGTGCCGGTGGGATCGTGCTTGACGTGAAAGTATTCAACCGTGAAGACGGCGATGAACTTTCTCCAGGAGTTAACCAGCTAGTCCGAGTATACATTGTACAAAAACGTAAAATCTCTGTCGGAGACAAAATGGCCGGACGTCACGGAAACAAAGGGGTTATTTCTAGAATCTTACCAGAATCTGAAATGCCTTACTTGCCGGATGGCACACCGATTGATGTCATGTTGAATCCACTAGGGGTTCCGTCACGGATGAACATCGGACAGGTTCTTGAAATGCACTTGGGTATGGCGGCACGCAGCCTAGGGACGCACATGGCATCCCCTGTATTTGACGGGGCGAACGAAGAAGATGTGTGGTCTACTATGGAAGAGGCAGGCATGAACCGAGACGGTAAAACTGTCTTGTATGATGGCCGTTCAGGTGAACCATTTGATAACCGCGTATCTGTCGGTGTCATGTACTTGATTAAGCTGGCGCACATGGTTGATGACAAGTTGCACGCACGTTCCACTGGTCCGTACTCTCTCGTTACACAGCAACCACTTGGTGGTAAAGCGCAGTTCGGTGGACAGCGTTTCGGTGAGATGGAAGTGTGGGCACTTGAGGCATATGGTGCAGCTTATACCTTGCAAGAAATCTTAACAGTCAAATCCGATGATGTCGTAGGCCGTGTGAAAACATACGAAGCGATTGTCAAAGGAGACAGTGTGCCTCAACCAGGTGTACCGGAATCGTTTAAAGTTCTTATCAAAGAACTGCAAAGTCTTGGGTTGGATGTCAAAATGCTGACCGAAGACCTTGAAGAAATCGAGTTGCGAGACTTAGAGGACGAAGAAGACTTGCAGCCAACTGACGCATTGAACTTGATGAAAGAAGATCAACCGATATCCTAAAGCGGAAAGCGCTGATCTGAACTAACATAAATAAGAAAATCACAACCGAATAGAAGAGGGCTTCGAGCACCCTCTTCTATTCTATTCAGCTTAAGAAATACTTCTGGCTGAATGCGACACTACAAGTAAAGTTGCCTGACAAGCCATTGCGGCGATTAGACTAAAGGGAGGTAGGCTCCTTGATCGATGTTAATAATTTTGAGTATATGAAAATTGGCCTGGCTTCACCAGACAAGATCCGTTCTTGGTCATATGGAGAAGTAAAAAAACCTGAAACTATCAACTACCGTACGTTGAAACCTGAGAAGGACGGATTGTTCTGCGAAAGAATTTTCGGACCGACAAAAGACTGGGAATGTCATTGCGGTAAGTATAAGCGGGTTCGTTACAAAGGCGTCGTCTGTGATCGTTGTGGCGTAGAAGTAACGCGTCAAAAAGTGCGCCGCGAACGAATGGGTCACATTGAGCTTGCAGCACCTGTCACGCACATTTGGTATTTCAAAGGAATTCCTAGCCGGATGGGCTTGATTCTAGACATGACACCACGTGCATTAGAAGAGATTATTTATTTCGCTTCTTACGTAGTAGTAGATCCCGCTGATACACCACTAGAGCGGAAACAGTTACTTTCGGAAAAAGAATACCGGATTTATCGTGAAAAATACGGTTCTAAATTCCAAGCAGCCATGGGAGCAGAAGCGATTGAGCAACTGCTGCGTGCAATTGATTTAGACAAAGAAACAGATTCCTTAAAAGAAGAGTTGAAAACGGTCCAAGGTCAACGTCGTACAAGAGCGATCAGACGCCTGGAAGTTGTGGAGTCATTCCGTAACTCAGGAAACCGCCCAGAGTGGATGGTTTTGGAAGTTCTCCCTGTTATCCCTCCAGAGTTGCGACCAATGGTACAGCTAGACGGCGGACGTTTCGCAACTTCTGACCTAAATGATCTGTACCGTCGTGTCATTAACCGGAATAACCGACTGAAACGACTATTAGATTTAGGTGCACCAGGCATCATTGTCCAAAACGAAAAACGTATGTTGCAAGAAGCGGTAGATGCGCTTGTAGATAATGGACGCCGCGGTAGACCGGTTACAGGTCCTGGTAATCGTCCTTTGAAATCTCTTTCTCATATGTTGAAAGGGAAACAAGGTCGTTTCCGTCAGAACTTACTAGGTAAACGAGTAGACTATTCAGGTCGTTCCGTAATCGTAGTAGGACCTAGTCTGAAAATGTATCAATGCGGACTGCCGAAAGAAATGGCGATTGAGCTATTCAAGCCGTTCGTTATGAAAGAATTGGTGGAACGTAATTTAGCCCATAATATCAAGAGTGCGAAAAGAAAGATTGAGCGTTTGCATTCCGAAGTATGGGATGTACTTGAAGATGTAATTAAAGAACATCCAGTACTTCTTAACCGAGCACCGACGCTTCACCGTCTGGGAATCCAGGCATTTGAACCGATGCTCGTAGAAGGTCGAGCGATTACATTGCATCCACTCGTCTGTACGGCATATAACGCTGACTTTGACGGTGACCAAATGGCAGTCCACGTTCCTCTTTCTGCGGAAGCACAAGCAGAAGCGCGTCTGTTGATGCTAGCTGCTCAAAACATTTTGAATCCGAAAGACGGGAAGCCGGTTGTTACTCCTTCACAGGATATGGTTCTCGGGAATTATTATTTAACATTGGAACGCAAAGATTCAGCTGGGGAAGGTTCAGTATTCAGTGATCCGAATGAGGCATTAATTGCTTATCAAACCGGACACGTTCACTTGCACACCCGTATTGCAATCCAAGCGGGTAGCATAAATAATCCTACATTTACAGAAGAGCAGAACAAACAGCTTTTACTGACTACTGTAGGTAAAATAATTTTCAACGAGATTCTGCCTGAGTCGTTCCCTTACATCAACGAACCGACCGACAACAACTTGCAAGTGGAGACGCCTGATAAGTATTTCGTAGATGGAACGGTAAATGTGAAAGAACACTTGGAGAATGCAGAGCTTGTATCGCCTTTCAAAAAGGGGATCTTAGGAGACATCATCGCGGAGATCTTCAAACGATTCCATATTACGGAAACGTCAAGGATGCTGGACCGAATGAAAAACCTCGGATTCAAATATTCTACTCGTGCTGGTATTACAATCGGTATTTCGGATATCGTTGTCTTGCCGAACAAAGCGGATATTTTACATGATGCACAGGAGAAAGTGGATAAGGTCACTCAACAGTTCCGCCGTGGTTTAATTACCGAAGAAGAACGTTATGACCGTGTTATTTCTTACTGGAGCCATGCGAAAGATGTTATTCAGAATAAATTGATGGATTCATTGGATAATGAAAACCCGATTTACATGATGAGTGACTCCGGGGCACGTGGTAATGCATCGAACTTTACGCAACTCGCAGGTATGCGGGGACTGATGGCCAACCCGGCTGGACGGATTATCGAACTTCCGATCAAATCCTCTTTCCGTGAAGGACTGACAGTACTCGAATACTTTATCTCCACTCACGGTGCGCGTAAAGGTCTTGCAGATACAGCCTTGAAAACAGCTGACTCAGGTTACTTGACGCGTCGTCTAGTAGACGTTGCACAAGATGTCATAGTGCGCGAAGACGACTGTGGTACAGACCGTGGTCTTGAAATCGCTGCTTTGACAGAAGGAAATGAAATGATTGAAACTCTTCAAGAGCGTATTGAAGGCCGTCATACGAAAAAGACTATTTTCCATCCGGAAACAGGCGAAGTGATTCTGGAGAAGAATGGTTTAATTACAGCTGATGCTGCTACTACAATCATTCAGGCAGGTATTGAACAGGTGACGATTCGTTCGGCATTTACTTGTAATACAAAGCATGGTGTTTGTAAAAAATGTTACGGAATTAACTTGGCTACAGGTGAAGCAGTGGAAGTAGGAGAAGCAGTAGGTATTATTGCGGCTCAATCTATTGGTGAACCTGGTACGCAGTTGACGATGCGGACATTCCACACAGGTGGGGTAGCTGGAGACGATATTACACAAGGTCTTCCGCGGATTCAGGAGATATTCGAATCTCGGAATCCGAAAGGGCAGGCGGTCATTTCAGAGATTGCCGGAACAGTTGTGGATATCGACGAAATCCGTGAAGGTCAAAAAGAGATTACCATCCAAGGTGAAGTGGAAACACGTAAATATTTGGCTCCGTATAATGCGCGCTTGAAAGTAGAAGAAGGCGACGTGATTGAACGAGGCGAAAGTATTACAGAAGGTTCCATCGATCCGAAAGAATTGATCGTGGTCAAAGATGTAGCAACTGTACAAGAGTATTTATTAAAAGAAGTACAGAAGGTTTACCGAATGCAAGGGGTAGAAATTGGCGATAAGCACGTAGAAGTAATGGTTCGTCAAATGTTGCGCAAAGTTCGGATAATCGAAGCTGGAGATACAGATCTTCTGCCAGGTTCTTTATTGGATATTCATCAGTTTGCTGAAGCGAATGCGAAAGTGTTGTTGTCAGGCAAAGCGCCAGCGACTTCACGTCCAGTTATTCTTGGAATTACTAAAGCCTCGCTTGAAACAGAGTCCTTCTTATCAGCGGCTTCGTTCCAGGAAACGACGAGAGTTCTTACAGATGCGGCCATCAAAGGTAAAACAGATGAGTTGCTAGGTCTGAAAGAAAACGTCATTATCGGGAAATTAGTACCTGCAGGAACTGGTATGCAAAGATACCGTCAGATCAAGATGGAACATGAAGAACAAGAAGAAACAATTACAGTAGATTAAGAATAAACGGGACCTCGGTCCCGTTTATCTTTATTAAGCAAAATTGATTTTCTCAAACTTGTTGACAAGTCTTTCTGCAGATGATAATATACAAAAGGTTGATAGTTGTTGGTCGAAACTTTTATAAGTGACGGCGAGAAGCAATCATCATTATAAAACAACAGTGAACAGAGATCTCTGGAGTTTACTGAATTCCGTTTTTGTGTGTGCACGCACAAGAACTTTGTTTTTACCTAAAAATGAACCACCTGGATGTGTGGTATTACAAAAAGCTCGGAAGGAGGAACAACCTGATGCCTACAATTAACCAATTAGTCCGTAATCCTCGTAAGTCGAAATCGGAGAATTCTAAATCACCGGCTCTAGGAAAAAGCTACAACAGCTTTAAAAAGTCAATGACAAACGTGAACTCACCACAAAAAAGAGGTGTTTGTACACGTGTTGGTACTATGACTCCTAAGAAACCGAACTCGGCGCTACGTAAATATGCTCGTGTTCGTTTGACAAATACTTTGGAAGTTAACGCGTATATCCCAGGTGAAGGCCACAACTTGCAAGAACACAGTGTGGTACTAATCCGCGGAGGTCGTGTAAAAGACTTACCGGGTGTTCGTTACCATATCGTACGTGGTGCGCTTGATACAGCTGGAGTTACTGGCCGTATGCAAAGCCGTTCTCAATACGGCGCAAAGAAACCAAAAGAAAAGAAATAATATAATCTAATGATATCGAAAGGAGGAACTAATTATGCCTCGTAAAGGTCCAGTTGCAAAACGCGATGTATTACCTGATCCGATTTATAATTCCAAGCTTGTAAGCCGCCTTATCAACAAAATGATGGTAGACGGTAAGAAAGGTACTTCTCAAAAAATCCTTTATGGAGCGTTCGAAATTGTTAAAGAACGTTCTGGTAAAGAACCAATTGAAGTATTTGAAGCAGCTTTAAATAATGTAATGCCAGTTCTTGAAGTGCGTGCTCGCCGTGTTGGTGGAGCGAACTATCAAGTGCCAGTTGAAGTGCGTCCTGAACGTCGTACTACGCTAGGTCTTCGTTACCTTGTTAACTATTCACGTACTCGTGGAGAGAAAACAATGGAAGAACGTCTAGCGAACGAAATTCTTGATGCTTCTAACAACACAGGTGCTTCTGTAAAACGCCGTGAAGAAATGCATAAAATGGCTGAAGCCAACAGAGCATTCGCTCACTATCGTTGGTAAGTCCGGATAAACTACAGCAGTAATCCGAAACGGAAGGAGTTTACAATATGGCTAGAGAGTTCTCCTTAGAGAATACTCGTAACATTGGTATCATGGCTCACATTGACGCTGGTAAGACAACGACAACTGAGCGGATCCTTTTTTACACAGGTAAAATCCACAAAATTGGTGAAACACACGAAGGTGCTTCACAAATGGACTGGATGGAGCAAGAACAAGAACGTGGAATTACGATTACATCTGCTGCTACAACAGCTGCATGGAAAGGTCACCGCGTAAACATCATCGATACACCGGGACACGTAGACTTCACAGTGGAAGTTGAACGTTCATTGCGTGTACTAGATGGTGCCGTTACAGTACTTGATGCTCAATCAGGTGTTGAGCCACAAACGGAAACAGTTTGGCGTCAAGCGACAAACTACAAAGTACCACGTCTTGTATTCGTAAACAAAATGGATAAAACAGGTGCAGATTTCCTTTACTCTATCGGAACTCTTCGCGATCGCCTACAAGCGAATGCGCATCCTATCCAATTGCCGATCGGTGCAGAAGATCAATTCTCTGGAATTATCGACTTGATCGAAATGAAAGCGACATTGTATCCGAATGACCTAGGCACTGATGTGACAGTGGAAGATATCCCTGCTGAATATTTAGAGCAAGCGAATGAGTACCGTGAAAAGCTAATTGAAGCAATCGTAGACTTTGACGAAGACTTAATGGAAAAGTATCTCGGCGGCGAAGAACTAACAGTAGAAGAAATCAAAACAGCTATTCGTAGAGCTACATTAGCGGTTGAATTCTATCCTGTAGTTTGCGGAACAGCTTTCAAAAACAAGGGAGTACAATTAGTGTTGGATGCAGTAGTCGACTACTTGCCATCACCACTTGATATTCCTCCAATGGTAGGAACAAATCCTGATACTGAAGAAGAGGAAGAGCGTCATTCTAGCGATGAAGAGCCATTCTCTGCACTTGCATTTAAAGTAATGACGGATCCTTATGTAGGGAAACTTACATTCTTCCGTATTTATTCAGGCGTACTTCAAGCAGGTTCTTATGTTACAAACTCTTCAAAAGGCAAACGTGAACGCGTAGGACGTATCCTGCAGATGCACGCGAACAGCCGTGAAGAAATTTCTGAAGTGCATGCGGGTGAAATTGCTGCTGCTGTAGGTTTGAAAGATACGGGAACAGGCGACACACTTTGTGATGAGAAAGCCTTGATTATCTTAGAATCAATGGAATTCCCTGAACCTGTTATTTCCGTAGCGATCGAGCCAAAAACAAAAGCGGACCAAGATAAAATGGGTCAAGCTCTTGCTAAGTTACAAGAAGAAGATCCAACGTTCCGTGCACATACGGATCAAGAAACAGGCGAAGTTATCATCGCAGGTATGGGTGAACTTCACTTGGACATCATCGTTGACCGTCTGAAGCGTGAATTCAAAGTGGAAGCAAACGTGGGCGCGCCACAAGTTTCTTACCGCGAAACATTCCGTCAGTCTGCTGAAGTCGAAGGTAAATTCGTACGTCAATCAGGTGGACGTGGACAATTTGGTCACGTTTGGATCGAGTTTGGTCCAAATGAAGAAGGAAAAGGATTCGAATTCCAAAACAATATTGTTGGTGGTACTGTTCCTCGTGAATATATCCCAGCAGTTGAAGCAGGACTTCGTGATTCATTAGACAACGGTATTTTGGCTGGATATCCATTAATCGATATCAAAGCACGTCTATATGATGGATCTTACCATGACGTTGACTCCAACGAAATGGCATTCAAGATCGCTGCATCCATGGCTTTGAAAAATGCAGCATCTAAATGTTCACCAGTACTTCTTGAACCAACAATGAAAGTAGAAGTAATCATTCCAGAAGAATACATGGGCGACATTATGGGTGACATTACATCCCGTCGTGGACGTGTAGAAGGTATGGAAGCTCGTGGTAACGCACAAGTTGTTCGTGCAATGGTTCCACTTGCTGAAATGTTCGGTTATGCAACAGCACTTCGTTCTAATACGCAAGGCCGCGGAGTATTCTCCATGGTGTTCGATCACTATGAAGAAGTTCCAAAGTCAGTTGCTGAAGAAGTAATCAAGAAAAACAAAGGTGAATAATAAAGTTCATCCTTGTTTCTGACAGTGAATACTTGTAAGATATGGATAGTCGAGGGTACGCTTTCGGCTTCCATGCTATAAAAACTAAACTTTTGAATTTAAGGGAGGACCTCTAAAATGGGTAAAGAAAAATTCGACCGCTCCAAGGAGCACGCAAACGTAGGAACAATTGGTCACGTTGACCATGGTAAAACAACTTTGACTGCAGCTATTGCAACAGTTCTATCTAAAGCAATGGGTGGAGAAGCGAAATCATACGCTGACGTTGATAACGCACCTGAAGAAAAAGAGCGTGGAATCACAATCAGTACTTCACACGTTGAGTATGAAACTGAAAAGCGTCACTATGCACACGTTGACTGCCCAGGTCACGCTGACTATGTTAAAAACATGATCACTGGTGCTGCACAAATGGATGGCGGAATCCTAGTAGTATCTGCTGCTGACGGCCCAATGCCACAAACTCGTGAGCACATCCTTCTTTCACGTCAAGTAGGTGTTCCTTACCTAGTTGTCTTCATGAACAAATGTGACATGGTAGACGATGAAGAACTACTTGAACTAGTAGAAATGGAAATCCGTGAACTTCTATCTGAATATGACTTCCCTGGCGATGATATTCCAGTAATCCGTGGATCTGCTCTTAAAGCTCTTGAAGGAGAAGCAGATTGGGAAGCTAAAATCATTGAATTGATGCAAGCTGTTGATGATTATATCCCAACTCCAGAACGTGATACTGACAAGCCATTCATGATGCCTGTTGAGGACGTATTCTCAATCACAGGTCGTGGTACAGTTGCAACAGGACGTGTTGAGCGTGGAGTAGTTAAAGTCGGAGATGTTGTTGACATCATCGGTCTTACTGAAGAACCAAAATCTACTACTGTAACAGGTGTAGAAATGTTCCGTAAACTTCTTGACTATGCAGAAGCTGGAGACAACATCGGTGCACTTCTTCGTGGAGTATCTCGTGAAGACATCGAGCGTGGACAAGTTCTTGCTAAGCCAGGTTCAATCACACCACACACTCAGTTCAAATCTGAAGTGTATGTTCTTTCAAAAGAAGAGGGTGGACGTCATACTCCATTCTTCTCTAACTACCGTCCTCAGTTCTACTTCCGTACAACTGACGTAACAGGTATTATCCAACTTCCTGAAGGCGTAGAAATGGTTATGCCTGGGGATAACGTTGAAATGACAGTTGAACTGATCTCTCCAATCGCGATTGAAGAAGGTACTAAATTCTCAATCCGTGAAGGTGGACGTACAGTTGGAGCTGGCGTTGTAGCTACAATCACAAAATAATTCGATTGAATCCCGCCTTAACGGCGGGATTTTTTTATGTTTATCAAAAGAAATATTAAGCAGTAGTGATGCACTACATCTGCCTAATCTAAATCACTTGCATTTGATTATAATTTACATGGTTTAAAAGAAAAAAGTGCTTTCTAAATACGTGCATCTCGCTGTAAAACCTGTTAAAATAATAAACGGATTAAAAAATAGACTAATTTCTTCAAAAGGGTTGCGCGATCCTCTTAAGTTATGTATAATGTTGAATGTTGGTCTTTGACTGCGATGAAGCGAGAGGTTGCCGATACACCCGGCCGCTTTGCCATGGCGCGTGTATGGGAAATTTTCGTGGAGAATTGTCTAGAAAATAGGCGAAAGGGAGGGAAAGTAATGGCAAAACAAAAGATTCGTATTCGTTTGAAAGCTTATGATCACAGAATGTTGGATCAGTCAGCTGAGAAGATTGTTGAAACGGCTAAACGTTCTGGTGCAAGTGTTTCAGGTCCAATTCCGTTGCCAACTGAAAGATCAGTTTACACGGTATTGCGTTCAGTTCACATTTACAAAGATTCACGTGAGCAATTTGAAATGCGTACACACAAACGTTTAATCGATATCGTGAATCCGACTCCACAAACTGTGGATGCGTTAATGAAGCTTGATTTACCATCAGGCGTCGACATCGAAATCAAACTATAAAAAATAAAACAATGAATATTACAGGAGGTGTGACTAATGACCAAAGGAATCTTAGGAAGAAAAGTCGGTATGACGCAAGTATTTGCTGAAAACGGCGATTTAATCCCAGTAACAGTGATTGAAGCTGCTCCAAACGTTGTTCTTCAAAAGAAGACAGTTGATACAGACGGCTACGAATCAATCCAACTTGGATTTGACGATAAACGTGAAAAGCTTTCAAACAAGCCTGAGCAAGGCCACGTAGCAAAAGCTAACACGGCACCTAAGCGCTTCATTCGCGAAATTCGCGGAGCAGACGTTAGTGCATACGAAGTTGGTCAGGAAGTCAAAGTCGATACATTTGCAGCAGGCGATGTAGTAGACATTACAGGAGTATCAAAAGGTAAAGGATTCCAAGGTGTCATTAAGCGTCACGGTTTCTCACGTGGACCAATGACTCACGGATCTCGTTTCCACCGCGCACCAGGTTCTCTAGGAGCGGTTGATGGACAACGTGTATTCAAAGGGAAGAAACTACCTGGACGTACTGGTGGCAAAACAGTAACGATCCAAAACGTTGAAATCGTACGAGTTGACGAAGAACGCAACTTGTTGCTAGTAAAAGGTAACGTTCCTGGAGCTCGCAAATCACTTGTTCAAGTGAAAAGCGCAATTAAAGGGAACTGAGTAAAACAGGAAGGAGGAAATAGGAATGCCTAAAGTATCTGTAGTAAGTCAAACAGGTTCTGCAGTCGGCGACATCGAATTAAACGATGCGATTTTTGGAATCGAGCCGAACGAAGCAGTATTATATGAAGCAATCGTTCAACAACAAGCTTCTTTGCGCCAAGGTAACCATAAGGTTAAAACTCGCGCAGAAGTTGCAGGCGGCGGTCGTAAACCATGGCGCCAAAAAGGCACAGGCCGTGCACGTCAAGGTTCAATCAGATCACCACAATGGCGCGGGGGCGGTATCGTATTCGGTCCAACACCACGTAGCTATAGCTATAAAATGCCTAAGAAAGTTCGTCGTTTAGCACTTCTTTCTGCACTTTCAACGAAAGTTCGCGCAGAAGAACTAATCGTTGTGGACAACTTGGCGTTTGATGCACCAAAGACAAAAGGCTTTGTTAAAGTACTTGAAGATCTTTCAATTACAAAGAAAGCACTATTTGTTACAGCTGACCTGGAAGAAACAGTAGCTTTGTCTGCACGTAATATTCCTGGCGTTAGCGTAGTTACAGCGAACGGCATCAATGTTCTTGACCTAGTCGGACATGATCAACTCGTTATGACTAAAGCAGCAGTTGAAAAAGTAGAGGAGGTGCTTGGTTAATGGAAGCACGTGATATTTTGAAACGTCCGGTCATTACCGAGCGTTCTTCTGAGCAAATGGATCTTAGAAAATATACATTCGAAGTGGATACACGCGCGAACAAAACGCATGTTAAACAAGCTATCGAAGAAATTTTCGGTGTAGAAGTTGAAAAAGTAAACGTTCAGAACTACAAAGGTAAGTTCAAACGTATGGGGAAACATGCTGGCTATACAAACAAACGCCGCAAAGCGATTGTTACACTTACAGCTGATTCCAAAGATATCGAACTTTTTGAAATGTAATTAACGCACAAATAATGAAGGAGGGAACACAAATGGCGATCAAGAAGTACAAAGCTACCTCCAACGGGCGTCGTAACATGACTTCTTCTGATTTCTCTGAAATTACTACAGATAAACCAGAAAAATCATTGCTTGAACCAATCAAGCGTAACGGCGGACGTAACAACCAAGGTAGAATGACAGTTCGTCACCATGGTGGAGGACATAAGCGCCAATACCGCGTCATCGATTTCCAACGCCGGAAAGATGGCATACCAGGACGCGTTGCTACGATCGAATACGATCCAAACCGTTCTGCAAACATCGCATTAATCAATTATGCTGATGGAGAGAAAAAATATATCCTTGCACCAAAGGGATTGCAAGTAGGTTCCACAATCATGTCAGGACCTGAAGCAGATATCCGTGTAGGGAATGCACTACCACTAGAAAACATTCCGATGGGTTCTACTATTCACAACATTGAAATGAAGCCAGGCAAGGGTGGACAACTTGTTCGTTCTGCAGGAACTTCAGCTCAACTACTTGGACGTGAAGGCAAATATGTCATCATTCGTCTACAATCAGGTGAAGTGCGTATGATTCTTTCTACTTGCCGTGCAACAATCGGTCAAGTCGGTAACGAACAGCACGAATTGATTAACATTGGTAAAGCAGGTCGTTCACGTTGGTTAGGCAAGCGTCCAACTGTTCGTGGATCTGTTATGAACCCTAACGATCACCCACACGGTGGTGGTGAAGGACGTACACCAATCGGCCGTCCGAGTCCTGTTACTCCTTGGGGTAAACCAACTCTTGGATACAAAACTCGTTCTAAGAACAATAAATCAGATAAACTTATCGTTCGCCGTCGTAAAAAATAATGTGATTGCACTGCGGTTCAGAAGATGGACCGTAGTACAAACTCGGAAGGAGGTTCCAGAATGGGCCGCAGCTTGAAAAAAGGACCTTTTGCAGATGACCATTTACTAAAAAAGGTTGACGCACAAAAAGATTCAGAAAAGAAACAGGTAATTAAAACTTGGTCACGCCGTTCAACAATCTTCCCGTCATTCATCGGTATGACGATTGCAGTATATGATGGACGCAAACATGTTCCTGTTTATGTAACAGAAGATATGGTAGGACACAAACTAGGTGAATTCGTACCTACGCGCACATACAAAGGCCATGGTGCCGACGATAAGAAAACAAAACGCTAATTGAGAGGAGGTTATCCTGATGCAACAAGCTAAAGCATCTGTACGCACAGTCCGTATTGCTCCTCGCAAAGTCCGTTTGGTCGTTGATCTTATTCGGGGCAAGAAAATCGGTGAAGCTGTCGCGATTCTACGACTTACGCCTAAAGCGGCATCTCCGGTTGTAGAAAAACTTTTGAAATCAGCGATTGCAAATGCTGAACACAATTACGAAATGAACACTGAAGACTTGATCGTCAGTGAAGTATTCGTAGATGAAGGACCAACAATGAAACGTTTCCGTCCACGTGCACAAGGTCGTGCAAGTGCGATTAACAAACGTACGAGCCACATCACGTTAGTGGTATCCGAAAAGAAGGAGGGGTAATTAGTGGGCCAAAAAGTACATCCTAATGGACTGCGTGTCGGTGTCATCCGTGACTGGGACTCAAAATGGTACGCGGAAAAAGATTATGCGTCCTTACTACACGAAGACTTAAAGATTCGTGAATATATTGAAAAGCGTCTTGTAGATGCATCAGTTTCTAAAGTTGAAATTGAGCGTGCTGCTAAGCGTGTAAACATTACAATCCACACTGCAAAGCCAGGTATGGTTATCGGTAAAGGTGGTTCCGAAGTCGAAGCACTTCGTAAACAACTTAACGAAATCACAGGCAAGCGTGTACACATCAATATCGTAGAAGTAAAACGTGCTGATTTGGATGCGAAACTAGTCGCAGAATCAATCGCTCGTCAATTGGAAAGCCGTGTATCTTTCCGTCGTGCACAAAAACAAGCAATTCAACGTACGATCCGTGCAGGCGCTAAAGGTATCAAAACACAAGTTTCTGGACGTCTCGGCGGTGCCGATATTGCGCGTGCAGAACACTATAGTGAAGGAACTGTCCCTCTTCATACATTACGTGCTGATATAGACTATGCACATGCTGAAGCTGATACTACTTATGGTAAGCTTGGCGTTAAAGTATGGATTTATCGTGGTGAAGTCCTTCCAGTCAAGAAGAACTCTGGGGAAGGAGGCAAATAATCATGTTAATGCCTAAACGTGTTAAACATCGTCGTGTATTCCGTGGGAAAATGCGTGGTGAAACAAAAGGTGGCGCTACTGTACAATTTGGTGAGTTTGGTCTTCAAGCTACAGAATCAGGTTGGATCACGAACCGTCAAATTGAATCTGCGCGTATCGCTATGACTCGTTATATGAAACGTGGCGGTAAAGTTTGGATCAATATTTTCCCGCATAAACCATATACTAAAAAGCCTCTAGAAGTCCGGATGGGTTCCGGTAAGGGTGCTGTAGAAGGCTGGGTTGCAGTTGTGAAGCCCGGTAGAGTAATGTTTGAAATTGCAGGTGTTCCAGAAGAGGTAGCTCGTGAAGCGCTTCGACTCGCATCGCACAAACTTCCTGTAACAAGCAAGTTTGTAAAACGTGAAGAAATTGGTGGTGAGTCTAATGAAAGCTAAAGAAATTCGTGACTTAACAACTGCAGAAATCGAGCAAAAAGTGAAATCACTGAAAGAAGAGCTTTTCAACCTTCGCTTCCAGTTAGCGACAGGTCAATTAGAAAACACTGCACGCATCCGTGAAGTACGCAAATCGATTGCGCGCATGAAAACTGTAATACGTCAAAGAGAAATCAGTGCAAATAACTGATGAAGGAGGTTGCAGCCATGACTGAGCGTAACCAGCGCAAAGTATACACAGGCCGTGTCGTTTCCGATAAAATGGATAAAACCGTTACGGTAATGGTAGAAACACATAAAAAACATTCTTTATACGGTAAGCGTGTAAAGTATTCTAAAAAGTTCAAAGCACATGATGAGCTAAACGAAGCGAAAATTGGCGATGTAGTTCGTATTATGGAAACTCGTCCATTATCCGCAACTAAGCGTTTCCGTCTTCTAGAAGTCGTTGAAAAAGCGGTCATCATCTAATCGGTTTTTAACTCAGATTTTGGAAGGAGGTAGCCTCGATGATTCAACAAGAAACTCGTATGAAAGTTGCTGACAACTCTGGTGCTCGTGAAGTACTTACGATCAAAGTGCTAGGTGGCACAGGCCGTAAAGTAGCTAATATCGGTGATATCGTTGTTTGTACAGTGAAGAAAGCAACACCAGGTGGCGTTGTTAAGAAGGGTGACGTTGTAAAAGCGGTCATCGTTCGTACGAAAAGTGGAGTTCGTCGTAAAGACGGTTCTTACATTACGTTTGACGAAAATGCTTGCGTTATCATCCGTGATGACAAGGGACCACGTGGAACACGTATTTTCGGACCAGTTGCTCGCGAACTTCGTGACAGCAACTTCATGAAAATCATTTCACTCGCTCCAGAAGTTCTTTAATTCTAATGACAGAGCCAGTCAAGGAGGTGCGATAGATGCACGTTAAAAAAGGCGACAAAGTTATGGTGATCTCTGGTAAAGATAAAGGTAAAACAGGTGTGATCCTAACTGCTTATCCGAAAAAAAACCGTGTGCTTGTTGAAGGTATTAATATCGTCAAGAAACATACGAAACCGAACCAAGAAAACCCTCAAGGCGGAATTGTAAGCCAAGAAGCTGCTATTCATGTCTCAAACGTGATGGTCATCGATCCTAAATCAGGCGAGCCGACTCGTGTAGGTTATAAAGTGGAAGACGGTAAGAAAGTACGTATTGCGAAAAAATCCGGTGAAGCACTGGATAAGTAAGTAAGGCATGAAAGGAGGTCCGACTGATGAGTCGTTTGAAAGAGAAATTTACTAAAGAAATCACTCCTGCTCTTATGAGCAAGTTTGAATATACATCTGTAATGCAAGTCCCTAAAGTTGATAAAATCGTTATCAACATGGGTGTTGGTGATGCTGTTCAAAACGCGAAAGCACTTGACGCAGCTGTTGAAGATCTAACAATTATCTCAGGTCAAAAACCAGTCGTAACAAAAGCGAAGAAGTCTATCGCTGGTTTCCGTCTACGTGAAGGTATGCCGATCGGAGCAAAAGTAACGCTTCGCGGTGAACGCATGTATGAGTTTCTCGATAAATTAGTGTCTGTCTCACTACCACGTGTACGTGACTTCCGTGGCGTTTCTAAAAAAGCGTTCGATGGTCGCGGAAACTACACATTAGGTGTGAAAGAGCAACTTATTTTCCCTGAAATTGACTACGATAAAGTATCAAAAGTACGCGGAATGGACATCGTCATCGTGACGACTGCAAACACTGACGAAGAAGCACGTGAACTGCTTACACAGTGTGGCATGCCGTTCCAAAAGTAAAATAATAGGGAGGCGAAAACGTGGCTAAGAAATCAATGATCGCTAAACAGAAACGTACGCCAAAGTACAAAGTACAAGAATATACACGTTGCGAACGTTGTGGTCGCCCACATTCAGTATATCGCAAATTTAAACTTTGCCGTATTTGTTTCCGCGAACTTGCATATAAGGGACAAATTCCTGGCGTCAAAAAAGCCAGCTGGTAATCCCCTAATTAGGGAAGGAGGTTAATTCAATGACAATGAGTGATCCGATTGCAGATATGCTTACACGCATCCGTAACGCGAACATGGTTCGCCACGAGAAGCTTGAGGTACCTGCTTCAAACGTAAAGAAAGAAATCGCTGAAATCTTAAAACGAGAAGGTTTCGTTCGTGATGTGGAATACGTGGAAGATAACAAACAAGGCATCATCCGCATTTTCCTTAAATACGGCCAAGATAACGAGCGCGTAATCAACGGCTTGAAACGTATTTCTAAACCAGGACTTCGTGTGTATGCAAAATCAAATGAAGTACCTAAAGTGCTTAATGGCTTAGGTGTTGCACTAGTTTCTACATCAAACGGTGTAGTAACAGACAAAGAAGCCCGCGCTAAACAAATCGGTGGAGAAGTCGTCGCTTACGTTTGGTAATTTGCGACAAATGAATGGAGGTGCAATAGAATGTCCCGTATTGGTAATCGTCAGATCGAAGTTCCTGAAAACGTTACGGTAACAATTTCAGCTGATAACTTCGCAACTGTTAAAGGTCCGAAAGGTGAACTTTCAAGACAATTAGATCAAGAAATCACTATCAACCAGGAAGGTAATGTCATTACATTGACTCGTCCTTCTGATTCTAAAGATCATCGTTCAATCCACGGTACAACACGCTCTGTGCTTAACAACATGGTGGTTGGTGTATCAACTGGATTTGAACGCACGCTAGAATTGATCGGGGTTGGATATCGTGCACAAATGCAAGGTAAGAAACTTGTATTGAATGTTGGGTATTCACATCCTGTTGAATTCACACCAGAAGAAGGTGTAGAAGTTGAAGTGCCGGCGAACACGAAAATTATTGTCCGCGGCTACAACAAAGAACACGTAGGTGCTCTTGCTTCTAACATCCGTCAAGTACGTCCACCAGAGCCTTATAAAGGTAAAGGTATTCGATATGAAGGCGAAATCGTTCGTCGTAAAGAAGGTAAAACAGGTAAATAATACCGCCTGAGGTATTTGGAAGGAGTGACCACGATGATCACGAAACAAGATAAAAACGCTGTCCGTAAAAAGCGTCACGCACGTGTGCGTACGAAAATCAGCGGAACTGCAGAGCGTCCACGTCTAAACGTTTACCGTTCAAACAAACATATCTATGCACAATTGATTGACGACATGAATGGTGTAACAATCGTTAGTGCTTCTACAATGGATAAAGAAGTTGAGGCTGGATCTACAGGGAACGCTGCATCTGCAGCTAAAGTCGGCGAGCTTATTGCGAAAAAAGCTGTTGAAAAAGACGTCAAGTCGGTTGTTTTCGACCGTGGCGGATATCTTTTCCATGGCCGTGTTAAAGCTCTTGCTGATGCAGCACGCGAAAATGGACTGGAATTTTAATTAAGAAGGAGGGACATATTTCATGCGTCGTAATGATCAAAACAAAAGTGAGTTTGAAGAACGCGTAGTAACGATCAACCGAGTTGCGAAAGTGGTGAAAGGTGGACGTCGTTTCCGCTTTACTGCACTTGTCGTTGTCGGTGATAAAAACGGCCGTGTCGGTTTTGGAACTGGTAAAGCACAAGAAGTTCCAGACGCAATCCGTAAAGCGATTGAAGATGCGAAGAAAAACTTGATTGAAGTGCCAATGGTTAAAGGTACAACTCCACATGAAGTGCTAGGACGCTTTGGTGCAGGACAGATCCTTATCAAACCAGCTGCTCCAGGTACTGGAGTAATTGCGGGCGGACCAGTTCGTGCGGTACTTGAACTTGCAGGCATCACGGATATTCTTTCAAAATCTCTTGGATCAAGCACACCAATCAACATGGTACGTGCGACAATCGAAGGATTGCAGAATTTGAAACGCGCAGAAGATGTAGCAAAATTGCGTGGTAAATCCGTGGAAGAACTGTTAGGTTAAGGGGGGAAATACAATGGCGAACAAACTTGAAGTCACCCTTACGAAAAGTGTTATCGGTTCTAAGCCGACACAACGTAAAACAATTGAAGCGCTAGGTCTTCGAAAGTTAAATCAAACAGTTGAGCATCAAAACAATGATGCAATCCGTGGTATGATCACAAAGGTCAGTCACTTGGTAACCGTTAAGGAAATCTAAGTGTTATTTTAGAATAAGGAGGTGCCGATAAGATGAAATTACACGAGTTAAAACCAGCTGAGGGATCTCGTAGAAACCGTAAACGTATTGGTCGTGGGATTGGTTCTGGAACAGGTAAAACTTCCGGTAAAGGTCACAAAGGTCAAAACGCACGTTCAGGCGGCGGTGTACGTCTTGGTTTCGAAGGTGGACAAATTCCTCTTTTCCAACGACTTCCTAAGCGTGGGTTCACGAACATCAATCGTAAAGATTATGCGATCGTTAACCTTGACACATTAAATCGTTTCGAAGAAGGCACGGAAGTAACGCCGGAACTGCTAATTGAAACTGGAGTTGTTAGTAACGCAAAATCTGGTATCAAGATTCTTGGAAACGGAACACTTGAGAAAAAGATTACTGTTAAAGCTAATAAATTCTCCGCTTCTGCAAAAGAAGCAATCGAAAAAGCGGGCGGGCAAACTGAGGTGGTATAATGTTTCAGACAATCTCTAACTTCATGCGTGTGAAAGAGATCCGGTCTAAAATAATTTTTACCCTCCTAGTGCTCATCGTGTTTAGACTAGGGACATTTGTTCCGGTTCCAAACGTTGATGCAACTGCTTTACAACAATCAAATAACCAGTTTATCGGTTTTTTGAACACTTTCGGTGGAGGTGCACTTTCAAACTTTTCAATCTTCGCAATGGGGATCATGCCGTATATCACTGCTTCCATCATTGTGCAGTTATTGCAAATGGATGTTGTGCCGAAGTTTACTGAGTGGTCAAAACAAGGGGACGTTGGAAGACGTAAACTTGCACAGTTCACAAGATACTTCACAATTGTTCTGGCTTTTATCCAAGCAATTGCCATGTCCTTTGGTTTTAACCAAACGTTTGGTGGTCAGCTGATAGCGGATAATAGTGTGTCTACATATGTCGTAATTGCGATTGTGTTGACTGCAGGAACATCTTTCCTACTATGGCTTGGTGAACAAATTACTGCGAAAGGTGTCGGAAATGGTATTTCCATCATTATTTTTGCAGGGATTGTCGCCGGTATTCCGAATGCTGTAAACCAGTTGTATGTAACTCAAATCCAAGACGCTGGAGATGCACTATTTATCCGGATTGCAACGATGATATTACTGCTGATCGTAATCGTAGCGATTGTAGTTGGAGTTATTTACTTCCAAGAAGCTTTGCGGAAGATTCCGATTCAATATGCGAAACGCGTTTCAGGACGTAATCAGTCGGTTGCAAGCCAACAAACACATTTACCTTTGAAATTAAATGCTGCGGGTGTTATTCCAGTAATCTTTGCTGTGGCATTTTTCATCACACCACAACAAATCGCTCCATTTTTCGGTGAGAATAGTGTAACTAAAACAATCATTCGGATTTTCGATTATACAAATCCGATCGGGATGATTTTATATGTAACACTCATTGTCGCGTTCACCTATTTCTATGCATTCATTCAAGTGAATCCGGAGAATATGGCTGAAAACCTGAAAAAACAAGGTGCGTATATTCCAGGAATTCGTCCGGGTGCAAATACTCAAAAGTATTTAACTAGTACTCTGTATAGACTGACATTCGTCGGCTCGATCTTCCTTGCCGTTGTTGCTGTCATGCCTATTTTCTTCATCAACTTGGCGAATCTGCCTCAATCCGCTCAAATCGGCGGAACGAGCTTGCTCATCGTAGTAGGGGTTGCCCTTGAAACAATGAAGCAATTGGAATCTCAGTTAGTGAAGAGACATTACAGAGGCTTTATGAAATAAAAAGCAATAGCCTGACCTATTGTGTAACTAAATGGAGGGCAAGGACGTATGAATATCGTATTAATGGGTCTGCCGGGTGCTGGTAAAGGTACGCAAGCAGATAAAATTGTCGAAAAGTACGGAATCCCTCATATTTCTACAGGCGATATGTTCCGTGCTGCCATCAAAGATGGCACGGAACTTGGAGTTAAAGCAAAATCGTTCATGGATCAAGGAGCATTGGTTCCTGATGAAGTTACTATTGGTATCGTACGTGAGCGGTTGAGCAAATCGGATTGTGACAAAGGTTTTCTTCTTGATGGATTTCCTAGAACAGTTGCTCAGGCAGAAGCATTAGATGCATTGCTTGAAGACTTAGGTAAGCAAATCGAGTATGTATTAGACATTGAAGTCGATACAGAAGAATTAGTTGCAAGATTATCTGGACGTCGTATTTGTAAAGTGTGCGGCACGTCCTATCACTTGATCTTCAACCCGCCAAAGGTAGAAGGTATTTGTGATAAAGACGGTGGCGAGCTTTACCAACGCGCAGATGACAATCCCGAGACTGTCATGAATCGTTTGGAAGTAAATATGAATCAGACAGCTCCTTTACTCGACTTTTATGGCGAAAAAGGTGTGCTGACAAAAATTAATGGTCAACAAGACATTGATCTTGTATTCAAGGATTTGGATACAGTATTGCAAGGAAACACGAAGTAATCAATCCTTTTCGGGCACAACTGCATCACTGTTCGGAAAGTAATGGTTGAAAACGAGCTGCAAAAGCATAGGGTGCCCGGTATAGGACAATGAGAGTTTTTCGATTGATTCTTCAGTAGTTCCTACATGCATTATCGCGTAAACCGCGTTATAATGTTTAATTGGTAACCGCTGTGAGAACAATAAAGGAACTCACTCGCAGAAATGCGAAACAGCGAAATGTGGCAGACGTCTTTCGAACATCACTCATGCAAACTGGACATATGTTGAAGGAAGCTTTTTGAAGGCGACTGATGCCGCTCGATGGTGAAAGCCTTTATTGGATATAGAAGGGAGACAGGATTGATGGCGAAGGACGACGTAATTGAGGTAGAAGGAACTGTTCTTGAAACGTTGCCAAATGCGATGTTTAAAGTGGAGTTGGAAAACGGACATACGGTGCTAGCACACGTATCAGGTAAAATTCGTATGCACTTTATTCGTATTCTGCCTGGCGACAAAGTGACAATGGAACTTTCGCCTTATGATTTGACACGTGGTCGTATCACATACCGTTTTAAATAAAACTTTTGCACTCCGGAATATTGAAGGAGGTTGGGTAGGATGAAAGTAAGACCATCTGTAAAACCGATCTGCGAAAAATGTAAAGTTATTCGTAGACGCGGCCGAGTAATGGTAATCTGTGAAAATCCAAAACACAAACAAAGACAAGGTTAAAACACAAGGAGGTGCACAACTTATATGGCACGTATTGCTGGTGTAGACGTTCCGCGCGATAAGCGCGTTGTCATTTCATTGACATATATTTTTGGAATCGGTAAAACAACTGCGAAAAATATTTTGAATGCAACTAACATATCTGAAGAGACACGAGTTCGTGATCTAACGGATGCAGAGCTTGACAAAATTCGTGAGGAAATTGACAGCTTGAAAGTAGAAGGGGATCTACGTCGTGAAACTTCTCTTAACATCAAGCGTTTGATGGAAATCGGTAGTAACCGTGGAATCCGTCACCGTCGTGGATTGCCTGTTCGTGGACAAAACACGAAAAACAATGCACGTACTCGTAAAGGTCCAAAACGTACAATCGCAAACAAGAAAAAATAATAGGTAAAGGAGGGCTCTTTCCAACATGGCACGTAAACAACAAACTCGTAAACGTCGTGTGAAAAAGAATATTGAAACTGGTATTGCACATATCCGTTCGACGTTCAATAATACTATCGTTACTATTACAGATAGCCACGGTAATGCACTTTCATGGTCTAGTGCTGGTGCACTTGGCTTCAGAGGTTCTCGTAAATCCACTCCATTTGCTGCACAAATGGCTGCTGAAACTGCAGCGAAAACAGCAATGGAACATGGTTTAAAATCATTGGAAGTAACAGTTAAAGGACCAGGTGCTGGTCGTGAAGCGGCTATCCGTTCACTACAAGCTGCAGGTCTTGAAGTTACTGCGATCAGAGACGTAACTCCGGTTCCGCACAATGGTTGCCGCCCGCCAAAACGTCGTCGCGTATAATCGGTTTGAATCTATTGGATTAAGAAAGACAATTTTTGTTAATACTGTTGAAATAGGATACCTATTATCAGTGAATTCAATATGGTTAAACCAATACAGAAGACGTTTTGAGGAGGGTAAATAAATGATCGAGATTGAGAAACCAAAGATTGAAACAGTTACGATCGGTGAAGATTCACAGTTTGGTAAGTTTATTATCGAACCGCTGGAGCGTGGATACGGAAACACCCTAGGGAATTCCTTGCGTCGCATACTCTTGTCTTCATTACCAGGAGCGGCTGTGACATCTATTCAAATCGATGGAGTGCTTCATGAATTCTCAACAATTGAAGGTGTCGTTGAAGACGTATCGACAGTTATTTTGAACGTGAAGAAGCTCGCTCTCAAGATTTACTCAGATGATGAGAAAGTTATTGAGATCGATGTGAAAGGTGAAGGCGTCGTGACGGCTGCGGATATCACACATGATAGTGATGTCGAAGTATTGAATCCAGATCTCCCGATTGCTACTCTCGGTAAAAATGGACATTTACGTATGCGTATGTATGCTGTACGTGGACGTGGATATGTTCCTTCCGATCAAAACAAACGTGAGGATCTAGCGATTGGTGTAATTCCGATCGACTCAATTTACACTCCAGTATCACGTGTTAATTTTCAAGTAGAGAACACTCGCGTCGGTCAAAGTACCAACTTTGATAAGTTGACACTCGATGTGTGGACAGATGGCAGCATCGGCCCTAAAGAAGCTGTTTCACTTGGAGCTAAAATTTTAACGGAACACTTAAATATATTCGTTGGTATGACTGACGAAGCACAAACTGCAGAAATCATGGTAGAGAAAGAAGAAGACCAAAAAGAGAAGGTTCTTGAGATGACGATTGAAGAACTTGACCTTTCTGTCCGATCTTATAACTGCTTGAAGCGTGCAGGCATCAATACCGTTTTGGAACTTGCGAACAAGTCCGAAGACGAAATGATGAAAGTGCGAAACCTAGGCCGCAAATCACTTGAAGAAGTGAAGGCTAAATTGGATGAGCTAAACCTTGAGTTACGCTCTGAAGAATAACTGACATATACTTGAAGGAGGGAAACTTCAAATGGGATACAGAAAACTTGGACGCACAAGTTCACAACGTAAAGCAATGCTACGCGACCTTACGACAGATTTAATCGTCCATGAGCGCATCCAAACAACTGAAGCGCGTGCGAAAGAATTGCGTTCAGTAGTAGAAAAGATGATTACTCTTGGTAAACGTGGAGATCTACATGCACGTCGTCAAGCTGCTGAATATATTCGTCGTGAAACGGTGACTGTTGAAAATGAAGAGGGCGAAGAAGCAACAGTGTTTGCACTTCAAAAACTCTTTGATACAGTGGCACCTCGTTATGCAGATCGCCAAGGCGGTTATACACGTATAATGAAAATGGGCCCTCGCCGCGGCGATGGTGCACCAGTAGTTATTATTGAATTGGTGTAATTCCATACACTTTGAGGGTGTGTCTGTCACGCACAGCCACACCCTTTTATCTTAATCTGGATTAAGCTTTTGGCTGATATTACAGATTGGAACACATATTAGATTTATACGACTTAAAAGCTGAGTGTTATGATCAGCGAGCAATCGACTGGTCTAGCTCTACGTACCTCATCTGAGATGTCGGCATGAGCACCCGGCATTTACGTTATGAAAAGGCGCATTCCTTAGATGAGGTACGCGCTTTTTTTTTATACATAAGAATGGCATACACATAGCAAAAGGAGGAATCCGAATGAAGGAAATTGCATCGATGCATCATGTTACGTTTTCATATGACACGGAAGAGGAAGGGTCTTCGCTTATTTCAAATAAGGCGTTGGATGATGTGTCCTTCACTTTGTATGAAGGGCAGTGGCTGGCAATTGTAGGTCATAATGGTTCTGGTAAATCTACGTTGGCTAAACTGCTGATCGGTTTAATGTTTCCTTCGTCAGGTGAAGTAAACCTCTTTTTGGAGTCGCTATCTGAGGAGAATTTATGGGAAATGCGTTCAAAGATGGGGATTGTTTTTCAAAATCCCGATAACCAATTCGTTGGTTCAACAGTGCAGGATGATGTGGCGTTTGCCTTGGAAAACAACGGCGTACCTCACGAGATGATGGTGAAACGAGTGCATGAAGCGCTCGAGCAAGTGAAGATGACGGATTATGTCAATCATGAGCCACATCATCTATCTGGCGGGCAAAAGCAGCGTGTGGCCATTGCAGGCGCGTTGGCATTGCAGCCGGAGCTGTTGATTTTGGACGAGGCGACTTCCATGCTCGACCCTCAAGGTAGAGAAGAAGTTATTGAGATTGTAAAGAAACTACGCACGGAAATTGGTTTGACAGTTGTATCGATCACGCACGACTTAGAAGAAGTTTTGCTTGCGGATCGGGTTCTTGTGATGAATGAAGGGAAAGTACTCATGACAGGGACACCACATGAAATATTCCAGCAAGGGACTGAATTGGAGTCAATCGGGCTCGACTTGCCGTTTGCGCTGCGTGTTTCGGAACTATTAAGAGATACGGGTGTCGAGTTGCAGGGTAACCATATGACAGAAGAAGAGTTGGTGAATGAATTGTGGACATTTCACTTCAGCAAGTAGGTTATTTATATGCGAAGGATTCCCCATTTGAGAAGCGCGCATTACAAAATGTTACAGCCGCTATTCCATCGGGATCTTATACTTCGATCATCGGGCATACAGGTTCGGGAAAATCGACACTTCTCCTTCATTTGAATGGCCTTCTAAAACCATCGGAAGGCGTCGTTAAAATTGGAGATACGATGATTACATCTCAAACAAAGGGAAAGCAACTAAAGGATATTCGTCATCGAGTCGGTATTGTATTCCAGTTTCCTGAGCATCAGTTGTTTGAAGAAACAGTTGAAAAAGATATTATGTTTGGACCACTCAATTTCGGTGTTCCTAAAGAAATTGCTCGTGATCGGGCGCATGAATTGGTGAAATTGTTGGGATTGCCTGAGGATGTCCTGCAGAAGTCTCCTTTTGAGCTATCAGGCGGCCAAATGCGGCGTGTTGCGATTGCCGGGGTATTGGCATTCAAGCCATCGATACTCGTGCTAGATGAACCGACAGCAGGCTTAGACCCAAGGGGTCGTAAAGAAATCATGGAACTGTTTCATAGGTTGCATGAAACGGAAAATCTGACGACGATATTAGTGACGCATAGTATGGAAGACGCGGCACGCTATAGTGATCGGATTCTTGTCATGCATGAGGGTACATCGGTCATGGAAGGACCACCCGAAGAGATATTCGAGCAGGAGGAACAGCTACATTCATATAGGCTTGGTATTCCTCGTTCCGTTCATTTCCAGAGAAAAGTGGAAAATATGATTGGTCAGCGCTTTGGACGTATAGCTTTGACGGAAGAGATGCTAGCGCAGGAGCTGTCTGTTGCTATCGAAAGGAAGGGAGAGCGGCCATGTTAGAAAAAATGATCATTGGCCGTTATATTCCAGGAAATTCGATCGTTCACCGAATGGACCCGCGTTCGAAACTGCTTTTTGTCTTTCTATTCATCATTGCTGTATTTCTTGCAAATAATGTTGCATCTTATGCAGTATTGTTTGGCTTTACAGTATTCGTTATAGCTTTAGCAAGGATACGTCCGTACTTTTTGGTCAATGGCTTAAAACCGGTCATCTTTTTGATTGCTTTCACGCTTTTACTGCATTTATTCTTTACACGCGAAGGCGCCATCCTATTTGAATGGAAGTTCATCAAAATTTATGAAGAAGGTTTGCGAATGGGGATTTTTATTTCTATCCGTTTTTTGGTGTTAGTTTTAATCACTACGATACTGACACTGACTACTTCTCCAATATCGATTACCGATGGATTGGAAACGCTACTGAATCCCTTCAAGAAGCTGAAGCTACCTGTGCATGAATTAGCTTTGATGATGTCAATCTCTTTGCGTTTCATTCCGACATTAATGGATGAGACAGATAAAATCTTAAAAGCCCAATTGGCAAGAGGGTCTGATTTGAGTACTGGCTCGATAAAAGAACGGGTGCAGGCAGTCATCCCATTGCTGGTACCATTGTTTGTCAGTGCGTTCAAACGTGCAGAGGATTTAGCGGTCGCTATGGAAGTGCGCGGTTATCGTGGAGGCGAAGGACGGACAAGATTTCGTCAGCTGTCCTGGCAAACGAGGGATACCGGTGTCCTGATTTCGTTTGTTATATTAGTGGCCGTGTTGGCTTGGGTAAGGAAGTGAATAGAATGAAACGGATGAAAGCAACGATTGCATATGACGGCACGAATTTTGCAGGCTATCAATCTCAGCCGAATATGCGAACAGTGCAATCCGAAATTGACAAAGCGTTAGTCAAGTTGCATAAAGATTCCTCGGTTTACTCTGTAGCAAGCGGACGAACTGATGCGGGCGTCCATGCGCTCGGGCAAGTCATTCATTTTGATACACCACTGGACTTAGCAGATCGTTGGAAGATGGCTCTAAATGTATTGTTGCCGAAAGATGTGCGGGTAGTTGAAGTAGAAGAAGTGGCTGTTGATTTTCACGCGCGTTATGGAGCGACAGGTAAGACCTATGTGTACAGATGGTCTTACAGTGAAGTGCAAAGTCCATTTGAAAGGAATTTCGCAGTCCATTTAGGCAGATGGAATCCCAATGTAGAACGGATGCAAGAAGGAGCTCAGCATTTAATCGGGACTCACGATTTCACGAGCTTCTGTTCAGCGAAGACAGCTACAACAAACAAAGTCCGAACCATTCGGAAATTGTCGCTCGAGCGGCAAGGGGATCATCTTGTACTTGAAGTGGAAGGTGATGGGTTTCTTTACAATATGGTGCGTACAATTGCGGGTGTTTTGCTGGCGGTGGGCATTGGTTGGGACGAGCCTGAAGACGTCAGGAAAATACGTGACGCAAAAGATCGGAAAATGGCCGGCAAAACAGCGCCGGCACACGGTTTGTACCTTATGGAAGTGACCTATTGAGCTCATGGCAACTAATCCTGGCGTTTTCATAAAAACGCTTGACTTTAATTGGATTTCAGGTTAACATGATAAATGGTATTTCAATAACCCCACAATAAGCCCCGGAAAGTTTATTTGTGTTTAGGGATAGAGAAAACAACGGAACAGATTGATATTTTTAGGAGGATTACACTATGCGTACAACATTCATGGCTAAAGGTCACGAAGTAGAACGTAAATGGCTTGTTGTCGACGCTGAAGGACAAACGCTTGGACGTCTTGCTTCAGAAGTTGCATCACTTTTACGTGGTAAACATAAACCAACGTTCACACCACATGTTGATACAGGTGACCATGTCATCATCATCAATGCAGAGAAAATCGAATTAACAGGTAACAAATTGAAAGATAAAATTTACTACCGTCACTCAGGATATACAGGCAGCATCAAGCAGCGTACAGCTCTTGAAATGCGTACAAACTATCCTGTTAAAATGCTTGAACTTGCGATCAAAGGAATGCTTCCAAAAGGTCCTCTAGGTCGTCAAACAATCAAGAAACTACACGTATACGCTGGAGCAGAACATCAGCATGCAGCACAAAAACCAGAAGCATATGAGCTTCGCGGATAATTAAGAGGAGGAAACACACTTGGCACAAGTACAATATATCGGCACTGGCCGTCGTAAAAGTTCAGTAGCTCGTGTACGTCTAGTTCCCGGCGAAGGCAAAATCGTTGTTAACAATCGTGACGTAGAAGACTACGTACCATTCGAAACACTTCGTGAAATCATCAAACAACCATTAAATGTAACTGAAACACTTGGAAGCTACGATATCCATGTGAACGTTCACGGTGGTGGCTACACAGGTCAAGCAGGCGCAATCCGTCACGGCGTTGCACGTGCATTGCTTACTGTAGACCCTGATTTCCGTCCAGCACTTAAATCTGCAGGACTTCTAACGCGTGACCCACGTATGAAAGAACGTAAAAAATACGGTCTTCGTGGCGCTCGTCGTGCACCTCAGTTCTCAAAACGTTAATCGATTTCTTATTGTATCAACGTTTACAAAGGTTTTTTGGTTCAAGTTGGTTCAAATCAGCTCGATCATTATAAAGAACTTAACAGATTTAAAGCATCAGCATCTTGCTGGTGCTTTTTTTCTGGCATTAATTCCAGATAATAATTTTGTGTCGTTTGAATATTAACATGACCTAATCGTTTTGATACATAAGCAATGTCGATATCTTGTGCAAATAAAAATGATGCATGTGTATCTCTTAAACCGTGAAAAGTAGTTTTTTCGATGTCTAATTCCTTTAGTAACTCCGCTAATAGCTCGGACTGTTTAAAGCCGCCAAAGTTAAAAATATAACCATTGTCTTTAACAGGCACTTTGCGAATAAGTTCATACACTTCCTTATTTATAGAAACGTCACGCTTTGCGTTTGGTGTTTTTAATGAAGTGTCATCAGAAGTAGGACTTATCGAAAGTCTGACTTGTATTCCATACTCATATAAGTGTTCTGGACGAATTCCTAGTAGTTCTCCACGCCTCATACCTGTTTCTAACCCTAGTAGTACGAGTAGGTTAAATTCCTCTTCTGGATGCTGTAAGACATGATTACGAAGCTGCTTAAAGGCTGTGATAGATAAAGCTTTGTTTCGCTTCGGGGGATTTTCTCCACGTGTTTTTAGTAAAGCAGTAAAGTCATTAGTAATATAGCCACGTGCATACGCATCACGTAAGGCTGTTCTTATTTTCAGAAGAACTTCATGAGTTGTTTTTCGAGAATGTGTTTCCGCATATTTATCAATTTTTCCCTGAACGACGATATCATTTAAATCTTTCAAATGAATATCCTGAAATAAGGTTTTAATCACTCCGAGAGCACGAGTATAATTTTGAAAAGTAGTTTCTTTAACGTCTTTAATCTTCACCACATAAATCCAGTTCTCGAAGAAATCGGCAAATGTTATATTTCTGTGAGCAAGTTCTTTCCCTTCTCCTTTCGCTAATTCCATTTCTAAAGCCCATAGCTTTGCCTCTTTCTTTGTGGAGAACGTTTTAGTGAGTTTTTTGTGTTCTCCATGTTTGTATAAAGAAACTTGTCCTCTATATGATTTTCCTCTTTTTACAATACTAGCCATGCTATCAATTCCCTTCGTAAAAAAAGTTGATAGATGCTAGTTGAATACAACTGTATTGTATTCTGAACCAAGCATATTATCAACTGTCAAAAAATCAAACCGAGTGTTTTTCAATAAACTTTATTAGTGACTCAACTGTATATCGTTCTTGCCGACCAATCATGAAGCGTTCAAGTGCTTCATGCGGGCGTAAATATTTATCAAATGACTTAGGGTCTATACCTAAAAAGTTCGACGCTTGTTCCCTTGTTAGTAAATAGGGAAAAGGGATACACTTCTTGTTCTCCATGAATTGAATTGATTCACCTTTCATTTCTTTTTAACAAAAATGAGATAGTTAGAACAAGACAGTTTGTGAATTGTCTTGTGGCCTGTCATTATTAGCTTCGGGCTGCTTGGTGACAGGCTCATTTTTAAGCATACTAAGTACCTGTTTATATAACTTTTCGGTAGTTAAAGCTTGTAAATAATCTTCATTCCTTGTTACTTCAATATATGGGTTCGACTCTTTACTTGATTTTTCAAGAAAAAAGTTATCTATTTTGGTGTCATAAAAAGCAGTTTGTATTGAATCCTTATCAAGGTGCAAAACTAAATTTATTCGTCTTGCTAGTTGCTTGAATGAATCAGTACGTGAATCAAACTTCTTATTTTCCACTATTATTTTCATATAAAAATCTTTAGGCTTATATGGAGAAGTGATGATGAAAATATTTGCTGTAAGTGGTTTATCAAAATATCGACTAGCCCCCATTACATCATCATTGAAGGGATCAAGCATTTTCAGCAAATCACTATATTGAAATATTGATGGTCTTAATTCGTCCAAAATTATAATCTTTTGCCCATGATAATGCTGAAATGGGTCTCTGCTAGAACCAGTAATAAAATAATCATCACCGTATTTAGACGCGTAGTCTTTTGCAAGTCTTGTCTTTCCTACACCCGCAGCTCCATATATCCAAATAACTTCAATGGAAAGATTGTTTTCCCTCATGTGTTTTCTCCATTTATCTGCGATAATTTCCAAATGCTTTTGATAAACGGAGTCAATTCGGGTTTTAGCTTTTGCATATTGTGAACCCGATAGATGTTTTTCTACTTCTTCTTTAGTAATTTCTCCTATATATAACTTGTCTAGTAGTACCTTAATAATTAATTCGTCTTTTCCTGTTAAGGTGAAATTAACGCCCTTTTTAGCTTTATCTATTAAATCTTTGTAATCAAAGCTGGCTTTTACTTCATTGACATCATATTGATGTTGATCTTGGGCGTCAGTAGTTGCATGAATCAAATAAGAGTAGCCGTTTGTAGAGTCTCCTTTCCATTGTTGAATATATTGGGTCTTATCCTTTAGTATTTTTGCGACATTGTCAATACTTCTGGCATTTTCAAATTGTAACATTACATGAATGTGAGGTGATTTAAGGGAACCATCTTCTTTTATATCTTTATTGTGTAGAATACCAGCGTATTTTATAGGGTTTAGATGTTTCTTAATATGTTCCAGGCATTCTGTTAAGTCTGCAAAGGGTAGGTGTTCTAAATCCTGGACATACATCATATTTTTTGCTTTAACCATAGGTCTAACCTCATTTCGTGTTTATTGGCAACACTGGCACTTTCGAAATTAGGGGTGATAACAAGCCCTCACCCCTTTGTCTGTAGGGTTTATATGAATATGGCACTAATAAAGTGAATGTATTATAAAGCACACGCGCTTTGCCTTAGGCACGCGCGTTTGTGCATAAAATAAAATTAACGATTGTGACCAATTTTATATGCTTCTTTAAATATCGTGTATAAGTCATCACCAAGATTAGTTAAGTCAGTTGTTTCAATCAATGATGGTGTATTATTTACTCCGTCTAAAAGAATCAAACCTTCTCCTTGCACAAATCTGGTTTTAGGATATTCAAAACCATCACCAAAGGTCATTGTTCTAGATTGTTGGCTAGAACTACCAAGTAAAATTCTAAGAGAGAGTTGTTCACGAATTGAGCTATTGCCACCAAGAGCTTGAACATTACCCTGCTGAGTTAGCAACAATATACAAATTCCTGCAGAACGAGACATCATGATAAGTTGTGTTAAATTATGCAAGAATGTTTTCTTATCCTTTTCACTTTGAAAGGAAGTAAATAGACTAGCAACTTCATCAATAACTATATAGATTGGTTTCATTTCTGGAAAATGAGTAAAATCCACATCGAATTTTCCATTCTGTTTTGCTAAGCTATTTATTTGTTGTTGTCTTTGTTTCATAATGTTTATTGCTTTTGAAATCAATTCTGTTATATCTTCTGTTTTTGATAAGACATGATTAGGTGGTAAGAAATCAGAAAGTCTAACAAGACCACTTACTTTTGGATCGCAAATGAAAATTGTAGATCCAGATAAAAAGATTTGAACTAATAATCCGTAAAACATAAAAGTTTTTCCTGAGCCTGTAGAACCTGTAACTAATCCATGACAGTTTTTAGATATATCCCAATGTACATTTTCCATTAGTTTTAAAATGTAAGGATTTTTAGGAATCATATCCTTTAAGTTAGTAGGCCTCCACCTAAGTGATATGGAGGAATCTCTCAAGTAAAATGTATACCATCTCCCATCTATGCTTTGTTCAATATCATCTACAATAAAATCAGAGAATTTATTTCTTAAATTAGAATTAATCAATGACTCAATAGAATTCATTTTTTTAGCTGTATCTCCTATAACTTCTATCATGATAAAAGGTTCAATATAATCTAGGTTAGCGATCACTTCCCCAACTTCAAAGGTATTAGGAGTTTTAATTTTGGGATTAATAATTCCCTCATCTATTAACCCACTTTCAATTTGGTTTTGAATTTTTAATTGGTTGTACCTGAGAATCGGCTTTCCAGTATTATATTTATTTCCGTTAAAATAAAGAAACTGAACAATTAAAACTAAAGCAGTTAGAGATAGCAAAGCTATCCCCAACCCAAAACTCACTTTACTTACTTTATTACAAGAATTAACGAGAGCTGCTAGATAATAGGGTATAATAGTATTGTCTAGCAAAATGAGTATAAGCTTTGATGAAATTTTGCTAACTAAACCAATTCCAAATAGAATAGACATAGATCTAATAAAAAATGATTTGAATTTACGTCTCTTAGGGTCTACTACACCATTAATTGTCTCATAATATATTTTGGACATAGACTCGCCTACTTACTTTCTATTTTTACAGGAACAACATCTTTGGCCGTTACAGATAGTTGATTTCTAAAGTCTCCAAAAATAACGCCAGAAGGTTCAAGTAATTCTACAAGAATAGGCTGGATAATTTTTTTTGGTTTTGCTCCTTTCACTTTTACGGAAAAAGTTTCTCCGGCATTAGAGATATCATCTCTATCGTAATATGGACACTCATCTTTCCAAATGAGTATTGTATATTTGGCGCCTATAACTTCTTTTGTATTAAAGTCAACAGCTTCCTCAGATTTCATGGCCATTAATACTTTACCTTCCAAAAATTCGTCAATCATCATCTTTGTAAATAAATTTAATCTTTTCATATTAAACTGCTCCTTTGGAATTAAATTTGTATTAACTAAATCAGCGCTGTTTAGTTACTTATATTTTATTATTGATTTTACTTTGTTACTATGAATGTAAAGAATAATAATCTAGGGTTAAATTATTATGGTTTTTATTATCCGGAGGTATTACGTGAATATTGAGGCAGAACTTATAAGGAAAATAAGCAAAAGAATTTCAGCGTTGTATGAAGACAAGGCAGCAATTATAAGTGCAGAATTAAATGGAAAAAAGATGATATCTGAAAATGTAGTAAATGTATTGAAGAATGGTAAATTATTCAACAAGAAAAATACATATCTTACTAAGGGACAAATAGAACGTTTAGAAAACATTTTTGAAATACCCAGAAGAAAGTTATTGTTTGGAAATGATGGTGAAATAAAGGAACTCGTTGAAGAATTGTATTATAAGGTTGCATATAACTTTAATATTGAAAAGAGGAATGTGTGGAATAGACATATCTTCTTTGAAGAAAAAATAGTTGATATTTCTAGGGAATACCACGAGCTAACATTTTTTAGTGCTCGTTTAGCTTTTTTATGGTCACTGACTGAGATGGAAGAATCAAAGAAAAAAGCATATAGTCCGCAATTTGATTTTGATGAATCACACAGACAACAATATGATATGATTGTAAATTTTATTTGGAGTAATAATAATAAGACATTTATAGATTCTTTTAGAGAAGAAATAGTATATCAAGATGATATAACTTTTAAAGACCTTGAAGCACTAATAATTTATTGGCTTAGAAAAAGCTTCATTAGAATTATTAGACAACTAAAAGAAAGCTGTTTTATGTCTGATATTATTTTTAATATTGGCTATCAAGTTAGAGAGATATTATGTATTGCAAAGAATGAAGTATCACAAAAGATTAAAGAAATAGAAAAAAAGAAAGAAATTCCTGAGGGATTATATGAAGATTTATATAATAAATGGTATCCTATTAAACCTGAAACTACACAGAGTTATATTCTGATGCACGAGCCCGATGTTGATACACCTGTAATTATTTCTAATGATGAGGAATTAGAAAATTTCGAAGTCCTACTTAATATTGAAAAAGTATATATAGATCATGCAATTAATTTAATGAGAGTCCAGGATGCTTTAATTGATTTAAAAGGAAACAATCAAATAGATTTTTTGGTTATTCCGAGGGTTATACGAGGAAAATAATATTATATAAAAAGGGCTTTAAACTGAACTGTGTAAGTAAGGGAGCGTACGGCTCTTAATTCACAGTTCAGTTTTTTTATTATGTGGGGGTTGTTCTATTGGTGAAAACTAAACGTAATAAGGTTTCTTAATACACCTAATGAAATGTATCACACGTGACATAGATTGTACGAGTGAGTGACATTGCCTTCACCATTTCATACCTTCTGGATAATTATTTACAATGAATTTACTTTTCAGATATGGAAGTGCTATACTTATTGTACAAAATCGGTTAATTCGTAATAAAGTCTCAATTCCGTAAGCTGTCCATTTTGTGTAGTAAGTATTAAAGGTTTTTTAATAGAAGGATAGAATATATGTTTGATAGGGGGAGTAAATTGGCCATACAGGAAAAAGAGTTGAAATTGTTATGGGGAAAAGCAGCCGGAAGGTGCTCTTATTGTAATGAAGACCTCACCCGGACATATGATACGGGTTCTATTACACTTGGTGAAATGGCTCATGTAATTGCAAGAAGTGAAAAAGGACCTCGAGGTAACGAGGTGTTTTTAGCAGCAGATAAAAGAGATAAATATAGCAACTTAATTTTACTATGTCCTACGCATCATACAATGATTGATAAAGCACCCGAAAACTTTAGTGTCCAACAGATAATAAGTTGGAAAGAAGAGCATGAAGAAAAAATTAGAATTGCCTTAACTGAAATTAAGTTGGAATCTACAAAAGAACTATTTGAAAAAGTAGCTCCAATTTTATTAGAGAACTCACAAATACATAAACAATATGGTCCAGAATCTCTAGTTGCAAATCGTAATCCATTGTCAGAAGTAGCAGATATATGGACAGTAAAGAAACTCACTAAGTTAATTCCAAATAACAAAAAAATTATTAACGTTATTGAAAGCAATATTAATCTATTGATATATAAACAACAAGAGATATTTTATGGATTTAAGGAGCATGCCGAAGCATTTGAAATGAATGCGCTAGGAAGATTAGATAGAGAAGTAGTACCAGTTTTCCCTTTAACGTTTAAAAAAATGATAGAAGAGGGGCTCGAGTCATGAATCCTAGGCAAGATAGTGTTGTTTTTTTAGAAGATAGACTAAGAAGTCACTCAAAGGTAGAAGAGTACAAGAAGATTAGTGATTATTATTATTTGATTAAGCGTCGCCCAGGCCTTCGGAATATTAAATTACTTATTACAGATCTTTATACTATTGGAATGGCTGATTTTATTGAACAAAAGAATAACTACCCTGAAATGAATGCTATGCTTACCATTTCTAGCTGGAACGGTTATACACCATCAGTTAAAAATGAAGCTAAAAAAGAACAAATAGGAATATTTGTATTAGCTGAATTTTTAGGAGCGATAAACTTTGATGAGTTTTGGAATTACATTAAGGAAGATAATGAAGGAGAGCCTATTTTCTTCGGGGGCAGAAGCGGCTAATGTTCAATTCTATTTATTTGGATCAATCCTTAAAGATAATTGTAGACCAAATGATATTGATATATTAATATTATATGATGATTCTTCAATTAGTAATTTTGATTCAGTGATAAATTTGAGGAAGACCTTAGAGGAGAGATTAATGCGTATTATTAATCTGCCAATAGATATAACCTTACTATCGTATAAGGAAAATACAGAGATAAGTTTTGTTTCATCAGAAAACGCAGAGTTTTTCTATTCCATATTTAAATAATGCGCTTGTATTGTTTTTCCTTATTCAACTATTGGGAGCGATTGTTTAAGTTTAAGATCATATGCCTAGTTCCCCGTTCAAGATACGGAGGGGTTAGGTATTTTTATCTTTCAAAATCCTTAACGTTAGCCCATTTGTAAACTCATTAGCAATGAATGGTAAGTCTTACGTTAATCGTAGGAAGTCACGGAAGAGATGGTCCATTCTTATAGCTGTATTTAGTTATTAAACGAATTCTATGATTTCAGTTCTATAGTAAGTAATATCATTAATTTATTTATTATCCTTAATTGCAGAGTCGTTGCCTATAGCGAGCCGCTCAACTTGATAATTTTCATAATATTTTATAGGTGTTAGATATACTTGTTTTGGGTTATTAATACCAAACTCATTTATTGACTTTATGATATGATAGAAGAAAATTTAGAGTATTTGAGGTGTAATAATGTTAACTGCAAATCTTATATTAGGAATTATCGCTTCAATCCTATCTATTACTTCGATTATTTTTACAAAAAGAGTATCTGCTAAAAATAGAGAAATTGAACAACATTTGAAACAAGAATTAAATATTACATTGGATTCATCGAAAAAAGATATATTGTCTAGTAAAAAGGCAGTATCGGGTAAAAATGGAAACAGTATAATAGGAGATGGAAATAATATTCGTGGAGGAAAATAATGGCCTTAAGTAGTAGTGCTAGAAGCGGAGATAATGGAACTTCAATTGTTGGTAAAAATAATACGCTTACAACCTTTAATTTTGGCAGCCGGACCCCTAGAATATTAAAACGGAGTGCTATCTTTGATGTGTGTAAAACGATTGCAGAGCTTAACATCGAATATGACGATGAATATTCGATCCAAACAAATTCTGATTGGATGGAGAAATTTGTGCATAATGAGGTTGACCTTTATATAGAAGTTTTTGATAATTATTCGGACGGTTACGATGAAGTTTCAAAGGTTTTACATAGTTATTTGAAAAAGGCAATAATGGTGAAAAAAATTCGTACGGTCTATCTAGAAGTTGAAAAGGTAAGAAAACAAGAAAGTCTTGATGGTGACTATGTAATTGAACAAGTGTTTCGTCGACTCAAAGAAGAGGTTTGTTATAGTGCGTTAATCAGTGAAAGTGACTTATTAGATGAAGAAGTCGATGAAGCTATTTATCTGATAATGTTCTATGCGTTTACCAAGTGTAAACTATTAAAGCCGGTACCTACGGGTGAAGGGTAAGATGATTATCGACAGAGATTCAAATCCTAAAGATACTGTCTACTATACCGCTGCGTGTATAATGGAGGTCATTTCATCTAACAACTACAGCGTTGAGGGGTTATACGAAACCTTAAAGGTGCAATATAACGACTCGCTTGAATACTCCATCTATTTGTTATCATTAAATTTTCTTTTCCTTATAGATAAAATTCAAGTTAGTAGGGAGGGATTTCTAAAGTGTTTATAAAGCGTTTGACTATTAAAGAAAAAATGCCTGCTGAAAAAATCATCAGAGAAATCCCTTTTGTTAAAGGAATGAATTTTATTGTTGATGCGGGAAAAGATCAGGAAAAAGGTAATAGTGTTGGCAAGACCACTATTTTAAAATTGATAGATATATGTTTCGGAGCAAAACATAGGAAATACGTTTATTATGATGACGAAACAAAGCAGACAAATGAGAAATTAAAAAACTATATTATTAATAACCGAGTTAATGTTGAACTAATTATTGTTGATTCTTTGGATAAGGAAGATTCAACTGAATATATTCTTTCAGTAGATCTTTATCCTCGAGGTAAAAGATATATTAATGGTGTAGAAAAGAATCAGAATGAATACTGGCAACAACTTAATCTTATTTTATTTTCTAATTCAGCTAATTCTCCTACATTTAGGCAGTTAATTAATATGTTTGTAAGAATAGATCAGCGAGCAGATAATAATAAGTTCCTCAAATTCTTGGATAGAACTAATGATGCAACTTATGAGAATATTTATTCGTATCTTTTTGAGTTGCAAGACCAAGAAGTGAGCAACTATATTTTGGATTTGAGAAAAGAAATTACGGAAAAGAAAAAAGAAATAAAGAACTTCATGTCTATAAATAGTTTTAAATCCATAGATAGTGTTAGTCAAAAAGTAATTCTATTGGAAGCGACTATTGATGAATTAAATAATCAAATGAGCATATTAGTGAATTCGAGGAAATTCAAAGAGAATGAAGAAAAGATATCTGAAATAAAAATCGAGTATGCGAATTATAATGATCGAATCGATGAACTTTTATTTAAAAGAAAGAGAATCACAGAGATTCTTACTGATGCTAAAAAGGAAATAAATAATGGCATTGACGAAGAAGTTTTAAGGAATCTTTATAGTGAAACTCAAAAAGCAATGGGCACTTTACATAAAGAATTTGAAGACTTAGTAAAATTTAATGATGAGCTTGTGCATAACAAAATAAAATATTTTAATTCTCAATTGAAAAAGATAGATGAAAAAACTGTTTTTCTTGAAAATAGTAAGAATCTACTCTTTGAAAATCATAAGAATGTAATCATGTTAATAGAAGAAAATAAAATTGACCAGTACACTTCGTTGCAGAATAAACTAGCAGAATATAACGAAGAACTGGGAAGTAACAAGAGCATTAGATTAACTTATACACACTTAGATAATCGTATAGCGGAACTCGTTGAAGAGTTAGAAAAAACTGAAGATGGTGCTGATGTAAAAGAAGATGCACTAACTACTTTTAATAAATATTTTTCACAATATAGTGAAAAAACTAACGGAGAACCTTTTATGCTCTATCAAACAGAAGAAGGCTTTCCCTTTGGTATCGATCATGTGAAAAGAGGGTTAAGTACAGGTACAAGGAAATCCATTATTGCTGCATTCGATTTAGCCTATCAACAATTAGCTAAGGATTTGGGAAAAAGAGTCCCGAATTTTATAGTGCATGATGTAATAGAAACCATTGATCAGGTAGCTCTAAATGCGATTCTCAATATCGTAAACTCTATAGAATGCCAATACATTGTAGCAGTTCTAAAAGAAAAGATTCGAGATAATGAGTTAATACAAAGTTCAAATGTTGTAGTTACACTCTCTGAAAATGATAGACCCTTTAGAATTTAAATGACAGACAAAAGTTTTAGGGGAAATGTATTCAACTAGCCTCTATCATTTTGGTTCAAATTGGTTCAAGCATTATCATTTTCTATACTTCTTCATACAGTTTTATCCACTTGTTATTAAGTAGATTGTTGATATGAATGGTTTTCGATGGATTAGATATACTTAAATTATATAAGTATATTTCTCAAAACGTTAATATTGGGTTCACTTCAATTTTTACGATCTCTTCCCGAGTTTTCAGGAAGAGATTTTTTCATTTTCGACGTCTACCTTCATAACTTGTCATTTTTCACCCAAGGCGTACCAAGCATCGGCAATGCCCAGCGGTCGAGGCCATACCAGCCTGCTACTTTCCATGCGAGTACGAGCCAAGTTGCGAGAATGAACAATAGGGGGTTCGTGCTAAGAGTACCTGCAAACAGAAAACTGACATTCATGAATGCACCGAAGAAAGCAGCAATTCCTGTCAACAATCCGAAGATCAAACCGAGACCAACAAGCATCTCCCCATAGGCAACTATGAAACCGAATACCTTGGCGTTCGGCAAGACGACATTTTCCAGAAATGATGCATACCAGTTGGTCACATCTCCGCCTTCAGTCGATTTTTTAAGAGCGCCGCTTACAAATCCATGGATGGCGACACCTGCATTTTCACCGGTCCATGCATCGCTCATTGCTTTTCCCCAGCCAGCCTTCAACCAAGCAAATCCGACATAAACCCGAATGACTAACCAAATAAGTCCGGAGCGAGAATCGTTGAATAAAAACTGTGAAATGGGGTTCTCTGGTATTAGGATTGCTTTATTTTTCTTCATAATAACCACCTCCAATGAACAGTTTACACTACAACTTAATGCCTATCCAAAAAGTTCACAACCTTGTAATTAAAGAGTGTGAATAGTTTACGAAATGTATAAATATGCTTGACTTTGATGAGATGATTCTAAAATATAACAAAGTTATCCTGTACGTATCCACCTTGCTCATGATTGCGCTCATGATAAGTTTTGTATAGGAATAGAAATTACAATTATCCAAAGCGTTTCCAGAATCTAGTTTATGGATTCATAAATAAATCTAAAGGAAGTTTGTAGATTTAGAGATTGTATGTTATATTTATGAAAATTAAATAAACTAATTTAAATAAGTGCTCACATAGTGAGGTAAAAGGGAAACTAGTGAAAGTCTAGTACAGCCCCCGCTACTGTAAAGCTGATGAAATTACAATACCACTGAGAAATCGGGAAGGTGTAAGAGTAAAATGAAGCTTGAGTCAGGAAACCTGCTTATTTAAACGACACATACTTTTCGGAGGGAGAAGTATAGGCGGGACAATAAAATTAATTGTTTTATGTTTCAGTATGATTTCTATTATACTTTCACATGCCTACATTCCTTTGAAAAGGAGTGTAGGCATTTTTTATTTGGAGGGAAACCATGAAAAAGGGAAAAATTTTCGTCGTTGGATTCGGTCCCGGAGCTACTGAACATATAACAGGACGAGCATTAGAGGCGCTGCAAGAAAGTAATTATATTATTGGTTATAAAACGTACGTAGAGTTGATTAAGCATTTAGTAACAGCGAAGTCCATTGTTAGTACAGGCATGACTGAAGAAGTGTCACGTGCACAAGATGCTGTTAAGAAAGCGGAGGCTGGCGGTATTGTTTCAGTGATCTCGAGCGGTGATTCAGGTGCATACGGTATGGCTGGATTAGTTTATGAAGTGCTGATTGAAAAAGGTTGGACTGAAGCAGAAGGAATTGAAGTGGAAATTGTGCCAGGTATTTCGGCGATCAATTCATGTGCGAGCTTACTGGGCGCACCTGTCATGCATGATGCTTGTACGATCAGTTTAAGTGACCATTTAACACCTTGGACTGTTATCGAAAAACGTATTGAAGCAGCGGGGATGGCGGATTTTGTAGTAGCTTTATACAATCCGAAAAGTGGACGTCGGACGCGTCAAATTGTAGAGGCACAAAGGATTTTACTGAAATATCGTTCCCCTGATACACCTGTAGGGCTAGTGAAAAGTGCTTATCGTGAAAATCAACATATTGTCCTGACAACATTAGCGGAAATGCTAGAGCATGATATCGGGATGTTGACTACTGTTATTATCGGTAACTCTTCGACTTTCTTTTATGATAATAAAATTATTACTCCGAGAGGATATCAACGTAAGTATACATTAGGGGAAGGTAAACAAAGTTTAAAACCGCACCAGCGTTTGAAAAAGGAAGCGGAACCATGGGCGCTTGATCAAGAAACTGGGGAGGCGCAGTCCGGTCATGAAGAAATTATAAGTAAGAAACCAGAGCACACACCAATGCCAAAACAGGCAGAAGTGGAACGGTCAGAACCAGCACCGGAACAAAAGGTTCAGTCATTGGATATGGCTTTAAAAGCACTATCTATGGTGACGAAAGAGGAAGTGGAAAACCCTTTTTTGGTGAGACAGCCGATTGAAGATATCTTTGAGTTTTCCGTTTCACCAGGCGTTGCCAACAAACTGATTACAGCAGAACAAATGCGTGTATTGGCTGAAGTCGTTGGTGAGAAAGGTACCTTGGAATATACTCCAAACCATCATTTCGTAGTAAAGGTTACGACAGATGACCCTGAAGCGATTGTTGAAAAGCTAGAACACATTAACTTGACTGTTATGCCGGCAGGGGAAGTCTTAAAAGTCAAAGCTTGTGATTTTTGCTATGGGGAAAAGGCGGATTCTATCCCATACGCGGAAGAAATCGCAGCGAAGTTTGAAGGGATGAAGCTTCCGAAGCAGTTGCATGTCGGATTCAATGGATGCGGGATGGCGTGTTATCGCCCGGTGTTCGATGATATCGGCATCGTTTATCGGAAGAAAAAATTCGATTTATTTATTGGAGCGAAGCCGGTTGGTCGTACTGCTCATGCGGCTCAGCCGGTTGCAGAGGGAATTGAACCGGAAGATTTAATTCCGCTAGTAACAAAAATTATAGAAGAATACGAACAAAATGCGCATCCTAACGAACGTTTCTTCAAGTATTTCAAACGTGTTAAAAAAGTTTTGAATTATGACTATTACGATATGAGCTGCAAGATTGAAGTAGAGCCAGCACCTTGCGGGGACTAGGAGGAAACTATGATTTTATTTTTAGCAGGCACTAGCGATGCTAGAGCTCTAGCCATTCATTTACAGGGTCTTGGCTATCCTTTAATCGCCACGGTCGTTACCGAATCTGCAGCTGAAAGTTTAAAAGCAAATGATCTTTCCTATCTGGTAGGAAGACTAACAGTGGAGGACATGATCGCGCTAATCCAGAAGCATGAGATGACTTGTGTCGTCGATGCCAGCCATCCTTACGCAGAAGAAGCATCGAAAACCGCAATGGAGGCAGCAAGAGTATGCGGGATTCCATATATTCGCTATGAGCGGCCAAAAGAGGAGTTTGTTTCTCCTCTGATTACCGAGGTTGAGAGTTATGAAGACGCTGCTAAACTTGCTCAAACGCATAAAGGGACAGTTATGTTAACGACAGGCAGTAAGACATTGGAAGTATTTGCGAAGTATTTATTGCGTGACGAAATTCGGATGCTTTGCAGAATGCTGCCGAATGTAGGGAATATGGAGAAATGCGATAAGTTAGGAATTAAACAAAAAGATATCATCGCGATTCAAGGACCTTTTTCCGAATCACTCAATAAGGCTTTATGCGAGCAGTATGACGTGACGTTAATGATCACAAAAGAAAGCGGTAAAGTAGGTTCTGTCGATGAAAAAATAACGGCGGCTCTGGACTTGGAGATCCCTGTCATTCTGATTAAACGACCAAAGGTTCAATATGAAAATTTCTGTACGTCTTTCGAAAAAGTTACTCAACTATTAGGAGGTTTTATTGATGAAAAATCCAAACATGAACTTTAATACAAAATTCACGCCACTGACTGTAGATCCAGATAAAATTTACGACCATAGTTTCGCGATTATCAAAGAAGAAATGGGAGATCACCCGTTTACAGATGAACAATGGATGGTTGTTCGCCGAGTAATCCACGCTTCAGCAGATTTTGAATTAGGACGCAGCATGATTTTTACACCGGATGCTCTTGAAGCAGGTATTGAATCAATTTTAGCAGGCCGTCATGTAGTGGTGGACGTGCAGATGATTGAGAGTGGTTCAGGTCGCAAACGTTTCCAGAAACATAACAGTGACTTGCATTGTTATATTGCGGACGAGGATGTCGCGAAGGAAGCGAAAGCCGAAGGAACAACACGCGCGATCATTTCAATGCAAAAAGCAACACGTCTGCATGAAGGTGGAATTTATGCTATCGGTAATGCGCCAACAGCGTTGCTAGAGTTGATTCGTTTAATTAAGGATGGCGTCGCTAAACCAGACTTGATTATTGGAATGCCAGTAGGCTTTGTTTCGGCAGCAGAATCAAAGGACGAGTTAGCAGTACTCGAAGGGATTCCATTTATTACAAACAAGGGGAGAAAGGGTGGCAGTACAGTGACGGTAGCCGCACTGAATGCCATTTCGATCATGGCAGATGAGCGCGCAAAGCAAACGAACTAAAAAAGATCCATCCCAAATGCGTCATGGCTATACAACAGGTTCTTGTGCAACGGCGATGACAAAAGCGGCATTGCAAGGTTTGGTGACGGGAAAAGTGCCGGAAGAAGTCACCATTTATCTACCGGTTGGCCGATACGCCACATTCAAAGTATCGTCATTTGAAGTATTAGAGGACGGAGTAATGTGTGAGACGATCAAAGATGCTGGGGATGACCCGGATGCCACACACAAAGCGCGTATCCAGAGCACCGTTTACTATTCAAAAAAAGAAGGCATTCATTTGGATGGCGGGGTTGGGGTAGGTCGAGTAACAAAAGCGGGGCTTCCCGTCCCGGTTGGTCGAGCAGCCATTAACCCGGTGCCGTATAAAATGATAATGGGTGTGGCGCAAGAAGGGTATGAAGAGTATCAATTAAAACAAGGCATCGACGTAGTGATTTCCGTTCCGGATGGGGAAGAAATCGCTAAAAAAACGTTAAATGGACGACTGGGCATCATCGGGGGAATTTCGATTTTAGGAACCCGTGGAACAGTGGTGCCATTTTCAAGCTCTGCTTACATGGCAAGTATTGAGCAAGCGATCAGTGTAGCCAAAGAAGCCGGTTGTGATCACTTAGTGATCACAACCGGTGGGCGCAGTGAAAAGTTTGCTTTGAAGCAATATCCAGACCTACCAGAAGAGGCGTTTATAGAGATGGGCGATTTTATCGGTTTTACGCTTAAACACATCGCACGCAAGCAGATTCCTAAAGTTTCTATGGTCGGGATGATGGGGAAGTTTTCAAAACTGGCACGTGGCGTAATGATGGTTCACTCAAAAAGTGCACCTATAAGCTTCGAGTTTTTAGCGGAAATGGCAAATCGAGTAGGTGTTGATGAAGCTGTACAAAAAGAAATTTTAGAAGCGAATACAGCTTCACAAGTCGGTGAGATACTTCAAGGAAACGATGCATTCTTTGAAGCGCTTAGTAAAAACTGTTGTTACTATGCACTAAATCATATGAATGCCGAAATTGAAGTGTCGACGTCGTTATATGCCATGAACGGAGACTGTTTAGGAAAGGCTGAGAATATTGACAAATTGGATGAAAATGATTGGTATAGGGGATAATGGCGCGGCAGGATTGCTTCCTCAATATATAGAGTGGATCAATGAATGTGATGTTCTTGTAGGTGGAGAACGCCATCTTCAATTCTTCCCTTCATTCGAAAAAGAGAAGAAAGTAATCAAGGGTGGTTTGTCTGCATTAACAGCGGAATTACAAGAGGAAACACGCAATGTCGTAATTTTAGTGTCTGGCGATCCGTTGTTTTATGGACTGGGAGGCGTGCTTGCGAAAAAGCTACCACTTGAGATCTATCCATATACCAGCTCGGTCCAGCAGGCTTTTTCAAGAATGCAGGAGAGTTGGCAAGATGCATACATTGTCAGCTTACACGGTCGTTCTATAAAAGGCTTTGCGCAGAAAATAGACGGGCGTAAAAAAATAGCTGTGTTAACAGATGAAACGAATTCACCTCAAGCGATTGCAACGTATTTAAAGCGTTTCAACATGACGGAATATGATGCCTTTGTTGCTGAGAACTTGGAAGGTGAAAATGAACGTTGCCGCTTCCTTTCATTGGACGAAATGGAGCAGACTTCTTTCTCTTCTTTAAATGTTGTCATATTAAAGCAGCACCATGCAGTAGAGCGTGCCTCGATTGGCATTCCTGATGATGCATTTTTGCAGCGGAAACCGGATAAAGGCTTGATTACCAAACGGGAAATCCGCACGCTTTGCCTGCAGGAACTGAGACTGAAAGAGAGCAGTACAGTCTGGGACATTGGAACTTGCACGGGATCGGTTGCGATTGAAGCTTCCAAGATAGCGCGTGAAGGGGCAGTATATGCCATTGAAAAAAATGAGGGAGACCTTGAAAATTGCTTGGAAAATCAATTGAAACATCGGACAGACTTTGTTGCCGTGTTAGGAAAAGCTCCTGATCGTCTTGAAGAGTTCCCGGACCCCCATGCTATTTTTATTGGCGGTAACGGTGGGAATATGGAGCATTTACTGCAAACCTGTATTTCACGCTTACAGCCAAATGGCCGACTTGTCATGAATATCGCTACGATAGAAAATTTAGCTGAAGCAATGAACCTTTTAAAAGCGTTGGGCTGTGAAGTATCCATATTGCAGGCACAACTTTCAAAGAGTAAACCAATTTTACATTTAACGCGTTTTGAACCGTTAAACCCTATCTACATAGTGACAGCACAGAAAGGACAAGAATAATGACAATAGGAAAATTATATGGACTAGGCGTTGGCCCGGGGGATCCTGAATTAATTACTGTAAAGGCATTTCGTAAATTACAAGAATGCCCGGTCATTGCGTATCCGAAAAAATTAAGAGGTAGTAAATCGTATGCCCATCGTATTGTGGATGTGTATATCAACCCAGCTGAAAAAGAAATGCTCGGTTTGGTATTCCCTATGACCAAAGACGAAGCAATCTTGCGTGAAGCTTGGGAAAAAGCGGCAGAAGAGATTTATGGCTATTTAGTCCAAGGGAAAGATGTGGCGTTTGTGACCGAAGGCGATCCGATGCTGTTCAGTACATTCATTCATCTTTTAGGCTTAATGAAAACGAAGCATCCAGAAGTACCAATTGAAACGGTGGCCGGTATTTCATCATTTAATGGTTCTGCCAATCGTTTAGGGATTCCGCTAGCTGAAGGGGATGACCATGTCGCTATGATTCCAGCGACAGACGATATGGAACAGATGCGTCAAGTCATTGAAAGTCACGATGCCATCGTCTTTATTAAAGTAGCCAAAGTGATAGATGAAATGTTGGATTTATTGGAAGAACTGAACTTATTGGAGAAAACGCATGTCGTCACAAAAGTTACTTCTGACGAAGAAGTGATTTGGAATACGGATGAACTTCGAGGCGCGGATTTGAATTACTTATCATGTATGGTGGTGCGCAAATGAAAAAGATTTGGATTATCGGTGCAGGTCCAGGGGATCCCGATCTAATTACAGTAAAAGGTTTGAAGTTATTACAACAAGCGGATGTCGTCATGTACACCGATTCACTCGTAAGCGAAACGTTAGTGGAGGAAGCGAAGGAATCAGCAGAAGTTATCCGTACGGCAGGGATGCATTTGCAGGAAATGGTAGATTGCATTGTTGAACGTGTCAATGCAGGTAAAACGGTTGTACGTTTACATACAGGAGATCCGGCGATGTATGGCGCAACAATGGAACAAGTGGCGTTACTGAAGCAACATGATATCGGTTATGAAGTCGTGCCGGGTGTCAGTTCCGTTTTTGCAGCTGCTGCGGCAGTCGGTGCAGAGCTCACGGTTCCTGATTTAACACAAACACTTATTTTAACTAGAGCGGAAGGGCGGACGCCTGTACCTGAACGCGAAAAATTGAAGGAGCTCGCAAGTCATCATTGCACAATCGCTATGTTTTTAAGTGCCACTTTAACAAAGAAAATAGTAAAAGAATTGCAAGCGGCAGGCTGGGCAGATGATACGCCAGTAGCGGTCGTGCAGCGTGCTACATGGCCGGATGAAAAAATTGTTCAGACAACATTGATTGAATTAGATGAAGCGATGCGTGTCAATGGTATTCGTAAGCATGCGATGATTTTGGCAGGCTGGGCATTGGATCCGAATATCCATGAAAAAGACTATCGCTCCAAGCTGTATGACAAAACATTTACCCATGGTTTCCGAAAAGGCGTGAAGGCGGATGATTAATTTACGTGAAGGCGAAATTCCTGAAGTTGACAAACGTAAACCGTATGCTCTCGTCGCCATTACGAAACACGGGGTTGCCAATGCAAGAAGCTATACGGAAAAATTCCCATATGCAGATCTTTATTATATGAAGAAGTTTGCAAGAGGTGATGAAGAAGCACGCCAAATTCAACTATTTGACGGTACGGTACGCTTATTATTGCCTGCTTTGTTCCAGCAATATAAAGGAGTTATTTGTGTAATTTCACTTGGCGCGGTCGTACGAATGATTGCTCCTATCATGGTGGATAAAATGACAGACCCTGCTGTATTGGTTGTCGACGATCTTGGTCAATATGTAATAAGCGTGTTATCAGGACATATTGGTGGCGCCAATGCGTTGACGTATGAATTTGCAAAAGCGATCGGTGCAACACCTGTTGTGACGACGGCTTCCGATGTGCAAAAGACCATTCCTGTCGATTTATTCGGCGCTCAGTTTGGATGGATGTGGGATAGTGAAGAAAAATTGCTGCCTGTCAGTGCATCAGTAGTCAATGAAGAGCATGTCGCAATTGTACAGGAAACGGGAGAAAAAGATTGGTGGATGCATGATCGTTCTATGCCAGAGAACTTGAAAATCTATTCATCGACAGCAGAAGTAATTCAAGCGAAGCCACATGCAACTTTACTTATAACAGACCGTTTGATCGATTCCGACGAAGAAGTACTGCTTGAAAATGGAGTGATCTACCGCCCGAAATCCATCGTACTCGGTATTGGCTGTAATCGCGGGACGGCACTCGAAGAGATCGAGCAAGTCATAGACGAAACCTTAGCTGAGTTGCGTTTGAGTAAGAAAAGCGTTAAAGCAGTAGCGACCATCGATTTAAAGAAAGATGAAGAAGGCTTGCTTGCACTCACTGCCAAACACAATTGGCCTTTTATTACGTACACGCCTGAACAGCTCAATGAAATGCCGCTCCGTAATCCATCAGAAACGGTATTTAAGTATACAGGTTCGTATGGTGTGAGTGAGCCGGCAGCATTACGCTATGCAAATACAGAAGAATTGGTATTGGAGAAAAAGAAAAGTGGCAATGTGACGGTCTCCATTGCGCGCGTTAATTTTGAGGAGCGAGGACAATGAATCGATTTGTGTTGGCCGGTACAGGAAGCGGTGTAGGAAAAACGACATTCACGATTGGCATTATGCGTGCATTGATGAAGCGCGGTTTAACTGTACAAGGTTTTAAATGCGGTCCCGATTATATTGACCCGACGTACCATACAGCTGTCACCAAACGCCCCTCTCGAAATATTGATAGTTTCATGATGGAACATGAAGTTATTCGTGCCATTGTCGCAAGAGCGAGTCAAGGCGCGGATGTAGCGATCATCGAAGGCGTGATGGGCTTTTACGATGGCAAATCCCCATTATCAAATGAAGGATCGGCTGCCGATATAAGTGAGATTACAAAAAGTCCTGTCATTTTAATCGTTAATGCGGCAAGTATGGCAAGAAGTGTGGCAGCGATCGTTAAAGGATTCCAACTGTTGGATGAAAGCTCCAATATTGTTGGCGTAATTGCGAATCAATTAGGTAGCAAGAGTCATTTTGATATTGTCAAAACAGCGATTGAAAAAGAGTGTGGAATTCCTGTCATCGGCTATTTGCCGAAGGATGCGGTTCCAGCTATGCCGAGCCGTCATTTAGGTTTAGTACCGGCTATTGAACGTGGAGATCTGGATTCCTATTTTGATAGCCTGGCAACAGCTATTGAGGAAACTGTCGACATTGATCAACTGATGGAAATTACCAAAGCACAACGAATAGAAGTGTCTTCATCGATTTTTGATATTCAACCTGAAAAAGAAGAGGTTCATATTGCAGTAGCTAAAGATGCAGCTTTTAACTTCTATTATGAAGAGAATTTAGAGTTATTGCGTGCGCATGGTGCAAAGCTTCATTTCTTTTCACCATTACAAAATGAAGAAGTTCCAAATGAAGCGCAAGGGTTGTATATCGGCGGTGGCTTCCCGGAAGAGTTTGCAGAGCAACTGTCAGCAAACGAGCAAGCGAAAGAATCCATAAGAAACGCAATCAATCGTGGACTGCCGACTCTAGCCGAATGTGGCGGATATATATACTTAACAGAAGAAATAGTGGATCGCCAGGCAAATGCGTTTCCCATGCTTGGAATGATTCCAGGACGTGTACGTATGCAAGATAAGCGAGCGGCACTTGGTTATAGGGAAATTACAGGTGTTTCAGGGAATTTCCTGATTGGTGAAGAAGAGCAGGCGAAAGGGCATGAGTTCCATTACTCGAAATACGAGGGAGAGCATACTACGCCTGCTTATTTTAGTAAAGGTCGTTTTCGCGCTCAGCAAGAAGGCTATTTACATAAAAATCTTGTAGCAGGCTTTACACATTTTCATTTTGCTTCAAATCCACAACTTGTGGAAAATTGGCTGAAAGCATGTTTGGAGGGAGAGCAATGAACTATTTTCCGCTGTTAATGAATGTGGATTATAAAAAGGTTGTCATTGTTGGAGGCGGACATGTAGCACGTCAAAAAATAGAAGCCTTACTTCCAACAAAAGCAATGATAACCGTAGTTAGCCCATCGGTGACAGAGACGGTTCAACAGTATGTTAGTGAAGGGTTTGTGACATGGAAAGAAAAAGCATTTGAATCAGCTGATTTGGATGATGCGACATTGGTTTTTGCCGTTACAAATGACGAAGAAGTAAACAATGCAGTCGAAGAAGCGACACAGCATTGGCAATTACTCAGCCGGGCGGATGCAAAAGGACGTGTAGATTTCATCAACCCGGCAGTCGTGCGGCGTGGAGAATTTGTCGTGACCGTATCAACGTCTGGGGCCAGTCCAGGTCTAACACGTAAAGTAAAGACGGATTTGGCAGAACAATTCGGAGGCCACTACGCAGCGTATGTGTCTTTTTTAAGAGAGGCTCGTCAGCAGATCTTACAAGTGTTTAGCGTAGACGCAAAAAAACAAGTTCTGGCTGAACTTCTGGATCCAAAACTTTTGCAGTGGATGGAGCAAGGTGAAAACCAAAAGTGTGAAGAGTGGCTACAACAACGGATAGGAGAACAACAGTGAGCGGATCTGTATATATTGTAGGGGCTGGTCCTGGTGACCCGAAACTATTGACAATTAGAGGATTAGAGTGCATTCAACAAGCAGATGTGATTTTGTATGACCGTCTAGTGAATATTGAATTATTACAACATGCGAAAGCGGATGCTGAGCTGATTTATTGTGGTAAAGAGCCAGGCAAGCATGGAATGATTCAAGATGAAATTCATCGGGTGTTAGTAGAACAGGCAAATTTAGGCAAGCAGGTGCTTCGTCTAAAAGGCGGCGATCCGTTTGTTTTTGGGCGAGGTGCGGAGGAAGCTGCAGTGTTACGACAAGCTAATATACCATTTGAAATCGTCCCTGGCATTTCGGCAGGAATTGCTGCACCAGCATATGCGGGGATACCGGTTACCCATCGTGACTATGCGGCAAGCTTTGCGATTGTTCCTGGTCATGGCCGTGCTGAAAAAGGGCAGGACTTTTTAAATTGGTCAGCACTTGCTCAAATTGATACGGTGGCATTTTATATGAGTGTAGGTAACATTGATCATATTACAAAAAGCTTAATTAAAAACGGTAAAAGTGAAACAACCCCTGTGGCGGTTATTGAATGGGGAACCACTGAAAACCAACGTACAATCACAGGTAATCTCGCGACGATTGCACAAGAAATCCAAGCACATCAGATTTCGAATCCATCGATGATTTTAGTTGGGGATGTAGTGAATGTTCGTGAAGAAATTTCCTGGTTTGAAGAAAAGGAGCGTAACCAATGTTAGAAGCATTAAAGAAACGCCGTGCGATTCGCCAATTTAAAACACGTGAAGTAGAACGAGAGAAAATCGAGACATTACTAGAAGCAGCTACGTATGCACCAAATGACCGACTGCGGGAGCCATGGCATTTTTATGTATTGCAAGGCGACAGCTTAAAACGTTATGAACAAGTAGCACTTGATTATTTACAAAAACGCTTTCCGACAAAACCACACTTAGTGGAAAGTTCAATGGAAGCGATCACCAAAACGCCGCTTATCATCGTAGTAACTTCGGCCATTGTGGATGGAGATGAAGGCGCGACAAAAGATAATACCTTTGCAGTCAGTGGTGCTATCATGTCGATGTGGTTAATGGCGGAACAGCTAGGTTTAGGTATGGTATGGCGCACACGTGGCGTTGGTCTTGTGCATGATACCGCATTGCATACGTTTATCGGTGCATCGGATAAAGAGCAATTAATAGGGACGCTTTGCATAGGGTACCCGGCAGAAGAAATCATCACTGCGAAAAAACGTACACCATTTGCTGAGAAAACAACTTGGCTATAAGGGGGAATTGAAAATGGCACGACAAGGAATGTTGTTAGTATATACAGGTGAGGGCAAAGGAAAAACTACTGCTTCACTTGGAGTCACTTTGCGTGCAATTGGTCGCGGTATGAAGGTGAAGTATTTTCAATTTATTAAATCACCCGAACGTACATATGGTGAACAAATTGCTTTGCGGAAACTTGGTGTTGAAACCGTGCAATTAGGCATCGGATTCACATGGACAAAAACACCGGAAGAGCATCGCGAAGCACTTGCAAAAGCTTGGCAAACCGTAAAAAAAGAGCTCCAAGACGAAACGACAGATGTATTGGTGCTGGATGAGTTGAATAATGCATTAGCCATCACACGTTTTCCAGTGAACGATGTATTACCTCTAGCAGAAGTGCTAGAAGCAATAGAGAACCGACCGAAAACTATGCACTTAGTCATTACAGGTCGCTCTGCACATCCATCCCTCCTCGCATTAGCCGATTTAGTATCAACAATCGATGCAACTAAGCATTATTATACGGAGCAAGATGTCCAAGCGATGAAAGGTCTTGAATTTTAATGAAAGCCATCATGATTCAAGGGACTGCTTCAGATGTAGGAAAAAGTGTTTTATGTACTGCTCTCTGCCGTATCCTAGTGAACGACGGATATCGGATCGCACCATTTAAATCACAAAATATGGCACTCAATTCCTACATCACGAAAGACGGCGGAGAAATCGGTCGGGCACAGGGTGTCCAAGCAGAGGCTGCAAAGATTGATGCCACGACTGACATGAATCCTATTTTACTGAAACCGACAGGCAATATGGTGTCGGAAGTAATTTTACATGGTAAACCATTTGCCGACATGGATGCGGTGTCGTATCGCGAAAAGTTTGTTGAACAAGTGATGCCTGAGGTACGAAAGTCGTTGCGACGCTTAGAGGCGGAATATGATGTACTTGTACTGGAAGGCGCTGGAAGCCCGGCCGAAATTAATTTAAAGAGCCGGGACATCGCCAATATGCGCATGGCACATGAAACGGATGCAGCCGTTATTTTAGTAGCAGACATAGAACGTGGTGGAGTATTTGCATCACTTGTCGGTACTTTAATGTTATTGGATGACGAAGAACGTGCACGTGTTAAAGGGATCATTATTAATAAGTTCCGCGGCATGAAAGAGTTACTCGAAAACGGCATCGATTGGCTTGAGGAGTATACAGGGATTCAAGTACTTGGTGTCATTCCATATTTCGATGTGCAAATAGAAGCGGAAGACTCGATGGCTCTTTCAAGTTTACGTTTAAAAAAACCTCAACATCAAGAGTTTGAAATTGATGTGGCGGTCATTAGACTTCCTCTAATCTCCAATTTTACGGACCTTGATCCATTATTTGAAGAGCCCGATGTAGGTGTGCGTTTTGTTTCTACTTTAAAAGATTTAAAAAATCCTGATGTCATCATATTACCTGGGACGAAGAATACAGTTAGTGATTATGTATGGTTGCAAGAAACGGGTTTGGCGCAAGCGATTATACAGCTTTCCCGAAAAGGAAAAAAGATTATGGGTATTTGCGGAGGTTATCAAATGCTTGGCGAAACGGTTTTAGACAACCAAGCAATTAAGGATGAGACCAAGACGTATGTCACGCTAGGCTTGTTACCAATTGAAACTGTGTTAGTTGATGAAAAACAAACAACAGTTGTCAAGGGCACGAACTATGCGGGTCAGGAGATGACAGGCTTTGAGCTTCATTTGGGGCGCAGTACACCAACTCGACCGATACAAAGCTTCATTTGCCTGGACAATGGAAGGCAAGATGGCGTCTATACAGACCAAGTGATGGGTACGTATTTACACGGAGTTTTTCAAAATCGCATGTTCACACGTAACTATTTCAATCAAATACGGGTGGAAAAAGGCTTAGAAGAAGTCTCTGGTGAAATACTTTCTGATTACGAGCGACGGGAGCAAGCGTATGAAATGTTGGATCATCATGTGCGCAAGCATTTGAATATGGAAAAAGTTTATGAATTACTAGATGAATCAACGTAACAACAGGATTACAGAAGCATTGAGGAGAAGGTTCAATGAAGAATGGGTCGGGAACGAAGCTTGAGTTGGGGAAGTCCCCTTTACAAATCGATTTCGAAAAGTTCTGGAAAGAAGGCATGCTGGATTGGCATGGCAAGATGCCAGAGCGTATGGTGGATGACGAACTGGAAGAAGCTTTTTGGGCACAGTCCATGAAGAAAAAAACATATAAGCAAACAGATGACTACGCGAAGAAAATCTATGAAAAAATGAAGCCGCATATTCCACAAGACGCCAGTTGCATTGAAATTGGACCGGGTTGGGGCAACTATACATTCCAACTAGATGAAGACGTTAAAAGTTTAACGCTTGTCGATGGTTCTGAAAGCGTACTTGCATATTTAAAACAATACTACGAAAGCGATGCATCTGTTCAGTTTGTTTATAGTAAATGGGAAGAAGCGCAAATTGAACCGCATGATGTCGTTGTTGGAGTGAACTGCTTTTACCGTATGTATGAAATGAAAGCAGCATTGAAAAAGATGGACGCACTTGCACAAAAACGCGCCATCATCGGCTTAACGACAGGTCCAATTCAGCCGCATTATGTCATTTTAGATGAGCAGTATGGCTATGAAATTAAATATCCGCGTCGTGATTACATTGCCATTCTTAACATCCTGTATCAATTAGGCATTTATGCTGATTGTGAAATGACTAAGCTGGAACGCACCTATCGTTACGATACGTTAGAACAACTATATGAGGCGCAAAGTAAAAAAATCTTATCGCCTCAATTTGAATTGATACATGTGAGAGCCTCACTTGAACCTTTTATTACACTAGAGGAAGGTCAATATGTGTACCGTCATCCGTTCTATGCAGCAATAATTAGTTGGGAACCTTCGAATTCACATGACTAGGTTACGATTTACATTATTAATTGGAGCGTTGCTGGCGGGATTGCTTGTTTCCATGACTTTTGCAGTGATGGTGGGCTCCGTTGGTATAACACCAAGCATTATTTGGGAAATGCTTTTTTCAAAAATTGGTTTACCAGTGGAAGCTACGGCTTCAAAAGCACAGAACATTATCATTTGGGAAATCCGCTTACCTCGAATTATACTTGCTGCAATTGTTGGCGCGGCCCTGGCAATCAGTGGCGCGGCGATTCAAGCATTAGTTAGGAACCCTATTGCAGATCCTTATATTTTGGGGGTATCTTCTGGAGCATCAGTTGGTGCAACAATGGTTATTTTACTTGGCGCATTTAGTTTTTTAGGGACTTATGCGTTATCTTTTGCTGCCTTTTTAGGGGCTATCCTCGCTGTTGTGATCGTATTTTTATTGGCTCGTGTCAACGGCCGAACGTCTGTTATACGCCTGCTTTTAGCAGGGATTGCGATATCGATGGTGTTTTCCGCTATTACAAACTTCATGCTTATGACATCAAAACAACAAGGCGGTATTCAAGCTGTTATGCATTGGATGCTTGGCAGTTTAGCAGGCGCAAAATGGTCAACGATCGGAATACCGTTTTTTACGTTCCTTTTGGTTTTCCTGTTGCTTTTATTGAATTATCGCCAACTGAATGCGTTGCTTCTTGGTGAAGAACTAGCTACGACACTTGGTATCAACTTAGACCGTTTTCGAATTTTTATTATCCTGGTTGTCTCGTTGCTAACAGGTGTTGTAGTTGCCAGCAGTGGAAGTATTGGTTTTGTCGGATTGATTATTCCTCATCTTGTGCGAATGATAGTAGGTTCAAATTATAAATTCGTCCTGCCGATCAGTGCATTAATGGGTGCCGTCTTCTTAGTCTGGGCGGATATGGTTGCACGGATGGCGATAGCACCTGAAGAAATGCCGATTGGAATCATTACTGCTGTTTGTGGAGGACCCTTCTTTATTTGGATGCTTAGACGCCGTCGATACTCTTTTGGGGATGGTGAATAAAGATGTTGCAAGTGAAAAATATTTCATTCTCTGTGCCGGAAAAACAGATTTTGCATGACATTTCATTTTCAATGGATCAAGGCAAATTTATTGGGATTATTGGTCCGAATGGCAGCGGGAAATCGACGATGTTAAAAATTATCTACCGCTATTTGAAACAATCAAGCGGACAGGTGATGTTATATGAAAATGACATGGAGCAGATGACTCGAAAAAAGATCGCTCAAGAAATGGCGGTTGTGAGCCAAGAAACCCCTGTACTCTTTGATTTTACCGTAAAGGATTTAGTCATGATGGGGCGAACGCCGTATAAACAATGGCTTGCACAGGACAGCAAAGAAGATTTTGCTATTGTTGAAGAAAGCATGAAGCTTGCCGACGTGCTGTACTTAAAAGACCGAACGCTCGGTCAGTTATCCGGCGGTGAGAAGAAACGGGTAATGCTCGCGCGTGCACTCGCGCAACAGGCAAACATCTTAATTCTAGATGAGCCCACCAATCATCTTGATATTGAACACCAACTTCAATTAATGGATTTGGTGAAAGAGCTACCCATTACAATTATAGCAGCATTGCATGACTTGAATTTAGCGGCTAGCTATTGTGATGAATTGCTTTTAATGGATGAAGGGAACCTCCATATGAAGGGAACTCCCGAACAGGTACTGACAGAAGAAACCATAAAACAAGTATTCCATGTACAAGCTGGTATTTCAAAGAACCCGTTTACACAAAATTTGCATTTGTTTTTTTACGCAGAAAACGTTGGGAGAAGTGAAGACAAATGAAAAAGAAATTAATCGGTGTACTAATGTTTTTAACAGCGTTGCTTTTATTGGCAGCATGCTCAAGCAGTGATACAGGAAAAGAAGGAAAGAAAGACGATGCAAAAAGTGGAGAAACAGAGCAGACGGATAAGGTTGTAATCGACAATGATGATTTTGTCATCGAATACGATGAAGCTCCAAAAAGTGCGATTTCATTAAACCAACATGTAACAGAAATTATGCTAGCGCTTGGTCTGGAAGAATCCATGGTCGGTACCGCTTACTTAGATGATAAAATTTACGAACCGTTACAGGAAGCATATGAGAAAGTACCGGTATTAGCTGAACAATATCCATCAAAAGAGCAAGTGATCGAAGCAGAAGCAGACTTTCTATATGGTGGTTGGTCAAGTGCATTCAATGAAAAAGGTATTGCTACGCGTGAAGAATTAAAAGAGTTAGGTATTGATAGCTATTTACAGATGTCCTCTACTAAAGTGGCACCAACATTGGAAGATATCTATACAGACATTCGTAATATCGCAAAGGTTTTCCGTATAGAAGATCGCGGTGAAGAACTAATTACTCAAATGAATCAAGACATTGAAGAGATTACAGCTAAATTGCCAGAAGTGAAAGATCCTTTGGAAGTTTTGGTATTTGACAGCGGAGAAACAGATTTGACTACAGCAACGCAGAACTTCATGAATACACTTGTAGCAATGGCTGGTGGAAATAACGTCTTTGGTGATGTTGAAGGAAACTGGGCTACGGTTTCAAAGGAAGATGCGGTAGAACGTCAGCCGGAAGTGATCGTTGTAATTGATTATGGTTCAACTACAGTAGAACAGAAAATTAATTTCCTTAAATCAGATCCAGCACTAAGTCAAACACCTGCCGTACAAAATGAGAAATTTGTTACGTTGCCATTATCAGCAGCTTCCGAAGGTGTTCGTGTAGCAGAAGCAGTTGAAATTTTGGCAAAAGGTTTCTATCCAGACGCTTATTAAAATCTTAAGAGAGTGGGAGGTCATATTTTATGACAACATGGAATTTAACGCAGATGCAACGTCATGTACTCATTTGCAATGGCGATACATGTATGGGCGCCGGGGCTGAAGAGGTCACGCAACAAATCCGTGATGAGATCCGAACCAATCGTTTAGATGAACATATCCACACATCGCGCACCCGCTGTAATGGACGCTGCAAGGATAAATGTGTTGTCATCGATTATCCAAAAGGAACATGGTATTCCGTGCAAAAAGAAGAAACGGCACGGGCAATTGTTCATGAAACTGTGAAGGAAGAGTCGATCATTTATTCAATGGAGCACGGCGAACGAAAACGTGGTGAATCTCGTTTTAAAGGGATAAATAAATACAGAAAAGCTAGAGGAACGGTGAAAAAAGCTGTATTGTTTGTCGGGCATGGCAGTAGGTTGGAGGCAGGAAATGAAGAGGTCCGCCAATTTGTTGAACAAATGAAAGAGCGTATCGATTCATCCTTACTTGTAGAAACATGTTTTTTAGAATTTGCGTCGCCGAATATCGAAGATGGAATTCAACTGTGTATTGAAAAGGGTGCAGGTGAAGTCCATGTGATCCCGATCATATTATTGCATGCAGGTCACTCTAAATTGCATATTCCAGCTGAAATTGAACATGCAAGAGAGCAGTTTACGGATATTCGGTTCACGTATGGTCAAACGATCGGTATTCATGATGAGGTTATTGAAATCTTAACGACACGACTTACTGAAGTTGGTTTTGATATTAGTCAGAAGCACGAGGATACAGCTATCCTCTTTATTGGGCGAGGTAGCAGTGATTTGGATGCGAAAGAGGATTTTTATAAAATTAGTGGATTGTTACAAAAGAAAGTAAATGTACCAATCATTGAAAATGCTTTTATGGGGGTTACAACGCCCACAGTGCAGGAAGGAATGGAGCGTTGTATAGAATTAGGTGCAAAAAAAGTAATTATGCTGCCGTACTTTTTATTCACGGGGATCTTAATGGAACGAATGAAAGGAAACGCGGAACAGTTTAGGCAGTATTATCCACAAACGGAAATTGAGATTGCCAAGTATTTTGGCTACCATCCGAAGTTACAGACAGTATTGCTGGAACGGATGAATCAAGCTTTGGACGGTACTTCGACAGGAATGCAGGATTTAGAGAATTTCCGTATATACGTGGAAGAGCATGGATATGTGCACGAGCATCAACATTAAGTAGTTAACCGGAAATTTTTCAATACACCTGTTAGTAGGAAGGGGTAATGGGAGTGAAGAATCTCGCTGCTACAAAAGGGGACGGTGAATTAATAGAATCACCACCGGTAAGAAAAATAGATAGTAGTGAAAAAGAAAAAAACAAGCATCAAAGACGTTTTAAAATTTTGTTGTTCATCTTGCCTCTCGGTCTTTTCTTGTCATTGACGCTGTCTGTTATGCTTGGCCCTGTGACAATTGATATGGTAACGGTTTGGAAAATCGTGTTGTCCAATATACCTTATATAGGGGATGGAGTTACAGCATACTGGTCGACTGCCCAACAAAACATCATATGGGAATTGCGATTTCCTCGTGCTTTATTGGGAGGAATAGTAGGTGCTGGTTTGGCTATCGCAGGAGTAGGAATTCAGGCGCTTGTCAGAAACTCCTTAGCAGATCCGTACATCCTTGGGGTATCATCCGGAGCTTCCGTTGGTGCGACACTCGTCATTTTGTTTGGAGCGTTGCAATTTTTTGGTCAATACGCCCTATCGATTGCTGCTTTTCTAGGAGCATTTTTATCCGTTGTTTTTGTTTATACATTCGCACGGGTAGGTGGTCAGATTTCGACAATACGCCTGTTGCTTGCAGGGATTGCAATATCTATGATCCTAGGCGCTGTCACAAATGTCATTGTTCTTTCTGCGCCTGAAGAAGAAGGTATTCGAAGTGCAATGTATTGGATGATGGGAAGCTTAGCGGGAGCAAATTGGACAGTTCTGCCTATACCGGCAACAGCCGTAGTGTTGGTTTTCGCATTTTTGCTGTACCAATCTCGTTCTTTAAACCTCATATTGATGGGAGAAGATACAGCCGCAACGTTAGGCATTAACGTCGACGCATTCCGAAAGTTATTAATCGTCGTCACTTCTCTTCTAACTGGGGTTCTTGTTGCAGTGAGTGGAGCTATCGGCTTTGTTGGATTGATGATCCCGCATATGATCCGCCTACTCGTAGGTTCAGATCATAAAAGAGTGCTGCCGATTAGTGCGTTATTCGGTGCTGTCTTTATGATCTGGGCAGATATTGTAGCCAGGCTCGTAGTGGCTCCTGAAGAACTGCCAATAGGAGTGGTGACAGCATTGTGCGGTGGACCATTTTTCATTTGGTTATTACGAAGAAGTTCCTATTCATTCGGAGGTCGTTGACGATGGGTATAACAGTTGAAGGCATATCAGCCAGCATACAGGAAAAGAAGATTATCTCCGACATTCATTTGCGGGTGAAGCCTGGGCAATTTGTTGGACTGATTGGTCCGAACGGAAGCGGAAAATCCACGCTGTTAAAAAGCATTTACCGGATCAACAAGCCGGATTGCGGAAAAATTACATTGGATAGTGAAAATCTGTACGAAATATCAGCAAAAAAAACGGCTCAAAAAATGGCGGTAGTCAGTCAGGAATCGCAGCATACATTTGAGTTTTCAGTAATGGAAATCGTGCTGATGGGACGAGCTCCGCATAAGAAGATGATGGAAACGGACACAGTTGAAGACATGCGTATTGCAGAAGAGGCGCTTGAAAAAGTAGGACTGGAAAGCTATGGAGATCGTCTGATTTCTACGCTATCCGGCGGGGAAAAACAAAGAGTTATGGTAGCGAGAGCTCTCGCCCAGCAAGCGAAATATTTGGTACTGGATGAACCTACGAACCATTTGGACATTCATCATCAACTTCAGCTAATGGACTTGGTTAAGAAATTAAATATCACGGTCATAGCGGCTCTTCATGATCTAAATATCGCTTCGGTCTATTGCGATCATATATATGTGTTGAATCAAGGACAGCTGGCTGTTGCAGGTCAGCCAGAAGAAGTTTTAACGGAGACAATACTACAAGAAATATTCCGGGTAAATACTCATATCATCCAGCATCCGATAACCGGAAAGACACATATTACCTTTCTTTCTGACGCGGCTCCTGCTATTAAAAGACATGAAGAGGTGTACATATGATGAAAAAGTATTCGAAACTGTTAAGTGTACTGATGGTGATAGCCATCCTATCTGCATGCGGTCAATCGGACAATAAAATAGAATATGGTTCTTCTGATGATCAGACAAATGAGGCAGACAGCGCTGAAACTTACGAGCCTGTAACGCTAGATAATTTCGGTCGGGAGGTAACGTTTACGGAACCGCCAAAACGAACGGTTGGGTTGATGCAAGATAATGCTGAATTAATGCTGGCACTCGGATTAGATGAGTATCTTGTAGGCTACTCGTTTCCACGGGATAAAGCAGCACCCGGATTGGAAGAGAAAGTGAAGAAAGTTCCGCTTTTATCTGAAATGTATCCTTCAAAAGAAGTGTTACTAAGTAAGGAACCTGATTTTGTCATGGGATCAGACGACTTTTTTGTTGACAGTGTAATCGGTACGACTGCTGAACTTGAAAAACGTGGGGTGAAGTCCTATATACCTGAGGCGGCTGGAAAACCGGCAACTTTGGAAAATATGGTATACAAGGAGATTAGTGAAGTATCCCGTATTTTTGGCGTTGAAAGTCGTGGAGATGAATTAATCCAGTCAATAAAAGAGACTGTAATGGGGATACAAGAAAAAATAAGTGACGAAGAGCCTGTGAGAGTTTTCTATATGGGCGGCGGCGATAGTGGGTCTGCTATCACTACTGGAGGAGATATGATACGATCCCATGTCGTCGGTTTAGCAGGCGGAGAAAATATTTTCAGTGAGTCAACAGGATGGATGCCAGAAGTTAGTTGGGAAGAGGTAATTGAGCGTGATCCCGAGGTGATTGTGTTAGCTTATTGTTGCGGAACGACACCTGAGCAGTTAATGGATGCGATCTCTAATAATCCATCGCTTCAGGACGTTACCGCAGTCAAAAATAAGCGGTATGTCACTATCGAGCACGCCGATGTAGAACAGTCGGTTCGAATTCCAAGTGGACTAGAGACATTGGCGAAAGGTTTTTATCCAGAACGCTTTGAATGAGCTTTTAAAGATGATGTAGCAGAACTGGAAAGTCTAGATATAATCGATTTTTATATCTGGACTTTTTTAGTTAGAGAGTAGAGGTTTTATGGATTCTTAAAACTAGGCAATCAAGGTATAAGCATGGGATGCCGTAATACAAAAACCAATATGAATAGGAGTTCGTCCAATGAGTAAAAAATACATGCTGCTGTTTTTAATCATGGTAATGGCAATCTTGACAGCTTGTGGTGAATCCGACAGTACGATGGAGACCTCCGCTTCGAAAGCGGATGGAGACAAATCGAAGAACGAAGGGGTTTATGAACCCGTTTCCGTTAAAACGAAAAATGGGCCGATCCAATACGAAGAGATGCCTCGTCGTGTGGTTACGCAAGACTTACACACACTGGAACTCATGTTGACACTGGGACTGGAAGAACATATTGCAGGAACGGTTGGTGCAAATCCAGATCATGTATTACCCGAATTCGAGGAAGCATTTTCAAGGATTCCTGTTGTTTCGCGTGGGATGCAACCCTCTAAGGAAGTGCTATTGGAAGTGGATCCTGACTTCGTCTATGCTGGCTGGGATACACTATTCCAAGAAGAGCGTCTAGGCTCAGTGAAAAAACTGAACGAACTTGGTATTAAGACATATACTCACGAGTCGTCCAACATCATAGGTCCGACGCTTGACGATGTTTATCAGGATATCCGTAATATCGGTCTTATTTTTAAGGTAGAGGACAGAGCAGACGAATTGATTGAGTCTCTTCAACATTCTATTCGAGATGTAGGTAAACAGATTGATGAGCAGATTGGAACAGTCGAAGAACCAGTTAGTGTTTTTATCTATGACAGTGGAACAGACATACCTTATACAGCAACTCAAACAATTTTGACCGAAATGATACGACTGGCAGGAGGAGAAAATATATTTGGTGATATTCCGAAAAACTGGACAACCGTTAATTGGGAAGACGTTGTTGAACGGAATCCAAAAGTGATCGTCATCATGGATTATGGAGAAATGACGGCCGAGCAAAAGAAAGATGTTCTGTTTAGCAACCCTGCCTTAACGGGTATTGACGCGATTAAAAATGATCGAGTTGCGGTCATGCCACTTGATTATACTTTCGAGGGCGTGCGAATCCCCACTACAATTGAAATGCTTGCGAAATCATTTTATCCCGAAGCATTTGAAAATTAATGATTTTACTGCTGGTAGAAATATGAACACTAAAAGGTATCAGGTTCCCCCTAATTGTTTGTAGACCTGGTACCTTCCTCTATTGTTAGCTCCAAGCAATATCCCGCCGTCAACTGCTAATTTCACTTTCTTCTATATGCATGTTGCTTGTACACATCTTTCTTTTAAATAACCAACAATGAATTAATACAATACAGCGGTTGGGTATAAAAATACAATAATTATTATTCAATTAAACCCTGCTTTAAAACTTATTGAAGTGTAAAAATTTATTTTTGGGGGTATATAAAAATAGGGGGTAATATGTATTTCCATTGACACTATACTAAATTATACATAATATATGAATATATGCTCATATAAGCAATTAATTATTGAAAGTTAGGGGGAATTTAAATTGAACAAAGAAGAAAATGGAGAACAGTTTTTGAGAGAAGACACACAGCTTTTGGATGAGGAAACACTTTTCGTCGTGTCCCAAACATTTAAGGCATTGAGTGATCCAACAAGAATCCGGATTTTAAATTTATTATGCAAGGAAGAGCATTCAGTGAATGATATTGCGGAAACACTGAATTTAAGCCAGTCATCCGTCTCTCATCAATTGCGTTTTTTGAAAAATTTACGTCTGGTGAAGTTCAGGAGGGAAGGAACAACACTTTACTATTCGGAAGATGATTATCATGTTATGAATTTATTGAAACAGGCGATAGAGCACGCAACGCATAATTAATTACACGAAGGGGGTAATCGAATGGGGCATGAACATGGACACGACCATACGCATGGTGCAAATAAGAAAGTATTATTGATTTCCTTCCTAATCATTACTTTATATATGATAGTGGAAGTGATCGGCGGATTTTTGACGAATAGTCTTGCCTTGTTGGCAGATGCTGGTCATATGTTGAGCGACTCAATTTCACTAGCGATTGCACTGATTGCATTTAAGTTAGGAGAAAAGGTCGCAAATAAAAGCAAAACGTATGGCTATAAGCGATTTGAAATTTTGGCCGCTGTATTAAATGGGGCAACTTTGATTGTCATCGCATTGTTCATTTTTATTGAAGCGGTGAAACGCTTTGCAAACCCGCCAGATGTTGCGACGACAGGTATGTTAATCGTTAGCAGCATCGGTTTGGCGATAAATATCTTAGTTGCATGGATTATGATGCGCGGCAGCGATGTTGAAGGAAATTTGAACATGAAAGGCGCTTACCTTCATGTTATTAGTGACATGCTAGGCTCTATTGGGGCGATCGCTGCGGCTTTGCTTATGATGTTTTTCGGCTGGGGCTGGGCAGATCCGTTAGCTAGTGTCATTGTCGCTATACTCGTTTTGCGTAGCGGATACTATGTATCAAAGTCTGGATTACATGTATTAATGGAAGGCGTCCCTCAAAATGTAGATATAGATAATGTCATCCGTACAATTCAAAGTGCGGAAGGCGTCCAAAGTGCTCACGATTTGCATGTTTGGTCCATTACAAGCGGACTGAATGCACTTTCCTGTCACGCAGTTGTAGATGATCAGATGTCCATTGCGGAAAGTGAGCAACTTCTGCGTAGTATCGAGCACGATCTTTTACACCAAAATATTCATCATGTAACGATTCAGTGGGAAACGTCTGCCCATCAGCATGATGATTCAATTTTATGTAAGGTAAAACCAGAAGTATCAGCAGACCACCATCACCAACATCATTAATGTGATCAGTGACCAGAAGTAATGCGCTGGTCACTATTTTTTTGGGAATGAAACAAAACACTTTACATACCCTACACCGGTATACTAATATGTGGCTATACACTAATATTCCTTTTCATAACTGACACCCAAGTTTTGTGTGATTGAAAAAAGGAATATCGGGTAATATATTTTTATAAACTGTATACCCCTATACTGTATGTATATTAAGGAGTGATGCAGGAAACTAACTTACAAGGAGGACTACGAGATGGACCAACATGCAGAACATCACCACTACCAATACAAAGCTCAAGGAGAAAGTGAAGTGACAGCAAATGTCACTTACAGAGACGCTATCATTACAATTGAATTGAAAGACAAACATGGAAAGACACCTGAATTAGGTGTTTCCCATGAAAAGGAAATGCATTTGATCGTTGTGAGCGCAGATTTGAAAGAATATATTCATGGGCACCCCGAAAAGCAAGCAGACGGTGTATATATGTTGCAAAGAGAATTGAGGGACAACGACTACAAGATATTTGTTGATATCGCTCCAAAAAACTTATCTTATACAGTTTCGCCAATCACGCTCCATGTCGGGCACGCGTATCATCCAAACCATGGCAATGAACTCAAGGTTGATACAGACTTTGTCAAAATGGTAGATGGATATTCAGTGGAATTAAAAGCTAATAATTTTGAAGCCGGGCAGGATATTTCATTGTTATTCGACTTAAGAGGAGCAACACCTGAACCGTATTTAGGCGCATTAGGCCATGTTGTCATTTTAGATGAAAATGCAGAACATTTTATCCATGTGCATCCAGTATCTGATGACAAAACTCAATTCAAAACAGTTTTAACAGAGGCAGGGAAATACAAACTTTGGGCAGAGTTTCAATTTGACGGCGAAGTTTATGTATATGCGTATGTCATAGAGATAAAATGAATGATCTTGAAAGGGATTCTCATAATAGGAGGTAACGATCTATGGAGGGTAAGACATTAAAACTTTATACAAGACCGACATGTTCGGACTGCCAAGAAGCGAAAGCGTTTCTTTTGAAAAACAATATTCCATATATCGACTATGATTTATCGATAGAACCGGAAAGGGAGAAAGAACTTATTAAGTTAAGTGGCTCGAGGGTAGTACCGGCTTTCGTTTTCAAGAAAAAGTCTTTTATAGGATTTGGAAGCAAACCGAAAGTGCTGATCGGTTTCGAACGGAATGAAGAAGAGATTAAAAAACTGTTAGCAGTATAGTGATTGATGTAATTGAACAAAACAATATCATTGCTCTCTCATGAAACGCGTGTTAATATAGGGGTAAGGGGTATATAGTAAACTCTGAGGAGTGATGGTATGTCAGAAACAACAAAGAAGACTGTACAGCCGAATAAACAGCAGTTATTAAATCGTTTAAAGCGTATTGAAGGGCAGGTAAGAGGTGTTCATCAAATGATTGAAAATGACCGTTATTGTGTGGATATTCTCCATCAGATAAGCGCGATTCAATCGGCAATGAACAAAGTATCCTTAGCTTTACTGGAAGACCATACGCATCATTGTGTTGTCAATGCCATTAAAGGGCAAGATGGTGAAGCGGCTATTCAGGAGCTTATGAGTGTCATGAAAACGATGACTAAGTAATCATTTAGCATTGTAGACTGGAACAGAGTATGGAGTACTGATATTAACAACAAAACAGGAGGTTTTTCATTATGAAAGAAGTATTAAAAGTAGAAGGTATGTCTTGTGGACATTGCGTGAATTCAATTGAGTCAAGTGTAGGTGAACTGAACGGTGTTTCATCAGTAAAAGTGGACCTTGCGAATAAAGAAGTGACAGTTGAGTATGATAACGAAGCGAATTTAAATCAAATCAAAGAGACGATTGAAGACCAAGGCTATGAAGTTGCTTAAACAATAGGCATAAAACGTCTTCCGCTTAGACCATGTGGGGGTACAAGCGGCTGTAGAAGTGATTATACGACAACCGTATAATCCTTCTTTTTTCAAAACTATATACCCCCACGAAGTATCGGAGGGATACAAATGGCAACAACGGAAAAAACATTAAAGATCAATGGGATGACATGTGCAGCTTGCGCAAACCGGATTGAAAAAGGGTTATCCAAAATAGAAGGTGTCGAAAAGGCGAATGTAAACTTTGCTTTGGAAAGTTCGACAATCGTTTACGATCCGGAAAAAACAAATATTGATGATTTTACGTCAAGGATCGAAAAATTAGGTTATGGTATCATTCAAGACAAAGTTGAATTCGATATTTCGGGCATGACATGTGCTGCTTGTGCGACGAAAATAGAAAAACGGATTAATAAAATGGATGGTGTTTCTAAGGCGACTGTCAATTTCGCGATTGAAACACTGACTGTAGATTATGATGGTGGTCAAACAAGTCCGAACGAGATGATGGCAATTGTGAAAAAAATGGGCTATGAATTGATTCCAAAATCTAACGGCAAGGAAAAGTTGGATCATAAGGAGCAGGAGATAAAAAAGCAATACCGGAAATTCATATTTTCGGCAATCCTGACACTCCCGCTGTTATGGACAATGGTAGCGCACTTTGAGTTTTTATCTTTTCTATACTTGCCTACTTTTTTAATGAATCCTTGGGTGCAATTGATCTTGGCAACGCCTGTCCAATTTATCGTCGGTGCTCAATTCTATAAAGGGGCATTTACTTCCTTAAGAAATAGAAGCGCCAATATGGATGTTTTAGTGGCATTAGGTACTAGTGCAGCTTATTTCTACAGTTTATATTTGTCTTTTGAATGGATGAATGGGGGCAGTGTCGGAGAACCAGAACTATATTTTGAAGCATCTGCCGTTATTATTACGCTAATCGTCCTAGGTAAGTTATTCGAAGTGAGGGCAAAAGGAAAAACGAGCCAAGCCATTCAAAAACTACTAGGATTGCAAGCAAAAACAGCACGTGTCTTAAAAGACGGCGTTGAAAAAGAACTGCCGATTGAAGAAGTAGTAGCTGGCGATATCATCCTCGTCAAACCGGGGGAAAAGATTCCTGTCGACGGAGAAATCATTTCTGGGCAATCGGCAATTGATGAATCAATGATCACCGGTGAAAGTATCCCTGTCGATAAAGTGCCAGGAAACTCGGTCATTGGTGCAACGATCAATAAAAACGGGTCATTACAGGTCAAAGCGACGAAAGTTGGGAAAGACAGTGCATTATCTCAAATCGTCAAAGTCGTTGAAGAAGCACAAGGCTCAAAGGCGGAAATTCAACGGTTGGCGGATAAAATATCAGGCATCTTCGTTCCTATAGTCGTTGGAATTGCGATTTTGACATTCTTCATTTGGTATTTTGTCGTAACGCCTGGCGATTTCAGATCTTCACTAATTCCGACCATTTCCATATTGGTCATTGCATGTCCATGTGCGTTAGGGTTGGCCACACCAACCTCCATTATGGCTGGATCGGGTAGAGCAGCTGAAATGGGTATGCTTTTCAAAGGCGGAGAACATCTTGAAAACACACGTTTCATCGACACAGTGGTATTGGATAAAACAGGTACAGTGACGAAAGGCGAGCCAGCGTTGACAGATGTCATCGTGTTGAAAGACTTTGCAGAAGAGGAAGTCCTTCAATTGGTTGCATCAGCTGAAAATCAATCCGAACACCCATTGGCGCAAGCGATCGTAATGGGAATCAAAGAAAAAGGAATCGAATTGATCGAACCAGAAGGGTTCAATACGCTCCCAGGGTATGGAATTGAAGCGAAAGTCTCCGGAAAGCAAGTGCTTGCCGGGACACGAAAGTTAATGCACAGCCGGGATGTGGCTCTTCAAGATGTGGAATCCACAATGGAGAACATGGAGAAAGAAGGAAAGACAGCGATGCTCATCGCGATTGATGGGAAACTTGCGGGTGTCGTGGCAGTTGCGGATACTGTGAAAAAAACATCTAAACAGGCAATTGAAAGAATGCTTGAACTTGGGTTGGATGTCATTATGCTAACGGGTGACAACCAACATACTGCAGAAGCAATCGGACGACAAGTCGGGTTGAGCCATATCATCGCAGAAGTCCTTCCAGAGCAGAAAAGCGATGAGATTAAGAAATTACAGATGCAAGGAAAGAAAGTGGCAATGGTCGGAGACGGTATCAATGATGCTCCTGCACTTGCGCTTGCGGATATCGGAATGGCGATTGGTACTGGAACAGATATTGCAATCGAAGCAGCTGATATCACCCTCATGCGCGGCGACTTAAATAGCGTTGCAGACGCTATCATTATGAGCCGGAAAACAATGCGCAACATTAAACAGAATCTATTCTTTGCTTTTTTCTATAACACAATCGGTATTCCGGTTGCTGCACTCGGATTGTTAGCCCCTTGGGTAGCCGGAGCAGCTATGGCATTTAGTTCAGTGTCTGTCGTTTTGAACGCGTTAAGGCTTCAACGAGTAAAATTTTGATGGGTCACAAAACTTCTAGTATAAAATAAAATGGCCATGAAATTGAACGGTCGATAGGATGAATGGTCTTCATTTTATAGCTAGTGATGAGACAGCGATTCATCATAGAACCCTTCGGAGCAATAGAGGGCAGGTCAGAAAAAATGTTTTCAAGGTATGACATTCCTTTAGGTTTAAAGTGAATTTGATATTCTCAAAAAATTAATAGTGATTTTCTGCAGCCCTTCCCGAGATGATTGGGAGGGGTTTTTAATGTATATATTCAAATGAATGATCATCCTGTTTTGTCGGCCTTACTTACCACTTCTGCAAGTAGTCGATCGGACTGGTTCCCTCATAAGCAGGAACACTTGATTCTTCGCCGCAAAGCTGTACAATAAATTAGTAGCAGTAACTCCAAGCCGCTTTCCCATGTTTTTAAGACGAGGAAAATGGACACAATCCCCCCCATTCCAGTTGTTTCGAATACCTAAGAGATTCACCGATCCTTCCCGGATGTATGAATCACAACCGAATCAACTTGCGATCAAACCATTAAATAAAACACTTTGTTACAACACATTTATAGTTCGAACTTGTATTCACGGCTAGGCCGGCTGTTCCATGGCTGCTCATTAGTCTTTTAAAAGCTAAAAGTTAAAGCGTGGCAACGTTTACGCTAACTTGCTTAAGGGGATACTGTCGTTATAATGAATTTTTCTGTACTTAATTGCTTTAGATTGACTGAATTGAGCTTTTAAAGGGTACAGTTCAAGTTTATCGATAGAAGTAGTATGGCCTATTAACGCCTTGCGGACTATTCGGAATATTTCATGCTTTTTGCTAAAGTGTATTTAGGGAGAAGAGTTCTATTACAAACTATCATATATTTCAGGAGGTTGAACGATGCAATTACTACCACGTGAAATCGACAAGTTAATGATTGTTGTGGCTGCCGATGTCGCCAGAAGACGTAAAGAACGAGGTCTTAAATTGAATCATCCAGAAGCAATGGCGCTTATTACATACGAGGTGATGGAAGGCGCTAGAGATGGCAAAACTGTCGCAGATCTTATGGCTTACGGAGCGACGATATTAACTCGTGAAGACGTGATGGATGGTATTCCCGAGATGATTGACGACATTCAAGTGGAAGCAACGTTTCCGGATGGTACAAAACTAGTTACTGTGCATAACCCCATCCGATAACTTGCTAATGAAATGGAGAGGAGACGAAGCGATGATCCCAGGTGAGTATATTTTAAAAGATGAACCAATTAATTGTAATGAAGGGGCAGAAAGTACACGTGTTCACGTTGTGAATGAAGGGGACAGGCCAATACAAGTCGGTTCTCATTATCATTTTTATGAGGTAAATGGTGCGCTGAGGTTTAGACGGGAAGAGACATACGGCAAACGATTAAATATTCCAGCCGGCGCTGCTGTCCGCTTTGAACCAGGCGATGAAAAAGAAGTGCAATTAATTGACTATGCTGGAAAAAGAGAAGTTTACGGATTTCATAATGAAGTGGACGGACCATTGGAAGGCGGGAATGTTAAATGAGTTTTAAAATGGATAGAGAGCAATATGCACAAATGTACGGACCGACAACAGGAGACTCCATCCGCCTGGCAGATACAGATTTGTTCATTCAAATCGAAAAAGATCATACAAAATACGGCGAAGAAGTTGTATTTGGCGGCGGGAAAGTCATTCGTGATGGAATGGGACAGCATCCGTTCATTACGCGCGAAGAAGACGAACGAGTACCCGATACGGTCATCACAAATGTCGTTGTCCTTGATTATACGGGAATTTATAAAGCGGATTTAGCGATTCGTGACGGTAAAATTTCTGGTATTGGAAAAGCTGGTAACCCGCTCGTGCAGGACAAAGTTGACATTATTATCGGAGCATCCACGGAAATTATTTCTGGGGAAGGTAAAATTATTACTGCAGGCGCGATTGATACGCACGTGCATTTTATAAATCCAGGACAAGTTGATGTTGCGCTCACTGCTGGAACGACGACATTGATTGGCGGTGGGGCAGGACCGGGCGATGGATCTAGAGCAACGACTGCTACACCAGGCGCCTGGCATCTTCACTCGATGCTCAAGGCTTTAGAGGGGCAACCAATCAATATCGGTTTAACAGGGAAAGGGCATGCAGCAGCCGGCGGACCTTTAGCGGAGCAAATACTCGCTGGTGCGATCGGTTTGAAAGTCCATGAAGATTGGGGTGCGACACCATCCGTACTTGATCATTCATTACGGATTGCTGATGAATATGATGTGCAAATTGCGCTTCACGCAGATACGTTAAATGAAGCTGGATTTTTTGAAGATACGATGAAGGCGATCAACGGCCGTGTCATCCATATGTACCATACAGAAGGTGCAGGCGGCGGACATGCGCCAGACTTGATCAAATCCGCCGGTATGATGAATGTATTGCCGGCGTCCACAAATCCAACATTGCCATACACAATCAACACGATTGACGAGCATCTGGACATGGTGATGGTTGCTCATAACTTAAATCCTTCTGTTCCGGAAGATATTGCATTTGCTGATTCACGCATTCGCAACGAGACAATTGCGGCGGAAGATGTCTTACAAGATATGGGTGTCTTCAGCATGACGAGCTCCGATTCGCAAGCGATGGGGCGTGTGGGTGAAGTTGCACTTCGGACATGGCAAGTAGCCCATAAAATGAAAAAACAGCTTGGAATTATGGAAGGGGATAGTCAGTACTCGGATAATAATCGGGTAAAACGCTATATAGCCAAATATACGATCAACCCTGCAATTACTCACGGGATTTCCGAGTATATTGGCTCAATTGAAGTTGGAAAAATGGCCGACCTTGTACTATGGGATCCGAAATTCTTTGGCGTCAAACCGGAAATGATTTTGAAAAATGGAATGGCGGTCTTTAGCTTAATGGGAGATGCCAATGCGACGATTCCGACACCACAGCCAATGATTTACCGACCAATGTATGCAACGCTAGGAAAGGCATTGTCGCAAAGTTCTATTACATTTGTTTCCCAAGTTGCATACGATAACGGTATTAAAGAAAAGCTTGGACTCGAAAAAGTGGTACTTCCTGTACGCAATATGCGCGATCTTACGAAAAAAGATATGAAATTGAATACTGCTACTCCTCATATTGACGTGGATCCGCAAACGTACGAAGTGAGAATCGATGGAAAACCTATTACATGCGATCCGATTGACGTTGTGCCGATGGGGCAGCGCTATTTCTTATTTTGAGGTGAAGAAAATGATTGTAGAAGAAGTCGTAATGAACGTAAGAGATTTAGACTCGAACGAATTTGAAAAACGACATAAAGAGAAAGTGTATCTAGAGAGCGCGCATTTAATGAAAAGAATTCAACGTGTAGAAACAGATCACGGACGTGAAATCGGCATCCGATTGAAAGACCCGCGTGATTTGGAAGCTGGCGACATTCTCTTTATGGATGATAAAAATATAATTTTGATCGACGTACTTTCCGATGATTTAATTGTCATCAGTCCACGTACGATGCTTGAAATGGGAACGATTGCTCATCAGCTTGGAAATCGTCATTTGCCAGCTCAGTTTGAGGATAAGGATATGCTTGTTCAGTATGATTATTTGGTTGAGGAATTGTTGCAAGAAATGGACATTCCATTCAAGCGAGAAGAACGAAAAGTAGCAAAAGCATTCCGTCATATCGGGCATAGTCATGACTAATCACGCATTGTCTTTGTTTCAGCTGTGCGACTCCAATTTTCCAACCGGCTCTTTTAGCCATTCTTTCGGCTTGGAAACGTATATTCAAAAAGACATTGTCACAGATGCGAAATCATTTTCCGAATGGCTGAACGTTTATGTGCATGAACAGCTCGCTTATGCAGACGGCTTGGCAGTAAGGCTGGCTTATGATGCACTTGAAGCGGAAGAACTTGAAGATATTTGGGAATTGGATCGCATTTTGACTGTGCAGAACTTGGCACGGGAATCACGCGATGGTACACAGCGCATGGGTGACCGTATGTTGGATATTGCACAATCAATTTATGAAATACCGATGTTGTCCACCTACATGCGAAAAATACGTGATAAACAAGCTTTTGGCCATCCCGCTATTGTTTTTACGATGGTAGGGCATCATCTGCAAGTAGAGAAGGAAACGACGATTTTATATTATTTGTATTCGACAGTCGTTAGTCTCGTACAAAATGCTGTGCGGGCAATCCCGCTCGGACAAACTGCAGGACAGAAAATTATTTATGCATTTCAACAACAGCTTCAGCAGGCAACAGATAAAATTATGAAGTTAGATGAAGAAGAGTTTGGAGTCGTATCACCAGGGCTCGAACTTTCACAAATGCAGCACGAGCGAGTTGGGATACGTATTTTCAGCTCGTGAAAAACGTGAAATTAATTGAGAATAAGGATGTGCTTAGAATGGAACCAATTAAAATAGGTGTTGGCGGACCCGTTGGTGCCGGTAAAACGATGTTAGTTGAAAAAATCACCCGTGCTTTAAACGGGGAAGTGAGTATGGCAGTCATCACGAATGACATTTATACGAAAGAAGATGCTAAGTTTTTAGTTGCAAACGGCATCCTTCCGGAAGATCGCATCGTCGGTGTAGAAACAGGTGGTTGTCCGCATACGGCTATTCGAGAAGATGCGTCAATGAACTTTGCGGCGATTAATGAGTTGAAGGAAAAGCATCCGGATGTTGAACTGATTTTTGTAGAAAGCGGCGGCGACAACTTAGCAGCTACATTCAGCCCAGAGCTTGTGGATTTCTCCATCTATATAATCGACGTGGCGCAGGGGGAAAAAATCCCACGCAAAGGCGGCCAGGGAATGATAAAATCTGACTTGTTTATAATTAATAAAACAGATTTGGCGCCATATGTTGGAGCGAGTCTTGAAGTAATGGAGTCTGATACAAAAGTGTTCCGCGGAAACAAACCATTCTTCTTCACCAATTTAAAAGATGATGAAGGACTGGCTGAAGTGGTAGATTGGATAAAAAAACATGCGTTATTAAAGGGACTAGGGCAAGATGTCTGAATGGACAGGCGTTCTTGACCTTGCCATGGAAAATCGTCAAGGACGTTCCGTGGCGAAAAGTGTCTACTTTCAGGGTGCGTTTAAAGTGATGCGCCCTGTCTATTTGAATAATTATAGTTATCCATGCTACTACTTATTGAATCCAGGCGGAGGCTATCTAGACGGAGACCGGTACCGCATGGAAATAACGCTCGATGAACAGGCGCAACTGACATTGACGACCCAGTCGGCAACAAAAGTATACAAAACGCCAACCAGACAAGTATATCAAGAGTCGGTCTTTCATATGAAAAAAGGTAGTTATCTGGAGTATTTGCCGGATGCATTGATAGCATATAAAGATGCCAAATACTATCAAAAAAATATTGTACATATGGAAAAAGGAGCGACATTGCTGTATTCCGATATATTGACTCCTGGCTGGTCGCCAGAAGGGGAAAAGTTCAGTTACGACATGCTTCGTCTGAAAACAGAAATATATATGGAAGACGAGCTAGTTGTCTTTGATCATATTAAACTTCATCCGGCATCTCAGCATATGAATGGGTTAGGTTTTATGGAAGGGTACACACATTTAGGTTCGTTTATTGTCGTTGGAGAAAAGACGAACGATGATTTATTGGATCGCCTGCATGAAACGATTCAGAAAGAGGCTGGAGATTTTGCATTTGGATTATCCAAGCTTGCTGTTCCTGGCTTTACTATCCGAATAATGGCAAATTATACACAAGTTATTGAGCGGATCATCTCTGCCTGCCATCATGTAATCAGCGACGAATGGTATCAGACGAAACCAAGTTTTTTACGGAAGTATTAGAAAAATGCCCGACAATTCGAAAAGAGTTGTCGGGCGATTTACTGCGATTAATGTCTCTATTCAACAGAACACTCTATACTTTATAGATTGTGAGATGGGTGCAGTTGGATTTCTATTTATTGCATGCCCAATTATTCGCAATTAATTATCAATTATCGAGACATACATAAAGTGTATAGCGAGTACATTAGTAGGCATGTAGGTGTTACGTAACAAAAGAAAAGTAGCACAATGATGGATAACTATTTGTTTGGTTGTTGTAAATGAAAAGTTGAGTTTTGCGTGCTATACATCGTTAATGATTCCCTAGAAAGTAAATTTAATTCGATTTCTACAAAAGGTTTAAATTGGGTTATTGAAGAACATAAACTTCCAAGTAATGGTCAGTTATGTATCATCGTGTTACGATTCTATATAAATGTGTTACTGCGTTAAAAATAGTAATAAAAAGAGGTGGTTGCAGTATGCAGGAATCAACGTTAAAGAGATTTGGAATCTCAATGGAAGGGGGCTTACTTAGGAAGTTTGATGATTTAGTTCAAAAAAAAGGATATGAAAATCGCTCGGAAGCGGTTCGGGATCTTGTTCGAGAGGCAATTATTCAGCAATCATGGGAAGATGGAGAACAGATAATTGCAGGAAGTATACTATTATTTTATGACCATCATCAACGCAATCTACTTGAAGAGATGACAAGGATTCAACATAGTGTGCACGATGTAATCCTTGCGACAACACACTTCCATTTGAATCATGATAGTTGCCTTGAACTAATTGTTGTAAAAGGAAAAGCAAAAGAAATTCAGGAACTAAGTCATAAACTGACGAGTTTGAAAGGCGTATCATATGGGAATTTCACAGTGGCTCCAGTGGAACAAGTTTAATTGTTAACAATCATGTTTTACGGTTTTGATAGGATCTGAAATTATAAAACCCTACTGCAGATGTGCAATTTAATGAAGGATTGTAGATAAATAATATGTTTAGAAGGAGTGTACTAAATGACAAAGAAATTCTTAAGTCTCATCGTAATAGCTACCGTATTTATTTCGCTTATGTTAGCAGGCTGCTCTTCATCTAAGTCCGATGATAAAAATAAGAAGAATGATGAAAAGCCGAAGGACGAGCTTGTGCTTGCATTTGATTCTGAGCCGGCAACGGGATTTGACCCGACAACTGGTTGGGGACGTTATGGTTCACCGCTATTTCAAAGTACATTGTTGAAAAGAGATGACAAACTAAACATTGTAAATGATCTTGCAACAAGTTATGAAGTAGATGAAGAGGGTAAAGTTTGGACTGTTTATTTGCGCGATGATGTCAAATTTTCTGATGGGAAACCACTAACGGCTAGGGATGTGGTATTCACATTTGAAACAGCAGCCAATAGTGGGTCGGTTGTTGATTTGAACGTATTGGATAAAGTCGAAGCAGTTAATGATACGACCGTGAAATTCACATTAAAAGAAGTGCAATCCACATTTATAAACAATCTAGTGGCAACGGGAATCGTCCCACAACATGCATACAGTGAAGACTATGCTGAGAACCCGATTGGTTCAGGCCCCTATCAACTTGTACAGTGGGACAAGGGACAACAGATCATTGTGAAAAAGAATCCAGAATACTATGGAGAAAAACCATATTTTAACAAATTGACTTTTGTATTTTTAAATGAGGATGCTGCATATGCAGCTGCCCAAGCGGGAACAGTCGATCTTGCCTATATACCAGCCGCGTTTAGTAATAAGGAAGTACCTGGCATGAAACTTGAAACAGTTAAAACTGTGGACAATCGTGGAATCGTATTTCCTTACGTGAAGTCAGGTGATTTCACTGAAGATGGTTTACCAATCGGGAATGACGTAACATCAGATCCAGCCATCCGTCATGCAATTGATATGGCAGTTGATCGGAAAGCGTTAATTGACGGTGTGTTGGAAGGATACGGAACACCTGCCTATACTTCTGTTGATGGGCTTCCTTGGTGGAATCCAGATACAGTCATTGAAGATGGTGATTTGGACGGAGCGCGTAAGGTATTGGAAGAAGCGGGTTGGAAAGATTCTGATGGAGATGGAGTACTTGATAATGGCTCTTTGAAAGCCGAATTTAGTCTTTACTATTTAGCAAATGACACAATCAGACAGTCTCTTGCCATTGCAGTTGCAGATATGATGAAACCACTCGGTATTAATATTAAAGTAGAGGGTGGAAGCTGGGACATTATTGGTAAGAAAATGTATTCCGAGGCTGTACTTATGGGGTGGGGAAGTCACGACCCGCATGAATTATACAACATCTATGGCAGCGATAATGCTGGAATTGAGTATTATAATACAGGCTACTATAAAAATGACAAAGTAGATGAATACTTCAAGAAGGCCCTTCATGCGAAAAGTGAAGCTGAGGCAATCGAGTTTTGGAAAAAAGCCCAATGGGACGGTACGACCGGTTTAAGTGGAAAAGGGGATGCCGCTTGGGCATGGCTAGTTAACATCGATCACTTGTATTTGGTGAAAGATGGTCTTGATATCGGAGATCAACGAATCCATGTACATGGACATGGTTGGCCGGCAACAGACAACATTGCCGACTGGAAATGGAGTAAATAATGTGCGTAAAAATATCGGTGTAAAGATAAGTAAGTTTCTGTTGATGAAGGGTTCAAGAATGCTTACTTTATTATTTGCGATTTGCTTAATATCCTTTTTATTAATAAAGAACTCCCCGATTGATCCGATTCAAGCTTATGTTGGTGCTGATATGTTAAAGGTAAGTCCTGAACAGCGAGAGAAGATTGCTGAGTATTGGGGGCTTGATCAACCTGTAATGGTGCAGTTTTTTAGTTGGCTTTCTGCTTTACTTTCAGGTGACTTGGGAACTTCAATGATTTTCCGCCGCCCGGTGTCTGAAATCATCGGAGAGCGCTTTTGGAACTCGCTTGTCCTGATGCTGACCGCATGGATATTATCGGGAGTTATCGGTTTTGTCATGGGCGTTGTGTCGGCCATGAAAAAGGATACTTGGATTGATCGGATTATAAAGTGGTATTGTTATACATTGGCCTCAACTCCGACTTTTTGGATGGGCCTTCTTATGCTGATTGTTTTTGCGGTGTGGCTCGGGTGGTTCCCAATTGGATTAGGTGTTCCAACAGGGGTCCTTGCTGAAGACGTCACATTAGCAGATCGATTACAGCATCTTATCCTCCCAGCCATGACACTTAGCATTCTTGGAGTTGCGAATGTAGCCTTACATACGCGACAGAAGCTGATAGATGTCCTGGCGAGTGATTATGTGTTGTTTGCGAGGGCGAGAGGTGAGCGTGGCTTTCTCTTATTTTGGAGACACGGCTTGCGTAATGTTGCCTTGCCTGCAATCACTTTACAATTTGCCGCTTTTAGTGAACTGTTTGGTGGAGCGGTGCTTGCTGAGCAAGTATTTTCATATCCAGGTCTTGGACAAGCGACAGTAGAGGCAGGCTTAAGGGGAGACGTCCCTCTTTTATTAGGGTTAGTACTATTTAGTACGATTTTTGTTTTTGCAGGAAATCTAATTGCCGATATGATCTACTACGTTGTAGATCCGAGAACGAGGGAGAGTCGAACAATATGATTCCAGGCCTCAAAATAGGAACGAAGGAAGAAAAGGTGAAACGGTTTTATCTGAATCGAAGACAGAAGACGCTTCTTACAATCGTTGTTGCGACAATTATCTTACTAAGTGTTGTAGTAGGTGGCGCAATGCTTGATCAAGAAAGAATTGCTACGAATCTTAATGAACGAAATTTGCCCCCCTCTCTTAAGCATCTTTTTGGTACAGATTGGCTGGGTAGGGATATGTTTACCCGGACGATTATGGGGCTTTCCTTAAGTATGGGGGTAGGGTTGATTGGAGCAATTGGCAGTACGTCAATTGCTCTTGTCTTGGGTATGGTGTCTGCAACAATGGGGAAAATGGCCGATCGTCTAATTACATGGCTCATCGATCTCTTTCTAAGTGTTCCACATCTTGTAACGTTAATTTTGATTGCTTTTACATTGGGCGGAGGATTTAAAGGCATTGTTATAGGGCTTATGCTAACTCATTGGCCAAGCCTTGCACGAGTCATTAGAGCAGAGGTTATGCAAATCCGCTCAGCAGAATATGTTCAGATTTCTCAACAGATGGGAAAATCCAGTTGGTGGATTGCTGTACATCATATTTTTCCTCATTTGATTCCACAACTCTTAATTGGTTTCATGTTGATGTTTCCCCATGTGATCTTACATGAAGCAGCAGTCACATTTTTAGGATTAGGATTATCGCCCCATGAGCCAGCTATTGGGATAATTCTATCAGAATCTATGAAGTATTTGTCTTCGGGTATGTGGTGGCTCGCCTTTTTCCCAGGGCTTTGCTTACTAATTATTGTACGGACTTTCGAGACGATTGGAGAGAACTTCCGTATGCTGATAGACCCGACAAGGGCTAATGAGAAATAAAGATGAGTAGGATGATGAAAAGCAAGTGGTCCTATTTGGTTGGTAAGGAGGTAGCGAATGTCTATCCTTGTAGTGGAAAATTTGTCGATATCTTTTAATCAGTATACAGAGAGTTTGAAACAAAAAAATGTAAACGTCATTTCAAGTTTGAATGTCACGCTTGAAGAAGGTGAAATACTAGCAGTTGTGGGAGCCAGTGGTTCTGGGAAGAGCTTGCTTGCGCATGCCATTCTTGGAATCTTGCCAAACAACGCAAATATTAGTGGAACGATTAGCTATGACGGAGAAATTCTTACGGCTGCACGGCAAGCTTCGTTACGCGGAACAGAAATTGCACTTATTCCACAATCAGTGAACTATTTAGATCCATTGATGCGAGTAGGGAATCAAGTTCGCAATTCTGTAAAAGTTGGAGATGCAGTTGCGGCACAACGCAAGGTTTTTGAACGGCTTCGCTTGAAGTCAGGCGTTGAAAATATGTACCCATTTCAGCTTTCTGGAGGCATGGCAAGGAGAACTCTTTTATCCACAGCTATTGTCAGTGGTGCAAAGGTAATTATTGCGGATGAACCCACGCCAGGCCTCGATCCAGTCGTTATCAAAGAGGCGTTAGAAAACTTCAGGGAATTCGCAGACAATGGATGTGCGGTTATGCTCATCACACATGATATTGAATCCGCTTTAACAATTGCAGATAAAATTGCTGTGTTTTATGCAGGTACAACCGTGGAGATCGCCCCTGTAGAGAACTTTAATGGGGATGGTGAAGCGTTGCGGCATCCTTATAGCAAAGCGTTATGGAGGGCCTTGCCACAAAATGAATTTATACCAATTCCAGGCTCGCAGCCCCGCCCAAATAATTTACCATCCGGTTGCTTATTTGCCCCACGCTGTCCTATAGCAACCCCTGAATGTGAACTAGCACAACCGGAAATGCGCGAACTTCGGAATGGAAGGGTAAGGTGCATCCATGCAACTTGAAGCAAAAAATATCGGTTTTCGTTATGGTGATGGACCTTGGCTGTTTCAAGGCGTCAATTTCACTGTAAAACCAGGAGAGATTGTTGGGCTTACAGCACCTAGTGGACGTGGTAAAACAACTTTTTGCCGGATTTTAGCGGGATATGAAAAGCCTCTGGAAGGAAGCATTACCATTGAAGGTTTGCCGGTACCTACAAGGGGATTTCATCCTGTACAATTGATATTTCAGCATCCAGAAAAAGCAGTCAATCCACGTTGGAAAATGGAAAAGGTTTTGAGTGAAGGGGAGAAGCCAGACCCTGAACTGCTAGATTTATTAGGAATTGAGCAGGAATGGTTGACTCGTTGGCCTAACGAGCTATCTGGAGGAGAATTACAACGCTTTTGTGTGGCAAGGGCGTTGGGGTCCAATCCACATTTTTTAATTGCAGATGAAATGACAACAATGCTTGATGCCATTACGCAAGCTCAGATTTGGCATGCTGTTCTCGAAATCGCCAAAAAGAGAAAGATGGGTATCATCATCGTTAGTCATGAAGAAAAGCTGATGCAACGATTGTGCCACCGAGTGGTTGAGTTGAAAAGTTTTTAATACAAATAGAGAGTTTGAGATTTTCTTTTACTTTATTGTAGAGTCGAGAATTCGATTAAATAGAATTGCAGTAGCATAAGGCTGATTTTTCCTTGAACGAAGAGGGGGAATCGGTTCTTTTTATGCTTGGTATAGAAAGTCTAAGTATTTCTAACGTCGTCTCAATTGCTTAAAATATAGAAATTAGGGTATCACTATATAAACGGACCGTTGCTTTTTGAACACTTAGCTTCTTTACAAAGATGGTAGAGATTTTTTTACCGGTATTACTAAATAATCGGTTGGTTTGACATTTATCCTTCACAGTTTTATACTTGGATTTAATTTTCATTAAAAAGACGGATTCGTTAGTCAATAAGGAATATTGAAAAATATTGAAATTGTAGTAATACGAATTTAGCGAGGAAAGTTTTTTGATGAACTTGACACTATTTTGGGAGGTGTTCCTGTGGTTGACGACTTTGAAGTAGAAAAAGTTTTTGAAGACAGGCCGTATGAGCGGATCCAGTTTAAGCTCATCATAGACGGTCGTAATTATAAAGGCGACTATCATGATGGCGAGATCCAATGGCTTAATCCGCATCCCAAGCAAGATGTCGGCGAAGAAGAAGTAAAAGCTGTAGAGGATGAAGTTCTTGAACTGTTATCCGAACATGGGATCAGGGATGAAGTAGATGCTATTGAGATTGAACGTTCCCTAAGCAATAATCAAACTCGACCGCTTCAAATGTTTAAGTTAAAAATTCAAGGCGAAGAGTATAAAGGGACTTTTATTAACGGCGAGATCGAATGGTTTCATCCAAAACCGAGACGCAAACTAAAAGACGAACGCGTAAAAAAAATAGAAGAAGATGTTCAAAAGAAATTGACAGAGCATCTTGAATAACGAATTGAAGTGCGCAGTCTGAGTTATTATACTAACTCAGACTGCGCCTTTTCTTTTTGCAATTATTCCTATCTCCGCAAAAAAACGAGTTGAGTAATGGAAAATAGAAAGAGAAGCTTTCTGTTTTGCTCTTTCCTGCCCGACGATTTTATTTTCTATTCCAAAAGCGTTGCTGGGCGATAGCGGAAACAAATTCCTCTCCGAAGTTTTGGTTGTTAGTCGCAAAAACGACACCTGCTAAATTATTTTCTTCAGAGGTTTGAAGAAGCGACTGTCCGGTTGAAGCAATACCGATCGGCTTATAATGTTTGTATGCGACCTGTATGAAATTCATAACATCAGAATTAAATTTTGCCTGATTATTGGAGCTGCCGCCAACGACATAGAGCGAGTCAAGCAAGTAAGGGCTCGTGGTCAGGAATGTATCATCTACTTTGAGCTTCGTACCATCCGTACCTGTGACAGTGCCAAGTTTTTCACTGACGATGTCGACAAACACTCCATATTTTTCGAGTGTATTCAGTACGTTGGTTACTTCATTACTGTTAAAACCATTGCCGATCAACACTCCGACCTTTAATGAATAAGCATAACCTGGTGTATTGGCCTGACTAAGTGAAGGGTAGCTAGTTGAGGTAGAGACATTTGTGCCGCTTGGACGATCAACACCTATATTATCCGCAACGATCATAGCCAGTTCTTGGTCAACATTTACTATCATATCGACGTTTTGCTGTCGGACCGATTCACTTTTCACTTTTCCAAGTTGATAGCTTAACGCTTCAATCGTATGCTGTTTTTCAACTGGGGTCAGGCTATTCCAAAAAATTCTTGGCTGAGTAAAGAAGTCATCGAACGATTTGCTTCGTGCCCGTATGGCGTGCCCATCGATTTTTTTAGGGTAGGATTCGTAGCCTCCTTCTTCTGGCGGCGTAGTATATGGAGTATTATCAGCTAATGAGTTTTCATGATAGTTTACTTGATCTACATCGATTCGATACCTCATAAAGCCTTGTCTTGTATTATTATGGAACGGACAGATTGGCCGGTTGATGGGTAAGTCCTGAAAGTTTGCGCTGCCAAGACGATGGTATTGGGCACTTTGATAAGCGATTAATCTTCCTTGCAGGACGGGATCATTAGAGAAATCAATTCCCGGAACGACATTTGCGGGATTGAATGCCACTTGCTCCAATTCCGCAAATTCATTATCCACATTACGGTTTAATGTCATCTTTCCAATTGGCTGAACGGGGACGAGTTCTTCTGGCCAAAATTTTGATGGATCTAAGACATCAAAATCAAATTTGAATTCATCTTCCATCGCAATCAGCTGGACACCTAATTCATATTCTGCGTATGCACCACGGTCAATCGCCTCTCTAAGATCTCGCCGATGAAAATCCGGATCAATCCCGCCAATTTTTTGTGCCTCGTCTTGAAGCAAGGAATGAACACCAAGCACAGGCTTCCAAGTAAATCTCACAAAAGTTGCTACTCCTTGTTCATTAACAAATAAGTACGTATTGATCGACCATGATTCCATCATGCGATAGCTTCTTAGAATGCCTCGATCCGACATGATCCACAATACCATGTGAAAACTTTCTTGGTTATTTGCTACGTAATCCCAAAAATTATCATGCGCCCCAGCAGCTGTCGGCATCCCGGTACGTGGCTCAGGTTGGTATGCATGCATTACATCAGGGAACTTCATGGCGTCCTGATTGACCAATACAGGCATAGCGATTGTAGTTAAATCATAATTTCCTTCTTCGGTGTAAAATTTCACACCTTTGCAGCGTAAATCCCTTGCCGTATCCTTAGAGCCTCTGCTCCCTTGCACAGTAGAAAATCGGACGAAAACAGAAGTCTTTTTACCTGCTTCCTGTAAGAATCCAGCTTTTGTGAATTGTTTCATCGACTGATAACATTCAAATTCACCATGGGCTCCGTAACCTCTAGCATGAACTTTTCTTTCTGGTATTGGTTCATGGACGAAATGAGTCATCTTCTCAAAGAATTCAAAATCTTGACGTAGTGAAGGACCACGGTCACCCGCCTTTAATTGTTCCTGATCGTTTGATAATTTTTTTGATTGATTGGTCGTCAGTGGTTTACCTGTGTTTTGTACGCGGAACTCATCTAGCTGTTCATTTTTTAAATTTTTCTCCCTATGGTCTTTTGGAGACTTCCCATCCATTGAATCACCCATCCTTACGTCTTAATTTTTGTGTTCACATATATACCTATGTAGAGTTTTCTAGGTCTAGAATGAAATTGGCTTGGACTTTATCTGCGAATCAAAAAGACAGAGTATAGCGTAGATGACCCAACTCATAACTTTGGTGAATGGGAGGTCCTATACTGGTAATCAGGTATCTATTAAGCATGCATTTTTTTACAGAACTTGTACAATGAACATAGAATAACGAGAAATGAGAGTGACTGCCATGCCGAAAACTAAACGCAAACCACAAGAAAGAAAAAATGTACTTAGTGTAAGTGCATTACTGGTCGTCTGTGGCATTGTGTTATTCAAATCCTTCATTTGGGATGAGTATATAGTCAATTCGACAGCCCGGGCTGCGTTAGAAGGCCGAGAAGGCGAAGTGGGAGTAGGATATGCCATCAGCAAGAAACAAGAGTTGGCCATTAAACCCTTTAAAGATGGATTTAAGATCTATGCTGTATCTAAAGGTTTTTTTGGCTGGACTGTCACAGATGAAGAGTTTGTTGGCAATAAAGAAAACGAGTTTTATGAGATAGGTGAATTGGATTTGCAATTTAATTCAAGTGAAAAATTGTATTTGAATTTCATTTTGGATCAAGACGAATACTTCGATAAAATAAAGGCTTACTCTCCGGGCGGTGTAGAAATAGGATTCAATCGATCTGTAGGCAATGACGTGTTTTTCTACTACCATTATAGCGATAAGCCTTTAGGTGACGTGATGTATGAAGGAATTCGTTCAAACGGGAGTGTGGAGAAATTGAAATAACGAGCAGAATGATTCTTATCAAATGACGCATCCTATCCTAAAGGAGGTGTGCGTCATCATTCGAAAAATAAGCTTGGTAATTGGAATTTCAATGGCGAGTGTCTCAATGTTCACTTATCTGCCTACTGAACTCGTTGCTCAATCAGCGATTCCTTCATATGCTAAATGGTCTAGGATCGCGATTCAAGAGACGCAAATGAAATATCCTCATGCAAATATTATGGATTACTTGCATATCGGAAGTGAGTCCAGGAAAGAGTCCACTGTTGAAAAGTTTCGATTGTGGCTGCGGGAAGGTGACAAAGAATTCGCGGTGTTTGTCAAAGTCACTTATTCTATTAAAACAAACAAACTGATCGATATTGAACTTCAGGAGATGGATTTTTCCTGAATGCAATCAAACTCACGCCTCTGCATTCGGTTCGTAGTTTTGTTACAATTGACGGACAAGTATGTCTACCAAATGAATGAGGGGTGGCTTTGATGAAAGTCGATAATGAAGAATTGTTGCTGGACTATATTGCGGCCAGTACGAACCTATATGGGGTAATCCCGTTTGCTAAAGCAACGGAGATATACAATGAACATAACGGAGAGAAGATTTCATTAAACATCATGATTGCTTTTGTGAATAACCAAGCAGTTATTAAGAAATTGGAAGAACGTTTTGTTCATGTCAATACAGATGCATTTGTGGCAGAAGTCATTCATGTATTTGACGAAAAGGAAGTAGTGGAGCAAGCAGCCGCGGGTAAACCTTATTATGTACCGAAACCAGAAGAATTTCTCTTGTTTACAGATCAATCTTATTTTCAGCGGACCCCTCAGCAAGAGCAACTGAAAAAGATGATGCTAGAGGATCTTGATGATTCGGTCGATATTGAGGAAGAAGTGGAAGAACTTGTGCTGGATCTGCAAATGAGCGGTGGAGATTTCACAAAAGAACTGTCAGAGTTCCTTGGGCGGCTGAAGTTACCTATGGAAAAAGCTGAGCGTTATATTCCAGTGATTATCGATATTGCCAATACTACGAGACTGTGGGAAAATCGGGGCCATACGCCGAATGAGTTGATGCAGTAAATCATCAGTCCGTTTCGATAGACAATCATTACACAGGCGATATAATGAAGGTAAATCAGATAATTTGGAGGATGTAACTCATGACATTGAAAGAATTAACTGCAAGAGAAGTACAAGAGCAACTGGAAAGCGGCAAAGAACTGCATATTATTGATGTCCGCGAAGACGACGAAGTAGCACAAGGTATGATTCCGGGTGCCACACATATCGCACTTGGCAATCTTCCTATTGAAATGCATGATTTGGACCAAACAACACCTTATATTCTAGTCTGTCGTTCAGGCGGAAGAAGTGGACGTGCACAAGAAATTATGGCAGATGAAGGCTTTGATGTGACGAACATGGCGGGCGGCATGCTGGCTTGGGAAGGGCAAGCTGAATAAATGAGTAGAACACCGCCGAGAGGAACATCTCTCGGCGGTGTTTTAATTTGAATTGCACGATTGATCAGTAGGGAAAGAGCTTCCTGGCTATAAATACATTTTACACTGAGCCCAACCCGCCTCGGAAAGCACCGAAGTCTCCTCGCATCGAAGTTGACATCCTCGATCCAAACCCATTTCTCAGAATGAACAATTCCTTCACCCGCAGACATAACCGGAAAGGTCCAAGCGTATAGTGAAAGAAAAAGGCGGTGTAGAGATGAAAAAATGGCTTGCGGCAGGCTTGCTGTTATTTTTTTCGATAGGAGGTGTATGGTATGGAGTGAAAGCTTCAGATCGGGGATTTTTCACACCCGCTGAGCTAGGTGGTGTGAAAATTTTAATCGATCCGGGGCATGGCGGTGAGGATGGGGGGGCTTCGGCGGAAGATGTCATTGAAAAGGATGTAACCTTAAGTATCTCCCATGAAGTTAAGAAATTACTTGAAAAAAAAGGTGCGACTGTGAAAATGACGAGGGAAAAAGATGGAGATGCGATTGCTGAACATGCCCCATCTGAAAAATTCACTTCAAATCGAAGTCGTAAATTCGCAGATTTGAAGTTGCGGGAAAGTATGGCGATCGAATCGAAGCCGGATATGTTCATAAGCGTTCACGTTAATGCGATTCCAGAAGAGCGTTGGCGAGGTGCGCAAGTATTCTACCATCCTGATGGCAACCCGGCAGGAAAACAGTTGGCGACTTCTATCCAAGACGAACTGCGTGATCAGCTGAAAAATACAGAACGCGAAGCGATGAAAATTACAGGTGTCTATTTGCTGAAGAAAGTACCGGTCCCTGCCGTTTTAGTGGAAACAGGATTTTTATCCAATCCGGAAGAACGGGGTTTATTGGCGGATAAGGCTTATCAGAAAAAGGTGGCGGCCGCCATCGTGGATGGAATTGTGAAATATGAACATGCAGAAGAACAGTGAGTCAAAAGACGGTTGATAGAGTAGTGATTATGGTATACTGGGGGGAGATTGGATAATATCAGTAAGGAGTGTCGAATGTGATTAATGAACAGCAAGTCCGTGAATTGATTGGCGCATTGGAAGATCCGTTTTTACATAGAACACTGGCAGAAACAAATGGTATTGTAGGCGTTACGATTAAGCCTGAAAAGCAGCATGTCAGTGTCAAAGTAGCAATTGCAAAAGTAAATACCGGTGAGCAATTGACGCTTCAATCAAAAGTAGTGGACGTTTTGAAAGAGGCAGGGGCAGACTCTGTAGGAATTCGTTTTGAAGAACTGCCGAAAGAAGTTCTCGAGCAATTCCGCGGAACTGTAACAGAAGCAGAAACCCAAGATATTTTATCTCCTCTATCCAACATCGAATTCATTTCGATTGCGTCCGGTAAAGGTGGGGTCGGGAAGTCGACAGTATCTGTCAATTTGGCTGTTGCTTTAGCAAGACGCGGTAAGAAAGTTGGTTTGATCGATGCGGATATTTATGGATTCAGCGTTCCCGACATGATGGGGATCACGGCTATGCCTGAGGTCAGAGAAGAGCGCATCATTCCGGTAGAACGATTTGGTGTTAAGGTCATCTCAATGGGCTTTTTCGTGGAAGATAATGCGCCAGTTGTATGGCGGGGCCCAATGCTTGGTAAAGTGCTGGATCAGTTTTTCCGCGATGTTGAGTGGGGGGAGCTTGATTACTTATTGCTTGATTTGCCGCCGGGTACAGGCGATGTAGCGCTTGATATCCATCAAATGATTCCGGCATCTAAAGAAATCGTTGTCACAACACCGCATCCTACAGCTGCATTTGTAGCTGCGCGTGCAGGTGCGATGGCTTTGCAGACGGATCATGAATTGCTTGGCGTTATCGAGAATATGGCGTGGTTCGAATCCAAAGCATCCGGGGAAAAGGAATATGTCTTTGGACAAGGTGGCGGCGTCCGTCTGTCAGAAGAGCTTCGCACCGAGCTATTGGGTCAAATACCACTGGGTCAGCCTGATTGGAACGACACGGAATTTGCTCCTTCTGTGTATGCGGAAGACCATCCGATTGGTCAGATTTATTTACAAATTGCCGATACCGTGATTGAAAAAAAATACTAAATAATTAGTTGGCAGGCGAGAGGGGTTTATGGACCTCCTTCACCTGCTTTTTCTTCTGCTCCACCGCCACCACTCTCTTCTTTCCCGCCTTTCTCATCTTTTCCGCCCTCTTCTGTTGTCCCTTTTCCTGCTTTCATGATCAGTTGCTGCCATTTCGCTTGCATTAAAGGGCTGTTGATCGTGTCTTCCACTGCCTTTTCCATTTCTTTTTTCATTTTACTGGAATTTACGACTTTCTCCATTTGCTTCATCATGTCTGGCTGTCCAAAAAACTTTTCCATTTCCTTTTGAAACGATGCATCTCCCATTAAATCCTTCATAATATCTGCTTGCTGCTTTTTCATACTTTTGGCGATAGACTCTGTAAATTTCGGATCTTCAAATGCGGTTTTCCAAAACTGTTCACCCTCTTTTGAAAGCAGCACATTCTCAATGCTTTCTTTCACTTCTGGTTGTTCCAATACTAAAAGCTCCCGAAATTCGGGATCTGTCATCAATTTGCGTAATGCTTTTTTTCCATCTTCCGTTTGGATCGCATCCGTCATCATTTTTTTCATTTCATCATAACTCGGACCTGACTGTTGTCCGTTGCTGCAACCCGCTAGGAATACAAGGAATAGGAAAATGCCTGCCAATTTTTTCATTCCGATCAACCTTCCACTTGTATTTTCATTTATTGTTCACAATATTAGAGGGAATATGCATGATTCGTTCAATGAAATAGATTTTTTTGTCGAACGTTGATACACTAAGTGAGACATGAAACAATTAAGCGATGGCATAATTGCGTCTGGATTTTGATACGAGTTAGCTCGATTAACTCCTTTTAAAATCCATGATACCTTCTGCCGGAGGCACTATTTTCTTCAGAGAGCGTCTGAATACCCGCTGAAGAGGAAATAAAACTGCATTCATCTCGCCATCTATAGAGGTGGGAGTCTTCTGTTGAATAAAGATAAAAGGGGAACAGTGTTGTGACAATACGAAATTGGGTAAAATTTTTCTTGCGCGCTATGGCCATTGGTGGAAGTATCACAGCCATTGTCGGGTTAATTGTACGTTGGGACTTCTTTTTTGGGTATATACAGGAAGGTGAGATTTGGCAATTTCTTGGTGCCTTTTTATGGATGATCTTTTTAGGCTTCACGATGAGTGTTATTGCGCAGATGGGTTTTTTCGCCTATTTAACAGTTCACCAATTTGGCGTCAATCTGTTCCGCACGCTGACATTGTGGAACTGGGTGCAAGTCCTGATCATTGCAGTTGTGTTGTTTGATTTAGTCTTTTTCCGCTTCCAGTTAACGAAGGAAGATACAGGAAGAACGTTCTTGTATATTTTCTTGCTTTTGACACTCGTTATAGTGTCTGCGGTAACTGCATACTTTAAAGCGCAGTGGACGAAAAAACATGCACTGATCTCCGCTCTATTCTTTATGATTGTGATCACAACACTTGAATGGTTGCCAGCTCTAATGGTCACATCAGGAAATAAAGATGAATGGGTAACCATCCTTCTGTTTCCTTTGCTGGCAGTGAACGCTTTTCAACTATTAGTATTGCCTAAATACAATAAGCAATCCGATATTGATAAGGCTAAATTGGACAAGCGTCGTAATGAACGAAAAAAAGCTAAGCAAAAATCATCAAAAGCTAAATAAATGTAAAAAACCGACAGAATGCCGCTGTCGGTTTTTTACTTTGGAATTTTTTTAGTTTTAATTTTGGGTTGAAAAAGTAGATCTTCAACAGATTGAAACGGTCGGCTCGCCATTAAACGCTCTATATCCTCCACCTGCGCTCGTTCGTCTAAATGGTGAGGAATGGAAATGATATCACCTGCTGCAGCTTTGGGCAAAGCACCCTCTTTCCAATGAACAGTCGAACCGAGCGCATTGATTTCTGCTTCGTTTAACTTATGTAGCAGAGGCTGTGGAAATTGCTCATCAACAGTGCGAAACCATAATGGCCTTGTTTCAAAAAAAGTCTCAAACTGATCCAATTGCTGTTCAAATAATTCACGATCGACCTCATACCTATTGCCTTCCTGCCCAAGCAATGCGACAGGCAAAGAACGCTTCTTCATCTCTTCGACGAGGTTTGGAAAGCGGGATGCCCATTCTACGTCAACAAACAGCAGCGGATATGGTTGAGTCAGCTGCTCCAAAAGATCCTTCACTTCTTGCTCGCCAAATGAAATGTTAATGGTCAAAGCAGAACCTTGGGAACCTCTTACGATGACTGTCGGGTTTTCGGTTAAACGAAAAGCAGTCGTTAAAGCGGGGGATGGTTTGATCAGTTGTGGCAAATATAAAATAAGTAAAAAGCATAGTGTCAAAAGGAGTATGATTTTTTTGAGCATACAGATCTCCTTATTTTTAAAAGTATAAATTAATATATGAAAAAGCCTTGACGCATATGACCGAGCCGCTATATAATAAAAAAGGTTAAAGTATTAAAAGAAAGTTGTTGCACATACTTAATAAGTGTGATACAATGATTTTTGTCGTTAGAGATAGCAACTAACTATTTTATTTTTCCGCAGTAGCTCAGTGGTAGAGCAATCGGCTGTTAACCGATCGGTCGTAGGTTCGAATCCTACCTGCGGAGCCATTTCTATGCTTCCATAGCTCAGCAGGTAGAGTGCTTCCATGGTAAGGAAGAGGTCGCCGGTTCGAGCCCGGCTGGAAGCTCCATGAACGCTATTTTCATGGCCCCTTGGTCAAGCGGTTAAGACACCGCCCTTTCACGGCGGTAACACGGGTTCGAATCCCGTAGGGGTCACCATTATTTTTATAACAAGTTAAGTAATGCGCGTCATATCTCGTTGAAGAAGCGAGTTGAGCGAGAAATTGTAATTTTAACACGGTGGGGTAGCGAAGTGGCTAAACGCGGCGGACTGTAAATCCGCTCCCTCCGGGTTCGGCGGTTCGAATCCGTCCCCCACCACCATGTTTGTTTTATTTTACACTCAATAAGAACGTAACCAGCTTCACGTTGGGGTATAGCCAAGCGGTAAGGCAACGGACTTTGACTCCGTCATTCGTTGGTTCGAATCCAGCTACCCCAGCCATTTTACTTTTATTAAAGAATATAATGCATAATGAATCCTTATTATTATTAAAATAATGAAGGGTTTTTTTGTGTTTAAATTTAAGTGATAGGTATAGAAGAGAATGATTAATCGTGTATACTATTTAATAATACATATAGGCATTTTCTCTTGTAGAATAAATAAAAATATATAAACATAGGGATTGTGATATAGATATGCAAGAGTTTCTTAATGGTATGGAGAAATTCATCAAACCTAATAGTTCAAAAGGATTGCAAAAACTTCTTGGTGACATTGCCTACACTTTGGAACAGGCCGCCATTGTTTCCATTACCGATCCTCGGGGAACGATTCAATACGCCAATGAAAAATTTGAAAAACTCTCAAAGTATCCATTAAAAGAACTAATTGGAGCCAATCAACGGATTGTCAATTCTGATTACCATGATGCTTCCTTCTTCAAGGAAATGTGGGCGACAATCGGAAGTGGAAAGACGTGGAGAGGAGATATCCGAAACCAAGCCAAAGACGGGTCCTATTATTGGGTTGATACAACGATTGTCCCTTTTTTGAATGACAAAGGCAAACCCTATCAGTACGTATCCATCCGTTATGATATTACAGCTAGAAAGTTGATGGAGGAAGAGATACGAAAAAACGCAGAGCTCTATGAAATTATTACAACCAATGCTTCAGACTTCATTGCAATCATTGATCGCGATGGGAAGTTTCAATACTTGTCTCCTTCTTTCGAAAATTTGTTGGGCTACTCTTTGGATAGCTTGTATTCTGATACGTTATATTCCATTCTCTATAAAAAGGACCGTCAAAAAGTAGAAAGGAAGATTGCGCAATTCAAAGGGTTTCATCGGAAGGCTATCGGTTTAGAATATTCCATGCTGGATGTGAAGGGTGGCTTGCATGTCATGGAAGCCAAGTTAAATGAAGTGCGAGGCTCCATTGATTACGAAGACCAGCTATTGGTCGTCATGCATGACGTGACAGAGCGTGTGAAATCTGAAGAAAAGATCAAACATCTTGTCTATAATGATCAGCTAACTTCTTTGATGAACCGTAATTCATTCCGCGAGCAATTGGCTCTAGCTTTTGAAAGGGCAAAGACTAGGAAGCAAGTATTTGCGCTCGTACATATCAATATTGACCGTCTGCGTTACGCCAACGATCTTTTAGGTCATGAGGCGGGGGATTACTTGTTGTCGATGGTCGGTGAAAGATTAAAAAAGAAAACCGGTCCGGAAAGTTTGCTGGCACGGATTGCTGGAGACGAATTTGCTTTTATTGTAACGGGGTTGTCGGACGAGACAGAAATCTACAATTATGCTGAAGAAATACGGTTGTATTTGGAGCAACCTATTCAGGTGGGGCAACAAACGTATTCGTTATCTATTAGTTGTGGTATCTCAATGTATCCTGAACATGCCAATCAACCGTCTGAACTGGTGACGAAAGCGACATTGGCGCTTGGAAAAGTGAAGACGCGAGGTGGCAGTGACAGTGAGATGTATGAGCATGGTACCTCTAAAATGTCATTGGAAAGAATTTTATTGGAAAATGAAATGCGGAAAAGTATACAGCAACAGCATTTTTATTTGGAGTATCAGCCCAAAGTATTTTTAGGAACTGGTGAATTAACTGGCGTAGAAGTGCTTGTCCGATGGAACCATCCAGATTTAGGTGTGATTCCTCCAATGAAATTTATTCCCCTTGCGGAAGAAACGAAAATTATTGTATCCCTTGGTGAATGGATTTTACGAGAGGTTTGTAAGCAAGCAGCTGCAGAGATCGAAGCCGGTGCATTTTGTAAGTTCGCGGTCAATGTTTCGACTGTACAGATGAAAGAAGAAGGTTTTGCCGATTCGGTATTGAGTATTCTGGAGGAATTTCAAGTTCCCGCTAACATGTTGGAATTGGAGTTGACGGAAAGTTCGTTTATGGATACAGAAGGAATGAAAGAATCCATTCAAAAGCTTCGAAGTATCGGTATCACGGTGGCCATTGATGATTTCGGAACAGGATATAGTACATTTAGCTATATTAAAGAACTTCCTGCTGATACATTGAAAATTGATATGGCATTTGTGCGGGATATATTGGAAAATGAAAATAGTCAGGCGATTGTAAAAGCGATCGTGACACTGGCGGATACAGCAGGATTGAATGTGGTGGCTGAAGGTATTGAATTAAATGAACAAGCGAAGATGCTTTACAACTTAGGTTGTAGAGAAGGGCAGGGCTATTATTTTGGTCGTCCAACCACTTTATTGGAAGCAAAAAAAGCAAACTATAATTCTTCTGAAATTAACAAGAAAATGTAATATAAGGGGGAAGTGCTATGCGCAATCTGGATATTTCGATGATCGGTGTACCTATAGATCTTGGTCAGAGCAGACGTGGAGTGGATATGGGACCGAGTGCCATGCGGTACGCGGGAGCTGTGGAGCGGTTACGTGCATTAGGCCATCAGGTAATGGATCAAGGCAATATAGTAATATCAGCTGTACATGAAAAAACAAGTTCTGAAGCTGGGCTGAAAAACTTGGAAGAAGTGACGGCTGCAACTGTTAAGTTGGCTGAAGCGGTCTCGAATATCGTAGCGGATAATCATTTTCCTTTAGTACTTGGCGGGGATCACAGCATTGCGATTGGCACACTCGCAGGATTAGCGGATCACTACAAAAACCTTGGTGTCATTTGGTATGATGCACATGCAGATATGAATACACGTGAAACCTCGCCTTCAGGTAACATACACGGAATGCCGCTTGCGGTCAGCATGGGTCTTGGACATGAGCGCTTGGTTAATGTGCATCGGGATGGTGTGAAAATTGATCCGAGAAACGTTGTCATTATCGGTGCGCGTGCATTAGACCCGGGAGAACGGAAATTAATTAAAGAACAAGGCGTAAAAGTATTCACTATGCATGAAATTGATCGCTACGGCATGTCTGCCGTCATTCAGCAAACCCTTGAATACTTTTCAACCCGTCAAGTTGATGGTGTTCACTTATCTCTGGACTTGGATGGCTTAGATCCTCTTTATACGCCAGGCGTAGGGACGCCGGTCCCAGGAGGTATCACGTACCGTGAAAGCCACTTGGCGATGGAGTTACTTGAAGATGCAAAAGTCATCACTTCGGCAGAATTCGTTGAAGTCAATCCTGTGCTTGATGAATACAATAAGACTGCAGACGTCGCAGTCGCCCTGATGGGTTCGTTATTCGGTGAAAAATTATTGTAATCAGACGTGACGAAAGCCGATAAAGGCTTCCGTCACTTTTTTAGCTGTAAACTTTTTATCATTTTACGGTGTAAAAATGATAAAGTAGAAGAGGACACAAAAAAGTGGAGAAAAAATGAAACCAAATGAAGTTTCTAACGTATATAGAGGGACAGCCGCATGGAGCGGAGAGTGAAGCCTAATGGATGAATTGATTACAAAACGAGTTAAAGAAGTGTTGAATGGCAATCAAGATGCTTTTGAGGAAATTGTCATTCATTTTCAACATCGGTTGTATCAAGTATGCTACCGTATGCTGAATAACGCTGCAGAAGCAGAGGACATAGCGCAGGAAGCATTCGTACGTGCCTATGTCAATTTGGAGACGTTTGATCAAAAGCGGAAGTTTTCGACCTGGCTCTATCGCATTGCTACAAATTTATGCATTGACCGAATCCGTAAGAAAAAACCGGATTATTACTTGGATGCCCAGGTACCAGGAACAGAAGGCTTAGATATGTATTCGCAAATTGCTGCAGATCAGCGTTTACCAGAAGAAGAAGTGGAAAAGATGGAAATGAAAGACCGTATTCAGTATGAAGTAAGCAGGCTGCCCGATAAATACCGTACGATAATCATTTTACGATATATGGAAGACCTACAGTTGCAGGAAATCGCCGACATTTTGGAGATGCCTCTAGGCACAGTCAAGACGCGAGTACATCGCGGACGAGAAGCACTTCGGCAACAAATGGGGAGTATGTAGGAGGTTGGATTCATGGAAAAATGTCCTAAACATGTTGTCCATTATATGCATGCGTTTTTAGATGGAGAAATTAGCAGTGAAGAAGAAAAAATTTTAACAAAACACTTGGAGTCTTGTGAAGACTGCAAGGCGTTGATGGAAGAATTAGAGCAGACGGAGACGCTCTTTGAGAATGTAGCAACAGTACAGGCGCCGTCTGGATTTTCCAATAATGTTATGGCGAGATTACCGCAACCCAACAAACAAAAAGGACCTAAAAAGTGGTTGCGGCAGCATCCGATGATGGCAGCAGCAGCACTATTCCTTATTCTGATGAGTGCATCTTTTTTCTCAAGCTTTGAAAACGAACAGCAATTTTCATTTACAAAACAGCCTAATATCATAGTCGAAGGGGAAACAGTCATCGTACCCGCAGGCGAGGTTGTAAAGGGTGATTTAGTTGTGAAAAATGGTGATCTTCGAATTGAAGGCGAAGTGGATGGCGATGTTACAGTCATCCGCGGTTCGAAATACATGGCTTCAACGGCTGTCATTACAGGGTCGAGTGAAGAGATCGATGAAGTGTTTGATTGGCTTTGGTATAAAATAAAATCTGTCGCGAAAGAGGTTATTCCTTCTTCGAAAGATGACAAATCGAACAACGAATAGTTTTATTGATAGTTTTGATAAGTGATGTGAGCAGCAAAGCTCTTGCATCACTTTTTTGTCGTTTGTCGAATAGTAGGACACCCTTTAGATAGGCATGTTAGCTGGAAATTATGCTATACTAGATGAATAAGAACTTTTGTAAAAGGTAGGGGAAGCACATGCCGGTTTTGGAGCAGGTAACAACATTAGCACCAATGGAAATTCTGAAAAATATTGTGGATGTGCTTCTTGTTTGGTTTGTACTATATAAATTAATTACAATTATTAAAGGAACGAAAGCCGTCCAATTATTGAAGGGTATTTTCGTTATTTTGATCGGACGTTACCTCACCGAATGGCTGGGATTAAAGACACTTCAATGGATGATGGAAGAAGTTCTCCGCTGGGGTTTCTTAGCTGCAATTATTATATTCCAGCCAGAACTGCGCCGGGCATTGGAGCAATTAGGGAGAGGCCGACTGTTTGCACGCACTGCCATGCAGGAAGAAGAGGAACGCGACCGTTTAGTGAGTGCCTTCAGCAAATCAGTCAGTTATATGGCTAAACGCCGGATCGGTGCTTTAATTACAATTGAAAAAGAAACGGGTTTAAGCGAATATATTGAAACGGGTATCCCGATGAATTCGCATATTTCATCCGAATTGCTGATCAACATTTTCATTCCGAATACTCCGTTGCATGACGGTGCGGTTATCGTAACTAAAAATCGCATTGCCGCTGCAGCCTGTTACTTGCCGTTATCTGAAAGCCCGTTCATTTCGAAGGAACTTGGTACGCGACACCGTGCTGCGCTTGGCATCAGCGAAGTGACAGATGCCGTAACGATTATTGTGTCTGAGGAAACGGGTGCCGTCAGCTTAACGGTGGACGGGGATATCAACCGTCATTTAGACATGGATGAATTTGAAAAGTTATTAAGGATTTCATGGTTTGGAAGCGAAGTCGGTCAAGCGGATACTTCTCTATGGAAGTGGGGGAAGAGAAAAAATGGATAAATTCATGGACAGCCCCTGGTCTCTGCGTCTGATTGCTCTGTTTTTGGCTATTATGCTGTTTTTTACAGTAAAAGCCGAAGATCAAACGAGCCGCAATACAGCAAATGATGTTGTCGCTCTCATTCAAGATGTTCCGGTAGAGGTATATTATGATACAGAAAACCTAGTCGTGACAGGCGTTCCGGAAATGGTCAATTTAACAATTGAAGGGCCTGCCAATATTGTGCAGACAACAAAAGTGCTGAAAGATTTCACATTGAAGTTGGACTTGCAAAATTTGACGTTGGGAGAACATACTGTACGGATCCAAGCAGAGAACTTATCCGACAAGCTGGACGTTCGTTTGGATCCCGCAACCGTGCATGTCAATATTGAAGAGAAAGTGACACAATCATTCCGCGTAGATCCCGAAATGAATACAAGATTACTTGCGGAAGGTTATGAAGTGAAAAATATAGAAGTTCAACCGGCTACTATTAGCGTGACAGGTGCAAAGAGTATTGTGGAAGCCATCAGTTTTGTGAAAGTGTCGGTAACTGGCGACAACAATTTGAATAAGTCTTTTGAGCAAAAGGCACGGGTTCGTATTTTGGACCGAGACTTGAATAAAATGTCTGTTTTATTAGATCCAGAAGAAGTGACAGTCAAGGTGGATGTACAGGAATACAGTCGTGAGGTACCGGTAAAGTTAATTCGGAAGGGAAAAGCGGCAGATGAGCTGACAATTGAAAGCTTGACACCAGTAGATGAATTGGTTCGTGTATACGGTGCAAAAAGTGCAGTGGAGGCCATTAATGAAATACCAGTAGAGGTCGATCTTTCGAAAGTGAGTAAATCTGGTAAGTTCGAAGTGGATGTTAAAAAGCCAGAAGGCGTCAGTAAAGTGACACCGAATAAAATAAAAGTACAAGTTAAAGTATCTGGCGATTCAACAAAGTCTGATGAGAGCGAAGAATCGGTGGAGGAAGAAGTAACAATGGGGGATACGGAAGAACCTGAAGCCGAGACACCCCCGACCACCCCGACCACTGCGCAAGTAACACAGCAAATTACGGACATCCCAATATCAGTCAGAAATCTTGATCCCATTTATACTGCTTCTATTAAGCAACCGTCCAACGGCAATGTGTCGTTACAAGTAACAGGGGATAAAGCCGTTGTCGAACGATTGAAACAAACAGATATAGCGGTATATATTGATGCAGCCAATGTAAATGCGGAAGGTGAAGTCTCCGGGCCTTTACTTGTAGAGGCACCTAAAGAAATTTCATGGAAATTGGCAGTTCGAAGTGCCGTATTTGACGTACAACTTGTCGAAGCAAAAACGAAAGCTTGAGATTCGTAATACCAGTGATTCAATTAGGATATGATCGAAAGGAAGAATTTAAAATGACACAGTATTTTGGTACAGATGGAGTCCGAGGTATTGCAAATACCGAACTGACACCAGAACTTGCGTTTAAACTAGGTAGAATTGGCGGATATTTACTCACAAGAGATGTAGAAGGAAAGGCAGAAATTCTTGTGGGAAAAGACACTCGAATTTCTGGGGCTATGCTTGAAAATGCTTTGATCGCAGGATTATTGTCAGTAGGAGCGGAAGTCATGAGACTTGGCGTTATCAGTACACCTGGCGTCGCCTATCTGACAAGAGTGATGAATGCACAAGCCGGAGTTATGATATCGGCTTCTCATAATCCTGTAGAGGATAACGGCATCAAGTTTTTTGGCGAGGACGGTTTTAAATTGACCGACGCGCAAGAGGCAGAATTTGAAAAGCTGCTGAATGAAGAGGAAGACAAGTTACCGCGTCCAATTGGTGGACAGGTAGGAACGATAACAGAGTACTTTGAAGGCGGACAAAAATATATCCAGTATTTAAAACAAATTGTGGATGAAGATTTTGAAGGAATTCACGTTGCGTTGGATTGTGCACACGGAGCTACTTCCGTATTGGCGACACATGTATTTGCTGATCTCGATGCCGATTTGACAACAATGGGTGCTTCTCCGAACGGCTTAAATATTAATGACGGTGTTGGATCAACGCATCCCGAGACATTGGCAGGCTTGGTTATTGAAAAGAACGCAGATATCGGTTTGGCATTTGACGGAGATGGAGATCGTCTCATCGCAGTAGATGAAAAAGGAAATATTATAGATGGCGATCAAATCATGTTTATTGTAGGCCGATACTTACATAGCAAGGGTCGTTTGAAAGCGGACACGATCGTTTCTACTGTGATGAGTAATCTAGGGTTTTATAAAGCGTTGGAAGAGTGCGGAATGAAAAGTGTACAAACGGCTGTCGGTGATCGATATGTCGTGGAAGAAATGCGCAAAAATCATTATAATTTAGGCGGAGAACAATCGGGCCACATCATCTTCATGGATTATAATACGACAGGCGATGGTCTGCTCACGGCATTACAATTAGTTAATATCATGCAGCAAACAGGCAGAAAACTATCCGATTTGGCCAGTGAAATGAAAGTATATCCCCAAAAACTTGTAAATATCCGAGTGGTCGATAAACATGCGGTTATGGAGAACATCCGTATCGTCAGCGTCATCAATGAAGTCGAACGGGAAATGGCTGGGCAAGGACGTGTGCTTGTACGCCCATCAGGTACAGAGCCACTCGTACGAGTGATGGTAGAAGCGACGACGGAAGAACAATGCGCAGAATATGCGGAACGGATTTCATTCGTAGTGAAAGAGGAAATGGGTTTGGAATAAGTAACGTCAATGAAGCTGGAAACAGGCATATACGTGTTTCCAGCTTCATTTTCATATAGGGAAATAGATAAAAGGAACTTGATTATGAATCGATGGGGAAATGCTTCCGATGGACGAGGGGGGAAGGAAATGAACCAAAAAAAGTACCAGGATATGTTGGCGCAACGAACGGAGAACATCTTTAAGGATTGGGAAGCAAGAGGTAGCTTAACAGAGCGCGAATTGTATTACTTCCTCCATAAGCTTAAAGGAACGTCCGGAACGATTGAATTACAACAGTTGTCTCTTTTTTGTGCATCTCAGCTAGAAATCTTGTCTTCTTCCAATGATCAGAAGATTCCTGTGTCATCATTGGAAAACTTGAAAAATCGTATTCGTTCTCATTTTGATGGCTCTGAAGCTGTCAAAAAAGAAGAATTCCAATTACCGGACTGCTACATTAATCAATTAGATCAAGAAACATTTATTTTAATTATTGATGACGATTTAGAGTTTGTTTCTTACTTAAAGGAACTGCTTGAGAAAATGGGCGCCCAAGTAATTATTTCATTGAACGGCAAGCGGGGAATCGAGCAGTTTTATTCCATGCGGCCGAGTATAATACTTGTAGATACAAAATTACCGGATATGTCAGGTTTTGAAGTTCTTGATCAAATTGCAGATACGGCTAGACAGAAAAATACGATGGTAGCTCTCACTAGCGAGCAGGCTACTAAAGAAAACGAGATTGAGAGTTATCGAAGAGGGGCTATGGACTTTATTCCAAAGCCGTTTGATATGGACATTTTTTTCCCTTATTTGTTTAATCGGCAGCAACGACAACATGCAATTAGCAGCAGTATTATTACAGATAGTCTGACGGGTATTGGTAATCGTCGCTATTTCGATGAAGTCATTAATAACTTTGCGAAAAAAGCAGATCAGTCAGATACAACATTCTCTTTAGTGATGGTAGACTTAGATCATTTTAAACAAGTGAATGATTTATATGGGCATCCAGCAGGTGACGATGTATTACGGAAATTCGGTGAAATTCTCCATGATGAAAAACGCGAGGGTGACTATGTTTTCCGTTATGGCGGAGAGGAATTTGCCTTATTGTTCGTTAATCTCCAAGCAGATGAGGCGGTTCATGTAGTGGAGCGCATTCGCAATAAATTTAATCCACTCTCCTTCAATTCAGGCGACCAATCATTCAATGTGACATTTTCAGCTGGCAGTGCTGACTATCAGGGTGATACAGAAGAGCTAATTTCAGCCGCAGATCAAGCGTTATATGAAGCAAAGCGGACAGGCAGGAACCGAACCATCCTGTATGATCAGCGAAAGCGTATGGTCAAGCGGAAGTTGATGGTCATTATTGTAGACGATGACTCATTTATTCGGCAAATTCTTCAGCAAACTTTGCTGGAATTGCAATCACCTGATATTGAGTTTACTGTAAAGACCTATTCAGATGGTCCGGCTTTTCTCGAAGATGACTGGTATACGCCAGATGACTACTTTATAGTGTTGTTGGATGGTGTTATGCCGAAAATGGATGGGCTAGAAGTGTTGAGCCGTTTAAAAAGCGACCACGCCAAAACAAATGTGACGGTTTCAATGATGACAGCAAGAAAGAGTGCAAACGATATTAAAGCAGCGCTATGGTTAGGGGCGGACGACTATATTATCAAGCCGTTTCAGCCGGCAGACGTACTAGGTCGTATTGAAAAATTGGCCAATCGTTTGTTTGATAAGAGAGAATAGAAGGGAGACCGCGCCATGTCATATGCAGAGAAGAAAGTGTTGGTTGTAGATGATGAAGAAATTTTACGTATGCTGCTGACAGATACATTAGAATTCGCGGGATTTCAAGTCGACGAGGCAGAGGATGGGCTGGAAGGATTGCGGAAAATCCAAGAAAATCAGTATGATGCCGTTCTTCTGGATTATATGATGCCTCATATGACGGGTTTGGAAGTACTGGAGCGTATACAACCGCTCCAGCTCGACACTACTGTGATCATGCTGACAGCAAAAGCGCAGCGGGAAGATCAGGAGGCAGCCATAGAAAGAGGGGCTGCGTATTTTGTCCCCAAGCCTTTTAGTCCGAATGAGCTGGTTGAATTACTGAACTCGATTTTCTGAATCAATATCATAAAAAAGGCTGTCGCTGGAAGATATTTTGTCTTTGAAGTGACAGCCTTTTTTTGCACGGTTGGAAAAGGGAGCAGCAGACCACCTTACCCCTTCCGCAACAATGCGTATACTTAGAATAAATAAAAAGCTTTCGTATACAAAACAAAAGCCATCCGAAAAGTCAAAATGACTTCTCGAACAGCTCATTTTTTACTCGCTGTCAGGGTATAAAATCCTGCCGTCTGCACGCTGGACAGTTTCCATGAGTGTCGAAGATAGATCCTGAAGTGAGTATGGCTTTGTTAGATAATGTTCAATCTTAAATTCTTTCATCAGCTGTGGCTCTTTTTCCAAAGACGAAGAGATGATGACTGGGATAGAAGCAGTTTCCTTCTGTTCTTTCATCTTTCTAATCAACTCCCAGCCATTTTCATTGCCGCTTAATTTTAAATCAACTACGACAGCGGCTGGCTGCATTCTTTGCATGCAACTAAACGCTTGGTCCACTGTTGAATGATGGATCACTGAAAATCCGTTGTTTGCCAATTCCTCTCCCAATAACAATGCAATATTGACGTCGTCTTCTACTACATTCACAAGTGGCTTGTCTAAATTGACAGGCCCCGTTGGCAATTGCTGTTTTAGGGGAAGAGTAATAAATACCGTCGTACCTACGTTCTCTTCTGATTCTATCCAGATTCGCCCGTTGTGGTCTTTTATGATTTCTTGGCAAATGGACAGACCAAGACCTGTACCACCTATTTTCCTGCTGTAACTATTATCGAATCGATAAAATTTCTCGAAAAGATGACTGATGTCTTCTTTAGGGATTCCGATACCTTGGTCTGTAATCGACAGGATGATTGAATCCTGTTGATTCCACAATGTCACATTTACATCACCGCCGTTTGGAGAAAATTTAACGGCATTACTAAGTATATTCGTGAAAACCTGAATCATTCGATCTCGATCGGCAGCAACCATAGAGGCACAAGTAATATCTTGGATCTTGATGTTGTGCAATGAGGATTGGATCTCTAAATTATCCACTGTTTGCCGCATAAGATCGACTAAAGATATTTCTTCTACCGTGTAAGCCAGTCGGCCTGATTCCATGCGTTGAAGATCCAGAAAATCATTGATCAGTGCAGTCAAGCGTGTAGCCTCATTATAAATAGTTTCTAAATAACGTTTTTTTCGTTTTTCGTCCATTTCCTTATTCAGCAACAACTCGGAAAAACCGAGAATACTAGACAATGGGGTGCGTAGTTCGTGACTAACTGTAGAGACCAGTTCGGTCTTCATTTGGTCCACTTCATGCTCGTGTGTCATATCCCGATGCACGAAGATGGTACCGACTTTATCTCCTTGAATGACGATCGGTACACTGTAGACGTTCATGACGCGTGATTCTGCGGATGGCAGCGAAACAATATAGGAATAATTTCTGAATTCCTGATTTTCCGGATCAAGCGCTTCATTCAAAAACTTTTTGTATTGTTCGGGCTCACTGATTCGCTGTAAGAAATATTCTGTCCATTTGTCTCTGGGCCATTTCTTATGCTCCATGCCCAGCAGTTCGAATAGGGCGGCATTGTACTGATCGTCTTCATCAGTGCTGGAAACAAACTGAATTCCTTCATTAATATTGTCTAGGATGTTCTGATTAAGCTGACGTTCATGGCTGATCAATTCGTATTGTTCAATCCGATCCACTGAGATCGCGATTCTTCTAAGCAATCCATAAAGGTCTGTTTGATCGTCTTCAGTGAAGGGTTTACCAATACGAGAAAGTATGGAGATAACGTTTAATTCGTTTTCAGAATTGTAGATACCCGCCACGAAATCATAAACGAACGTCGTATTTCCTGCAACGCCTTTCTCATAATCCGCCTCCCGTTTGATCACGAAGTAAGGCTCTTTTTCAAGTCGAAGCTTTATGTATTCCATCCGCTCTTGTTTGACCTCTTCAAAGAATTTTTCAGACATGCCTTTCAGTGAAGAGACATTACTTTTTGGGAACCAAAGGAAGCTGAGATCCGATTGATAGATTGTGTCGAGATAATCCGATGTTTGATCACAGACTTCTTGTTTATCCAATGAAAGCGATAGTAAATGACTGAGACCGTTATATCGTTCCAAGCGAACACGCGAAAAGCGTGCTTCAGACAGGGCATATTCCATTTTTGTCTGTCGATTGAACAGCTCATCCTGCTGAGAGATCAATTCTTCATTCTGAGCAAGTAGTTCCTGTTCGTTCGTCTGGATGCGCTGCATCATCTTATGAATAGCTTGAGATAAAGCACCTATTTCATCTTCTCTAGTAATGGGTTGGAAAAGTATTTTGCCTTCGGTTTCATATTGATCCGCTGCGTAGGTGATTTTTTCTACTGGGCGTACTACCCGATTTATTACATTCCAAACCATGTAGATTGGAATAAGCAAAAAAGCGAAACTGAGTAAGGTGATAAGTAAAAAGAAAACATTGGTTTGTTTTTTCGTTTGAGCATAAGACTGGGAAAGTTCTTCTTGCGCATTTAGATTATACTCATTAGCATATTCGATGAAGCGATTTACGGATAAATTTGATCCGTTTTTTGCAAGTTCACGCAACCCCTCGTAGTCGTTATCTGCAACAAGTTGGATGGCTTTTGGAAACGTCCCATTTTCATATTCTGTTAGAAAGTTATCGATTTCTCCAATCATCTTTTGTTCTTCTGCATTAAGAGAAAGTGATTTGTATTGACGTGAATAGGTATGGATATCCTGAAATGCCTGAAATGCACCATTCAGTTCACCTTCTATTTGGAATGAATAATACCCGCGGATACGAAAAAATAAGTCCTGGATAGAATTCGAAATAAGCTCTACCAATTGAGCCTTTTCAAAGGATTCTTGACGTGCCTCTTCCAAATCTGTCCAAGAACTTTTGACGTATTTATACATACTGCCCATGCCGATCACTGCGATTAACAATGATACGAGAAATACATTAATATATTGCTGGCGAATCCCTCTTTTACGCGACATTCGGCTGCCCCTTCCTGACTGCTTCTATACATCTATTCTACCATCTGAAGTAGTTTAAGGGCAGTTGGAATTTGCAGAAGAAATACGCAATTAATCAACCGAAGCGACCGTTGATATAATCGTCCGTCAATGAATCGGTTGGACGCTCAAAAATAATTGGAGTGGAGTTCATTTCAATCATTTCTCCATTTAAGAAAAACGCAGTCTGGTCAGAAATACGGGAAGCTTGTTGCATATTATGCGTCACAATGACAATCGTTACTTCCTGTTTGAGTTGAGTGATGAGTTCCTCGACTTTATGAGTAGAGATCGGATCCAAGGCAGAAGTTGGTTCATCCATCAGCAACACCTCAGGGGAAACAGCTAACGCGCGGGCTATGCACAGACGTTGCTGCTGCCCACCCGATAGACTCATTGCAGGCTTTTGCAGTCGGTCTTTCACTTCATCCCATAATGCTGCTTTACGCAAGCTATCTTCTACAACATGTTCTATTACATCCTTTTGACGGATCCCTTGAATTTTCAGACCGAATGCAACGTTTTCGAAAATAGATTTAGGAAAAGGATTTGGCTTTTGGAAAATCATACCGACCTTCGTGCGCAATAGCTCAACGGGCAGTGCAGGAGAGAAAATGGTTTCCTCCATGAATGTCAATGTGCCGGAAATATGGACTTCTGCTTGCAGTTCCACCATCCGATTTAGCGTCTTGAGAAAAGAGGATTTACCGCATCCGGAAGGACCGATAATCGCCGTCACTTCTTTTTCATGAATCGTCATATCCAAATTTTTAAGTGCATGTGACGTTCCATACCAAAGATTTAATTTATCTGCTTGATACACCGGCTTATTCCAGTTTGCATTATTCATCACGCGAAGTTTCGGTTCTTCAATCCGCTCTTTTAGTACCATCTGTCGAAAACCTCCATTTGTTCGTTAACTTTACTGTACAGGAGATGTGTTGAGTGAGTGTGAAGGGTGTGTTAAGAGTTTGTAAAGATGCGATGAGTGAGGAGGTGCTTATAAAAACTTATTAAAAATAAATGAACAGGGAAGCAACCAGTCGTGGTTGCTTCCCTGTTTTATTCAAAAATATACTGCAAAGCGCGGACGGCTTGTTCGACAGATTCAACCGTTAGATGAGCTTTGCGTGATAGTTCTTTTAATGGGTGATGATGGTTTTTCTGACGAATTAAAATGAGTGGTTTGCCGTATGCAACGGCTGCACTCGCATCCATTGCGGTATTCCACTGCTTGTACTGCTCACCGAATAAAGCAATAACGATGTCTGATTTCTTCATTAAGATTTCGGTACGTAAGTTGTTGAAGCTTGAAGCAGCGGCATCTTTAAAAATTGGATCGGGCTGTTCCCCTAAAATTTCTTCCCCGACGTTATCCGAGCGGTCATGAACTTCCATCGGACCGACGAAATCGACCGGCAGCTGCAGTTTTTCTGCCTGCTGCTTGACCTCATCTCGCCATGACGTGTGAATCTCCCCAGCTAGGTATACTGTTAATCGCATACTTATCCCCTCCTAGTTTGATAGACTTTATTGTATCATGCATTTTACCTTCCTTCATTAGAAGTACTTGAAAGTGAGGCGTGTGAAGGTCCTTCATTACTGTTAAATTTTCTAGCTCATGTAAGAGACCAATACGAGTATAAGGGGAATTGGTTATGGTACACTGAATAAAAAGAGGAGCGGTTTAATTTATGAATGGACAAAATCGAGCGGACATCAAGCCAGGGCTGCAGGTAGCAGTCATCTTGAAAAAGGATCAGCGAAGCGGTGTGAAAACGGAGGGGGTCGTTAAGGATATATTGACTAATTCAAGCTTTCACCCGCATGGGATTAAAGTGCGGTTAGAGGATGGACAAGTCGGCCGAGTGGCAGAAATTTTGGGATGAACGGGGCTGAATTCTCATGTATGAGTTGAAGACGAAGGAAACGGACGATAGTGTAATTGAATTTATTGAGAGAGTGGAGAATCTGAAAAAGCGAGAGGATGCGTACCGCTTGCTTGATATATTTACTGAAACCACGGGTCATGAAGCGAAGATGTGGGGACCTAGCATTATCGGGTTCGGCTCCTATCATTATGTATATAAAACGGGCCATGAAGGGGAAGCACCACTCGTGGGGTTTTCTCCGCGTAAAGCCAAGATCAGCCTATACTTTGCAACAGGTGATCCTGAACGGGAACAGTTACTAGAGAGTTTCGGCAAGCATACGAGCGGCAAGGCCTGCGTCTATATTAATAAAGTGCTGGATATCGATGTGGAAGTGCTGAAAGATCTGATTCGGCAATCTGTTACGTTTTTACAGGAGCTTTGTCCGAAAGAACAGAGATGAGAAAAAGAGAGGCAATTGAACCTCTCTTTTTTATATTCCTACCGGTTGTTCATCATCTCGATAAAACGTGTGGAATCCTCAGCTATTTGTATAGATTCAATGTTATGAACGTAGTGAGAGCAGTTTAATTCTATCAATTTACTATTGCTTTGATCGGCAACAAAATCTTTTTGAAAACCGACCCAATTACTCTTATCCAAGCCAGTACCTTGCCCATTCGATACAAACAACAGCATCGGAATTTCAACAGGCAAACTTTCTTGTACACGCTTCGCATTGTCTTTAATTTCAATGACTTCATTGAGCATATTTTGAGTGGCGGTCCTTCGGTAGAAGGTCACCTCATATAGTTCTTTCTCATCTTCCGTCAATGTCCCGTACCTCATCGCGTCACTTTGAGATAATGCAGGAAACCATCTTGTTGCACCGATATCCGCAACCAGCTTACCTAATCGAACTAGGGGCATATTGATTTTCATCTGTTCGTACACGCCGGGGACGGCCATATCTAAACCAATGATGGCTTTTACTTCATCCGGATAGATCTGTGCCCAATGCAATGCTTCAATTCCTGACATAGAATGGGGCAATAAAATGAAAGGCCCCTCCGCTCCAGCCTGAAATAGAGCTTCTCTCGTCTCAGACAGAATCGTATCTATATCACGTTGCGAATCCGTTATTTCACTGAATCCATAACCGGCTCTTTCCACAACTGCAATTTGATGTGTATCGCTTAATAATGAATACAGTGACTTGAAATCCAACGTCGGCGAACTCGTACCGCTGCCCGATAAAAATACCAAGGTTTCTTTCCCGGTACCTTCCGTATACACATGTATTTTATGATCGTTCACTTCTATCAACACGCCAGTTGGAATAAATTTCTCGTTCTCTTTTTTGAGTTTTGCTTGGTGATTCACATGACTGATACCAATGAGTACTAAAAAACTAGCAATCAAAGTTAAAGCAGTGATCATCATAAATTTACCAACTTTCCTCAACGTGTCGCCTCCAATAAATTATCCAGAGCGGCAAACTATTTGATGGTTATTCCCCGTCGCGATACGTAACAGCAGTTCCGGTCGCAATACACATCATCATACCTTCACGCACCATTTCAAAATCTAAATCCACGCCAATCACTGCATTCGCTCCCATACGACGAGCCTTTTCAGACATCTCCTCAATAGCAGTTTCACGCGCTTCTGTCAGTTTGCCTTCGTAGGCAGAGCTGCGTCCGCCCACGATATCTGTGACAGATGCAAAAATATCACGTACAATATTCGCTCCCATAATCGTCTCTCCTGATACAATCCCATGATATGTTTGTATTGTTCTTCCTTGTAAAGTATTTGTTGTCGTGTGTAACATACAATCTCCTCCTTTTGTTTGTATTTATACGTTATGAAAGTGAAGAAGGTTTCAAAATAGTTTGAACGGAGAAGATTAACTGTGAAACTACAATTAACAAGATTGTATCGACAAAGAATTTGTCGTACGAAATCATTTCCCGGGGAATATTGTCGGGAATAATTGTTTCAATATACGCACATTGGAATTACGGTTCAAAGTATCTTGTGGATAAGGTAAAATAGGTTTGTTGGTTAGAAAAAGGAGGGAGATTGTATGACGGAACAAACGTATCAGCTTATTTCGATTATTTTGTACATGGCAGCGATGTTATTTATCGGTTGGTACGCGTTCAAACGGACATCCAATCTGACGGATTATATGCTAGGCGGACGTTCACTTGGTCCCGCAGTCACGGCGTTAAGTGCTGGTGCTTCCGATATGTCGGGGTGGCTGTTGATGGGTCTTCCGGGTGCGATTTACTTAAGCGGTCTTGGTGAGGCGTGGCTTGCCATTGGATTGACGATAGGAGCCTATTTAAACTGGCTTTTGGTGGCACCGCGTTTGCGTGTGTACACACAAGTTTCAAATAACTCAATTACGATTCCAAGTTTCTTGGAGAATCGATTGAAAGATACCTCTCGCTTGCTGCGCGTTGCTTCAGGTATTATCATTTTAGTATTTTTCACCTTCTATGTCTCTTCAGGAATGGTGGCAGGGGGAAAGTTCTTTCACAGTTCATTCGGTTTAGAGTATCATACAGGGTTGTTGATCGTATCCGCAGTTGTCATAGCCTATACGTTATTCGGCGGATTTTTGGCAGTAAGCTACACTGATTTCGTGCAAGGGCTGATTATGTTTTTAGCGCTTATCCTAGTGCCTTCAGTAGGAGTTTTCATCACAGGGGGCTTTACGGAAACAGTGGAAAGTATACGCCAAGTAGACCCGGCACTGTTTAGTTTAGTGTCCGGTGTAAGTGTATTGGGAGTTATATCCTCGCTCGCATGGGGGCTTGGTTATTTTGGTCAGCCGCATATTATTGTGCGTTTCATGGCGATAAAGTCAGTTAAAGAGACGAAAAGTGCTAGACGTATTGGAATTAGCTGGATGCTGTTGAGTTTGATTGGCGCCATCGCGACCGCGTTGGTAGGAGTAGCGTATTTTCAGCAAAATGATGCTGTGCTGGCGGATCGCGAAACGGTATTCATTGTCCTAGGTCAAATCTTTTTCCATCCTCTTATCGCAGGAATTATGCTGGCTGCGGTATTGGCCGCGGTCATGAGTACAATTTCATCCCAATTGATCGTTACATCTTCCGCGTTGGTAGAGGATTTGTACAAAGCAGTCTTCAAGTCGGATGCGTCAGATCGGCAGTATGTCTTTTTAGGGCGTGCAGCGGTTCTATTCGTTTCATTCGTCGCGTTAGTTCTTGCATGGCCAAATAAAGAGTCAGTTTTAAAACTAGTTTCGTTTGCTTGGGCAGGTTTCGGAGGGGCATTTGGACCGGTGATCCTCTTATCTCTTTATTGGAGAAAAATTACGGCTCAAGGTGCGTTGAGCGGTATGGTGACTGGAGCAATTACAGTCGGTGTGTGGGGCAGTTTTAAAGTCCTTTCTGATACACTTTATGAAATCGTTCCAGGATTTATCGTTTGTCTGATCGTGACGTATATCGTCAGTTTGGCAACATACCGAAAGAATGCTGACATTGAGCGTGAATACAATGAAACGATTTATTTATTGAAGAAAGAACGGTGACATACAAAACTGAGCCATCCGGTACACATTTAAGTGTGAGGATGGCTCTTTTTGAACTTACAACAATTTCACAATCATCCGACCTCGTGCTTCGCCTTGCAATAAAACCGGCAGTGCATCAGGCAACTCGTCCAATGAAATCTCCTTTTGCACAAGCTGTTCCAAGTCCGGCAGCTTCAAATCTGTTGCTAAACGGTCCCATACTTTTTTACGTGTATCCATTGGGCAATAGACAGAATCGATGCCGAGCAGATTGACCGCGCGTAAGATGAATGGGAACACGGCCGTTGGAACTTTCGTACCTGCTGTCAAACCGCTCACCGCTACTGATCCGCCATACTCAATTTGGCTCAATAATGAAGCTAGTGGCTCACCGCCGACCGGATCGACCGCTGCAGCCCATTTCTGTTTGCCGAGTGCACGAATTTTTCCGTCATAGACTTCTTCGCGCGAAACAATCGATTTAGCACCGATTGACTTTAAGTACGCATGCTCTTCTTGTTTGCCGGTGCTTGCTTCCACGTCATAGCCAAGCTTTGATAAAAATGAAATTGCAAAGCTGCCGACTCCGCCAGTCGCCCCTGTAACCAGAACTTTTCCTTTATCAGACGATACATGATTTTCTTCGAGACGCTGAACAGACAAGGCCGCCGTAAAGCCTGCTGTCCCGATAATCATTGCTTCTTTTAATGAAAGTCCTTCTGGAAGTGGAACGACCCAATCCGCTTGGACTCTCGCATATTCGCTGTACCCTCCGAATTGCGACACACCGATTTCGTAACTCGTTGCAATGACTTCATCGCCCTCTTTGAATCGTTCATCCGTTGAAGACACTACAACCCCTGCTAAATCAATACCAGGCACCATCGGATAGTTTTGCACGATGTTTCCGTTAGGTATTGAAGCGAGGCTGTCTTTATAATTGATGCCCGAGTAATGGACGCGAATCAGCACGTCACCTTCAGGCAGATCGTCCAATGAAAGTTGTTGGACCTGTACTGAAAATTGTCCTTCCTGCTTGTCTACTACAAGTGCGTTAAATGATTGGGACATGAAATTTCTCCTTCCACTATGTAAAGTCATCTCTCTAGCATTATACTAACTTACTTATCTGAATCATTCAAAGTGGAAGACTTATTCACTACATATTATAGTTTTAAATAACTGGTTGACTCTCACGTTACGTTAGGATTTATAGTAGGAATAGAAAGGAGGCGGAACAGATGAAAGTGAAGGAAGTAGCTGAACTGACAGGTGTCAGCATCCGGACACTGCATCATTACGATGATATTGGATTGCTCAGACCTGATCACGTAACGGAAGCAGGATATCGTTTGTATTCTAATGAAAATCTAGCCGATTTGCAGCAAATTCTGTTCTTTCGTGAACTAGGATTTTCATTGAAGCGAATTAAAGAGTTACTGTTAAGCCCAGAATTTGAACGTGTGGCGGCGTTGGAATTGCAGCGTGATATGTTGCTCGATAAAAAGTCGCAACTAGAGATCATGCTAGCTACGATCGATCGAACGATTCAATCAGAGAGAGGGGAAACTAAAATGACGAATGAAGAGAAGTTTAAGGGGTTTGATTTCCGTACGAACCCATATGAAGAGGAAGCGAAGGCGAGATGGGGAGAGAAGGCGGTAGGTCAGACAAAGCATAACTTTAATGAAGAAATGCAGGAAAAGATGAATCGAATATATTTCAAACTTGCCGAACTGCGCCACTTGGAGCCAGGTTCTAATGAAGCACAAGAAGCCATTGAGAAATGGTTTATGTTATTAAACCAGATGGGCAGTTATTCATTGGCTGCTTTTAAAGGACTGGGGGAAATGTACGTGGCGGATGAACGTTTCACACAAAACATCGATCAGTTTGGCGAAGGGCTCGCGGTGTTCATGCGAGATGCGATGAGTATATATTCGGATCGGAAGGTATAAAACATGAAATAAGTGACGAAGACCAAATGGTTTTCGTCACTTATTGATTATCTTCTTTGATTTGGAAATGCCGAAAAAAATCCTAGCGCCTAGAGAGGAAGCGAAACGGTACGTATGGTACAATCTGAGTAGACTGATAGGTGTGAAAATTTAAGCGACTGGGAGGATTATATATGAAAAAGGAAGAGTTTTTGGAGCGGTATGCAATTGAACGAAAAGGGACAAATTCATTGAAGTGGGATAAGTTAGAGGAGCGATTTGGTAACGCCGATTTGCTGGCTGCTTGGGTGGCGGATATGGAATTTAAAGTACCTGAGCAAGTTGTAGAAGCTCTTAAAGAAAAAGTGGACCATGGCGTGTTCGGTTATACATATGCACCCGATTCTTACTACGAAGCCTTCATTGGCTGGGAGCGCGAACGTCATGGTTACGAAGTGAAAAAAGAATGGATGCGTTTTTCAACAGGTGTGGTGACGGCACTCTACTGGTTTGTGAATGCCTTTACGAAACCTGAAGATGCAGTCATTATTTTATCGCCAGTTTATTACCCGTTCAGCAATGCGGTGAAGGACACTGGACGAAAACTTGTGAGTAGTGAGCTCATTAATACTGGTGGCAAGTACACTATCGACTTTGAAGACTTTGAAAAGCAAATCATCGATAATGATGTGAAGTTGTTCATTCATTGTACGCCGCATAACCCGGTTGGACGTGTATGGACTGCGGAGGAAGCAGAAAAATTGTTGTCGATTTGTGATAAACATAACGTCCTAATCGTCTCTGATGAAATCCATCATGATATGACATTTGATGATCACACGCATCTTCCATCTGCAATTGTAGCGGACGGTAAGTTCTCGGAACGCATCGTTACGGTAACGGCAGCATCCAAGACATTTAATTTGGCGGGGCTTTTGACTTCACAAATTATTATAGAGAATGAAGAGTTGCGCGAACAGTTCGATCGATTTGTAAAGTCAGTCAATCAGACGGAAGTGAATCTACTTGGTATGACGGCTTCTGAAGCGGCATTCCGACACGGAGCGGATTGGCTGGAAGGTTTACGTGCAGTCGTGAAATCGAATGAACGTTATGCAGTGGAACAATTTGCAGAGCATGCGCCGGAATTGGTTATCAGTCCGCTGGAAGGAACGTATCTATTATGGATTGACTTGCGTCCTTATATCAATCCAGAAGGCGTTAAAGAATTTGTACAGGATACATGTAAGTTAGCAATCGATTATGGTGAATGGTTCGGTGAAAAATCCAGAGGCTTTATTCGCCTGAATTTAGGGACAGAGCCGCGACATATCAAACAAGCTGTCGATAGTATCATTGAACACTTACCAAAATAAGAGAAAAAGCAAGGAATGGATGGAGATTTTTCGATCCTGTTCCTTGCTTTTTCTTTTTTTTTCGCTAATTAACACAACCTTTACATACGATCCACACTGGCTTTACATTCGCCTAGTATAGTCGTAATTGTAGAAACGATTAAACGAATGGAAAGGGCGATCAGCATGCAGAAGAAAAAGGCAGTATGGTGGGTAGGAATGTTATTTGCGGCTATATTCATGGCGGCGTGCGGCAACGCAGACGCAAACGAATCGAATCAAGATGAGGAGCAGGCAAGCAAACCAGAAAAGCTAGAAGGAAGTGTGGTCATTGATGGATCAGGGACGGTTTATCCATTGATGGCAAAAATCGCCGAAGAATATATGATCAATGAACAAGAAGACGTCTCAGTGGAAGTCAGTCGTGCAGGAACAGGTGCAGGCTTCAAAAAGTTCCTTACAGAAAACGGTACAGACTTTAACGATGCATCTCGCCCAATAAAAGATGAAGAGAAAGAAGAAGCAGAGAAACTTGGCATGGAAGTAAAAGAATTGAAAGTAGCGCTAGATGGATTGACGTTTGTCATCAACAAGGAGAATGACTGGGCAACTGAAATGACGCCAGAACAATTAATCAGCATTTTCGTAGCGGATAGCGGTGTAACGAAATGGTCGGATATCAATCCAGAGTGGCCAGCAGAAGAGATCAAGCCAATGGGACCTAATGAAAACCATGGAACATACGAATTCTTCTATGAAAAAGTGTTGGAAGAACAAGATATGAGCGACCATATCAATTTACAGCAAGAGTACTCTACATTAGTGAATCTAGTGTCTGAAGATAAAAACGGAATTGCATTCTTCGGTTACGGTTACTATGTAAACAACGAAGATCAACTGCAAGCAGTCAGTGTAGACTTTGGAAAGGGTGCAGTGGAACCGGCCATGAATACCATCGCGGAAGATGGGGCATACGCACCATTCACTCGTCCTGTATTCACATATTTGAATGTGGATCACGCAAAGGAAAAACCTCAAGTTTTGGATTTCACGCATTATTTAATAGAAAATATGAATAAATTCGCAGCAGAAACTGGATTTGCTCCAATCCCTGAGAATGAAGCAATCGAGAACTTAGAATACTTACGAACGTTACAAGAGTCTAAATAAGATGGACGATGCGGGAGGAGATATCCTATCTCACTCCCGTATTACATATAGGGAGTGAAGAAATGCTTACTAGGCAAGAAAACTCAAAAGACATCCACTTCCGACAGATAGCAGAACGGCATCAACGTCGGAAGGCACGCGAACGATTGATCCCGATTGGCCTGTTTTTGCTGACATTTCTATCGATCGTCACAACGATTGGTATTGTCATCGTTTTATTATCCGAGACAATTAGCTTTTTTCAACGAGTTTCCATATTAGAGTTTTTCACAGGGACGGTCTTAAAACCATTAAGTCAAACTCCCCAATTCGGCGTTTTGCCACTCCTGACAGGGACCATTCTTTCTACATTAATTGCGATGGCAGTGGCGATTCCATTTGGTTTAATGACTGCGATCTATTTGAGTGAGTACGCTTCTGCGAGGTGGAGAAAGTTTTTGAAGCCTGCCCTAGAACTACTTGCGGGAATTCCGACAATTGTCTATGGTTTTTTTGCCTTCACTTTCGTAACGCCAATCTTGCGTGACTGGATTCCGAGTCTCCAAGCAACCAACTTATTAAGTCCGGGGATTGTCATGGGAATTATGATTATCCCAATGGTTGCATCTTTATCAGAAGATGCCATGCGTTCTGTGCCAAACTCTTTACGCGACGGTGCATTTGGCTTAGGTGCCACCAAGCTCGAAGTAACTCGTAAAGTCGTCATTCCAGCAGCACTCTCGGGCATTATCGCCTCCATTGTATTGGGAATTTCACGAGCAATTGGAGAAACAATGATTGTCACGATTGCGAGCGGTAGTTCGAAAAACTTTACACTGGATGTTACGGAGTCTATGCAAACCATGACCGCCTATATTGTTGAGGTGACGGGTGGCGATGCTTCTGCAGGCACGACAATCTACTATAGTTTGTATGCTGTTGCCATGACGTTATTCGTGTTCACGCTTGTAATGAATATGTTGGCACGTTATATTTCCAAGAAGTTTAAGGAGGAGTACTAAGTGGTGAGTATGAGAAGTTTTCGAGGTCGAATGATCAGCAATCAACTCGCGAAATTTGTTTTTCTGTCGGCTTCCTTATTCGGACTGCTGGTGCTCTTCGTGCTGTTGTATCGTGTGATCGAACAAGGAATTGGATGGTTGAACGCGGATTTCCTTACTGGCCGCCTTTCTACACAGCCTGAAAAGGCAGGGATCAAAGGCGCGATTTTAGGGACATTATGGCTCATGGCAGTAGTTATTCCAATTACGACAATAGTAGGGGTTGGAACGGCCATTTATTTGGAGATGTACGCGAAAAAGGGGAAGATGCGTGAGCTGATCCAAACGAATATCGCGAACTTAGCAGGGGTTCCTTCTATTGTCTATGGAATTTTAGGGATGACAATATTTGTTCGGGCGCTCGATTTCGGAAATATTGTGCTGGCTGGGGGATTGACGATGTCATTGCTAGTCTTGCCAATTGTAATCGTGTCCAGTCAGGAAGCATTGCGTGCGATTCCCGCTTTCCTTGGAGAAGCATCTTATGGATTAGGCGCTACGAAATGGCAAACCATTCGTTCCGTTTTGTTACCAGTCGCGTTGCCTAGTATCTTGACAGGATCCATTCTGGCTTTGTCTCGTGCGATAGGCGAAACCGCACCGCTAGTAGTCATCGGGATACCAGCGTTGCTAATGCCGATCCCGATGAGTATCTTTGATAAGTTCACGGTGTTGCCGATGCAAATCTATTATTGGACGATGGATTCATCATTGCTTGCCGAATACGCTAACTTGGCAGCTGCGACTATTCTTGTACTGCTGACGGCCTTATTTTTATTAAATGCCTCTGCTATTGTCATTCGGAATAAATTTGAGCAACGATTCTAATTCTTTTTCTAAAAATGGTTTTGCTTGCAGCATGTTACGGAATGCAACGTAGCGATCAATCTGAGCTTGATCAGGTCGCAGACCATCACGGTAGGCTCGGATTAAAATGTTTTTTGGAGTATGCTCCATATCGATAAATTCTACAAGTTGTGCTTCATAACCGACCAATGAAAGCAATTGTGCACGGATCGAATCCGTAGCTAAAGCGGCGAACCGTTCCTTCACCAAGCCGTGCTGCAGCATAACATCCAGTGCAGGTGCTTCCAATTGGGAAAACAACTCATGCTGGCAGCAAGGAACGGACAGGATAACGGATGCTCCCCATGTGACCGCCTTGGCGAGCGCCATATCCGTCGCCACATCACATGCGTGAAGTGTCACGACCATATCGACTGCAGTGTCCCCTTCATATTCATTGATATCGCCAACCAAGAATTCCAATTGATCGTACTGTAAATCGCGTGCAATCTCCTGACATTCCTCTATTACTTCCTTTTTCAAATCCAATCCTGTGACACGGATATCCAAACCTTTTTCGATTCGCAGATAATGATAGAGCGCAAACGTCAAATATGATTTTCCGGAGCCGAAGTCCAAAATGCGGATCGTTCGGTCTTTGGGCAAATAGGAAAGTGTATCATCAATCAACTCAACGAAACGATTGATCTGCCGAAACTTGTCATGCTTCTGATTCTTTACTTTCCCTTCTGGTGTTTGGACGCCGAGCCGGACGAGGAACGGGTAAGGAGTGCCTTCTGTCAGCGCATAATGCTTTTTGCGGTTATGCGCATAGTCAACGGTCTTCTCTGTATCGAGAAAGATTCGTTTGATAGACACCTTCATCTTCTTCGAAAGTTGAATCTGTATCGTCTCATCCGTTAATTCAATATGGAATTGTTTATAATGCTCCAGAGCATGCCGCAAAGGCTGTTTGATCTCCCCTAGGGCAACATTCTCATGCTTAAGGATGCGCTCATGCTGATATTCAAATTGTATATAAAATTCACCTTTTAGTTCGAGAGGCTTCAGCTTAATTCGTTTAATTTCATTCGACTTCAAACGCGGACGACTAATGGTAGCTCGAATGAACGTTCCATCCGTCATCCGTCTCTGCAGTAGTTCCAGTACTTCATCTACTGACATTCATTTACACTCCTGTCTTTCTCGGTTATTTAAATAGGAAGCCTTGTTTCTCCAAAAACGTTTTGATATCCAGACGGCGGGGCTTTTCTAGGAAGTCCGCCATTTGTTCTGTCCACGTCGATTCCTTTTGATTGGAGTCGCGAGTTGCGTAATATTCTTTAATAATTTCATCGTATGCCGGCAAAATAGTAGCGTATTTCTCCTCATTATAGCTGTTTTCATGTAACACAGCTTCTACAGGAAGACGCGGCTTAACTCCATTTGCTTCATTCGGCACACCGATCGACATGCCGAATAAAGGGACGACACCTTTTGGCAATTCAAGTACTTCCGAAATCTCTTCGATTGCATTCCGAACGCCACCGATATAGCAGATGCCATAGCCTTTTGATTCGGCCGCAATCGCGACATTTTGTGCGAATAAGCCTACATCAATTGCGCCAACCAAGACATTTTCAGCGACGGAAAAGTCGATTTCCCTGTCGTGCAAGCGAGCGGCATGCGACAAACGATTATAGTCCATGCAAAAAACGAGGACTGCACCCGCTGTATAAAACTGACGTCGGTTTTTAGATAACTCCGCTAATTGTCCGCGCTTTTCGGTATCTGTTACATAGATGACAGAGCAAGCCTGTACAAAGTGTGAACTGGCCGCATGCTGACCTGCCCGGACTAATTCTGTTACAGTTTCCTTTGTGATCGGTTCATCCTTATATCGACGAACTGAAGCATGAGACGTTAATAATTCGATTACCATAGGATCCCTCCGCATTTTTTCTGCAGGAGATTTTTTTCCTCCTGCATTTCTTCCTTCATCCTACACTATTTGGAGACTTCAGGAAACTCTCAGACTTACTTGGATTGCCGCTTTTTCCATTCAATAAATGGCTTTGTCGAATTATCTGTTTTTTGCTGAATGAATGGAATAGAACGCTTTTCTGGTGGTAGCTGTTGATCGGGGAAGAAGTCTTGGACAGGGTTCGTGAATCCTACTTCCATATATGCGTCCTGTTTACTACAGGCGTAGATGATTTCACCAACAGCTGACCAGTATGACGCGCCGAGACACATTGGGCACGGTTCCCCACTTGCATATAATACGCAGTCAGATAGATCAAGAGTTTGTAATTTTGTGCATGCCTCCCTAATAGCCAGTAACTCTGCATGGGCGGATGGATCACATGTAGACTCTACGAGATTCGTACCAGATCCGATAATTTCACCGTCTTTTACTACGATTGCTGCAAAAGGACCTCCGCCATTCACAACATTATCTGTAGCCATTTCCACTGTATGCTCTAACCACTTTTTATGATTCATCATTATTTCCTCCTGTCGAATAGTTAAATTTCCCGGGAAATAGTGTCGGGTCTTCTGACTTCATCATACAAAACTTTGCAGACATAGACAAAATAATCAAACAGACTGTAGGGTGAAAAAACGTTTTTAGATGTGGAGGTTTGTTATGATAAGGAAACAATGGCGTCAGGAGTGATATTCAATGAAATTGGATCATGTGGTTTATTTTACCAATGAAAACTTGAAGAATGTAGTTGAAGAGCAAAACCGAAAAGGATACGGCGCTGTGATGGGTGGGCGTCATGAGAAATGGGGAACGGCCAATGCCTTGCTCTATACAAATAACGCGTACATCGAATGGCTGACAATTGAAGATAGAGAAAAGGCGGAGAAAGCAGCTGTCGATCAACCGCTTGTTGCGCAGTTCCTACATGACAAGCAATACGGAGACGGCTGGGCAACGGTTTGCTTTTCTGTCGATCGGATGGAAATATGGAAAGAAGAGCTAGATAATAAAGGTTTTCAGACGACTGATATCCTTTCTGCATCGAGAAGAACTGAAGAAGGACAGTTCCTGCGTTGGAAAATGTTGTTTATAGAACAGACTCCGACGAGTGAATTACCCTATCCATTTTTCATTGAATGGGCAGAACCGGAGAAGCAGGGAGCACGTCGTTCTTCACATAAAGAGAAACAGATTACAGAATGTATCATTCATGTTGAAGACCCATTAAGAGAAACAGGGGAATGGGCCGTCTTACTATCACAAAAAGTCGGGGATAAGAATGATATCCGAGTAGGCGATGTTCTGTTTCGTTTTGAGGAAAAACAAGGTACGCCTGAGCGCCTGGCAGCTGTCCGTTTGTTACATAACGATTAGTTAGCAGGACGAAGGGTAAACTATGTAAAAAGATGTTGGGGAGGATACAGGAATGGATGTATTAGTGGAAGAGGCAGTAATCGTCGGAGTACATGAACAAAAAGATCTGCATTTCGAGTATGCGATGGAAGAGCTGCGCAACTTGGCAGAAGCAATTGACGTAAAGGTAATCGGTGAAGTGACTCAAAATTTAGAACGAAGAAACCCATCTCATTATTTAGGTAAGGGAAAGATCGATGAGATTCGTCAAGTGTACGAAGAGACTGGCGCAAATTTATTGATCTTCAATGATGAATTGTCTCCATCGCAATTACGTAATCTAGAAAAAGAGCTGGAGTGCAAAATCATTGATCGAACGATGCTCATCTTGGACATCTTTGCGCGGCGAGCGAGAAATCGGGAAGCGCAAATGCAAGTAGAATTAGCCCAGCTACAGTATACTTTGCCACGCCTAGTCGGTTTGCGTGCTTCATTGAGCAGACAAGGTGGCGGCACAGGCGGCGGTTTGCAAAACAAAGGAGCGGGAGAAACGAAATTAGAGCTCGATCGCCGGAAAATTGAAGATCAGATTGCCAAGCTGCGTCGCGAATTAGAGCATGTGAAAGATCAACGTGAAACCCAACGGAAACAACGAGTACGCAGCGGCATTCCCGTGGTTTCGATTGTCGGCTACACGAATGCCGGCAAGTCGACGTTGATGAATCGTCTGTTACAATACACGGATGCAGACCAGTCAAAGGAAGTCAGCGAAAAAGACATGTTATTCGCGACGCTAGAGACAGCGGTGAGAAAAATCAAACTGCCCGACAAGAAGGAATTCATCCTCACTGATACCGTTGGATTTGTATCAAAGCTACCTCACCATCTTGTCCAAGCATTCCGTTCTACATTAGAGGAAGCGAAAAATGCAGATTTACTTTTGCATGTCGTGGATGTTTCAGATGAAGAGCATGGCCATATGATGGACGTGACGAATGAAACGTTGGAAGACATTGGTGTGGAGAGCATTCCAACTGTAAATGTTTACAATAAAGCTGACTTGGCAGGGATTACATATCCGCGTACACAGGAACAAAGTATATGGATGTCTGCCGGGAAAAATGAAGGAATACCGGAGTTGTTAAAGTTAATTGAGCAAAATTTATTCAGACAATATATAACGTGCAAATTGTTGATTCCGTATGATCGCGGAGAAATTGTCTCACATTTGAATGAGACGGCAGCAATCAAAGAGACTGATTACGAAGAAGAAGGAACGTTGATTACGGTAGAAATGCCGGAAAGTGAATGTGAACGATTAGCGAAGTTCATAGTGGATTGATGGAAACTGAAAGAACGTGCCAAAAGTGCCCAGAACCGAGCGAAGCATACGTTGGACCGCGCCATGCGATAGTGAAACCGAACCAAACAACAATACGACCGAACCAAAAATCCGCTCAGCCGCTCCATTAACCTCTCGCACCGCACTATTTACGATAAGACACAAGGATTTCTCGAGAGAGCAAAAAAGGGCTGCATGCGCAATGCATGCAGCCTAAATCCTTTTATCTTTATAAGAAGAGAAAGGGGGTGGGATGATTCTAGTTTGCCCGCTCTCACTTTTTCTAAACCTTTTCTAAGAAATAGAGTATAAATACCTAATGCGCTCGTTTTAATTGCCCATGAGTGTTTTGGTTAGATTTGGTATAAACGGTTCGTTTCATTAAAAATCAGCATTTTTTTGAACCTTTTTTATTTTCCTACCGTACAACTAAGTGAAGTCATTATATAAGAGGAGAGATGGACAAATGAAAAAGTGGATAATGATCTTAGCTGCCAGTGTGTTGGCATTAGTGTTAAGCGCTTGTGGGCAAACGGCTACACCAAAAGAAGATTCAGAAACCGGCAAGGAAGATAAAGTTATAGAGAAAAGTGACCTCACTGTCGAAGAAGTAATGGAGAAGGCAAATGCTGCAAGTGAAACACTGCAAAGTATGCATGCCGATATGGAAATTACACAAAACATGCAAATGGGTGAAGAAGAGCAAGTCGTAAATTCTACAATTGACATGGATATGATTCTTGAACCACTTGCAATGCGTCAAACGATGAATATGGAAATGGCTGGCGAAGAAATGGCAATGGATCTGTATATGACGCAGGATGGGTTCTTCATGAAAGATCCTGAGTCAGGAGATTGGATGAAGCTTCCGAACGAGATGTATGAAGAAGTAGCAGGCCAAGTAGCAGGTTCAGCAAATACACAAGTAGATTACTCACTCTATGAGCAGTTTGCCGACGATTTCAAATTTGAGCAAACAGATGATGAATATGTACTTCATTTGAAGGGATCGGGCGAAAAATTCAGCGGGCTGATGAAAGATTTGATGAAAGAAAATATGCCGGCAGGAATGGACGAAGCCCAGTTGGATATGATTTCTCAGATGGAGATTGAGAGTATCGACCTTGAATTCACAATTGATAAGAAAACCTTCTACACGAAGAATCTTGACATGGACATGGTGTTGACAATGGAAGAACAGGGCCAACAAGTGAAAGTAGCGCAAAAAATAAAAGGTGATATTTCGAAAATCAATGAAATCGATGAAATCAAAGTGCCGAAAGAAGTCATTGACGGTGCGGTAGATATTAACGAAGCAATGGAACAACAACAATAAGCAAAACGAAAAGCTGTCTTCTATTATAGAAGGCAGCTTTTTCATGTATCGATCACGGTGTATTGCATGGTGCTGGCTACAATTCAATTCCTCCGGCTCAATGACACAATCTGTTGATAATGATTTTCAATTAGGTATTGACATCATAATCAAAATTGTTTAATGTAAGTAGTGAGCGAATGATAATCATTTTCATTTAAGTGAGAAAGCTCAAATATTCGATATCGGAGTTCTTCATGAAGAAACGTTATTTAATTACAGCCGTAATTCTATTGTCATTTCTTTCGCTGTTCGTGGGAGCCATTCGAATTTCACCAGCGGATTTATTGGATTTACGCTCAGAAGAAACAGAAATTTTTTTAATTAGTCGAGTGCCACGGTTAGTAGCTATTTTGCTGGCTGGAGCGGGGATGAGTATTGCCGGGCTGATTATGCAGCAGTTAAGCCGTAATAAGTTCGTCTCACCTACGACAGCAGGAACACTGGATGCGACACGACTTGGAATACTAGTGTCCATGCTGATGTTTACAAATGCAACATTATTTGAAAAGATGGCAGTTTCCTTTGCCTTCGCGCTACTAGGTACATTTTTATTTATGCAAATATTGGACCGTATTAAATTTAAAGATGCCATTTTCATTCCGCTTGTCGGTTTGATGTTTGGGAACATCCTCTCTTCTATCACTACATTCTTTGCATTCAAGGCAAACGTAATCCAGAATATGTCGGCTTGGTTGCAAGGTGACTTTTCAATGATCATGAAGGGACGCTATGAGCTTTTGTATATTAGCATACCTGTCTTAATCATTACATATTTATATGCGAATCGTTTTACGGTGGCTGGAATGGGTGAGGATTTTTCTAAAAACTTAGGGTTGGCGTATAAACGAATCGTCAATATCGGCTTGATTTTAGTTGCACTTATTACGACAACAGTTGTGTTGACGGTCGGTATGATACCGTTTCTCGGATTGATCATCCCGAATATCGTATCGATTTTCAAAGGTGACCATCTGCAGAAAACTTTACCGCATACTGCATTGCTTGGGGCAATCTTTCTTCTCGTTTGCGACATTTTAGGAAGAGTCATCATTTTCCCATACGAGATTTCGATCAGCTTAATGGTCGGTGTCATCGGAAGCGGAATTTTCCTCTACCTGTTGTTTAGGGGGAAAGCGTATGCGTAATTCAACGAAACTATTGATTTTGACTGCATTTGCACTATTGTTTTGTGGATTGTATTTATTTCAAGGTTTGAACGGCAGCTATGACTATGCACTTCCTCGAAGGGCAATCAAAGTCGTTGCGATGATTCTGACAGGCGTTGCGGTCGCGTATTCTACAGTCATTTTCCAGACGATTACGCATAACCGGATTTTGACGCCAAGTATTATGGGGCTAGACTCTCTTTATGTCTTATTGCAGACCGTTCTTGTATTCTTTTTTGGATCTACCCATTTTGTGCTGATTAATCAGCAGTTCAACTTTATGCTGTCAGTTGGGGCTATGGTCTTGTTTGCCTTAGCACTTTATCACTTTCTATTCGGTAAGGGAAATCGTCCTATTTACTTCTTATTGTTAGTGGGCATCATCGTCGGTACATTCTTTGGAAGTATTTCGACATTCCTGCAAGTTATGATTGATCCGAATGAATTCATGCGAGTGCAAGATAAAATGTTTGCGAGTTTCAACAATATTAACGGCGATCTAGTTTGGTGGGCATTTGGAATATTGATACTTACGCTAATTATTGGTTGGCGCTATATCAATGAATTAGATGTTCTGTCATTAGGTCGTGATACTGCCATTAACTTAGGTGTATCCTATCAGTCGGTAGTCAAGCTGATGCTGATTTTGTCGGCTGTCTTAATTGCCGTATCGACTGCGTTGGTCGGTCCTATTACTTTCTTTGGACTCATTGTGGCCAATCTATCGTATCAATTCTTCAACACATTCAAACACTCTGTCTTAATTGCAGGAGCATCTGTTATGAGTGTGATAGCACTGGTCGGTGGGCAATGGATCGTGGAGCGTGTCTTCTCTTTCTCAACTACATTGAGCGTGATCATTAACTTTGTCGGTGGCGTGTACTTTATCTATTTACTATTAAAGGAGAGTCGATCCTCATGATTCAGGTTCGTGAGCTAACTAAGTTTTATGGAAGAAAAGCAGTCGTCGAAAAGGTCAATGTGAATATACACCGTGGTAAAATCACGTCATTCATTGGACCGAACGGGGCTGGTAAATCTACTCTTCTGTCGATGGTAAGCCGATTAATGGATGCAGATACCGGTGAAGTACTGCTCGATAAAAGTAAAGTGAAAGATATGAAGTCTAATGATTTTGCTAAACGTGTAGCCATTTTGAAGCAATCGAACTTCATGAATGTCAAGTTGACCATCCGCGAACTCGTCGGATTCGGCCGTTTCCCGCACTGTAAGGGCCGTCTTCACGAAGAGGATGAACGGATGGTAGATCAGGCATTGGAGTATATGGGCTTGATGGATATGCAGGAAGCGTATTTAGATGAATTGTCAGGCGGCCAGCGTCAGCGTGCTTTCATTGCCATGACAATCGCTCAAGATACGGATTATATTTTATTGGATGAACCACTCAATAACTTAGATATGAAACATTCCGTACAAATCATGAAGATTTTACGTCAGCTGGTTGATGATCTTGGAAAAACTGTCGTAATTGTACTGCATGATATCAACTTTGCTTCAGTCTATTCCGATCGGATCGTGGCATTAAAAGAAGGCAGGATCGTCAAGGACGGTCCGACGAACGATATTATCAATTCGGAGTCATTACGGGAAATCTATGATATGGATATTCCGATACAACAAATGAAAAATTGCCGTATTTGCGTCTATTTTAACTCTTAAAAAAGTGAGGAACTTAAACCAATGAAAAAACTTACATTATCCCTGTTTGCATTAGTTTTAATGCTTGCACTAGCTGCTTGTGGCAGCACGAAAGAAGAAGATAAGCCGGCTGACAACGCAGCTCCTGAAGATAAGCCAGCTGAAGAGAGCAAAGAAGTAACAATCAAACACGAACTTGGTGAAACAACTCTTGAAAAGAACCCTGAAAAAGTAGTAGTTTTTGACTTCGGAACATTGGATACACTAGACGAACTGGGAGTGGAAGTAGCAGGCTTACCACAAACAAACGTACCTGGATATCTTTCTAAATATGAAGATGAGAAGTATGAAAACTTAGGAAGCTTAAAAGAGCCGGATTTCGAAGCAATTCATGCATTAAAGCCGGATGTCATCTTCATTTCTGGACGTCAATCGGACTTGTATGATCAGTTTACAGAAATCGCACCGACAATATTCACGGGTGTAGATACATCACGTTATATGGATTCATTTAAAGAAAACATGGAAACTATTGCAACGATCTTCGATAAAGAAGATGAAATGAAAACTGAGTTGAACGATGTGGACGCAAGTATTGAAGGAATCAAAGCAAAAACAGCAGAATTAGATAGCAACGCATTGATCATCCTTGGAACAGAAGGTAAAGTAAGTGCTTATGGTCCTAGCTCACGTTTTGGAATCATCCACGATGTGTTCGGTTTTAAACCAGCAGATGAAGGTATCGAAGTATCTACACATGGACAAAATATCACGTTTGAATATATCTTGGAAACAAACCCTGATATCCTATTCATCATCGACCGTGATGCAGCTATCGGCGATGGAAGTGCAAAAGATTCCATTGAAAACGACCTAGTGAAGAAAACAAACGCATTCAAAAACGATAAAATGATTTACCTAAACGGTGAATATTGGTACTTATCTGGCGGCGGGCTACAATCATTTAAAGAAATGATCAAAGAAGTCGAATCTGCACTATAAAGAGAAATGCCACCCCGAAGGACTTAGTCCTTCGGGGTTTTTCTATGGAGTGGTGTAATGGATTTTGCGTGCGATGAACATAAAAGGCTGAATTGCGCTCATAAATTACCCACTTTAGCTCATACTTCTTTCTTAAGTAAAACTACGCTAGTCAAATTACCTCATAAAGTGCTATAATTACATATGTAAAGACACCTAAAGATTGTACAATAGAAAGGTAGAGCACTAGTGAAAACGAAGGAAATCTCACGTAATAAATTGCTTGGCATCGCGGGTACCGGGTGGATGTTTGATGCAATGGATGTCGGCATCCTGTCATTTATCATTGCAGCGCTCGCTGTTGATTGGCAGCTGACGTCTTCAGAGATGGGTTGGATCGGAAGTATCAATTCAATCGGTATGGCTGTTGGAGCGTTTGGTTTTGGATTGCTTGCGGATCGTATTGGGAGAAAACAGGTGTTCATGATCACGCTCATCTTATTTTCAGTCGCTAGCGGATTATCCGCCTTAACCACCTCTTTATGGGCGTTTCTGATTCTGCGTTTTTTAGTGGGAGCAGGATTAGGCGGTGAGCTTCCTGTTGCGTCTACGTTAGTATCGGAAAGTGTTTCAGCGAAAGAGCGCGGGCGTGTTGTCGTATTGCTTGAAAGTTTCTGGGCGGCAGGTTGGCTGATTGCAGCGCTGATCGCGTACTTTGTCATCCCGAGTTATGGTTGGCGGATTGCATTGATCATAACAGCATTACCGGCATTTTATGCAATTTATTTACGACGGAATTTGCCGGATTCAAAGAGATTTATAAAAGAAGGAAGAACAGAACAGTCTACTGGACAAAAACTGAAGCTATTGTTGGCTCCGGCATATAGAAAGCGCACCGTTATGCTTTGGATCGTTTGGTTTGCTGTTGTCTTTTCCTATTACGGAATGTTCCTATGGCTACCGAGCGTCATGGTATTAAAAGGTTTTAGTTTAATCAAAAGCTTTGGATATGTTTTGCTTATGACACTGGCCCAGCTTCCTGGCTACTTCAGCGCTGCCTGGCTGATCGAACGAGCTGGACGAAAGTTTGTCTTGGCCACATATTTATTCGGCACGGCACTTAGCGCGCTGGCTTTTGGTAATGCGGATACGCTAACGACATTAATGATTGCAGGCGCATTTTTATCGTTCTTTAATTTAGGCGCGTGGGGAGCATTGTATGCTTATTCACCTGAGCAATATCCAACCGCAATACGGGCAACGGGATCAGGCGTTGCAGCAGCTGTTGGCCGAGTTGGCGGTATTTTCGGTCCGTTGCTTGTCGGTTCATTGCTGACGGCAGGCTATGGGTTCGGTATCATATTCGGTATCTTCTGTGCCGCCATCCTGGTGGGGGTATTATCTGTTGTATTACTCGGAACAGAAACAAAACAAACGGAGTTAGCATAGTATAGGTTAAGTCGTTTCCATTTAACATAAATGGGGGCGGCTTTTTCAATGGTAAATATTTTTGATTCTGCCTAAGAACCTCTATAATTGTGACAAGGGAGTTGATAGGATGTTTCGTATTCCGGATGATATAGCACAGACTGCACTTGAACGCAGTGAAGGTTTTCAGGTGGAAGGGTTTGTACGAGGTGAAGGTCCTGAATCACCGACCCTCTTGCTGGTCGGAGAAGCGCCTGGAGAACATGAGGCCGTACATGGCGTGCCATTCATCGGCAGAGCAGGTGACGAACTGATGAAATCTCTTGCCTCGGTAGGACTTTCGCGAGAAGATGTTTATATGACAAGTTCATTCCGCAGTAGACCTTATAAATGGGGAACGAAGAAAGAACGTGACGGTAGCTTGACGAAACGTAAATACAATCGTCCGCCAACACAAAAGGAACAACTTGCCCATGCACCGATATTGGATTATGAAGTGGCGAATCTTAAGCCGAAGCTCATCGTTACGCTTGGTAATATTGGTTTACAACGATTGCTCGGAAAGCATGCCAAAATAACAACACTTCACGGTCAGCTATTGACACAGCCTGTTCAGTATCTAAAATCATTGAATGATACGCGCTATAGCTGGACAGACCATTCGTATACCATTCTACCGACATTTCACCCGGCATCCATCTTTTATCGTCCGTCCCTGCGAACTGATTTAGAAGAGGATTGGTTGCGCATTGGGGAATATATCCAAGGGCTAAATTACAACGCATTGGAATAAGATAGAAAAGAGGCGAGTGATGAACAATCAAGCAAAAGCAACCGGATCATTGAAAAATTTCATAAGTTTAATCAAGACATTACATTGGCCTGTTGCAGTTACAGCCATTGCCTTGCTTTTATCACTTATCGAGACAGTAGCAGGGTTGGTCGTTCCCTTGATCACCAAAGATTTGGTGGATTCTTTCACGAGCGAACTGATGAACTGGAAAACAGGCGTATTCTTGCTGGGTTTATTCGTTGTCCAAGCAATTGCTGGTGGCTTTTCCTACTATATGCTTGCTTATATTGGAGAAACGGTAGTGGCAGATCTACGCAATCAATTATGGCAGAAGGTTCTGCGTTTGCCGATCCCATATTTCGATCAGAATGAAACCGGGGAGACGATGAGCCGGATTACACAAGATACAACTGTGCTCAAATCGTTAGTGTCTGAACATCTAGTATCTTTCATTTCCGGCATGATTTCCATTATCGGAGCCATTGTCATTTTGTTGGTGCTGGATTGGAAAATGACCATCATTATGCTGATTAGTGTGCCAGTCAGTATGGTCATATTAATCCCATTAGGACGGTTGATGCATAAAGTAGCGAAGGCGACACAAGCTGAAATGGCGAAGTTTTCGGGGCACTTAGGTCGTGTGCTCGGTGATATCCGGTTAGTAAAGGCGTATCGGGCAGAGCCGACAGAAGGAGGGAAAGGGAAGACGGCAATTCAATCGTTATTCCGGTATGGGTTAAAGGAAGCGAAGATTCAAGCCGTCATCTCACCCATCATGATGCTGACGATGATGGGGATCTTAGTAGTGATCCTTGGTTACGGCGGAGCACAAGTTGCAAGAGGTGCTTTGTCTGCAGGAACGTTAGTAGCCATTATTTTCTTACTGTTTCAAATCATCATGCCGTTTGCCCAAATGGCACAGTTCTTTACCTCGTTTCAAAAAGCAGTAGGAGCGACAGAGCGCATCCAGGGAATTCTACAAATGAAGTCTGAGCCGGCAATGGGCAAATTTTCACCGCAATCAGAAGGGGCACTAACGTTTTCAGATGTGCACTTTTCTTATGATCCGGATAAACACGTAGTGAATGGTATTTCATTTACGGCGGGTAGAGGGACGGTCACTGCATTCGTAGGCCCAAGCGGTGGCGGGAAAACAACAATCTTTTCATTAGTCGAACGCTTCTATCTACCGAATTCAGGAGAAATCTTACTTGGCGCGGTGCCTATAAAGGACATACCACTAGCAGAGTGGCGTGGACGAATTGGTTATGTTTCACAAGAAAGTCCATTATTGAGCGGCACTATTCTAGATAATATTGCTTATGGTTTAGAGCGGCGACCCTCTATTGATAAGATTATCGAAGCAGCAAAGGCGGCCAATGCCTACACGTTTATCGAAGAGATGCCGGATCAATTCGAGACATTGGTCGGGGAACGCGGTATGAAACTGTCAGGAGGCCAGCGCCAACGGATTGCCATAGCCCGTGCATTATTGCATAACCCGGAAATCTTGTTATTGGATGAAGCTACTTCCAACTTAGACAGCGGGTCCGAAACTCATGTGCAGGAGGCATTACAGCATTTGATGAATGGCCGAACTACATTGATTATTGCGCACCGTTTGGCGACGGTTTTGCATGCCGATCAACTGTTGTTTTTAGAGAACGGCAAGATTACGGGGCGAGGACGGCATGAAGAATTATTGGAATCACATGACCTCTATCGTGAGTTCGCAGCGGGTCAAGGTTTGGCCTGATATGTGGAAAGGAGAAGATTACAATGTATGAACCGATCGATCCGTCTTTTTTTGAAGCTCCTGTCTTAGAACTTGCACGCAACTTAGTCGGAAAGCATATTGTTAATGAGCGTTCGGATGGCTTGCTGGTTGTTAGAATCGTAGAGACTGAAGCGTACCACGGACCCGAAGATCGTGCGGCTCATAGCTTCGGTAATCGTCGAACAAAGCGTACAGAAATTATGTTTGGAGAAGCGGGATCGGTGTATACATACCAGATGCACACCCACGTGCTGATGAATGTCGTGGGTGCAAAGGTAGGGATTCCGCATGCCGTTTTGCTGAGAGCAGGCGAGCCTGTAGAAGGTTTGGTTCATATGCAAGAAAACCGTGGGAGTCACATTAAGAAAATGACCGATCTGACAAATGGTCCGGGTAAGCTCTCAAAAGCACTTGGGGTCACGATGGACTACTACGGTCATCATTGGGCACAGAAACCGCTTTATATTTCAGAAGGATTTCCGCAAAATGAAGTGGAAGCTGGTCCGCGCGTAGGTATTGGAAACTCAGGTGAGGCTGTCCATTATCCTTGGCGGTTTTATGAAAAAGACAACCCTTTTGTTTCGAAATACAGGAAATGAAGTGGGGGTAAAGATCATCTCGCGGCCTTGTCGTGACAGAGAAGAATAGGGGAAATTATGAGAGACATATTAAAGATGGGAAGTGCCTTCATCGGCATAATTGTCGGGGCTGGTTTTGCTTCCGGGAATGAAATTATGACGTATTTTACGAGTTTTGGATTCTGGGGGATCCTGGGTGCTATCGTCTGTACTGTATTATTTGCTTATTTGGGGATGGTATTGACGCGTCTTGGCAGTCGGATGCAGACGAATTCTCACAAGGATGTCATTTATAAAATTAGCGGGCGTTACTTAGGCGTCGTGGTGGATGGCATTATTATCTTTACACTGTTCGGCGTTGGAGTGGTTATGCTGGCTGGCGCCGGAGCTAATTTACATCAGCAATTTGGGTTGCCTTCTTATGTCGGCAGTTTGCTGATGATTGTGCTCGTATTTTTAACAATCTTATTGAATGTCGACAAAGTGGTTGCGGTGATTGGCAGTATTACACCATTTCTGATCATCACAGTTGTTGGCGTATCGATCTATAGTGTATGGACTATGGATACAACATTTGCGGTTCTGGATCCTGTAGCTAAAGCGGTGCCGACGACATTACCAAATTGGTTTGTTTCGGCAATCAACTATGTGTCGTTCAATATTGCAGTGGGCGCATCTATGTCCATTGTGATGGGAGGCGCGGAAAAAAATGAGAAGACAGCTGCTTGGGGCGGTTTTGTTGGGGGCCTTGGTCTCGGTATCTTGATTTTATTGAGTCACTTGGCAATATTCTCGAAGGTAGATGACGTGGCGGGAACAGAATTGCCAATGCTTGCGATTATCAATTCTATTTCGCCTATATTCGCGATATTCATGGCGCTTGTGTTGTACGGCATGATTTTCAATACGGCGGTCAGTATGTTCTATGCATTTGGTGCGAGATTCATTGAAACTGGTACGAAGACGTTTAAAGTTTTCGTAGCTGGTTCATTAGTAATCGGCTATGGGCTGAGCTTCTTCGGTTTTACGAACTTGGTCAGCAATTTTTATCCGCTTGTCGGCTATTTAGGACTGTTTTTAGTGGCAGCACTGATTTTTGCTTCAATCCGTATGCCTAAGAAATTATAAAGCGAAACACAGTTAGAAATGAACTAAAAGCCAAAGAAAGACCCCGCGAATTAAATTCGCGGGGTTTGTTAGTATGGTCAAACAGTTGCTAAATCAAGTTGTACAGCAGGTCCGAAGAATTCGAAGTGTACTTTTTCTTCTGGTACGCCGATTGCATAAAGCTGTTGGATAACGAATTCCATGAAACCAGTAGGTCCACAGACATAGACATCGCTGCCTTCGATGACATTTTCCTGCAAGAATTCGCGTGTGAACATGCCGTCTCCCTCTTCTGAATAAAGGGCTTTGTAGCTGGAGTTCGGTAATTTTGCGTTCAACTGCTCTAATTTAGTAGCAAATGCTTGTTGGCTGCGTGTACGGGCGGAGTGCAAGAATGCGACTTCACGTTCAGGAGACACGTCTGCAATTGTTTGATACATTGCTTTCATTGGTGTGATTCCTACACCGCCGCTGATCAATGTTACAGGTGTTGTCTTTGTCGGCTCTAGATAGAAGTCTCCTGCAGGTACGCTTACCTCGATGATATCGCCAACGGCTGCTTCGTTATGCAAGTAGCAAGAAACAACGCCATTCGGTTGCAGTGAATCTTCACGTTTGACGGAAATGCGGAATGTCTCATCATTGGATTTTTGCGACAAGCTATATTGACGATTAACGACATTTTTCACACCTGGGATTGAAGTGCGAATTGTAATATATTGTCCTGGCAAGTAGTACGGTAACTTTTTGCCGTCAACTGGTTTTAAATAAAAGGAAGTGATAACATCACTTTCTTCTACTTTATCGACAATCTCGAAATCCTTGAATTCTCTCCAGCCGCCATCGGCAGATTCGTTGTCATCATACATTTTTGCTTCCAATCCGATGAATGCATCTGCAATCACTCCGTAAGCTGCTGCCCATGCGTCGATGATTTCAGGAGTTGCTGCATCACCTAGTACTTCTTTGATTGCACCTAATAAATACTCCCCTACAATTGGATAATGCTCAGGCAAGATCCCTAAAGATACATGCTTGTGTGCGATTTGCACGACTGCTGGAAGAATTGCTCCTAGGTCGTCAATGTGTTGAGCCGCTGCGTACACTGTATTAGCGAGTGCCGTTTGCTGACGTCCCTGTGATTGGTTTGCATGATTGAAAATGTCGAGTAACTCTGGGTGTGCTTCAAACATATTTCTGTAGAAAACTGTTGTAATCGTTTTACCGTGTTGCTCCAGTACTGGTACTGTTGATTTAATAATATCGATTGTTTTTTGATCTAACATGGTAATGCACAACCTTTCCGTATTTGATAAACCCATCATAAAACACTTTTTGCTTAAAAGCTATATATAAAATACATGTTTAAATAGAATACAAAAAATGGACACAGTTCATTCAATAAACCGCCATACACTAAAAAAGCTATCTTTTTATGATAGCCGGTTCTGACAAGTTTAAACCCTAAATGGATCAACGTTGTTATTCATCTGACTCGCGGCGGTAAATAAGGAATTTTTGAATGAAAATGCTATAATGGAAAAAGAACAGAAAGTGGTGATATTATGCGTTTAACTATGTACACTGATTATTCGCTGCGTGTTCTGATTTTTCTAGCGTCCAAGCAACATGATGAACTTTCCACTGTGCAGGAAATATCGGATGCTTATCAAATCTCTAAAAATCACCTCACAAAAATTGTCCATGAATTAGGAAAGCTGCAGCTGATTGAAACGATTCGTGGTCGCGGAGGAGGAATTCGCCTTTGTACAGACCCTAATGATATCAATGTCGGAGAACTTGTCCGTAAAACCGAGGATGATTTTCATTTGGTTGAATGCTTTGATCCAAATAAAAATATGTGTGTTCTATCATCGGCCTGTCATCTGAAAGGTGTATTGTATGAAGCATTACAAGCCTATTTTGCTGTGCTGGACCGTTATACAATAGCAGACTTCGTTCATAATAAAGATGAAATTCATGCTTTATTATTTCCCACTACTCAAAGATAAATAGTGTGGTAAAATAAAATTAGTAAACAGAGTGAATTAGGAGGATTTAACAATGTCAAAAGTGTTAGTCATCGGGCATAAAAACCCAGATACAGATTCAATAGCATCTGCTATTTCATATGCGTACTTGAAGCAGCAATTGGGAGTAGATGCAGAAGCAGTGCGTTTAGGAAATATTTCAAAAGAAACTGCGTATGCTCTTGAAACATTTGGTTTTGAAGCCCCTCGTTTAATCGAAAAGGCATCGCCTGAAGTATCGCAAGTTATCTTGGTCGATCATAATGAAAAGCAGCAGAGTGTAGACGATTTGGACGAAGTACAAGTGTTGGAAGTCATTGACCATCACCGAATCGCAAACTTCCAGACAAATGATCCGCTATATTATCGGGCTGAGCCGGTTGGTTGTACGGCAACAATTTTGAACAAATTATTCAAGGAACATGGAGTCAAGATACCGAAAGAAATCGCAGGACTCATGCTATCGGCAATTGTTTCTGATTCATTGTTATTCAAATCACCAACTTTTACAGAGCAAGATCAGGCAGCGGCTAATGAATTGGCTGCCATTGCCGAGATCAATGCTGCTGAGTATGGTCTAGCCATGCTAAAAGCCGGTGCAGATTTGAGTGCGACGCCTATTCAAGAATTAGTTAGCTTGGATGCAAAAGAATTTTCATTCGGCGATATCAAAATGGAGATTGCTCAAGTGAATGCAGTCGACCTTCAAGATATTCTTGGGCGTCAAGCAGAGTTGGAAAAATTGCTTCTTCAAGTGATTGAGCAAAAGAACTTGGATTTATTCTTGTTTGTCGTAACGGATATCATTAACAGTGATTCTGTCATCATTGCATTAGGTAAAGAAGCAGAACGTGCAGGCTCCGCGTTTAATGTATCGTTCGATAATAACTCCGCATTGCTAAAAGGCATCGTGTCACGCAAAAAACAGATTGTACCAGTATTAACTGAAGCGTTATCCTAATGAAAAGACTGTCTAGAAATCGGAAATTCATCCGGTTTCCATGACAGTCTTTTTTAACTTAAATCAAGAGGCTGAGTGGCAGGACCTTCGAGTACTGAACCATCTGCACGGAAACGAGAGCCGTGACAAGGGCAATCCCATGTTTGGTCGCCTTTATTCCAGCGAGTACGGCAACCCATATGTGTGCAAATAGGCGAGTCCGTGCGTGCGATATGACCGCCTGCAAATTCCTTCACTGTGCGCCCTGTCAATAAAAGAGCCCTGCTAAATAATGCGCCAAAATCTGTGCGTCGAGGAGAGTATAGTTCGCTGGCAGGATTGTGTCGCCCGACAATTGCGTCCGAGATGATTTGAGCGCTGGCCATGGAGTTGGAGAGCCCCCATTTTCGATAGCCAGTACTAATAAAGACATCAGGCGATGCATCTGAAATAGCTCCGGCGTAGGGCACTAGATCTGGCGTAGACGGATCTTGCGCAGACCATTTGTAAATGATGTCCGAATGTTGCAAGTTCGTTTTTAGGTCCTCTGTAATGCGGTCATAATGGATCTGCGTTTCTTTTTCTGCCCCAGCATGATGAGATTCTGCGGCCAGTAATAAATACGATTGACCGTCAATGGTTGTTGTGCGTATTGAGCGTTTCGGATTATCAACGGCGATATATTGATGGGCGAAAGGGGTGGTTGTTTTTGCCGCTGCTATATAAGAACGATCGACGTCTAATTTGAGAATTTGCATACCTTCAAGTGCCTCAATCGGATAATGCGAACAGATGATCAGCTGACGGTAACGAATTTCTGTGGAAGAAGAAAGCTTAACGAAATGGCGGTCTGTATCGAGTGCCGCAACTTGTGCATGTTCAAATAATCGAGCACCAGCCTTGGTTGCAAGCTGTGCTAACTTTTGTCCAAAACGAACTGGATGTATTTGAGCTTCGTTCTCGATGATTAATGTGTTTGTAGTCTGAAAAGGTAAATCGGTTGTCTTGCCAGCTAATGTGAACGGAATTCCTATTTCCTCATAGGCTTTTTTCTCTCTCATTAATTGTTCTGTACCTTTTGCAGTTTGTGAGTAAAGTGCGGAATGTGCAGTTTGCAGTTCATTTGCATCTGCAATGGAACGAGCGAATTGCAGAGCACTTTCGTTCGCATTGAAATAAAGCTTTGCGCTTTCCAAGTCAAATTGCTCAATCAAATCGGCATATACCAAGTCATGTTGCGCAGTTAGTTTACCAGTTGAGTTCCCGGTCGCTCCGTGTAAAATGCTGTTTTTCTCCAATAAAATGACATCTTTACCTTGTGACGCTAAGAAATAGGCATTTGCAATCCCACTTAAACCTCCGCCGATGATCAAAACCTCGCATGATAGATTATCCTCTACCACAGGATATTCTTCGTTTGGATATGCGGTTGCCAGCCATAGTGACTCATTCATTTTTACACCAGTCCTTTTATATTCAAATAGTTCAAGCATTTATATTGTACCCAAATTTTATTGAATCTAAAATTGATAGTAGAAAGGTGGCGGAATAAATGAAAATTGAAGTATGGTCCGATTATGTTTGTCCGTTTTGCTATATCGGAAAGAGACGTTTGGAGCAGGCACTGAAGCAAGCAGGGCTAGAGGAGAAAGCAGAGGTGCAGTACAAGGCCTATCAGCTGGATCCGAATACACCTGTAGCATCTGACCAATCGCAACTTGAAGGGTTGGCAAACAAGTATAACATCAGCAGGACTGAAGCAGAAAATATGATGAAAAATGTTGAAGAGCAAGCAAAAACGGTGGGGCTTCATTATCAAGTGGAAAAAATGAAGACTTCCAATACGCAGGATGCACATCGTCTAGCGAAATTTGCTGGACAGCATGGGGCGGAAGAGCAAGTGACCGAGCGTTTGTTGCATGGTCACTTTGTGGAAGGTGAACGTATCGACACAGAGGAAGTACTCGTATCGATCGCACAAGAAGCGGGTCTCGATGCAGAGCTGACGAAAGCAATGCTCCACAGTAATGATTTTGCAGATGAAGTGCAAGCTGATATCGAAGAAGCACGTCAGATTGGCGTACAGGGTGTACCGTTCTTTGTCATCAATCGGAAGTATGCAATTTCCGGTGCTCAGCCGATCGAAGCATTTGTGGAGGCGCTCGAAAAGATTGCAGAAGAGGAAGGAATCAAACCAACTCTGCAGATGCTAGGAAAAGATAGCGGGGGGCAGTGTGATGATGACTCGTGTGATGTGTAAATAAGGATAGAAAAGCAGCAGTCGGAATGCTCGTATGGCATTTCGGCTGTTGCTTCTTTAAATGTACGAGATTATTGAGTTACCTTACCAGATGAGATGATCTGGAGATATTTCACATTGTTATTATCGAGATTTCCATTTTAAGTGAAGCAAAAGTTATACGAATACAGCTGGTCAAGTTTTCGTCGAGTAAGTGCGGCAGGGGGGTATCCGTGAGGATTTGCGCTCTAGACGGTACGCTTTCCCGGAGTCGACCGTCTTCCGCTTCAATCCCTAAATTGCGTAGACTGGGCAATTTGATCTTCGTTTAAATTCAGTAAAAAGCAAATGCTTCTGACTGAGCACTGGTATTCATCTGTTCAGGCATTTTCATTTTTTCTTTACGGCAATGGTCAGCTGAATATCAATTGTATCGCCGACCATGACACCGCCTGCTTCGATAGCCCTATTCCATGTCAGGCCAAATTCTTTCCTCTTAATCTTGCCTTCAGCTAGATAGCGGGCATCAAATGTTTCAGGCGCTAAAGGTGTAACACAAAACAATAGCTTTTTCGTAGTCTGTTTAATGGTCAAATCTCCAGTCATTCTATACATATTATCCTTCTCTAGATAAATAGATCGAGAGAGAAACGACATATATGGAAAGGATTGTGCGTCAAAAAAGTCTTGTGAGCATAAATGCACATCGCGCTCCTTATTGTCTGTCTGAATAGAACGAACAGCCACTTTAAACTGGACAGAACTCTTCGCCAAATCCAGTGCATTTCCTTCGATTTCCCCTGAAAACTCTTCAAACTTGCCCTTCACGCTCGATACCATCATATGGGGAACGGAAAATTCGACAGTGGATGCTGTGGAATCAACTTTCCATTTATTCACTTTCTCTCCTCCTTGTGGGTCTTTAGTTATGTAAACTGTAAAGGAAAAGCCTATAAAAGTCAAAATGAAAAACCTTGTCAAAAAGACCGATTGGAAGCATACTAATAGAGTGATAAGAATGTTTCCTTGTTTGGAGACAGGTAAAGTGAAAGGACTGGATGTGAATGTCAAAACATCGCTGGTTTGAAGACCTTCAAATGAAAATAAAGAACGGTTGGGTATTGCTTGATGAACCGCTAAACAAATACACGAAAACGCGTCTAGGTGGAAAAGCAGATGTTGTCGTAGCACCTGGAACTATAGAAGAAGTGCAAGCAGTTGTAACCTACGCATATGAACGAAACATTCCGATTTTATTATTGGGTAACGGATCGAATATGGTTGTACGGGATGGCGGTGTTCGTGGGATTGTCCTGTACATGGCCAATCTTAATGAAATTCAGATTAAGGAAAGTACGCTAATTGCGGAAGCGGGGGCACATATCATCGATGCATCCAAGGCAGCGGCAAAAGCTTGCATGACTGGTTTGGAGTTTGCTTGTGGGATTCCAGGATCGATCGGCGGAGCAATGGCAATGAATGCCGGGGCATACGGCGGTGAGATCAAGGATATTATTACACAAGCTACATTGATGGATGATACGGGGAAGATCTTCATTCTATCCAAAGAAGAGCTGGAACTTGGTTATCGAAAAAGCATTATTACAACGAAAGGCTACTATGTACTATCTGCTGAATTCCAATTGACGCCTGGCGTACAATGTGATATCGATGCGGCTGTGGCAGACCTTACGTTTCAGCGCGAATCTAAGCAGCCTCTTGAATATCCTTCGGCGGGCAGTGTTTTCAAGCGACCGCCAGGCTATTTTGCAGGAAAATTGATTCAAGATAGTGGGCTGCAAGGCAAAGGATTTGGCGGAGCAGAAGTTTCTACGAAACATGCCGGGTTTATCGTTAATAAAAAAGACGCAACTGCAACAGATTATATCCAGACGATTGAAATGGTGAGAGCAGAAGTCAAAAAGAAATTTGGAATCGATCTGGAGATGGAAGTAAAAATAGTAGGAGAAGAGCTCTCTGAATGATAAGAAGCAGCATCCCGAAAGTCGGGATGCTGCTTTTTTTAAAAATGATATGCACAGATGTCAGTATTAATCATAGACTTTGCATTGAATCTTGCTCGTTTCCAGCACTTGGTCCTCTTCAATTTGAACTTGGCAAATTTTATTGTTTTGCATGAATTTAAAAATGCCGTTATTAAAATCTGTTCCAATTTCTTTGAAGAAGATACCTTCGTATTGTGCACGTTTGGAGAGTGTGAAATTAATGCGATAACCATCACCGTCTTGAACAAGGTAGGCACGCACGCCTTTTTCAAAAGACCCTTCCTCCTCATGTTTGATCGCCCGATCTACAGAGACTACATGGAAGTCAACGAATGGGATCTCTCTTAGCAGTACGTTCATGAAGGAGCCTTTCGTAATTTCTTCCCAACGGCTTTGCGCTGTTTGCCCGATGATGATTTGTGTGATGCCGTATTGGTGTGCGACTTCTTTAATGACCTTGGCTGCGGGTCGCGTTTCATCGTCTCGGATAATGAACGCTTCCACGTCTAGCTCTTCAGCAAGTTCTTGCCAGCGTTCGATGTACTCCGATTTCTCCGCATCAAAGTCATCCAGTGGTGCAGGATCGACGGTTAAGATGTACAGCGGACAATCCATGATTGCTGCGATTTTATATCCTCTTTTAATGAGACGTTCACCATTTGGACCGTAGTACACACAAACGAGAATACTCTCGTCCATACGGCTTTTCATTTTGCCCATAATGACTCTTCACCTCTTCATATTCGATAAAATAATTAGTTTACCACTGTATACATCCTATCTATTTGGTTGCATACTTCAGCAACCATACAACATTTCAACTGCGCTTTCTATGCGAATTCCTGTAAAGTAGTGTATACTTTTGAGTAGGCAATATACTCTTTGCTTAGAGTCCCATTATGCATAACGTATGGGGTTCAGTCAAGAGGAGTTGGGTGGTTAGTCGATGTTTACGTTAGAATTTTTTAGGAGGTGTAAGGTTGATTACCGTCTTGCTGGCAATTTTTATTCCATTTATCGCAGCATGTTTGGTGCCATTCGTACATAAATTTTTAACCGGTAGGAAAATCGGTTGGTTTGTAATCATTGTTCCCTTGCTTTTATTCGTACTTCTTCTTCGTTTAGTTCCCTCGCTTTCACATGGCGCAACTTATACATATTCCCTTCCTTGGATACCTTCGGCGGATGTCTATTTTTCGACGTATTTAGATGGGCTAAGTATGATTTTTGCCTTGTTGATTACAGGGATTGGTAGTCTAGTCGTTTTCTATTCAATATTTTATCTTTCTGAACGAGAAGCGATTGGCCGCTTTTATACATATTTACTACTGTTCATGGGTGCGATGCTCGGGGTAGTTTTGTCTGATAATCTGATCGTTCTGTATGTTTTTTGGGAATTAACAAGTATTTCCTCTTTCTTGCTGATTGCATTCTGGTTCCACCGTAAGCAATCAAGATATGGTGCTAAAAAGTCGATGTTGATCACCGTGACTGGCGGTATTTTCATGCTGGCAGGGTTTTTAATGCTATACACGATGACCGGAACATTTAGTTTACGTGAATTGATCGGAATGCGCGATATCATCGCTGCAGATTCTCTTTTCATTCCTGCCATGCTGCTCGTATTGCTGGGTGCGTTTACAAAGTCCGCGCAGTTTCCTTTCCATATTTGGCTGCCTGATGCCATGGAGGCACCAACTCCGGTCAGTGCGTATTTGCATTCTGCCACGATGGTGAAAGCCGGTATTTATCTCGTTGCTCGCTTTACACCTGTATTTGCGGGTCATGCGGTGTGGTTCTATATCGTTTCATGTGTGGGTCTGTTGACGATGCTATGGGGGTCTGTCAATGCTGTGAAACAGACCGATTTGAAGGCGTTATTGGCCTTTTCAACGGTAAGTCAGCTCGGTATGATCATGAGCCTGCTCGGCGTTGGCTCACTTGCATTTGCTTCTTCAGAAAGCTCGCACGTGGCGCTATTTACAGCGGCTACATTTGCTGCATTATTTCATTTGGTCAATCACTCGACCTTTAAGGGATCGCTGTTTATGGTTGTCGGAATTTTAGACCATCAGCTTGGGACGCGTAATATTAGACGGTTGGGTGGTTTGGCGACAATTATGCCGATCACGTTTACGATTGCGTTGATCGGGAGTTTTTCCATGGCAGGATTGCCTCCTTTCAATGGTTTCTTAAGTAAAGAGCTATTTTTTGAGGCCATGCTGTCACTGAAAAATGCCAACTTATTGACGATGGATTCACTTGCTCTGCTCTTTCCCATCGTTGCATGGGTCGGCAGTGTCTTTACGTTCATCTATTGCATGGTTATTGTGTTTCAGTCCTTTTTGGGAAAGGTGCCAGAACCGTTCTCCGGCCAGCGCCCTGCTCATGAAGCGCCCATCCAAATGTTGGTGGCGCCAATTGTGCTAGGCAGTTTGGTACTTTTGATTTTCTTCTTTCCGAATATTTTGGGGACGTATATTTTGGGACCTGCCATGCTTGCGGTGTATCCGCATCTTGGGAATATGGAAGGCTTGGTTCCTGAGATCCATGTTTGGCATGGATGGAAGGCTCCGGTCTTTATGACGCTTGGTGTAATCATAGTGGGAACCTTGCTCTATCGTTATTTACGTTACTGGAAAGGCGTCTATCGATTAGGAGTTCTGCAATGGACGTTGGATCGTTTCTATAATGGGACACTCTTACGGATGGAACGAGTGGCGACACGTGTTACGAGAGGCTATATGACGGGTTCTGTGCGTGATTATGTCGCATATATCATGCTGATTTTCATTGCGTTTATCGGAATCGGATTAGCTGGTTTCCAGCAATTTGTCTTTGATTTTTCAAACGATGCACCTATAGAAATGAATGAAGGCGTCATCGTTTTTGTGATGATGTGTTCGAGCGTGGCGGTTTTGTTTGCGCGCTCCCGAATTACAGCCATAATTCTAAACGGTGTGCTTGGGTATTCCATAGCGATTTTATTTGTCGTATTCCGCGCACCTGATTTGGCTTTGACACAAATTATTGTGGAGACAGTTACGACTGTGTTGTTCTTACTGTGCTTTTACTTTTTACCTGAGTGGAGAGCGGAACATAGAGCGGTATCCATGAGATGGCGCAATGGGCTGATTGCAGCGGCTTCGGGAGTCATTGTCACTGTAGTGGCTTTGTTGGTCCAAGGTCATTCGTTGTATCCAACTATCTCGATTTATTATGAAACAGCTTCGCGCATTGCGGGAGGGCTGAACGTAGTTAATACCATCCTCGGTGATTTCCGGGCGTTTGATACGATGCTGGAAGTGTTGGTGCTGTTTATCGCCGGACTTGGTGTGTTCTCGTTAGTGAAGCTGCGGCGCAAGAAGGGAGTGGATCGTCCTGAAGAAAAATGATGTGATCCTGCAGACCGTAACGAAAATTGTATTCTTCATTATTTTAACATTTGGCGTGGAGCTGTTTATATCTGGCCACAACAATCCAGGTGGCGGCTTCATCGGCGGTTTGGTGCTCTCTTCTGCGTTCGTCTTGCTTTATCTTGTATATGATATTGAGACGGTTCACCGAGGCACGCCATTCGATTTTAAGCGGGTGGCTGCGTTAGGTGTTTTATTGGCAGTAGGGACAGGCGTTTTATCTTTATTGTTTGGTGTTCCTTTTTTATCGCAGTCGACAAGAGTATTCGATCTACCGGTTTTCGGAGAGACGGAACTTGGAACTATGACGATTTTCGAAGCGGGCGTCGCACTGACGGTACTTGGAGTGGTAGTAACGATTATTTTGGGAATCAGTGAGGATGTGGAGTAATGGAAACATTAATTACCCTTCTGGTTGGTGTGTTGGTGATGGTCGGTGTTTATTTGCTTCTATCGAAAGAAATGTTGCGAGTTATTTTAGGTACGGCAATTCTTTCTCATGCCATTCATTTATTATTACTAACGATGGGCGGTTTGAAGAAAGGGGATGTGCCGTTGCTTCATGAAACAGCAGCAGAATATACGGATGCTTTGCCGCAAGCTTTGATTTTAACGGCGATTGTCATTAGCTTCGCTGTGACGGCATTTTTATTAGTGCTGGCATACCGCGTCTATCAGGAATCTGGTCGAGGACCTGAATTGCGAGGGCACCAAGATGAATAATTTACTAGTGTTGCCTATGATTCTGCCTGTATTGATGGGTGTAATCCTAGTGCTTTTCAGGCCGTATATTAGGGTTCAGCGTGTGCTGAGCCTATTGACGATGGTGCTGTCAGCCGGCGTTGCGGCTTATTGTTTGGAATATATCCGCCGTACAGGTATTATGCGATTGGATTTTGGGGATTGGTTACCGCCACATGGCATATTATTTGTAGGTGATTCATTTGCGATGTTACTTGTTTTGGTAGCTTGTGTTGTATCGAGCATAATATTGCTCTATGCATTCGTGACGACAGGTATAGAAACGGAAAAGATGTTTTTTTATCCATTCTTTCTATTTTTAGTCGCGGGTGTTAACGGATCTTTTCTGACGGGTGATTTGTTTAATCTATTTGTCTGTTTTGAAGTCATGCTGCTGGCATCATATGTTCTTCTTACCTTAGGCGGACGCAAGATGCAACTGAAGGAAGGTATTACTTATGTGCTGATCAATGTGCTGGCATCTTGGTTCTTCTTGCTGGGCATTGCATATCTGTATGGCACGGTCGGTACTTTGAATATGGCGCATATCGCGGTTCGTGTCGCGGAAGCTGGTCAAGGACCATTGCTTACTTTGATCAGTATCGTGTTCTTAATAGTATTCAGTTTGAAAGCTGGACTGCTCCTATACTTCTGGCTCCCCGGGTCGTATGCTGCACCTCCTACAGCAGTCGCTGCATTGTTTGGTGCTCTGCTTACGAAGGTTGGGATTTATGCGTTATATCGGATGTTTACGCTAATTTTCATTCACGATCCATTAGTCTTTAAAATGATCGGCGTATTAGCGGTTGTCACGATGATCGGTGGTTGTTTGGGTGCCATTGCCTACGGGGATATTCGACAAATTGTTTCTTATAATGTCATCATTTCAGTTGGCTTTGTATTAACAGGACTTGCAATTTCGACGACTACGGCATTTCAGGGTGCCAGTTATTATTTGGTTCACGATATGGCTAGTAAAGCATTGTTATTTTTACTGGCGGGTACCGTGGTACATTTGACCGGTCGCTCAAAGTTCGATGAAATTAGCGGGTTGATCCGGAATTATCCGCTGGTGGGCTGGCTATTTTTCCTGACGATGTTAGCAGTTGCAGGAATTCCGCCGTTAAGTGGTTTTATTGGAAAGGTGTATATCGGTTTAGGGGCGATTGAAACAGGTTCCTATCTGTTGTTGGCAGTCGCGTTCATATCCGGTATTGGAGTTCTGTATTCTTTGCTTCGCATTTTCCTAAATAGCTTTTGGGGAGAAACGACGATCAGTGAAGATGACCAAGTGTCGTTTAAGAAGGCGCTCGGACTGCCGCTTGTGTTGCTTGCAATGTTAGTGGTTGGTATGGGAATCGGAGCGGAATTGCTTTCACCATATATTCAAGATGCAGCTAATACATTGGCGAATCCAGAACAATATATTCGGGCAGTTCTCGATAATGATTTGAAGTAGAGAGGGGGAGAGCGGCATGCCAGTCCAGCTATTGCTGAATTTATTCATCGCATTTTTATGGATGACTCTGATAGATGAAGATGAGTTGAAATTCACAACGTTTTTTATGGGGTTTTTAGTCGGAATCGGCATCATCTTTTTTATGAGCCGTTTTTTCGGCATGCATTTTTATTTACGCAGAGTGTACGCAGCTTGTAAGCTCCTGCTCATCTTCATTCGGGAATTGACTCAGTCCAGTGTGGTTGTCATTTCTCAGATTATGCGACCAACATTGCGGATTAAACCGGGGATTTTTAAGTATGAAACGATTTTGACGAGTGATGTAGAAGTAACGATGCTGTCGATGTTGCTCACGTTGACGCCAGGTTCCGTCGTAATGGAGGTTTCACACTCTGGAAATGAATTGTACATTCACGCGATGGACGTAGAAGAATCTCGCGAAGGTCTCATCAAGCAATTGAAGAACTTTGAGAAGGCGATTATGGAGGTGACACGATGATTACAGGCATGCTGACAATATCTGTCACTTTATTCGCGCTGACTATTTCAGTGGCGGTCATTCGGATTATTTTAGGTCCGTCGTTGCCGGACCGGGTCGTGGCGCTAGATGTGATTGGCGTGAACTTGATTGCGACGATTGCTGTCGTGTCAGTCATGATGAATACGAAAGCATTCTTGGAAGCTATTTTGATTCTCGGTATTCTTTCGTTCATCGGGACGATCGCATTTTCTAAATTCATTGAGAGGGGGAAAATCGTTGAGCGTAAGCGAGATGGGTGAATTTGCAGGTGCATTGTTGATTTTGACCGGAGCTGTCGCGAGTATCCTCAGTGTTTTTGGCTTGATCCGGCTGCCGGATGTCTATACCCGATCGCATGCCGCGACCAAGAGCTCAACACTCGCAGTGCTTTTGACTCTGTCGGGTGCTTTTGTATACTTCCTTGCCGCTGAAAATTTCATTAGTGTGCGGTTATTGCTGGGAATAGCTTTTGTTTTTTTGACAGCACCAGTCGCTGGACATGTGATCATTCGGGCGGCATATCGTTCCAAAGTTAAATTGGCAGACATATCAACTGAAGATGAACTGTATGAGAAGATCCATGGAGTGAATGAGGATAAAACCAATGGATAGGATGATCAAACTCCTATCTGAGTAAATTGATTTTACTTAGTATGTTCTATATAATGACCATAATCTACAGTCTATGGAATGGGGTGGAAATGTGGCGAATACAGATTCATGTGACGTGACGATCGTACACGAGGATGTTGTGCGGAAAATTCAAAACGAGCTTCCGGATGTAGGGGAAATGGTACAAATATTCAAAGCGTTAGCCGATGAAACGCGGCTGAGGATTGCATATTCCCTGACATTGGAATCTGAAATGTGTGTTTGTGATGTAGCAGCTGTTATTCAATCTTCGTCGGCTACAGCTTCCCATCACTTGCGGTATTTGCGTGAACATTCATTGGCGAAATCGGAAAGACGCGGAAAAATGGTATACTATGCTTTAGCAGATAAGCATGTTGCTGACTTGGTGAAGATTGCGTATGAACATGCAATTGAGGAACAACACACGATGTAATTGAACTGTGCAGTGAGATGCTTGCTAAAGAGCGAGCATGATGGAGGAATTTTGATGCGCTTACAAGAATGGACGATAGAGGAACAAGATTTACTAATTCAGTTTATGACAACGAACTCCTGGCCATATCATGATATTAGCGAGCCCGGGCGTGAGTTATTGGAAAAGTCGATAGAAGAAGGCGGCTATGCATCCGATGACGTGAAGACGTTCTGGATAGAGAATAATGAAGATGAAAAAGTAGGTATTGTCAAAGTCTATGATTTACAAGAAGATGTTCCGTTGTTTGACTTGCGAATTGCGGATCGTTTCAGAGGTTATGGATATGGTTCGCGTGCGCTGAAGAAGCTGACGCAGTACGTGTTCGAGCTGCCTGAACAGAAAAATCGTATAGTAGGGCATACCCGCCACGATAATGCGGCGATGCGTAAGGCCTTTGAGCGTGCGGGTTTCGTCAAAGAAGCTCATTTGCGGAAAGCTTGGTTTTTCCCTAAAGAGAATACCTATTATGACGCAGTGTCTTATGGGATGACCCGGGAAGATTATATAGCAGGCACAACGACCCCTGTGCATTGGGAAGATCGTGACTTTTACGAAAAAAGCATTCCGGATTTCAAAGAACAGTTCGAGTCATCACGCTTACTGATTCGGGCGCCAGAGTTGAATGACGCAATGGATGTATGGGGTGCTGTTTCACGTTCAATACCGACTTTGCGGCGCTGGACAAAATGGGCACAACACGATCTTACAATTGAGAGAACAGAGGAGCATGTTCGTCAAACGGTTGCTGAATTTATTAGCAGAAAGAACTTATGTTTCAACTTGTTTTTAAAAGATACAGGCGAATTTATCGGCTGTGCAGGATTACATCAAATTGATTGGCGGATTCGTAAGTTTGAATTGGAGTACTGGCTGAATACGAAATTTGAGGGGCGAGGTTATATGACGGAAGCGGTCAAAGAAATTGTAGCTTTTGCCTTTGATGAATTGCAAGCAGAGCGGGTGGAATTTCATTGTGATGAGAAGCACAGTAAGGGACTCGCAGTAGCAATGCGTGCAGGTTTCGAACTGGAAGGAATTCTACGTAAAAATGCTCCCTCCGCGAATGGAAAAGACTTGCAAAATACATGTTTGTACGCAAGAATTACCTGAACGCAGAGCGAGCATTAATTGAGATTTACTATTCACTATACCGATCGTCTTCCGGTGAGTAACTGAAGAATGAAGATGATTCCTGCCACTACAAGAAGAAGGTGAATAAATCCGCCGCCGATCTTTGCAACTAATCCGATTACCCATAATGCTATTAAGACTACAATAACAAGCCATAGTAAACGAGCCATTTTACATCACCTCTTTTCTTTGTTGTGTAGTTAATTTACCCAACCCACTAATTCCTAAACTTCTAAGACGAATATCAATTGCGCCGAGGCATAATTGTGTTCAGAAATTTATTGAGCTCACTCGAAAAGCTCCCTTAAAAATCTGTGACATCCGCTGGAGGCATGAAGTTAAAGTGTCTTTGCATTTAAACTAGGAGGCGATGTCTTGGCTACACCAAGTATGGAAGATTACATTGAACAAATTTATTTACAATTGGAGGCAAGGGGGGAAGCGCGTGTGTCAGATGTGGCAGAGGCGCTTTCCGTGCTTCCATCGTCTGTGACGAAAATGGCGCAGCGACTAGATCGGGAAGGGTATGTGCATTATGAACGGTATCGTGGTCTTGCCCTGACTGAGCGAGGATTGCGTTTTGGGAAAAAGCTTGTGCGTCGTCATGAACTACTCGAACAGTTCCTTCGAATCATCGGGGTGGAAGAAGAGAACATCTACGGGGATGTCGAAGGAATTGAACATCATCTCAGCTGGAATGCAATGGATCGCATCACGGATTTAGTGGAGACATTGGAACAAGATCCTGAGTTTATAAAAAAATTAAAAAGAAGAGCACTTTAGAAAGGACGGTCATTCATGACGCAATTACAATCAGGCACGCTTGCAAAACTTGAAATCCTTCGAAAGGAAGGATCTCGATGGGTGCTGGATGCAGACGGGGAAGAAATTTATTTGAATCTTTCGGAAGCACCGGACTTAGAGGAAGGCATGCAAGTAGAAGTTTTTCTCTATATCAACCGAAGAGGTGAATTAACGGCAACTGCACAGCTACCGACTGTCACAGTCGATACATTTGGCTGGGCGAAAGTCATTCGACTTGAAAGAGAAGAAGGTGCCTACGTGGACATCGGTTCATCTTTTGAAGTACTAGTTAACCGTGCTGATTTTCCGCAGTTAAAGAAGCTATGGCCGCAACCAGGCGATCAATTATACATGACATTACGTACCGATCCGGGTGGAAATTTATTTGGTCGCTTAGTTACCGAGGAACGTGTGCAGGAGCATTTTACAATTGCTGATGAAGATTTATACAATCAGAATTTAAAAGCGAGAGCCTATCGCCTACTGCCTGTGGGATCTTTCTTCTTAACGGAAGATTTGTACCGCATTTTCGTTCATGAAACAGAGCGTCAGCAAGAACCTCGATTAGGTGAAGAAGTGGACCTTCGAATCATCGGGGTACGCGATGACGGGACCTTGAATGGTTCATTATTGCCGAGGAAGCAGGATCGCCTGCAAACAGATAGCGAACAAATTATGTCCTACTTGGAAGAGGCAGGCGGCAAGATGCCATTTACCGATAAATCGTCTCCTGATGAGATTGATGAGATGTTCCAAATGAGTAAAGGTTCATTTAAACGCGCGCTTGGAAAATTGATGAAAGAAGGACGAGTCGTGCAACAGGACGGCTGGACTACATTGAAGTCTTAAGACAGACGCAACTTTTTGAATTGCCTCATCGTATCTATATGTATAGAACAAGGAGGAGAAATTGTATGAAAAAAGGATTGTCATTGTTATTATCAATCATATTAATGGTTGGCGTCATCATGCCGTCAGCTGTTTTTGCAGATGACGTGATCAATGAAAAATTAGGTGTGCCGATTGTCGTCTATGGTGCAAATTTATCCGAAAGCGAAAAGGCTAGCGTCAAAAAGGATTTGAATGTGGCGGGGGAAGCTGAAGTTGAGGAATTGACGGTAGACGGTAATGACTTAATTAAATATATACCAGGCGGCGACCGCAACGCGCGTATGTATTCTTCTGCGAAGATCACTAGGCAGGAAGAAGGCGAAGGTCTCGTCATTAATATCGTGACGCCAGATAACATCACACAAGTGACTGCCGACATGTATGCTACCGCAATGCTAACAGCAGGTATTGAGGACGCAGTCGTTGAAGTGGCGTCTCCGAAAAAAGTGTCAGGCCATTCCGCGCTTGTCGGTATTTATAAGGCGTACGAAGTGACCGGGGAAGTATTGGACACGGAACGTACGGATACAGCAAATGATGAATTGAATCTTGCGACAAAGCTGTCTGAAAAAGCAGGCGTTGATAAAGATGAAGTGGCTCAATTGCTGACCGATATTAAAAAGCAAATTGCCGAGCAAAAGCCTGCAACGAAAGAAGATGTCGAGAAAATTGTCAATGAACAGCTGAAGAAGCTTAATATCCAATTAAGTGATGCTGACCGTCAGTTATTGATTGATCTCATGGATCGAATTTCAAAGCTAGATATCGATTTTTCAAAGCTAAATGAACAGCTAACCGACATGGCGTCTAAAGTCAAAGACAAACTGGGAGATATCGATCCGAGTTTCTGGGAGAAAGTAAAAGAGTTCTTCAGAAATATGGCAGATTCGCTCAAATCATTGTTTAGTTAAGTTACAATAGTGGTAGGTTAAAGAGTATGAGATGAAACTACAAAGGAGAGATTTGCATGACTGGAAATAAAGATATGAATTTGCCTGAAAAGTTGGATTTGGATCTTGTGGAATTAGGCGGACATAAATACGCTTATCAGCATAAAGACAATGGTAAAGTGACAGCTGAGATCGAATGGACAGAAGAAAACGGCATCATGACAATGACACATACCTTTGTAGATGATTCATTACGCGGTCAAGGTATCGCTAAAAAGCTACTCGACCAAGCAGCGGTAAATGCACGCGACAAAGGATTGAAGATGAAAGCGGTTTGTTCTTACGTAGTGAATGCATTTGACCGTAGTGAGGACTACAACGACGTTAAGGCTTAAGTTTTGCAATCGCTTGGAATGAAATTAACAGTGCGTAAAAAATGTTGCTATGTCATTTAACTTTTCAGTAGATGACCCACATCGCTTTTTTGAAACTTTTTCATTTCCCTAGCGTATAAATGGAAGGGAAGTAAACTTGAAGAAGAGGATGATGTGGAGATGATTAACAGAACGGCTGAAAGAGTGCTTTCTATTATAGCGGCTATTTTGACAACTATTGGGTTGGCAGGATCTGTGTTAGTGGGAGTATTTTTCAAAATGGGGTTTTCTCAACCAGAAATACAAGAGGAAATTCGTCTAGGTATGGCTAGTGATGGAACATTGACACCTTCTGAAGTCGATATGTTAATGGGGTTCGTTGAGTCATTTTCTATATTCATTTGGATTCTGGTCATTGCAGCTTTCATCAGTCTCGTGCTGAACATTATAGGGACCGTAAAGATTTGGAACAATGCCAATCCGAAAGCGGCTGGAGTTTTATTTATCATAGCGGGATTATTTGGCGGTATCATTTCTCTGCCATCGATTCTACTCTATATTGCTGGAATCCTTTGTTTCACGAAAAAGGATCCACTGGCACCTGAACTGTCACACGACGCATCTACAGCCAGTCAGACGAATTGGATGAGCTGAGGAAAACCATAAAAAACCCTTTTCTTTAAAGAAAAGGGTTTTTACATATAGACAGGCTGCCTAACCGGCAACGAATAGTGGATAGTCTCAACAGGAATCCCTTCAAATAGCTCAGGAAAAGACTCCACGTGAAGAAACCCGTGATCTACGTAGAAGTGTTGAAGTTCATTTGCACGTTCATCCACATATACATCGATTCGCTGTGCGGAATGTAATAAATCTAACGCAGCATTGAGTAATAATTCTTCATAGCCACTCTCGAGGTGTGATGGGAGTACATGAAGAGCTGTCACTTCACACTCTCCATCTTCATCGATCGGAGTATGGCTTAAGTATCCTACAGGAAGCCCTTGCAGGTCTGTTGCGATTAAGATAGTCGTCTTTTCTAGTTGTTTTCGTAACATTAACTCGGAATAGGAGCGGTTAATAAATTCCTCAAGGACTTCACTGGGAATATCATCTTGGAACGTATGTCGCCACGAAGTGAGGGCGATATATTGAACATCTCGAATATCTTCTAATGTCATTTGTCTGATCATAGTGGTCTCACTCCTGTCATTCTTTCCATATAGTATATCAAATTAGTCGTCTCAAAACTACGATGTCATGAAAATGAAATATACTATTCTGGCAACTTAGTTAGCGCACATGAGTTCCTTTCGAGTAGAAGTTTTAATATAATGAGATTGTAGCAGCCAAACATCGTGCAGTCGACATCGGGGTCTAGCATTCACGATTGAAAAGCTTGGTAACCACCAGTCGCAGAAATTTCAATGCTAAGTAACTAACTGTCCTGCGGTACGTTTGAAAATATGTTGCTCGGGTATATTAAGGATTAAGTAGACAAGCACTACAATTAATTAAGACGGAGGATGGTATACATGGCGGGTAAAAAATCGAATGGATTATTATTAGCAACCTTAGCAGCAGGTGCATATGCATATTTCAGTAAAAAAGAAAATCGTGACAAAGCAATGGAGACTGTTGGTACATTAAAGGAAAAAATGGATTCGTTCATGAATAACAATAAGCTGGTAGATCAGACCGATGAAAAGGTCGGACATTCCGATCCAGAAGACTTTGGTGACAACAATATGGTATCAGAAGGTGCGCAAACTAGTGTTCACTATTACAACCAGGAAGTTCAAGATCCAGACAAGAAATCCTCGGAAAAAGACGGCCTTTACAAGAAGAATAAAAACACCTCAGACAATGAGCCACTCTACAACAAAGACAAGTCCACGAATGAAGCAGCGAAAGAGACCAAATCTAATTAATCATATTCATGCTAAAAGCGTCCCTTTCGAAGGGGCGCTTTGATCTATATATATCAGTAAATCTAGAAACTGTAGATAAATTTGGAGAATAAGGTAAAATGATTTACATATAATATCTCGTCATGAACTATCTGAGATAGAGAGAATGAGTGGAGTGATACTCATGACTAACAAAAGAATAGTAGCCTCAAGTCTCGAATTAATCAATGCAGCGGAAAAAGAAAACAGCACCCAAGAAGCAAAAACATTCTTTCGCCTAGAAGAGGAATTGCTACAACAGATTTTTGCTCTAGAAAGAGATAAGGCCCGCGATACACTCAAAGAGATCCAACAAATCTTAGCGTTGTACACCCCTGGGTTTTCAATTAAAGTCATTCAATATCATTTCATCGTACTCTCAGCGATTGTAACTCGACAATTGCAAGTGAGGGCTATTTTAAATGAAGAAAATGCTTTTACATTCAGTGGCACTTGTATTGAATTAATAGAACAAAACCTGACGGTGGATAATGCGAAAGAAATTGGAGACGAGTTAATCGAATTCTTTTGCTATGTGCTGAAAGAAAAAGAAAAACCTTCGCTCTTACATGAAACAGTAAATGAGGTAATTCAGTACATCGACGAAAACGTAGAGAAACAACTTGTTGTTGAAGAGATCGCCAAACGATTTAGTGTAAGCACGAGCCATCTTTCTCGTATATTCCGTGAGTACACATCCGTCACATTAGTGGAATTTATTACGATTCGTAAGATAGAAGAAGTACAGTATTATTTACGCTTTACCGACCAAAAGATTGCTGAAATCGCAGAAAGATTTCATTTTTGCAATCAAAGTTATTTTACCCGTGTTTTTAAAAAGTACACGGGAGTAACCCCGCGGCGTTTCCGTAAAGATTTAGACGGAAATTACTTTCAATTTACAATAAAAAAAGATGATTCGCTGTAAATCTTACGCTGTTTGCTGTATAATTTTCTATAGTTTGAGATAGCGTAGGTGAAATCATTGAAAAAAAGAATAGGGCTCGTAAGTTTACTGGCTATTACTGCTGTGTTTTTGAGCGGTTGTTCTGGAGTAGAAAATAAAACAGGTCTTTTCTACAGCACATTTGTCCGGCCGATGGAGTGGCTGCTTCATTATCTTGGTGAAATGTTTGATGGGAATTACGGTATTGCGATTATCATTATAACCGTAGCAATCCGTTTGATTTTAATGCCGTTAATGCTGAAGAACTATAAATCTCAGCAAGATATGAAAGTTAAAATGGATGCATTACGACCTGAAATGGAAGATATCCAGAAGCGCATGAAAGAGTCCAAAGAGAAAAATGATAAAGAAGAGCAAATGAAGTTGCAGCAGGAAATGATGGGCTTATACTCTAAACACGGAGTGAACCCATTGAATATGGGTTGTCTGCCGCTTATTATTCAGATGCCGATCATCATGGGTTTATACTTTGCAATACTTTATGCACCACCTGAAGTGAAAAATCATGAGTTCTTATGGTTTAAACTTGGAGAACCGGATATCATTATGATGCTTGTTGCAGGTGCAGTGTATTTTGTACAAGCACGCGTATCGTTATGGACGATGCCGGAGCAGCAGCAGAAACAAATGAAGTTATTCATATACATGTCGCCCATCATGATTATGTTCATTTCTTATACTGTCATGGCGGCACTTCCGTTATATTGGGCAGTCGGTGGATTGCTTCTAATATTCCAGACGTATCTAGGACGTAAGTTTTATTATAAACATACCGATACTCCAGTCGCTGAAGAAAAATAAGGTACATGAAAAGCTGGCGTATACCAGCTTTTTTTGATGCCGAAAGTGGAAAGGGAGAGTCGTATGAAATCGAAATGGATCATGGGTTTGGCGATTGCGGTTTCTGCTGCCGTCTCACTTTATTTTATTATCCGATTAAATTTAGAGTTCGCTATCTTGTCCATGCTGATCATGTTTACATTAACCAATGCATCACGCGCGGTCATGTATAAAAACCAGGGATTAGCACGTGAGTCCAAATGGATGTTGTGGATGTCGATGTTCTTCGCGGTTGCCTCAATAGGAACTCTGATCTATATATGGATGTTATGACAGCTGCTAAACAAGAAATAAAACCGCATTCATCTCAATTCCTAAAGGCGATGGAAGTCTTCTGCTGAATAAAAATAAGAGGAAAGGCGCTCTCAAGAAGTGACCTTTCCTCTTAGCTGTTTTCGACTATAAATCTTCCTTTGAAACGTAGAGTTAAGAAGAAAGCGGCAACAGAGCAGACCGCCATGCTTAAGAATGCCAGTCGAGGCGTATGATCATACAGATAACCTGCGGGAAATGTCAAAATTGCAACGCTGAGACTCATGGCAACTGCTGCATAAACACCTTGTGCAGAGGCGATTAAATTGTGAGGCAAGCTTTTTGATATATATTGAATGAACCCAAAATGCGCCAAGCCGAATGAAACAGAATGCAGTACTTGTGTAGCAACGAATACACTTGTCATAGGAAATAGGAAGATCAAGAACCATCGCACTGTGGAGCCGATAGCTGCAACCAAAAATATTGTAGAGGTTTTGGTTTCCGAAAACAGACGATCTGCTTGGCTAAAAAACAAAATTTCAAACAGAACAGCAATATTGAGGATCACCCCAATATAAAATCCGTTGATGCCTAAGTCATTCAGAAAAATGAATCCGTAATTATAGTAGGATGCGTGTGCTCCCTGAAATAAGATTGCGATGAATAGAACAATGAGAAAAGGTTTGTTTGCAAAAAGAATTTGTAATTGGCCTTTCTGTTCATTCGAAGCAGAAGTTGGCAGCGCCTGCAAGGCATCTGGTGCGTTTTGATAGAAGAACCATAGGGCTGTGCCTAATCCGATAATCATCATGTATAAGATGGTGTGTTCACCCCAAACAGCCGTCACAATACCTATTAGTAAAAGGGCGACGGTATAGCCAATCGAACCGAAAGAGCGGCTTTTTCCATAATGGATTTGCTCTGATTGCATGAGTAAAGAAGCTCCGCTTTCAACGCCGGGTAAAATGACCGGATAAACTGCACTAAATAAGACGGTCAGTCCAAACAGAATGAAAAATGGACTTTCAGGTAAGTAAGCTAGTGCAATCAGAAAAGAAAGCAGTGTAGTCCAACGTATTACGCGTAGAAGAGACATGTGTCGCATGGCATATGGAAATAGAAAAAAGGTCGAGAATGAGCGTGCAATCATGCCTGCTCCCATAATAATACTCGCTTGCGTAACGGAAAGCCCTTTCGTAGATGTTAGCCAGCCAGTCCAATAGGGCAAGAAAACACCCCATGTAAAGAAAAAAGCAAAGAAACTCATCGAGAGCCAGCGCTGATTATTCAATTTTATTACCTCGCAATTAGTCTCATGATAGATTTCTTTAAATGGTAGCATAGACAGACTAAAAAGAAAAATGATGATACACTATATAAAAAGAGTATAGGATGAATAGTAATTGATTTGTTTGATAGGCGACTCAGAGAAAGAAAGCAGGGTAAAGTAGGATGAAAAAAAGAGGAAGATTTTCCACTCAAAAACGTAAACGAACAACTAAATGGACGAATATGATAGTAGGGCTGATATTTATTCTCTTAATAGGGAGTGTTGTTTGGATCGGAGCGAATGGATGGAATATAGAACGGGCGGTTAAGAGCTTGCAAGGGAATACTGAACAGCCTAGTGAGTTTGAGGAAATCGAGCCCAAACTAGATAACGATGCAACAACGGAAAGTGAAATAGAAAAAGCTAACGAACTTGAGGAAACGCCTCTTAGAGAGGTCAAAGAGGCGCCAAACGCAGCAGAAGACCCCAAAGAAGGAGAATCAAAGGATCAATCGGAACAGGCACAGAAGAAGCCTTCTAATCCAATAGGGTATATAGAAGGACAGGAATTGCCTGCTGAACCTAAATATATTAAGGGAGTTTTAATTGCCAGTAAGCAATATCCGTTACCGAAGGATTTCGCACCTGGTGAAAGTAAGGAAGCGAGAGCTGCTTTTGATGAAATGGCAGCCGCCGCCGCAACCTCAGGTATCAATTTACAGGCATTCAGTACATACCGTTCTTATGACTATCAAGTTACTTTGTATAATCGGTACGTAGAAAGGGATGGGCGGGAGGCAGCTGACCGCTATAGTGCACGACCGGGTTATTCCGAGCACCAGACAGGGTTGGCGTTCGATATCGGTGAAGTCAACCATGAAAAACATTGGGCATCCACTTCATTTGGCGATACGGAAGCCGCGAAATGGTTGGGTGCAAATGCTAATCAGTATGGCTTTATCCTTCGCTATCCTGAAGGAAAAGAAGAGATCACTGGATATATGCATGAATCTTGGCATTATAGGTATGTTGGCAAGGAAAAAGCGGAGCAAATATTTAAGCGGAATATAACACTGGAAGAGTATTTAGGAGTTCACTAATGAAATAGCCGGCAAAGGATGAACATATCCTTTGCCGGCTATTTTTCTCATAATATAGGGGATAGCAAACGTGAAACAGATTCCTTCACTTTGATGAATCGTGGTCGGTTATAGTAATCCTCAAATGTTAGCTCCGTACAGAGTTGGATGTCCTGCTCGAAGATTTCTGCCAGTTCATGTGATTTTTCGCGATCGTAGATGAAAGCATTCACTTCGAAATTCAGCCGGAAGCTGCGCACATCAATATTTGCCGTGCCGACGGTGGATACTTGATCATCCACGACGATCATTTTGGAATGAATGAAGCCATTTTCGTAAATATAGACTTTTGCTCCTGCCTTGAGTAAAATGCCGATATTTGAGTATGTTGCCCAGTAAACAAACATGTGATCCGGTTTATTGGGGATCATAATTCTAACGTCCACGCCAGATAAACAAGCGATGCGCAATGCATCGAGTACACTTGTATCCGGAATGAAATAAGGTGTTTGGATGTAAATATACTCTTTAGCAAGGAATATCATTTTTAAGTAGCCATCTTTAATATCTTCCCATTGCGAATCTGGTCCGCTGGAAACGATTTGTACGCCGACTGTACCTTTGCGTGGTATTGCTGGGAAGAATCTCTCGTCATACTGAATATGAGTTTTGGCAGATGCTTGATTCCAATCTAAGATGAAGCGTGTCTGTAGTGGATGAACTGCACTGCCTTCCATCCGCAGGTGTGTGTCACGCCAGTAACCGAATTTTTTACTCAGTCCTAAATATTCATCACCTACGTTAAATCCACCAATATAGCCGACACGACCGTCAATGATGACAAGCTTTCGGTGATTCCGATAGTTCAATCGGGGGTTGATGAGCGGGAGAATGGCAGGAAAGAATGCAGCTACTTCGCCGCCGCTCTCTGTCAGCTCATGCAAATGATTCACGTGTAAGTCTCGTGAACCGATATCGTCAAACAGCATCCTAACTTTCACGCCTGCTTTAGCTTTACGTATTAAGACATCGACAATTCTTTGTCCAATCCCATCTAAACGGAAAATATAATATTGAATGTGAATATGATCTTTAGCATGTTCTAAGTCATCCAGCAGTGATTCAAACTTTTCATTGCCATCCGTAAAGATGTGCACATCGTTATCTTGTGTAAGAACAGAATGATTATTACGAAGATGGAGATAGATCATATCATGGTATTGCTCAGTGTCTGCCTTCAAAAATTCAAAGGATTCATCCTCTATCGCTTCAAGTTGATAATCGATGAGCCTTTCAATCCCAATCTTACTCCTGCCTTCCCAGCGGAATAAATGTTTTTCACGTAGTTGGCGGCCGAGTAGCAAATAAATGATGAATCCGACGATAGGCACGAAAAATAGGACGAGAAGCCAAGCCCATGTACTGGTTGGATCTCTGCGCTCTAAAAAGATCAAAGCAATTGCTAAAAATATGTTAATGATCAAAGTGCCTGTGATAATCAAACTAATCACTTGCGTCATATTCTTCCTCCCGTAGATTTATATACTATTTCTATAGTATAACGGAGTTAGTAGGAAAAGAAAGGATTACTAGAGAGTACGTCCTGCCTAGCCTTTCAAGAAACGGCTGTTTCCGTTACGTTTTTCAAAGAACGAGTAGATTTTCGGAAAATCCACACGAGCCCAATCGAAAGGATTGCTAATATGGCGGAAATAAAGTACATATTCCCTGCCTCCATCGTGAAAATCCAAGTGAATAACAATGGGCCGATGATCCGTCCCATATTATCCATGGAATAGGACAGACCGGCAGCCGTTCCATACATACCTCCTGCTTCCTTGGTTGTCAGTGAGACAAGAACAGTCCGCACAAGCGCATTTCCTGCTGTGAAGACACTCATCGCAAAACCTGCCCAAATTAAGTTCATTGAAAACGGAATGAGTGCCAAACCAATAGCCGTGACAATTTGCGCAACGATAATCCAGGAAGTCTCTGTTCCATTTTTTACTCTGCGCACGACTCCGCCTTGAATTGCGGCATCCACCAAACCGCTGACCATAAACAAATAACCGAGCTGCAAAGGCGTAATTTGAATTTTATCGATTTGGAACAACTGGAATGTCGACTCCACGCCTGCCAATAAGAAAGTTATGATGAAAGAAGTGATGAATAAATAGCGAATTCGATACGTCCAAAGTGTAGAGGCTCCTTTTGGTATGATCGCCCGTTTGTTTGCAGAATTATGTCTGTCGGGTTCCTTTAGAATAATGGACGCATAAACGGTTAATAAAAGTGTCAGCGTGCCCGATGCAAGAAAAGGAATTTGCAACTGTATATCACCAAGTATCCCACCAATTGCAGGGCCGAAAATAAAACCAAGTCCGATTGACATACCGAGAAGTCCCATATATTTATTACGGTTCTCCTCTGTAGTTAAGTCCGCTACAAAGCCGGTGACCGCTGTATAAAGAGCTCCAGAAAAGATACCGCCGATAATCCGTGAAACGTATAATAGCGGTAAATGGTGCATGAATGCTGCGAACAAGAAGAAGCTTGCGCTAAAACCAAGCAATCCAATCATGATCAGCTTCTTTCTGCCTGTCCGGTCAGATAGTGAACCCCATAATGGAGCCGTGAAAAAAGAGGAAAGGGCGTAAATGGTCAGCAATCCTCCGACATGTACTTCTGAATAGCCTTCAGCCAGGATGACTTCGGGTAAGATAGGAATAATAATGCCAAATCCCAAATAGACAAAGAATTGGACGGACATCAATAAAAGAATCGTTTTCTTCATAGGTAACCCGCTTTCTGAGTAATTAGTTTCTCTCACATCGTACGATGAATGCGGATAGCGTTCAAGTATCGAGAGAACTAAAATGACATCTACAACCAATCAGTAATGAAGAAGTTCTGTTTTTCCATTGCTTCAGATTTTATATTCCAATGCAAAATACTTGCAAAATAAATGAAACTGTAACAAAAATGAAAGATTTAAAATGCTTTCACAGTGGTATAATAGGGATAATAAGAATTAATCATCAAAATAGAACTTCATAAGCTGGTAATGCGTCTATATAATTAACTAGGAAGGTTGAGGTGGGATGAATGGCTAAAGAAATGGACATAAAGAAAATTATATCCAACTTGGCAAAGCTTGGAGTTTCCGCAACGTTGACGAAATCGAGAAGTGATATGCTTCAATCTCTGACGCCTGCTGTACAAGCACCGCCCGTACAACCCAATTAAATTTGCAATAAGATAAAAAGATCACCTCTGAATCCTCGGAGGTGATCTTTTTATTAGGGATTCTTCAAATTTTCTTGACGAATTCAGACTTCAACTGCATGGCGCCGAATCCATCGATTTTACAGTCGATGTTATGGTCGCCGTCGACCAGGCGAATGCTTTTCACTTTTGTCCCCATCTTCAGTGCAGTGGAACTTCCTTTTACCTTCAAATCCTTGATAACGCTAACCGTGTCTCCGTCCTGCAGGAGATTTCCGTTGGCATCTTTCACTACTAGGCTCTCGTGATCAGACTCTTCCATGGATTCCTCTGTCCACTCATGCGCGCATTCAGGACACACGAGAAGGTTTCCATCCTCGTATGTATATTCAGATTGACACTTTGGACAATTTGGTAATGTTGGCATAAAAAACTCCCCCTTTCCTGTACAGTTTACACAACTTCTACCTGTCAGGAAAGGAGGTCTCTTTTTTACGCATAATCAGTCTTCATCGTCTGAAGCGAACATATACGTTCTATGATGGAATTTCATACTGAAAATCAAACCGATCGCCAGCATATTACTGAACAAGGAACTACCGCCATAGCTTATGAAAGGCAAAGGTATACCGGTAATCGGTAACAGCTGAATATTCATGCCGATGTTCTCGAACACGTGAAAGGCGATCATGGCGATAATACCTGTACACACATAGACACTGAATGGATCGTGAAGTGAAAGCGCCACTTTGGTTAAGTGATAAATCAAAATAAAATATAAAGTGATGACGACACAAGCACCGATAAATCCATATTCTTCACCGATAACGCTGAAAATAAAGTCGGTGTGATTTTCAGGGATGTAGACAATACGACCAAGAAAGCCTTTCCCTGTTAACTCTCCAGAGCCGATAGCAGTCATCGCCGTGATCAAGTTATACCCCTCATCTGTTGGATAGGAATACGGATCAAGCCATGAGTACACTCGTTTGAATTGATAAGGGGAAAATCCGATTTTATCCAAGAAATCCTGCGCATAGATAGCCATCCAGAGCACGCTTGCTGCCAGTGCCGCTCCGATTGAAAACAATGGAGCGAGCAACTTCCAGGAAATACCCGACACAATGACGACCGCAGCTGTAATCGAGACGAAAACGAGAGAAGTTCCTAAGTCGGGCTGCTTCATGATGAAGAACAATGGCACGACCAGCATGAGTGCAATCTTACCAAGTAACTTGAGATCTGATTGATAGGTCCGATGCAACACTTTTTCATTATGTGAGCTGACCATCCGTGCAAGCCCGAGAATGAAAAATGTTTTGATAAACTCGGCAGGCTGGATCGTTCCGATAACCGGTAGGTGAAGCCAGCGCTTCGCACTATAGCGCATCTCTGCGATTTGACCCGGTCCGCCCGGTGCAAGCATAAGGAATAGCAATAAGAAAATCCCGAAGCCATATACATACCAAGCAATTTTCTTATATTGATCTGGTTCAAAGTACATTACCATCGCGACAATGAACGATCCAAGAACGTACCATGTAACTTGTTTGATAACAAAGTTTTGAGTATATTGCTCAGAAGTTTGAGCAGAACCAATGACAACTAAACTAATAACCCCGAATAACATAATGATAAAGGCAAGTGTCCAGTCGAATCGTTCACCTAGCCTGTTTGTTTGTTTCAATTACGAACTCACCTTTTCTATAGCCATCATTTTGCTAGCTTTTATCAATATTCATTACAATCACTTATTATATCGTAAATGTTTTTAAGAAGTACACCTATTAATTGACGCTTTGTGAAATGAATGGTTTCTATAACTTGTAAAAAGAATGTCCAACGTTAGTTTTCCGTTCATGAACAGTCTCGTTTCATGGTAAACTATATGAATGAAATCTACGGATTGCGAGGAGATTGTATGAAAAAACGATTAGGGCTAGTATATGGCGGGAAATCCGCGGAGCATGAAGTTTCACTTTCCACAGCGCGTGCAGTTACACAGGCGCTGGATTTGAATAAATATGAAGTACTGCCGATTTACATTACGCTGCAAGGAGAATGGCTGAAAGGTCAGCCGCTCGAAGGACCGGTCACGGAAATCGACACGTTGCGTCTGAAAAAAGAAGGGGTGTCGCAACCGGATCATATTGAGGAATTTTTAAAAGGGGATATGCCGGATGTGATCCTTCCACTTCTGCATGGAACGAATGGGGAAGACGGTACAGTCCAGGGATTGTTTGAAGTGCTGAATATTCCATATGCAGGAAATGGTGTGCTTGCTTCATCAGCGGGCATGGATAAAGTTGTCATGAAACAATTATTCGCTCAAGCCGGATTGGCTCAAGTAGAATATATTCATTTCATTCGCAATGCATGGCAGGAGGACGCCGCAGCTTTATTAGACCAGGCAGAACAGAAATTGTCCTATCCGATGTTTGTTAAACCGGCAAATCTTGGTTCGAGTGTGGGGATCAGCAAGGCGGATGATCGAAACGAACTTCAACTGGCAATCGAACTGGCACTGAGATTCGATCGTAAAATCATTATAGAACAAGGCATCCAAGCGCGTGAAATCGAGATGGCGGTACTTGGTAACGATCACCCGGAAGTATCAGTTGCAGGTGAAATCCGTCCGGTCGCAGAGTTTTACGATTATGAAGCAAAGTATCAGGATCAAAGCACCGAATTATCAATACCGGCTGAAATTTCTGATCCAACGGCACGGCATATGAAAGACATGGCGTTCCGTGCATTCAAAGTGCTCGATTGTTCTGGGCTTGTTCGTGCAGATTTTTTCGTGACACAAGACGATGAAGTGTTGATCAATGAAGTAAATACTCTGCCGGGCTTTACTCCGACAAGTATGTTCCCATTGCTTTGGCAAAAATCCGGGCTTGCATATCCGGATCTGATCGACCGACTGATAGAGCTGGCATTTGAACGTCATGCTGAAAAGCAGAAATTGCATTACACAATGGATTGAGCGGAGGATATAACGTGAAACGAAATCTATCAACAATACAGCGGTGGTTGAAGGCGGATGGCCAGCATATTGCACAACAACTTGTAACAGGCGTATGTATCGATTCCCGCCAAGTCCAGGCCGGGGATTTGTTTATACCATTTCGTGGGGAACAGGTGAATGGCCACAAATTTGTGGAGGGTGCGATCGAACAAGGCGCCGTCGCCGCACTCTGGCTGAAAGACGAACCCAACCCGCCTGCTCACCTGCCACTTTTATTTGTCGAGGATGCAGAACTGGCACTACAGCAAATTGCACGCAGCTATCGGCAAAAGTTAAACTGTAAGATTATCGGCGTAACAGGTTCCAATGGTAAAACGTCGACAAAAGATTTATTAGCTGGTGTGTTGTCTCCGTATTTTAAAGTGAAGAAGACGGAAGGTAATTTCAACAATGAGTTAGGTCTTCCACTGACGTTATTGTCGGTCGAAGAGGAAACCGAAGTTGCCATACTTGAAATGGGCATGAGTGGGTTTGGGGAAATCTCTTTCTTATCAACGCTTGCGGCTCCTCACTTCGCGGTGATCACCAATATTGGGGAAGCGCATATGCAAGACCTTGGCTCTCGTGAAGGAATTGCGAAAGCGAAATTTGAAATAATCGATGGGCTGAAGAAAGACGGATTGCTGCTTTATGACGGCGACGAACCGTTGTTGCAGAACCTTATTGCGAGTCAGCCTGCAGTGCGCAGTATGTCATTCGGATACGAACGAGCGGATTTGACAGCGGAACAAATTGAGTCTACCGACAAAGGCAGTTCTTTTGCTGTTCGGGGTAAACTGCAAGGACAATTCACGATTCCTGTTTATGGTGCCCATCAAGTGAAAAATACGTTGGCGGCGATACTCATTGCCGATGAACTCGGGCTAACGGATGAGCAAATTAAAAACGCATTGGAGCAGACTGAACTGACTGATATGCGCATGCAACCCGTAGAAGGAATTAATGGTTCCTTGCTGATTAACGATGCATATAATGCAGCACCTACTTCTATGCGGGCGGCGTTCCGTTTTATTAAGGATACATCCGTTCGTCGAGATAAATGGCTTGTTCTTGGAGATATGCTGGAACTTGGGGAAGAAGAGCAAGACTACCACGAAGGGCTTGCAAATGATTTGAACGAGCTTGATCTGCAAGGCATCGCACTATTCGGCAGACGGATGAAATGGCTGGCGGATCAGCTGACGGACTTTCCGGGTGAAATCATGTGGACTGCGAATGATGTCGAACTGATTACGGATGCACTTAGACCAAAATTGACGGAACAGACAGTCGTGCTGTTTAAGGGTTCAAGAGGAATGGAGTTAGAGCGAATCATCCAGGCCCTGGCAGAGGAAACGCCGTGACGACTGGCGTGCTCTTTGTTCACGGATTTACAGGAGGCCCTTTTGAAATCGCTCCCTTGAAGCAGTTTTTGAATGCTCGTACCGATTGGATTGTGAGGTCTCCCGTTTTACCGGGACATGAATTGGAAATCGGTTTACAAGAAGGTTCTGCCGCTTCGTGGATGATGGCGGCAGAGCTTGAGTTACAGAAGTTGCAGAAAGAAGTGGATCATGTGATTGTCATCGGTTTCTCGATGGGTGGTTTAATCGCCATGTACTTGGCTTTGCGTTATCCAATAGCAAAGCTTGTGTTGCTAAGCGCTGCAGCGAAATACATAAGTCCGCGGATATTGATGGAAGATGCACATGTCATGATGATATCTTCCATTCAGCGTCGCTATCCCGCAGATTCTTTCTACCACTTGTACAATTACAAACTCACACATACACCGATGCGGGCGACGCTTGAATTTTTGCGTGTCGTCCGTTTGGTGAAACCGTATTACCATAGGGTGCGGACGCCGGTCTGCATCGTACAAGGTGAACAAGACGGAATCGTACCTGCTTCCACAGCTACTGTGTTATTCAGACAGCTTGGATCAGAGCATAAGAAATTGATTTATTCGGAACGCGGAAAGCATCATATTTGCTATAGCGATGACCGAGATTTGTGGTTTTCTAAGGTGCTGAACTTCTTGACAGAAGACTGATTAATGGAACATAAGCTGATTCGTTGCAGTCCGGGGTGATGCGTGTTAGACTAATGAAAGGAATTGGATACATTTACAACAGCACTCTTCCGTTTTGTGAAGAGTACTTTTTTTTGAATAAAACGGTGGATACTTAGGCAAACTAGCAATGAGTTGCCGATCCAACCGCTCGGCAAGGACTGAGCTTTCCTTGTATGTCACAGGTTTCGCATTGTGCTGCATAATAAATCTGGACACAATTACGCTAGATGTAATTGATATGCCCCCTCTGCATCCGCAGGAATCCTTCCATTAGAGATTTCAAACGCCAGATGGATATATCGGAAAGGCTCCCAACTTTCAAAGTACATGGCTCGAATTGCCGCGCTTTCATTTGCAAATGTAACCAATTGTCAAATGAAGAAACAAAGGAGATTGAATATTTTGACGAAGTTTTCAGAATTGAATATTAGTGAAACAACACAAAACGCTTTGCTACGCATGGGGTTTGAAGAAGCAACACCGATCCAAGAAGGTACGATTACATTTGGTATGGAAGGCCGAGACGTAATCGGTCAAGCTCAGACAGGTACAGGGAAAACAGCGGCTTTTGGTATTCCGATCATCGAGAAACTTGATCCGAAAAATCCGGCAGTCCAAGCATTAGTCATTGCACCTACGCGTGAGTTGGCAATCCAAGTATCCGAAGAAATCTACAAAGTGGGCTACGGCAGCCGTGCGAAAGTTCTTTCCGTTTATGGCGGACAAGAAATCGGGCGTCAAATCCGTGCACTACGCAACAATCCAAACATCGTAGTCGGAACACCGGGACGAATCTTGGACCATATTAACCGTAAAACATTGAAGCTAGACAATGTCCAAACGCTTGTATTGGACGAAGCAGATGAAATGTTGAACATGGGATTCATCGAAGATATCAATACGATTCTTGCGAGCGTTCCGGCTGAGCGTCAGACGCTGTTATTCTCAGCAACTATGCCAGCTCCGATTCGTAAAATCGCAGAAACATTTATGAAAAACCCTGAGATCGTGAAGATTAAATCCAAAGAGATGACTGTCGAAAATATTGAACAGTTTTTCGTTAAAGCACATGAGCGTGAGAAGTTCGATGTTCTTTCCAGATTGTTAAACGTTCACCAACCAGAACTTGCAATTGTCTTTGGTCGTACAAAGCGTCGTGTCGATGAGTTAGCACATGCATTGAGCATCCGCGGATACTTGGCAGAAGGAATCCACGGTGACTTGACACAAGCAAAGCGTATGTCAGTTTTGCGTCAATTTAAAGATAACAAAATTGATGTTCTAGTGGCAACAGACGTAGCGGCACGTGGATTGGATATTTCAGGTGTAACACATGTATACAACTTTGATATTCCACAAGATCCAGAAAGCTATGTTCACCGGATCGGACGTACAGGCCGTGCAGGTAAAAGCGGGATGGCGATTACTTTTGTCACACCACGTGAAATGGGCTACCTTCGTATAGTTGAAGAAACAACTAAGAAGCGTATGACACCTTTACGTCCGCCAACATCTGACGAAGCATTGTTCGAACAGAAGAAGATAGCGGTTGAATCTTTATCAGAAACAATTAAGCAAAATAATTTAGAAGACTACGCAGGACTTGCAGCACAATTGCTTGATCAGTATGATGCAAAAGACATTGTGGCAGCAGCTCTTCGCTCGTTGACTAAAGATGTAGATGAGACACCGGTCACTATTACGGAAGAACGCCCATTGCCTTCACGTAGAACTTCATCCGGCAACCGTGGTGGCTATAAAGGCAACCGTAGCGGCGGCGGACGTTCTCAAGGCGGACGCAGCAGAAGCTTCAGCGGCGGTACTGGTGGTTCACGACGCAGCAGTGGCGGTGGACGCGACGGCGGCAGAAGAGACAGCCGTTCACGCAGCAACCGTACAGAACGATAAAAATAGAGTATTCAAAATCCGAACTTGCTTCCAGCAGTTCGGATTTTTTTTAGATGTTATGATATGATCAATCAGAATGAAACGTTTTCAAGTTTATTTCGTATACATAGTAGGTATTGTGGAAAGGAGTAGATGTGATTGAGACAGCAACCTGCAAATCAAATCTCAAGAAAAGGACTGACCGTCTGGAGATTGTATGGAATTATACAAACTTTAATTTTAATGGCCGTCGCGATCGGCATCGGTTTTCTCATGTATTACTTTGAATGGCCTATTTGGATAGGTATAGTAGCGGCAGTGGTTGTCATGCTGTATGCATTTTTCTCTATTTATCTATTCCCGAAAATTAGATGGGAACGGTGGCGTTATGAAGTGCGTGAAGCAGAGATCGAGCTGCAACATGGCCTTTTTATTGTCAATCGGACGTTAATTCCAATGGTTCGCGTGCAACATGTGGATACAGCGGAAGGGCCGATTTTGCGTAAATATGGTTTGGCTTCGATTACCATCTCCACCGCGGCAACGAACCATTCTATTCCCGCTTTGGTGACGGAGGAAGCGGATGAATTGCGCAATCGGATTTCCACGTTTGCAAGGGTGGCGAAAGATGATGTCTGAACAACGCTATAAATTGCATTGGATCACGGCAGTAGTGGAAACGGTCAAAACATTGAAAGATATGATCGCACCTTTCGTTATCTTGGTCGTTGCCAACGGATTTAAAGGGGAGTCTACACAACCTTGGTTCGTTCAGTATTGGTCCCTAATTTTATTCGGTATTCTACTTGTGTCTACACTAGTAGCGGGTATCGTCAAATGGCGTCGTTTTGACTATTGGTTTGAGGATCAGGAATTGCGGATGGTTTCGGGTTTGTTCGTGCGAAAAAAACGCTATATTCCATTTGACCGTATACAAAGCCTTGATTATACGGAAGGGATTTTTCATCGTCCATTTAATTTGGTGAAAGTGAAAGTAGAAACTGCGGGTTCTGCTTCGGGCAAGGATGCAGAAGCGGAATTGACCGCCATCACGAAGGATGCAGCCGAGCAAATTGAACAGGAAATTCAGCGAGCGAAACGAGTTCAAATAACAGGGCCGATTCCTCGTCGTTATGAAAATGAAGAATTGTTGCTTCACGGAGACCGTGAAATTACGCAAGAAACAGAACGATCAGTACGCGCTGTTTTTTCGATGACAACAGGTGATTTGCTCATGTTGGCAACTACGTCGGGAGGAATTGGGGTCATTTTATCGGGGGCCGTCGTATTTTTGTCGCAAATCGAGGAAATCATCCCGTTTGATTGGCTATTTGGCGAATTGGAATCATTCGTTCGTTTTGGCGTGTTTGTGATCGGCATTCTGATTTTGCTAGGTTTCATACTGGTTTGGTTATTATCCGTTGCGATGACCTTCTTGGCGAATTACGATTTTAAAGTGAAATTGGAAAAAGATGATCTCGTTATCACGCGAGGACTGCTCGAAAAAAAACGTGTGACGGTTCCGCTGAATCGGGTTCAAAATGTCTCGATTGTGGAGAATCCATTTCGTCAGTTATTTGGTTATGCGAGCGTCGTTCTGAGCAGTGCAGGGGGAGTAGGGGAAGGTGCGCGTATCAAGCTTTTTCCATTGGCTAAACGTGATCGGATAATTGAGCCGCTGCAAGAGTTGTTTCCGAATTTGGATTTCGGTGAGCCGACGGAAGTGCTGGATGCGCGGGGGAAACGTTTTTATTATCGCTTTAAGCTCTTCCTGACGCTTGTACTCGTGGCGGCCGCTTCGTACTTTTTATTCCCATACGGTTTATTATCGTTATTGTTGCTCCCATTCGTGTGGGGGCTCGGACTCTGGCAATATAAGACAGCAGCTTATTCAATCTTACCCAAACAGTTGACCGTGCGCTTCCGGTCCATAAGCCGACACACCGTGTTTATGGAAAAGAATCGTATCCAATCAATGGAGGTAGATCAGAACTACTTCCACCGCAGAAGAAAGGTGGCCACTGTCACGGTCAATGTCAAATCGGGCATGACTGTCGATGCTCCTGCGGTCCGACACATGCCGCAAGAACAAGCAGAGCAATTCCTTTTATGGTATGAATATCCCACGGAAAGTAAAGAATGAAAAAGCCAGACAAGATCGCTTGTCTGGCTTTCTGTTCATCTATCGTTCCTTTCTCCAACTGACGATATTCTTTGGATTGAAATAACTGAGTCCGATGAGGAAACCGGTGATCAATCCTGCGATATGTGCAGTGACATTAATATTCGTCCCGACAAATGTCATGACAACGCTTATAACGATGATCGGCAAAATCACTTGCTTCAATTGCGGGAAGACGTGCTTCGTATAATAAACGAGCGCACCGAACGCGCCGAACACTCCGAAAATCGCACCGCTTGCTCCCAAGTGACGATAGTCTCCTGATTGCAAGAAGTACGTGGCGACATCGCCGAACAAGCCTGCCAACATATAGATCGTAATAAAACGAGCCTTCCCTGCGATCTTCTCTAGTTCAGGACCGAAAATGAATAAAGAAAACATATTGAACAGTAAATGCGTCAACCCGCCATGTAAAAACATCGGGGTGACCAGGCGCCAATATTCTCCATTAGCGATTAAAAAGTTATCGCCGATACCGAACAGAAGGAGTTGGTTCCCAATGCCGGGAATCCACGTCAATATAAAAATCCCGATATTCAATGCCAATAAGAATGTCACGATAGGATAAGCGCGAACATATTGCGAAAAGTTTTCTGTACGTATAAACATAGTTTCACCTCAATCTTCTGTACTGATTATACCTGTAAATCACACTGATGGGAAAGGAGATGTCTGTTTTGATACAAGGAATTGGACTGGATATAGTGGAATTAGAGCGTGTTGCGCGCTTGGACAAACGTAACTCTAAATTCCGTGAACGTATTTTGTCTTCATCTGAATTGCAAATCTATGAAAAAATGAGTGGTCATAGGAAAACGGAGTATTTGGCGGGTCGCTTCGCGGCAAAGGAGGCGTTTTCCAAAGCGCGGGGCACAGGCATAGGTCAAGATTGCGGTTTTCTAGATATCGAAGTGATTGCGGAAACAAGCGGCCGACCCGCATTGTACTTCCGTCGACAGCCTGTCAAAGGGTTCATCAGCATCACACATACACAAACTGTTGCGGCAGCACAAGTAATTTTAATGGAAGACTGAAGTGACAATCCAAAACTTTGAAACAAGCTCGCATATTCGATTCATCACTCTCATAAGATAAGCTACCCGAATTGATTGGAGAAAGGATGAATTGAATGCGGAAACGATTTCTGTTGTTAGTTGTCGTAGCAGTCTTGCTAGTCTTAGGGGGATGCGGTAAACCTTCTAAAGAAGATGTGATGAAAAAGCTTAGCAATAAATGGAACGAAACGAAAGGCTATGAATTGAATGCCTCAATGGAAATTAAAACGGGCGCAGAACCTCGGGTATACGATGTGGAGGTATGGCATACAAAGCCCGAATTTTACAAAGTGAATGTCACGCAATCGGGGAATGAAGATTCACAAATGATAGTCCGTAATGAAGAAGGTGTCTTTGTCATTACACCGTCCTTGGGCAAAACCTATAAATTTCAAAGTGACTGGCCTGCTCAAAACAGCCAAGGATATTTGATTGGTACGCTAGCGGAAGACATTAAGGTTGATAAAGCGGCGACAATGGAAGAAAAGGAAAAAGAGTATGTCTTTGAAACGGAAACTCGCAATAATCATAAAAAATTATTGCCTACGCAAAAGATTCATATCGATAAGAAAACACTCTTGCCGACTCATGTAACAATCCATGACGAAACGGGCGAGGAAAAGATTTCGATCAAGTTCTCTAAAATTTCTTTGGGTGTAGAGCATAAGGTTGCGGATTATGCGGTCGAAATGGAGCAACCAAAAGCGGAAAGTGATCAAGCGGGGTCTGATGATGAGGAAGCCGGCGCTGATGAAAAAGCGGATGCTGATGAAAAAACAACAGGCTTTCAAACTTATTATCCAGCAGTGAATTGGGAAGGATCGACGCTATCAGACGAAAAGAGCGTGACGACTGAAAATGGTCAACGTATCTTGATGACGTTCAGCGGAGAGAAAGAATTTGTGGTTATTCAGGAACCTGCAGAAAAGCCGATGAACCAACTGCCTGTCTCAGTAGAGGGTGATCCAGTGGATTTAGGATTTGCTGTAGCAGCGTTAACGGACCAATCCATCCATTGGGAAGTAAATGGAGTGTCCTTCTTTGTCGCTTCTGAAACATTGAGCAAAGAAGAATTGATCACTGTTGCGAATTCCATGACCGTTACAGAAGCGAAATAATCAGCGGTTGAATCAATTGACTTGATCCTGCGTTCGGATAGATAATTAATTAAACAAGACACAGTCTATCCAATGAGGTGAAGCGAGATGTTCAACGAGACCGATTATCGGCCAACAAGAGCGATTATTGATACAACAGCAGTTAAGCATAATGTCCAGCGTGTTATTTCTTATCTTCCTAACAAAACGAAATTAATCGCGGTTGTGAAGTCGGACGGCTATGGTCACGGCGCAGTGCAGATTTCAAATGCTGCGTTGGAGGCCGGAGCCGAGATGCTGGCTGTGGCTACGCCCGACGAAGCAATCACGCTTAGGAAACATCATCATGCAGTCGACATTCTCGTGATGGGTCCTTCACCTATTTCATTTGCGAAAGTAGCGGCAGAACAAGGTATTATGCTGACTATTACAAGCGCTGCATGGGTGAAACAAGTTAACGATCAACCGCAATTCGATAAAAAATGCAAAGTACATGTAAAAATTGATAGCGGAATGGGTAGAATCGGAGTACGGACTGAATCGGAGTTGACTAATCTGACCGAGTTGATTAATCAGTCCGATCACCTGTCGATTGATGGAACGTTTACTCATTTTGCCCGGGCGGATGAAAAGGATGCAGAGCCGACTCGATTGCAATTTAAACGATTTACACAACTGGTCGACTGTTTTCCGAAAAAGCCGCGCCTGGTTCATGCTTCTAATAGTGCTGCGACACTGATGTTCCTTGAATATGCACTAGATGCGGTTCGCTTTGGTGTGAGTCTGTACGGTATCGCACCATCCGCAGCCGTTGAGAAAAAATTACCCTTTGTGCTTGAAAAAGCAATGTCGATTGAAACCGAGTTGGCTTATGTGAAGAAGTTGCCTGCCGGCGAACAAATCAGTTATGGCGGGACCTATGAAACAGAAGAAGATGAATGGATTGGCACGTTACCGATCGGCTATGCAGATGGTTTAAAACGTTCATTAGAAGGGCAAGAAGTATTGATAGGAGGCAGACGTGTCCCGATTGTCGGCACGATCTGCATGGATCAATGTATGATCAAACTCCCGTACGAATATCCAGAAGGTGAAAAAGTGATATTAATCGGCAGGCAAGGAGATGAGGAGATCACGATAGAAGAATGGGCGGGACGGCTAGGTACCATCCCTTATGAAATAGCCGTAACATTTTCAGCGCGTATTCCTAGGGTTTATAGGTAAAATATTTCTCGTACAATTCGATGCAACTTTCACAGCAACGGCCATTTATTTCGACAAACTACTGAATAAATTTGCATTTTTTGTCATAAGAGTTCAAACCTTGTCTTTTCTTATTAGTATTTCGATGGTAAGATAGATTTGATATAGAAATAAGGGATGGGTTTGTCGGAGGTGCTCAAGTTGCGTACGAATAAAAACGAAAAAGAAATAATTAGTATAGCCCCAACAAGATTGCTGCAGCAAAATGAAGACGCAATCTTTCAGCGGGAGCAGATGCAAGATGATTTCGTTTATATGACGACAGAGAGACATATGGAGTATGGTGAAGCTTCCTTATTGCGGGAAGCTATGATCAGAGGTTATGTTGAAATGTCGCAGATTAACCTAAACATAGCGGCAGAGTGTTTATATGCGGAATTTGAAGCTCAGCATACCGTGGAACGTTGCGTCAGCGGAGGATGAAAAGTTGGCAATTAAACGTGGAGACGTCTTTTTTGCAGATTTGTCACCTGTAGTCGGTTCTGAACAGGGAGGGACCCGACCGGTTCTCGTCATACAAAATGACATCGGAAATCGGTTTAGTCCCACAGTAATCGTGGCAGCCATTACTGCACAAATACAAAAAGCAAAATTGCCGACACATGTCGAAATAACGGCGGCACGGCATGGATTCGAGCGGGATTCAGTCATCCTGCTCGAGCAAGTCCGCACAATCGACAAGTCGAGGCTCACAGACAAAATAACACATTTAGACGATGCGTTAATGAAACAAGTCGATGAGTCATTGCAAGTAAGTTTCGGGCTCATTAAATTTTAGCATACATATTCTAACTACAGTTTTTTAAAAAAGCAGTACAAGATGGCTGCTACCCTAAAACACTACTGCCAATAGGCTCTAGTGTTTTTTTGTATAGTTCTTTAATAAAAAAACAGCAAAATACATGTAGTTTGTACAAATTTTCGTTACAATAGAGATAACTGAAGGTATAGGGAGGAACAAGTGGCGATGAATGAAGTAATGAAACAAAGCATATCCGACAATATAGATACCATCACCAAACGCTGGGTGGAGCAAATGAAGGACAACTCCAGTGAGCGATTTTTAGATTTAATGCCGGCGAGTGTTGTAGAAACGACGAGCAGGGAATTTACTACATTAATGACTTCTAACTTATCCCATCGAGAGAAAGTGGATAAAGAAAGATTGGACGAGTTCACGGAGAAGATCATTCATTTTGGTTGGTCCATCAAATTCATTAACCGTGCGATTGATACATTCTCCGCAGTTGTATATGAGTTGTTTTTCGAAACGGGTGTTCTGACGAATTCAAATCTGCGTCAAGGTATGGACATTTTCTCCAGCTGGATTAACCCATTGCGCGAGAGTATTATTGAAGAATACGCTACGAAGTGGGAACAAACAGATAGCTTGCAAAAAATTGCTTTGCAGGAATTATCAGCCTCCTTGATTCCAGTATTTGAAAAAATCTCCGTTATGCCGTTAGTAGGGACGATCGATACAGAGCGCGCCAAACTGATTATGGAAAATTTGTTGGAAGGTGTCGTAAAACAACGTGCCGAAGTGGTGTTGCTTGATATTACAGGCGTACCAGTCGTGGATACAATGGTGGCTCATCATATAATTCAGGCTGCAGATGCAGTGCGGCTTGTCGGAGCGAAATGTATGTTGGTCGGTATTCGTCCTGAAATTGCTCAGACTATCGTGACATTGGGTATTAACTTAACGGACTTTTCAACGACCAGCACACTGAGACGAGGGATGCAAGAGGCGTTGCAGATGACAGGACGTACGATAGTGGAGGAGGAATAGTATGAAGATGCGAATCCCGATTCTAAAGTTAAAAGATACATTAATCGTATCCATTCAAGTAGAGCTAGACGATCAGACCGCTTTGCAATTCCAAGAAGATTTATTGGATCAATTGCATAAGACATCAGCCCGCGGTGTGGTAATCGATCTGACGCCAATTGACTTCATTGATTCATTTATCGCGAAAGTACTTGGTGACGTGATTCACATGACCAGTCTGATGGGAGCGAAAGTGGTCATCACAGGTATTCAACCATCAGTAGCCATCACACTTATTGAACTTGGCATACGCTTGGAAAATGTGAAGACTGCATTAGATCTAGAAAATGGGCTAGAGAAATTGACTAGAGAATTGGAGGCCTGACCATGGAGCACGGGTCTTCTATAGAGATCAATACGGAATGGGACATTGTTGCAGCAAGGCAGCTTGGCCGTAATGAGGCGAAGGAAACTGGTTTTGGAACAGTGGACCAGGCAAGAATTACAACTGCCATCAGCGAATTGGCAAGAAATATATATCTGTATGCAGGAAAAGGTGTAATTAAAATCGAGCCTGTCCGGGCTGGTCAGCGAGCAGGATTGATTATTACGGCTTCAGACGAAGGCCCGGGTATTACTGACTTGCAAAAAGTGATGGAGGATGGATTTACTACTTCTGGAGGGTTGGGTGCCGGTATGCCTGGAGTCAAGCGATTGATGGATGATTTTCGCGTTGAGACGGAAGTAGGTATTGGTACTACCATTACAGCGACGAAATGGTTGCACTAGGAGTTGAAGAACATTGCCACAGGAGACAGGTAAACAGTATAAACAAATGCTGAGGAGTTTTCTGCGCACCCAAGGGGAAGAAGATCTTTATTTAGGTCAGCAATTCAGTCGTAATTTTATAGAAAAGAAAATTGCGCCTGAAGATGTCATCAGCCTTCACAAAACCTCTATTGAAGAGTTGATCGAGGACCTGCCCCCGGAAGTAAGTATTTCTTTTGATTTTTTAATTGAAATGATGATCCATTATGGACTAGCTTTGAAAGAACACCAAAGTCTAATTCGTAAGCAAGAAGCCATTCAAATGGAGATGGATATTGCGGTAAGGATGCAGAATACGCTGTTACAGACCGCGACTCCTGAAGTACAAGGACTGGACATCGGCTGGATCTCAAAGCCTGCTAAACAGATGAATGGGGACTATGTATACTTTTTGAATGAAACTTCAAGTCAAGTGTGCTTAGCGGTGGCGGATATTATTGGCAAAGGGATGTCTGCTGCTATGCATATGTCCATGGTGAAATTCGGCATGGATAGTCTGCGCTACGAAAAGAGAAGTCCATCTGAAGTACTCAGTTTTATTAATAAAATGATTGAAAAAAGCATTTCCGATTCGATGTTCGTTTCCATGTTCTATGGAAAGTATGACACGGATACCGCTACGTTTCGCTATGCTTCAGCGGGACATGAACCAGCCCTTTTTTATTGTGCAGCCGAAAAAGAGTTTAAGCTATTGGAGAGCAAAGGGCTTCTGCTTGGAGTTCAGGAAGAAGCGAAATACGAGGAACGTACAGTTAAGCTCGAAGTGAATGATTTTGTCGTTATAATGACGGATGGTGTAAGTGAAACTCGAACGGAAAATGGATTCATTGAAATGGATTTTATCGAAAACTTACTGTGTCAAGTGAAGTCCGAAAATGCACAAGCGATGGTCGACTATTTATTTAATGAACTTTCTAGAATGCAAGACTACCAGTTGCATGATGACTTTACACTGGTTATTTTGAAAAAAACAAAATAAATGTTTTGAAGTTTGGAAAGCGGGTATATAACAAGATGTGCGCAAAGATCGAAATGATGATGCGCATAAATTGGAAAAATAGAGAAACCGATCGGGGTGGCGAAATGAATTTACAAGTTGAGCAAGTAGACAAGGATTTAGTTCATAAATTTAAGATTATTGGTGAGATTGATATATATACGGCACCAAAGTTGAAGGAACATTTGGCAAAGCTAGAGCAGGCAGAAGGAATGGAAGTTGAGCTGGACTTATCTGAGGTTAATTACATGGATAGTACAGGTTTAGGCGTTTTCGTCGGCTTCTATAAAGAGATTAAAGCACATAACGCTAAATTGGTGATCAAAGGATTGAATCAGCGCCTCTATCGCTTATTCGAAATCACAGGGTTGAATGAAATTATGGAGATAGAACAGATAGAAGGTGGCGAAGATGATGCAAGCGTTTGATTATATTGAAGTGAAAGTTCCGGCGAAACCACAATATGTTGGGGTAGCTCGATTGGCGATTTCAGGCTTGGCGAGCCGTCTAGGATTTACATACGATGAGATCGAGGATTTGAAAATCGCTGCAAGTGAAGCTGTGACGAACGCAGTGCAGCACGCCTACAATGACGAGAAAGTAGGTGAAGTGATTTTAGGCTGTGCCCTCTATGAGGACCGATTGGAAATTGTCGTGACAGATCATGGCAGAAGCTTCGATTTTGAAGAAACGAAGAAGAAGATTGGTCCATACCAAGACTGGAACGAGGAATCACCATTAAGGGAAGGAGGATTAGGCCTTTACTTGATGGAAGCATTAATGGATGAAGTGAAAATTGATCATGGGGAGGGTGTCATCGTCTTCATGACCAAATACTTGGGCAGAGAGCGAGGAGAAGGACATGTCAAACCAACGGTCTTCTCGTGACAATGAGACAAAGGAACAAGTAATTCAGTGGATACATGAATATCAAGAGACACAAGATGACGACGCCCAGACGCAGTTAGTCTTGCATTACGAGCGTTTGGTTCATTCGATTGCCCGGAAATATTCCCGTGGCCAATCACATCACGAAGACATCGTGCAAGCAGGTATGCTCGGGTTATTAGGTGCGATTCGTCGCTATGATCCTGAGCAAGGAAGAAGTTTCGAAGCATTTGCCGTACCAACAATTATAGGCGAAATCAAGCGTTTCCTTCGCGATAAGACATGGGCTGTCCATGTACCGCGACGTATAAAAGAATTGGGCCCTAAAATTAAAGCGGCTGTTGAGACGTTGACAACAGAGTTTCAACGCTCGCCTATGGTATACGAAATAGCAGAGTATCTTGACACTGATGAAGAACTTGTATTGGAAGCAATGGAGATGGGCAGAAGCTATCAAGCGTTATCCATTGACCATACGCTGGATGCGGATTCAGAAGGCGGCACAATTACGCTGCTTGATATTATAGGTGAAACAGACGGTGGATTTGAAAAGACAGACCAACGAATGCTGGTCTTAGATGCATTAAGTGTATTGAGCGAACGTGAGCGCCAAATTATCCAGTATACATATATTGACCAGATGAGTCAGAAAGAAGCTGGAGAATTACTGAATATCTCTCAAATGCATGTATCTAGACTGCAAAGAAAAGCAATTAAGAAACTGCAAGAAGTAATACTAACAAGTGGTGGTGCGAAGTAGTGAAAACTTTCGAGAATGAATATGTAGAGGCATATATATACCAACAGTCGAAAAAGGGAAATAAGGATTCTGGGGATGCATACTACATTCATTCAGAAGAAGATTATTTCATTTGTGCAATCGCAGACGGTTTAGGAAGCGGAACAGACGCTAAGGAATCCGCCGAAGTGATACCGAACGTATTGGAAGAGTACCATCATGAATCACCTGACGATTTGTTGCTACGTTGCAATAAATTAATGTTCCACAAACGTGGCGCAGCGGTCGGTATTGTAAAAGTTTATTTTACCCAGCAAACTTTGGAATACAGTTGTGTTGGTAATATCCGTCTATATATCCTACAGTCAAATGGTCAGATGATTTATCCGTTACCTGTCATGGGCTACCTATCAGGACGTCCGCAATCACTTCGTACGCAACGCTATCCATATCATAAGAATGATCGATTTTTCTTACATTCAGATGGCGTGAGCTTGCGTAGCCCTAAAAAGTATTTACAAGAGAACACCACGCCCTATCAATTGTACAGAAAAATTGAAAGTACAATCGATTCGAATGATGATGCGACATTCATCGCGGCAAGCCTGCTTCATTAATTTGAAGTGGGTTTTTTTGTATGTACTTATCAGATAGGTGGGGCGGGAATCTGAATTCGACCTATGCTATTATATGGAAAGAAGAAGGGGTGGTTGAATTGTCAATAGATCTTATGGAAGCAACCGCGAGCCGAGCAGGCATTGGCAAACGTCAAACTGCAAGTGTTATCGCGCTATTGGAAGAAGGCAACACAGTACCTTTTATTGCGCGTTACCGCAAAGAAGCAACGGGCTCATTAGATGAAGTGCAGATAAAAGAGATTGAAGACTCTTATCACTATGTAAAATCATTGGAACAACGAAAAGAGGAAGTACTTCGTTTGATCGAAGAGCAAGGAAAGCTGAACGATCAATTAAAGGCCGATATTGAGCGGGCGACTGTATTGCAGCGAATTGAAGACTTATATCGTCCATACAAGCAAAAACGTCGAACGAAGGCGATGATCGCTATCGAAAGCGGTTTAGAACCGCTGGCTGATGAGATGATGCAACAAACAAACAGTAGTATCGAAAAGTCAGCTGCTGTGTACGTGAACACGGAAAAAGAGGTTCACACAATCGAAGATGCTCTTGAAGGTGCTAAATTCATTATTGCGGAAAGAGTTTCTGAAGACGCCACAATGCGGGAACGTATCCGTAAAACTACGTGGTCTGCAGGACGCTTGACGGCTGCTTTGAAAAAAGGTGCGGAAGATGAGCGAAAAGTTTTCGAAAATTATTATGATTACGAAGAACCGTTGAATAAAATTGTTCCTCACAGAGTGCTTGCTATCAATCGTGGAGAAAAGGAAGATGTACTGCGTGTCGGTGTAGGTTTTCCGGCTGATCGGATTGTCGGAGATCTGGAGCGGGCGTACCTCAAACAAACAGGTTCGCCATCTGCATCTTATATAAAGGACGCATTGGAAGATTCATTCAAGCGGTTAATCGCTCCTTCTATTGAAAGGGAAGTACGAACAGCGTTGACTGAAAAAGCCGAAGCGCAGGCGATTCATGTGTTTTCCGAAAATCTTCGGAGCCTTTTACTGCAAGCTCCCTTAAAAGGCAGGACAGTTCTCGGTGTGGACCCTGCTTTCCGTACAGGGTGTAAGTTGGCGGTCGTAGATGAGACGGGTAAGCTTCATGATATCTCCGTGATATATCCACATCCGCCCAAACCGCAAAAAGAGGCATCGAAAAAAGTAATAATGGATTTATTGAAGAAATATCCGATTTCGATCATTGCAATCGGCAATGGAACCGCTTCAAGAGAAACCGAGAAATTCATTGTCGAACTAATTAAAGAAGCTGAAGAGCCAGTTTCCTACGTGATAGTAAACGAGGCAGGTGCCAGTGTCTATTCGGCGTCACCGCAAGCAAGGGAAGAGTTCCCTGATCTCCAAGTCGAACAGCGTAGCGCTGTATCGATTGCACGTCGTTTGCAAGATCCGCTGTCAGAACTCGTCAAAATTGATCCCGAGTCAATAGGTGTGGGGCAATATCAGCATGACGTGGCAAAAAAGAATCTGTCGGAGTCCTTGTCCTTTGTCGTAGAAACGGCTGTAAACCAGGTAGGTGTCAATGTCAACACCGCCTCTTCTTCACTTTTGCAATATGTTTCAGGGCTTTCAAAAACTGTAGCTGAAAACATCGTCAAAGCAAGAGAAGAAGCAGGTAAATTCAAAAAGCGAACAGACTTAAAGAAGATTCCAAGATTAGGTGCCAAAACATATGAGCAAGCAATCGGCTTCCTGCGCATACCAGAATCCAAAGAACCTTTTGATACAACAGGGATTCACCCGGAAAGCTATAAAATTGCAGAATCCGTTTTGAAAGAAGTAGCGCTGGATAAAACTCAATTGGGAACGAGTGAAGCGACAGAGGCTTTGGGGAAAGTCGACATTGCACAACTGGCTAGACAGCTAGAGGTTGGAGAGATCACGCTTAAGGACATTATCGAAACGTTGCAACGCCCCAACCGTGACCCTCGTGACGACTATCCACAACCATTACTGAAAGCGGATATTTTGGATATTAAAGATCTGCATGAAGGAATGGAAATGCAAGGGACTGTCCGAAATGTCGTGGATTTTGGTGCCTTTGTTGATATTGGTGTTTCCGAAGACGGTCTGGTTCACATATCGAAGATGAAAAAAGGATTCGTCAAACACCCATTAGACGTCGTAGCCTCCGGTGACATTGTGACAGTGTGGATCGATTCAGTTGATCGACAAAAGGGACGTATTGCTTTATCCATGCTGCCTTTATCTAAGTAAGGGAGAATATGAGTATGTCGGATGAACAACTACAACAACTAGTCGAGCAAATCTCACTCGACGTCTTCTATAAACCTTTCATCCATCAAGCAATCTTTAATAAAAGGTTGCGTACAACAGGAGGACGCTATAAGCTATCCAATCATTATATTGAGATTAATCCACTTGTTGTCCAACTTTACGACGAGGATGAATTGGTTGGAATCATCAAACATGAACTATGCCATTACCATCTTCATTTAGAAGGTAAAGGATATAAACATGGGGATACCGATTTTAAAAAACTGTTACGACAGACAAATTCGCCACGTCATTGTAAGCCGCTTGCAGAGCGAAGAACGAAAAGTACGGTCGTCCACCATTATCGTTGTACTGCCTGTGGGTGCAACTATCAAAGACGAAGACGAATGGATTGCCGTAAATATCGTTGCGGAAAATGTGCGGGGAAGATCGTCAGAGTAGTATAAATAAAGAAAAGGGCTGTCATGAAAGACTGAAATGTCTTTTATATGGCAGCCTTTACTCGTAAATATTGGCAATGAACTCAGTGAGACGCGCTAAAGTCTCGTAGGACCATACCAGTCTTATATTATATATTCTCATCGTAATAGCGTTTTCCAAGAATGAATAAAAAGTTTTTTGACCCACAAGTAAGTATTGTTAAAGTGAAATGTTTTCAGAAGGATCTTAGAATCGGGATAGAGGCTATACAAAATAAAATAAAAAAATTTAAAGTGAAAGCTTGTTAAATCAAGGTTCTAGAAGAATAATGAAAGTTTTTTTAAAAAGATTGATAAAAAAGGTTGACGAATTTGATGACCCTGTCTATAATAGGAAAAGTCGACTGAGACATGCGGAACAAATCGCACATTAGTTTACCGAACAATATAACTAAGGCCCCTTGGTCAAGCGGTTAAGACACCGCCCTTTCACGGCGGTAACACGGGTTCGAATCCCGTAGGGGTCACTTTAGTAAAATGAAACGAATGCCTAGAAGTCTGACGAACAGATTATCAGTAGTGGGGTATAGCCAAGCGGTAAGGCAACGGACTTTGACTCCGTCATTCGTTGGTTCGAATCCAGCTACCCCAGCCATTTTTATAACATCACTTTTTAAAGTGTTATAAGGATCAAGTATGGTATTTGGAACATCTCGTTTTTTACTTTCAAAACGAGCCATTAGCTCAGTTGGTAGAGCATCTGACTTTTAATCAGAGGGTCACAGGTTCGAATCCTGTATGGCTCACCACTTTTTTAAAAAAGTTGTTGACTTATCATTTCAATCATGTATAATAGAGTTTGTCGCTAAAACAGAGCGGTAGTGGCGGAATGGCAGACGCGCTAGGTTGAGGGCCTAGTGGGGGTTAACCCCGTGGAGGTTCAAGTCCTCTTTACCGCACCAAACATGCTATTCATTACAATTTATATGCGGGTGTAGTTTAGTGGTAAAACCTCAGCCTTCCAAGCTGATGATGAGGGTTCGATTCCCTTCACCCGCTCCATATTATTTAACCAAATGAACCTTGAAAACTGAACAGCAAAACGTTAACGAATTATACGTTTGTGCATCGGCTCTGCCGGTGACATAAACAAAATGAGTATCTTAAATGATGCCAGCAAGAAATCGAGCTAACTCGAATTTCTCTTTTATGGAGAGTTTGATCCTGGCTCAGGACGAACGCTGGCGGCGTGCCTAATACATGCAAGTCGAGCGAATCTTTGGGAGCTTGCTCCTAAAGATTAGCGGCGGACGGGTGAGTAACACGTGGGCAACCTACCTTACAGATGGGGATAACTCCGGGAAACCGGGGCTAATACCGAATAATCCATTTCTTCGCATGAAGAGATGTTGAAAGACGGTTTCGGCTGTCACTGTGAGATGGGCCCGCGGCGCATTAGTTAGTTGGTGGGGTAACGGCCTACCAAGACCACGATGCGTAGCCGACCTGAGAGGGTGATCGGCCACACTGGGACTGAGACACGGCCCAGACTCCTACGGGAGGCAGCAGTAGGGAATCTTCCACAATGGACGAAAGTCTGATGGAGCAACGCCGCGTGAGTGAAGAAGGTTTTCGGATCGTAAAGCTCTGTTGTAAGGGAAGAACACGTACAGGAGTAACTGCCTGTACCTTGACGGTACCTTACCAGAAAGCCACGGCTAACTACGTGCCAGCAGCCGCGGTAATACGTAGGTGGCAAGCGTTGTCCGGAATTATTGGGCGTAAAGCGCGCGCAGGCGGTCCTTTAAGTCTGATGTGAAAGCCCACGGCTCAACCGTGGAGGGTCATTGGAAACTGGAGGACTTGAGTACAGAAGAGGAAAGCGGAATTCCACGTGTAGCGGTGAAATGCGTAGAGATGTGGAGGAACACCAGTGGCGAAGGCGGCTTTCTGGTCTGTAACTGACGCTGAGGCGCGAAAGCGTGGGGAGCAAACAGGATTAGATACCCTGGTAGTCCACGCCGTAAACGATGAGTGCTAAGTGTTAGGGGGTTTCCGCCCCTTAGTGCTGCAGCTAACGCATTAAGCACTCCGCCTGGGGAGTACGGCCGCAAGGCTGAAACTCAAAGGAATTGACGGGGACCCGCACAAGCGGTGGAGCATGTGGTTTAATTCGAAGCAACGCGAAGAACCTTACCAGGTCTTGACATCCCGCTGCCCGGCATGGAGACATGCTTTTCCCTTCGGGGACAGCGGTGACAGGTGGTGCATGGTTGTCGTCAGCTCGTGTCGTGAGATGTTGGGTTAAGTCCCGCAACGAGCGCAACCCTTAATCTTAGTTGCCATCATTCAGTTGGGCACTCTAAGGTGACTGCCGGTGACAAACCGGAGGAAGGTGGGGATGACGTCAAATCATCATGCCCCTTATGACCTGGGCTACACACGTGCTACAATGGACGGTACAGAGGGCTGCAAACCCGCGAGGGGGAGCCAATCCCACAAAACCGTTCCCAGTTCGGATTGCAGGCTGCAACTCGCCTGCATGAAGCCGGAATCGCTAGTAATCGTGGATCAGCATGCCACGGTGAATACGTTCCCGGGTCTTGTACACACCGCCCGTCACACCACGAGAGTTTGTAACACCCGAAGTCGGTGGGGTAACCCTTACGGGAGCCAGCCGCCGAAGGTGGGACAGATGATTGGGGTGAAGTCGTAACAAGGTAGCCGTATCGGAAGGTGCGGCTGGATCACCTCCTTTCTAAGGATAGTATGCCATCTTGGCATTCGGAAGATGGATCTTCGATCCGTCACGTTAACGTTTTGCGTTCAGTTTTGAAGGCTCATTTTTTGAGTGTTCAAAGCTTTTTTCTTTAGACTTGTTCATTGAAAACTGGATAAAACGACATTGAAAGTAATCAAGTAATCAACCGAATCGAACATTTTGTTTGATTCATGTAAACTTTTTAACCTTCGTTCTTTCTATCGCTAGAGAGACGTTGGACCTTTTATAGGTTAAGTTAGAAAGGGCGCACGGCGGATGCCTTGGCACTAGGAGCCGATGAAGGACGGCACTAACACCGATATGCTTCGGGGAGCTGTAAGTAAGCTTTGATCCGAAGATTTCCGAATGGGGAAACCCACTGTCCGTAATGGGACAGTACGTTCACGTGAATACATAGCGTGATCGTGGCACACCCGGAGAACTGAAACATCTAAGTACCCGGAGGAAGAGAAAGAAAATCGATTCCCTTAGTAGCGGCGAGCGAAACGGGAAGAGCCCAAACCAGGAAGCTTGCTTCCTGGGGTTGTAGGACACTCTATACGGAGTTACAAAGGAATGCATTAGACGAAGCGATCTGGAAAGATCCGCCGCAGTGGGTAACAGCCCCGTAGTCGAAAGTGCATTCCCTCCAGAGTGGATCCTGAGTACGGCGGAACACGTGAAATTCCGTCGGAATCCGGGAGGACCATCTCCCAAGGCTAAATACTCCCTAGTGACCGATAGTGAACCAGTACCGTGAGGGAAAGGTGAAAAGCACCCCGGAAGGGGAGTGAAATAGAACCTGAAACCGTGTGCCTACAAATTGTCAGAGCCCGTTAATGGGTGATGGCGTGCCTTTTGTAGAATGAACCGGCGAGTTACGATTCCATGCAAGGTTAAGCTGAGAAAGCGGAGCCGCAGCGAAAGCGAGTCTGAATAGGGCGCATGAGTATGGGGTCGTAGACCCGAAACCAGGTGATCTACCCATGTCCAGGGTGAAGGTCAGGTAACACTGACTGGAGGCCCGAACCCACGTATGTTGAAAAATGCGGGGATGAGGTGTGGGTAGCGGTGAAATTCCAATCGAACCTGGAGATAGCTGGTTCTCTCCGAAATAGCTTTAGGGCTAGCCTCAAACGAAAGAATCTCGGAGGTAGAGCACTGTTTGGACGAGGGGCCCATCCCGGGTTACCGAATTCAGACAAACTCCGAATGCCGATGATTTATGTTTGGGAGTCAGACGGTGGGTGATAAGATCCATCGTCGAGAGGGAAACAGCCCAGACCACCAGTTAAGGTCCCCAAGTATCCGTTAAGTGGAAAAGGATGTGGCGCTGCCCAGACAACCAGGATGTTGGCTTAGAAGCAGCCATCATTTAAAGAGTGCGTAATAGCTCACTGGTCGAGTGGCGCTGCGCCGAAAATGTACCGGGGCTAAACGGATCACCGAAACTGTGGATTGACGCAAGTCAATGGTAGGAGAGCGTTCCAAGGGCGTTGAAGCTAGACCGGAAGGACTGGTGGAGCGCTTGGAAGTGAGAATGCCGGTATGAGTAGCGAAAGAAGGGTGAGAATCCCTTCCACCGAATGCCTAAGGTTTCCTGAGGAAGGCTCGTCCGCTCAGGGTTAGTCAGGACCTAAGTCGAGGCCGATAGGCGTAGACGATGGACAACAGGTTGATATTCCTGTACCACCTCCCCGCCGTTTGAGTAATGGGGGGACGCAGTAGGATAGGGTGAGCACGCAGTTGGTTGCGTGTCTAAGCAGTGAGGTGGAGAACGAGGCAAATCCCGTTCTCATATAACACTAGGCTGTGATGGCAAGGAGAATTGTCTCCGGAGTCCCTGATTTCACACTGCCAAGAAAAGCCTCTAGCGAGGCGGGAGGTGCCTGTACCGCAAACCGACACAGGTAGGCGAGGAGAGAATCCTAAGGTGATCGAGAGAACTCTCGTTAAGGAACTCGGCAAAATGACCCCGTAACTTCGGGAGAAGGGGTGCTCTGGTAGGGTGAATAGCCCGAGAGAGCCGCAGTGAATAGGCCCAGGCGACTGTTTAGCAAAAACACAGGTCTCTGCAAAACCGTAAGGTGACGTATAGGGGCTGACGCCTGCCCGGTGCTGGAAGGTTAAGAGGAGGGGTTAGCGCAAGCGAAGCTCTGAATTGAAGCCCCAGTAAACGGCGGCCGTAACTATAACGGTCCTAAGGTAGCGAAATTCCTTGTCGGGTAAGTTCCGACCCGCACGAAAGGCGTAACGATCTGGGCACTGTCTCAACGAGAGACTCGGTGAAATTATAATATGCGTGAAGATGCGCATTACCCGCGACAGGACGGAAAGACCCCGTGGAGCTTTACTGTAGCCTGATATTGAATTCCGGTGCAGCCTGTACAGGATAGGTAGGAGCCTTGGATTCCGGAGCGCCAGCTTCGGAGGAGGCGTTGGTGGGATACTACCCTGGCTGTATTGGACTTCTAACCCATGCCCGTGATCCGGGCAGGAGACAGTGTCAGGTGGGCAGTTTGACTGGGGCGGTCGCCTCCTAAAGAGTAACGGAGGCGCCCAAAGGTTCCCTCAGAATGGTTGGACATCATTCGTAGAGTGCAAAGGCATAAGGGAGCTTGACTGCGAGACCTACAAGTCGAGCAGGGTCGAAAGACGGGCTTAGTGATCCGGTGGTTCCGCATGGAAGGGCCATCGCTCAACGGATAAAAGCTACCCCGGGGATAACAGGCTTATCTCCCCCAAGAGTCCACATCGACGGGGAGGTTTGGCACCTCGATGTCGGCTCGTCGCATCCTGGGGCTGTAGTCGGTCCCAAGGGTTGGGCTGTTCGCCCATTAAAGCGGCACGCGAGCTGGGTTCAGAACGTCGTGAGACAGTTCGGTCCCTATCCGTCGCGGGCGCAGGAAATTTGAGAAGAGCTGTCCTTAGTACGAGAGGACCGGGATGGACATACCGCTGGTGTACCAGTTGTCTTGCCAAAGGCATCGCTGGGTAGCTATGTATGGACGGGATAAATGCTGAAAGCATCTAAGCATGAAGCCCCCTTCAAGATGAGATTTCCCATTACGCAAGTAAGTAAGATCCCTCAAAGATGATGAGGTGGATAGGTCTGGGGTGGAAGCACGGCGACGTGTGCAGCTGACAGATACTAATCGATCGAGGACTTAACCTATTTTTAAGAAGTACTACTTGATGTACACAATGTCTTTTATTCAGTTTTGAGTGAACAAGCTTTACTCATCTGTCTAGTAACGATGGCGAAGAGGTCACACCCGTTCCCATACCGAACACGGAAGTTAAGCTCTTCAGCGCCGATGGTAGTCGGGGGCTTCCCCCTGTGAGAGTAGGACGTTGCTAGGCTTTTTATTTTTTTGAATTTTTTCATGGTCCCGTGGTGTAGCGGTTAACATGCCTGCCTGTCACGCAGGAGATCGCGGGTTCGATTCCCGTCGGGACCGCCATATTTTAACATTCCAAACGATTTCACCTTACCGGTGAAATCGTTTTTTCTTGTAGATGAACTTCCGCTGTCTAAGCTTTTGTTTTACTTTGTTTTTCTGTACACTAGTATTATGATGAAATTAGAAGGGTGCGTTGGCTGTGTGGAGAAAAGAAATAAAGTCAGTTGAAGAGATGGAAAAGTTGGCTGCTGAGATCGGCAGTTACTTGAAGCCGCCTGATGTACTGACACTTGAAGGCGATTTAGGTGCTGGCAAAACAACATTTGCGAAAGCACTTGCGAAGTCTATAGGTATCACCCGGACGGTCAGCAGTCCTACTTTTACGATTATTAAACAGTACGAAGGGAATTATCCCCTTAATCATTTAGACGTGTATCGTTTGGCTACTAGCGATGAAGACTTAGGGTGGGACGAGTTGTTTTATGGAGACGCGATTTCCATCATTGAGTGGGCGCAATTTATTGCAGATGAATTGCCTGAACAGCGCTTGGAGGTTGTTATTCATCATACAGGACCGGAAACACGCACAGTTGAACTAACGGCAAAAGGTGAACGATTTACACGTATTTGTGAGGAGATTTTTATATGATATGGTTAGGTATTGATACAGCGAACTCTCCATTGTCAGTAGCAATCGTCAAAGATGGCGAGTTACTGATTGAAGAGTCGAGTATGATGAAGGTCAATCACTCTTTGCGGGCAATGCCGGCTGTTGAAGAGGTCTGCCGAAAAACATCAATATCCCCTTCGGAAATTGATGCGATTGCAGTTTCTGAAGGACCGGGTTCTTATACAGGTGTGCGGATCGGTGTAACGATTGCAAAAACACTTGCTTGGACATTGGGCAAGCCGCTTTATGGAGTTTCCAGTTTGAAGTCTTTGGCTATGAATGGTCAGCTTTACAACGGGCTCCTATGCCCACTATTTGATGCTAGACGGTCTAATGTCTATTCGGCGATTTATCGTATGGCTGGAGAAGAGCTAGTGAGTGTGATGGAAGATCAGCACTGTGCACTGGCAGAGCTTTTAGAACAACTGAAAGAGATGAAAGAACCCGTTTTATTTATTGGTGAAGATGTGAAGTTGCATGAGCAAAGTATTCGTGAGCAGTTGGGAGATCAAGCGAAATTCACTTCATTTGCTGTGAATGTACCACGCGCTTCCTCTGTTATTTCATTAGCTATGCGGGCTGAACAAGCCGACTCTGTACATTCTTTTACTCCGCAGTATAGACGCATCACAGAAGCGGAAGCCAACTTGGTGAAGAAGGAGCCTACCAATGAGTGAGGATGTAGTATTTCGGAAAATGACGTTAGCAGATATTACTTCGGTGGCGAGTATCGAACGTGAAGCATTTGCTACGCCCTGGACAGAAGAGATCTTTGAGCATGAGCTGGCAGGCAATGAGTACTCTCATTATATTGTAGCGGAACTGGATGGCGAGATTATTGGTCACTGTGGTATGTGGATTGTTTTGGATGAATGTCATATTACGAATGTAGCAGTTCGCTCATCATTGCGCGGAAAAGGAATTGGAGAAGATCTCATGCGAAAGGCAATGGAGTTGTGCAGACTAAATGAAGTACGAACAATGACGTTGGAAGTGCGTGTCAGCAATGAACCAGCGCGGTCTCTTTATCGTAAATTGGGTTTTCAAGAAGGCGGGATCAGGAAAAACTATTATACGGACGACCATGAAGATGGGCTCGTCATGTGGGTGGAATTCGAATGAAGAAAGATCATTATATTTTAGGTATTGAAACAAGTTGTGATGAAACGGCAGCTTCGGTCGTGAAAAATGGTACCGAAATTGTATCATCTATAGTATCTTCGCAAATTCAACAGCAGAAACAATTCGGCGGTGTAGTGCCTGAAATCGCTTCTCGCTTACACGTGGAGCAAATCACACTCGTTATTGAAGAAGCGCTACGGGAAGCTGAAATTGTTCCAAAAGATTTGGAAGCTGTTGCTGTGACGGAGGGTCCTGGACTGGTAGGAGCCTTATTGATTGGGGTAAATGCAGCGAAGGCTTTTGCGTTTGCTAACCAATTGCCGCTGATCGGCGTACATCATATTGCAGGTCATGTGTATGCCAACCAACTAATGCATCCAATGGAGTTTCCGCTGCTAGCATTGATTGTTTCTGGCGGCCATACGGAACTCGTCGTCATGAAGTCCCACGGGTCCTTCGAGTTGATTGGAGAAACACGTGATGATGCAGCAGGAGAGGCTTACGACAAGGTGGCCCGTGTGCTTGGATTGCCTTATCCAGGTGGTCCGCAAGTAGATAGGCTTGCATTGGAAAGTGAGCAAAGCATTGATTTTCCGCGCGCTTGGCTAGAGGCGGATTCGTATGATTTCAGTTTCAGTGGTTTGAAATCAGCGGTCATTAATTATAAGCATAATATCGAGCAAAAAGGCGAACAGATCGATCCTCAGCATGTAGCTGCAGGTTTTCAACAGAGCGTTGTGGATGTGCTGACGGTAAAGACTGTGAAGGCAGCCAAACAATTTGATGTAAAACAAGTAATCGCTGCAGGAGGTGTAGCTGCCAATCAAGGCTTGCGCAAGTCTTTAACAGAGGCACTGCAAAAAGAAGGAATTCCTTTCTATGTTCCACCTATTGCGTTATGCACAGATAACGCGGCCATGATAGCGGCAGCTGGGTATGAGATGTGGAAAAGTGGCGTCCGCAGCGACTCAACGATGAATGGTCGTCCTGGTATGCCATTGAAATCATGGAATTATTAATAATGAACACATATTTTGCTAATATTCAGCAAAATATGTGTTTTTTCATTATGCGCAAGAAGAATTGTCAATAGGGAACATTCGTACTTATACACAATTTGTGGATTAAATGTGGGTAAGTTTAGAAAGTTGTGCACGATGCGGGTGTGTCACTTGGATAACTTTGTGGATGTTTCGCATAAACTCTGTGGATAATGTTCATAACTATGTTCATATGTATTCAAAATGGGATTTCTACTGTGGAAAAGATTGTGGAGAAAAAAGGTGGATAAATCAAGAGAGCTCTTTGTGTATCAGTCATGTTGACGAATTACGTTTGCAATTGTAATGTGTAAGTCGTAATTTGTCAGACTATAAGTTATCATAATTTGTTACGGTGCAAACAATACTTAGTGTTGCCTCTTTGCTTCACTTACCCGGAATATAAGAAAAGACTGTCACTGAAAGAGTATCTCACTTTCAGGACAGCCGACTTTTCTTATAAATTCTCTAATTCATCTTGTAGCATTAACCATTCTTCAGCTTGTTCATCATGCGTCGCTTGAAGCTCGTCAATATGACGTTGAATCTCCATCAACTGGACGTGGTCATTCGCAATGTCAGGATTCAATAACTGGGCTTGTAGTTCGGCGATTTCATCATCAAATGTTTCCATCTTCTTTTCGATTTCAGCAATCGCTCTAGTTAGCCGACGTTCTTGACGCTGAAACTCTTTTCCGGCATTTTCTTTCTTTGCAGCAGGTTCCTTTTCACGTTGCTCAACCTGTGTCACTGCAGCGATTTCTTCCATTTCTGTTTTCTTCTCGACATAGTAATCATAGTCGCCCAAGTATTCAACTGCGCCATGTTCGCTCAGTTCGATAACTTTCGTTGCGAGTCGATTGATGAAGTAGCGGTCATGGGAAACGAAAAGAATCGTTCCTGGAAAGTCATCCAGCGCGTTTTCAAGAATTTCTTTGCTATCGAGATCCAAATGGTTTGTCGGCTCGTCCAAAATAAGTGTGTTGGACTTTTCCAGCATGAGCTGGGCCAATGAAAGCCTGGCTTTTTCTCCGCCTGATAACGACGTCACGTGCTTTTCGATGTCGTCGCCAGTAAACAGGAAGCGACCAAGCAAGGAGCGGATATCCTTTTCGTTCATCATGGGCCAGTCATCCCAGATTTCCTGCAGAACCGTACCAGACCCAATCAATGTTGCCTGGTTTTGGTCATAGTATCCGAACTGGACGTTGGTACCATAGCGAATATCGCCGTCAAGCAACTCATTACGCTTGACGATGGTCTTCAGTAACGTCGACTTGCCGACGCCGTTCGGCCCGACAAAAGCAACGCGGTCTCCTTTATAGACGCGTACGGAAATATGTTCTGACACGGGCTGTGATCCATAGCCAATCTTTACGTCATCGAGGGAAAGGACATCATTGCCGCTCGGCCGATCCAATGAAAATGAAAAGTTTGCGGACTTTTCATCGCCTTCAGGTGAATCCATCCACTCCCTGCGTTCCAGTTGTTTGCGGCGGCTCTTCGCCATTTTGGAAGTCGATGCGCGTGCAATGTTTTTCTGGATGAACTCTTCAAGCTTCGCGCGCTCATCTTGTTCCTGCTCGAAAAGCTTTTGGTCCCTTTCATAATTTTTCGCTTTCTCATCTAAGTAGGTACTGTAATTTCCACTGTATTTCGTCACTTTTCGACGAGATACCTCATAGACTGTTGTCACGACCTTGTCGAGAAAATAACGGTCATGCGAAACAATCAGAATCGCCCCTTCGTAAGCGGATAGATAGCGCTCCAGCCAATTTAAGGTCTCGATGTCCAAATGGTTCGTCGGTTCATCCAGTATTAATAAATCCGGCTTGCTCAGCAGCATCCTAGCCAACGCGAGCCGCGTCTTTTGGCCGCCGGATAATAGATCGACAGGCTTCTCGTAGTCTTCCGGATAAAACCGCATTCCATGAAGGACAGAACGCGCATCGGCCTCAAACTGATAGCCTCCTGCTTCCTTAAATGCAATCTGCAGTTCATCATATTCAGCCATAACACGCGCATAGCGATCTGCGTCTTCGTAGACGGAAGGCTCGGCCATTTGATGCTCGAGAGTGCGTAAACGTTCTTCTTTTTGTCGAAGCGGTGCAAATACTGTCATTACTTCATCCCAAATCGTCAATTCTGAATCAATACCGCTATGTTGCTCCAAATAGCCGACTCGTACGTCTTTCGGGATGATAATATCGCCTTCGTCGGCTGATAATTCGCCTGCTATTATTTTTAATAATGTCGATTTTCCGGCACCATTGCGTCCAACTAATGCAACGCGGTCTCGATGTTGAACTTCGAGACGCACATTTTCCAGCAGATCCGTGCCTGAAAAAGACTTGGTCAGTCCATTTACTTGTAAAATAATCAAGCCTCACACCTCTATTCCCTTCTAAGTTTAATGGAATCGGTATCACCATGCAATAATCGGCTTTACAACTGATGGGTTCTCCTGTACGATAAAAGCGGCTCACCTTCGTTTTCCTTGAGGATTTAAGCGGAGGATGTAATAGGGCAACACTGGGGGTAAGGAAAGCAGTGGGTACAAAAAGAATTCCGCAGGCAACAACGAAACGATTGCCTTTATACTATAGATTTTTACGCAATTACGCAGATGCAGGTGTACAGCGAATTTCGTCTAGTGAATTAAGCGAAGCAATGAAGATTGATGCCGCTACAATTCGCAGGGACTTCTCGCATTTTGGTGCGCTGGGACGTAAAGGATACGGCTATGATGTTGATTCATTATTGCAGTTTTTCCGCGAGACACTAGACCAAGATGAAGAAACAAATGTGGCTTTGATCGGGGTCGGGAGTCTTGGGAATGCATTTCTGAAGTACAACTTCCAAAAGATTCACAACACGAAAATTGTTGTAGCATTTGATCCGAAAGCGCCTTATGACGGCGAAGAACGGAATCATATTCCGATCTATCCGCCTGATCGACTGGAGGAGAAAATCCTTGAACTAGGGATCGAAATGGTTATTTTGACCGTACCGAAGAGAGTGGCACAGGAATTGACGGACCGCCTCGCTCAAACTGGTGTGAAAGGAATTTTGAATTTCACCCCTGAACGGCTGGCTGTACCCGATACGATCCGTATCCAAAGCATCGATCTTTCCGGCGAGTTACAGACATTGATTTATCTCATTAAAAATGACGTAAAAGATTCACAAATGAACTGACCTGGCAATAGTAAATGCGAGGGTTTTCGTGTAGAATAGACATATTATGAGGAGGTGACCAATCATGGCTCCAGGCGTTGGTAGTTTGTTAATTATTGCGGTTATCGCATTGCTTATATTTGGTCCTAAGAAGTTACCTGAAATCGGTAAAGCATTCGGTTCTTCATTGCGTGAGTTTAAAAACGCAACGAAAGGTCTTGCGGATGACGATGAGGTAAAAAAGGTTGAAGACAAGAAAGAAGAAGTGCGCTAAGTTAGGGTGTTAGTCTGATGGCAGATAAAAACTTAACGATCGTTGAACATATAGATGAGATTCGAAAACGGCTGATGGTTATCGTCGTTTTCTTTATTGTTGGCGTGATTGCCAGTTTCTTTTTTGCAAAGCCTTTGATTCACTTTATCCAATATGATACACCGGCAGAAGAAGTAGTGTTGAATGCATTTAATGTCGTCGATCCGGTTGTCATTTATTTAAAGGTAATCATTTTCTTGGCGATCATCATTATTTCACCGGTCCTAATGTATCAATTGTGGGCGTTCATATCCCCAGGTCTTCGTGATTTAGAAAGAAAAGTCACACTGTCGTACATTCCCTTTGCTTTTCTTCTGTTTTTAGCAGGGATCAGTTTCTCGTATTTCGTGTTACTGCCATATATTATGAAATTCATGATTAATTTGTCTGATCAATTAAACATTGAACAGACAATTGGTATTAACGAATACTTCTCTTTTCTTTTTTCTATACTTTTGCCGTTCGGTTTCGTTTTCCAGCTGCCGATCGTCATTTTATTTTTATCCCGTTTAGGAATATTGCAGCCAAAAGTCTTGGTGAAGGTACGGAAATATTCCTACTTTGGCCTGTTCGTATTGGCGGCATTCATCACACCTCCTGACATCGTATCGCATTTGTTCGTCACGGTTCCTTTGTTCATCCTATATGAAATCAGTATCGTGATCTCACGTCTAGGATATAGGAAGTTTGAAAAAGCTGAACAACTGCGGAAACTGGAAGAAGTGAAAGCAGAGCAGCAACGTCAAATCGATAAAGTGATGAATCAAACCGATTCAAACAAATAAAATTCAAGTCCTCTTGCCTATGCAGGAGGATTTTTTGTTTCTGTTATAAATTGGGTTCAGTTGAAGTACGCAATATGGTAAACTAGCAGGGACAACGAGATTGGGAGGAAATGAGATTCAGTGAATAGAAAAAAGACTCAACGTCGATTGAGTAAATGGTTACTAGGTGCAGTTTTAGTCAGTGCGAGTGTCTATACTCCTATAACAGGAGGTCAAGCGGTTGCTGCAGAGCAATCTTATAAAGCTATGGAAGCTGGAATCAATCAGGTTATTACGAGTCAGCGCATGCGCGGTACGAAGAGCAGTATAGTTGTACGTGAGGCGGATTCGAATAAAATCGTATATCAATACCGAGCGGATCAAGGCGTCACGCCGGCGTCCAATGTTAAAGTGTTAACTGCGACGACTGCTCTTGAAGTGTTGGGCGAAGATTATACCTTCCAGACAGATGTATTAGCGAGTGGGCCCGTGAAAAACGGTGTCCTGAACGGCCAGCTTTATTTGCGGGGAACAGGAGATCCGACCTTAATGGAACGGGATTTGCAGCAGCTTGCGAAAGAGGTGCGTCAGTCAGGCATCAAGTCCATCACAGGAAATATTGTGGCGGATGATACATGGTTTGACACAAAGCGTTTATCTCCGGGTATTTATAAATCGGATGAAACGCATTATTACGCTGCACAAATCTCGGCATTGACGTTGTCGCCGAATGAAGATTATGATGCAGGGACAACGATCGTTCAAGCAAAACCAACGAAAAACGGCAAGCCGGCAGCCGTTACGTTAACTCCACACACAAACATTGTTAAAGTTGTCAATCGAACGCGAACGGTTCCTAAAGGTAAGCCGAACACAGTGACAATGGCTCGCCAATATGGAACGAATACGATCATCGTCTCAGGAAACATCCCCGTCAACTCGAGCGGTAAACGTCAATGGGTGACGGTTTCGAATCCGAGTGCATACACAGCTGATGTTTTCAAACGAGCGCTTGCTAAACAAGGCATCAGTTTCAGTAAAACTACGAAAGTAAGTCGATCCAAAACTCCAGCGAATGCCCAATTGCTTGCAACGAAAAAGTCGATGTCCTTGTACTACTTGATGATGCCCTTCATGAAGCTTAGCAACAATGCACATGCTGAAATTTTAGCAAAATCGATGGGACGGGCTGTATATAATGAAGGCAGCTGGGATGCCGGCTTGCGTGTTATGAAAGAAACAGTACAAAAAGATGGCATCAGTTTGAAAGGTATTTATTTAGAAGATGCTTCGGGTATGTCGCATAAAAATAAGATACCTTCTGAGAAAATCTCAGAAGTGTTATTCGAAGCTCAGACAAAGCCGTGGTATCCAACATTTGAACGTTCTTTGCCAGTGGCGGGCATAAACGATCGGATGCTGGGCGGTACATTGCGTAATCGCTTGACGAGCCCTCTGGTCAAAGGAAAAGTGTTGGCGAAAACAGGTTCATTAAACCATACAGATGCCTTATCAGGATATGTGAAAACGAAGAGTGGCGAAGAGCTGATTTTCAGTATTCTGACGGAAGGTGTGAAGAGTACTGCAAAACCTGACATTGATAAAATGGTACAAGTGATGGCGGCTCAATAAAAAATCTCTCCTTGCGTAATAAAATGCGAGGAGAGATTTTTTTATAGTAGGAATGTGATGATGCTTTGCTGCATATCCTGTAGTTGCTGCAATTTTTCTGCATTCCATTGTACGACTGTCACAAAGCCGTTCATCAAAAAGTGAGCGATCATCGGTGTGAGCAGTCTTTTTGTTTTGTAGTAGACAAATGCAAACGCGAGTCCTGGCATCAAATACATGAGTAGATGCTGCAACTCGTTATGCACGGCAGCGAATACGACAGCACTCGCAATCGCAGCAATCCAGAAGTTCGTCTTCCTGTACAAGCCTCCGAATAAAATGCGGCGAAACACGACTTCTTCAAGGAATGGTGCAAAGAGAACCATAGGAAGGATGATGATTGGAGCAGTTTTCGCAATGTTTGAAAGTAATTCAGTATTTTCAGAGCCTGCTTCGACACCGAACATCGACTCGATTGCGGCTCCTAAGATTTGCCCGGCCATCGCTAGGAAAAATCCAAGGATCCCCCAAAGAAGAACATTTCCCATATGTGCAGGCTTTCCTTTAAATACAGGAATGAATTTCTTGTTTTTTAGCAGGATGATGACAAAAATAATCGCGGCAATCGTGTTGACGGTGAAAAGCGTCCAAGCGAAACCGTGTGATAGAGCTTCAACTTGCGGTAATCCTTTTTCCGAGAAATAAAAGACCAGTACTGGCGCGAGAAATATGCTAGCGATTTGCATAAGAACGTAGGTAATAAAAAGTATTAGAGCGACAACCCAGTTTTTCACTGTACACAACCTTTCTTCCATACATATTGACCATTTTAACGCGAAAAAAGACGTTTGGCAAAAAAGAAAATGTCGAAAGCTTTTACTTGCAATTCTAAATGGAATTCTTTATGATAAGAGTTGTGTTAGCACTCATAGTTACTGAGTGCTAAAATTTCAAAACTAAACAATATCTCGAGGAGGTTGTTTCATTTGTTGAAACCACTAGGTGACCGTATCGTAATCGAATTAATCGAAGCAGAAGAAAAAACGTCAAGCGGCATTGTCTTACCAGACTCTGCAAAAGAAAAGCCGCAAGAAGGAAAAGTAATTGCTGTTGGTACAGGCCGTGTTCTTGAGAACGGACAACGTGTGAACTTGGAAGTATCAGAAGGTGACCGTATCATCTTCTCTAAATATGCAGGCACAGAAGTGAAATATGAAGGTACTGAATACTTGATCTTGCGTGAAAGCGATATCTTGGCAACGATCGGTTAATCGACTGTTATAAAAACAAAAGATATGAAAAATCAGGAGGGAATCATTTAAATGGCTAAAGAACTTAAATTTAACGAAGAAGCACGTACTGCAATGCTACGCGGTGTAGATACATTGGCAGATGCTGTTAAAGTAACACTTGGACCAAAAGGACGTAACGTCGTACTTGAGCGTAAATTTGGCTCTCCATTGATCACAAATGATGGTGTTACAATTGCAAAAGAAATCGAATTAGAAAATGCATTCGAAAACATGGGCGCAAAGCTTGTGGCGGAAGTAGCTTCTAAAACGAATGAAATTGCAGGGGACGGAACAACAACAGCTACGGTTCTAGCACAGGCTATGATTCGTGAAGGTTTGAAAAACGTAACAGCTGGCGCAAATCCAGTAGGCATCCGTAAAGGAATCGAAAAAGCAGTAGTAGCAGCAGTAGAAGGGCTACAAGGCGTTTCCGATGAAATCGAAAGCAAGCAAGAAATTGCACAAGTAGCAGCTATTTCTTCAGGCGATGAAGAAGTCGGCGATTTGATTGCACAAGCGATGGAACGCGTTGGAAACGATGGCGTCATCACAATCGAAGAGTCTAAAGGCTTCACAACAGAACTTGACGTAGTTGAAGGTATGCAATTCGACCGCGGATATGCATCTGCTTATATGGCAACAGATACAGATAAGATGGAAGCATCTTTGGACAACCCGTATATCTTGATCACAGACAAGAAGATTACGAATATCCAAGAAATTCTTCCTGTACTTGAGCAGGTTGTTCAGCAAGGTAAGCCACTTCTTATCATTGCAGAAGATGTTGAAGGAGAAGCATTGGCTACTCTAGTCGTCAACAAACTTCGTGGAACATTCAACGCAGTTGCAGTGAAGGCACCTGGCTTTGGTGATCGCCGTAAAGCGATGCTAGAAGACATTGCAGTCTTGACAGGCGGACAAGTCATCACAGAAGATCTAGGACTTGATCTGAAGTCTGCAGACCTTACTTCACTAGGTCGCGCATCGAAAGTCGTTGTTACAAAAGATCACACAACAATCGTTGAAGGCAGCGGAGACGCAGGCGCAATCGAATCACGCGTAGGCCAAATTCGTTCACAACTCGAAGAAACGACTTCTGAATTCGACAAGGAGAAATTGCAAGAGCGTTTAGCTAAACTAGCTGGCGGCGTAGCAGTAATCAAAGTCGGAGCGGCTACAGAAACTGAGTTAAAAGAGCGTAAACTTCGTATCGAAGACGCATTGAACTCTACACGTGCAGCTGTTGAAGAAGGTATTGTATCGGGTGGCGGTACTGCACTTGTGAATGTTTACAAGCAAGTAGAAGCATTACTAGAATCAACAGAAGGCGACGTAGCAACAGGTGTCAAAATCGTTCTACGTGCACTAGAAGAACCAGTACGTCAGATCGCTACAAACGCAGGTCTTGAAGGATCTATCGTAGTGGACCGCTTGAAGCGCGAAGAAGTCGGCATCGGTTTCAACGCAGCAGACGGCGAGTGGGTCAACATGGTAGAAGCAGGTATCGTGGACCCGACTAAAGTTACGCGTTACGCATTGCAGAACGCGGCATCTGTAGCGGCTATGTTCTTGACTACAGAGGCTGTAGTTGCTGATCTACCAGAAGCAGCTGGCCCTGCTATGCCTGATATGGGCGGTATGGGTGGCATGGGCGGCATGATGTAAATAGCACCTCTAAACCTTATATTAATAGGGTTTAGAGGTTTTTTATTTTGTCTTGGGCAATAATCCGGCAACATTGAAAACCGCAAGAGGTTAATTATCGCAGTTTTGCGGTCAAATCGGACAGGTGACTGCTGAATAAATTCGATGCCTGTTCTTTCGTTTTTCTGGTCATATGAGTGTATATATTCATTGTAGTATTAATATCAGTATGGCCCACTCTCCGCTGAATCTCTCCAATAGGTACCTGTGCTTCAATTAAAAGAGAAATATTCGTGTGCCTGAAGCTGTGCGGCGTGATGTGCTTGTTAATATCCATCTTCTTCATTAAACGCTGCAAACGTAGAGCGACCATCTTTATCGGCATAGGGTAGCCTTCTGGATCTACAAATAGGAAGCCTTGGTCATTGTACACTTTGCGATGCTTCATCTTTTCTTCTTTCAGCAGCTTGATCTGCTCTTTGATTAGACTAATTACGAATGGATCTACCTCTACAGTGCGGGTAGATCCAATTGTTTTTGGAGTGAGTAGTGAGAATTCCTTTTTATTGTTCTTAGGGTTGTAGTACGTCTTAGTGACGCTGATTCCGTTTGTTTTGAAATCTATATCCGATTCTTTCAGCGCCAACAATTCCCCGACACGCAAACCTGAGTAAGCAAGGGTTGCAAAAATTACAAGGTCATTCCGCAAACCTTCATTTTTAGCGAGTAACAAGAAATTCGCAAGTTCTTCACGCTCCAGAAAGTTCTCCAGCTCCTCTACTTTTTCAGTCACTTCATCTGTAACCATTCGGGGCATTTCAAAATGATTGGTAGGGTTATGCCTGATGATCTTCCGCTTTTCTGCAAGATTGAATATCATCCGTCCAGTCGAATGTATGCTGTCAATGTAGTTTCTACTGAATTGAGTGCTTAGATCGTCAATATGCTGCTGGTACATTTCCATAGTGATGCTGTTAATCGGGTAATGCTCCCATTCATCTAGTAGGCGCTTGGCTGCTATCCTCCTGGCTCTTACGCTACTCACCTTTGCCCTCTTCTCATAGTGAGAAATCCACTCTTCCGTAAAGTCTCCAAACGTCTTCTTTGATTCACCTATATAAGTTCCTTGTTTCAACTCTTCTTCCACTCGCCTGGCTGCATGCTTTGCTTCTGTTTTGGTTCTGAAACCTGACTTGGTGATCTTCTCATACTTTTTTGTGACTGGATTTTTACCAGCAGAAACAATATATTCCCAAGAACCGTTTTTTTCTCTGAAACTGGCCAATGTAAATCACCCCTAATTTCTAAATATAGTTTCAGCAATTGAAAAGAGTTGCTTCTTTTGTTCACTTGTTAATTTCTTGTTGTGTAAATAGATATCTTCATCTGAATTTAAAAGATATTCTAAAGAGAATAACTTATTGTAAGCTTGATTAAAAGAAAAATCCTTCTCTTTTTCATCGCTAGAAATATGATTTTCATATCGTGGAACATCAGTATTAACTACAGTATTGTTGAATTCCATAACCCCATATTTAGTAAGTGAATTAATTTGCTCTTTTAATTGTTCTATTATAGGTTGACGCTCATCTATAATCTTTTGCAGAACTTCATCATTTTCTTTTAATTGAAATTCCCTTAATTTTTCACCTTCCGGAAGTAATGAAATTACATCTTTAGTTTTACTGAAATACTCTTTATTCACTTCTAATACACGAAGTTCTTCCTCGAGTTTTTTTTGTAGCTTCTCTATTAATAAAGTCTTTTCATCTACCAGTCCAGATAAAAGAGCGAGCTTAGAATATTCAATATCCAAGGCTTGTGCGAGTTTTTTTAGTACCTCCATTGATGGATTTTTCCGCACATTATTCTCTAGATTAGATAAATAGCCATGAGTTAATCCAGTCATGTCACCTAATTGTGTTAACGTGAATTTCTTATCTTTTCTAGCCCTCTTAATAAAATCACCCAAAGTATTCACTTTCTACCTCCTCATAAACAAACAGTTTAATTTGAATTGCTCAGTACAGTAGAAATGTCTGAAAAGCCACCATAAAAAGCAACTATTGTTTAGCTTCCTAATTTTTATTGGTTCCTTCTGTACATACTAGCCACAAGTGAATTTGTAGTGACCCATTTTTATTCAATGATTTATAACATGATTATACACTAAAATGATTCTGTAGAAACATTTTATGTTGCACAGTATCCTATGACATGTTAATGTATCTGTAGAAACATTTTTAAATAATGATGTTACTACAGAATAAAGAAAGGGATGGGGAAATGTTAGAATTCATAATAGACCAAAACCGTATTGAAGAAATGGCACGTGAAGTGATTCATGAGAAATTGAGTGTTTTAGAACAAGAACTCTATTTCATGAATACTAAGCAAGTGCTAAGTTATGTGAATATGAGCTGGAACTCTTTCAACACTCACATTATGAATGATCCTAACTTCAATGCAGCAATTCGTCTGGGCAGTAAATGGCTGTTTGACAAAAAGGAACTGGACAAGTATCTAGATATGTTTTTCATTGCAGTTCTTGATAGCGGTGGAGATATTCAAAAGTATACGAAACGATAGATTAAGAATATTCAAATGAAACACATGTTGCGCCAGGAGGTGTTGGACATGAGAGCTATATCGAATAAAGAGTACCAGGCTTTGCCTCAAGAAATTCTTAATCGTAATCAATGGGTATTATATAAAATTGAACCTGTACTGGAACTGAAAACGGGTAAACAAAAACGTGATAAGAAAACCGCTGATTTAAAGTTTACAAAAGTTCCATATCAAACAAATGGAAAGAGGGCATCATCTACAAATCCAAAAACTTGGACTAGTTACAGCGACGCAATACAGCACTCACAAAACTACAGCGGTGTGGGATATGTACTAACAAACAAAGATCCTTATACAGTTTTCGATCTTGACAATTGCATTGTAAACGATGAAATACAAGGTGAGGCCAAGGAGCTAATTAAAACATTAGACAGCTATACAGAATATAGTCAAAGCGAAACTGGTCTTCACATATGGATAAAGGGAAAGAAATACGGAACACATTCAAAGAATACCGAGAAAAATATTGAGATTTACGACAATGAGCGTTTTATAGTAATGACAGGCAACCATATGGAAGGCACGTCTCGAGAGATAGAAGAGCGACAGTTGATATTGGATTACATATATGATAGTTATTTCCCACAGCCTGTAAACGAGCAACTGGGGAAGATTAAGCAAGCAAAATTAAACCCTTCGCCTGACTTGTCAGATGAAGAAGTCTTGAATATCGCATTTGGAGCAAAAAATGGTGATAAGTGCAAACGACTTTATACAGGAGACTTCGCTACGTACAGCAGTCAAAGCGAAGCGGATCAAGCACTTTGTAATTACATTGCATTCTATACTCAAAAATCAGAACAAATTGATAGGATATTTATTGGCAGCGGCTTATACCGTAAGAAGTGGGACCGGAAAGATTACAAAGCATGGACAATCCAGAACGCGATTGACGGATTAAACGCAACATATCAGAAACAGAAATTTCAGTTAGCCATGGGTGAAAGTATAGAAGGAACGCCGACTATGGATCTTCAGGATGTATTAAAGGCAAGGCACTTTAAAGAATTAAAGAGTATTGCTGCTAAATTAAAAGCTGAATGGGAGGCGAGCGGTGCAAAAGGTAAAATACCTAAAAAACCAACGACTTTAACCCCGAAAAGATGCGCAGAAATTCTCGCAGAATATACAAGCTTCATTCTCTTCGACATTGAAGAAAATACTCGATTAGCAATGTACCTTCCGGAATCTGGAATCTATACTCAAAATACTACACTTATTAAACGTGTAATCTCATGGCTTGAGCCAGAGCTAAACAATTCAAAAGCCGAAGATGTCATTTATCACTTAACGAATACAGCGGAGATAAAAGGGAAAACAGAATCACGATATTTAATTCCAGTAGAAAATGGCGTATTCAACTTGAAGACTAAAAAACTAGAGCCATTCAGTGCAAATTATGTGTTCACCACCAAGATTTCTACACATTACAATCCCAATATAACAAATCCTGTTATTGACGGTTGGAATGTAGAAGATTGGTTATCATCTATAGCGTGTGGAGATAAGGAGATTATTCACCTGCTATGGCAAGTAATGAACGACTCATTAAACGGTAACTATACAAGAAAGAAAGCGATATTCCTAGTAGGTGACGGAAATAACGGTAAAGGTACTTTTCAAGAATTAATCATCAATTTAATCGGCGCTCAGAATATCGCTACTTTGAAAGTTAATGAGTTTGATGAGCGTTTCAAATTAAGCGCACTGGAAGGGAAAACAGCAGTCATCGGTGATGATGTACCAATCAATGTTTACATTGACGATTCTTCAAACTTTAATAGTGTAGTTACTGGTGATAGGGTGCAGGTCGAATTTAAAAACAAGCCTTTATATAATACAGTTTTCAGATGCACTGTTATCCAGTCCACAAATGGCATGCCGAAGTTTAGGAACAAAACGACTGGAACGATCAGAAGAATTATCATTGTTCCATTTAATGCAGATTTTAATGGGAGTGTCGAGAACTTCAAAATCAAAGATGAATACATTCGAAATGAGAGAGTCCTACAATACGTTTTGCATAAATCAATTCATATGGACTTTAAGAGCTTCGATGTCCCGGCATCTTCTAAACGCGAACTAGAAGTTTTTCGTCAGGACAATGACCCAGTATTGGATTTCAAATTGACGGTATTTGATGAATGGAAAATAGATAAAGTGCCTAAATTCGTTGTGTATGAGTTTTATAAAAAGTTTTGCAGTGACAACGGTTATAAATATATGGCAGACAGGCAATTCCACAAACTATTTAAAACATATCTAATTAATGAATGGAACCCAGATTCAAGCGGTAGATTTGTATATACCGATTTAATACACGAACTGGGGGATTTAGATAGAATGGGAATATACTTTCCAGATAAGTCCAAAAAACAAAGAGCCTATGAAAGAATAAAATGATTATTAAGTGGAACGATGGAACGCAAGGTGGAACGATAAAACAATCTGACCGTTCCATAAGAAAGTCAGCGTATTCAACGGTTTAATGGCTATGTGGAACGATGGAACGTTAAATACGTATATTTTTGTATAAAAAGCGTTAATAGTAATTGTAGGTCAAGTAGAGTACGAGAAAAGAACTTGTGTAAATTAGCGTTCCATCGTTCCAAAGGTTGGATAAACATTGCTGTTACTGACTTTGGGTTGGAACGATTTATGGAGCCAGACGTTCCAATAAGCGTTCCAAAACTGTATCCACTTTATAATTACTAGAGAATTTAAAGGATAACACATAGTAACGGATTCTGATAAGGAGCAATTTACAAAACTCTAATTAGTACAATCTACTTGTTAAGTGAGATGCTAAAAAGTTTGCGAATTGGCATGGAATTTTTATATGAAAAGTTGATCTTATGGATAACATTTATTTAAGATAGCTCAAATAGAGTGAAAAGAAATAATACTCTTAAAGGAAATATAGTAATCTATGGTAAAGTTAATTAAAAGGCTGTAAAGGATCTGCGTAAAAGATTTAGAGTATCATAGTACAATAATCGGGCCGGAATTAAGGACATTTAAGAGCGTCAAAATGAGTATGACTATCGCAAACCTATCATTTGCACATCTCAAAAGTCATGTCCGTTTTGATAGGCTTTTTGCTTTCGAAATGTTGGTTAAGACAATAGAGGATTGTCTATATGAATAAATTGTGCCGAATACTACTCGAATAGTTGAAGTATAAAATTTACAAGAAAGTAGTTAATTCACGGTATATTCCCTAAGTACAATGAACTTTGCATACGATGCTATAATATTTAAAGAAGCACATATAAGAAATGAGTAGAAACAGAGGTTTGGGTTGCTGATGCACCTTCTCATTTAATTCACTTTAATGGTGTACGTTTCTTAGGTCCTTATTAAATATCTAACTAAAGTTATAGCAATTAATTAAGGAACCTTTGAGAATTGATACCAAAAAGTGAGTGTTTTATTATCAAGCAACAGCATTAATGATAGAAAAAAAGTGAACCGATTTTTGGTTCACTTTTTTTCGAAATATTATGAAAGCAATCTCTTGGCTTTGACTACATGTCTTCAGAGTTAGCATAACTAAATTATAAAATTTCGTTTACCCCTGTAAATTTAGTTTTCGGTGGGGATCATGTCGTTTTGTCTTTATTAGAACAGGAACTTGTACCAACTGGATGGATAAGCGAAGTCTGGTCGTTCGCTGCGAAGATACTTCGCACTAGGAATTGTTGATTAACTAATTAATTTAGGAATTAACGATAGAAAACTACATTTCTATATTTTTCACTTAAAATGATTTGTAAATCAAAAGAACAGGAGGTATAATTCAATCATACATATTCAAACATCTGAATATGTATGATTGATTTTGTCAAAGGAGGAAAATTGATTGTGGACAGATATGCAACAATTTAAAGCTGATTTTTTTAAAGCCTTGGCACATCCACTAAGAATACGGATTCTTGAATTACTATCAGAAGGAGAAAAGAGCGTTACAGAAATTCAAAGCACTCTTAATAGTGAAGGTTCCGCAGTTTCCCAACAACTAAGTGTATTACGCTCTAAAAATATTGTAGTTGGTATCAAAGATGGTAAAAGAGTTGTTTATTCACTTCGTGACCCATCCATTATAAAACTTTTAATAGTTACACGAGAAATCTTCAATAATCATTTAATTGATACCCTTTCTATGTTAGAAGAATTAGATGAAGAAGATACTCTTTCTAAATCATAGAATCGGAGTAATCAATGGAAATTTAAATAGATATAACTCCCTAAACAATCAATAATATACAATCAATTCACTATTTTAGTAATTTATAGAAAAAGAAGGGGTATAATGAAAAGCTTTTTTACAGGAAGATTTGATGACTATTCAATACGGCATTTCCAAAAAGATCTTCTTTCAGGCGTTATTGTAGGGGTAATTGCTATACCATTAGCTATGGCATTTGCTATTGCATCAGGTGTGAAACCAGAATACGGGATTTACACAGCATGTATTGCTGGTATCTTAATTTCTTTATTTGGTGGATCGAAATATCAAATTGGAGGACCTACTGGTGCTTTCGTACCTATTCTTTTTGGGATTGTCATAGCTTATGGATATACAGATTTATTACTTGCTGGTTTTTTAGCCGGTATTATCTTGTGTTTAATGGCGATTTTTAAAATAGGTTCTTTGATTAAATTCATCCCTCGACCTGTCACAATTGGTTTTACTTCAGGGATTGCCATTATTATTTTCACAGGGCAAATTGAAAATTTCTTTGGACTGACAGGGCTTGAAAAACATGAGAAGTTCATTGACAACATGAAGGAAATTATCTTCCATATTGATACAATGAATTTTTATAGTATAGGAATTTCCATATTATGTCTTTTTGTCATTTTACTCACACCGAAATTATTGCCGAAAGTTCCTGGATCACTAATTGGTTTAATCGTAACAACAATAATAGCAACAGTATTCTTTTCAGGCAATATTTCAACTATAGGCTCCACCTTTGGAGAGATTCCAAGCCAACTCCCTCATTTTCGCTTTCCCGATATAACATGGGAAAGAATACAGCGTTTAATAGTACCTGCATTTGTAATTGCTATATTGGGAGGAATTGAATCTCTCTTATCCGCTGTAGTAGCAGATGGGATGACGAATAGTAAACACAATAGTAATCGTGAATTAATGGGCCAAGGAATTGCAAATATCATTACTCCTTTATTTGGAGGAATTCCAGCTACAGGTGCAATTGCACGAACAGCGACAAATATTAAATCTGGTGCTACTTCTCCTATGTCAGGGATTATTCATGGGATTTTTGTTTTATTAACCCTCTTAATATTAGCACCCTATGCTTCACTTATTCCGTTAGCTAGTATGGCGCCTGTTTTAATGATAGTGGCTTGGAATATGAGTGAAAGAAAACAGTTTCTTCATGTATTGAAAATGAAAAGTGGCGATTCTCTTATTTTATTGGTTACATTTCTTTTAACTGTCTTCACCAGTATTACGATAGCAGTTATGGTTGGTCTCATCTTAGCTGTCGTTTTATTCGCAAAACGCATGAGTAATATGTTGGTTGTTTCCAAAGTGTTACCAGACCACACTCATAAGAATGAAATTGTTCAATCCCATGTAGTTAACGAAGCTCATAATTGCCCACAAATTAGCATTTATACAATTGAAGGACCACTTTTTTTTGGTGCTGCACAAGTGTTTGAACAACGCATAATGGATACAATTCATTATGAACCTACTGTCTTGATTTTACGTATGGGGAAAGTACCATTCATCGATTCGACAGGTGAAGCAAATTTGAAGAATATTGTCAATTATTATAAAAAGCAAGGGGGAATTCTTCTGCTTTCGGGTATAGTTGATGATTTGAAAAAATCATTGAAAAAGTCTGGTCTTTATGATGAAATTGGTGAAAAGTATATATTTAGTCGTACAGGCGAAGCCATTGACTATGCCATCTCAGAAATTAACCATAATAAATGTTTAGGATGTAAGCATTTCGCTTTTCATGAATGCAATCAACTTTCACATACAGGAAATCTCGATAAAAAGGAGTCTAAATTACTGGAAATATAAAAAATAAAAGATAACTAAAAAGGATGGATATAAAATGGAACTAAACAACGCACTCAAATTACATTTTAATATAACTCCTAGTCAACTAATAGAAATCGCTATCAAGCGTAAAGAGGTTCAACTTTCTTCTAGTGGCGCGATAGTAGCGAAAACAGGTAAATATACAGGCCGTTCACCTAAAGATAAATTTATTGTTAAAGAACTTGCCTCTGAACTTGCAATTGATTGGAAAACAAATCAACAAATGACGTCGGCAAATTTTGATCTTCTTTTAAAGGATGTTTCTAATTATCTGGAAGAAAAAGAATTATTTGTATTTGATGGGTTCGCTGGAGCCGATCAAGCATATCGTCTATCTATTCGAATTATTAACGAGTATGCTTGGCATAATTTATTTGCTCATCAATTATTTATTCGTCCAACAAAAGAAGAGTTAGCTGTACACAAAGAAGATTTCACTGTAATCTGCGTTCCTAATTTTGAAGCTACACCTTCCATTCATGGAACAAATTCCGAAACTTTTATAGTGATTAATTTCGATAAAAAAATCGTATTGATTGGAGGAACACAGTACGCAGGAGAGATTAAAAAATCGATTTTTACTATAATGAATTATCTTTTACCAATTAATGATGTTCTTTCTATGCATTGTTCTGCAAATAAAGGATTAAATGAAGATGTTGCTTTATTTTTTGGTTTATCAGGTACTGGAAAGACCACTCTCTCAGCAGATGCTAACCGTATGTTAATTGGTGATGATGAACATGGTTGGTCAGACAAAGGTGTATTTAATATTGAAGGTGGTTGTTATGCAAAATGCATCAACTTATCAGAGGAAAAAGAACCAGAAATATTTCGCGCGATTACTTATGGATCTGTTTTAGAAAATGTCATAATCGATCCTCATACACATTTGGCAGATTATAATGATTGTAGTTTAACAGAAAACACACGAGCAGCTTATCCGATCCATAACATTCCGCATGCTCTTAATCCGAGTACGGCAGGACATCCAAATGTTATTTTCTTTTTAACAGCAGATGCGTTCGGTGTTTTACCACCCATTTCTAAATTATCAAAAGAACATGCCATGTATTATTTTCTTTCAGGTTATACCAGTAAATTAGCTGGAACTGAAAGGGGCATAACAGAACCAGAAGCAACATTTTCAACCTGTTTTGGTGCACCATTCTTGCCATTATCACCTAGAGTTTATGCTGAAATGCTTGGAGAGAAAATCCGGAAACATGACGTGGATGTTTATTTAATTAATACAGGTTGGTCAGGAGGCCCTTATGGAATAGGCGAACGTATTTCCCTTTCCCATACTCGAGCGATGGTTACAGCAGCTATTGAAGGTCAATTAGCATATACAGAATTTGAAATGGAACGGAGTTTTGGTCTTAACATACCTAAAAGTTGTCCTAATGTACCATCTGAAATTCTTAACCCCCGTAATACATGGAAAGATAAAGAGGCTTATGATATCCAAGCAACAAAATTAACAAATCTATTTCGGGAAAATTTCGAGAAGTTTTCATAAAAATCATAAAATAAAAGGTAAGTGGAGAAAAACGAGTCGTTTTTCTCCACTTACTTTTGTATATGTTGATTTTTCCCCAAGGGAATGTTATCTATCCAGTAACATTAGCTGTAGTCTAACCATAGAAGATCTTCGGGAATGCCTTGCTCCATATTTAACAGATTATGAAAAATCACATGAAAATTACGATTTCTTAAATGATCAAAATTTAAAATATGAAAGCGAAATTAAAGAAATAATTGCTGGGCAAGTGAAAAGAAAACCTCGTTCATTCGTTCACTCTTTTTTGTATCATTGGAGTGTACCCATAGGATACATTTTTACTGAAAATAAAACTCTATGGTTTCAAGGTAGTTGGTTTTTCAGGTTAGATGTGCAAAATATTAGTTGAAATAAGTGCAAGTTATCGGTCAAAGTGACACATCACCGTCCACCTCCTCTGTAAACAAAATAAAAGAGCGAGGGGATTAACCTCACTCTATTACTTTATTATTTACTTAAATCTCATTGTCTTAGTTTGAACTACGCTATTCACTGTATCGGGATAAATTTTAGCAACTTTTCCTATGAACCACTTCGCTGCATTTTCAACTGAAGTTTTATTGATTTTCCCTGCATCTAACTGACTTCTTAGTCGGTCTTGGAATTCGATTCTAAGCCTATCAACTTCTTCAGTTCTCGTTACTCCAAAATAAATATCTTGAACATCTGGCAATTTTTTATCGTAAGTCCATGGACCTAACGTCGGGTATTCTCCTTCTGGATTTATGCCACGAAGACCCATTTGCGGATTTCCATTGCTGTCAAATTGAACTAAACCCACGTTCATCTGTTGCAAATCATAGTCTCTTTTGTCTTCATAAAAAATTCTTTGCAAAGCATCCATCTTTTCCTCTATCGTTCCTATCGGACGCTCCCCCAAAACTCTAGCCACATCTTCTCGATATTCATCGGGTACACTGCCACTGGTAGACATGTAGGCGTTTCCCGCTTTGAATATTTTCTTAGCGTTGTTCGCTTGCGTGCCTTCCTCGTCCAATGACCTAGAGTCAGCAGCAATCATAACAAAGGGATTGCCTGTTGGCGGTACAACGCAAATCAATAATGCCACCGTCATTAATTCCACCTCCTGATTGACAATATTATCAGAATGGTAGGCAATCATCTAAACAATCACTCGTATGTATCGGGGCTGGTAAGAGGGGTTATGTCGCTTGCACGCACATTTCCAATTTGTACACCTTCCCGCTTCAATTGTTATACCGTTTAACAGTGTATTCTGTATAGTAAATTCACTTTTGTTAAAATAGAAGGCGAACTAACTTTCGTATTCTATTACTATCATAATGGTTGAAAGGAATGAATCAAAGATGACAAAAGAACAAGACTTTAATCCGACTCTATACCATTATCGATTGGGAGATAACCAACTAGTAGGTTTGTCTCTAAAAGAACAGCTGGAGAAAGTTTCGACCTTTATACAACGGAAATGTAATAGTGAGAACTTGAACTTTTTTATCGGTTCAGGTTGTTCTCTTCCAGCGGTTCCTTTAATGGGATGGACATTTGGTAAGTTAAAGAATGGAATTCTTAGCGAAGCTGAGCTGGGTGAATATGATGGGGAAAGTGTAGACATTGAGAATTATTTAAACTGGTTAAAAACTGCAATTACTTTTTTGGGAGAAGGCACTCCAGAGGGAATTAAGTATAAAGATGCTTTTGATAAAACCAAACAGGGTTTAATAGAATCAATGCCAAAAGGTTATATAAAAAACATTAGTGATGATATTGATAATGCTTTAGATAATTATGAGAAGTTTTACAGCACAATATTTTTACAACGTGAGTTTAAAAAGTTAGCGCCGGTAAATATATTTACGACGAATTATGATTTGTTTAACGAAGTTTCAATGGAGACATTAGGGATTCACTATACAAACGGATTTCGTGGTAGTGTAAATCGCATTTTCGATCCATCGGTATATCGTTTAAGATTAGTTGATGATGAGAACAGATATAAAGATAAATGGAATGTCATTCGTCGATACGTAAAGTTGTATAAAATTCACGGTTCAATTGACTGGAAATACGATAGAACATTAAAATCAATATTGCAATCAAATTCGACAGAGATTGAGGATGTCATGATTTACCCAACAATTAATAAACATTTAGAAACTCAGCAGTCACCCTATTCAGAGTTATTCAGAGAACTGACTATAAATCTACAGAAAAAGAATTCAACCCTGATTGTTATTGGATACGGCTTTCCAGACACTCATATCAATCAACTAATTTCGCAAGCTTTAAATAATGAAGACTTTAACTTAATTGTCTTTGGCAATAAAGAGGAGTTAGCTGCGTCCCAATTTTTCGAACTCCATAAACAGAATAGGAACTTTCATTTTATTGGCGGTGATTTTACTGGCAAAGCAAACGGGCACCATTTTAAAAATGTAATTGGTTTCTTAGCGGGGGAGTGAGAAATATGTTCAATCAAAACAGCATAGGCGTTGTTAGTAAGGTATTTCCAAATAAGATTGTCATTGAAATACCGGACACGACAAAGATCGATCACAATTTTATGGGTGACTTATATATGTGTGAAGGTATTAATACATTTATCACAATATATAAATCGAGGTTTGAAATGTTTATATATCAGATAGTCAGTTTATATGAACAAGAAAAACCATTTATTAATGATGAGGAGGTGTCAAAGTTCTCAGGTAAGGCTTATTTTGAAGCCACGCCAATGGGTGAAATTCACAATGAAAAGTTTGAGTTTGGCCTGTCGAAGTTTCCTATGATTGGAAATGATGTTTTTATGACAATCAATGAAGACATTGAAACCATTTTACAACTTGATAATGAAGATATTTCAATACCATTGGGCACGATGACCACCCATAATAATTATTTACCTAAGTTTTCAATTGATAATTTACTTTCACATCACATGAGCATATTAGGCAACACGGGATCTGGTAAATCTACTACAGCTAGAAAGTTATTACATGAAATCGTTCATTTATCCGAAAGAAATGAGATAGATATTGAAAAGGTCAATTTTGTTATTTTTGATGTACATGATGAATATGAAAGCCTCCCTGAAAGATTTGTAAATAAGGTTATGATGGAGAATATCGCTATCCCTTTAGAAACTTTGGCGATTGAAGATTGGATTAACTTAGTACAACCCTCATCAGCAGTCCAATCACCAATATTAATGCAGGGCCTAAGAATGGCAAATCTCTTGGAAAAGGGTGAAGTTAAAAACAGTTGGATTAAAGCATATTGTGTGCTCGAATTATATAATAATGTGCAAACTGAAGTGGTTGGTAAAAGAGCAAAAATAATAAGTATGTTAAACAAAATAGAGATTGAGGGCATGGAAGAAATTTTAATTGAGTTCAACACATATGGAAGTTTTAATAAAACAAAAGTTGTTAACTATGAGATTCAGTTTAAAGAAACTTTGGAGCGCTTCATAGAAACAGAGTCAACGTACTCTTATATAGAATGTGGGGTTAAGATTGCGGAACTTATGGAGTTATCGGATTGCACTGTAGGAAGTTTAGGAAATCTAGTAGCGGGCATGGAAATCGTCTTTCTTTTTGAGGAAATGAAGGGGAATGCACAGGTTAGATCTTATTGCTCCACTTTGATGACTAGAATTGATAATTTGGTTTCAATCTATTCTAAATCATTATTTGACGATAGCCATGAGAAGAGAGAAAAGTTTCAAAACGCCTTGGATTCTAAAAAAGGTTTTACTATATTTAAATGTTCTAATATGGATGATTCAGACCTTCTATTTTTCACAGGATATATATTGCGGCTTATATACACAAAACAAAAAGAAGTTAGACAAGCAAGTAATGCCCCAGCTGAGTTATTCCATTTTGTTTTTGACGAGGCGCATAAGTATATTAGCGAAAATAATAATGACAACAATATACGTTCCTTGAAAGTCTTTGAACAGATTGCTAAAGAGGGGAGGAAGTTTGGGTTATTTATGATTCTAGTAAGTCAAAGGCCAAGTGAACTCTCCAAAACGGTGCTGTCACAATGTAACAATTTTATACTTCATCGAATTAGAAATAACATTGATATAGAGCAAATGAGAAAAAGTATACCGTATATAAGTGATTCACAACTTCTTAGAATTGCATATTTAAAAACGGGGTCAGCACTGTTAGTTGGAGAGGCTTTTTCAATTCCAATGGAATTAATTATTGATGGCGCCGAGTATGGAGAACATTCTAAGACAGTTAAGCCATCCGATGTCTGGAAAATAGAAGAAAAATGAAGGAGGTGTTTAAATAATAACTATGAAATTTTTTATACCCTTCTACGTTTTTTGGAGGGGAATCAACTTTTAATTTGCAGAGGTATTTTATATAGCCCCTTAATGTGTAAGATGGAGGGGTTATTTCTAATAATGCGATGATAAGTTCTGATTTTGAGACAGATAAGCGCAAATTACCTCTTAAAGTGACAGGCAGCCCTATACTTTTGCTTAACGGGTGTCATAACTCTTAAGTTTTGACACTCTAAAGTGGTAGTGATAGATATAGGGTTATAAAGGTGTCATATATTAGGGTCATAAGTAAAGGAGATTTTTGCTATGAAATATGGCTATGCGAGGGTTTCGACGACTCACCAAGATCTTCAATCCCAATTAGGGGCACAGTCAGGGAAATGCGGAATTACAACGTTAAGTAACTTACAGCCAAAAAACGATTCCCTTACTAATGTTAGGAATCGTTTTTTTAAATTAAGAGATCTTCCGCAATAGCGCCCGATTCTTGAATATTGAAAAGTACGCAAGAGCTACAAATACAGTTACCCTATTTTTTTAAAAGCTCTATTTTATTAATTATGTCTATCTGCGGAGTGGCTCCTATACATCAACTAAATATAATAAATCATACAATTCAATCCGTATTACTTAGGTTTTTTGTTATATCCCTTATCATCATAGGGTTGTAGTTTCTCCAGCCATGCTTTTTCCATTTGCTTCGGTGCCCATTTACGATCAGTATCTTCAGTTAACTCCTTTTGTTCGAGTACTTCATAGTGAAAAGCTTCGGCTCCAAGCACATTCCACTCTTGCTGTAATGCCGCATTCGCAAAGCGATTTATATCGAGCTGCCCCCGCAATGTCAGCCATTTATTTTTTAAATTGGGACAGCTGCCAATAAAGGTTTTTCCATTTACGGTATTCGAAATTTTATAGACACCCATATAGGTTTTAACTTGTTTAAACTGTTCGAGTAATTGTTTTCGTTTATTTCGATCCATAAGAATGCTCCTTTCTATCTAATATAGCGTGCAATCATTCGTACTAATTGTGTAGGGAAACGTTGTAAATCCGTCATATCGAGGAAACGTTCAGCACCATAAATATGTTGAATAATCTCCTTATCCTGTCCAATCGCGGCTGCTAAAAATGTAATGCCTTTTCGTTCATAATAAGTTATCGTATTTTGCATATCAGCTGTTGCCTTGTTTCCGGTGTAATCAGGCATTGCCTTTGGTTGGCCATCGCTAATACTAATAACTAATTTCGTTTGCTGTGGACATGCGACTAAACGCTCACTAAGTACGCGAAGTGCCATACCGTCACGATTATTACTTCTCGCTTGGATATTCATCAAACGATAAGCATCTTCAGGTGATGATTGTTCAAAATCCGTGTAGGAATAGATTGACATTTGCTCTAGCTTAGATACGTCCGCTGTATCTCCATAAATTAGTAATGGAATGTCTAGCAGTAGACAAAATTCATAGACAGCCAATGCCGCACGTTTTGCAGACTCTAATCTACCAAATGCAGCCATAGAGGCCGATTCATCGACACGTAGAGCGACAACGAGCGAAGGGGCTTCAGTAGGTGGCTTCTTTCGGGCAAAATACTTGAAGTCTTGAAAAACTACTGTTTCTGCTTGGAACTTTGTACCGTAATATTTTCGCTTAGCATTGATAATAGACTCCTCGTGCTTCAATAACGGTGCTGTTTTTCTAGCAATTTCATATACAATCTGTTTCATTTCTCGCCTTAATTGTTCATACTCTCTAATCTGATCATTTGTATAATCTGGTCGATGTACAATCTGTTTGATATGCTGATGAATGGAATCTGACACTGCTTGTCTCGCTTGTTGATTTAATTGCTTACGAAAAGCACGGCGCGCATCCACCACTTCCTTTTTCTCGCTTTCGGGATGATAGGAAGGCATAGCATTCTCGCCCATATCAGTGCTTTCCCTCATCGAACCTTCTTCCGAAACATCTGTAGACTGTTGTTCACTATCTGCTGACTTTTTTAAAGAAATGGCATTATCAGAAGGGATGTGTGGTTCGTCAGCCTTCCCGTCAATCTCTCCTTCTGTTTTGATTTCAACACCATTTATTGCTGCTTTTTTACGACCGTCTCTACCTCCTCTAACTGCGCAAACATGCCATGTCCACGTAACGCCTCTTCTAATAGGCGAATTTCTTCTTCATCAGTTGTCATTTTATAAATCACTTTATGATACATGGCATTCTTTGCAGGTATGTCTGCTGCTACTGCATCAATCCAGTAAAGATAAGATCGCATCCCTGCAACCCCTTTAATGGCATTGGCACGTGCCGTTTGATCGAGTATGATAATACAATCTGCTAGCACGCCCAGTACCTCTTGTTTAGAAAAAAGCGTTTTTGCTATTGCACGTTCAATCATTACCTCTTTAGAAGGTAAATCCATCTTTTCAACATGCTGGACTCGGTCACGTAACGCTTCATTAAGATGTTTTGAGCCATTATAATCGCGATTTGTTGTCAGCACAACAATAAAATCAGGATGACGATGAACGACTTTGGTTGGTAAATTAATACTCCCATCTAATTCCAAAGCAGAATTCAGTGCCATTAAAACAGCAGCATCTCGAATAACAGTCGGTTCTTGAATCTCAAGTAGATATCCATGTTCATAGGCACGTACAATTTCTGAAGGGTAAAAGCGATACTCCACGGCTTCTTCCTTCATATCACTCGATACTTTTTTAATGAGATCCTTAAGGTGACTCGTTGCTTGATCCCCTGTCATTTGAAGTGCCTCCATTAAAATAGTTTGGGCACTCTGAAATCCATCGCTTTCATATAAAGCCTTTAATACTTTTTGGTCCGTAGCATCCATTCGATGTAAATGTTCTTCTGAAATAACTGGTAAAATGGCACCGATAATATCGGATTTATCCATATCAGAAAAGCATGTCACTTTCGTATAAGGTAAACCAAAATCAGCAGATAAGGCCTTTGCCAATTGCGTCTTACCCGATCCCGCATCACCCTCTAATAAAATATTTGCTATTTTCATTTCACCACGATGCCAATTTCGCTTCACTTCATGACAGATTCGTAATTCCTCCTCACCTATTATATGAGAAGCTGGCTTTTTCCAAATTAATTGTTGTTCTTCTGCATTGAACTGTCTTGTTGGTGATAAATAATATACTTGTTTGTCTTCCATCTTCTTACACCTCCACTTAATAACCTAATTCCTCTAATAACCGTGCTAATACACGTAGACGTTCTCCTAAAAGCTCCCCATTTTCACTCAACGCCTGATAAAGTTGTTGGATTTGTTCGTCAATCATCGGGTTTTCGGTGCAAACTTCCACACGCATGGCATCACCTTGTAGCCCAATGTTTTCAACTGTAGTATTCTCCGGATCATATAATTTCGGTAAACGATAAGCATCTTGAAAATAAATCTGGCTTTGACAAAGTAAGATTGCCATATCAATCGCACGATGAGCAGGAATAGTTTTTGTGGTATAGTCATCCCCCACACGTTCTAATGTATTAATTGATATATTTTTTACTCGTTGTCCTTCTGTAGTATCTACCCCTAACGATAGGCTCTCTAAGTTTGATTGATACGCATTTCTTCCGTCTATTTTTCTATATTGATTGGCTATGAGAACCGATTGATGAGTAAAAGTAGTTTTCGAATTCATCTGAATACCTCCTAAATAATCAACTTATTACACTTTGTTTTATATTGACTTAACACAAACATAATAATACAATGTTTATTATAAAGCAAACGTTTTTATTATTTGTTTAGAAAAAGGAGCTAACTCATGGGGAAATCTGATTTATTTTGGGATGCGGGTTTAGAGGAATTAAAGCAGGGCTATACGGAAGAAAAAAATACGTACCATTGTTTACTATGTAACGAACGAATTGAAAAAGGTGTTATCTATCCCTATAAAGGAATGTTCTATGAGGCTGAACGCTTTATGCGCATTCATATTGAAGAAGAGCACATTTCCACCCTCCATTATTTACTAGGGGTGGATAAAAAGTTCACAGGTCTTACCGAGCATCAAAGCGCACTATTACAGTTGTTTTATGAAGGAAAGAGTGACAAAGAGGTACAGGAAGCCCTAGCAATTGGGAGTTCCTCAACGATTCGACACCATCGATTTGTGTTAAAAGAAAAAGAACGTCAAGCCAAAGTCTTTTTAGCTATGATGTCCTTATTAAAAGAAAAGGATTCAATGCAGGATGACTTTGTTCCACCTCATAAAACAGCAACAATGGTAGATGAGCGATATGCGATTACAGAGGAAGAAGAACAAGAAGTGATTAAAAATTTTTTTCTAAATGGTGTTCAAGGTAGATTGAAAATTTTTCCTTCAAAAGAAAAACAGAGACTCATTATCATCAGAGAAATTGCACATCGTTTAGAGGACAAATATTATACGGAAAAACAATTAAATGAAAAATTAAGTACTGTACATGAAGATTATGCATTACTACGACGATATTTAGTTGATTATGGTTTTTTAGATCGCAAACAAGATGGTAGCGAGTACTGGTTAAAAACTAATCATAAATGAATAAAGAAGAATAAGAAATGTGAAGTCACATTTCTTACTCTTCCCGTTACAAGTGATATAAATTTTTTTAACTTTTCATCAACTATATTGTCATTAAACACCGGAAAAGTTACGCTAAGTTGCATTCATTCAACAATTTGGCCCTTTTGTTGTAAGGACACAATTCTTTATACCAGAATTGCGCCCGATTACGGTACAACAACAGTTCTATATCCCAACCATTCATCCATTCATCCATTGTTTTATTAAATTTAGCCTTGCATGCTTTGGCAACAAGTACTGTCCTTGTTAAATACCTTCAAAATAGAAAAGGCCCTGAAATCCCTCAATCATATAGGAACCTCAGGGTCTGATATGGAAATACTTTAGTGTGGATGTTCCTTCAAAATGTTGAAGAAACCCCAATAATACAAAATTAATCTACGAAACCATCTAAAAATTTACTAGCATCACTATTAAACTTCCACATTACACCAAATTTATCGACTAACATTCCAAAACTTGCTGACCACGGCACAGAAGATAACGGCATGATCACAGTACCACCTTCCGAAAGCCCTTCAAAAATTTGCTTATTCATTTCTGGATCAGCATCAATAATACTGATTAAGACGGTACTCCCTTTTACAATTTCGCCTGTCGCAGCTTGCATAAAAGGCGGAACATCAGAGATCATTAAAATATTCCCTGAAAACTCAATACGAGATTCCATAATCATGTTTTGTTCTTCTTCCGTTAATGGGGCATTTGGATCTTGACCAAAAGCACCAAATCTCACCATTTGTACATTTGTTGCTTGTAATGCCTTTTCATAAAAGGCCAACACTTCTTCTGCTTTTCCATCGAATTGTAGATAAGATATTGCTTTCATAATTTATTTCCTCCATTTCATATTTGAAGTATAATGGAGCATAGGCGACAACTGTATGTCGTATATAGGAGGAAATATGAAAAAAATTGAACGACTTATCTCGATAGTGATGATTTTGTTACAAAAGGAAACTGTTTCGGCAACAGAATTTAGTCGGCTTTTTCATGTAACTAAACGAACGATTCAGCGTGATATGGAAGCATTAAGTTATGCAAATATCCCTATTTATGCGGAATATGGTGCTGAAGGAGGGTATGCGCTAATGAAAGAGTATAAATTCGATAAACGGCTATTAAATAGCAAAGACATTGAAAATATACTCGTAGCTTTGGGTGGCTTTGAACAATTGATCACCAATCAAGATGTTCAAACAACTATTCAAAAAATTAAAGGTATGACCAGCACAGATATTTCCCCAACACTTGATTTAACTTTCTATGATTGGCCAGGGAGAAGACAAATAAAAGAAGAAATTTTATTTGTCACGCAAGCAATTGAAAATAATTGGTTATTAAGATTTGAATATGTAGATCAAGAAGGAAACAAAACATACAGAGTCGTAGAGCCCTATAAAATTCATGTAAGCGAGATGAATTGGTATCTTTTTGGTTATAGTTTAGAACGGGAGGACTATCGAACATTTAAATTGACGAGGATATTAAATATCCAAAAAGACGGTTCTTTTATTCCTAGACCTGACAAAGAATTTAAAAAAGAGGAACGTCAGAATGAACAACAAAATTTGGTTAATGTACAGTTAATGCTAGACGTTGCTGTCAGAGATCAATTTATCGAAAGATACGGAAAAAATACCGTTATAAAAGAAACTGCAAGAAGTTACCTTGCAACAATTGAATTGCCTGAGAATCAATATGCCTTTCAATTTTTAGCCGGATTTGGTAATAAGGTTAAGATTATACAGCCGAAAGATTTCATTGTGAAATATGTAGATTTTTTGAAGAGGGCAGTGGAGCTCTATAAATAAAGTGTTCATAGGCGGTCCGATGAATTGTACATGATGAACTTTTTCACTGCTATCTTCAATAATTGATTAGCCGGTCATTGTCATTCCACTGACCGTACATTTTATTTTCCTTTGTATTTTCAATAAACTTATTCAATCTCTTATTAAAAGTATCAAGGTCATTTCTGTAACTTTGTATTGTATCAATTCTAATCCTTCTGTATAGTTCAGGAAAGTTAATGTAGTTCAGATATAATTGTTCATCTTTTTTCAGACAAGTTTCAATATCTATATCTATAGTAAAGGATTCGGGTCGCATATCAGGAAGAATTTTCAATCCTTCCTCTTTCATCAAACCTAATTTGTCTAATCTTCTTGCCCTTTCTTTATTTAATTCAGTCCAGTTACTTGTTTTATTCCTTGGGGAAAGCCTTTGTGCTAGTTCAGTATCTGATATTTTCTTCTTTATACCATCAATCCAACCAAAACATAATGCTTCTTCAACTGCATCTAAATACTGTATGACTTCTGATTGCTTAGACATACTTACTATTACCCAACAAAATCTTTTTGTATTTGAATTTTCCTCAAGCCAATTTCTCAATTCCTGTCTTGTCTTAGCTCCAATTAGATTTTTAATTTCCATTTTGAACATATCCTTTCCACACCATTAAGGATGGTCTTTACCCAAAAGTTTTCACCTTCGTGATTGTTAATTTATTCCGTAAAAGGCTCCGTTTGCGATATAGACGCAATCGCTTATAAAACAATCGCGCCCCTGATAGTTGAAGATCGTTATTAAAGTAAAGCACTCGTTAATTCAAGTGCAATTATTCGCAATTTACTACAAGAATGTGCCTTGCAGTAAAAGGGATCTTTACTTCGTGAAAAACCTCCTTGGCTTTAGTTTATTCCAAATAACCGATACTAGATTCATTCTAAGCAATAGGTAGTAGCTAAAACTTGTTTTTTGTTTCCATCCGAACCACCTCATTAGCAAGTAGTACGGCTGGAATAATTATTGACATATCATTTTTTAAGCTTTCTTCTTTAGCCATGTTCCTTCAGCTAATTTTTCATCGATAAAATCCAAAACAGTCTGTAATTGAGCCATTTGACTTTTTACTTTTTCTTTATGTTGGAGCATGCTTGAGATCATTTCAGGTGTCATAGTACTTGTTTCAGCAATATCAAGATATAATTTCACTTCTTCTAAACTAAGACTTGCCTTTTTCATACAGAGGATCAGTTGCAACCGTTCGATATCGGCTGGTAAAAAGAACCGATGTCCATTCGGAAGCCTTTTAATATTTGGAAGCAATCCAGCTTTTTCATAATATCTGATTGTATCAATGCTCAACGCGGTAAGAGTACTAGCCTGTTTGATGGTATACATACGTCCGCCTCCTTCTTATAGATAAATTATAAAACATGAAGTCAACTCCAGGTCAAGCTGATTCTTTACTATTGACCTGGAGTTAGCTCCATGTTTTATACTACAGTTATTCACTAATAGGAGGTAAATAAAATGTTAAAGTCAGAAAGAAAAACAGCACTTGTTACAGGAGCGAACAGCGGAATAGGACTGGAACTTACGAAAAAATTAATCGAGAACGGGTGGGAGGTTGCTGCTTTAATCCGGTCTGAATTTCCAAAGGAAGAGCTAAAGCTCCAACAAAAAATCCGTCAAGGAGATATCCGTATTTATAATGCCGATTTATCTGATTTTACGCAACTTAAATCTACTTTGGCGCAAATAAAGGAGAAAGAAACGAAGTTGGATGCTCTCTTCAATAATGCTGGAGGCAGTTTCTCGCACCTCCGCTATTCACCACAAGGACGTGAACTGCATTATGAAATTCAGACAGTGGTTCCCTTTATAATCACAATGGAACTGCTTGATCTTTTAAAAAGAGGAAATCCGGCTATCGTTATCCAAACTAGTTCAGATGCGTTTAATTTTAAAAAATCTTTCGTGCCGGGAGAATTGGCAAACCCGCCTAAATTTCAGAAACTGATTGGCCCCTATGCATCGACGAAGTTGGCAATCACTTTGTGGACACATGCATTGGCACCAGAACTAAAGCGAGAGGGTGTGACAATTATCAGCATTGATCCAGGCAATAACAATACAATGCGAAAGGGTAGAAATGGAGGTTTGCCATTGATCATGCAGCCGTTCATACGTTTGTTTGGTCCGCATCCTAGTGTAGGGGCAAGCCGGTTGTTTGCGGGGTTAGAGAGGTCCCCGAATGAAGCTGGATTGTATATCTCAAAAGGAAAGCCTGCTGAGTTCAAATTTAAACAGAATGCACCCAAAGTTTTATTACAAGTACAATCTGTATACGAAAAAGAATTTTTGCCACTATAATTGAGACAAGCAGGCTGTCGAAACTTTCTCGACAGCCTTTTTATTATAGTTCATTTCTTTTTAGATTAGAGAAAGCGACCAGGAAGAGTTCAAACATTCGTTTATCACTAGTTAGACACGAAGAATCCTTCTTCCACTAAACTGACTCGTTAGTTTAAGTGTAATTAATTCTTCACAATCTTAGATATTATTCTACATGAATACGTAAGAACGTTACTCCACAATATGGCCCTTTAGCTGAATAAGCACATAATTAATTCAATTAAGGCAACAATACCGATAAAACCCTAAGGATGTGTATTGGAAAAAATGAAAAAGATATTAATCATTTTTATTCTCTCCCTTGTTTTCGTTACTGCTAATCAAACAACAATCGTCTCATCAGTTGGACCAACACAGGACTCTGAAGAGCTTAAATTACAGGATATGCTTATGCTCATGCTTACTCCTTATATTGAAAATGATTTGAGTAATTATTACTATCCGAAGATTGTAAAAGAGGTTTCACCTCATGTTGCTCCTTGGGATATTGAATTGATAAAAACAAAGAGAGTTAATGGCTTTCGTGGCTTTCAATTGCAAATTACATTTGAAATTGAGCCTACCGATGGTGGACAATGGATTCCATTAGGGAAAGACCGAATGACTTATGAAATTTCTCCTGGACCTACCGTTAAATTGATAAATCATACACACCTAAAAACGTATAAATACCCTCAAGATTCATAAACAATCTTTAACTAAATGGCCCGTTTATGAATATTAAGCGCTGATCTTTCACCAAGAAAAGTGCCCAATTGCCACATTATGTTAGACACCGTTACTTTTCAGTTTCATTAATCAAACCATAGATATAATTATAGTCAAACGTAGAATCCACAATTTCATAATAACCATCCTTGAATCCAGTTATAGAAGAACTAATACGAAGGATATTGGAGGTGTCGATAGATATATCTGAGATAAATATCATTTCTGATTCGTTAACCCTTAACGCCCCATTATAATAGGTTGCATTTTCATAATTAAGCATTGCCTGTGCTGCCTTATCTTTTAAAGGTTTTAATTTCAGATTGCTAAGATACTCCAAAATTAAGCCGCAAGTATTGGCATCTTCGCACTTTGCATTGACTCCATCGCCATCAGGGAGATTTTTTGTAATATAAAAATCAACATTAGGTTCGGATGCGTACTGCTTAATAGGGTTAAAAGGGATCTGATAGTAAATGAAGCCTTTGTAAAGGTAAATTGATAACAAAACTAAGACTATCGCAAAGGATGAATACAACAACTTTTTCATCTTGGATCAATTCCTTTCAATTTAAATATTAAGCTAATCCGTTATTCCATTATATGGCCCGATTATGGAATACTGGCTTAATTACGTATTAAACCGAGTTTGTATAACAAGTATAACATTTCCATTTCTGAAAAGTATATTTATTATTCGGAAGGTATGAAGTGGTAGAGGTATTGTCACTCACTGGTATTTTCTATTTTATTTCTCTGCCTCAATTGTATTGCCTCATAATTATTTTCAAAATCAATCTGTCAAAATTGTTGGCGAAGAATGATTTTGAAAAGAAGTGGGGAGGAAAAAGAATGTCAGATTTTAAATTAGCAAAGCACCAGGATACATTTGAGACCCAAAAACGTTACCACAACAGAAAAATTCATATTGAAAAAAAGATGGGGGAGATCCCAAGACAATATGAGGGAGATATTCGAAGGTTCAAAGAATATTGTTCCAATACGGGCCAAATAATTGGAACAGAGGCTTTGCTAGATTATTTATATATCTCATTGACCATACAGAGAGTTAAAAAAACGACATGGGAACGTAGACTGTCAGCTATTAGAAAATACTTAAGTGTAATTCATAGTATAGAATTCAAAGGGGAAGCTAGATTTGCGTACGAGCTTTCAGCGATGCGGAAAATGTATCGTGAAGATGAATATGCCCATTTAATTCAGATTCGAGGAAAGTCAGCTATTGATAAGAGAGAATTGATGCATACTCTTAATAAGCTACCTATAAGAGCAAAAGCAATTTGTTTAGTTAATCTTGTAACCGCTAACCGACCTAATGAAATGGTTCGTTTAAAAATATCAGATTTTGATTTAAAAAACAGATCCGTCCATGTTTATTTGAAGAAGCAAAAAAGATGGCATACTAAACGGCTCACGAAAGACGTAATCAATGCAATAGAGCTTTATATAAACGAATACGGTCTTAGAGCAGACGATTACTTTGTAGGGAGAGTATATAAGAATGGACGCTATGAGAGCACAGCTATTAGTGAAATAGGTTATTGTAAAGCTCTGCAGCGGTGGACTGGGGGACTTACCGGATACAATTTCAGGAAAAGCCAAGTGGTAGCCATGCACGCAGCAGGTGCAGATTTACCAACTATCGCGCAACAAACAGGACATAAATCACTGGAAACTTTAGTTCAGCATTACCTAACTGTGTCTGAGACAACTTTGGATAAATATTTGTAGGTATAGAAGAAAAATTAATTTGTGTATTATAAAACTGTTGAATTCCGAACTTTTAAATCAGTTTTTGTAAGTATATAAAAACCTCTTTTACCATTCTCGGTAAAGGAGGTTATAGGAGCTTCTTCTATTATAATGTGCTAGATGTTTCTTCTTCGAGTGCTTTCACTAATTTATAAAAACTAGTTTTCTTAACCCCGGCTTCCTGCATTGCTTGCACTGCTGTTAATTCTCTAGCTCTCCATTTTCTGTAAACCTCTTTAAACTCTTCTGAAAGCAGAACTTTAGGTCTTCCAAACTGAACCCCATTTTGCAACGCCAAATCAATTCCTTCACGCTGCCGTTTCCGGATGCGTTCTCGTTCCTCTTCAGCCATCCAGGAAAGGATCTGCAAAACCAAATCCGCAATAAACGTTCCCATGCTGTCTTTGTATTGCGTCGTATCGAGTAACGGCATATCCATTACAACAATATCGGCTTCGATGTTCTTCGTCAGGTCATTCCATTCCTGTAGGATTTCTTCTTTGTTCCGACCAAACCGATCCAGCGAATGGATATACAATATGTCGCCTTTTCGGATAATCCGTTTCAGCAATTGATAGTTTACACGTTCAAAGTTCTTTCCGCTTTGCTTATCCAAATAGATATCGCGTTCATTAATATCTAATTTTTTCATAGCTTCCAATTGCCGACCTTCATTTTGATCTTTACTGCTGACGCGTATGTAACCAAATTTACGTTGCTCCATAATTCACCTCGAAAAAAGATTCTTTTCCCTCATTATACCTGAAAATCGTTCGTAAAAGTGTATTCAAATTAATGAACGTTCGGAAAGTTTTTTAATACATTTATGAACAATGTTCCTGTTGTTTTTGAGTCCTTTTTAAACCGTTCGTAAAAGTGTACTTTTACGAACGATTTTTCTTATTGATAATTCAATACAACCATATATCTTTAAAAATTTATAATGGTAAAATAAGTATGTACATTAATGAATGCAAGTAGATAAACAAAATAGGACCCATTATTGTCCTTCTAAGTCTACGAGAATTTTTATTCGGAATTAAAACGCTATTTATTCTATTAAAAGTTTTTAGGGGGAGTTTTTTTGAAAGATAAGACTAATGATAAAGAAGAGTTTATAGAAACATCGGAATATGAGGAATCTGATGACATCAAATCTGATTTATTTAAGAAGGTGAGCTTAGGAATCACGCCTTCTATGATTTCTGGAATTTCAGCATCCTATACTAAATCGGCCATCGACGTAGCTGGCCTTCGCTCAGCGGTACTCAAAGCAACGAATCTGGGCATCACGCCTTCTCAAATGGCTGGACTGTCTGGACTCCCTTCATCTGTTGCTAAATCGGCCATCGATGTAGCTGGCCTTCGCTCGGCGGTACTCAAGGCAACGAATCTGGGCATCACGCCTTCTCAAATGGCTGGACTGTCTGGACTCCCTTCGTCTGTTGCTAAATCGGCCATCGACGTAGCTGGCCTTCGCTCAGCGATACTCAAGGCAACGAATCTGGGCATCACACCTTCTCAAATGGTTGGGGTGTCAGGACTCTCTGCATCGGTTGCCAGATTGGCCATCGATGTAGCTGGTCTTAGGACGGCGATGCTCAAGGCTGCAAACCTCGGTCTCAAAGCTTCTCTATTTGACGACATGATTAATACTTATCAAAGTTCGATTTTAGATTCGGAGATACCAAAAGAAGAATTCACATTATCAGAATCTTTAAAAGTGGTAGATGAATTCGTAAATGAAATTCAAGATGAAGTAGACACTATTGACCAAACAGACTTCGTCACTTATTCAGAAGAAGAAATTCAATTTATTGCACAGAGCTTAGAAAATTGGTTAACGGGTTCAATTAACCTTAAAGATACTATACAAAAAATAAAAGGTAGATTCTGGGCTTCAGCTTTAGTTACGACTATTGTTTTTACCGCATTTACTCATATTGTAAATATCCTGCTTATTCTCGATGACCATCAAATTCAACAAGAACGTAAAACTATGGAGAGTATAGAAACGTATTTAGAGACAAGTGTCTTAACCTACAAACTATATAAAAACCTCAGAAATGTAGAGAAATTGAATACATTTCATCCTATTGGTTTCACCAGAACTAATACTTACTTGCGGGACGGAAAATCTAAGACAGCCCCAGTCGTCACTGATGGTTTTGTAGAACAGAAAACCTTGGTTTTAATGTTAGATAGAAAAAATAATTGGAGAAAAGTAGAAGTGAAAATCAATGAAACATATTTGCAAGGGTGGGTTCCCGAATCTGCAATTATTCGATTGAAAAAATATGATTGAGTTTTTAAAAAGAATTCTTATATAAAATGACCTTTGACGTAGCACATCAGTAATTAAGTTATATTCGAAGAAGAAATGAAAGTAGATTTGCTAGAAAAGATAATACATTCAAAAGTTTGCGCTATAAGGTACTAAAAGTCGAATCTTAAATGGATGACGGTTACAACATATCGCAGCTTATTGGAAACTATTTGAGTAAAAGGGGAAGAAGATAGGCTTTGATCGTAATCTTCTTTCCCTTTCTATCTGTAAAAATGTATCTTCAAATGGGAGTAATTCACATCAGTTTTTATGTTAAAGACAATGATAGAAAAATAGAATATAAAATTGCTTATGCTATAATTATTTATATGAAGTAGTGAATATTCAGTAAGAGGTATCTTACGCAAACGGGCCAGATTGTGGAGCAATGCCTTTAAAGAAAATTGCATTTATAGGTTAAAATTTAGAAGACATAGTGAAATATTGTAATAAAAATTAAAGGTAAGCATCTACTTTTTTATTACAATATAGAAAATTCCTTACTGTTGATACTTTCGGTGTTTGTCAAGATAGTTGTCGCATATTGCTCTTTTCCTAGATTAGATGTTGTTCATCTTTCCTACCGCGCTTCGCTTGCTCTCCTGTAGAGGATTAATCAGAGTTTCACTCTGATCATCCTCTACAGGACAACTAGCAGCTATGATGTATACATAGGTATTTGACGTGACTTATTTGATCGTCATTTCTTTCAACTCTGCCGAATTTAAAATACGTGCAGTAAAAGAGAATCTTATAGTTGAAGGTCCTTCTCAAATCTTTACCGAAAATGATTTTTCATTTATAGTATTTTCTATTGGGTTTTACGGTGGGATTTAAATCGCTTTTTTTATTCTCTAATAAGCAATCTGTAGTTTTTTAAAAAGACTTTACCATACACGTGAGTGCGTTTTTTGCTATTAATGTAATTAACTTTTTGCGTTTGAATCCGTCAAAGGCTTAATATTAATCTGATAATCAATCTTAATGTCCATCTTCTCGAAAAGTTCAATCCATTTTTTTTCATCCATTGGTTTTGAGAATGGTTTTAATGTATGAATGCCTAGCTGTAATGGATCTACATTCAATTCTTGCATCTTTTTTACTAGTTCTTGTGTTTGTTTTTCAAAATAGGATTGGATATCTTTTTTCAAATCTTCTAAATTCTTTGGGTCAAATAATCGCTTTTCTCCCCGGTATTCTTCAATTCTTGAGTCTATCCTCACTGTATAGGTCATTGTAGACAAGCTTTTATTGATATCCACTTTCGTTTTAGACCTAACATGACCTAGAACAACTTTTAATTCTGGGATCGGTAAAACTGCTAAGTAGTGATTGTTGTGTAACAGCTGGAAGATACGATCATCGAAAGTTGTTATTATTTCAACTAATTTATCATTTTGAAACAGGGCTGTACCTTCATAGCTGATAGCGTCATTTTCTATTTTGAATACAGGTAAGAAAGGATCTGAATAAGGAGTATATAACAATTTTTTAAATTCATATAGATTAACGACACTAAATTCCCCCTGATTTTCTTCCTCATAGTGCTTCAGCATTCGGTAAAAAGAGTAATCAAGATTGTCTTGTTCGTCCAATTGATTTTCCAAATATTCCTCAAAATTTCCTTTTACGATAACTAAATAGATTCTCAAAGAAATATCCGGATCAGTCAATAACACATTAATAATGGACATAATCCCCTCGTTTCTTGCGAGGTCTTCATTAATTATCAGCATTCGCATTTGCCCAGTTTTTGTTTCCTGGTAGAAGTTTATATTAAAATTCCTTAATCCCTCCTTTATTAAGCTTACTTCTTCCGTCATTACACTCTTTTTTTCTTTGCTTAGCGAAGGCAAAATCGTACTGATTTTTATTTTACCTTCATCCCCTTTACTAAGTGATAAAAATGTGACTGGACTAAGCTCTTCAATAATATTATTTTCAGTAAAAGGGGCACATCCAGTTAACCATAATGCCATAAATATGATTGACAATTTTTTATCCATCTTCTTTCGTAGTCTCATGTTTATTAACCCCCTTTATCTTCATCATTACGATAATAGTAATTGGAACCACTAAGTAACTTAAGCTTCCTGCTAAAATTTGAAGATTAAGTAAAATGACCTGCTTTTCATCTGACTTCCAAATCCATTCATTCACAAGAATCATTCCAGTTAAAATAATGAATACACTGAATAAAAAGCCTACTCGACTGGATGGTCTCTCCATTTTTCCATTAGCTATTTTAGATGCTCCATAAAACAACAGTAGAAAAATTGAAACCGCAAAGACGATGTTAAATAATTCCAAAGAAAGCATGACCATATCAATACGTTCAATTACTGGATTTTGAAAATAACGGGTCATAGTGACAATTGGAAATTGACTTTTGCTTAAATAATTGGAACCGAAATAGAATAAGGACGCCGTATATAAGAATACATACTCTATAACGGTTAGAGCATTGCCATAAGACAAATAGCGAAATGTCTTATTATTTGTTTTAAACCACGGTCCCAAAAATACCAGAAATTCAGGCCCTGAAAATGAAGATAAAATTAAAAATATTCCTTTCCAGGAATCCCCACTTAATTCCATTGGAATAATCGGATACAAATCACTGAGTTGAGCTATTGGAGGAAAGAAGAAAAAAGCAAAGAATAAGATCATCCAAAATGTAAACAAAAATGAAATCACGACAAAACGTATAGTTTTTTCAACGCCCTTCCATGCTACATACAAACAAGACAACAGAATAAAAAAGATAAGCCAATTTGAATCTGTAGCTGGAAATATAAATATTTGCACCATTTCCGAGAATCCTAACATAATCACGAAAATTTTAAGTAGGATAAAGAACAACCCGATGAATGAGAGGAGACGTACAAGTTTTCTTCCGAATAATCGGACAAATCCGTTGTATCCTTCGCTAGAAATCCGGGTTGAAAACCATTTGGATAAAAGAAGGATGTTTAGTTGAGACAATATGCCGACCGCTATAATCACCCAAATCATATATGGATGGATCAAAAACCTTGGCATAATCAAAAAAAAGTAAAGCATTTGGAAGCGATTTACCATCAACATGACATAGAACCCATTATAGGTTTCATTCTTATTAAATAATTGAAGGGCTTCCATCAGTTCATCTCCTAGTTTGATATCTCTTCATCTTCAGCGGTTTAAGATGTTCTGGACGCTCCTTCATTTTGGTTAAAGGCCCTCGAATGAATAGGTCAAGCCAATCTTTTCCGTAGAAAGGGGCAACAGGGGATAAATATGGCTGCTTGAGTGAAGACAAGCCATTAAGGTGGGCTAAAACGATAATCATTGCCAGAACAATCCCTAATATCCCAAGAAACGAAGAAAATACAAGAAGAATGAATTGAATCAATGAATTCGCCTTTGTCACAAGGTAATTAGGAAAAAGAAAGGATCCGATAGTTGAAATCCCTACCATGACAATTAACACCTGACTTGCCATACCAGCCTCAACTGCAGCTTGACCAATTACGATGCCCCCAATAACCCCAAGCGTTTGACCAGTCTTTGTTGGCATCCTTAAACTTGCTTCTTTTATAATTTCAATAAAAATCAACATGATAAATGCTTCCCAAAAAGGAGTGAACGGAAGCTTGCTCCTTGACTCCACCAAGACGAAAAGTGTTTGCAAAGGAATCATTTGATAGTGATGAGTTGTTAATGCCACGTAGAATGGGATCAATGTGATAGACAGAATAAAACTTACATATCGGATGATGCGCAAAAAACTGGCAACTACCCATCGATTAATATAATCCTCTGGTGATTGGAACAAATGAAAAATAGTAATTGGGGCAACGAGAGCAAAAGGTGTATTGTCTACCAGAATCGTAATTTTTCCTAATCCCAGAGAATTAGCAACATCATCAGGTCGGTCAGTTTGCTGAAACTGAGGAAAAATACTGTTTTTATGTTCCTCCATGAATGCCGCTACTTGAGAAGAATCAACGAAGAGATCATAATTAATTTCCGAGATCTTTTTTTTGGCGGTTGAAACAAATTCTGGATTGGTCAGCCCTTCTATGTACAATAAGACAACATTTGTCTCACCTAAAGAACCAACGGTGAACTTCTCTGTTTTCAGATCAGGTGTTGGAAGTCGTCTACGAATGAGCGTAATATTTTGTTCTAGCTGTTCACTAAAGCTGTCTTTTGCTCCTAAAAGGATGGTTTCAGTATCGGATGGTTCAATTGCACGTCCAAGTGGATTTTCTAAAGGGATAGCGAACCAAAGGTTTGACGAAGAGTCAAATAACAAAACAGATCCTTTAAACAGCTGCTTTTTTGCCTCATTAAAAGTGGAAATGGAGTTTATTGTTGAGTGAACATTGCATTCCTGAATGGATTGTTTGGAACAGTTAGATAAAGGTTTTAGAATGCTTTCATTTAATCTTTCTTGGTCAATCAGAGTTCTTACGTAGATAAGATCAACATTTTGATTTTCAGAAATGTTGATTTCCACAAATTCCGCATCATCCATTTGAACGAGGGCTTTTTTTAGAGTCTCTATTGATATTTCTGATTCTGCGTTTGATTGAGAAACAGGCTTATTTTCATCTGATTGTTTTTTCCAAAACATGTACATTCCTCACTTCTAAATGTTAAAAAGCATTTTTGGAAGAACGGTAAAATTCGATATTAATTCCATTGTTGGCTTTTTAAGTTTAAAATATACGAAACTAAATTAATAAGATGCAGAGGCACACCCTTACCTTCTTAACAGGAGGGATTATATGTTAAAAAGGATATTGATTATTAATGGAATACTTATAGTGGGAATAGCATCATTTAGCCTGTTAAATAAGCATTCAGAAGTTGATACTCCCGTTGCGAATAAGGATGAACCAGAACCGTTATCTACTAAAGAACGAGAATTACAATTTTCTACATTGATTACGGTAACTGAAAAAATTATGAGAAATATAGGAATTTGGAATTTACAGTAATTTCGAACTTGGAGATAGAATTGAAGGTAAAAGTTAAAGAGAATAAAGAATATTTTAATTCAGTAAAAAAGGATATTGAGTCCATTGCGAAAAAATGTAATTAAATCCGTTGTCGACATAGATATAAACATGTATTCGGAAATATAATACTGAGTATCAAAAACCCATTATCATTCAAACTTCAATAAAAGGTTCAGATAAAGATGCACATAGTTAGCAATGGAAATTGAAGAGACAGTGAATGAAATCCTACATTCTAAGGAACTAAATTCTGTATCTAATATTGACTCTTATGAAATTAAAGTATTAAAAGCCAAAGGAAATTAGTAAATTAGTCAATATATTGGCACCCTTGTTCAACTAACGTGCGCGATTCTTGAAGAAGAATTTGTCTCCTTTTCAGTAACGAGCCGATTTGAAAAGTTGGTTCTATTGGCATAACCATTGACAATTATGACTATATAATTGTAATATTGAAGTAATTTATTAAAAGGAAGGGTGACCCAACTACATGAATTACTAATCCTATTTACGAAAACAAACAATTGAGGCCAATTTAGCAGAATATATCTGCTTTATTTTTGTAGCCTTTTATTGTCTATTTTCAGAATAGGATTGGAGTTCTATAGTTGGACCTAAAAGGAAGGTTTCTTTTGGTGTACACCTATATGATTTATGCCTCCTATTCTGAGTGAAGATAGGGGGTATTTTTGTATCCCCTAAATTTAGATAAAGGGGATGTTTATATGTTATTACTAGAAGCAAACCATATAAAACACTACGTACAGGATCGTTTACTATTAAATATAAATGACTTAAGTATTCATCAAAATGATCGAATTGGTTTGGTAGGTCCAAATGGAAGCGGAAAAACAACATTATTAAATATTATATCAAAAAAGATAATACCTGACGAAGGAGATATTATCCTTCATACACAAAGTGAACTATTGCCTCAGTTGAAGTGTACAGATACGACAAAAAGTGGTGGTGAAGTCACCCAAGATTATATTCAACAAATATTAAATAATAATCCGGATCTTTTACTTGCAGACGAACCAACTACCAATCTTGATACAGATCACATTGAATGGGTAGAAAAAAAGTTTGAAAACTGGCAAGGTGCAATTGTAATTGTCTCGCATGACCGTATGTTTTTAGATGCTTTGTGTTCAACTATTTGGGAAATTAATGAGGGAAGCATAACAGAATATAAAGGTAACTATAGCGATTATAGTCAACAGAAGGATATTGAAAACCGTCAAGAACAATTAGCCTATGAACAGTATGAGAAAGAAAAGAAAGATCTAAAAGAAGCTATTAAGTTAAAAGAGGAAAAAGCACATCGAGCCACTAAGAAGCCTAAACATCTGAGTAGTTCTGAAGCTAGAATTAAAGGAGCAAAGCCATACTATGCGAAAAAACAAAAAAAATTACAAAAAACTGCAACAGCACTGGAAACAAGATTGAACAGTCTTAAAAAAGTTGAAAAAGTTAAAGATTCTCCATCCATTAAGATGAATTTACCGAATGAAGATATTTTTAGAAATCGTATTATCCTACGAGGAGAAGATTTAGATGGTTATATCGGGGATCGTATCCTTTGGGATAAGATGAACTTCCATATTTATGGTGGTGATAAATTAGCGGTGATTGGTCCGAATGGTAGTGGGAAAACAACGCTGGTTAAAAAGATTATCAATCAAGAAACAGGTATTACCATTTCACCCTCAGTAAAAATAGGTTACTTTAGTCAAAACTTAAATATATTGAACCCCGATAAATCTATTTTAGAAAATGTCCAAACTTCATCAAAGCAGAATGAAACACTTATTCGAACGGTGCTTGCAAGAATGCAGTTCTTCAATGAGGATGTGTATAAGCCTGTAAGTGTTTTGAGTGGGGGAGAAAGAGTTAAAGTTGCACTAACAAAATTATTTGTGAGTGATATTAATACTCTTATTTTAGATGAGCCTACGAATTTCCTTGACATGGTGGCACTTGAAGCATTAGAGAAACTATTGAAAGAGTATGAAGGTAGCGTCATCTTTGTTTCCCATGATCGTCAATTTATAAAAAGTATTGCAACACGTATTTTAGAAATCCGAGATGAGAACATATATTTATTTGAAGGAACTTATAAACAATACAAATACAGTCAATTACAAAAGGATCGAGATATAGATCAAGATGAGAATTTGCTCCTTGAAACAAAAATTTCTGAGGTGCTTAGTCGTTTAAGTATTGAACCATCGGAAACATTAGAAAAAGAGTTTCAAGAACTTATAAACGAAAAAAGGGAATTGAATAAATAGTCCGTCTATCTACTTTAAATGGGATGCACCAAACAAATACTCTTCTTAAGAGGCTGTCTAGTATACTAGTTTGATTGTTATTGGGGCTGTTCATTTTGAGGACCCAGACAGTATAAAGTGGAACATGTAGCTACCCCGACAGTTCAATAATCGGGCGCTATTCTTTAATAAATGGTGCCCAATTTACTTTTTTAATGCTGGTTAGTCGCTAATGAAAATATGCGGATTTGGGGTGATAGTAATGATATTAGTGAGTTCCTGTTTAGCCGGGTTAAAGGTAAGATATAACGGTACGCATAGTTTAGATCATAAGATTAGTAAATTAATAAAAGAGCATAAAGCAATACCCGTATGTCCAGAATTGCTTGGTGGCTTTTCAACTCCCAGAGAGCCTGCTGAAATTATAGGCGGCAATGGGGAAGATGTATTGGATGGGAAAGCTAAGGTAATTGAGAAATCAGGTAAGGACGTTACGGAACTATATATAAAAGGGGCTTATATTACTTTAGAAAGGGCTAAAGAGGTTAATGCAACAGTAGTTGTATTTAAAGAATATAGTCCATCTTGTGGAAGTTCAATGATTTACAATGGGGAATTTATAGGGGAGAAAATTGCTGGGAATGGAGTTACAAGTGCCCTATTAAAAAGAAACGGTTTACGGGTAATTTCAGAAGAACAGTTTGCCGATAGTTTCGATGGAATAATATAATTTATTTTCAATTAACCGGCGCAATAATCGCACAGCATTATGCAGGAATAGGGCCAGATTATTGCGTTAAAAGGATTTTCATAATTGCATAAAAGCGAAAAGGAAAAAAGGAGAATTAATATGCTTAAAATGTTTTTAGCATCTTCGTTTAAAGATGTCGTTGATCTTTTTAGGGAATTTGTTGATGAGGACTTAAACGGGAAAACTTTAACGTCTATTCCTACTGCGAGTATTCCGGAAGAGGTAGTTCACTATGTTCATACAGCAAAAAAAGAATTCAAAAAGCTGGGCGTGGTTCTTGAAGAACTTGATGTCGCTGCAGCATCGCCAAAAGAGATTAAAGAAAAGTTAGAACGAAATGATTTTATCTACATATCAGGAGGAAATACTTTTTTCTTGTTGCAAGAACTGAGAAGATCAGGAGCAGATAAGATAATAAAAGAACAAGTTAATTCGGGGAAATTGTATATTGGTGAATCAGCAGGAGCTATAGTAACTTCTCCTAATATAGAGTATGTAAGATTTATGGACAATAAAGAAAAAGCTACAAATTTGAAGACATTTGAAGGTTTAAACTTAGTGGAATTTTACCCAGTTCCTCACTATAGTAATGAACCATTTAAGGATTCGGCAACGGCTACAATAACTCAATATAATTCCACGTTAAACCTTTTACCCATCTCAAATACACAAGCAATTAAAGTTAAAGAGAACGATGTAGTTGTTTGTCAATAAACTCAACTAACGGGCTCTATTGCTTTATAAGTGATTGCGTTTATTAAGCAATTGAGTCATTAAGCTTTTTAAAATTGATTTTTATTAGTAATCAACATTAAACACGAGGGAGGGTGGATTATTCACTCCCTCGTGTTTTTATGTTTACGAAGATAGAACTCATTATTTTATTTAATCTTTAGTTGTTGATGACGTGTCACTTTACTTCTATTACCACATATTTTCATTGAACACCATTTGCGTCTTCCGTGTGTATCAATAAATAATAAAACGCATTCAGGATTAGCACACCTATGAATTTTGCTTAATTGGTTAGAAGATAAAATTTTTAAAGCGTCTAATGCAATTATTGAAATTAGAGCGTCGTCGGGTTCCCCTATTGGAATAGGGATTAACTGATCATTCTTCAATTGATACATAAAAGGAGCTCGTTTTATTAGTAATTCCAAATGTGTATTCCAGTCCGGAGTAAGTTCCTTTCCGTCTGCACTCTTTTCGTATCCATCGCGTAGAAATGAACGCAATTCACGTAAAAGAGGTAATGCATCATTCGCCCAAAGTTCTATATCCATATTAAACTGATCCCTAGATATATTGCCCTCCTTCTTTATGGTGTTAAACCAAGCTAGGACATGTTCTTTACTTGTTAATAAATCATGTCGGGTTCCATGACTAACAACTTCTGTGTTAACCAAATCCATTGAAGTATTGCCTGATAGGAGTGGGAAAATTATTTCAGTCGCCATGTAAATCACCTTGAGTTTCATTTTAACCTATCATAACACACTTGACAGGTTAATTTGAAGAGTGTACATTATTAACCATTAGATATGAACTTTAGGGGTTAATAATAAAGGAGGCATATTTTATGAGGAAAAAGTTTTTAGGTCCCAAAGTAATTATGGTAACGTTTTTAACGTTGATGGGTGCGTTTGGATTGAACTTAACAGCAGGACAATTTTTTGCTCCACTAAATGATACGTTCGGATGGGATTTAACAATCCTAAGCTTGGCAGTATCATTGAATATGATTACTTGGGGAGTTTTTCAGCCAGTTATGGGGAAATTAATTGATCAGTTTGGTCCTAAGTATATTATTTCCAGTAGTGCTGCTTTAATGGGGATTGCATTTATTCTTTCAGCTACTATAACGGAGTTATGGCAATTCTTTCTTTACTATGGCGTGCTCACTGCTATTGGTTTTGCTGGCTGTGGTTCCATGGCGAACTCTGTACTTGTATCGAGATGGTATGTGAAGAAAAGGGCTAAAATGCTTTCGAGAAGTTCCATGGGAATGAACATCGGTCAACTTATATTACTTCCGTTAACTGGTTTTTTAATTGCGAGCTCCAGTTTTCGAATTGCATTTGTGGTTCTAGGATTAATCATGCTTTTAATAGTGGTTCCTTTTATTTTAATTGTAGTAAAAGATAATCCTGTAGATGTTGGTCAAATGCCTGATGCTGACACTGTTTCTTCATTTTCAATAGTAAAAAGTGTTTCACTATCCGAGGCACTAAAAAATCGGGAGTTTTGGATTGCCACGCTAGGATTTGCTACATGTGGTTTTACCTTATACTTAGTAGCCATGCATCTTCCCAATTTTGCGGTTGATTTAGGAGGGGGGAAATCCCTTGGTGGTCAACTTTTAGGTATTGCAGCCTTGGCTAGTGCGTGTGCGATGTGGATTACTGGACAATTAACACATGCAATTGGGAAAAAGAACTTGCTTATTATTCTATATATTATTAGGTTGCTCGCTTTTATATGGATTGCTGTATCACCAGGAGTTTGGCAATTGTACTTATTTGCAGTAGTGTATGGTATTTCTTCGATGCCAATCATTCCACTTGTAACGGGAATCATTGGTGATAAATTCGGCAAAAATGCAATGGGAAGTATTCTAGGGTTTAGTTGGTTTATCCATCAAGTGTTTGCAGCGTTGGGTGTATTTCTTGGTGGCTATCTTCGACAACTGACAGGTGATTATTCAATCGCTTTTTGGTTAGGAGCAGGTTTACTAATGGTAGGTGTAATACTTACAACATTAATTAAAGAGCAGCCTGTAACTGTTAATAGTGGAGTGGTGGTGCAATAAGCATGATATAGGGTTTTTCTTGCGGCAATCTTTTATTTGGAATAATAACTTAGCGATTTCTCTAACAGAGCACATTATGCATCGCTTTATTTTAGTATATCGTGAGTACTTTCCTTAGTACTTGGATGCTATAATGTTTGGTACTGGAATCGGTGACGATTTTTGAATAAAAATTATTTGCAGACAATAAGTTGATTGGAGTGCAAAACGGTGACTGTGGGATGATCACTGCACGCCCTCCTGAACGCGTCAGTTCGGAACGTTGGGTATTTTTCACTCGGATGCGATTGTAGAATGAGCGAAATGAAATTCCATATTATAAAATAAAGTAATTGAAAAAACGCACAGACGTAATAATCTGTACGTTTTTTCTTGCTTTTTCTATTGTTAACTCATGTACCTCATGTATAAAAAATGCGTTAAATCGGTTGTTATTTGACTTATTATTGTCGTTTTTCTCCCCATCAACCGAACCCGTTAATAAAAAAATCAGATGGCTTACTTTATTTTATATATATAATTGTGTTTGAATTCATTACTTTCTAAGAACTAATTATAATTAAAAATAAACCGCCTTTGAGCCTCTAAGCAAAAAGCGGTTTACTCTGCCGTAGCTGATCGCCTTTGAATCGATCTATAAATACAATATCAAACTAAATCACACTTGTCTATTTGATTGAATAGAGGGTAATACAGGTGAAACTTTTAATCATTGTTAATTATGCAAAAAGCAAAAAAGCAAAAAGCTGAAAGGGCATGATAGACATATATAATTGGTGACTTTTTAGCCTGCCTATTAACGCCTTGCAAGATGACCGAGAATGATTCCTGAAAATCACTTTAGGATCTATATCTTGAATCGAAATGAGGGGATATTCTCGGGGTGTTTGGCGAAAAAGATGATGACCGTAAAAAAGCAGGCCACTCGGGATTTATCAATGTGTCACTTGTGTAGAAATGTCGGTTACTAAGTAATCATTAGAGTAACTAGCATTTCCATAAGAGTTACTGATAAGTGGGGGGGGTACAAATAATTTGGTTTGCTAATAGAGTCGGTTTTTGTGGTAAGTAGCAGAAGAGATTGTTGAGTTGCTGTGATGAAAAGATTTAATTTTATTTGTAAAAGCTGTCCTGAAAGTGATTTTAACTTTTAGGACAGCCCTAATAGGTATTTAATAGTTAACTGGCATATTGAGCACTGGGTTAAAGCTATGAAAATTGAGATTCCTTGACAACAAGGACAATAAATCTTCGAACTGCGGATTTATTTTATAATTAATAAATGAATCCATGATAACCGGTTTGTATTGTGCATAGAAAATCACATTCAAATGATCAACGTATTTTAAATTATCCCGATTCGGCAAGGGGCTTTTCGTTTTATACGTTGGTAACTGATTTTTTTGAAATTGGATGTATTTTATATAAATAGCACTCTCGAATTCATGTGCTACTTCACAAAACAATAATCTGTATTTAGAATGTGAAATAGGAACGCAAGCTATTAGAGCATCATTAAACGACTGCGGAGAAAGCATATAAGCTTCTTGATTATCTGGAAGGTAATCGCCTAAAAGCTTTTCAATTTGGGTCTTATATGAAGTACGTTGTTGTTCAAAATGAAGAGTGTCTGATACCTGGTCCATAGTAGTCAGAATCAGATTTACTTTATTACTATATGCAAACAAGACTTTAAAAAAAGCAGACAAAATATTATGCCAGCGTCTCCGGATACCTTGATCTCTTCTACGTGATTCTACAACAAATAGGATACCTGCCAATTGATCCTTGCTCGAATCGTTAGCATGACTATCTAAGTAATTTTTATAAGTACGGAACTTTTGTAAAAGTTGCTCATGTGATTCTGTTGCGCGGTCGATTTCTACTGTGAAAAGCTCACCATTTATCAAAATTTCAGCATCAGGTCGATATTGTTGTTCACCTTTTTCAGTCTTATATTTTCTTGCTGCATATAGATTGTGACGATGAGGAAGCACTTCCCACAGCTCATCACTAGAGGCATGAAGTTCAATAAAAAAATCAATTAGCATTAAATGATGAGCCGTCTGTTTTAAAGGAGGCAAATATAGTTCGTATGATAAATCTGCCACATCGTACACTCCATAATCTGGTGGCATCCAACCTGTAGCTTTTTGCCCTTGATGTACATTTAGTAAATCTTTTGTGAAATCATATCCCGATGGAGTTAAATAATATAGCGATCCTTTAGAAACGCTTTGTTGTAAACGCATAGATTTAACTAACCCCTGTTTTTTTAGTTTAGCCAGATCATTATAAATAGATTTTTCCTGTGATAGACTAATTTGGTGTGTTTTATAAAAAATATCAGCTAACTGCCGTGCGGTCATACCACGATACGATAATAAAAGTGTTAATAGTCGTTCTGTTTTTGGACTGAGTGAATAGCCAAATGCATATGCCATGAAAAAGTACCCCCTATGATTTGAAATAAAATAAAAATTAAAACAAAAAAGAGCTTGGCGAAAGTACGCTAAGCTCATAACTCTGAATTACACTATTCATTTGGACACACTTATAGTGGGATGATCTTTATACTCCAACAAGAGTCCTGCAAAGCAGATTAATTGGTTAGGACACTCACAAAATGTGTTTGATCAAAAATACTCTTTGATTTCTATTATACCAGAAGATACTAGTTACTTAAAGCTGAAAAAGGATCTAAAATTTAACAGAAGGACATTCAGTCTATTTCAATAAGGTTTTGTTTCTTTAATTGTTCGTTATTAATACAATACAAGATATATTCTTTATGTTGTTCTTTGAAACAGTCCAAAATATCCTTTTTGAAATTTTCTTCAATGCAACTATTAGAGATAATTTTTAAACTTTTTCATAACTTATTTGGAGTAATCGTTTAAAGTTAAATTCAACAGTACTAGATTGCGTTTTGTTGAATGGTATATAGTTTTATTTAATTAATTTGCTCGACATCAGTGCTGTTGCACATCCGTTTAACTACGCCTGCTACTTTACAATATTCTATTTCACTTGCTATAACAAGGATGATAACCAGTATTTGACAAAGTTATCCATTTAGATGAAGGTAAGTTAATTACAAATTTTTTCTGGAGGATAAAGGAATGAACTTAAATAGGATGAAAATTAATTGCACAAGTCTAAGTGATCAATTGAAACATTTAACAGAAGAGGAACTCAGAAAAATGTTGCTGGACTATTATATCAATAATTTAGATGAAGAAAGCATAAAAGAAGAATTCAAAATTACATCGTTTAGTAAATTATCAGAAGTTCTTCCAAAGGTATCTTTTAATCAATGTTCCATTTGTAATAAAAAAAAATGGATGATCATGCCTGAAAGAGATAAATACGGAGAGAATTTCTACGGTTTGATTGTTACGAATATAATATGTGAACACTGCTTGCATAATGAGGATTATTTAAACTGTAAATGTGAAAATGTTATGTGTTTAGATCGGCGAGAAACTGAAAAAGAGAAGAAGCGTTTACACCAAGAGACAATAAAAAAAGAAGAAGAAAAGGAGTTAATTGAAAAAATACGTCGCAATCAAGAGAGAAAAGAGAAAAAAGAAAGATTGGTTGTTGAACACAGATCTTTAGCAAATAAAATAGAAGAAAAAAAGTTGGATCTGAAGCAGAAATTGTTCTTAGGTTTAATAGTGAAGGTGTGCTATATAGAAGGAACGCGAGAACTAAATTTCAGCTATATAAAACAACGGCCTGCCCCATCCGATATGCTATTTTGGTCTATTGTCAACTATTTAATAGTTGAAAGATTAATCTTGCCAAGTTCGAGTGTTCCTATTGAAAATTTTACTATTATAGAAGGAGATAAAGTTGAATATGATATAACGACGATGAAGTATAAAATAAATATTAATCCATATGATGAAAATTACTATTACTTTATTCAGAGGCTCATTTATCCGAAAGCGGAAGAATTCTTGGAAGATAAAAAATTCTGTCACATGATATGGAAGAACGTGGCGATTGATGAGGTTACGTCTTTATTATATCGTCGCTTAAAAGAAGCTGGCATTAGCTATGAACCAAAGGAAAAGTTTTACCGTGTATTCGACCACTTATTAGATTACTTTTCAATAAGGCAAATTTATAATTTTATATTTAAAGTAACCGCTCGTATAGATAAAAGAAATAAAGATGCATTTAATTTAAGTGAAAAGATTATTTGTGATATCGAAAAGATGGGAGAAAAAGCAATAATAGATAATTGGAGAGTTAAGCCATATATTGTTTCAGAGACAGAATCAGTTTTAACTAGAATGGTATTTAATAATGTTCTTGGAATTGGTGAGTTAGCTTATGAAGTTATTCCCACACCCTATTTATAAATTGTTGAATCACTAAAATGGAATGGCGTTATTTAGACAGTTGGTGTTAAATTAGTATTAAACTACATTGTAGGTTTTAGAACAAATATAAACTGATATATCTAAAGTTTGAAGGGGGCATAATTTAGCCATTCGTGATGAGTAGTAAGGCAGTTTACATGTGTAGTTGCCTTGACAGATTAAAGCTCATAGTCTTTATACTATAGAAACTGTATGATTCAAAATAAATAAGTAGTTTTAGTAGAACTTTTTCTCGATTGTTGGGCAACAATCCGGCAACAATGTTTTGCTATCCGGTTATGAAGTGTGCAATAAAACTCACCAAAATTCTTTTAGGTACGCACTTTTGAAGTTCTGTGAAGATGCTTAATGGTGGCAATTGAATGGGCGGCATGATGTAAGTGAAACAAGCCCTTGATATGACAAGGGTTAGAGCACTGACCATCAAACCGTGGTCATTTTATTGGTCATAATCGCCGATAAAATCACTCCAAATATAGAGGTCTCTCATTAATTCACTGATTTTTTGAGAGGCCTCTTTTTCTAATCCTCTTGTTAGATGTCCGTAAATTTCGTCCGTCGTCGCTACTGAAGAATGTCCGAGCCTATGGGAGATAACTTTCATATTAACACTTGCTTCAATTAACAACGAAGCGTGTATATGCCGGGATGAGTGTGATGTGCTTACATAAGTCAGATATTTTTGCTAGCAGGCGCTGTAGACGGTTGGAAAATTGCTTAATTGTACACGAATAGCCTTCCGGACAAGTGAAAATCAAACCCTGATTTTTGTATAAGTGTTTATTTATCTTGATAAATTCATTTTTCTAGTAACATTTCCAAGTATCTGTCACTGTCTTGTGACAAGCCGTCTGCACTAGTATCATTGTAGTAGGACTACATATTTAGGAAAGTAGACTTTATGCAAAGAGGAGGGCAGATGTATGAACTTTAAGATGGTTAATAACAAGGGAGATAATACGCTGCTGAATCTCTTGAAAACAGAGATTGAGTCTAAATTAAAAGTAGCGTCAGCAGCTGCGTACTTAAGCCTCTACGTCTAAAAACAATTGGTTTCGGTAAATGAATTGCGCTTTCCGATAAGCCAACAGTCGCCAATATTTAAAAGGACAATGCCGCTTGTAATTAAAATTAACCTGGCGATTCTTTTCTTATGTAATTTTTCTTTATAGATAATTGAGTCTATACTTGGTATCGATCGCTTAAATTTTGAGCGCGAATAGCTGTAAAAGTAAAATGATAGAATTGAAACAAAAAATGACTTTGTTAACATAATGGCCGAAGACATCTTTAACACTTCTATAGGGATACTGATGTCAGGAGATGAGATAATAACATTTAATATTTCACTACGGGCATAATACGAAATTTGTTATATTGAAAAACTACAAATAAAGGGTGAAGTTTAATGCGATTTATGCTAGACCGTTCAATAAAAAAGCCAATGTACAGGCAACTTGCAGAACAAATAGAGAATGGGATTATATCGGGAGATTTATCTCAGGACCAGCCATTGCCATCTGAACGTGAGTTGGCAAAAAAGTTACAGATAAATCGGAGTACAGTGGTGACTGCTTATGATGAGTTAGAGGCGATTGGATTAATTGTCAGAAAAAAAGGAAGCGGCACTTATATAAATACGGATATATGGGGACTGACTCATAAAAGAGTCCCCAATTGGGGTAGATATGTAGAGGATGGCTCATTTCATCCGAATCTTCCGTTGGTGCAGAAACTTCGTAATGAAACTGAGCAAGCAGGAATGATTAACCTATCAAGCGGGGAACTTGCAGCAGATTTACTACCTAACGCCCAATTCGCTAGGATTCTTAAAGATCATGCGTTTGATGAGCATTTAGGTTACGATCATCCTTTAGGCGATGCGGGATTACGGGAGACAATTTGTAAACATGTAAAAACCTATAAAAATATGGATGTTGAGCCAAACTCCATACTGATTACGTCCGGTGCACAGCAAGCAATACATCTAATCGTTCAATGCCTGTTAAAACCAGGTGATACAGTAGCTATTGAAGATCCATCCTACGCATACTCTTTACCGATCTTTCAATCGTTTGGTATTAGAACGCTATTACTCCCAGTTGATCAATATGGCGTAAATCCTGATGATATTGTAGCTTTACAAAGAAAACATCGAATTCGTATGCTCTTTTTAAATCCTGATTATCAAAATCCTACTGGTATAAAAATGTCTCTGGAACGTCGAAAGAGAATATTGGAATTATCATCAAAGTACGGTATTCCCATAATAGAGGATGATCCCTATAATTTGACGTCATTCGACGGACGCATTGGACCTACGTTAAAGTCAATGGACGGTAATGAAAATGTTGTATACATTAGTTCCTTATCAAAAATTGTCGCATCAGGATTACGCATTGGTTGGATTATTGGACCAGAAAAAGTGATTCAGCGTTTATCAGATGGCAAACAGCAAATTGATTTTGGTCATAGTGTTTTTCCTCAATGGATAGCGAATCAATTTTTAGATTCCCCTCAATTTGACAAACATATTTCAAATTTAAGGATTCAACTGAGGGAGCGTAGGAATGCGTTAATTTCAGCGTTGGACAGTTTAACTGAAAATGAGGTTACATATTTAGTGCCACAAGGCGGAATTCATTTATGGTGTAAAATAAATCACGAAATTGATGGATATAAGTTACTTGAAGAATCTATGAAAAAAGGCGTTTCATTTGTACCTGGAAGAATAATGGGTTCAACAAATGGATACGTTCGATTTACTTATGGAAAAGGTAACGGAGCCTCAATACAAGAAGGCGTTTCAAGGTTTGTCCACGCGCTGAGAAGTTACGGAGTATAATGGTATTTTATTCTCGGGTGGTGTTTGAAAAAAGTTTAAATTTTAAAGACTCCCAATGATTTTTCGGTGACCTCATTTATTTCCTAGAATTGTGTCATTGTTGTATTATTACGTCAACAACATAATTTAGCGGACGATTGTGAATAATCCACCCCTCGGTCAAAGAGTCTACAGGAAGAATCTAAAGAATGTATCATTGAAATACGAACTTTATCAGTGGACTTAGACGGTTCCTGAGACTCGAAAAAAAACATGTACTTTTTCACTGGTCCCGAACCGTCCTCCGTTGTTAATAAAATATAAATATAGCTATAAGAGTCAATATAACAATAAATGGGATTGATAAAACATAAACCCACAGCAAACTGGAAAAACTTTTTTCACTATTGTAATTTTCATTCCTAGAATTAGCAACAGATATGGTCAAGATTACTCCGATAGCTAAAATAATGACCACGAAAATCATTGATACAATAAGGGCTAACTTCATGCCTTCCTCCTTTTTAGAAATAAATTTCCTCGTTCTATATGTTATAATTCTATAATATAAAGCATTTTTGAGGACCATCCACTTAGGGGTTATTTAAGCCAACCACTTTTTATGTAGCGAGTATCTTGTCGTCGAGTGCAAGTCACTCACACAACTAAGAATGTAAAGAGATTAAATAATCATTTATGACACAGAAAATAATCTGTGTAATTTTTTTATTCTCCAAATCCTTTTAAAAAATTTAATTAATTTAATAAATGAATGACAAAAAGTATTAGACCTAAGACTACTACTGCTTTTATCAGCCTATATATTAGTTTCTTCAAAAGACTTATAAATGGTTAAGGTCTTTAGTGGCTACTTATGGGAGGCATGATGTAATTCTCCTCATCGGTTGTAATAAAGTGAACAAAACCCCTTCCAAGTCTGATTACAGATTCGGAAGGGGTTTTTCCGTTTTACTGCTATCTTTCATATCTTAGACAATTGATTATGTTGATAAAACAACACCTTTTGCTTACAGACAGGTTAATGCGATAATGAATCCAAGGAGTACCAGTAAGTATCACAGTATCGCAGAAAAGGGTGAAGAAAAAATGCCTTCTAATTCATTTAAAGACTATCCGATGAGCTGGAAGCCTTCTATAGATAAAACGAAAAAGCCGATGTATCAAGTCCTTGCGGATCAGCTGAAACAGGATATAGTAAATGAAGTTTTATTGCCTGGTACAAAACTTCCTCCGCAGCGGGAATTGGCGGATTATTTGGAGGTGAATTTGAGTACGATTTCAAAGGCGTTTAAGGTATGCGTGCTCAATGGGTTGATAAGTGCCTCTGTTGGAAGTGGTACCTATGTATCGTACGATGCCTTGTCGAATGCGTATTTACTGGAAGACTCGAAGCCGGAGCATTTGATTGAGATGGGAGCAACTTTGCCGGATCAAGCGTCTTTTGAGCCCCTGTTGCATCAACTGAAAAACATGCTGCAAGAAACAGAGTATGAAAAATGGTTTGGCTATGGGCGGGCAGGGGAAAGCGTTTGGCAAAAAGACGCTGCAGTCAAGCTGATCCGAAGAGGCGGGTTTGACTCTTCGGTTGATCGCATCTTGTTTGCAACGGGCGGCCAAAACGCGATTGCTGCCACATTGGCGAGCCTTTGTAAACCTGGGGATCGCATTGGTGTCGATCGACATACATATCCGGGCTTAAAAACGGTGGCGGCAATGTTGCGCGTGCAGTTGGTTCCGATCAGGCCAGGAGAAAACGGAGAAATGAGTCCAAGTGCTTTGGAAGAGGCTTGTAAAAATGATAATATTAGCGGCATCTACTTGATTCCTGATTATCATAATCCAACAACTATACGCTTGTCTGTTGAGAATCGAAAAGCGATTGCAGAAATCGCCCGAACGTATAATCAGTTCATCATTGAAGATGCAACCTATCATCTCCACAACGAGAAGCCGTTCCCAGCGATCGCATCCTTTGCGCCGGAACAGGTCATCCATATTGCGAGTTTATCAAAATCAATCGCGCCCGGACTGCGACTTGCCTATATCGCGGTGCCGAAGCGATTCAAGGAGCGCCTCGCAAGAGCTTTGTATAATTTAAATATATCGGTGTCTCCGTTATTGGCGGAGCTGAGTGCCCGCTTGATCGTTTCCAATCAATTCGAAGCGTTGATCGAGGGGCATCGTGAGCAAGCCATTCGGAGAAATCAAGTCGTCGATCGATATCTGGCGGATTTTACATGTCTCGGTGATGAGACAGGAATCTTTCGTTGGTTGTTAATACCGGGCGTGATGAAAGGGACTGAATTTGAATCGTTGGCTGCCCGGCACGGAGTACAAGTGTATGCGGCAGAACGTTTTGTCGTTGGTAACAGTTGCCCGGGGCGGGCGGTAAGGATTGCTGTATGTGCACCTGAAACCGTCGAGAAACTAGAACAAGGATTAACAATAATAAAGCGTTTGCTTTATGAAATTTCATTATAAATTGTTCGCCATACAATTAAAGCATTGTATGGCTTTTTTTCTCGTGTTACGATAGTTGAAATCTATAAAAGAATGAAACTTTCAGAAAGGTGTGCTAGCGTATGATGCGTAATCGCATGAAAAAGAGGGATGCCCAATCAGCTTTGATACAGAGCTATATCGGTTCCTCGGAAAAACAACAGCAATTATATAAAAAAACATTAATCGTTGTGATCCTCTCCCAAATATTTGGAGGAGCAGGGCTTGCAGCGGGAATTACGGTAGGGGCACTTCTTGCCCAAGACATGCTGGGTACGGATAGTGTTACGGGAATACCAACAGCATTATTTACATTGGGGTCAGCAGGGGCTGCACTATTCGTGGGGCGTCTTTCCCAGCGATACGGGCGTCGTTTCGGACTTGCCTCAGGATTTTTGGCTGGCGGTCTCGGTGCGATTGGAGTAGTTTTTGCAGCACTGACAAATAACATTTTCCTTCTATTTGGTTCATTGCTAATCTACGGTGCCGGATCGGCAACCAACTTGCAAGCACGCTACGCAGGAGCTGACTTGGCGGGCTCGAGGCAAAGGGCACAGGCTGTCAGTATGGCCATGGTTTCCACCACGTTCGGTGCTGTCGCCGGTCCCAACTTGGTAGGAGTTATGGGCGATTTTGCTACGTCCATTGGAATTCCTGCTCTAGCAGGGCCGTTTCTATTAGCTGCCTCTGCCTACATACTTGCCGGTTTGGTACTCTTGATTTTACTTCGTCCAGATCCTTTGATTGTCGCCAAAGCGATTGCCACTGCACAAAAAACAGACAGTAAGTTACAAGTGGCGGGAAATTCTGATACGTTCTTACTGAATAAACGGGGCGTTTTTGCGGGAGCCGCAGTGATGGTGTTCACTCAATTTGTGATGACGGCCATTATGACGATGACCCCCATCCATATGGGACACTATGGTCATACTTTACAAGCAGTGGGGCTTGTCATTGGATTTCATATAGGGGCCATGTTTTTACCTTCATTAGTGACGGGCTATCTTGTCGATAAAATCGGACGTGCTGTAATGGCAATTGCTTCTGCAGTCACACTGCTTGTATCTGGCATTGTAGCTGCTTTGGGATCAGCTGATTCAATGGTTGCACTTGTGACAGCACTTGTATTGCTGGGGCTTGGTTGGAATTTCGGGTTGATTAGCGGAACAGCGATTCTTGTAGACGCAACATCGACATCTACTCGGGCGAAAACGCAGGGCTCCGTTGATGTGGGAATTGCGTTGTCTGGAGCGATAGGAGGAGGATTATCCGGTCTTGTTGTAGCGCATTTCAGCTATGGAATCCTATCAATTGCCTGTGGGATATTCTCCTTACTGTTAATTCCAATTATTATTTGGGCCCGAATCGGCAAACATAAGGAACCGAGTCAAATCCAAGTGACTGAAAACTCAATTTAATATTAGGGTCCTAAAACAGTTGAAAGATTGGCGCGTGCATAAAATTTATGATTGGAAAGAGGAAGATATATGAAAAACCCGATAGTCATTATTGGAGCCGGATTGAGTGGTCTAAGGGCTGCATCCCTTCTGGCTAGACAAGGTGTCAAATGTAGGCTTTTGGAAGCAAGGGATCGGATTGGTGGCAGGGTTTTAAGTGTTTCTGACACGAGTCGACCCGAATTGGGAGAATTTGATCTTGGACCAACATGGTTTTGGCCGCAGTATGAACAAACAATCGATGATCTCGTAAAAGAGTTGAATATAGCAACGTTTGAACAATATGCCGAAGGGGCTATGCTTTCAGAACAATCTCCGAACGAAACACCAAAGCGTTATATATTACCAAAAAATCCAAGCGCGAGGTCGGTCCGGTTCAAAGGAGGAGTGCAGGCCCTTGTTGATGCGATAACGGAAACCATCCCTTCAGATGTCATCGAGCTGGGTACGAGAGTTACATCAATCAGACAAGAGAAAAACGGTGATGTCAGGGTTGAAGCTGCCCTACCGGATGAAACGATAATAACAATTTCTGCCCGTGCTGTAATTTTGGCGTTGCCGCCCCGGATAATCGGGCATCACATTAAATTTACTCCTGCCCTTCCTTCCGATCTAACAACTAACCTGGTGAACAAACCTACTTGGATGGCTGGCCATGCCAAGGTGGTCGCGATTTATGAACGTCCTTTTTGGAGGGATTCTGGTCTGTCAGGATTCGTATCGAGCCGGGTCGGCCCCTTGCAAGAGATCCACGATGCTTCCCCTGAAACGGGGTCCGGTGCATTGTTTGGCTTCCTAGGCATTCCAGTGGAGGTTCGCCAACAACTCGGCAAGGAAAAAATTCGTGAATTGGCGATTGACCAATTGGTAAGACTTTTTGGGTCGGAGGCACAGAATGTAAGTGCCTTCCTTTCTAAGGACTGGTCCGAAGACTCCGAAACGGCTGTTGAGGAAGACTGGATCCCACTTCGGGAATTTCCGCATTACGGTCAACCGCCAGAGGCAGGAGCTTGGGGTAAAAGCATTGTTTTTGCCGGGACAGAGACAGATCCACGGTTCGGTGGGCACTTGGAAGGTGCACTTCTTACAGCTGAGAAGGCTGTTTTTAAGATTGTGAATGCAGAGTAAGGAGGAAGCTTGGAAGCGGAGTGCAACCTAGACGTTTCGAAAGCTCTATTGTCGAAAGAGAACAGTGTTAAATTAACTGTCTTAAAAGAGCACGGCAGTTTAGGAACAAAGGGTTTCGCCAGGCGTCGATGTGAACAAAGTGTACGACCATTCAGATATATTTATTTGAAAACAAGGTATGGATACTGTTATTTCAATAAAGCACATAGAGCCCTTGAAAACTCCTACTAGAGTTCTCAAGGGCTCAATCGATTATTAATTTGATTAACCGTAAAACATACGGTTTAAGCAGAGAGTAATATTACTGTCTGTTAAGTAGTTTACATATTCAATTGTATAAGAAGATTTAATTTATTTTTTTAATAAGCTAAATAGGGAGTTGTACGATATAACGACTTGTTGGTAATAGCCGACCAACTTGTCCCAAACTGTTGATTGTCTATCATCTTCAACAGATTCTTCCTCTTCATCAGCTGGTTGTTCAGTGGCCTCTTCGTCATTGGCAGGTACTTCAACAGCATCTTCTTCGTCAGCTGGTTGTTCAGTGGCCTCTTCGTCATTGGCAGGTACTTCAACAGCATCTTCTTCATCAGCTGGTTGTTCAGTAGCCTCTTCGTCATTGGCAGGTACTTCAACAGCATCTTCTTCGTCAGCTGGTTGTTCAGTAGCCTCTTCGTCATTGGCAGGTACTTCAACAGCATCTTCTTCATCAGCTGGTTGTTCAGTAGCCTCTTCGCCATCAGCAGGTACTTCAACTTCGTCTTTTTCATCAGCTGGTTGTTCCGAAGTATCGTCGGCATTGCCAGGTTCCTGCAAATCATTATCTTCATCTTCTGGTAAGATCATTTCAAGTTGATCTTGGATTAGGAAATCATAATACTCGATTAAACTTACATAGTTTTGTATGACAGACCTATATTCATTTACTAGCTCATCTGTTATAATAGTGCTATCGGTAGATTGGTCAGTTGTCGTAATATCTTCATTGATATTATCGTCAGCTGGCCTTTCTGTTTTATTAGTTTCATTTGCTGCCTCATCTTCACTAGCAGGCTCATCAGCAGGTTCTTCTTCAATCTCATTTTCGTCAGCTGTCTCATCATCAATGATAGGTGTATCCGTTGCATCGTCTTCCTCAACCGGCACATCTGTTGCCTCATCTTCGATTACTGGTAGATCCGTTGTTTCATCCTCATCAACCGGTGCATCTGTTGCATCGTCTTCCTCAACCGGCACATCTGTTACTTCATCTTCGATTACTGGTAGATCCGTTGTTTCATCCTCATCAACCGGTGTATCCGTTGCATCATCTTCCTCAACCGGCACATCCGTTACTTCATCTTCGATTACTGGTAGATCCGTTGTTTCATCCTCATCAACCGGTGCATCCGTTGCATCATCTTCCTCAACCGGCACATCCGTTACTTCATTTTCGATTACTGGTAGATCCGTTGTTTCATCCTCATCAACCGGTGCATCCGTTGCATCGTCATCCTCAACCGGCACATCCGTTACTTCATTTTCAATTACTGGTAGATCCGTTGTTTCATCCTCATCAACCGGTGCATCCGTTGCATCGTCATCCTCAACCGGCACATCTGTTGCCTCATCTTCGATTACTGGTAGATCCGTTGTTTCATCCTCATCAACCGGTGCATCTGTTGCATCGTCATCCTCAACCGGCACCTCTGTTGCTTCATCATCAATTACTGGTAGATCCGTTGTATCTTCTTCCTCAACCGTTACATCCGTTGCTTCATCTTCATCTGTAAAATCATCCGAATCATCTTCATTTTGTGCTTTTTCCTGCAAATTTTTATTTGCAATTGTACGCATTAATGATCCTTTTTCAGGTGAGCCCGGAGTGCTAGTTGCAAAAGATGAAACTTCTGCACCGTGATTTTTAAATTCTTTTTCCTCGCCTTCTTCAGCTGCAAAAGCTGATCCGCCTGCACCGAAGATAGCAGCTGTTAACATAGAGGTTGACATCACGAATGGCAAGATTTTCTTGTTCGTGCTTTTCTCTTTTTGTGTAGTTTCTTTAACCAAAGTTCATCAAACACCTTTCTGTTTTAAGTTTTTTTGAAGCTCAATTATTAAACTTGTTCTTTTAAATTGCTATGTACAATCTACCTCCTTTTAATCAAGAGCTTAAAATTAGGGCTAGTTTTTTAAAATGTCCATTTTGAATATGAAGCTTTCAATTGGATAATTTAGCAGTGCCCTATCTGCTTACAAACTACAATAACAAAAGAAAACTACGGCCGCGTAACAATCAAATGACAAGTTTCTATGGAAATATTAACCTTTGTCATAATTAAAGAAATACTCCATCAGACCTGTCCAATACTTGACGATAGACCAAAAAGAGGTCTAACCTAATAGATTCCCTTCATATATTCCATCTTATTCCTTTTGCGAAAAACATCGGTAATGTGCTCTGGAACATGTTCGGATTACTTTATTGACACGTTCCCTCAATGGTTCGAACGGTCTAATGTTATTCAATTCAAATATTACGCTTTCAAAATTTTTGTAAAGATTATGCTCTGGAGAAGAGGGTAAAATTAATAATTGTGCTTAAAAGTGCTCATAAGAATCCCTTACAAGTTATTGAATAAATACTAAGTCAGCATAGAAAAAATGTAAGTGTGTTTAAGTGGAAGGGGCAATTTGTGTGGGAATGAGTATCTGGTCATCTTAATTGAGTGGGCAAGAATCGTAGATGGGTTAGCCACCTCAAGCCTCCTGTAATCACGACTGTTTTGTCCATGAATTGTTTGTAGTATGTATTGCACGCGTAGACAACATCGGGCTGAAAGTTACCATCGAAAAGAATGGCAACAACTGTCGCTGTCAAATGTCAATCACGTTATAAAATATACTGATCAATGGTTAGGAGTATCACCAGAAAAACGCCGCCCCAGGAGAGCACGGCGCCGCGATAGATGTACTATTTTTCCTGCTTTACAGATGCCAGTTCTATAGTAATTTTTCCATTTCCATCTGTACTTTTAATAACTCCGTTCCCTTTTGCAAGATATACTCTGGAGCCATCTGGGAAGCGGAGAATAACGACATTCCTGAAAGAGCCTGCTTTCACTGTGATGGTTTTCGTTGTACTCTCTACTAAAACCTTCTCCTCAGCCATAAAGGACTGATTTTTTGTGTATGCTCCTTGTTTCAACGGATAGGAAACATTCAGAAAGATAAAATCCGAACTCGATACCCCCATGAGAAGCCTTTCATTGTCCTCAATGTATGTTAAGTTTGACAAATAAGGGTAAACGGAACTGTTCTTATTATATAAATAAGTGTACTCCTCTTCTTTTTTCGCAAAGAACGTCTCTTTCTGATCGTCGAGGAAAGAAGGCGCATACGTGAGAATCAGACCATCTGCAGGCGTCAAGTTGCCGGTAACAGTTGTTGGGACAGCTTTCTGCTCTTTTTTGGATAAAGCCGAAGTATAAACATACCCTTTATTCTTACCGGTCTGAACCAATGACCATCCATTTGAAGAAGACAAGACAGTCACCTTGGAATGATTTTTAATAGTCCCCAGCTTATCGGCATGTTGATTCGGTTTCGTACGCAGGAAAATGTCATTCTTCGCATATACATACATTTCTGTTGTTGCTGCGGCTGTTTGTGTTGGAAGGAAAAAAGAAAGACCGAGTACCAACAACAGTATTGCTAAGCCTATTTTTCTTATTTGAATCACTCCTTGGAATTAGTTACTCATATACGAAACTATGGAAGGTACGCATTAAGTAGAACTTAAAGGCACCTTATCACAAAATATCCTCACAGAAATCTTCATATACTGGCATGCTCAGCCCTTAGACTGATGTTAAGTTCATGCATTTGATGGATTCAACTTTATGGAAGTTGATTTATGATTGAGAAAAGGGGGAGACTGGTATGAGAAAAATCGTGATTATTTTAGCAGGGGTAGGACTTCTGGCCATCGTCGGATTTTGGGGCTTTGGTTGGGTGAAAAAAGATCGGGTGTCCGGTGATCTGTCGATAGAAAAAGACAGTGCAAAATCATTGGACGTTGAAATTGGCTTTGGTGCTGGCAATCTTTTGATTGAGGGCGGTGCTGAAGGGTGGGTGGATGGTGTCATTGATACAAACGTGAAAAAGTGGGATCCATCGATCTCTTACAAGAAGAAAGGAAAAGTCGGTCATGTGGTGATTCAGCAGAAAACAAAAGGTCTCTTGGCTTTCCGGAACGCACGAAACGATTGGAATCTTCAACTGACAAATGAAATACCCGTAAATCTCGCTGTCGAGATGGGTGTCTCCGATTCAGAATTGAACTTGGCGGGAATCCGTCTCAGTCATTTATCGATTGATGCCGGAGTCAGTGATACCACAATCAATCTAAATGACGATTGGCGGGAAAGCTTTGAGGCGGAAATCAATCTTGGCGTGGGGGATGCGGAAATTCACTTACCGAAGGAGACTGGTGTTAAATTGACCATCTCAAAAGGGCTCGGTAGCTTAGGAACGAAAGGCTTCATCTCTCAGGGAAAAGGCGTCTATGTAAATGAAGCGTACGACCATTCAGATACCACCATTAATTTGAAAATCGATGTAGGGGTCGGTGATTTGAAATTTGTGCTTGGCGAATAGTTCGCAGCACAATAAATGTTAAAAACAAAAAAATATAAAAAATCATGGTTGTTGAAACAACCATGATCGTTTTGAAACAGATACCAGAGTGAAAGGTACCAGATTCCGAAGCAATTATGAATTGCCTCAGGATCTGATACCTTGATTAAGACCTCCTAAGTTTCCCTATATTAAAAGATCCGCAATGATTGGCAGGTGGTCGGCAACCGGAGTGTCAAGTACTTCAGTTCTTTCTATAGTTGTAGTTTGGTCTGTGAAGATATAATCGATCCGGGAGGCAGGCTCAGTGCAGACAGCTGAACTGGCATCCTCATAACGAGCTGGGAATGTATAAGCTGTGCCCATTCCCATGCTTCCGAAAGTGTCAGTATAAGTCTTTCTGAAGTCCTTTAATTGGGGATGCTCGGGGGATAAGTTAAAATCACCAGTTATAATAGTAGGAAACAGTGAAGCATCGGTAATTTCCAGCAGTTGTTTCAAGTTTTCCCGCTGACCCTCTTCTTCCAGTGATAAATGTGTATTGAAGAAACTTAGAAATGTGCCGTCCAAATCAATAATTGATTCAAGCAACCCTCTCGGTTCGGGATCCTCTATTAAACTTGAGGAGCGGGTGTACGCATGATTCTTGGAGTATTTCACCGGAAATCTGCTGAGTAACGCATTACCGTATTGCCTTTCCGGTTGTCCCGACTGCACAGGTGGTTCAATTAGATTTGGTCCAAAGCTATAGTCCATTTCCAGCCATTTTGCCAGGACTGCCGCCTGATTTTCAAATCCGCTGCGTTCTGAAAAATGATTGTCCACTTCCTGCAAACCAATAATGTCAGCTCCAGAATTCCGGATCACCTCTGCCGTACGGCGAAGATCCACTTTCCCATCCATCCCCAATCCATGAGCTATATTGAATGACATTACCCGCAATTTACGAACCTGGGTAGACCCAGCGCTGCCGAATGTTCGAGTCACGGGTTGTGTCATATGTCCTATCATAAAATCTCTCCTTTTTGTATGGTTGTTTCAAAATCTCTTACGATTACTATAACCATACAATATGAAGAAATTGTAATCCTGTCATTAAGAATTGTAAAGAATACTGGCGAAAGGTTCACAATATCGGCACTTAGAACCTGCATTTGATACATATTACTGCTTGCCAAATAGTCTATTTAAAGAATATACAACATAGTATAAGTCAGTCATCTAGGCTTAAAATCATTAGTGATGTCATGTGTGTACAACGAAGTTGGCGTAAAACTCATGTAGAAGCTTGTTGGAGTTATATACAAGACAAGTACCTAAACTTTATTCATCTATCCACTATTTTCAATATTGCATTCTCTCAATGAAAATGATATTTTAGAATGAATAAAGTTTTCTAAATATATCTTTATTTGAAAACGATTACAACTAGAATGGCAAGGGGGGCTATTGTATGATTACTTTTTTGGCATCAATTGTACTGCTCGTGATCGGTTATTTTACTTATGGAAAGTATGTAGAAAAAATATTCGGTCCGAATTCACAAAGAAAAACACCTGCTTATGCAAATCATGATGCAGTGGACTATGTGCCGATGGGCAAGCAGAAGAACGCGTTGATTCAATTGTTGAATATTGCAGGTACAGGTCCGATTTTCGGTCCGATTATGGGCGCACTGTTTGGTCCTGTTGCATTTTTATGGATCGTGCTCGGTTCAATTTTTGCGGGAGCGGTTCATGATTACTTGACGGGGATGATTTCCATTCGAAATCGCGGCGCGCATATTCCAGAGCTTGCAGGAAAGTTTTTAGGTAAATTAGCGAAACACTTTGTTAACTTTTTTGCATTATTGCTTTTGTTATTAGTCGGTACTGTGTTTGTGACGACTCCGGCCTCTTTATTAAACATTTTAACTGACGGGAAAATAGGCATTCTCGTGTTGACTTTGTTGATTTTTGTATACTATTTCCTATCAACTATTCTGCCTATTGATAAGATTATTGGCCGATTCTATCCGATTTTTGGTGCTGTTTTGCTGCTTGGGACAATCGGAGTCGGGGGAGCGCTTCTGTTTTCCGATCATAAAATTCCAGAATTGACGTTTCAAAACATGCATCCAGGTGGCCTTGCCATTTTCCCAATGCTATTTTTGACGATCACATGCGGAGCACTTTCAGGTTTTCACGCTACGCAATCGCCAATCATTTCGAGAACTACTCAGAATGAATCACAAGGACGCTATATTTTCTACGGCATGATGATTACGGAAGCTGTAATCGCTATGATTTGGGCAGCAGCTGCAATGAGTATGTTTGACGGTCAAGGACTTCAAGGGTTAATCAATGCAGGTACGGCTTCTGCAGTCGTCAATGAAGTGTCAATGACGCTACTTGGCGCGGTAGGTGGTACGATTGCTGTCCTTGGTGCGGTTGTACTACCGATTACTTCAGGCGATACAGCATTCCGTGCGGCACGTTCAATTATCGCGGATTACATCCAAATATCGCAGAGCAAAATCGGTAAACGTTTACTCATAGCCATTCCATTGTTCGTTGCTTCTTATCTATTGACGTTAATCGATTTCAATATACTTTGGAGATATTTCTCTTGGGCAAACCAATCAACCGCAGCAATCGCACTTTGGATTGGCGCGATGTATCTGTACGTAAAGAGGAAAAACTATTTTGTCGCGCTCTTGCCGGCAATGTTCATGACCAGCGTCGTGACGGTCTTCATTTTAATGAACGATACGATGGGATTCGGTCTTGAGACTACGGTTGCTTATATAGGAGGATTTACGATTACAGCAATATTCACTGTACTCTTCTTTATGAAGGCAGAAAAAAATGTGAAAGAAAATCTGCAAGTTGATCTTCTTGAAGAAAACCCAGTCGAAGAAGATGGGAAATTGGAAACCGTATAAAAAAGACGAGCGATTGCTCGTCTTTTTTGTGTCATTAATTAATGTTTAAACTATTTGTTGTGGTGATATTTGGCGACCCAAACATCGTATTCCTTAAAGTGATTCAAATTTGAAGCAGGTGGATGTCATCTTACACTAATTCAGACGTTGAATTTCATCGGCAACTGCAAAAGCAAGGTCTTCATTACCGAAAAGTTGGAGTACGTCAAGCATAGTTTCGTTATCGATTTGGAGCTCATCCAACCCGTCATCTTCCTCCATGACACTCAATAATGCAGCATTGTCTGGTTGGTTTGGATAAGCGTTTCGATAGAGCGTTTGCGGATCCAGTTCATGATTCGCACACCATTGTACAAAGAGGCGAATCATAAGCGTTTCGTCCTCTTTGTATTTCTGTACTATTTGTTCATTGATATCTCTGAATTCCATTGTCCGACCCTCCATTGATAAGTTGTGATTCTAAGTATATACGAAATAGGGATTGTTGGTGAATGGGATGAGACCCAATCTTTTGGGGTCGCTACTTTTCCTATTACAAGTTTTAAATATGTTTAAGAATTCGACAACTTATGCTACGTTTATATACACATACAGGACCTAGAGGTGATACGCTTTGAAAAAAACAAGAACGATTTCGTTAGCGCCTGTCGCAGATTTATCGGGGGAAATGCAAGATTTTTCACCTGTTTCAATTGCGATCGGTCCACAAAATGAATGGTGTTTTTTATTGGTGAGAGAATACCCTCCTTTGATAGGAGGAAGTTTTCCTTCCACCGTCACAAAGGAACAATACCATTACAAAGTGATCATCATGAAAGGCAATGAAAAGAAGGTGATAGATCTGCCTGATGAAAAATGGAACTATCATTATGTGCAGACTATTGACGATGATCAAGTGTTATTGGCCGGAGCCCGCTCTTATTATCACGATGCAGATCATATTGAAAAAAATGCACGGGTATATACTAGTGCAGGTCAGTGTATCCGTTCGTTTTGTTTGGGAGATGGCATTCAAGATTTGTATGTGACAGACAGCAATACGATCTGGACGAGTTATTTTGACGAAGGTGTTTTTGGGAATTATGGCTGGGATGAACCGATCGGAAGTAAAGGGTTAATTCATTGGGATGCTTTCGGTCGCCAACTGGAGTGGCACGATCCAAAAGGAGAACATTATATTGATGATTGTTATGCAATGAATATTGTATCCAATGAGGAAGTATGGTTTTACTATTATTCGGATTTTCACATCGGGGTCCGTGTTGAAGGTCATACAGATTATTATGTACCTGACGTAAAAGGAGCTAACTTGTTTGCTGTCAAAGAAGATATGTTGCTGATGGACGGGGGATATGGAAACCACGATGGATTTTATGAATTAAAGCGAAAAGGTTCACGCTATAGAACGCAGAAACATATTCGATTTATAAAACCTAACGGAGTAGCCATTCGGTCCAGTGCAAGAAGTAATCGCGGAAATCAGTTATTGTTTTTAGATGGAACGGAAGTGTATTATTATGAGATTTGATGCGCGATACCAGGTCAACGAGTAATTTGAAATACAAGACGGATCCGGAATCTTTTATTAGTGTTCGCTGGATGAGATGCTAAAGGGGGATGAACATTATTTCTACAGGAATCACCAAATTTTTAACGGGCATTGGCTGCATACTTCCCATACTTGCTGTGGGATTCTTCGTTATATCCTTGTTTAATGGGTTTGGGTTTATTGGATTTGTTATTTCAGTCATTGTATTTTTAGTTGGTCTCTTTATTATCGGACAAGGCCAACTAATGCAGGACGGTTATAAAGAAAAACAAAAAAAAATCTTGCTTTCATTGAACAGTGGTCAACCTCGTTTTGAGAAAATGCCATCCATCATGTCAATTGATTTATTAAAGAGAATTGTAATTGACCATGATAAACAACGTATATACATATGGTACGCTGAAGACGGGAAAGGCAACGTTTTACGAAAACCGAAATTAGGAATGTCCTATAAGTTGTTGAATTATGACTTCACAGATCTTGTGGCTGCCGCGATCGTGGAGGATGATACTATTATTATGTCATCTCCAGAGTTTGCCGATATTTCAACGATCAGCGGAGAAAATAAGAAACATGCATCGACCAATACTATGAACATGCCGATGGACAAAGTGAAGACCATGGAACTAATTCTTCAGATAGACGATGAAATATTTCCTTTCTTTCAATTTAAATTTTATGATGCGTCTTATAAGGATTTGCTTAAGGAATCGATTGAATATAACGCTGTGTTAAAAGAAATGAGAAAGGCATATAACAGGTTTGACTCGATTTTGAACGGGTCAGCGGAAAATCTTGTACCTGTAGCCCCACTTTCTTATCAAGAGGTATCGAGTAAATCGGATGAAGTCCCTGCTGTAATGGAACCGAGTAAGATTCAGCCGATAGAGAGGGAAACAAAACGACATGAAGAGACCGTTGCTCCACCACACGAAATTGATCAACCAACCTACACTTTCTCAGATGACTTGGCGGATCAATCCATCATAGTTGAAAGATCAGAGATAGAGAAGGATTCATTTCCAGATCAAGATATACATGCTGAACAAACTGAACTATCCTATTTCGAAAGAATTATAGCTGAAAATAAAAGGCAATTGACAGAGAGGAAATGATTAACACAAAGTAACGGGTACCGATTCGATTCAGCTAACACCTATCATAATCCAATAGTAATTTTAGTGTGCTCGTGACGCGACATAGAATGTGTCCAGAAGAGTAATTACACTTTAAAGATCCATTTGGAGACTTGGTAATCAGCCAAGTAAAGAGCAGGCAAAAATTTTATTTTTTTTATTTTATTAATAGAGGTGCCGGGTCCCAAGGTATTCTAAAAATCCATTTGGACCCAGTGCATTTCAGTGAATTTGTAACGGACAGATTTCACGAATCTTCACATTGCTTGTTTTTATCCCACATTACTTACACTTACCCGGTCCCTCCTGTATATTCCTATACCATTTCACTAGTTGCGATGATTTCAATCCCAGCCAATGCTTGTGCAGCCAGCCGATCAGCTTCACCATTTGCCTTTCGTGAAACGAGCTCATACTGCGGTTGAAGCCCAAGCGATTTCATCTTCGCCTCAATCTTATCTGCCCAACTGTATAAATCCTGTTCAATAACCGGCCACTCCTCACTCAAATGATTGATGACGACTCGGGAATCTCCGATAATCTGGACAGGTAAACGTTGGATCCCAAGAAACTCAAGCTCTTGCAGGCAAAGATGAAGTGCTGCATATTCAGCCTCATTATTTGAAGTTAGCCCGTCGACAGATGCGTTTTTTCTAAGTCTGTATGACTTTCCGTTTTGGTCATAGTAGATGACACAGCCTAAGCCGGCTGCCTTCGATTCCCAGTTAAATCCTCCATCGAAATAGACAATGATATTATGCGGCTCCGTCTCAATCCCTTTCAAATAGCCCTTCAATTCCTTTACTGTCCATGAACTGTCAAATTGGTCGATAAACACCAACTGTTTTGCACGTCCGGTCTTCTCCAAATCATTAGCAATTAATAATGCCTGCGCTGCTGGCATTTCCTCAGACTTGAAGACAGTTTCTGTCCCCTTCGGTGATCTATACGTCCATTCAATTAGCACCTTCATCAAAATCCCTCCAATATAATCAGTGTGGCTAGTAAAGAATGTTTTTATAGCTTTAATAAGACTAATCTGTACCCAAGTCCTTATAGTGATATGTTTTTTCTCTCATCTTTAAAATTGTATACCCGTTCTACATGTATTTTTATCTTAAGTGGCTCCTGGGCTGTTTTATGCTGCAAGCATGGCTATATAACTCGCTTTCCTGTAGTATTGACTTAGTGATACTAAAGTTTATCCTGTCGGAAAAATAATAGGTCTTATTACTATTTATTAAATAATTTAATATAATTAGAAGAGCTTATTTAAATGAAGTTAAATAAACTAGTGAAAGGGTGTTTTACTACATGCGCGTCTCTTCAAGTATAAATTTAAGTACTCAAGTATTAGATAAAACAAATGTTTTAGCAGCCTTAGAGTTTAATTTAGCGATGATAGAATTCAATCTGAGACAAGAAGTTATTTGGGCAAATGAAAATTTCGCAAAGACTTTAGGATATACTGTAAATGAAGTGAAAAGTAAATTACATAAGCAATTCTGCACCGCAGATTTCGCTAACAGTAAAGAGTATAATGAGTTATGGAGTAATTTGAAAAAAGGGGTAAAGTTTCAGCAGAAGATTCAAAGGGTCGGTAAAAGTGGTACTTTGCTATGGCTGGAAGCTACCTATATTCCTGTGTTGGATGAAGGGGGCAAGGTACAAGCTGTCCTCAAAATTGCTACCGATATTACAGAACGTGAAAACCAAGTGCGGGCCATCGTTTCTCAATTAAAAGACCTGTCTATAAATTTAGGTAATATGGTTAATGAAAATTCTCAGGAAAATATGAAGGCATTTGAGTTATTGAGAGAACAGATTAATTCTATAAGTGACACGGCTAATACAATACGAAATATCTCTTCACAGACAAATATTTTGGCATTGAATGCAGCTATTGAGGCAGCTAGAGCCGGAGAACATGGACGTGGTTTTGCTGTAGTGGCGGAAGAAGTGCGAAAGTTAGCAAGCAATGTAGACGAAGCGATTAAAAAAGTGAATTTAAACGTAGAAACCATTACAAAGGGAGTCGGAGTAGTTCGTAATGTAACCAAAGAATCTCAAAGCGAAGTCATTGAGACCCAATCTGAAATTAGTAATACGATGGAGGAATTTGAGAGTCTGGCTAATTAGTAAGGTTTGTCTGAATCCTGGATAAATGAGGATTTAATGGGACCTGAGCAGCATATAATTTATGAAAATAGAAGGAGAGATGGTTTATGTTTTCTAACGAAGAAAGAGATTCGATTTATAAAGTTATTTATAATAGGAGAGATGTGCGAAGTTTTTTATCCACTCCTATTCCTGAGGACACGATACATAACATATTACAGGCGGCTCATCATGCACCCTCAGTTGGATTTATGCAGCCTTGGAACTTTATTTTAGTTTCATCTGATGAAACTAAAGAAAAATTAGCGTGGGCAGCGGAGAAAGAAAGACGGGCATTGGCTATTCATTATGAAGATGAAGGCGCCAAAGAAACAAAATTTCTTGGTTTAAAAGTTGAGGGGTTAAAAGAAGCTCCGATTACTATTTGTGTAACTTGCGACCCTACGCGAGGAGGCTCGCATGTACTGGGACGTAATTCCATTCCTGAAACGGATGTTTTATCGACAGCTTGCGCTATTCAAAACATGTGGTTAGCTGCTTGTGCAGAAGGTCTTGCAATGGGCTGGGTGAGTTTTTATAAAAAGAACGATGTACGAGATATTTTGGAAATACCACCTCATATCGATCCTATTGCGCTCTTATCTATTGGTTATACTGAAAATTATCCCGATAAGCCTATTTTGGAATCAGCTAATTGGGAGAAAAGACGATCATTAGAAAATCTTATCTTTGAAAATAAATGGGGTAAAAACTAATAAAAAGCATTGCTTTAAAAGAGATCTTTTATTTTTGACAAACGCCAGATCCTGACATAATTAAGATTTTAAAATGAAGCCATCATAATGTACTCCTAATATCATTAAACTGCAGATGCTTCTATAATATTATGTCGTTTTTGAATAGTAAAATTACTCTTTGCAAATTAATATTAGTAGTGTAAGATAGTGATGAATTAACAAAATGATATTCAAGGCAAAGGCGCCTTTCCTCCTCTGAAGAGTATTTTCAGGGGATGAAGGCGTTTTTTCGTTTTGTTGTAAGCGTTATCAAAAAAGGAGTGTTATACGTTGAAATTATCCTGTGTGATAAAAGGAACTCATTATTCGTTTTCGTCGGTAAGAGACGTCTTGGCAAAAGCAAGTGAACCAAAATCAGGTGATGTGATGGCGCAGGTCGCAGCTGAATCATCACTTGAGCGCATGGCATCAAAGGTAGTACTCAGCGAGATGCTACTGAAAGATATTTTTGAGAATCCAGTTATTCCTTATGAGACAGACGAAGTAACGCGACTGATTTACGATGACATTAGTGAGACGATTTATAAAGATATACAAAACTGGACAGTTGGTGAATTAAGAAATTATATTCTTTCGTATGAAACAGGTCCGGATCAATTAATAAAAATTTCAAGAGGATTAACAAGTGAAATGATTGCGGCAGTCAGCAAACTCATGTCAAGTATGGACCTTGTACTTGCTTCACAGAAAATGAAATATCAAGCCCATTGCAATACGACGATAGGGGAGCCGGGCCGACTAGCATTTCGGTGCCAGCCCAATCATCCAAATGATGTGCCGGAAGGAATTTTGTATTCAATAAAAGAGGGGCTGTCTTACGGAGCGGGAGATGCGGTTATTGGTATTAATCCGAATGTGGATACGGTTGAATCACTAAAAAGACTTTATACATTGTCGCATGACTTTATGGAAAAATGGAAAATCCCAACGCAAAACTGTGTGTTGGCTCATATCACGACACAAATGGAGGCTTTAAAACAGGGTGCACCTGTTGCACTGATGTTTCAAAGTTTAGCCGGTACACAAAAGGGCAACGAAGCATTTGGTATTTCTAAAGGAATTGTGGATGAAGGGTACGAGATGATGGCTCGATATGGCACATCGACAGGACCGAACTATATGTATTTTGAAACGGGGCAAGGCTCGGAAGTTTCGTTAAATGCAGCTCATGGTGTCGACATGCAGACCCTTGAAGCGAGAACTTATGGATATGCACGTCACTGGAAGCCTTTCATGGTGAATAACGTTTCAGGTTTTATTGGTCCGGAAACACTTTTTGACGGACACCAGTTAATCAGGGCAGACCTTGAAGATCTATTTATGGGGAAATTGCACGGACTGCCGATGGGCATAGCACCAACTTACACGAATCATATGGATGCAAACCAAAATGATCAGGAAATAGCCGGTATGCTCACTGCACTTGGAGGCGCCAACTTTTACATGGGAGTACCAGGCGGAGATGATGTCATGCTGAACTATCAAGATACAAGCTACCATGACGATGCCAGCTTACGCGAGATGTTTGGGTTACGACCACTTCGCGAATTTGAAAAATGGATGGAGAATATGGGGTTGATGGAGGACGGAAAGCTAACAAGTCGTGCTGGAGATTTATCAATTTTTGATTAAAGGAAGGAGGGGCAAGATGGATATTCAGGAGATTGTACGAAAAGTAGTAGAAGAATTGTCGAAGGAAAAGAAAGTGATAAAAGAATACGTCGAACCAATAAAAGAGGACAGTATACGTTTTCCGGAGAAACAAATAAAAGGGGTGAAAGAGCCGCATAATGCTGCATCCATTGATCGAGCGCAAAGTATTACGCCTGCCCGAATTGGTATTGGAAGAACTGGAACACGTATGCAAACAACAAGCTATTTACAATTTTTAATTGACCATGCAGCTGCCCAAGATGCGGTTTTAAAAGATGTAAGTGATGAATTCCTTCAAAAAATAGAACTGAAAAAACTAGAGACGAAAGCAAAGGATATGAAGACTTACTTAATGGATCTAGACTCTGGACGAAAGTTGTCTGATGAATCTGTTGCATGGTTAAAGGAGAATGGAGATAAGGATAAAGATGTCCAAATTATTGTCTGTGATGGGTTAAGCTCTTCTTCTATAGAGGCAAATATAGAGGACTTGCTTCCTGCCTTGATGCAGGGCTTGCAATTGAAAAACATTAGCACCGCAAAGCCAATTTTTATTAAGCGAGGGCGTGTATGGGTACAGGACGAAGTAGCAGCCATCATCAATTGCAATCTTGTCATTTCATTGATAGGTGAGCGCCCTGGCTTAAATACAGATGAAAGCTTGAGCGCCTACATGATCTATCGACCAGATGAAAAATCAGTAGAAGCCGATCGGACAGTGATTTCTAATATTCATAAAGAGGGACTTGCCCCGGTTGAAGCTGGTGCCCATTTGTCTGAGCTGATTGAGCAAATGCTTCGAGCTGAGTGTACAGGAATTTCATTTGCCCGAAAAAGCAATATTAACTTATAGAGAAATACTAAACTGGAATAGGAGTAATCACGGCGGAGCGTTTAGAGCTGATAAGTTCTTTCTTTTAAAGAATAAAAATTAGAGTACAGTTCCTATTGATGAAAAAATACTTTTATAAAGTAGTTGACGCATCAGCTCTTAGCAGTGAGTGAACACTCAAGAGACAACAATGTTGGTAAATGCAGTCGAAATGAAGTAATGGGTTTTAGGCGTGAGCTGCGGAAGTGGCACACATTAATGCAGAAGGTATGGTGCAACGCGAAACACGAAACACAACTGTAGGAAGGTCATTTGAATGGCTACAGTTATGTATTCTCCGGTATGGGAAAAAATGTAGAACAAGTGACTGATCCTCCATACAAATCGAGCGCGACCCTGAAGTGAAAAAACACTAACAGTCAGCTGTCGGTATTATACCGGTGGCTGGCTGTTTAGTTTAATTCTACTCTGAGGAAAGATAGAATAATCGAACCATCTACTATTTGCTTCAATAAGTGGTAAGTATAACAGTATTTATATAGACTTTTCGTGACCAATGGAGATCATCCTTAAAGTTAGTGGGGCAGAATAATGCTTTACAGTACTGGTTTTTGCTATAATAACTACTAATATCGCTATTAAATTTTAATAAACAGGGGACTGAAATATGGAGAATAACGTAATAGTGAATCAAAATCTTTAATAGACTATGGGAGCGGTACTGGTCTAATTAGTTTAGAATTAACAGATTTAGTAGAGTCTATTTTGTTGGTAGATTCCTCACAACAAATGTTGGAGGTCGCGAAAGCCAAAATTTCCCGCAAAGGAATTACCAACACAAATGTGTTGTATTCAGACTTTATTGAAGAAACACCTGACCTTAAAGCGGATATTGTGTTGATGTCACTAGTCCTTCTCCACATACCGGACACCGAAAAAATTTCACAAGAATTATTTAGCGTTTTGAATAATGGCGGAAAGTTAATTATCATTGATTTTGATAAAAATGATAAAATAAATCATCCAAAAGTTCATAACGGTTTTTCGCATGACGAACTGAAAAAAAGATTAACCGAAGTTGGATTTCAGCAGACTGAAATCAGGACATTTCATCATGGAAGTCGCATTTTTGTAAAACAAGATGCCTCAATGTTTATTTCCAGTAGCATAAAGTAATGAGTATCATATCTCCAAACTTTTAGATGAGCAGAAATGTTAAAAATGTATTGTGCAAAATGAAAATTTTTTTCCACAATCACATTAGAATATTAGGCTGATCCGGTATCTTACTTCTAGAATAACTTAACTTGCAGGGAATGCAGCTGTCATTGAAAGTATATACGATTTAAGATACAATTAGTATCAATAGACTATAGTTATTTATGTGAAATTATAACTACTAAACTGAATTTATACTTTTGAATCAATGGGGGTTCTTTTATGAATCAAAACATCCTTATTCGTAATAACGTAAATGTTGCGGGGAGAGGCACAAAGGCAATGTTATTTGCGCCGGGATTCGGGTGTGATCAGAATATGTGGAGGTTAGTGGCACCTTTTTTTGAAGAACATTTTCGTGTCATTCTATTCGACTATGTTGGTTCGGGAAAATCCGATTATAATGCCTACAGTCCTAGTAAGTATAGGGATCTTAAAGGATATGCGCAAGATATACTCGACATATGTGCTGCACTGGAATTGAAAGATGTAATTTTCGTTGGACATTCGGTTGGCGCTGTTATTGGTATGTTGGCGTCTATTCAAGAGCCCGATCGATTTGAACAACTTATTATGATTGGTCCTTCACCTTGTTACCTGAATGACCCTCCGAATTATAGTGGTGGTTTTGAAAGAGAAGATCTTGAGGCTCTAATTGATATGATGGAGATGAATTACATCGGTTGGGCAAATTATCTTTCTCAAGTTATCATGAAAAACCCTGAACGGCCGGAGCTGTCGAAAGAATTAGAGGAGAGCTTTTGCTCGACGGATCCAACTGTCGCCCGGCAATTTGCGATAGCGACATTTTTCTCTGACAACCGGGAAGACGTACTAAAAGTTACGGTACCCTCACTCATTCTTCAATGTTCCGATGATGCAATTGCTCCGATTGAAGTTGGAAGGTATATGCATCGGACGCTTTCAGAAAGCACGCTTTACTTAATGGAAGCAACAGGACATTGTCCTCATGTGAGCCATCCTGAGGAAACTGTCCGTTTGATAAATAAATATTTGACAACTACTTTTGCGGGCTACACTTCAAATGGATGAACAATTAAACGTTGCACCATGCGGATATTTATCGCTTGATGACGAAGGTGCAATTCTGGAAATTAATGAGACGTTGCTCGGTTTACTAGGGTATAATTTTCACGAGGTACAGGGCCGGCATATCAATCTGATTTTACCTATTGCTAGCCGATCATTTTATCAACTTTACTTTTATCCGATGATCCGGCTTCAGAATAAAGTGGAAGAAATGTACATTTCACTTGAATCAAAGACTGAACAGGACATTCCCATACTCCTTAATGCTTTCAGAAATGAGCGTGACGGGAAGATGTTCAATGATTGTGTATGTGTACCGATGAAGCGGCGATATGAGTATGAGCAGGCGCTTCTTGCAGTCAAGAGGGAAACGGACACGCGTAATAAGATGAAGAAAAAGCAAATAGCTGAGTTGGATCTTCTGCGACATGAATTGGAGTCCAAGCAAAATGAGTTGCTGGAGTTAAATAAAAAGCTTCAAAAATTAGCTGTTACAGATGAACTAACTGATCTCAAGAACAGACGCAGCTTACAGGAAAATTTAAGTTTAAACGTCACCTTACACTCAGAACGGTTCCAAACACTTTCACTTCTACTGATTGATATAGATTATTTCAAGAACATAAACGATAATTTTGGGCACATGATGGGCGACAATGTTCTTCGTGAGTTGGGGAAAATACTGAAAGACGAATCCAGAAAAGATGATATTGCCGCTCGATATGGAGGAGAAGAATTTGCATTAATTCTGCCGAACACTAATAAATCAGAAGCCTTGAAAATCGCGGAGAGGATTCGTTCCCGGGTTGAAAAAGCAAATTGGGACATGCCCAACATCACGATAAGTATAGGAGTAGCAACAAGCTTATCAGGAGATACTGAAAATACTTTGCAATCAAGAGCAGATCGTGCACTCTATGTTTCAAAGAACCGCGGCCGCAATCAAGTCACCCATGCTAATGATTTGGTACACAAATAAGGAGCCCGTGTTTCACTGGTGCCATTTTAATTGGTTCGGATATACCGTTACGTTTAGTCAGGTATAAACCTGACAATCGACTGAAGACAAGAAATACTAAACAGCCAGCTGGCGGCATTGCACCGTCGACTTGCTGTTTTATTTTGTTTGAGACTATTCTGATATGCCGCTATAGTGGATGTGAATGTAAGTATGGAAAACGTGTGTAATAAAGTTAGCCCGAAATAAAAAGGTATACATCCTATCGAATACATTCTGAAACATCGCATATTCAAGACTCTGGTAAAACACGAGTAATTTGATTTGAATAAAAACGAATTGATAGAAAGAGTGTTTGTGTTTAAATCATTTGGCGACGGCAACTATTTTTTCACTGGTGGACTGGGTATTGAGGCTGTTTACAATGTTAGTAGAGGCTGATATTTTTTCTTCATTGAGGACACTAGTTTTTAAGAAAGACGCATTTCTTAAAGAAGGAGAGGCATTCTTATGACGAATACGATAAAAGAGGAAGTTAAAGAGATTCTTGAACAGATGATTGTTGGAAGGAAAAATGTCGTTAAAGGCTGTGCTGAATTATGTACCTTGCGACAAGAAGGTTATGAATTTATTTATTATGATTTTGATGAGTTTTATAGTCAGTTGCAACATCATCCTTTACCAGAACAGTATTATCAATGGGATAAAGAGGCATTAGATAAAAAGCTAAAAGAACTGGAACAGTTAAAAGTTAAAGTCATTGCTTTATCATTTGAATTATTAGAGGAGCTAAAATGATAACGCCTTATTAAAGTATCGAGCACAACGCCATACATCTTCGCTATTGTTCATTAAAGAATTGAATTAATTGGACAAAAAAGCGGATCAGACACTGTTCTTCTTGTTGAAAGGTATCTAACCCGCAAAGATTTTATTTTTTCGCCAAATCTGCAGAAACTTCTTCTCCGCCTTTATTTTTCAAGAACATATAGAACGAAGCTCCAAAAATAATCACATAGCCAATAATGCTATAAAAATCTGGTACTTGTCCAAGGAAAGTAAAGCCCAATAGTGCCGTGAATACGACTGTAAAGTAGTTGAAAACAGAGACCTCTTTTGCAGGAGCGTATTTATATGCGAGTGTGATGCCGAATTGTCCAACTGTCGCAAAGACACCGCCAATCAGTAAGTAGATCGTCTGCTGCATTGTCATAGGTTGGTATGCATAAATGACAAATGGCAGCAGGATAACTGTCGTGAAAGTCGAAAAATAAAATACGATTGTGTAGAACTGTTCGCGTCTGCCGAGCGCCCGCAGTGCCGTATAAGCCCCCCCGGCAAAAATAGCAGACAAAATTCCGGCAGCATACGGAACAATATCGAGTGAGAATGACGGCTTGATAATGAACAGAGTTCCTAAAAAGGCGACGAGTATACTATAGATCTGAAATGGTTTAACATGCTCTTTCAAAAAAATAGCTGCAAAAATAATGGTGAAAAACGGACTCATTTTGTTAAGCATATCGGCATCTGCCAGAACTAGATGGTCAATTGCATAAAATAGCAAAATGATGCCGAGTGCCCCAAGTCCGGAGCGCAATAGGAGGAGTGGTTGATTTTCCCGCTTGCCAAACAGACTTTCTTTGAAATGAATGACAAAGAAAAATGAGATGATCATCGACACGCCATTGCGGAAAATAGTTTTTTGCAAGGTCGGCACGTCGCCAGATAGTTTCACAAAAAGCGTCATGAGTGAAAAACCTAATGCTGATGCTATTAATAATAAAATACTTTTATTTAGATTGGTCATAATACCCTCCGATTAAAAATGAGTGCCATTAAGCATGGTATCATAACCTGAGAAAGCATGCCGGTTTTCAGATTTAGCGATGGGACCCTAAACAATCGCGTACCTACCAAGAACTCTAATCAGATATATTAGACACTGGTTCCAATTATAAGTCATTAAGCCCTTAAAACACTCTTTTGAGCAACTTCACAATAACAATCTCAAAAACTTTTCAAAATTAACCCCCGCCACAGCAGGAGTTTTTTCCGAGTCTGTGTCCTGAATGGCTGCCGTTAAAAATGTCTCTGCAAGCTGAATTGCGTGTGCTAAATCTTCTCCGCGCATCAGACTGCCCATCAATACCGATGAAAATAAATCCCCGGTGCCGGAATAACTTCTTCCGTTGTACGGAACGGAGCTATAGACGGATTTTGCATCGCTGATATACATATTTCCAATCGATTGCGTAACCGTTTGAGCAGTTGGCGGATTGATTCCGGTGATAATGATGTGGGCATCGGTTTCTCGCTCGAGTTGCTGACCTGCTTCTTGAATCGCTTGTAAAAAGTCTTTTTCATTTGTATAACGATGTAGGGACTCATACGATAATCCAGTCAGCAGGCAGCACTCTGTTACGTTCGGTGTAATAACATCTGCCTGTCTGACGAGTTCCTTCATTTGCTTCAGTAAGCCATCATCAAAGTTTTTATAAGCTTCTCCTATATCTCCCATCACGGGATCTACAAGCAAAATAGTATTGTCTTTATAAAATATATCCAAAAAATTGATAATATGGGCAATTTGCTCTTTTCCTGTAATGAAGCCGGTGTGGATTCCATCAAAAGTTTCATGCAGCTTACTCCACTCCTCCGCAAAACGTGGCATGTTAGCTGTTAAATCCTCACAGAAGAAACTCGGGTATTCCGTTTGTGCAGAAAAGATGGCCGTCGGCAAAGGACACGCTTGGGCTCCCATCACCGAAAGAACAGGAATCGCAGCTGTCAGAGAGCATTTGCCGAGCGATGACAGATCTTGTATAACAGCGACTTTTTTCATAACTTCCTCCATGAATGTGTGTAGTGAATTTATTCCATCATACCATACCCGTTTTCATATTGAATTTTAAAACTTCCAGCACGTCAGGTAGTTTTTTTCGCTGATCAATAATGGAGAAACCTTCCAATAAAATTGTGTGAAGGATGGGTATCGGTAGGTGAATGATAAAGGCTTGGATGCTTCCCATAAAAAACATTCTATTATAATCTTCAAGACAGTAGTGTCCGAGGTGTTTTTACTATATGATGTAGGATAATAATAGATAGGAGTGTTTGAAGTTGGGAAGTGAGGTATGAGTTACAGAGGAAGGTTCATTGCTGTTGGAATTGTCATTCTGTTTAATTTGATACGGTACTTCTACTATCATCAATACATGGGGTTACCCTTTGAAGCAAGCTTCTTTATTTTAACAGCTATTTTCTTTGCTGTTGCATGGGTTGGAGGGAAGCAATACGATTTAGTTAAGTTCTACGCGGAAAAAGATCCCCTGACGAATACATATAATAGACGTACAGTTGATATAGTATTTAAAAAGCAGGCCGGCATTTGTAAAATGAAAAATAAAAAGCTTGGGATTGTACTTATAGATCTGGATGATTTTAAAGAAGTAAACGATAAATTAGGCCACCAAAAAGGAGACGAACTGTTACGATGCATTGCCGATATTATTAAAATGAATGCAAAGAAAGAAGACTTCCTAGTTCGCTGGGGAGGTGACGAATTCGTGCATATAATTCCTGATAGTAAAGAAGATTTTCATTTAGATTATATTCTAAAGTTAAAAGAGGATTTGTCTCATGCAGGAATACATTTGAACATTTCCATCAAAGCTTCGATCGGCATTGCTGTCTATCCCGATGACGGTGAGAGTTTTGACGTGTTGATTCGGAAAGCCGATACGTCGATGTATGATATGAAAAGAGAGAAATAGTATATGCGGTTCAGCAGGCATTTCTACAATATATTAAATTCGGTTGAGTAAATAGTGAAAAGGAGCTTCTCATGAGTCATTAGACTTTTGAGAGGCTTCTTTTGCTATTAGTGAAGAATACCGGATCTCAAACAATTCAGCGACTACTATATAACTATATAAACTGAAATAAATAACTCACACTCAAAGTAAAACGTAGAACCCGTTGATCTACGTACCAGGCGGACGCTTTCCGGGGGGCGCAGGCGAGCCTCCTCGTCGCTTCGCTCCTGCGAGCATAAGCAAAGCGTTGGGAGCATATTTTTCCTTTTCGCCGCCTTCCACTCCAATCAACTGAGTGTCCATTTCTGAACAAACTCATGTAAAAACTATAATTCAACATATATAGTTCAAATAAAATTATCATATTGACTATCTTTTCAGAATATTATACAGTGTTGGTAATACCAAAGAAAACTTTTGGTCTTACCAAGAGGGGGATTCAATGAGTCGAACAAAAAATATTGAAAAAGAGATAATCAAAGCAATTATTCAGGGAGAATTTTCAGCAGGAAGCCAGATGGAGACAGAAAGAGAGCTGGCAATAACTTATCAGGTGGGACGGCCTGCAATTAGGGAGATTCTACAACGTTTAAATTATGGGGGTTGGTTAACATTAAGAAAAGGCCAACCGGCAATTGTGAATGATTATTGGCATGATGGAAACATTACGACAATTATAGATATTGTACAGCATTTTGATCATATACCAGATACTTTCGTTCTGTACTTTTTGGAATTACGAATTGCATTGACACCGCAATATGTCAAAAAAGCTGTCATGCTAAACCATCCAAAAGTCGTCTCCATACTATCTCAAGTGGATGAATTGATAGATTGTAAGGAGCAGTTTGCGCTCTATGATTGGAAGATGCAGAAAGAATTAGCAAGATTATCGAAAAATCCAATTTTTTCTTTAACACTAAATAGCTTTGAACCTGTCTATGTTAAAATGGCTATGAAATACTTCTCCCTTTCTTTTTGTCGAAAAGCTTCATTAAATTACTATAAAAAATTGATGGAGGTAGCACTAAAAGGGGACTATCAACAAGCAGAAGAACTTGCACATTCGATGATGCGAAAAAGTTATGCTTTGTGGGATCGCCATATTTCTACTGAAAAAAACAGGATGAGAATATGATTTTGGGGGAAATTAAATGAATGCAAAGTATTATAAAGAGTTTGCTGCCTTTCCCGATATTTTGATAATGCTTTTGCTGTTTTTTCCGCTCGTTATCTACACCATTTTAAATATGTTGCAAGTTGGAACTTGGATTGCTTTCATAATTGGGATGACGGCATATGCGTTAAGTGAGTATTTAATTCACAGATTTCTATTTCATATGAAAACACCGACAAACCCTTTTTTGCTGAAAACGATCAAGCGCTTACATTTCGATCATCATGTAGATCCTAATAATTTGAAGTTATTATTCTTACCAGTTTGGTTCAGTCTACCCAATTTTATCATTGCTTCAATTATCTTTTATTCAATAACAGCGAATCTGCAGCTGACGATGGCTTTTCTTGCTGGGATCATGGCTTATTTTTTGTATTATGAATGGAAGCATTATATCGCGCATAAGCCAATTCAACCACGCACAAAAATAGGAAAGAAAATAAAGAAAGCGCATCTCTGGCACCATTTTAAAAATGAAAACTACTGGTTCGGTGTAACGCATACATCTGTAGACAAAGCCTTTGGTACGTATAAGAAGCAGAATCAAGTTGAGAAAAGTGCGACAGCCAAAAATTTAGAGGGGCGAAGTTGAATACAATAAGGTTTATCTGTTATTGATTAACGTAACAAATGAAGAATAATTATAACGAAATGTACCCTTTTCTCTCTAATTAGAAGAAAGAAAAGGGTATTTTCATGGCATATTTAAGCATGAAAAGGATGGAAAGTAATAAAAGGGTGTAAGGTGTCGCTAGTGTGTCTATACAAAATCTATAAGTGCATATCTACAATACTGATAAGCGATGAAAACGAGCAAATTTCTTGAAAGTCAAAGAAGGTCAGTGTAAAATAAAAACTAGGTCAAATATAGTCAAAGTCAACATCCGTTGTCTTATATAAAAGAAAATCATAAGGAGGAACTAATTATGAGATGCCAACACTGTGGAAACAACGAAGCAACGATGAGTTTGAGACTCCAAGTGAATCACCAAGCGATGCAAATGCATATTTGCCATATGTGCTTTCAAGAAATGCAAGGTCAATTGACAGCAGGGAAAGTGCCGACATTCAATACTGAAGCAAATAACTTCTTCCAAGCGAGTGGCGGGAAAAAAGCACAGACCAAAGTGAGACAAACAGAAGAAAATCAAACCCCGGGTTTGTTGGACCAACTTGGTAAAAACTTATCAAATGTCGCAAGGGACGGATTAATTGACCCCATCATTGGAAGAGATCAGGAAGTAAAACGTGTTATTGAAACATTAAACCGAAGAAACAAAAATAATCCTGTGCTGATTGGGGAACCAGGTGTCGGTAAAACAGCAATTGCCGAAGGGCTTGCCTTAAAGATTTATGAGGGCGATGTGCCGGTGAAATTGATGAACAAAGAAGTGTATGTGCTGGATGTTGCGTCTCTCGTCACCAATACTGGAATCCGTGGTCAATTTGAGGAACGGATGAAACAGCTAATTGAAGAGCTGGAAACACGAGAAGATGTCATTTTGTTCGTGGATGAAATTCACTTGCTCGTAGGAGCAGGAACTGCAGAAGGATCGCAGATGGATGCGGGTAATATTCTAAAACCGGCACTGGCACGAGGCAGTTTACAGCTCATTGGGGCTACAACCTTGAAAGAATACCGTCAAATTGAAAAAGATGCAGCACTTGAGCGACGATTCCAACCGATTCTCGTAAAGGAGCCATCCGCTGAAGATACGATTAAAATTCTAAACGGAATTAAGGACCGTTACGAAGATTTTCATGAAGTGCACTATCCAGACGAAGCAGTGCATGCTTTTGTGAACTTATCGCAACGCTATATTCAAGATCGTTTTTTACCGGATAAAGCGATTGATTTGATGGATGAAGTGGGTGCTCGTTTAAACCTTACACTGATGTCCTCAAATTCGGATTCTCTTACAACTCGCCTTCAGGAAGTGATCCAACAAAAAGAGCGAGCGGCTGAGCAGGAGAATTATGAAAAAGCGGCGAGTTTACGTCAGGAAGAGATGCAGCTGCAGGAAAAATTGGAAGCTTCAAAACAGAATGGTGAAATGAAATATGCAGAAGTTTCTGTCGCGGATATCGAGCTAATTATTGAAGAGAAAACGGGAATCCCTGTAACGAAGCTACAGGCGGCAGAACAAGCAAAAATGAAAGGACTTGCGGATAACCTTGGCAAACAAGTTATCGGTCAAGCAGAAGCAGTCGATAAAATTGCAAAAGCGATTCGCCGTAGCCGAGCTGGTCTCAAATCAAAAGACCGTCCGATTGGATCCTTCCTATTTGTTGGTCCTACGGGTGTCGGTAAAACAGAAATTACGAAAGTCTTGGCAGAAGAATTATTTGGTTCGCGCGATGCGTTAATTCGTCTCGACATGAGTGAGTACATGGAAAAACATGCGGTGTCTAAAATTATTGGCTCACCTCCAGGGTATGTCGGTCATGAGGAAGCTGGTCAATTGACCGAACAAATCCGACGAAATCCTTATTCCATTCTATTGCTCGATGAAATTGAAAAAGCACATCCTGATGTGCAAAATATGTTCTTGCAAATTATGGAGGATGGCCGATTGACCGATTCACATGGTCGCACTGTCAGCTTTAAAGATACGGTCATTATTATGACGAGCAATGCCGGTACAGGCGTGAAAAAAGTAAGTGTAGGATTCAACCGAACAGAACATGAATCCGTAACTATGCTTGAAACTTTAGGCGATTATTTCAAACCAGAGTTTCTTAATCGTTTCGATGCGATTATTGCGTTCAACGAGTTAACAGAAGAGGATCTCCTGAAAATAGTGGACTTGATGCTGATGGATTTACAAGCCGCCATCCAGGAAAAGCAAATCGATATTACGATCACTCAAGAAGCAAAACAAGCGTTAGTTAAATTAGGCTATGACAAGCGTTTCGGTGCCCGTCCATTACGCAGAGTGATCCAAGACAAAATCGAAGACCCACTAACAGACCTTCTTTTAGAAGAAGAAAATGTAGAAAAAGTTAACGTGGATGTTGTGGAAGAAGAAGTTGAAGTACAGAAAGTGTAATGAATGCTGTTTCAGTAAAGAGGCGAGGTGCGTCAACAACTGTTCAACTGACATACGTAAGCAGTTGAACAGTTAAAAAAGGTACTTAAAGTAATCATTCTGCTATTACGGCGGGTGATTACTTTTTTAAAACTGTAAGGTGCAAGTGATACAAATCTTTGTCACTATTGCTTTACATAAAAGCATCACACTTTCTCTGCCTGTGTTCTCGCTGATATAATAGTAGATAGGATTTCGTTGGCGGATAACTTCAAGTTAACGAAAATGAGCAAATAGAACAACATAGTCTAAAAGGAGTTTTCCTATGAGTAAACATATAGCGTTCATCGATGTGGAGACAACAGGTATGAGTTCGGATAATAGTGAAGTGATTGAATTAGGGGTTATGTTAGGTGAATTTGAAAACAATCGGATCAGCAGGGTAACGGAAGAGTACTGTGAATTTCAAGAACCGTTCTTTTCTATTCCTTCAATCATCACAAATATCACAGGAATTACGGATCGAATGGTACGTGGAAGAGCGCTTGATGTGGATAAAATTCTTTCTATATTGCGAAAAGCAGATGGCATTGTAGCGCACAACGCTACTTTTGATAGAGGTTTTGTCAGCAAATTATTGCCTGAAACTTTGGATATGAATTGGTATTGTTCCGTCAGGCAAATCAGATGGAAAGATTACGGTTTTGAAAATGGCAAATTGCAACAACTATTGAAAGTGCATCAAATTGAAGCCGATCATGCGCATAGGGCACTTGACGACGCCAAAAATTTAGCCAAATTACTAAATTTCTCTCATCCAACTTTAGCTGAGGATGCTACGTATATTTCCTACTTAATGAATAAAAATCCGTTGAAAAAACCTATGAAATTGCGAAATTAAATAGATCAAAATAGCCTCCTGAAATCTCCCATGTGAAAAAGTTACATGGGAGATTTTCGATGACAGAGGGATAGTTCATTTTCCCTCAATATATAGGAATGGGTTTCTAGCAATAACTTGGTAAGATTGGCTGGAGTTCTATTCTTCGCATATGCGCACACTTGGGGAAACGCATGCTCTTTGATCAGGTTGTCACCTGCCATCTCGCAATCTCTGACCAGGTGGTGAGGCTCATTTGCGCTAGGCCATTCAACGTGGGCCCATGATCTGAATAGTATATCTTTGTCAACATAGGGCTGAATAGTTTCTTGATAGTACTTAAAAATAGCTGAAGGGTTATAACTGCCGGTAGAACTGTAGAAGTACAAGCTATTGACGAAGTGGACGGCACCCAGTTCTATACTTGAAAGGTGACTATTCAGCACCTTGAGCAGCTCGACGGTAAATTTGTCATTTTCTATTACAATAACCTGTTCGCCGGCTGCAATACCTTCTTCAATGAAAGTGAGAATTTGGCGTTTATATTCTTCGTCATCCATGTATAAGTACAAAATATGTAAATCTCTTTTTTCTGAAATTAACTGTTCTAAAGAAATTTTCAAGCCACTACCCCCTCTTTATTATCAATAGTTCCATTATACGTAAAACTTACAAATGGCACTATAGGGGGTTTGACTCCTATTAGGCCATATAAAAATCTGAAAACACTCAGAATAGCCTACGATCATCTATAGGTACTCACCGCTTGTTTGAAAGTTATTCAATAGCTATGAAAACCTTTTTCCTAAAGAAGCGGTAGAATAAAATTGATTTTCTTAACCTAAATGTGGGTATACCTCTTACTAGGGCACGTCAAACCGCTATTCAGGCTGGCATTCAAACCACCTGAGTTGAATACTGACGCGGGGAAAGTATGCAGGTGCTTGGTACGTATAGATCTTTAATGAAAGGGAAGCTTAAATTGAATGGAGGCGAGACAGTATGAGGGCAGTGACATTTCAAGGAGCGAAAGATATTCAAGTGAAAAAAGTGGAGGCTCCTAAAATTGAAAAGCCGGATGATATTATCGTTCGGATTACTTCTACAGCAATTTGTGGATCGGATTTGCACATCTACCTGGGCGCAATGCCGGCACATAAAGATTATGTCATAGGGCACGAACCTATGGGAGTCGTCGAAGAAATTGGGCCAGGCGTGGTGAAGGTGAAGAAGGGAGATCGTGTCATTATTCCTTTCAACTTGTCCTGCGGGGAGTGTTTCTTTTGCCAACATGACATGGAGAGTCAATGTGACAATTCCAATCCGAATCCTCACGTGGACACAGGTGGTTTTCTAGGATTCACAGAGCGTTATGGAAATTATCCGGGCGGGCAGGCGGAGTATTTGCGTGTACCGTACGGAAACTTTATTCCTTTCGTTGTTCCTGAGAGCTGCGAGTTGCCGGATGAATCACTCTTATTCCTATCTGACATCATGCCAACTGCGTATTGGAGTGTGGAGCATGCCGGAGTGAAAAAAGGAGACACTGTCATTATTCTTGGTTGCGGACCGGTTGGACTTCTTACTCAAAAGTTTGCGTGGCAAAAAGGCGCAGAGCGGGTCATTGCGATTGATCATGAGTCCTACCGACTCGAGCACGCCGTTCGAACAAATAAAGTGGAAGCGTTTAACTTTGATGAGATGGATGAAATCGGCAATCATATGAAGGAATTGACACGTGGTGGAGCAGATATCGTCATCGATTGCGTCGGTATGGATGGCAAGAAAAACGTCCTAGAGAAGGTGGGACAAAAGATGAAACTGCAAGGCGGTACGACGAGTGCGATCGAAATCGGACTGGAATCTGTCCGTAAGTTTGGAACCATTCAGCTGACAGGTGTGTATGGATCTCTGTATAATGCTTTTCCGCTCGGTAAGATTTGGGAACGAAACGTAACATTGAAAATGGGTCAAGCTCCAGTCGTTCATACAATGCCGTTGCTTTTTGAGCAAATTACTTCAGGTAAATTTGATCCGACGGACATCATAACTCATGTTGTACCACTTGACGATGCGGCGGATGCCTACCAAAAGTTTCACGATCACGAAGATAATTGTATAAAAGTGATATTAAAACCGTAATATTTTGAGTGGCTTAATGAAAACCCTTCATGAGTGTGTAAACGAACAATTGATTTACAGATAAGCAGAATGATTTTTTAGACATCAGTGAGAGGCAACAGATCCCTAAACAATTTAGAACCTTTAATGGATCTGGTGCCTCTCACTAAGTTTTTTTCACATTAGTTTCGAAATGAACATGGTCGCGATGCCAAAGTAGATGAGAAGCGACAAAATATCATTAATGGTTGTGATAAGCGGACCTGATGCTACGGCAGGATCGACTTTGAATTTGTAAAGAAGGAGCGGGATAACCGTTCCTGCAAGTGTCCCGATTATAAGTGTGGCAAGAAGTGATGAGCCGACGACAAGACCAAGCGTCAAACTCCCCCGCCATACAAAGGCAATGATTGCGATAACAATCGCACATGTAATGCCTATAATAATCCCAACAATCAATTCTCGAAATAAAAGCTTCATCGACTTATTAAACGTAATATCCTCTGAAACAAGACCGCGGACAACAACAGCGAGTGACTGTGTTCCTGTATTTCCGGTCATCCCGGCAATCATCGGCATGAAAAATGCCAGTGCAACAACCGCCTCTAATGTAGCTTCAAACCTTTCAATAATACCACCTGATATAAGACCGATGAATAGTAATAAAACAAGCCAGGGCAATCTTCTCCAAGCGGCAACGAAAGGATTCGTCCGAAAATCGATTTCTTTCCCGGAAGCAGAAAGCTTGCGGATATCTTCATCAGCTTCCTGCTGAATTACATCTAAAATCTCTTCAACGTGGATAACACCGATTAGTTGGTTTGCACGATTGACGACAGGAATCGATACGAGGTCTTTATCACGGAAAACTTTTGCCGCCTCCTCTTGGTCTAAATCGGTTGGAAACGAAATGATATCTGTCTCCATAATGTTTGTTATCCATTCATCATCTGAAGCGCCAAGTAGTTCGCGGATGGATAATACACCTATCAGTTGACTGTCCGAATTAAGGATATACAAGTAGTGGATATTTGTTCTTCCTTGTACGTTTTTCCGAAGATGGGAAATAGCATTCTCAGCTGTATACGTATCTTGAAGGGCGATAAACCCTTCTTTCATAAGTGTGCCGGTCGTTTCGTGTTTGAAAACGCCATTCGTCATGTTGTTCATGATGTGGGCCTCCTTAGTCCGTCCACTTCCGCACGAGATGAGGGGGAGTGGACGTATTCTCTTTAATTTTCAATTCTTTGGATCTTAACCAACTGGGGGGTTCTGAGCTCGTCGGACTACACATCCCCATCACCTCCTTTCATGAATAGCGTCTAGCTGTTGATTCCTCGAAAAATGAAAAAACACCCCTCTACGAAAGAAGGGTGTTCAATAGAAAAACAATATCATCAAATAAACCCTCTTCGTAGAGCTTTAGCACTATATGGCATAGGATGATATCATCCAGCTACATTAAAAACTACCTTAGGTCGATAGTTCCTGTTGACCCATTGGTGTCTTTCGACATTTCTGGGCAGTAGCGTATCTCCATATAGGAGCCTCACCTAACGAGGAATCCTAACTTCAATTATCAATTGCAAACCCACTATACAGGCCATTCAATGCTTTGTCAAACCAAGGCGGGCTTTTACTCAATATGGTACTAGGTTACTGCTTAGTTAAAAAATTAATATAGACCTTTCATTAGGGGAAGGGAATATTCCCCGAACAATAATTCAGCATGTTAATTGAGAAATCGAAGGTTGAAATAAATACATTCCTTTCAGTTTAGAGATCTTGAATAATGGATTATTATGTAGTCCGATGTAACATTGTGTCTCATTATTGGCGTATTAACACAGTTTTCCGAATTGCCGAGAGTATTATTATTGACAATGAATAGAGTTTATATAATAATGAGTATGTAATTAGAATTATTATAGTTAAGCAGTGATAGTTGGAATTTAATTATTACTGTAGTTTAGGGCGCGATGAAATGTCCTAAACTAACTATACAAAAAAACACAACACATAGGAGGAATTTTTCATGTCTTTAATTGGAAAAGAAATACTTTCATTCAATGCATCAGCGTACAATAGTGGTACTGGCGAGTTCATCGAGGTCTCTGAACAAAATCTTAAGGGTCAGTGGAGTGTCGTTTGCTTTTACCCAGCAGACTTTACATTCGTTTGCCCAACTGAATTAGGAGATCTTCAAGATCAATATGCGACACTTAAAGAACTTGGTGCTGAAGTATATTCTGTTTCAACAGATACGCATTTCACACATAAAGCATGGCATGATCACTCAGATGCGATTAGCAAACTTGAATATATTATGATCGGTGATCCTTCTCAAACAATTTCACGCAACTTTGATGTGTTGGATGAAGCAGCAGGTCTAGCACAACGCGGTACATTCATTATTGATCCAGATGGCATTGTCCAAGCAGCTGAAATCAATGCAGACGGAATCGGTCGGGATGCAAGCATTCTTGTTAATAAAATCAAAGCAGCACAATATGTTCGCAACAATCCAGGTGAAGTTTGCCCGGCTAAATGGAAAGAAGGCGAAGAAACACTTAAGCCTAGCCTAGACCTTGTAGGTAAAATTTAAGGAGTAGATTTAATAATGCTTGATGCAGATATTAAAGCACAATTAGCCCAATATCTTGAAATGATGGAGGGAGATGTGCTGCTAAAAGTTAGTGTGGGAGAAGACAAGGTTTCGCGTGAAATGGCGTCATTAGTGGATGAATTAGCCACTATGTCCTCCCGCATTAAAGTAGAAATGGTGGATTTGGAAAGAACACCAAGCTTTAGCGTCAATCGGATCGGTGAAGATACGGGCATTACGTTTGCCGGTATCCCACTGGGACACGAATTCACTTCATTAGTTCTTGCTCTATTGCAAGTGAGCGGCAGAGCTCCGAAAGTAGACGAGAAAGTAATCGAACAAGTGAAAAATATCGAGGGCGAGTATCACTTTGAATCATATATCAGTTTGAGCTGTCAAAACTGTCCAGAAGTTGTACAAGCACTTAATGTTATGAGTGTGTTAAACCCGAATATTACTCATACGATGATTGATGGCGCAGTGTTTAAAGAGGAAGTCGAAAGTAAAAACATTCTGGCTGTCCCAACGGTATACTTGAACGGAGAACCGTTCTCGAGCGGCCGTAAATCACTAGAAGAGATTCTAGCGGAGATGGGAAGCGGGCCAGATGCATCAGAATTCGCTGACAAAGATCCATTTGATGTACTAGTTGTTGGTGGTGGACCTGCTGGCGCAAGTGCTGCAATTTATGCGGCGCGTAAAGGTATTCGTACGGGTATTGTTGCCGATCGTTTCGGTGGTCAGATTCTTGACACGGCTGCGATCGAAAACTTCATTAGTGTGAATCGCACGGAAGGTCCTAAGCTTGCCGCAAGTCTTGAAGAGCACGTCAAAGATTATAATATTGATGTGATGAATTTACAGACTGCAAAACGCTTGGAAAAGAAGGACCTCATCGAAATCGAGCTAGAAAACGGTGCTGTTCTAAAAAGTAAATCCGTTATTCTTTCAACAGGAGCCCGTTGGCGTAATGTCGGCGTCCCTGGCGAAGCTGAATTCAGAAATAAAGGGGTCGCATACTGTCCACACTGTGATGGACCTTTGTTTGAAGGCAAAGACGTTGCTGTCATCGGCGGAGGGAACTCCGGTATCGAGGCCGCAATTGACCTAGCCGGAATTGTGAACAAAGTAACCGTTCTTGAATTCGCATCTGAGTTGAAGGCTGATTCTGTTCTGCAAGAGCGTCTGTATAGTCTTCCGAATGTAACGGTTCACAAGAATGTTCAAACGAAAGAGATTACAGGAACCGACAGTGTGAATGGTATTACGTATATTGAACGTGACTCAGGTGAGGAGAAGCACATCGAACTAGCGGGTGTATTTGTTCAAATCGGTCTTGTACCGAATACAGATTGGCTAGGCGATGCAGTTGAACGCAATAAATTCGGCGAAATCGTTGTCGATAAGCGTGGGGCTACGAATGTGCCTGGAGTATTTGCTGCAGGAGACTGTACGGATAGTGCGTACAAACAAATCATTATTTCAATGGGATCGGGAGCGACGGCATCTTTAAGTGCGTTCGACTATCTAGTCCGGAATTAATGAATGGGTATGAACCATCGTATGGTTTGAAACGATACAAAGAGGAACAGGTCGAAATTGACCTGTTCCTTTTTGGTTTGTTTTTTATCAGTGAACCCACTGTCAAAAGCAAAAGAGAGTAGACACACTAAAAAAGTCCATATAAGAGTGAAAAATGCAAGTGAGAGAATTATAGACTTGTATGCAGGAGGGATAGTTGTCAAGATAATCCACGGTAAATAGGTATCCTGAAAATGCTTTCTCAGTGTTTGTAATCTTTGCAGATAGGGTAACATAGTACTAATACTGGTTACTAACGGTATGTTGCTTTTGTGCGCTTGATTTACAACATTTACAGAGGAGGTATTCTGTTGGGAAAAGGTAAAGACAATGAGAAGCAGAATGGGCAAGAGGTAAAGCGCGAAACCCTTACGACGCGGCAAGGGCATCCAGTTGTAGATAATCAAAATATACGTACGATTGGAGACCGTGGTCCAGCTACATTGGAGAATTACCACTACATCGAGAAGATCTCTCACTTTGATCGTGAAGAAATCCCTGAACGTGTCGTACATGCTCGGGGCAGTGGCGCGTTCGGTTATTTTGAGACATATGGAAAAGCTGGAGATGAACCGGTAGAGAACTATACACGTGCCAAAGTATTTTCGGGAGCCGGTAAACGGACCCCGGTTCTCGCGCGCTTTTCAACGGTCGCTGGTGCAAAGGATTCCCCTGAAACGGCTCGGGATCCACGAGGTTTTGCGGTAAAGATGTATACCGAAGACGGTAACTGGGACTTGGTCGGCAATAATTTAAAGATTTTCTTCGTCCGCGATGCGATGAAATTCCCAGATATGATCCATGCATTTAAAGCGGATCCTGTTTCCAATGTGCCACACCCGCAACGAATGTTTGACTTCGTTTCACGCTCGCCGGAATCGATTCATATGATTACCTTCTTGTTCTCGCCGTGGGGTATTCCAGCAACATATCGTCACATGCAAGGCTCCGGAGTCAACACGTATAAGTGGGTCAATGATAAAGGAGAAGCTGTTCTTGTGAAATATCACTGGGAGCCGAAACAGGGAATCCGCAACTTGACACAGGAAGATGCGAATGCCATTCAAGCAAAAAATGTTGGACATGCGACACAGGATTTGCATGAAGCGATAGAGCGCGGAGACTATCCTGAATGGGAAATGTTTGTACAGATTATGGAGGATGGCTATCATCCTGAACTTGACTTCGACCCGCTCGATGATACAAAACTTTGGCCTGAAGATAAATTTCCATGGCTGCCAGTTGGGCGTATGGTACTCGATCGTAATCCGGAAGACTTCCATACGGATATTGAACAAGCTGCATTTGGCACAGGAGTATTAGTAGATGGCATGGATTTTTCGGATGACAAGATGCTGCAGGGCCGTACATTTTCCTACTCCGATACACAGCGTTACCGGGTAGGAACCAATTACTTGCAGCTACCTGTGAACGCGCCTAAAACAGCAGTCCGAACTAATCAGCAACGCGGTCAAATGGATCACCGCGACCCGCGTGAATCAGGTGAAAATCCACATATCAATTACGAACCATCTATGCTTGGCGGATTTAAGGAAAATGGTGCAGAACGACCTCCGCATCGACCAACATATAACGCAGCTGCAATGAGCGCACCGATTGACCGTCCGAATAATTATGGCCAGGCAGGCGAAACGTTTCGTAGCTTTGAAGAGTGGGAACGAGAAGAATTAATTAAAAACCTATCGGACGCACTCGCTGTTTGTGATCCAAGCATTCAAGACGCAATGGTGGAGCATTTTACGAAGGCAGACGAGAACTATGGCCGTCTTGTAAAAGAAGGCATTGACCAGAAAATGAAGGAACTGAAGGAAATGTTGGCAGAGCAAACCATTCCAGGACGTGAATCCGGACAGTCGAAATTTGGACAAGGCACGCCTGAAGCAAAAGAGGCTGTTGAAGACGCAGTAGAAAAAGGACATGAGGCAGACCCTTATTAAGCTGCCAAACCAGTATCGCCCTTATCTCTCTTCCCCTGAGAGATAAGGGTTTTTTAAATTCAGGAAAATTCAAATGTCAATGTTTGTAGGCATTGCCGCAAATCTTAAAACAAAAAAGAATAGCCTTACAACCGGTATTTTATTAATGAAAAACAATTGACATACAAATTTATGTAATATAAAATAATTGTCAACCGAGTGGTTTTATTAGTTGACTAAAGTAGGGGGATACTGGGAATGACAGATTCAAGATCTAAACTTCAAATGATGATTGTCACTGCATTATTTGCGGCAATTATTGGGGTAATGGCACAGCTGACCATTCCGCTGCCGTTGGTTCCGATTACCGGGCAAACATTGGCAATTGGTTTGGCTGCAACGATTTTAGGTTCTCGTTATGGAACTATTTCAGTGCTTGTTTATTTAGCGATGGGTGCGGTAGGAATTCCTGTGTTTTCAGGGATGTCTGCAGGATTAGGTGTCGTTTTTGGTCCGACAGGTGGATTCCTCGTTGGCTTTATTCCGGCTACATTCATTATGGGGTATTATATGGAACGCACTAGTTTTTCTTTTGGACAGGCCATGATTGCAAATGTTATTGGAATGTTCATCACGTTGTTCTTCGGAACAGTTTGGCTGAAATTTATAGCTGAACTTTCTTGGACTGCTGCATTTATGGCAGGATTTGTACCGTTCTTAATTGGCGGGTTCATCAAAGCGTTTCTTGCTGCATGGGCAGGGATATTGATACGTGGTCGATTAATGGCTAATCGGTTATTGCTTGCTTAAAGTGAATAAGGTACCAAGTTCGCAGAAGGATCTGGATACATTGCGAACTTGGTACCTTTTATTGGGTTTCAGCATAATTGCAGAATTTACTTTTAGAAAGTTATTTCCTCATGGATAGCTAAAACTTGCTTTAAAGATTTTAGCTGTGAGTCAGGTAAAGGGAGTATAGGCAAACGTACGCCCCCGACAGGTACCCCTTTTAAGTTTAATGCCGCTTTAACAGATGATGGGTTCGGTGCGGCAAAGAGTTCTTTCATGATTGGCAGAAGACAGCGGTGTTCGTTGGCTGCTTCCTGGACGTTGCCATTTTTGAAATGGTTGATCATCGTTTGCATTTCATTGCCGATCACGTGTGCAGACACGGAAACGACTCCTGTTCCGCCGATTGCTAGTACGGGAAGTGTTAGTCCATCATCACCGCTATATAAGGAGAAGTCCTTAGGCGTATGGTCAATGATCTCAGCCATCGTATCTAAATTTCCGCTCGCTTCTTTGACAGCAACGATGTTCGGAATTTCGGCTAGTCTGATGATCGTCTCTGCACTCATGTTGACAGCACTGCGTCCAGGAATATTGTACAGCATAACTGGCAGTGAAGTAGCTTCTGCAATTGTCTTGAAGTGCTGATACATGCCTTCTTGACAAGGCTTATTGTAATAAGGCGCAACGAGCATGATCGCATCGACTCCGGCGTCCTCCGCTTGTCTTGTCAGTTCAATTGATTCTCTCGTGTTGTTTGTACCTGTTCCAGCAATGACTGGTGCTCTTCCACCGGTCACTTCCACGGTGAACTTGAATAGCTCCACTTTTTCTTCGTTCGTCAACGTAGGCGATTCTCCCGTTGTACCTGAAACGACCAGACCATCCGATCCATTGGCAAGTAAATGATTGATCAAGTTTTTGGTAGCGGCAAAGTCAATTTCTCCTCGTCCATCAAACGGAGTTACCATAGCAGTTACAATTTGTCCAAAATTCATCTTTTCTCCACATCCTATCTTTTTATTAAAAAACATAGAGGGTGGAGGGCGGGTAAGTCATTGAACGCAAAAAGCAGCAACGAGGGGCTCGTTACTGCTTTGAAATAATGAATTATTTCTTTGCAAGATAGCCCTCCATATAGTCGCCTATATGACAATTCTGCACTTGTTCAGCCCAGAACCAGCTTCGAGACAATGAGAATCCCTTCCGCTTCGGCAAATTCCCCTTTCCACAATCTTCATAGGATCTCATCATCCTCGAATTGTGTACTGATGGTTTTTGCGCCTCTATCCTTACTTCGAAGGTTTCGAAATAAGTGAATGTTTAATTACTACCACTCTACCTGTTATCTAATGCAATTGCAACTTAAACTTATTGAAACTATAAATGCTGAATCTTATAGAGATTTTTGATGTTCTTTTTTGTCTTTATAAATGCTAAAGATTTATTTTCGTGAATAACTTTTTATCAAAAATCAACGATGCTTAAGTTGGTAGTGATGGTATAGCTTTCCTATATATAATCTAAAAAGTTAGATAACGCATAGTTAAATGCTATAACCTTATATACAAAAGTTATTTGTAATGTTTAGACTATTAAAATATACTTACAATAAGATGATGATGTGGTAATAAAAGTTTTTTAGTGTATAAAAATAAATAGGGGGTTAAGGGACTAAGGTTGAACTTCATTATCTTGAGGCCGAAAATGTAAGCGGTTAAATTGTCTGAATCGACATCTCGTATTAATTTTTCGTTTTATTTTTTTAAAAGTTTAGTAGTTTTAAAAACTATTAGGGGGTAATTACATGATGAAGAAAATCTTGATGTTTGCAATAATGGCATTCGCTCTTATTATTGCTGGTTGCGGAGATTCTGGCGACACAGCCGAGGGTGCTGAAAATGGATCCTCAGATAAAAAGTACAAGATGACTATTTCTAACTCAGTTGAAGAAGATTCTGCACTTCATAAAGGGCTGATGGAGTTTAAAAAAGTAGCAGAAGAAAAATCTGACGGAAGATTGCAAGTTGAAGTGTTTTCTAACGGAGAGCTTTACGCATCTGAAAGAGAAGCCATCGAAGCTGTGCAGGCTGGTAATATTCAAGCAGCGAGTCCAGCCACTGCACCTCTTACAAACTTCGTAAAAGAATTTATGGCTCTTGATTTCTTATTCGTATTCGATGATGTAGAAGATGCGAATAGCAAATTGGATGGTGAGTTAGGCGATCTCCTAAAAGAAAAGTTGGAGGAGAATCAGCTGAAAGGTATAGGTTGGGGCAGTGCAGGTATGACTCAGATGACTAACAACATAAAACCTATTGAGAAGATTGAAGATTTTAAAGGAATGAAACTTCGTACGATGGAAAATAACATTCACTTGGATAGCTTGAAAGAGTTGGGAGCTAATCCACAACCGTATGCATTCGGTGAATTATATTCTGCACTCCAGCAAAATATTTTTGACGGCATGCAAACGACGGCCCAATTGATCGATAGTTCGAAAATTTATGAAGTTCAGGAATATATGACAGTGATGAATCATTCATTTACAGCGGAATCACTTGTTATGAATAAAGCTTTTTACGATTCATTGCCTGAAGATCTTCAGTCTGTTGTTGATGAAGCAGGAGATGCATTTACAAAGCATGAGAGAGAAGTATCCGTAGAGTATGATGAAAAAGCAATGGAACTTTTAGAAAAAGAGCTTAAAGTAAATGTTTTACCTGATGAGACAAAAAAGGCGATTATCGAAAAGTTAAAGCCTGTTTATGACAAGTATGAAAAGGAACTTGGCCACGACATCATGGAATTAGTAAGAAACTAATATATTAATTATGCAAATTCATCCCGATTGTCAATTCTATATCGATAATCGGGAGAAATTTTAAACTAAAACATTTCGGCTGTCGTAATAGTAAGAACGCAATAATGCGTCAAGCGTATAGTAGTAAACACTCTATATAAATGCATCTAAGAGCAAGAAAGTCATGCTATATATCGAATGAGTGGAGAGGGTAAATGGTGAAGAAATTTCTACATTTCATAAAGAAATTCGAAGAGATATTTTTAATACTTACAATGGTTGCTATTTTACTTATGATTTTTAGTCAGGCTCTATTCCGTTATTTCCTAGGAAGTGGTCTGATTTGGGGTGAAGAGTTTGCAAGGTATATCCACGTTGCCCAAGTTTGGATTGGTGCAAGTTTAGCCATCAAAACAGGCGGCCATATCCGAGTAACTGTTTTTAGAGATTTACTTAACGAGAAATGGAAAAAACTATTAGATCTTTTGGCTACATTTTTATTTTTCTCGTTCATGGTATTCATCACCTTTAAAGGAACACAGTTTATTTTACAGCTGGTAGAAACAGGTCAAAAAGCGCCTTCTATGGGGATTCTTATGGCGATACCATACACGGTGATCCCTCTTGGTGCATTTTTAATGGTTCTTCGATTAATCCAGCAATTTAGAAACATTATAAAAGGCGATTTATTGGAAGAAGATATAGAGGGGGTAGAACAATGACGATAGCGGTTTTATTTATCAGTTTTTTTGTTCTCATGTTAATTGGCGTCCCCATCGCTATATCTCTTGGTGCATCCGCTTTATTTACTATGATAGTTGCTACTGATCTACCATTAGGTTCCATCGTGCAACAAGCATTTACTTCTCTCGATTCATTTTCTTTACTGGCGATTCCATTATTCATTTTAGCGGGAGTTCTAATGAGTCAAGGCGGCGTCTCAAAGCGTTTACTGCGCTTGGCGGATGTTTTGGTAGGCTACTTAACTGGTGGATTAGCTATCGGTACCGTCCTTGCAAGTATGTTCTTTGCCGCTATCTCAGGATCTGGACCTGCTACAGTAGCGGCAATCGGTTCATTTATGATCCCTTCTATGGATAAAAAAGGATACGACAAACCGTTTGCTGCAGCAGTAACAGCTACTGCTGGTTCCATCGGAGTTATTTTACCGCCGAGCATTCCGTTCATTATGTTTGGAATCGTAGGTGGAGTATCCATTGGAGGCCTATTTTTAGCAGGGATTATTCCTGGAATCTTGGTTGGGCTCGCTTTAATGTTCGTTTCATATCGGACTGCTAAGAAAAGAAATTTTCCAACAGAGGGTAAGTTCCCTACTTTCATGGAAGTTCTAAAAGCGATTAACTATGCGAAATGGGCTCTGTTGATTCCAGTAATTATTCTTGGAGGAATTTATAGTGGCTTTTTCTCTCCAACTGAATCAGCGGCTGTCGCTTGTATGTATGCACTGTTTATCGGGCTTTTTGTATACAAAGAGTTGACTTTTAAGAAATTATACAGTGTTTTCCTTGAAGCAACTCTATTAAATATTCCGGTTATTATCATAATCAGTTTCTCTATTTCTTTTGCTTATTTATTAAGTATCGAGCGGATTCCGGCAACGATTGCACAGTTCATTACCGGCATATCGGAAAATATGATCATCACCATGTTATTGGTCAGTGCATTTTTATTCGTAGTCGGGATGTTTATCGATACGATTTCGGCAGTGGTCATATTAACACCAATCCTATTGCCTGTCGCTGTGGCTGTAGGTATCGATCCGATTCATTTTGGCGTCATCATGGTATGTAACTTGGCAGTCGGCTATGTTACACCGCCACTTGGAGTCAATTTGTTTGTAGCTTCACATATTAGTAAGGTTTCAATTGAGCGGATCAGCCGCGCATTGGTACCGTTTATTATAGCGATGCTTGTTGTTATCGTAATTATTATTATGATTCCTCAACTATCAACTTTTATTCCTAATTTAGCTAAGTAACATCACAGAAGACAGGAGCTGTATTTGCACATGAGATGGAGAAATACTGTAAAAGAGATTGCCCCTTATATTCCGGGAAAATCAATCGAAGCGGTGAAAAAAGAATTACAACTGGAGCATGTGCATAGACTTGCATCGAATGAAAACCCGCTCGGCCCATCCCCGAAAGCAAAAGAAGCAATGGAGCGGGCGATCCAAGAAGTTCATTTGTATCCAGATGCATCTGCAACAAAGTTACGGGAACGGCTCGCCCAGTTGTATGCAATCCGGCCTGGACAAGTGATAACTGGCAATGGAGCAGATAATATTATTTCATTAGTAATCAGCGCCTATATCGATGAAGATGATGAAGTCGTGTACTGTAGTCCGACTTTCCCGGCGTACCGTTCCTCCACCCTATTAATGGGTGGAAAGCCGGTGGAAGTACCACTAACAGAAGAGTGGGCATATGATTTAAATGCTATACGAGAAAAAATTACTGACAAGACAAAGCTGATTTTTATATGTAATCCGAATAATCCTACAGGAACAATCGTAGAGGATTCAGCTCTTCTGCAGTTTATCCAAGAAGTTCCTGAACATGTGACCGTCGTGCTGGATGAGGCATATATCGAATATATTCGAAAAGATCAATATAAGACAGGAATCGATTACTTTAAGGCTGGCCACCCCATCATCACAATTCGAACATTTTCAAAGTTTTATGGCTTGGCGGGGTTGAGGATTGGGTATGCCATTGCATCAGAAGAACTTCTGGAACCGATTCTGCGTCTGCGCGAACCATTTGCTTGTAATCGAGTTGCGATCGAAGCAGCAGTAGCTACATTGGATGATCAAGAATTCACTGAAGAACATTATGAAATGAATGAGGCAGGAAAAGAATACTTAACTCAAAAGTTTTCAGAATTAGGATTTTCCGTGTTTCCTTCCTATACAAATTTCTTATTTGTTCATGTGAAATCGGATGCACAAAAACTATTTAATAAGCTGCAAGAAAAAGGATTGATCGTTCGCCCATGTACTCCATGGGGATTAGAACAATATGTGCGTGTGTCGATTGGGACGCAAGAGCAAAATGAACTGCTAGTGGAGATATTAAATCAATACGATAGGGAGTGAAGTTAAGCATATGACAAAGAAAAAAGTATGGATACTGGATGACGAATGGTTTTCACACGATGTAGAGATGGGGATTTACAGTGACCATGATATTGAATATAAAGTGACAAGAAGTGAAACGGTTAAAGAAGATTTGGAGTCGTTTGGAAAATATGCGGATGGAATTGTAGCACAAATCGGTTTTCCTTGTGGTAGGGACATTATCTCGGAATTGAAAAAATGTAAAATAATTGCTGCTTCTGGGGTGGGATTCAATCATATTGACATGGATGCAGCTACAGAAAAAAGAATCTATGTAACGAATATGGCTGATTATTGTATCGATGAAGTGTCTGATCACACAATTGCATTGGCATTGGGCGTAGCGAGAAGACTTCGTGCTTATAACGAACAAGTAAGAAACTTGGGATGGAATCCGCTTGATACATTACCGATCAAGCGGTTAAGAGGAAGAACAGTCGGTTTGCTTGGTTTTGGAAGAATCGCAAAGGAGGTAGCGAGGAAGTTTCAAGTATTCGGTGTTCACGTGATTGCTCATGATAAATTTGTACCGGAGGAAGCATTTGCTGAGCTTGGAGTCGAATCCGTTACACTGGATGGGCTTCTGGAACGGTCAGACATTTTAAGTTTGCACGTCCCGCTTACGGAACAAACGAAAGGTTTACTTGATTACGATCGTATGAAACAAATGCAGGAAGGTTCAATTATAATTAATACATGCCGCGGTGCAATAATCCAAGAAGAAGCATTGTCCAAAGTTATTAAAGAAGGCCATATTGCTGGCGCAGGGTTAGACGTACTGGCAGAAGAGCCGCCGAGTAAAACTCTTGATCTTCTTTATATGGATGAAGTTTTTGTGACACCGCATTCATCTTATGTATCCGTTGAATCAGAGTATGAGTTGCGTTCTCGAACTAGTTTGAATGTCATCCGGGCACTTGAAGGGGAGAGGCCGGAATTTGTACTAAATACTATTAAAGAGAAAACTGTCTAAATCTATGATTCTTTGAAGAATGTTTTTGTTATATCGACGAATTCTTCAATAACCGGAGGAAGATACCGGTTTTTAATAAAAGCAATATAGACAGTTCTTGAAAGACTTGTATCCGTCAGTTTTTTTATGGTCAATGAGGGATGGTCTGGCGTTCTAAGATAGTTTTCAGGGACAATCGTGATGCCAAGACCTTCCTCTACTAAGGCGCAAGCAGTTTCAAATCGTTCTATTTCAAAATGGATATTCGGTCTTATCCCTGACTTGCGATACTCATTTAAGATATCATCGCGCGTCTGGAAACCTTCCTTACATATGATGAATTCTTCATCTTGTAAATCGTGTATGGAAAGATTGGTTGCATCCTGCAGAGCATGTCCTTTTGGCAATAAAGCAACCAGTTTTTCATTATAAATAGGGATCATTTCAATCTCATCACTTTCAAAAAGCTGGTTCGTAATTGCGAGATGTATCTTATAATTTTTTAACGCAGTTTCTACTTGTTTTAATCCAAGTACTTCCAACAATCTGATGTGTATGTCTGGATGTGTTTTGGTGTATGAGGCAAGTACTTTCGGCAGCCAAAATCGTACTGATTCAATCAGACCAATATGTAATTCAAGTGGTCCATCCTGTTTCAATCGTATTGTTTCTTTTTGAAAGTAATTAAAGTGGTTTAGCAATTTCTTCGCTTCTTCGTATACAATCTCTCCCTCTTTCGTCAGAGAGATATTCCTCGTGTTGCGTTCGATTAATTTAATTCCGACTTGCTCTTCAATCTTTTTAATTGCAGAACTTAAAGATGGTTGTGAGATATACAGTGCTTTGGCGGCTTGTGTAAAACTTCCCTCTTCTATTAAAGTCGTGAAATATAGTAATGAACGATGATCCATCTGACAACCTCCTCACAGAACAATCTTAATCTTCTTTCTAATTATACCACATTCCCTTAAGCTATTATTGTATAGCGTAAAGTTATATATCGGGTAGGGGACAACTTCTATATAAATCAGTATTTTAAGGAAAAGGAGTGTCATTGATGTCAAACATCTTAATTTCTCCGACAGGGCATGAAATGAGCTGTAAGAGCTGGGAAATTGAAGGCTTGTTACGTCTTTTTTTAAATAGTATAGATCCACGAGTCGCAGAAAGTGGAAAAGATTTAATCGTATATGGCGGCAGAGGAAAGGCCGCACGTAATCATGAGGCGGCAAATGCGATAATTCATGAACTGAGACAGCTGAATCCTGACGAAACATTGCTAATTCAATCTGGTAAACCAGTAGGTAAATTTAAATCTTTTCCCAACTCCCCGCGAATCGTTAATGCATCTTCAGTTTTGGTTCCTCATTGGTCTACAGATGAAGAATTTAGTAAGTTAAACGAAAAAGGATTAACGATGTATGGACAATCTACAGCTGCATCGTGGGCTTATATTGGTGTTCAAGGGGTGTTGCAAGGAACATTTGAGACAATGGGCGAAATTGCGAAAAGACATTTTGACAACACATTACAAGGGAAGATTTTGTTGACTTCAGGACTTGGCGGGATGGGTGCGGCACAGCCTTTGTCTGTCACCATGCATGGCGGAGTGTGTATCATTGTGGAAATTTCTGAAGAGAAGATTAATCAGCGATTAAAGAATAATTATTGTGATATCAAAGCAGATACACTGGAAGAAGCGATCCGTTTGGCGCAAGAGGCTGTTGAAGCGAAAAAGCCATTGGCCATCGCATTGATGGGGAATGTAGCAGATCGTTATCGAGAAGCATTGAATTTAAATTTCCTGCCGGATATCGTGACGGATCAGACATCTGTCCATGATCTTCAAATGGGCTATATTCCGAGTGGATTGGATATTGAACAGGCGAAAACTCTGCGCAAAAAGAATCCAGCACTCTATTACGATTTGATTAAAGAATCATTGATTCAGCACGTAGGTGCAATGGTTACTTTTAAGGAGCGTGGGGCCATTGCTTTTGAATATGGAAATAATCTTCGCAAGCAAGCCTATCAGGCGGGTTTTGATAGGGCATTCGAGTTGCCTGGCTTCGCATCGGAATATTTACGCGCACACTATTGCGAAGGAAGAGGGCCTTGTCGCTGGATCGCCTTATCGGGTAATCCAAATGATATCTATAAAATCGATGAAGTGATTCTGGAAGAGTTTGAGGATGACAAACGTGTCTCTCGTTGGATCGAGTTTGTACAGGAGAAGATTTATTTTTATGGATTGCCTGCTCGTACCTGTTGGCTTGACTATAAGGAAAGAGAGCGCATCGGTGTGATTATTAATGAAATGGTACGTTCGGGAGAATTGTCTGCTCCCATCGCGATAACAAGAGATCACTCGGAAGGCAGTACGATGGCTGCTCCATTCAGAGAGACGGAAAATATGGCTGATGGAAGTGACATGGTTGCGGATTGGCCGATCTTAAATGCGATGTTGAATGCGAGTGCAGGGGCTTCGATGGTCAGTATCCAAAACGGCGGCGGCGTCGGCATCGGCAATTCGGTCCATTCGGGGATGACAGTCATTGCTGACGGCAGCGAAGAAGCATCCGAACGCTTGAGAAAAGTTCTGGTTGTTGATCCGGGTATGAGTATTATTCGCCATGCAGATGCAGGATATGAAGACGCCATTACCTCATTGGATAGAATAAAAATGAGCAAGAGGTGAGGTTGTTTTGCAAAATACTACGACGGTATTGAAAAGAGAATTAAGAAAGCAAAAGAGGGAAGAAGCTTACATATTACGTTCGGTTCGAGAGAGCTTGGCATACGATCTATTGCATGGGAATATAAAGAATGCGAAAGAAATTTGGGAGCGGAGTCAATTAGCCGAACTCCCACTGATCCCGAATACCGTACTCTTTCTAAGTATCGATCATTTTTCAAGGCTTGTTGAGAATAAAGGGGAGATGTGGAAGAATGCCTTGCGGGAAGAGGTTCTTCAGGCAATCCGCGAATGTAATTTACAATACGAATCCTTAAAGGTGTTGGTTACACAAGAGAAATATGCCATATTACTTGCTCTACCTGTGCAAATAGAAGAAAAAAACTATAAAGCCCTTTCAGTCGAATATGCGGAAAAAATCCGTGCAGAAATTAACCAGAAAACGGAATACACTGTAACGATTGGGATTGGAAATTATTATGAAGATGCGCGTAATTTACATCTCTCTTTTCGAGAAGGTGAGCAAGCACAAACATATCGACTTTTTTCAACAGAGAACTCTATTATCCATATTGATGACTTGGACATTTTCGAGACAACGGAATACTATGATTTTAAAGTGCGCATCCAATCGATAACGGAGAAGTTTTCATTAGGAGATATAAAAGCTGTTCTTCACAGGTGGGAAGAGATTTATGACTCAATCGTTAAACACGTCCATATCAAGCCCGAAGAATTCCGACTGCAAGTGCTAGATCTTTTATTTTCGTTGTCTAAATCTGCTATACAAAATGGGGCCAGTCCGAAAAATATGATGCCTTTACAGATCAAGCACGCAAAGGAACTGCATGATTTAGAAACATTGGCTGAAATCGATAAATGGGTCAGGACCATCATCAATGAATATAACCTGCAAGTGAACGAAGGACATAATGAACAGTCATTAAAGTCTGTTCAAGAAATACTACAATATATTGAAGAGCATTTCCAAGAAGAAATCGGACTTGAGACTGTGGCTGCACAGGTCAATTTGAGTCCGAACTATGTGAGTGCTATTTTCAAACAAACAACCGGAAGTTCGTTTAGCTATTATGTAACTGATCGCAGGATGAAAAAAGCAAAACATTTATTGGAAGATTTTAATATGACGGTATATGAAATTGCAGAGACGATCGGCTATAGTTCTTCCCAGTATTTCAGCAGGGTGTTCAAAAATCATGTTGGGATGACGCCGAGTGCGTATAGAAATAGTTTACATTCAACTAAATATTGAGGCATAGCCATTCGAGGTGTCAGGAGACCCTTTCGAATGGCTATGCCTTGTTACTCAACCTATTTCCGTTTAAAATATTGGACTTTTCATTCAGTATAGAATATTACAATAAGAAAGTGTACTATATCGTATAAATTTCTACTGTTAATAAATACACCTTTTGTTAAAGTAGAAATAAGGAAATGTAAGCGTTTTATATTTGCACTGGAAGTGAGCGTGATTTAAATGAAACAACCATTAGAAGGCATTAAGGTATTAGATTTTTCAAGAGTCTTGGCAGGACCTTATTGTACAATGCTGCTAGCCGATATGGGAGCAGAAGTTATAAAAATCGAACGTCCGGAATCGGGCGATGATACACGTCATTTCGGTCCTTTCCAAAATGGGGAAAGTGGTTATTTTATGTTTTTGAACCGAGGAAAGAAAAGTATTGAGATGAATTTAAAAGATCCTTCCGATCGTGAAAGTTTAATGAGATTAATTAAGGAAGCAGACGTCATTGTAGAAAACTTCCGCCCAGGCGTTATGAAAAGCTTGGGACTTGATTATGAATCTCTTAAAGAAGTGAATAAGGGTTTGGTCTATTGCTCCATTTCAGGATTCGGTCAATATGGTCCGCTAACAAAACGTCCAGCGTATGACCTTGTTGCACAGGCAATGGGCGGGATTGCGAGCATTACAGGCCATCCTGACAATCCGCCTACTCGGTCGGGGGCTTCCATAGGTGATATGAGTGCAGCATTATATGCAGCATACGGTGTGATGGTCGCACTATTCCACCGGGAAAGAACAGGTATTGGTCAAGCAATTGATGTTGCTATGGTGGACACGATTTTCTCTTTGCTTGAGCATAACGTCATGCGCTATACATCTGAGGGAGTAGTTCCTGAGCGTATCGGAAGCCGTCACCCGATTAGTGCACCGTTTGATGTATATGAAAGTAAGGAAGGTAGCATTGTTATTGCGACAGCAAATGATCCGTTATTCGTCAAACTGTGTAAAGTGATGAATACAGAACATCTACTGGACGATGAGCGGTTCGAGACAGATATTTTACGCGGTGAAAATGAAGCCGAATTAAAAGTGTTCATTGAAGAATGGCTTTCCAACTATACAGCAGACGAAGCAGTGGAATTGATCAGTGAAGCAGGTGTCCCTTGCTCCACCATTTTAAACATTGCTGAAATTAGTGAGAGTGACCATATTAAAGAACGAGAGATGCTACTGGAGGTTGAACACCCTGTAGCAGGAAAAACGAGAATTCCTGGAAACCCTGTGAAGTTGTCGGCAACACCTGTAAAAGTGACATCACCGAGTCCAGCTTTAGGCGAGCATAACGATATGATCAAAAATCTGATGAAAAGTGAGTGATTGTAGATGGATTTCAATTTGACAGATGAACAGAAAAGTATTCGAGATATGGTACGAGATTTTACTAGAGAAGTTATTTCCCCGAAAGCAGAAGAAATTGATCAAGAAAACCGCTTTCCAGAAGAACATATTCCCAAAATGGCAGAACTGGGTCTTCTCGGGATTGCTTATCCGGAAGAAGACGGAGGAGTAGGTGCGGATGCCATTGCGGAAGCGATCGCTGTAGAAGAAATTACGTACGGCTGTGCCGCGACAGGTTCTATTTTAACGGCGCATTACTTAGGGATTGACGGACTCTACCTTGCTGCCAACAAAGAGCAGAGAGAAAAGTATCTAGTCCCCGGTTGTCAAGGTGAAAAGCTATTCGCTTTTTGTCTGACTGAACCAAACGGTGGGACGGATGTAGGTTCCATGAAAACAAATGCTCGTCTGGATGGGGACAATTACGTTATTAACGGCTCGAAAATCTTTATCACAAACGGAGCGTATGCAGATACGCTGGTAGTGTATGCGAAAACGGATACTTCAAAAGGTACAAAAGGAATCAGCGCATTCATCGTTGAGAAAGGAACGCCTGGTCTATCCTTTGGTGCTGGTGATGATAAAATGGGGATCCGCGGCGCGAAGACCGATGAAGTGATTTTCGAAAACTGTGTTATTCCGAAAGAAAATCGTGTGGGAGAAGAAGGAGAAGGCTTCAAAATTGCCATGACAGTCGTCGACCGCGGGCGAATTGGAATTGCGGCGATGGCAGTAGGACTTTCTCAAGCTGCGTTAGACGAGGCAGTCAACTATTCGAAAGAACGTGAGGCATTTGGAAAACCGATTTCGAATTTCCAAGGTTTACAGTGGATGTTGGCGGAAATGGAAGCAGATGTTGCGGTGAGCCGCTTGTACACATATTTCTCGGCAAGTTTAAAGGATAAGGAAAATTACCGTTTGTCCAAAGAGGCTTCAATTGCAAAGTTAATTACCTCAGAAGCATCCAACCGTGTTGTCAACAAAGCAGTGCAAATTCATGGGGGCTATGGTTACATGAAAGAATACAAGGTAGAGAGACTATATCGGGATCAGCGGATATTAGAAATATTTGAAGGGACATCACAAGTTCAAAAAATGGTTATTTCCAGTTACTTAGTATAATAAAGGGAGTGTTTTTCTTGAGTAGTTTGAAGGTCGAAAATATCCGTGCGCCGCGTGGCAATGAATTGACATGTAAAGGTTGGACACAGGAAGCTGCCATGCGGATGCTGATGAATAATCTGGATCCCGAAGTGGCGGAAAACCCTGCTGAACTTGTCGTTTATGGTGGTATCGGAAAGGCTGCACGAAACTGGGAAAGTTATCATGCAATCATTAATGAATTAAAAGAATTGGAGAATGATGAAACGTTATTAATTCAATCGGGTAAACCGGTTGGCAAATTTCGAACATATGAGAACTCTCCAAGAGTGCTGATTGCAAATTCCAATCTAGTTCCTGCTTATGCAAACTGGAAAAACTTCAATAAGTTAGACAAAGAAGGTCTCATGATGTATGGGCAAATGACAGCAGGCAGCTGGATTTATATTGGTGCTCAAGGGATTCTCCAAGGGACATACTTAAGTTTCGTCGAAGCCGGAAAGAAAGTATTCGGCAGCCCGGATTTGACAGGAAAGTTTATACTGACCGGTGGTATGGGTGGAATGAGCGGGGCGCAGCCGCTTGCAGGTAAAATGGCAAAAGCGGTTATTTTAGTAGTAGAAGTCGACAAGAAGCGTATTGAAAGAAAAATTAACGAACGTTACTGTGATTATATCTATGAAGATTTGGATGAAGCATTGAAAAAAGTGAAGGAGCTCACTGAGAAAGGTGAAGCGGCTTCAATTGGGCTAGTAGGAAACTGTGCGGATGTCTACCAAGAGATTCATGATCGCGGAATTGTACCTGACATTGTGACGGATCAAACGAGTGCCCATGATCCTAGGAATGGCTATATACCGAATGGAATGACGTATGAAGAAGCACTGACATTAAGAGACGAAGATCCCGAAAAATATGAAAAGCTTTCTCTTGAAACGATTGCGAAGCATGTAAGAGCGATGCTGGCTTTACAAAAAGCGGGAGCCGAGACATTTGATTATGGAAATAATATTCGTCACTACGCAAAGGAACAAGGAGTAGAAAATGCGTTTGACTTCCCTGGTTTTGTTCCGGCATACTTACGTCCGTTGTTCTGTGAAGGAAATGGGCCGTTCCGCTGGGTGGCGCTTTCAGGTGATCCAGAAGATATTTATAAGACAGACAAATTGGCCAAAAAAATGTTCAGTGAAAATAAAGTCCTGACCAATTGGATTGATATGGCGCAGAAAATGGTCGAATGGCAAGGTCTTCCGTCAAGAATTTGTTGGCTAGGCTACGGCGAACGTCATAAATTTGCATTAAAAGTCAATGAAATGGTCGCAAGTGGTGAGATAAGCGCTCCGATTGTATTTGGCCGAGATCACTTAGACAGCGGATCGGTAGCTTCTCCGAATCGTGAAACAGAATCGATGAAAGATGGCAGTGATGCAGTGGCGGACTGGCCGATTTTGAATGCGCTTGTGAATACAAGTGGTGGAGCAAGCTGGGTAAGCCTTCATCACGGCGGTGGCGTGGGAATGGGGTACTCCATCCATGCCGGTCAAGTATTAGTGGCGGATGGAACAAAAGAAGCAGCTGAGAAAATTGAACGTGTGCTCGTTTCCGATCCAGGCATGGGCGTGATACGACATGCGGATGCAGGATACTCAAGAGCGATTGAAGTTGCGGAAGAGCGCGAAGTTCATATTCCCATGAAAAAGTAAAAGGTTGTAATGTGTAGAAACATGTTATCTGTTTACCTGATAAACAGGGCTGCTTAAGAAGTCATTTTCAGCTGACTTTTTGGACGGTCCTTCTTTTTGTCAAAGAAAAGCTCTTTGGGCATTTTGACGCTTGGTACGGAGTGGAATATACAGTGTGTGGGAGTAGCGTCTGCTTTTTTAAAAAAAGAAAAAGACTGTCGTCAACCCGACAGCCTTAGTGGCCACCATTGCAACTATTTATACCTGCAAGCTGCTACTTTTGATCAGCTAAAATAGAATGAATTATGTGTATTGAATCCCATTCACCCGATGAAAATTTGGTAATCGGATAATTTTTAGGAAATAGTTGTGTGTGGATTTCTTTCTCCCCATAGCCTTGCTTATGTAAGGCTAGTGTGCGTTCACGAAGTTTCTCAAGATATTCAAGTTTTTCTGTCAATGCTTTTCGCCCATCTTTTACATAACCTGCATGACAACAGAACATCTCTCCAAAATTATAAGACAGCGTTTTTTCAATGGATCGGATGATGATTGGGATGCTTTCATCGCGCAATACGACTTTCGTTTTCGGATGGACGTATAAATCTCCTGAAAATAGTTGGCCTGTTTCTTCATTTAAGAATGCTAGATGATCTGAAGCGTGGCCGGGGGTGGGGATAACTTTCCAATTCGCGTTACGTGATGTGAAAGTTTCGCCGATCGGCTCTGCCTCAAAAGGACGTCTTTTACCCCAAAAAAATTTTCGATACATTGGATATTTCGCTCTATCCGCACATTCTCCGATGGTCATTTTATTCATATAAATCGGCAGACCATGGTCAGTCTGCAGAAATCTTGCCCCGCCTGTATGATCTTCGTGTGAATGAGTAACGACGGCATAGTCGACGTCCGCTTTTGCAAAGAAAGGTTTGAATTTATTCAGCACCGACTGTGAACCTGTGTCAATCAGCACCCCATCTGTTTCAAAACAATGGACATTTAGCTTAACGCCTTTTAACGAGACCATCCCATTGATAAATCGTACACCGCTTACTTCCCCTTCACCTGCACTCTTTTTTATGAACACTTGCCCCACCTCTTTCTTGAAGCTTTAAAACAAGAGTACCATAAAATGAATGAGTATTCATCTGAGGTGTATTTAGTTCTGATTATTTCAACTTTATATAAATCACCGCCAGAACGCTAACATTAAAGCAAAGCCAAGTCCAATTGCCATTACGGTAAGAAATATGCCATCCATTAAACTATAGCGAGTCGGATAATAATATGTTCTGGCAGCCCCCATTTGATACTGTTTAGCTTCCATCGCAACGGCAATACGCTGAGCGCGGCGAATACTCTCTGCAAATAAGGGAACTGTATACATTTGCAGACGTTCATACATACCTTTAAGTCCCCGAGAAAACTGGATATTCCGTACCTTAAGAGCATTTCTGCGTATTTGAAGTTCTTCCGTTACGGCAGGAATCAAGCGAAAGGAAGCGATGAAGCTATAGGCATACTTGGAAGGTAGGCGAAATTGCTGCATCATCGCATAGAAAAATAGAATAGGTTGTATAGTCAGCAAAAAAGTAAATCCGACAAAGCCGAATGACAGCGATTTACTGCCGAGTAATAGTGCATGTTGAATACTTTCCTCGGAAATCTTAATGAGCCCCCATTGCCAAAGCACGGACTCGCCTTTACCGAAGAGCACGATGGTGAGAGCAGAAGAAAAGAAAGAAATGGCTAAGGGAATGGACAGCAAAGCAAGTTTTTTCATTGAATAACCGCTGAATCCGTAAAACAGAATGCCGTACAGCACTGCTTGCCAAACTGCAAACGACAAGTTCTGATTAAATAAGGTGATGAGCAGAAAAGCAAAGAAGATGATGAATTTGAGTGCAGGGTTTACTTTGAATAGCCATGTTTCTCGTCTAGGTGTGAACCATGCAAGCATTCAAATACACCTCCAACCATTTCATTGTTTGTATACAATACGCCGTCTTCCACTGTCCATACTGAAGTCGCAAAGTTTTTCACGATCTCCATGTCATGGGTCACCATGAGAATCGTAATTCCTTGAACGCGTAGCTGTTCAAGCTTCTCTAAAATCGCGAATGTATTGCGTGCATCTTGACCAAAAGTAGGTTCATCCAAAAGCAAAATATCCGTTTGCGGAGTCAAGGCAGTGGCCACACTTAAACGACGCTTTTGGCCCGTGGAAAGCTGATAAGGATGCCGTGTGCCTGAATTCGGTAAATTAAAGAGTTGCATTAAATCTGCCGCATAGTTCACTGCTTGAGGTTTGCTCATTTTATGCAGAGAGACCGTTAATTCTTCAGCTATCGAATTCGTCACAAATTGCAGTTCTGGATTTTGAAAGACGAGCGAGAGTCCTTTAGGCAACTGCTTTTTCCTTTTCTTCTGAATAACGCGTTCACCATTCACTTTATAGATGCCTTCAGTGCGTAATAATTGCATAAGAGAAAGAAGCAGCGTACTTTTTCCTGAACCATTTTCACCCGTGATCGCAATCCAGTCACCTGTTTTAGCCACTGCTTTCTTTGCAAAGATTTTCGGGGCAGTGCCACGAAAACCATGAAAGTCGTTGAGAAGGATCTTTTCAAATGAGGAAACTTGTTCACGTTCATGCATCATCGATTTAAAAGACTCAGATTCCTTATACTCATCCCACACACTTGGATACCAAATACCGTAGCGTTTCAATTCTTCTTGATAGTGCTTGAAAATGGTGGAAGGAGAGTCGTCCGCTAGAATAATTCCATGGTCATTAAACAAGACAACACGGTCTACCCAGTCTGCAATCAAGTCAATTTTATGCTCAACAATAATTACGGTCTTATCCGCAGTTGCTTGTTTAATAGATGACCAGATTTGTTCGGTGCCTTCGGGATCAAGTAATGCGGAAGGTTCGTCGAGAAACAGAACATCGGGCTTTAGTAGAAGTACGGAAGCAAGTGCAAGCCGTTGTTTCATACCTTGAGATAGTTCAAGGATCGGTGTGTGTAAGTTTTCCAAATGTAGATCGACGCGTTTTAGCGCCTCTTCTATCAAAGGTGCCATATCGCTGCGCGGTATGTTCAGGTTTTCCAGTACAAATGCGAGCTCTTCATCGACATATGACATACAGAACTGCGTATCGGGATCTTGAAAGACGAAGCCCCATGAGTCGGGCAGATTGATTTTATCGGCTTTCATTGGCAACTCAATGGAGTTCGGAACGATTCCGCTGAGCACTTGCAGTAACGTCGATTTTCCACAGCCGCTTGGTCCGAGCATGAGTACTTTTTCACCTGGCTGAACCGAAAAGGAGAGATCCTTGAAGATCAAGGAATCCTCTCCAGGAAATTTCAAACGCAGATTGGTTAGATTGATGGCATATCTATTCGAATAATTCATCAAAATTTACCGATCCAGCATCGTATATTCTTTTTTATCAACTGGACGAATTAAAGACGTCACACCAGTTGCTTCGAGTGCCCGGACGATCAGCACGGCGAAAATCCCAGTGAAGATGAATGCACTGATGGCACGTAGTCCATATTTCACGATAAGTGCCCACGTTTCAAGTGCTGCATAACCATAGAACAAGTCGAGCGTAAAGCTGGCCAGGCATGAAGCGACGCCCGCTAATCCAGCAACTACCATTGAGAAGCGTTTATAACGGAACGCTGCAAACAGCAATTCTGCTGCAAGTCCCTGAACGAAACCATACATTAGAACTTCGATGCCATGCCCGGCAAATGCGGATAAACTAGCCCCTGCAATACTTGCGATCAGCGCTGTACCGGGTTTACGGATGAGCAGATAAGCAAATGGACCGACCATGAACCACATTCCATAAATCAGCTGACGTGCAACTGGCAGGATCGGCTTTACAACGGTATACAGATCATCCCAGAACTTCATCAGGATTCCGAAAACGACCCCGATCATAATCGTGATCAATAAATCTGTGAATTTCAATCTTTTCAATAGATCCCACTCCTTCTTTTTTTGCCTATACAAAAAAGCCGTCTGAAAGAGCAGACAGCCGAGGAGGGGACATGCAGGTCCCGGATATTCCCTTCGAACGCTCTCTACGCTGGCATTACCCAGATCAGATTAACGGTCAGCAGTGGTTTTATCTGCTATCTCAGCCTGATTCACTCAAGCACCCGTACGGACAATTATGTAAGCAGTCATAGTATACAACAGTCTAATTTATCTGGCAACCTGAGGCGCAATAGACTACATGTGAAAAAGTAAGAATTTGTGGCTGTGTTATTGTCGTTCAAAAAGCGTCTACTCTGTAATTAGAGAAGACGCTATTATCGGTGCATTTGAAAAGATATGCGATTTTAGAGTTTGAATCGTTGCATCAGTAGATTCAATTCCTCTGCTAGTTTTGCTAAATCATTGGAGTTATTAGCTACTTCCTCCATGGAGCTGCTTGCTTGTTCGGATGAGGCAGAAGTTTCTTCGACCCCTGCTGCAGATTGCTCGGTAATTGCTGCAATTTCTTCTATAGAGCTGCGCATTTCCTGGCCATTTGCTGAAATGTCGTTTAAGTCTTCAGCTATACTGCGAATTCGATTCGCCATTTCTGTAACAGCTGTACTGATTTTATCGAATGTTTCACCCGTTTGTTTAATTTGGCTTGTTCCTTCTTCGACTTCTTTATACCCGTCCTGCAGTGAATCTGTTACTGTTCTGGATTCATTTTGAATGCGGTTGACGATATCTGTAATGTTTGTGACAGATGAAGAAGATTGCTCTGCAAGTTTTCTCACTTCATCCGCTACGACTGCGAAGCCTTTCCCATGCTCGCCAGCTCGCGCAGCCTCAATTGCGGCATTCAATGCCAATAAATTCGTCTGGCCCGCAATGTCTTGAATGACAGAAACTAGTTCAGAGATTTCTTGCGTGTGCTGATCCAATCCTTCTACTTTAACAACGGCATCGTGAACGATTTGATCAATCACAGCCATTTGCTTGGAAGAAGAAGTCATCAATTCACTTCCTTGGTTCGTCATCTCAAGAACCGAAGTGGAAGATTTTTGTACATGCATACCATTTTCATTGGCTTCCATCACTTTTGCTACGAAAGTTTCCATGGAGGATGACAAAATCGTGGCGTTATCGGCTTGAGACTCTGTGCCGTTTGCTAAGTCTTCCATCGTTATGGCAATTTGGGCCGTGCCTGCTTTTACTTCATTTGCTGATTGAGTCAATTCTTCACTTTGTGTAGACACAGTTTCGGCCACATGATTGATTTCATCTAATAAATGACGAGTGCTGGCACTCATTTCATTCGTCGATGCGATTAATTGGCCGATTTCATCTTTAAGATGTGTTTCCATAGGCTCGCTACTTAAATCTCCGCTCGTAATGAGTTTCATTCGATTCATGACGATTCGGAGTGGTCTTGAAATCGAGTTAGCTGTAATTATAGCCGTGGCTATGCTTAAAAGAATGACTAGAACAATTACTCCAGTGACAATAAGTAATGTCGTTTTCCCGTTTGCTAGCATATTTTTCTCTAAATCAATAATAAAATTTTCTCGGTTTTTAGCTGCTTCTTCGTAAGACGACATTAAACTACGAGCTTCATCAGTCATCGACATAACATTACGAAGAGCTTCCTCTTCATTTCCTCTTTCATATTCAGCGAATACTTGTTCAGTAACAAAATTACGCCATTCAACCGTTCTTTCGAATAGGTTAATACTTTCTTGGGTTCCCCCTAGTTTTTTTAAAGATGATTGACGATTTTCACTTTTTTCGGTGTAGCTATTAAACAACTCTTTAAAACTGTCGTCACCTGTTAGAATGAAACCACGAGACGCTGCGAGTTGATTCGCCATATCCAGAGATAGCTGTTCATCTATAATTAAAAGTGGCAGTTCTTTATCTAAAACCGCTTTCGTTAAGTTATTAGAATGATTTAATGTGTAAACGATATAAACACCTAATAAAACAATTAAAATGACTACAGTAGAAAATCCAAACAACATTTTTCCCCGTATGCTTTTGAATGTGCCCATTATTATCCTTATTCCCTTCTTATTTCATAGAGTTTCTTTTACCTATAAAACTGAAGAACTATTGATGTTTAAATAGAACTAAAAGTAATAAGTAAGTAATTCAATTATACCATTTATTTCTGTTGTTATCTATAGAGTGGTAGGAAAGACTAAAAATATAGTTAATAAAAGGCTGAGCAAAGTAATGGTAAAGGTGAGGGTGAGATCACCCAAGTAACGATATAATGAAGAAGTATGCATGCAATTAGATAGCTTGCAGTGTACTATTTATTTATGGAATTGTAGATGATAAGCTAATACCATTCAATTATGGAGTTAAATTAGTTGGAACATCATGAGAGGAGAACAATATGCATACTTTTAAACAGCAATGGCTTGGGAATGTCCGTGCTGATCTTTTGGCAGGCATTGTTGTAGGACTGGCACTTATTCCGGAAGCTCTGGCTTTTGCGTTTATCGTCGGTGTCGATCCGCGTGTCGCGCTCTATGCTTCCTTCACCATTGCGGTCATCACATCATTTGTTGGCGGCCGTCCCGGTCTAATTTCAGCTGCGACTGGTGCGATGGCTTTGGTTCTTGTCAGTTTGATGGCGAATCACGGCTTACAATATGTACTTGCAGCCACTATTTTAACAGGGATTATTCAATTAATCTTAGGGAGTCTGGGTGTTGCGAATTTAATGCGCTTCATTCCAAACTCCGTCATGCTCGGATTCGTCAATGCCTTGGGAATTATGATTTTTATTACGCAAATGCCCTATTTGCTTGGGTCGAGCATGATGACCTATATATTCGCAGTGGTTACTTTAATTTTAGTGTATGCAGTTCCGCGGTTTTTCACGGCAATTCCTGCACCGTTGATTGCGATTGTCGTTATGACGACAGTAGCCCTTTTAAGTGGAGTGAAATTGCAGACGATCGGGGATTTGGGAACAATGCCAAGTTCATTGCCTATGTTTTTTCTGCCGGATATCCCGCTGAACCTCGAAACGCTGAAAATAATTCTGCCGTATTCCTTGGCTTTATCGGTTGTCGGTTTACTGGAATCATTACTGACATCTCAGGTGTTGGACGATATGACGGCTACACCGAGTAATAAAAATAGAGAAGCGCGCGGACAAGGGATCGCCAACTTCATCACTGGTTTTTTTGGCGGCATGGCAGGCTGTGCGTTGATTGGTCAGTCGGTCATCAATATTAAATCAGGAGGCATGGGACGTTTATCCACATTGACTGCAGGCGTGTTCCTGATTTTTTTAATTATTGTTTTGGGAGATGTGGTTGTCAAAATTCCAATGCCTGTTCTTGCCGGAGTCATGATTATGGTAAGTATGACAACGTTTAATTGGGGATCATTCAAGTTTTTGAGACAAGCACCGAAATCGGAATCAATTGTAATGCTGATTACCGTTGCGATTATTTTATATACACATAATTTAGCGATTGGCGTGGTGATTGGTGTGATTTTAAGCGCACTGTTCTTTGTCGCTAAAATATCTCGTGTGACAGTGACGAAAAATGCAGGGGTATACCGGATTAAAGGGCCATTGTTTTTTGCCTCCACTACAAAATTCATTCAATCATTTGATGATACGGCAGAAAAGGAAATCATCATCGATTTTGGAGATAGCCAGCTTTGGGATGAATCTGCAGTCGGGGCAATATTCAAGGTGAAGCAGAAGCTGGAGGCGAAAGGTACGGATGTTACTATTCGAGGATTGAATGCTTCCAGTGAAATTTTATATAAAAAATTACTCTGAGGGGGAATTTATATGAAGATAGCTGTAGCGGTCGATGGTTCTGAAAATGCTCTGCGTGCCGCAAAACATGCTGTTATGCTTGCTCAATACTTGCCTGGAGCAAATTTAGAGATTATCTATGTACAGGATTATAGTAAGGCAAAAGATGAGCGGCTGCTGTCGCAGAGTCCGGAAAGCCTATCGCTAAAACGTGAGCAAAAAGTGCAACCGATTTTAGAGTATGCACGAGAGGCAGGCGTAAATGCAAGAAGCACGATGCTGAAAGGGAATCCGAGCCTGGAAATCATCAAGTATGTGAACGCGGAGAAAATAGACAAACTCGTCATCGGCAGCCGTGGTTTGAATGCGTTCCAAGAGATGGTGCTTGGAAGTGTCAGTCACAAAGTATTGAAGCATGTGGACTGTCCTGTTACGGTAGTGAAATGAAAATTATTATTATACGTTAGGTACTTGCAAATTTATTTTGCATGTACCTTTTTTTCATTGTGCAGTGTAAAGAAATAGATTAATCGTTTTGGTATAGACCTCTTTTCAACATATTAATTTCTAGTGTGTATCTTTTTAACGCTTCATCAGGAGTTAGTTGCATAGCAAAGCTTTGAACTATATTTTGGAATGTCACAGCTTTGATTATATTCATCAGGTGAAGTAATTCTCGTTCATTCTCGATAGCCATTTTTTTGGTGTCAACTAATTCCAAAAGCTCTGATCGCCGAGCCATAAAGTTTTCCAAGTCGGTATGGTTTGTAAATGCCTTTCCCACTTTATGATTCATATTTAAAAACGCGTTTTTAAAGAAGATACGGTGCTCTTCACTTTGGAAATCATGTAGCATCGATTTAAAGACACTAATAAAAGTATCTAGCAAGTCCCCATTGTTCAGTTTTAGTTGCAAGGTAAACCTCTCATTATTTCGCTTTACATATTCCTCTAAAATATAGAAAAATAAGTCCTCTAAATCCTCGAAATATTGATAAAAACTTCCCCTCGGTATTTTTGCGCTTTTAATAATATTGGAAATGACTGCTTCATGTAATGGAACTCTGGAAAATTCTTTCTTCGCTGCATTCAGTAAGTTATCTTGTTTTTCAGCAGGTAAATTAAAAAAAGTTTGCTTTGGCATGATTGGCCTCCCACTCAAATTGGTAAGCGATAATACGTCATAAATCTATGATAAATCGCGGCGTGGGACGTGTCAATATAAAAAGTGACAGCATGTCATCTATTCGTTGACATGCTGTCTTGCGTCATTTATTATAAATTAGTAGTAACGAGTGACACGTTGTCACATGTAAGTGATTACTCATGGTCAGCTTCTTCTAAAATCGCTGTGCTTCTAAATCTCTAAAGAATTGAGGAATCCATAGAATGATTAAAATCCTGAAAAATTTATCCGTCTATAAATGGATGGTCGCTGCAATCTTTGGACTTGTTTTCATTCAGGCAATGTCCGAATTGTATTTGCCGACGCTGATGGCGGATATTATCGATAAAGGTGTTGTGGTAGGAGACATCCCCTACATATGGAAGATCGGCGGACTGATGCTCGTAGTCTCTGCACTTAGTGCTATAGCATCCATTGCCGTCAGCTTTTACTCATCAAAAACTGCGATGGGACTGGGCAGGGACATTCGTCGCAAAGTATTTACTCATGTTGAGAATTTTTCACAGCAAGACTTTGATAAATTAGGCACGGCCTCCCTTATCACGAGGACGACCAATGACATTACACAAGTGCAGCAAGTGGTCATTATGATTCTTCGTATGGTGTTAACCGCACCGATTATGTTTGTTGGCGGTTTGATCATGGCGTTATCCAAGGACATGAAATTATCGCTTGTCATCGTAGCGACCATGCCGTTGTTAGTCGGGTTAATTTTATTTATACTGCACAAAGGGATTCCACTCTTCAAAGCTGTTCAAAAAAGAATCGATCGTTTGAATCTAGTATTACGTGAGAATCTAACGGGTGTGCGGGTCGTTCGCGCGTTTAACCGTGAAAAAGATGAGCAAGTTCGATTGCGCGGAGCAAATGAGGATTTACGAGACGTTTCGATTAAAGTAAACAAAGTGATGGCGTTTATGATGCCGGTTATGATGCTCGTAATGAATTTGACTGTTGTAGGAATCATTTGGTTCGGTGGAATCCGAATTGATAATGGGGCCATGCAGATAGGAGATTTAATGGCATATATTCAATATGTAATGCTGATTATGTCGTCGCTTGTCATGGCTTCAATGATGTTTATCATGATTCCACGTGCTGCAGTTTCCGCGAACCGGATTAATGAAGTGCTTGAAATGGAACCGACATTTTTGGATGAAGGGACAGAAAAGGCGGACAGGGAACGCGCGACACTTCAGTTTGATCAAGTATCATTTAGCTATCCAGGCGCTGAAGAGCAAGCATTATCGAATATTAGTTTTAAATCAAAAGCTGGAGAAGTGACTGCAATTATCGGCGGTACGGGAGCCGGAAAAACAACATTGGTTAATTTAATTCCGCGATTCTATGAAGTGGCGAGCGGAACGATCCGAGTTAACGGTGTGGAAATTAAAGATTCCTCACAGGAAGAAATCCGTTCGAAAATTGGCTTTGTCCCTCAAAAAGCTTTGCTCTTTTCAGGGACGATTGCAGAAAATATCCGTTTTGGTAAAGAAGATGCAACACAAAGTGAAATTGAACATGCGGCTGAGATTGCACAAGCAACCAGTTTCATTGAGCAATTGAAAGATGGATATGAATCCGTTATTTCACAAGGCGGTTCGAATTTATCCGGTGGACAAAAGCAGCGTCTTGCGATTGCACGTGCGCTCGTTCGCAAACCAGATATATATGTATTTGATGATAGCTTTTCAGCACTCGACTACAAGACCGATGCCAATTTACGTGCGGCATTAAAAGAAGAAACGAAAGATGCAACTGTCGTAATCGTTGCACAGCGCGTAAGTTCAGTGATGGATGCGGATCGAATCATCGTCCTCGATCATGGAAAAGTTGCAGGGATTGGGACGCATGAAGAACTACTTCAAACAAATGAAGTGTACCAAGAAATCGTCGAATCTCAGCTGACAGAGGAGGATATCGCATGAGCGAACATAAACAGCGACCATCTCACGGCGGACCGGGCGGTGGTCCTGGCGGCGGAAATATGATGATGGCGGGTCAGAAGCCAAAAGATTTTAAAGGAACTTTTCGTAGACTATTAGGCTATTTGAAACCTCATCGCGGCAAGTTAATCACCGTGTTTTTTGCAGCAGTTTTGAGTACGGTTTTTATGGTTCTGGGTCCGAAGGTGATGGGGAATGCCATTACTGAGCTATTTGAAGGTGCGTATGGAAAGTTTAATGGAATTCCTGATGCGTCTATCGATTTCGGAGCAATTGGCAAATTGCTATTATTGCTAGCAGGCTTGTACGTTACGAGCAGCGTATTCAGCTACATTCAACAGTTCATTATGGCCAGTGTATCTCAAAAGACGGTCTTCGATTTACGTGAAGATGTCAATCATAAGCTGGAGAAACTTCCGCTTAAGTATTACGATGGGCATCCTTTTGGTGATACATTAAGCCGTATGACGAATGATATCGATACAATCGGCAGTACTTTGCAGCAAACAATTACGCAGTTTATCACATCGGTCGTGACGATTGTCGGTATTCTTGCGATGATGTTATGGATCAGTCCGATGCTGACGATTATTGCGCTCGTGACACTACCGTTATCCATCTTTGTAATTCGTCCGTTTTTGAAACGTTCTCAAAAGCACTTCGCGGATCAGCAAAGGACGCTAGGAAATTTGAACGGCCATATTGAAGAAATGTACACAGGTCATCAAGTTGTTAAAGTATTTGGTCACGAGAAAAAGGCTATTGCTGAATTTGAAGATGTTAATGAACAGCTATACGACGCAGGACGGCGTGCCCAATTTATTTCAGGTATTATCATGCCGGCGATGACGCTGATCGGGAACTTAAGCTATGTACTGATTTGTGTAATCGGTGGGATATTAGTTACGCAGCGTGCGATTTCAATTGGTGATATTCAAGCGTTCATTACGTATATGAAGCAATTTACACAGCCGATTACGCAAACGGCGAACATCGCGAATATTATTCAATCCACGATCGCAGCAGCAGAGCGGGTATTTGAGTTGTTGGATGAGGAAGAGGAAATTAGCGAAGTGACCACAGTGCGTTTGCAACATGCAAAAGGTGAAGTGGACTTTGAGCATGTAGACTTCGGTTACGCAGACGAATTATTGATTAAAGATATGAATGTTCATGTGGCTCCCGGTCAGACCGTCGCCATTGTCGGGCCAACAGGTGCAGGGAAGACGACGATCATTAACTTGCTCATGCGCTTCTACGAGCTAAATAACGGGACAATCAAAATTGATGGTATGGATACGCGAAAGATGTCACGCGAAGATTTGCGGACGACTTTTGGAATGGTATTGCAAGACACGTGGCTGTTTAATGGCACGATCAAAGACAATATCGCCTATGGGAATAAACATGCGACTGATGAACAAATCTACGAAGCGGCACAAGTCACACGTGCGGATCAATTCATTCGGACGCTTCCAGAAGGCTATGATACCGTCTTAAATGAAGATGCATCGAATGTTTCACAAGGACAGAAACAGCTGATTACAATTGCACGCGCTGTTCTCGCTAATCCAACAATTATGATTCTGGATGAAGCAACGTCGAGTGTCGATACCCGAACGGAGTTGCTAATTCAGCAAGCAATGAACCAGTTAATGAAAGGCAGAACCAGCTTCGTCATCGCACACCGCCTGTCTACAATACAAGGCGCAGATTTAATTTTAGTGATGGACCAAGGAAAAGTCATTGAGCAGGGAACGCATGAAGAATTATTGGATCAACAAGGATTTTATGCGGATCTCTACAACAGTCAGTTTTCTGATAAACCAGCTGTCTAACCAAAAGTGGAAAGCGCCGTCTAGCCTCGACAGGCGTTGGAGGCTCTACCACAAAGGCGTTCTTTGCCTTTTTGGCAGAGTCGAAACGACCCAAGAGGCTGGCGCTTGGAACTGGAGCGATAATAGGATGGATCAATATCAGGTAGAACAATTGAAAAGTATGAGAAATGAATTATCAAGATTTATGTTGATGTATAAATTTGCACTGAATGAATTAGAAACAAAAATAGATATATTGAAAGAAGAATTTCGTATTTTACACGATTACAATCCAATTGAAAATACGAAGTCGCGAGTAAAGTCACCTGAAAGTATACTGAATAAACTTCAAAGAAAAGGACACGACATTACTTTTTCAAACATAAAAAGAAATGTGAAGGATATAGCGGGCTTACGAATTACCTGCTCTTTCATTTCAGACATTTATCAGATAAGTGATATGTTACAGCGCCAAAGAGATCTTAAAGTCTTAGAGATCAAGGATTATATTAAAAACCCGAAATCAAATGGTTATCGCAGTCTGCATATTTTAGTAGAAATACCAGTCTTTATGTCAGATCGAGAAGAACATGTTGCTGTGGAAATCCAAATCCGTACAATCGCCATGGATTTCTGGGCAAGTTTGGAACATAAAATATATTATAAACACAACAAATCAGTTCCACCTCATCTGTTAAGAGAATTAAAGGAAGCTGCCGAATCTGCAATTGCACTAGATCATAAGATGGAGCGTCTTCATCTTGAAATGGCAGCAATGAATGTGAAGGATGAAGAAGAAAGTGCAACACAGCTTACTATTAACGATCAACAGTTTTCGATTCCTAAAGTCTTATTGGATCTTTTAGGTAATGACCGTAGCAAATCGGATACTGTCAGTCTGTCTAACTAGGATACGGATTGAGAAAAAATAGGATATTTCATATAAAAAGCGTTAACTCCTCATTAGCGGAGTTAACGCTTTTGTAAGTTGTTCACTTATTCCCACCCACTCACATCTTCAAACACTTTTTCTTGTTCTGCTTGAGAGACTGGATACGACAATGGATCAAATGTTACGTTAATCTGCCTATATAGTGCAAGTTGCTCAATCGTTTCATCAAACTCAAACCAAGCGGAATCATACGCTGCATCTTGAATTTCTTCAGCCGACATTCCTTCGATTTGATCTTTCTCCACTCCTTGGACAACCAATACTCGACGGTTTTCGATAGCTGCGACTAATCCCTCAAACTCTACGTATACAGAAGAAGGATCGGCAGGAGGGATTTGTTTCTTCTCCATAAATTCAGTGATCACATCCGCATGTGTTCCTAGAAAGGCATCTAGCACTTCACGCTGTGTTGTGTGTTCTGCGGGAGGATTATGATCTAGCCATTCCACGGCCGCAGTAAATTGAATAGTATGCTTATGAATCGTTTGAAAATATTGTTCATAAGTATAGCCGAAATTTTCGAGCTGTGTTTGTTCGACTGAATTCAGTTCCTCTTCATTGAAACCCTCGAAAAAGGTTTGCTGCTCTTTCGCTAATTCTTCTTTCATTGCTTGCTCATCTGCTTCGTAGCCAAGTGACTTTGCATATTCGATTAAGGAATCTGATTCTACTAATCTTTGCATAACAACAGTGCGCAATTCATCTGGGTCTTCAATTTCGTGTTGTTCGCTTTTCAGAAGAAGATCATAGAGCTCCTCATTCACTTCATATTCACTGCCATCCTTTTTCAAATACTCTCCTTGGAACACATTGAATGTAAAGAAAAGAACAGCGGTCATAACAATAACAGTAGCAACTAAAGGAAAAGGATTTTTTCTTTTAGACTTTCTTTTTCCAGAAAGAACTCTTTGTTTCAATTCTTCTTTATCAGTAGTAACATCTCCAACAATCCTATCCAAGCTTCTTTTCACTTCATTCAATGGAAAGCACCTCCCAGTAATCAGATGACAACGTGTTCTTAAGTAATTTGCGTGCTTTAATCATTCTCGTTTTCACCGTGTTTTCCGATAGATTGAGGAATTGAGCAACCTCTCTCATGTTGTATTCTTCATAATAATAAAAGAGTATAATTTCCCGATACTTAATGGGGAGCTTCAATACTGCGATTGCAATCTCTGCTTTCTCTTCTTGCAAAATTAATGGATCACGTTCGTTATGTATAGTTTCGATCCAGTCCTTACCAAATTGCAGATGACGAAATGACCAGCTTCGCAAATAATCTTTACAGCGATTGACCGTCAGTTTCGTTAAATATGCGCGAATCTTTCCTAGTTCCTCGTAGTTTGCTGTGCCATAAAAAGAAATGAATACTTCCTGTACGATATCTTTCGCCGTTTCCCGATCTCGTAAATAAAAACAAGCCATTTTCAGTAGATGTTCCCCGTATTCATCCATGACTTTTTCCAAATCTACTGAATCCATTTGCCATCACCGCCTTTCTACTACTATAACGAAGCTCGAGTTGGAATAGTTTTAAAACAGGGGGAACTAGACGCTAAACGATAGTGTGAACGCCTGTCGTACAAGTCGTTTCAGAAGTATGCACTTTTTGCTGTCTTTCATTAGAGGAACAGAGAAGGTTCTGTATAATAGAGAAAGAGGTGTTGTGAAATGAAAATCGGAGTAATTGGAACCGGCAACATAGCGCAGTATTTATTGGAAAGTATAAATGCCGGTGGAAAACTGGAAGGCGAGATTACTTCACTATTTGGCCGGAATCAAGAAGTGGGTTCCCGGTTGGAAACAAAATATGGTATAAAGTTTTATACGGATTTTCAGGAATTTATTAATTCCCCAGTCGATATTGTAATAGAAGCTGCTACGATTGAAGTGGCCATTCAGCATATGGAAGATGTCTTAAGAAGTAACAAAGATCTCATTTTGAGTAGTATTGGGGTCTTTAAAGACGTGAAGTTTTTTCGGGAAATGAGTGACCTGGCACGCGTTTGTGGTCAGCATATTTATCTTCCTTCAGGCGCAATTGGCGGTTTGGATCTTTTGCAATCGGCCAATTCGATTGGCGGATTGAAGGAAGTCGGCATTACGACAAGGAAATCATACGAATCATTGGGCTTGGAATTAAAAAATGAAGAAGAATGTTTATTTGACGGCATGGCGCTTAATGCTATCGAAAAATTCCCTAAAAACGTCAATGTTGCCTTGTTGCTGTCGATTGCAGGGCTAGGAGCCGATCAAACGAAAGTACGTGTCATCGCAGATCCTTTGGTCAAAAGAAATACGCATACAATCGAAGCAATAGGTGATTTCGGCAAGATGAGTTTGACGATCGAGAATGAACCCATGCCCAACAATCCGAAAACAAGCTATCTCGCTGCGTTGAGCATTTTATCGACCTTAAGAAATAAAGGGAATTCGGTTATTGTGGGGAGTTGATAGGTTTTTCTGAATGTATACTACAAGAAAAATCTGATTAAAATTGATTTGGAAACTCGAATCTATATACAATTAATAAAGATGAGCTCTTTAACTAGTTTTAGGCATTCGCCTACATAGTAAAGAGCTCATCTTTTTAAAGTTTAAAATATACTTATTTACTTCGAATTTTGGAAAGCAACCGCAATATTTCAAGATACAGCCATACCAACGTTACCATCAATCCAAATGCGCCATACCATTCCATATACTTCGGTGCCTGTTGTTTGACACCTTCTTCAATGAAATCAAAATCCAGAACTAAGTTCAATGCAGCAACGATGACAATGACGACAGAAATTATAATACCGATAGGGCCCGTTTCATGTATGAAAGGGACGCCCATCCCGAAAAAGCGAAGAATGAGGTCGGCAATGTAAACGAAGAAGATGGCGCCCGTTGCAGCAAATACCCCTAGCTTGAAGTTTTCAGTCACTTTGATCCATCCTGAGCGATAAGCAAACAGGAGGGAAAGCAAAGTACCGAGTGTTAGCAAGATAGCCTGGGTTGTTATTCCTTCAAATTGTGTTTCGAACATAGCAGAAATCCCGCCAATAACAAGCCCTTCCAACAATGCATACAAGGGAGCGGTATAAGGAGCTGCTTTTTTAACGAAAATTGTAATGAGAGCAACTACAAAACCGCCCAATAGACCGATCCAAAGCAGGCTTTGGATATCCTTGCCTGCAAAGTATTGCGTCCATGTGAAGAATGCAGTTGCGCTCAATAGCAAGAACAGAATGAATGTCTTATTCACAGTTCCTTGAATGGTCATGGTAGAACCGCTATCAACCTCTAGTCCACGAAACGTGTCTTTCCCTAAACTCGGGTTGGATGATCTCATACAACACATTCCTTTCTAAGTAATAGTTTAATTATTTAGTATACGACTAACATCTCTTATAGTTTCATTTGAATTTGATAAGTGTAATAGAAGTGGGAGATATCGTACATTGCATCAAGTTTAACCAGATAAATGATAGACGCTAAATATATTGCAGCTATGAGGTTAAATCGGTGAAGTTTCCACCAAACTGTTATATAGAACGATTCAACAGGACGAATTGCATACCAAACAAATCGAGGAGTTATAAAAATGATGAACACAAATATACTAAAGTTGGAAGAAATCAGACAGTCATTGAATGCAAAGTTTTATGAACGCGAAAGTGAAGTGGAAGGAATTCTTGTGGCACTTCTCGCGAGGCAACATGTGCTTCTGATCGGACCTGCGGGAACAGCTAAATCTGCTTTGTCTGCTGAACTTGCGAAAATCGTGGAAGGATCAAAATACTTTCAATGGTTACTGACTAGATTCAGCACGCCGGAAGAAGTCTTCGGCCCATTATCATTAAAAGACCTCGAAAAAGGCATATATAAACGGAATACAGCGACTAAAATGCCTGAAGCTCATTTGGTGTTTTTGGATGAAATCTTTAAGGCTAATTCTGCAATCTTAAATAGTTTGCTGACCTTGATTAATGAGCGGCTTTTCTATAATGACAGCGCACCTACCGAAGTTCCTTTGATGTCCGTCATCGGTGCTTCCAATGAATACCCAGAAGACGGCGAAGGTCTTGAAGCATTATTCGACCGTTTCCTTCTGCGTTTCGAGATCAATTTCATTACTGATGAATTGAATTTTCTCTCGATGATGAAAGATGCAGGACAGAATAAAGAAATGCCGGCAATGACGTTGGAAGATTTAGTGCAGCTTCAAGAATTGACGGATCGTGTTGTAATTCCTGATGAAATATACGGGATCTTAGCGAAACTCAGGAGAGAGCTGCAAGACGAGGGAATTCAGCCTTCCGACCGAAGATTCAAGCAATCATTATGCATTTTGCAAGCAAAAGCGTTGATCAATCAAAGAAGAACGGTGCAGGTTGACGATGTGTTAATACTTGAACACGCTCTCTGGGAAACGCTCGATCAAAAAGAAACCGTCTCGATTATTGTTCGCAGACATGCACAGGACGCTGTGGTCCGAATGCTCGATTCCATACAAAATGAGGCTGAAGAAGTGCTAGATGCTACATTTCGGGATCATTCAACAGAAGTAGGAATGGAAGCGACTCAAAAAATGAATAATTTACTGTCTACTCTAAATCAACTTAAAGAAGCTAACCAAAGCAGGAAGTCGGAAATTGACGAAGTACTCGATAAAGTAAAATCAATGTACCAGGAGATCCAAAATAACACACTGGATCCGGCATATTTTTATCATACTGGTCGGAAAAAGGATAAGAATGTTAAGTCGAGTGGTATCTTTTTCAGGATGTAAGGAGGATGAAGTTCTTGCAAAGAAGCAAAGTAATTAAAGATCAACGTTCCGTACTGAATACAGATGCTTTTGACAAACGACGGTTCAAGGAACTATTTGAGATGTCTGATGAACTTCAAAAGGTGAGAGCGGAAGGGATTCTGCCGACGATGGAGCCTTTATTGAGCGATGTTTGGGCTTCTTTGTATAAGATGAAGCCCCGAATCCTTATTGGAGAGATTGACGCGGTATTGAAGTCCAATCAAACACTAATAAAGAGGGTCATGTCCGATGAACAGTTCGAAAACTTTCGTCGCTTTACACGATTAGATGACTTATCAGCTGCAATTTGTACCGTGAAGTTCGGTGAAAAAATAAATGAGTGGTTGGACGATTCACAACAGCAGGACGAGGAGCTTGGGATGCTGTTGAATGCAATACGGGAACAATTACCGGGTAAACAATCAGAAGAAATAGAGGAGGTAGAGAATGGGCCCTTACAGGAACTTGAAAGAGCTGCACTTGAGTTAGATGAGAAATTACAGCTGACATTTGAAACGAATGGCGACCGGTTCTTACAGGCATTAGACGAAGCAAAGGAAGAAACAATACGGATAAAAGAGAGTTTGATATCTTTAATGGGAGGCTTAAGTGCGGGCAAAGGTGCTGCAGACTTAAAGAATATTCCATTACGTAATCAGTTGTCTTTGGCAGAGAAAATTGCGACGGATCCCAAAATGCAGCAGATTGCAGAATGGGCAGGCCGATTCAAACAGATTGCCCAGAATAAACAAAAGCTGAATTATACGGCTGCGATGGAAAGAAGGGACGTAACGCTGGGGAATGAATTGGAAAGGTTGCTTCCGATGGAACTTGCCTTGTATACGCATCCTGCGGTAAGGAATGAGTTTCTACGTCGCTATGCAGAAGGAGAGATCATGCAATACGAACAGAAAAAGCGTGAGCAGTTGGGAAAAGGTCCGATTGTAATTTGTTTGGACCAGTCCGGTAGCATGAAGCTACTGGACAACCAATCAAAAGGCTTCGTATTAGCGCTACTAGCCATCGCAAAAAAGCAACGCAGAGATCTTTGTGTAGTGTTATTTTCCACGAGCATACAAAGCTTTACATATGAAAAAGGAAAAATAACAGCGCCTGAATTGATTCGTCTGGTGCGTACCTATCTGGGCGGTGGTACAGACTTCAAGTTGCCGTTGAATGAGACGTTGAAAGTAATCAACAAAAGCCGTTTCAAACAAGCGGATGTAATTTTCATCACCGATGGAGAAGATGAACTCAGCGAAGCTTTTCTTAATGAATTTAATCAAAAGAAAAGAGAAAAGAAATTTAATGTTCTTTCACTCGTGATTGGAAATCATACAGATGTAACAGAATACTTTTCAGACAAAGTGTTACATGTGACAAACTTTGATGAAGAAGGAAGCTTTGCTGCTTTTGAAATTTAAGGAATGTTCTCCCCCTGATAAACATAAACATCTTTAAGTATTGTCCAATTACATAAAAATGTAGATTTCATCTTGTGTAACTAATTGTTTAATTGGAAAAAAACATTTTTTCCTAGGGGGATTATATTGATTAATAGTAAAAAAGTTAGCGCGCTAGTGGCTTCCTCAGTTTTATCTATTGGCATGTTTACACCGATTGCCGATGCATCATCCACTGTGTATGGACAACCAGAAAAGGTGCGAATCCAATTAGCTTCCGTAGAAACTGCTTATAAGAAAGAGGATTTGATCCAGAAATTTCGGCAGCTATTCCCAAATCAATTTGAATTTCTGACAGCTAGTGATTTTCAAATGAGCAGCGCACATATTTTTCCGGATGATGAAACCATACGCTATGATCTCCAATTCACGAAAGTTTTGAACGGCAAGCGGTTGTATGGATACGTAGGATTTATTGGAGAAGAGTTGGAAGTAGAGTACTTCTCGTATCAGCCTGCCAATATCGCAGATGCACTGTTCCCGGCAAAGGTTACAAAGGAAGAGGCCGGCAAAGTTGCAGAAGGATTTATGAAGAAATTTCTTGATGGAAAAGACTATCAATTAGAATCGGACACATCTAATTATTTTTCGAATCAGTTATTGACGGAACCAATCCGTTATTCGTTTACTTTCACGCGAACTAAAAACCAAGTACCTATTGCGGATCAGATGATTGAAGTATACGTTCTAGGAAATGGAGAAATCGGCGGTTTCTACAAAACTCAACAGAATCAGGGGTCTTCCACTTTTGCGGATGTCAGTAAAGTTAAAGCTAATGAAGAGATGTTAAAGAAAGTAAAAGATCATTTGTCTGTGGATTTGAACTACCAAATTAATTATAACTACGAAACGGGTGACCGCAATGTGCAGCTCGTTTATCAACCGACGAACAGGCTGCAAGGGGTACATGCGCTTTCAGGGGATTGGCTGACTCAAAACGGATATACAGCAAATTTCCCAGCGAAGAAGAAAATTGAAAAGCTGACGGCGAAGCCGCTTTCTCCACGACAAGAAGGGGTGACGGTAGCAGAAGCTAAGAAGATTGCCGAACAACTTCTTGCTGTCACTTCAGACAAAGTAAAATTAACGATCGAATCTATTCAAGAGACACAGAATTATAATGGTCAAGACGTCATCAGTGTTGAGTATATGTACCATTATGCGAATGGAGGACACGGATCAAATTTAGAAATTAATAAACAGACAGGGGAAGTCGTTCAATACTATAATTTTGAAGAAGAGTTGCTTAGAGAAATGGAGAAGAATGCAACAACGGAGAACTCACTTACCGAACAAGAGGCGTTGAAAAAAGCGATTGCATACGCAAAAAAATGGGCTCCTTCTAATTTGCATAACTATGGGATGCCGGTTGAGGACCCTTCCTTTGATGAACGAACGGGAACCTATCAATTTTCATTCCCGAGACTTGTCAATGGAATAGTCGTAATCGGTGATCAAATTAGCATTGGTGTCGGAGCAGATGGTTCTCTCAATAGTCTCAATATCGATTATCAGGAGATAGAGAATTGGCCGTCAAGCGATAAAGTGATTAGCGACGAACAGGCGAAAACGCTGTTGAAGGATGCACTTAGCCTAAAGCTTATGTACATGAATCCAACACAAAATGAAAAAGGGAACCAGTATGATCTAATCTATGTGCCTGTATTTAAAGGAGATATGTATAGTTATCTGGATGCCAATACAGGAAAATGGAATAACCTATTTGATGCGGATCAATCAATTGCAATTTCGCATCCTTGGGCAGAAGCAGAGCTGAATTATCTACTGAATTCGAAAGTGCTGGATGTAAAAGATGTGGAAAAGTTTAATGCAGATGCGTCTGTTTCAAAAGGAGAAGCATTGAAGGTACTTGTGAATTCGCTTACCTACTTCCATCATGGAGACTATTTCTTTGGTCAAGAGGAACCTACTCAAACATTCGATAATATAGGCGTTAAGCACCCATTGTATTCTGTAGTTGAACATGCAGTCGAAGCGGGGATTATTAAACCGGATAAGAAGTTTGATGTGGACTCATCGATAACGAGAGAAGAACTGGCAGTTTGGTACGTACGGGTTCTTGGACTTGAGCAAGCGGCTAAGGATAGTAGTATGTATAAACTAAGCTTTGACGATACTGAAAAAATTGAAACTGACAAAAAAGGGTATGTGGCGGTCGCCAACTCAATGGGATTATTGAAAACGGAGAAAAATTTATTCAATCCAAAACAGGAAGTATCATACGCAGAATTAGCAGTCTCAACAATTCGTCTTGCTCATGCAATGGTCGATTTAGGAAGAGATTTACACTAAGCTGTTTGAGTGATGCTGTCCAATCAATCCTTAAAATAAAACAAGTGACAAAAGCAATTTGGCTTTTGTCACTTGTTTTCATAAGAATTTCTTTTTTGGACACCCTAACAAAAATGAAAATTTAGTTTGGGGTGAACAAAATGCTGATTGAAAGATCATCTGCTTGGCAAGAAGCCTTCATTGAACGACTGGAAAACCGTGAGCAATGGGATAGTTGGACATTGTATAAGATGAGTTATGATATTTCCAAAAACAATTTAATTACCGATTTTAAAGGGCTGCAGTCACTTAAATACTTACCGAATGTAACACCGCTTGCTCATCAATTGGAAGTGGCAGAACGAGTCATTGAGGAAATGAATGGGAAAGCAATTTTAGCTGACGAGGTAGGACTAGGGAAAACAATCGAAGCGGGATTAATCTTAAAAGAGTACCTCATTCGCGGTCTTGTGAAAAAAGCACTTATCTTGGTTCCGGCATCGCTTGCCAATCAATGGGTAGAGGAGCTGCAGCTGAAATTTCATATCCCAGCGATGCTTTATAAAAAGAATTTTGATTTAGATTATCTGGATGTTGTAGTTATGAGCATGGATACTGCTAAACGAAGTCCTCATAAAGAGAAAATTTATGCGCAGGATTATGATTTAATCATTGTGGATGAGGCACATAAATTAAAGAATCATAAAACAATCAGTTATACGTTTGTGCAGAATCTAAAGAAGAAGTTTTGTTTGCTATTGACGGCAACGCCTATTCAAAATGATGTTTTTGAATTGTTCTACCTCATCACTTTATTGAAGCAAGGGCATCTGGGATCCTACGAGACCTTTAAATCTACGTTTTCCGCAAATAAACGAGATGTGGAGCAGGATAGTTTCTTGAATGAATTGGTTAACCAAGTAATGGTTAGAAATAGACGGCAGGATACAGGGATTGAATGGACAAATCGTCAAGTTCAAGTAATCCCGGTTGAGTTTACAGACAAAGAACGAGAAGCCTACGAACTTATTTCGGGGTTAAAAGATGTGTCTTCCGTATTTTCTGGTGCTTTTTCAACCATTACTCTGCAGAGGGAAATGTGTAGCAGTCAGGAAGCTACTCTTGGTACTTTGAAGAAACTCAGCGCGGATTGCAGAAGTACGGACGAAATAGCATATGTGAATGAAGTAATTCAGCAACTGGGGAATCTATCGGTTCATTCGAAAGCGGAAAAAGCAGTGGATCTTATTATAAAGGCGAATGACAAGGTCATCCTTTTCACTGAATATCGGGCTACCCAAATGTACTTGTGTGAGTATTTTCATTCGAAAGGCATTTCGAGTGTCTTATTTAATGGTAAATTAAGCAAAAACAGCCGAGAGTGGATTAAGCACCTATTCAAGCAAAATGCCCAAGTGTTAATTGCGACTGAGTCGGGAGCAGAAGGAATTAACCTTCAGTTTTGCCATCATGTCATTAATTATGACTTACCTTGGAATCCGATGAAGTTAGAGCAAAGGATCGGACGTGTTCATCGTCTGGGACAAGAGCATGATGTGCACATATATAATTTAGCGATTCAAGATACGATCGAGGATCATATATTGGGAGTGCTTCAAGGGAAAATAGAGGTTTTTGAAAAGGTCGTTGGGCAGCTCGACGATATTTTAAAGACCACTAAGAAATCAGAGGAGGATGTACATGTATCCGCAACAAATCCACGGATATCTAAGACAATTCTTCAATGAAAATAATTGCCCGATTGTCAATGGAAATGAACACTATATGACTGTCCAGTTAACGGTGGAGATGGATAAAAAGATTATGAACCGTCCATTTTATTGGAGATATATAGAAAGTGTTAATGAGACGCCTAATCCGGCACAAATTACGCTTATCACGAATATTCAACAGCTAAATGAAGGAGTTAAAGGTGAAGTGGTGCATTTAGGTTCACCTCGCCTTCATCAATTATTTCAAGTAACGAAGGATATGGGTTCATATGTGAAGATGTATGAGCAGCTCCAAACAAGACAAGGCGAACAAGCAGTTTTGACGCCATGGTTGAGTGTAAATTATAAAATTTCATTTAGAAGTCAACAAACGAAAGAGGCTCTTCATTCGTTAGGCATCAACTTGATGACAGGAGCTGTTTTCCAGGAATTCCAGGGGAAACTGAACAATTTGAACTTGGCAATGGAGCCGCCTGAAAATGTTTTTAACTTACCGTATATCATTACTCCTGTCCGAGCTTTGGATCGGTTAGATGCTGTAATCGATAGGATTGTTGGAGAAGAAGATCGAAACTGGGCAGTGGAATCGAAGAAGAGATGGCAAAAGGATCAAGCGGTATTGGATTATTTTTATGAAGGACAAGATGTTAAACCAGAATGTTATGAGATTGAAAAACAGGCGATGGAAGAACGATTTAAACCTCGTATTACAATTGAGATAGTCAATGGAGGATTGTTTTATCTACGTAATTAATTCGTTTGGAATTAGAGTTTCAGGAGTATGAAAATAGCGGGGACATGAAAGGCGGTACGCGCTTTTTATGTCCCCGCTGTTATGTAGTCTACAATCATTCACTCGGCAGCGTCACTGAAGAATCCATAACCCATCGGTGCTCAATTTCTTCAAAGATTGTTTCTATTGAACAGGCAAGGTTTTTTACAGGAATATTCACTTGGGCATCGACTAAGCCTCTGTTAGCCCCATTCAACAATCTTTTTGCCCCGCTCGTTCGATTAATGATCAACTTAGGATCGTATGTAACAATGCCGAGAAATGTTTGTCCGGAAAAAGTGTATAGGTTGAATTCTTTTATGTCCTCCCACTTCACCAATCCGGCAGCTAAGTAACTAGAGCGATCAATAATACCTTCAACCGAAATAATTAACGCTGGTCTTCTGTTTAGGAGTTCTTTTAAATAAAATATGCCACACCAGCCAAAGAACAGCAATGTTATGACACCGACGATTCCTATCCAAATTGGAGCTTCGCCATATATGAAAAGAAGTGTGAAAATAGTGCCGAGTAATACAAATACAATAGATAAGAAACTTAACATTAGCATTCTAGAACGCTTCGGATAGATAATAAATTCCTCCATATGCAACCCTCCTCAGTTAAAGATTATCACTTTGTATTCTAAGTTGCACGGATGATAGTAGGGTACAGCATCCCAGAATATTGGGGAGCCAGGTTCTCAAACCTTTACATATCTTAACATGTTGTTTAAACGACCTTAACAATCTCTCATTATACTTGTCCTTGGAAGTACAAAAACAGGAGGTCGTGTAATCGTGAGAAAAAAGTTTTTGAAGAGAGCTCTACCGATTGCTGTTGTTTCTAGTATCTTGATTGGAGGAATGGTTGGAGAAATTTCTAATCCTAGCGTTCAAGCCGTAGAAATAGCCGAAAAAGATCCGGAAATCAAAAATGTGATCTTCTTGATTGGTGACGGAATGGGTACCTCTTATACGTCTGCATATCGCTACTTTAAGGATGATCCTAGTACGCCGTATGTGGAGCGAACGGAATTTGACAAATACCTAGTAGGTCAGCAAATGACTTATCCAGACGATCCGAAGCAAACTATTACCGATTCTGCCGCTGCTGCGACTGCTATGTCGGCAGGGATTAAAACATATAATAACGCAATTGCTGTCGATAAAGATAAGAAAAGAGTGAAAACAGTTCTTGAAGCAGCAAAAGAAGCTGGAAAGTCTACTGGACTAGTAGCCACTTCTGAACTTGCCCATGCGACACCTGCTGCATTCGGTGCGCATAATGAGAGTCGTAAAAACATGGATGCGATTGCAGATGACTATTATAATGAAATGATCAACGGTGAGCACACAGTAGATGTACTTCTAGGTGGCGGTAAAACAAACTTTGTTCGTTCGGATATTGATTTGACAAAGTCTTTTCAAAAGGACGGCTATAGTTATGTTACGAATACATCAGAATTACGAGCGGATGATAACGAGCAAGTTCTTGGTTTATTTGCGGATGGCGGGCTTGATAAAATGATTGACCGCAGAGAAACTACACCGTCTTTGGAAGAAATGACACAAGCGGCGATTGATCGATTAAGTAAAAACGAGAATGGATTTTTCATGATGGTCGAAGGAAGTCAGATTGACTGGGCGGGTCATGCAAATGATGTCGTAGGAGCAATGAGTGAAATGGAAGACTTCGAAAAGGCATTTAAAGCAGCAATTGATTTTGCTAAAGAGGATAAGCATACTCTGGTCGTTGCCACTGCAGACCATTCAACAGGTGGTTTTTCTATTGGAGCAGACGGAGCATCTAACTGGCTGGTTGACACTGTAGCTTCAGTCAAACGAACGCCTGCCTTCATTGCGGATCAAATCTTGAAAAGTGGAAAAGTAGAGGAAAGTCTCAAGCTGTATATTGATCAAGAATTGTTTCCATTAACAGATGACGAAGTCAAGTCCGTTGAAAACGCAGAAAAGAACAGCGAGGACATCGAGATCGCGATTAAAAAGGTTATCGACAAGCGCTCCTATACTGGCTGGACGACTGGCGGTCATACTGGGGAAGACGTTCCAGTCTATGCATACGGTCCATCAAGCGAAAACTTTGCAGGCCTCTTAGATAATACAGATCATGCCAAACTGATTTTTGATATAATTGAAGGGAAAAACTAGTAGATTGATCACTCTATAAACTAACCAAAAGAAGTGAAAATAACCCATCCAATTTGAGGAGATATCTCAAGGATGGGTTATTTTGTTTGAAAATCTCCTTTAAGGGACACCGACTTGCCAGGAAATTTTGATTATATCTCCATATAGGATAAAATAGGATCTTAATTGAAATTGAATATCTGTATGATGAAAAATGAGGTGGGTTCCGTGTTCACGATTATGCTGATCGAAGATGATCAAACATTATTTCAAGAAGTAAAAGAACGCCTAACACAATGGTCTTATAAGGTGGCAGGGGTGACCAACTTTTCGAATGTTTTCCAGGAATTTACGGAAATTAAACCGGATTTAGTTATCATCGATATCCAGCTGCCAAAGTTTGATGGTTTTCATTGGTGCCGAATGATCCGCTCGCATTCAAATGTGCCTATTATATTTTTATCGTCAAGAGACCACCCGACGGATATGGTGATGTCCATGCAGCTTGGTGCGGATGATTTTGTGCAAAAGCCTTTTCATTTTGATGTCCTGATTGCGAAAATCCAAGCTACTTTGCGCCGTGTTTATAATTATAATACCGAGCAACCGCTTGAATTAAAGACTTGGTGCGGCGCGACGATTGATTTTATTAAAGGGACTGTCTCAAATGAAACCGGATTAATCGAACTCACGAAAAATGAACTCTTTATTTTGAAATTACTTGTTGAACGAAAGAATGAAATTGTAACGCGCGACGAATTAATCACGAGTTTATGGGATGATGAACGATTTGTAAGTGATAATACGTTAACGGTCAATATTAACCGATTGCGAAAAAGGCTTGCTGAAATCGGTTTGGGTGAAGTAATTGAAACAAAAGTTGGTCAAGGTTATATGGCAAAGGAAGAATCATCGATATGATACGATATTTCATAAAAGAAAGGGTCAGCTGGATTCTGTTCTTTTTGTTTTTTCAGCTCCTGGTTTTATTGATGGGCTTCTTAGATGTGAGTATCCCTTTTCAATCTGTGGGATACATTGTATTTTTATCTTGTTTGTTCTTCTTCATATTTCTCATCGTGCGCTACTATAAAGAAACTCGGTTTTATCATGAATTAAAACGTCATAACCAATCATTCGATTTGACGACAGTGCCTCACGCCAACAGTCCTTTTGAAGAGATCGTTTCTGAAATGATTTCCGAGCAAAATACCACATATAAAAGTCAGCTGAATGAATTGCGAGTTAGCGTGGAGCAAGAGAAGGATGAGATACTCAACTGGATCCACGAAGTGAAGACACCATTAACGACGATGCAGTTAATGATTGATCGTATAACGGATCAACCACTCCGTTCTCAAATAATGTATGAGTGGCTTAGAGTCCATTTGTTGCTTGATCAGCAATTACATCAAAAACGCATTCCCTTCATTCAAAATGATTTATATATAGAGAAGACGGATTTACAAATATTGATCTTTCAGGAGATAAAGTCATTAAAATTATGGTGTGTGCAGAAGGGTATCGGTTTTGATGTGAACTTAGAAATAAAAGAAGTTCTTATGGATGCTAAATGGCTTGGTTTTATCGTCCGACAGCTTTTAACAAACGCTGTGAAGTACAGCGAGGCTTCTGATATCCGAATCCACAGCTTCGTTGAAAACGGCAACAAGAAACTCTCTATACAAGATTTTGGACGCGGCATTGATGCAAGAGATCTTCCTCGGATATTCGATAAAGGTTTTACTAGCACGCTGAACCATCACGATCACGCCGCGACGGGGATGGGATTGTATTTAACAAAGTTAGTGGCAGAGTCACTACATCTTGATCTTCAAGTCCAATCCAAAATAGGAGAAGGCACTGTGATTACGTTAACGTTTCCACAAGAAAATGAATTCGTGCGTTTAAGCATGTGACGAGAATGTCACATGCTTTTTATGATTGTCATGTCAAACACAGGAGAAAGATGGATGGAATGATTAGAATATAAAGTATAGAAGGAGTGAGGAATATGGTAATTCTCGAAGCAACAAAAATCCATAAAACATATGGCAATAAATTTAATAAGCAAGAAGTATTGCGGGCGTTAGACTTACAAGTGCATAAAGGTGAATTCGTCAGTATTATGGGGGCATCCGGCTCAGGCAAAACCACGTTACTCAACGTACTATCATCTATTGACCGGGTCAGCCAAGGGACAATTACAATTGAAGGCCAAAACTTCAATCAAATGAAAGAGAAGCAACTTGCAGAATTTCGAAAACATCATTTAGGTTTCATTTTTCAAGACTATAACTTACTGGATACACTAACCGTTAAAGAAAATATTCTTCTTCCGTTATCCATTAAAAAGGTCTCGAAAAAATTGGCGAACGATAAATTTCGTGCAGTCGCTCAGGATCTAGGTATTTTAGAAATCGAAAATAAATATCCAAATGAAATTTCGGGAGGTCAGAAACAACGAACTTCTGCAGCCCGTGCATTTATTCATGATCCAAGTATTATTTTTGCGGATGAACCAACGGGCGCGCTGGATTCAAAAGCGGCTTCCGATCTGCTGAACAAGTTGAGTGACTTAAATGCAAAACGAAACACATCCATCGTTATGGTGACACATGATCCTGTTGCTGCGAGCTTTAGTGAACGAGTGATTTTTATAAAGGATGGGCAGGTCTATACCCAACTAAATAAGGGCGAGCAAAATAGAAGTGACTTTTTTAATGATATTATTAAAACCCAAGGCGTTTTAGGTGGGGTTAAACATGAAGCTTAACCAACTCATTTACCGTAATACAAAGAAAAATTTAAAGCATTATTACTTGTACATCTTTGCGCTCGTTTTTAGTGTTGGTTTATACTTTGCATTTGTAACGTTACAATACGATCCTGCGTTAAATGAAACAAAAGGAACGATTAAAGGGGCGGCAGCCATTAAAGCGGGCTCTGTTTTATTGGTTGGTATCGTTTCGGTTTTTCTGTTATACGCGAACAATTTGTTTATCAAAAGACGCAGTAAAGAGATCGGATTATTCCAATTGGTTGGGATGACGAAGGGTATGATCTTCCGTATTCTTAGTGTGGAAAACTTATTCCTATATGTAGGATCGCTTATACTCGGTGTATTGCTCGGATTCTCAATGTCTCGTTTGTTAATGATCATTCTTTTTAAAGTAACGGGTGTGGAAGATGTCGCGACATTACACTTTTCGCAAGAAGCATTATTCCAAACATTGGTTATATTTTCAGTGATCTATGTATTAATTTTGATCATGAATTATATTTTTATAAGAAGACAGAGTATACTATCGTTGTTTCGGGTTGCATCTGTTACACAGCAACGCGTACAAAAGATGACGCCATTCCAAGCAATTATCGGAATTTTTGGGATCGCACTCATTTTATTTGGGTATTATTTATCATCCAAAATGTTCAGCAGTACGTTTTTAGGTAGTCAATTGTATATGGTTATGATTACCATCCTAGCTTCAGTTATTTTAGGAACCTATCTATTTTATAAGGGATCCGTCAGTTTTATTTTTAATTTAATTCGCAAACAAAAAGGCGGCTATTTGAATGTGAAGGATGTCTTGTCACTTTCCTCCATTATGTTCAGAATGAAATCCAATTCCTTTTTGCTGACTGTCATTACGACATTATCTGCACTTGCGATTTCATTGCTGTCTTTAAGTTATATTTCGTATTATTCAGCCGAGAAATCGGCAAAAGAAAACATTCCGCATGATTTTTCCATTCCGAATGCAAAGCATGCAGAGCAATTTACAAATGCACTTGCAGAAGAGGGAATTGACTATACCGAGACCTATATCGATTTAGTAAGGGTTAACACGGATTTATCCGACATTTTATCCATGCCGGAAGATTCAGAGTTTGGCTTTCAAGCCAGCAACACGGATATGATTGTCATAAGCGATCAGGCGGTACCTGAATTACATGTTGAAGAAGCAGAGGTATTTTTCGTCAATCAACAGGATTTTACGAAGAAATTGCTGAACTTCCAAGAAAGTGGGCAAGTCGGGTTTTCAAATGCGGAGACCGTGTATGATCTAACATTCAAAGGGTTTAAAGATGTATCGATATTATCTTCTAGACTTTCCTACGCTTTTCCGGTCGCTGTAGTAAACCAAAAAATATTTGAAAAAATGAAGGCTGAACAGGATCCGGCATTGAAATCTGAGTTTCCTGAGTATGTCGGAATAAACATTGTGGACAAAAAAGAAATCGAGAAGGCAGATTCGATTTTCAATGAGTTGGAATTGAATATATGGGCTGGTTATGAATCGAGATATGAGGCTAGCATTAGCCAGAAACAAAACATGGGGTTAATTATGTTCATTGTTGGCTTTCTAGGGCTGGCGTTTCTCGTTACATCTGGTTGCATTCTTTACTTTAAACAAATGGACGAAAGTGAAGATGAAAAGGCTAACTATACGATTCTTCGGAAGTTGGGCTTTACGCAAGCAGATTTAATCAAAGGGATACAAAGAAAACAACTTTTCAATTTCGGCATTCCGCTTATTGTAGGCTTGTGTCATAGCTATTTTGCTGTGAAATCTGGTTGGTTCTTCTTTGGGACAGAGCTGGCAACACCGACAGTTATTGTCATGCTGATCTACACAGGATTGTATTCGATCTTTGGTATCCTCTCCGTGTTGAATTATAAACGTATTATTAAAGATGCTTTATAGAAACGTGCAATTTCAGCAAAACAACAAGCTATCGTAGCGAATCCCAAAAAGGATTTTCCTCGATAGCTTGTTTTCAATTTAGAGCAATTTCGTCGACTTCTTCTGGTATAGGAATACCCCGATAAATACAAGGAATTCAGATGCTGGAATAGCTAACCAAATGCCATTTAAACCAAAAATTCTTGGTAAAATCAACAAGAAAATCAGCATTACGATAATTTCCCTAGAAGCTGTTATCCATGTTGCCATCCGAACATTGCCAACTGATTGGTAATACGTCATCATGACGAAGTTCGTTCCCGTAAATAAGTACGCGATAAAGAATAGATTAATTCCTGTACTTGCTAACTCTCTTACGCTTTGCGGAAAATCACCAAAGATGGAAACGATAGGGCCCGCAGCGAATTGTCCGATAAGGAAAAAGACAGCTCCTGCTAATACCACAGTCATCGTCGCTTTTTTTATCGTTTCCTTTTGTCGTTCAAGATTGCCGGCTCCGTGATAATAACTGATGAGCGGCTGGATGGCGCCACCCATTCCGAGGAACAGCATCAACATGACACTGTGAACATAATTTAGAATGGAAAAAGCGGCGACGCCATCTGTGCCAGCTGTTCGTTCAAATGCGATATTATGCGAAATCGTAAAAACAGAGATCCCTAATTCGGATAAGAAGCTTGGAAAACCAATGACTATAATGGCTGCGAATAATTTTCTATTAAATGAAAAACGAATGAGCTTTAAATTATTCGTTTTCTTAAAAAAATGGCTGGACAGTACGAGCATTCCTAAGAATGAAGCAATAATCGTAGCGAAAGCAGCGCCGGATACACCAAAGTCAAAAATAAAGAGAAAAATGTAATTTAGCACAATGTTGACGACAGACGTTACAATTAAACCCGCCATAGAAAGATTTGGTGCACCGTCATTTCGAACGAATATACTAAACGTATTTTCTACTGTAAAAATAAAGCCGAATAACAAAATGACAAATAAATAATCCGATACATAAGGAAATGTAGTAGAATTGGCACCCAGTACATAGGCAAGTGGATTACGGAAAATAAAGGCCGCCAGTCCAATCAGCAATGTAAATACGAAAATAGATAAAATGGCGTGCGTGAAGATTGTGCGGGCCTCATCAATCTTTTTTGCTCCCATTGCCATGGAATATTTCGTTGCTGCACCGATACCTATCCAAAGTGAAATCGCGAAGAAGATCGTATAAACGGGAGCCGCAATGCCGACTCCCGCTAACGCTTCCGCTCCTAATCGATTACCGACCATGATTCCATCCGCGACGATATTAATCGCCATCAACAACATTCCGATTGTAGATGGAATTAAATAACGTAGAAAGATACGTCCAACTGACTCGGTATCCAATTGATTCAGTTTAGGTGAAGGTGAACTCATTTTAAAGGACTCCTTTTTAAGTCAAGTTCCATTATGAGGCAGGGAAATTCACCAAGGTTGTCTATCTTTCCGTTTAATACAAAACCGAATTTTTCATATAACCGCTGTGCTTTCGTATTGTCCGGATAGATACTCAAATAGATCATTTCACAATCATATTTTTTCTGCATTTCTATCAGCAGATGTTTGAGAAATCGACTGGCATACCCCTTACCTTGATGGTTGTGATCGATCATGAAACGATCCAGCCATACATCATTTGTCGTTTTGTCCCGGCCGTGCATCGCATAACCGATTAATTCTTCTTCATCATATAGTCCAACTGATTTCCATTCAGGTTCAAATTTGGATTGAGCTAAGGAAAAAGCATTGCTCTCAATAAAGTTCTTTTGGTCGTCATTTACTGATAAATAGGCGATATCCTCCCAATTTTCAGTAGTTACCTCACGTATGTGGAGGCTCATAATTCCATCTCGCTTTCAAAGTTGTTGTAAAACATTAAAACTATTTTTGTTTTATTAGTTTATTTTGGCATAAAAAATCCGTGTGTGTACAATCTCACTTAGGATTTTTTGTAATGAAGCCGAATAGCAGAATATCTACTATTGAGTCCAATGCTTCTGTGACTGTTATGCTGTTTTCATAGAAAAATTGTCGATCCATTGTAGAGTTTGTAGCGTCAATAATCAATTTCATCAGTAATGAAACATTTTGTTCCACAATGAGTCCTTCCCGAATGCCTTGTTCAATCAATTTGCGCAAATCATCCCACTCATTCAGTGCAGCGTTGACGCGTTCCCATTGCGTAGGGTGTGACTTCCTCATCTGATCAAGAATTTGCCAGTTGTAAAAGTCATTATATTTCGGAATCACAGTGATCACTTTCTTAATCTTTTCTAAAAGTGATAATTCTGGATCTTGTATAATCATCTCAGTCTTTTCATCAAATTCGTTTAAAGTAGAATCAATGATAGCATCCAAAATATCGGTTTTAGAAGAAAAGTGTTCATACAATGTGCGCTTGCTAATCCCGAGTCGTTTCGCCAGGTCATCCATCGTAAACTTCATGCTTTTCTCATGAACTTCCTCGAGAAATCCTTTCATAATCCGAGCTCTCATTTATCCTCCTCCTGTCTTTATCTGTAAGTTTTAAAACTTTAAAAACAAATATAGTTTTATTGGTACTCTCAGTATAAAGCGTATTTAGGAGGAAATCAAGGGATATAGTTTGTAAACTTTATCCTGTGAATTATAAAATCTGAAACTAAACATCAAAAAACAGCTAGAGTAAAAAACTCCAGCCGTTTAATTATCAAGCATTCATGCTAGCTTGTTTCGCTTCAACAAGCTGACCACCATTCTTCAAATATTTCTCTACACCTTCAGCCGCACGATATCCAAGCGCTCCAATCGTAGCAGTCGGGTGATGTCCTGCGAATTGAGGAAATGCTGAGCCACCAACGACAAACAGGTTTTCCATTTCCCACATTTGTAAGTAGTTATTTACCGCGGAAGTTGCTGGATCAGCTCCCATAATAACACCGCCCGCGTAGTGGCCTCCGTCGTAGATATGGTCGAATTCATCGGGTATAGAATCTGGGTTGACGATGTCTGCGCCCATTTCTTTTACGATTTCCGTACATTTTTCAACACCAAACTTCGCAATATTGCGATCTTGATCTGTGTATCGGTTCGTGACACGCAATAATGGATCGCCAAATTCGTCTTTATACGTCGGATCTAAGTCAAGATAATTATGCCACCAAGACATAATTGCTGGTGTGTACCAGACTCTCATGTAGCGATTTGTATAGAAAACGGAATTTTTCTTGAACTCTGGGCCCCAGCTTGGCGTATCATCTGGGACATTATTGGTTGCGATCGCTCCGTGTCCGTATTGACGGAATTCGATTCCACCGCCATTAATGAAATCTAAATTGGTATGATCAAAATTGTCCCCTGCGAAGTCACTCATCGTGCCGCCTAAAGCACCTGCTCCCATGTAGAGGTTGAATTTCTTTTCCTTAAAAAATCCTCTTGCACCTTGGAATGTTATATTCATTTGACCGTTAAAATTCCGTCCAATAGTTCCTTTGCGCGTCTTCGGGTCATATTGTTGACCGATTTTCGATAGCATCAGCAGTCGATTGTTTGTAAAGGAGAATGCTCCAAGCACCACGACATCAGCTGGTTGCTCAAATTCTTCACCAGTGAGTGTATCCGTATACATAACTCCTGTAGCTTTCCCACCACTATGTAGGACGCGGCGTACAAGCGAATTTGTTCTGAATTCACAATTGTTTTTGATGGCGGTTGGAATAACAGTGGCTAAAGGATCTGACTTGGCTGAGAAGTCACAACCATATTGTGTACAGAAGGAACAGAACATACAAGCATTCAATGTTTCTCCGTCAGGATTCGTATACGCCTGAGACAAGTTTGCGGATGCGACTTGGTAAGGGCGATAACCCATTTTTTTTGTAGTTTCCTTAAACAATCGTACAGCAGGTGATTCTTTCATTGGAGGATTGGGATAGTCGCTTGAGCGTTTGTCGCCGAGCGGATCTGGTTCTCCGGAAATACCGGCTGTCTTTTCCCAGCGGTCATAATAAGGTTCCATTTCATCATAGGTAATGCCCCAATCCTGAATGGTCATACCTTCAGGGATTTTATCCTTACCATACCGTTCAATTGTCTTAGAACGAATTTCAAAGTCGTATGCTCTCCAGCGATAGGTAGCCCCTGCCCAGTGGACACTTCCGCCCCCTAAGTCTGTACCCGCCATCATTTCTTTTCGCGTGCGGACGGGAAGTGCTGTATCTTCCATTGTAACGCGCGATGTAATGGTTTCAGGAGCTAAATTTTGCATCATTTCATAGCGGTTTGTATAGCGTAGTTCATCTTTCACTCCAATATAGTCTGCGCGATCTACTTTTTTACCGCGTTCTAATGTAACCACTTTATATCCGGCTTTCGCCAGTTCAGCAGATACGATACCGCCAGCCCAACCACTGCCGACGACTACAACATCTACTTTTTCTAATTTCTTCGCCATATGCTTCCCTCCAATTATCAGTGTCCGTGTTCGTCTTCGTTTCCTTGGTAACTACGTAAGCTTTCAGGCTTCATCACAATGAATTCGTCTTTATCAATGTCGGCAGTATAGCTCATGCGGGGGCCAGGGTACTCCTTCATCCGCCAACCGTCCATATTGCGATTACCGCCATAGACCGGGTCTGCATATGCGCCTTCTATTGTTGTTTGAAGTAAGAGGTTAAAGAATGTATTGGAATTAACGCCATTCATTTTCGCTTTACCTTCGTCGAAAAGTTGAAGTATTTCATCTTGTTGATCAGGTTCTAAATCTTTGAATTTTGTTTTGAATTTTTCTTGAGAAGTCTGCTCGATGGCACGGATACCTTCTGTAAAAATTTCTGCCCTAGTCATCTTCGTTTGATATCTTGGTGTAGGAGCCGGAACTTGTGTATCCGCATTCGGACCTTGTTTGTTTTGGTCCCGATCTTTATTTTCATAGTTCTCTACAGCTGCTGTTTGAGGGAAAGGACCATGCATGTATTCTTTTGCATTTGTTCCCCACTCGCTCGTCAGTTGTCGATCAATAAAATAAGGAATGCCAAGTTCAATTGCGCCGGGGCCTAAATCATCTTTAGGAAAGATTCGTTCCGTTGCTGCGGATAAGATATCAAAGTCTTCACCGCGACTAAAAAATGTCCGAGCTTCCGTTACAATGTGGGTCGCGTTCTTGGTTCCAGTTTCGGGTTTTTGTAACTGGTTGGTCAATAACCCTCCGAATAATGAACCGCCGACTAGACCACCTGCTAAGAATCCGGTATTCTTCATGAAATTTCGGCGACTAATTCCTTTTTGAGTAGTCTCAGGTTGTTGTGGTTCTGTCACATTTCTCTCCTCCTCTTATATGTGGACTTCACAATTTTTCCAACCCACTATTTGTCATCTTGTGGTGATGTGCTAGAAATTATACACATTTGCATAAAGAATGCTTATTAATTTCGAGATAAAACTATTTATTATACTTCGAATTATTTAAAGCTCTTGATGTACTGGTAGTAATGTATGTACAAATTAAAAATTACTGAAATCACTAGGCGGGACCTAGTGATTTCAGGATAGTAATTTTTATTGTTGTGAAAAATACGTAGAACGTTTCAATTAATTCGTTGCTTTGTCGTCCCCATCTTCTTCGTCTTTCACATCCACATCCGTATCGATGTCAGCGTCTGGTTCCATATCTACATCAGTGTCAGGGTTATCTTCCGGCACTACGACAGGTTCATCTACGTTTCCGTCGCCGTCTTCTGGCACGACGACAGGCTCATCTACGTTTACATCATTGTCGTTAACGTCAGGTTCGTCATCACCGCAGGCACTTAAGATTCCGACAGATAATAAAGCGGCTGCTCCAACTTTAATAAAGTTTTTATTTAAATTCATAATTAATTTCCTCCTCTAGTTTGGTTGATTCGCTTACCTATCTAATGGATAACCGATTTTTATTTTTGTAAACATGCAACGTTGAAAATTAGTTCAATCCGATTATGGAATTGGCTTCTTGAAACAAGTCGAGGGAATAATAAAGGAGATGAAGAGTAAGTGATCTTTAGGTATAAAAAAGTTACGTGTGACGCGGCTAAGAGCGAGTTGAAAAGTTCATGGATATCAAAATGTTCCTATATTTGAAGACTGACAAATTAGTACTCAAAAGGGATTTAGTATAGGCTGAAGAATTTATTGAAAACTTATTTTTAATAATTGATATAGACGAATAGGTGGTATAGCATGGTATGTAAAAATACAAAAACGAGGTGTAATATGCCAATTATTCAAGTGCAAGTTTTGGAAGGAAGAAGCGATGAACAAATTAAAGGGTTAATTGAAGATATTACGGGAGCAGCTGTAGACAATCTTGAAGTGAGACCAGAACAAGTACGGGTTATTGTGACAGAGGTGGCGGATACGAAATGGGGGGCAGGTGGTTTGACAATGAAAGAAATTAAACAGAAGCGAGAATTATAAGGAGAAGGTTGACGATCAATCTGAAGCCGTATGATAGAAAAGCGAACTTGCCTAATTGTGGCGGTTCGCTTTTTTACATGATATATAATCCATCCACATACATATCAGTTAAGGTTTTCGCGATTTCTTCAATAGAAGCCGTGTTCTTTTTATGTACTACTTCCCACTGATAGTTTTCATTGGCGAAAAACCAAAAGCGAGCAACCAAGTTAGCTTGCAAATCTGTACGAGCTAAACCTTGTGATTGGGAGTATGTAATATCCCTCGTAATATAATGAATATTCGTTTCGCGTATTTCATTCCACTTCGAGTCCACAGTCGAAGACAGACCGATTGCTTCCGAGAAAACTTTCATAATTTGGTGATTTTCATTTGCCATATTTAAAAATAGAAGGACTTGCTTATGAATCAAAGTTTTCGCTTCCTGTTTGGTGGCAGGAGCGAACGGAGTATTTGCCATGTCAAGGAACTCTTGCATCACGTCTTCAATCAGACTAGTTAAAATTTCATCTTTTCCTTTAAAGTAAACGTAAGCGGTGCCGTATCCTGTGCCGGCCCTCTTGATAATTTGTGTGATAGTCGTTTTTTCAAAGCCATTCTCATAGAAAAGTTCTTTAGATGCTTCGAGCAAACGCTTTTTTGTTGCAATGGACCTCAAATTTCGCCCATCTGTGATTTCTTCTCGTGTCATCAGCCTTTCTCCTTTCGTGTTTAATTGTACTCATTGTAACGTACAGTACGCTTTCCTACAATGAAGTGTGTTTTAATTTCACCTACTGAAATTCACACAAAAAGATATTGACACTGTGTCAACTAAACAATAGTATTAAGTAAATTCAGATAATTGGAGGCGTATAAGATGAGTAAAACAGAAGTGATTTCGAAAGAAAAAGCTAGAGAATTCGACAAACAAGATGAATTTCAGCAATACCGAGATGAATTCTTTTTACAGCAAGAACAAATTTATATGGATGGTAACTCGCTTGGACTAATGTCAAAACGAGCGGAGACCAAAGTAAATGAACTAATGGAATCATGGAAGGTATTAGCTATCCAAGGCTGGACAAAAGGAAATTACCCTTGGTTCTACTTACCAGAAAAATTGAGTGAAATGTGTGCCCCTCTCATTGGAGCGGAAAGCAAGGAAGTTATGATATGTGGTTCGACAACGAGTAATATACATCAGTTAGTTTCTACTTTCTATAAACCAAACGGCAAAAAAACAAAAATTTTGGCAGATGAACTTACATTCCCATCAGATATTTATGCGCTCCAAAGTCAGATTAAACTACAGGGCTACAATCCCGATGAACACTTGATTCGTATAAAGAGTCGGGATGGAAGGATGATAGAAGAGGATGACATAATTTCAAAAATGACTGATGAGGTAGCTTTGATTTTCTTGCCGACAGTACTATATCGAAGCGGACAATTATTGGATATTGAACGATTGACGAAGGAAGCCCATAAACGAGGTATTAAGATTGGATTCGATGCATGTCATTCAATTGGCGCAGTACCTCACAAATTTAGTGATTGGGGAGTGGATTTTGCTGTCTGGTGTAATTATAAATATTTGAACGGCGGACCAGGCTCTGTAGCAGGTTTGTATGTAAATAAGAAACATTTTGGTATTGAGCCAGGGTTAACAGGTTGGTATAGCTCAAAAAAAGATAAGCAATTTGACATGAGCCACACATTGGAAGTAGAAGAATCAGCTGGAGCTTTCCAGGTTGGAACATCTCACATCCTCAGTTTAGCTCCAATTATTGCTTCCTTGGAACTCTTTGCCGAAGCAAATATTGAAAAAGTACGTGAGAAGTCTCTTCAGATAACTCGCTTTATGATGGAATTAGTCGAACAAGAGTTGGAAGGACTGGGCTATTATATTGGAAATCCAATGGAGGATGGACGACGTGGCGGGCATGTTTGTCTAGAGCACGATGAGGCTATTCGGATTTGTAAGGCTCTCGTTGAAGAGGGAGTCATCCCTGATAATCGCCCCCCGAATATTATCCGACTAGCACCAATTGCTTTTTACACCTCCTATGAAGAAGTTTTCGACACGGTGCAAACACTCAAAAGGATTGTTCTTGAAAAACGATATGAACAGTATGGTAAAGAACGTAATGTAGTGTCTTAAAAAATAAGGGGGAAAAGCGATGGGGAAGAAGGAAACAGATTTCCAAGATATTATTGAAAGAGAAAAAGGGTTAAATCGCAGTCTGACAACTGGACAGCTTACAATGATCGCAATAGGCGGAGCGATTGGGACAGGTTTGTTTCTCGGTAGCGGGTTGGCTATTGGCTTAGCCGGACCAAGTGTTATTGTGAGTTATGCAATTGGTGCGTTAATTGCTTTACTGCTGATGGGATGTCTTTCGGAAATGACAGTGGCCCATCCTGTGACAGGTTCATTTGGAGCCTATGCGGAAAAGTATATTAATCCTTGGGCGGGGTTCACGGTCCGTTATTCTTATTGGTTTAGCCTGGTGTGTGCGATTGGGACAGAAGTTACCGCTGTAGCTGTGTATATGAAATATTGGTTTCCCACAGTTCCTGCCATCGTCTGGATCGTATTGTTTGCTGCAATATTGATGTATGTAAATGCAACAACCGTAAAGCTGTTTGGAATTGTGGAATATTGGTTTTCTTTAATTAAGGTTGTTGCGATAACTGGATTTATTATATTAGCTGTCTACGTCATAGTTGGAGCGGATCAAACTTCATCTATTGGAATCCATAACTACGTGGCAGAGGGTGGCTTTTTTCCAAATGGTTTTTATGGTATGTGGATTGCTGTTTTCATATCACTATTTAGCTATCTAAGTATTGAAATGATCGCAGTAAGTGCTGGAGAAGCAAAAGACCCTGAAAAAGCAGTTCCAATCGCTTTACGATCGGCTGTTGTTCGTTTGATCGTTTTTTATTTAATTACATTGTCTTTAATGCTAATGATCGTGCCGTGGAATATGGCCGGTGCAGATAAAAGTCCTTTTGTAAAGGTAATGGAGATTGTTAACATACCGGGTGCTGCCGCCATTATGAATTTTGTTGTGTTGATTGCTGCACTTTCTGCTATGAATAGCCAATTATATATATCAACACGAATGATGTTCTCCTTATCACGCGGTGGGTACGCTCCAAAAATACTAGGAAAGCTAAATAAAAAGTCGGTACCATCTATAGCTTTATTTGTTTCTGTTATTGGAATTGTATTTGCTACATTTTTTACCATAGTAAAACCTGACACGGCATTCGTTACAATGATTTCATTATCAAGCTTTGGAGCTATGTTTGCATGGTTTATGATTTTTATTACACACTTATTTTTCCGGAAAAATTGGAATGAAACCAAAGGAAGGAAATTACCAGTTAGAATGATAGGTTATCCATACCTGACTATATTTGGGGCTGGATTATTAGCTAGTGTTGTATTGTCAACGTGGTTCTCGCCTGACTTTAAAGCGACCCTTTTATTAGGTTTTCCATGGTTGCTTTTCATTACAATTTGTTATTTTATCTGGAAACGAACAATCGGGAAGCGAGTTATTGTTCAGACTGAATTGGATGAAAAAGCAGATTAATAGAAGGGCTGTTAGACTGGTTGTTTTCTTTGTATAGATATATCAATAAGTAAAATAACACTCGATGTTACGAATGAACATCGAGTGTTATTTTGCGGGAGATTAATTATTAAAATTCTTATGTTTAAAAAAAGCTTTTTTGTGAACTGATATTCTGGCAATTTGTAAATTTGTTAAACAAGTTTCATATTATGAAATTTATAACTTGTTAACTTGCTTTAAGATTCGTATAATTTAGATTACTACATACACGAAGTTCACTCCTAAGGATAAGCAAAAAAGTGTATGTTACTTAGCAGACTCTCAGCGGATATGGGGATAATTACAATTTCTTTTCACTTTATATGAAAGCGTTTACAACCGTAGATTGTCAAACAGCTATAAATTTAGTAAGAGAGGAGAACATAACGTGATAGAATCTGTTAAAAAGGCTTGTTATATTATCAGTTGTTTTTCTAGTGAGGAACCGGTTTTAGGAAATGCCGAGATAGCCGGTAAACTTGGCATGAGCCCTAGTACGACACATCATTTAATCAGTACACTGTGCAATGAAGGTGTATTGATGAGGGACAAGGATAGACGATATCGTTTGGGGTGGAAATTGCTGGAGTGGAATAACAACGTCATGTTTCAACAAGACATTTATGATAAGGCTATTCCGCTTGTAAAAGACTTGATAAGCAGATTCATAGGCACTGCTCATATCGGAATGTTTGACAAAGGGGAAGTTGTATTTGTCTTGAAAATATCATCTCAAGAAGCTTCGCCTATCCACACATACATTGGGTCTCGAAAGCCTGCTTATGCTACGAGTACAGGAAAAGTGTTGTTGGCCTATAACAATGACTACTTGAAAGAAACCATTGAACGAGGGCTTTCTCAACAAGCTCCAAATACGATTACAAATATCGAAAAGCTGAAAGAGGATTTGAAGAAAGTAAGAGACGTGGGCTATTCAATTAGTAATAATGAAAATTCAACAGGTACGTACGCTATTGCGGCGCCTATTTTATCATATTCAGGTAAAACGATTGCTGCAGTTAATCTAGCTGGGCCGGTATCTTACATGCAAGGAAGCAACCAACACATGATTAGACAGAGTGTAATTAAGACGGCCGATTCTATATCTAAAGAACTAGGTTATATTGAAGTTTAATTATTACCATAGAATCCTTTAAAGGGGTGATGAACACCAGAACAATTTATCTATTCCAGCCACACAGAAAAGGGTATAGTTTTCGAGTCAATTTACCGAATAGTCTGATTAATAATCAGGAAAGAGAAAAGGGGAGTTAATACATGACAAGAAAAAGAGGTATGTATTTTTTTATTATGACAATTGTTGCAGCGTTGTTTCTAAGTGCATGTGGTAAAGACAGTGATGAGGCGAAAGCAGATAACCCAGGTAAGGAAGGAGAAGCTGGGCAGACATACAACTTTAAACTCGCTCATATTGCACCACCCGATCATATTTGGAATGAGACGGCTCAAAAGTTTGCCGAGGAACTAGAAGAACGTTCAGATGGTCGAATGAAAATGGAGTTATATCCAGGTGGACAACTCGGTGGAGAGCCGGATATGGTACAACAGCTTGAAACGGGTTCATTGGATTTCGGATTTATTACGACTGCTTTTTTAACATCTAGATCAGATGCTTTCAGTGGTTGGTTTGCACCTTATTTATTTGATTCCTACGAAGCAGCTTACGAGGCAAAGGATTCTGATATTGCAAAGAAGATTTTAGCAACACTTGATGATCAAGGCTTACGCGCAAAAGATTATTTCTTCTCCGGAAACCGTACGATGATGTTCAGAGAGAAAGTTGAAACACCTGCAGATATTAAAGGCCTTACTTTACGTGTCACACCAAGTCCCGCGTTACAAGATTGGTATCGTCTATTAGACGCTAATCCAGAGTCTATCTCATTGCCAGATGTATACCAAGCTGCACAAACAGGTGTCATTGATGGAATGGAAATGGATTTGGATGCAGCAGTTACATCTAATTTTAATGAAGTAACCGGGTTTGGCGCATTGACGAACCATATGGTATGGCCTTCTGTAATGATTGCGAGCGGAAAGGTATTTGATGCGATGCCGGAAGAAGATCAAAAAATTATTGAAGAAGCAATGGCTGCGGCTTCTGAATTTGGAACGATGAAGCGTTCTTCTTTAGAAGAAGAGTATATGAATACTTTAAAAGACAGAGGAATGGAATTATATGAAATGGATGAGTCTTTGTTCGACCCATTCAAAGAAGAGTATGATGAACAATACAAAGCAAAGGATCCATTGATTAAAGAATTTATCGAAACGTTCCGTAAATAGGAGGAATGCGCAGTATGAACAAGCTGAGCAGCTGGGTAGAAACGCTTGAAAAGTTTATGGCGATGATCTTAATTGCTGCAATGACGATTATTATTGCAGTCGCTGTATTATTTCGCTACTTTCTAAACGCCCCTATATTTTGGGCAAGTGAGGCAAGTATCTTCATCATGGCATGGGTCACATTTCTTGGAGGGAGTTTGGGACTTAAATATAGGTCCCAAGCTTCTGTTACCTTTTTGGTCGATCGGTTTTCGGAGAAGGGAAGAAGATATTTAGAGATGGTTTCTTATATAATTATTCTCGTTTTTATTGGGATTTTACTATATTTAAGTTATCAATGGCTATTCTCCGTTACTCATCAAACCTCATCTTCCATGCGAATTCCTATGTGGATTCCATATGCATCGGTTCCAGTAGGCCTAAGTTTTGCATTCATTCATTTATTAACCCATCTTGTGAATTTGTTTAAGACAAAGGAACAAGGGGGGCAAACGACATGATGATCATTGTTATTGCGCTATTTTTATTATTTCTAGTGATCGGCATTCCGATATCTCTAGTGCTAGCAATTACTTCTATTAGTTATTTACTTCTTTCAAATTTAACTACGCTGATGAGTTCAGCCCCACAGAAAATGTTTTCGGGCATCGATAATTTTGGTCTGTTAGCCATCCCGCTATTTATGTTGGCGGGAGAATTAATGAATGGCGGAGGAATCACGACACGCCTCGTGTCTTTTGCCAGAGTGTTGATCGGTCATTATCGTGGTGGATTGGCGTATGTCACGGTTATTGCGAATATGTTTTTAGCTTCTATACTAGGGTCTGCCAATGCACAGGCTGCGATGATGAGTAAAGTTATGGTGCCTGAAATGGAAAAAGAAGGATATCGACGTGATTTCTCTGCAGCAATCACATTAGCCTCTTCTATAGTGGCGCCGGTTATTCCACCTAGTATGTTGTTTATCATTTATGGAACATTAACAGGTGCGTCTATTGCCGATTTGTTTATGGCTGGAGTGATTCCAGGTATATTGCTCGGGGTTGGTTTCATTATCGTAATTGGGATCATGAATCAAAAACAGCAATTTCCTAAAAGTGAAAAAGCAACTTTTCAAATGATTGTGAAGTCGCTTTTGCGAGTGCTACCCGCAATGTTAATTCCTTTTACAATAATTTTTGGGATACTCGGCGGTGTATTTACGCCTACTGAATCAGCTGCCATCGCATGCGTAATCGCATTTGTTATTGGGCTGGCTTATCGGGAGCTAAAGTTGAAAGATATGCCGGAAATTTTGGTGAATACGGTTGTAAATACAGCAACGATCTCATTCTTAATCGTGACAGCTAATTTATTTGGTTTTATAATTGCATATGAACAAATTCCTCAATTGGTAGCTAATTCAATGCTTGGTTTGTCAGAAAACCCATTAATCTTTTTGCTTTTAGTTAATATCTTTTTGTTATTGATTGGTACTGTATTAGATGGAATTGCGGCGTTGATTATTTTAATACCTGTCATGCTTCCGCTACTTGCTACATACCAGATTGATCCCGTGCATTTCGGAGTCATCGTATGTATTAACTTAACAATCGGTCTTCTTACTCCGCCAGTAGGCACAGGACTTTTCATCGTGTCGTCCATCGCCAAGGTGAAATTTGAAGATCTTATTAAATCGATTATGCCGTTCTTGGCTATGGCGATCCTTGTGTTGCTCATTTTGACTTATTGGGAAGATGCTGCGTTATGGATACCTAGTTTGTATAAAGAATAAAACGTTTAGAGAACTCTCTAAACGTTTTTTTAATTTTTTTTATTAAATATTCTCGCTATTTCATACCGTGAAATATGAATATTGTGACAAGGAGTTGTATTCGGTATATTACAAGTACGTTAAGTGAAGTGAAAGCTTCTGGAGTGAGGAAAGATCCCTTGGGATTCGTAGTAGGCTTCTTTAATAAGTCGGAATGAAAGGGCTTACAATCATTACTCTTGCGGTCTTCATGCATCAATGAATTAGTCATTATCATACTATCACCATATAGGAGGAATACAAAATGGGTATTAGAACAGGCGCAGATTATATGAAAGCGGTAAAGTCACGGCAACCAGAAGTATACTTGGGAGGTCGACGTATTACAAACCTGGCTGATGAACCAGTCTTCAAGCAACCTATCAAAGAAATGGCCAGACTTTATGATATGCAACACGACCCAAAGTACCAAAATGATATTACGCATGTTTGTGAAGAAACGGGTGAGAGAGTAAACAATGCATTTATCATTCCTAGAAATGGAGAAGATTTACAAGCCCGTAGACGAGTTTTTGAAGTATGGGCAGAAGCCACATTTGGTTTGATGGGGCGAACTCCAGACTTCTTGGCAACTGTGGTAACAGGGATGGCAACGAATGATTGGTTCTTTAGACAGTATGGAGATCGTTGGGGTGATAACATTGTGAACTATTATAAATATATCCGTGATAACGATTTGTTCTTGACACATGCAATTATCAATCCGCAGAATGACCGCAGCAAGGCTTCAAATGAACAAGAAGATGAATTTACCCATTTAGGAGTCGTACGTGAAACGGAGGAAGGTTTAATCGTTCGCGGGTCCAAGATGCTGGCTACTCTTGCACCTGTCACTGACGAGGTAATCATTTATTCGTACCCAAGTTTCAAACCTGGGGATGAAAAGTATGCGATTTCGTTTGCACTCCCTATTGATACCCCAGGGCTTCGTATGTATTGCCGGGAAGAAACTCAAAACGGTGAGCGTTCTACATGGGATCATCCACTAGCCAGCCGGTTCGAAGAGATGGATGCAGTGCTAGTGTTCCATGATGTGCTTGTACCATGGGAACGTGTATTCATCAACCAAAACGTAGAAGCTGGTAACTTATTGTATCCTAAAACAGGCATCAACTTGCAGCCTTCTCATCAGTCAGCTGTGCGCGGCTTAACAAAGATTTCATTTGCAACAGAGGTTGCTTGTTCAGTTGCTGATGCAGTAGGAGTCGACGGATTCTTGAATGTACAAAACCAATTATCCGAGCTGATTCAAGGGGCAGAAACAATCCGTGCATTAGTGCGGGTGGCGGAGTATGAGTATGTTATGACCCCGCATGGTGAGGCCGTTCCTGCTATTGTGCCATTAGAAACGATTCGAGGTATTCTACCGACACTCTACCCACGTGCTATGGAAATACTGCAGACTATCGGTGCGGGCGGATTGCTAATGTCTCCAACAGGAGCTGATTTTGCTAATCCGGAAACAGCAGAAGATATGGAGAAATACTACGGTGGACGCTCAGGAGTATCAGCTGAGCAACGTGTACGACTCTTTAAGTTAGCTTGGGATCTATGTGGCGAAGCATTCGGTCAACGTCTCGTTCAATATGAGCGCTACTATTCTGGCGATCCGGTTCGCAAATTGGGTATGTTCTATAATACGCATAAGCGTAATAACCCATCCTATGAAATGGTAGACAAAGCATTGAGAGATTCTTTGGAAATGGCAAAGGATACAGTTGCCAATTAATGAGGATATAAGTGAGAAAAGCATTATCAGGTAAGAGGTTTTACTTTGATAATGCTTTTTCGTTTATTATTATGGTAATATGAATACTTAGAAAAGTGAATCTAGTAGTTAGATACAATGAAGTAGAAGTGTGCTTATGCTATAATTTTTATGGATTGATATAAAAAGAAAAATTTTTAGGGAGAGATCATGATGAATAAAGAAGAAAAACAGCAAGTCTTTAAAGATATTATGGGGAATTACCCAACAGGGGTAACAGTTGTTACCACTACTACAGGAGATGGAGTACCTGTCGGTTTGACAGTTAACTCATTTGCATCTGTTTCCCTTGATCCACTTATGTTACTTTGGTCCATTGATCATAGAGTTTCTTCGTTGAAAGAGTTCACGGAAGGTGGAAAGTTTGCAGTACATGTATTGGCTGGCGAACAATCTGAACTTTGTAAAACATTTGCAAGCAGACACGAAGATCGTTTCAGTACATGTAATTGGCATCAATCAGAAAATGGGCTACCTATTATCGAAGGTGCTTTCGGCGTGTTTGAGTGTAAAACGTTCAAAGCGATTGAGGCTGGCGATCATACCGTCTTGATTGGCGAAGTAGTAGACCTGAAAGTCGATAGCTCAAAAGATCCGATGCTGTATCACCGAAGAGTATTTGGTTCTATACCGGCAGAGTTTTACAAAGCATAAAAGGTGATGCAGACATATCAATTAGTAGGTGAATCTGTCGAGATTTTATAGACTGGTTTACGAATTTACGTCGAGGGAAAATGACAAATCATGAAAGAGATGAAATTCTAATTAGGTGATCAACACCTTTTTAGTTTACATCTCTTTTATAATGTCTGAAATAAGAAATCTCAACGATAAATGAACATTCCGAATATACCAGCTGTGATAATCACTAATGCTGGATGAACACGAAATTTTATTAATGAAATAAAGGAGACAATAAATATGGCTAATAGCGTTAGAGAGTGAAGTGAAAAAGATCCTATTAATTGATTCGAAATAGCAAATTTAATTGCAGCAAATATTATTAACCCAACAATTATCGGACGTAATCCGTAAAATGCGGATTGTACAATTGGGTGCTTATTAGCCTTTGTGAAAAATATTGAAACCAATAAAATTATTATCAATGAAGGTAAGACCATTCCTGCTGTAGATACTATTGCCCCGCTTAGCCCGGCAGTATGATAACCGACAAAAACAGCGCTATTCGTTGCAATAGGTCCGGGGGACATCCCTGCGATTGCGATAATATCTGTAAACTCCTGAGTGGTCATCCAATTGTGCGAAGTGACTTCCATTTCAATCACAGGAATCATCGCATATCCCCCTCCGAAAGAGATAAGCCCAACCATGAAAAACGTTCTAAATAAGTCTAAAAAAATCATTAGAATTACACCAGCCTTTTCTATTGAGTAGTTGTACTAATTAATCATAGCCCCATTTCATAGCCTAGTTTTACTTTGGTCTTCACTAAAACAACACCGAGTAATGCCCCAGATATAATTACAACAGCTGGATGAATTGAATAGATTAAAAGTATTAGAATAGCAAGTATAGTAGTAATTAATGTAGTTTTATCTATAATTGCCATCTGTCCTATTTTATAAGCTGCAAATGAAATTAAGGCGACAATGGCTGGACGAATACCTTCGAATGCAGCTGCCATCAATGGATTGTTTTGCAGATATAAATATGAGATGCTGAGAATTATAACAATAAAAAATGTTGGTAGTAATACTCCAATCATTGCGCAAATTGCGCCGGGTATTCGTGCTACACGATACCCAATAAACGTGGCGGAGTTGATAGCAATTGCGCCAGGAATCGATTCGGCAATTGCAAATATATCTCCTACATCACTTGTTTCTAACCATTTTTTTCGATATACAACTTCGCGTTCAATTAATGGTATCATGGCATAGCCTCCACCAAACGTAACAGGTCCTATTTTGAGAAATGTAATAAAAATCTCCCAAAGTAATTTCTTTGTTATATTCATATTTATTTGCTCCTTTACAGTTTTAGTATATAAATCCTTCTCTTTAAACCGAAATGGTATAAAGTGTAGAAAAATAGGTCGGACAGTCACAAAATAACTGTCCGACAATATCCTTTTTATAAACTACTTAAATATTTTGTAACTAGAAGTCTCCCAGCTCCGATAGCTGTAGCGTTTTCTCCTAGCTGACCCCGGCTAAAAGATAGTACATGATCGGGAAAGATAATATTGCTTCGTTCGGTAGCTATCTTTACTACAGTGTCATAGAAAATCTTCATATTATATGTGGCTCCATTAACAATAATCAAATCTGGATGTAAAACATTGATGAGGTTTGAAATGCCGATACCTGTGTAATATGCCGCATTTTTTACTATATCACTGGATACTGGGTCATTATTGTTAACAGCTTTACATATATCATCAAAACTAATGCTCTCTATGTCCGTAACTGATTCTGTCAATATAGATTCTTTTCCTTGCTTTAGAGCGTTTATTACGTCGTTTGTAATTGCTCGCATTGACGAATAAGCTTGAACGCAACCATAGCTTCCGCAATAGCATTTCCGACCATGTATATCCACTATCATATGCCCCTGACCATGTATACCGAGCTTATCCGTACCTGGTTTTAACTGACCATCGATTATCATACCTGTTCGACTACCAACTCCTTTTAGCATATATACTACATTGCTGTATATATCCTTGTAATGGTTGTTGTATTCCGCTAATAATGCAGTATTCACTCCATAGTCAATTGTTACTTCTATATCTAACTTTTCTTCAAGAATATCCTTTATCGGTATATCCCTCCATCCATCTGAAGGGAACTGGTAGGGATTTAAGATAATGCCACGTTTACTATCTAAGGGTCCAATAGAGCCAATGCCAATACCTAAGATTTTGTCCTTATTAAGTTTGCTTTCCACTAGCATCCGAATAATAGTTTGCTCAATAAATTTAATTGTTGCATGTGGGGTACTTGATTTATCCATTTTTAATCTAGCTTCACTCTTTACATTTAATTTCAGATCCATTAATAAAACTTTGGTATAAGACCTAGATATATCAATGCCGATTAAAAAGTAATAATCTGCATTAATTTCGTATAAGAATGGTTTTCTTCCTCCACTTGATTCACCAAAGCCGCTCTCAGTTATTACTCCCTCCATTAGTAGATCATCCAATAGCCTTGTACAAGTAGTAGTTGTCAATTTTGTTTTAGCAATTAGATCGTTTTTTGAAATCGGTCCAAATTCGTAGATTAGTGAGAGCAGGTCTTTAAGTCGCTTATCTTTTATTGAATTCTTTTCATAAAGTTCTTTTATCACGCTAAACAACCTCCTATAGTGAATGCCATTTTAGTTTTACTTAGTACCATAAAAGTTTAAAGATTATATTTTATGTTTGAATTATCTTTCATTTTACACATAATTAACTTATAAAACAATGAAATAAAGATAATTTAAAAAACATTTGACTAAAATGGATTTAAGATATATAATTCAGACTATTAAGAAATGAAAGCGCTTTTATGTTGGTTCAATAAGTTTTATATTTTTTATCGCTAGGCATTTTTACTTCCATTAAAGAAAGGATTTGAAAAGATGAGGAAATGGCTTACAGGTATAGTTGCTACGCTTGCTATTTCAATGGCGCTTTTTCACTTATACTCCGGCGGGATTCAATTATTTCCTGCGACACAGCAACGCGCTATTCATTTGGCCTTAGCATTTGCACTAGTATTCCTATTACACCCGTTCTTCAAAAGTAAAGATTCAATTGAAAAAGAACGGAATGGTTTTGGGTTATTGATTAATAGTATTCTAGCTATTCTTTCCTTAGTGGCAGGTGGATATCTAACACTACGATATTTAGATCTCCCATTGGAAATGAGCTCCCCTACATTAACAACAATTGTTATAGGAGTTCTAGTAATTTTATTAACGCTCGAAGTTGCGAGAAGAATGCTAGGTATGGCTTTACCGATTATTGCAATTATATTTTTGGTATATGCATTTATCGGTGATAGACTCCCTTTGATGATACAGCATTCTGGATATTCATTTGAACAGATAGTTACTCAAATCGGTTTGTCAAACCAAGGAGTATTTGGTATACCACTAGGTGTTTCAGCAAGCTATATCGTCTTATTCGTTATTTTCGGTGCAATGTTAGAAAAGTCTGGAGCAGGGAATATGTTCTTAGATTTAGCGATGGGATTAGTTGGTAGATACCGAGGTGGCGCAGCTAAAGTGTCAGTGGTAGCCAGTGCTTTATTTGGGTCCATAAGTGGTAGCCAAGTAGCTAACGTAGTTACAACCGGTGTACTAACCATACCATTAATGAAAAGGGGAGGGTATAAACCTACCTATGCAGCGGCAGTTGAGTCTGTAGCTTCAACTGGTGGGATGATTTTACCTCCAATTATGGGCGCTGTTGCGTTTTTAATGGCAGATTTTTTACAAATCAGTTATGCCCAAGTTGCTTTTGCAGCCTTAATTCCGGCAATCATCTACTTCGTAGCTATCTTTATTATGGTTGACCTTAGAGCAGCTAAAGAAGGATTACAAGCCACAGAAGTTGAGAATAAAGTAAATTTGAAAGAATTGATGTTTAAAAAAGGGCATTTGATGCTTCCATTAGTAATACTTGTTGTTCTATTGATGGTTTTCCAAATGACAGCAAATAATGCTGCCTTCTGGGCCATTATCTCAGTTCCTATTGCTTGTTTGTTTAGGAAGGAAACTAGGATGTCAATGGGACAAATATACTCCGCTCTGCAAGAAGGTGTAAAACTATCTTTAATGGTAGTAGCAGCTTGTAGTGCTGCTGGGATTGTCATAGGCGTTATTGATATGACTGGAATGGGTCTTCGTTTTTCCAGCGTTCTCTTGGAGTTGTCAGGTGGGAGTTTATTATTGCTTTGTATTTTAACAATGTTTGCCTCAATTATTATGGGCATGGGATTACCGCCCGTAGCCTCCTATTTGGTATTGGCAATTCTTGCAGCGCCTGCCATGGTGGACTTAGGTGTTCCTCCTATCGCCGCACATTTATTCATCTTCTATTATGGAACTCTATCGGCGATTACACCACCAGTTGCGTTGGCAGCTTATGCGGCCGCAGGTCTATCCAAAACTAGTCCGATGAAAGTATCTTTGGTTGCATGTAGGCTCGCATTAGTAGCGTTCATTGTTCCATATATGTTTATTTTCGGACCCGAATTGATCTTAATCGGTTCTACAGGATCTATTATATTCGCGACGGTCACAGCTTTAATGGGTGTATATGCTATTGCAGTTTCACTTGAAGGTTATTTTACAGCCAAATTAAATTTCTTTAGTAGAGTAATTTTGTTTGCTGGATCAATTATGCTTATCAGGGTAGATGTTCTATCTTCCGTAATAGGGCTCGTAGTAATAGTGCTTGTGCTTTTATATGAGGGGAAATTTGCAAATAAGACCAATAAAGCTATTTTATTAGACAAGTCTCTATAAGCAATAATAGTGGATAAGTGTAAGAAAAAAGTAAAGGAAAACAGGAGGAATGACATGAAAAAGAATTTAATGTCTATTGTGGTATTACTATCGATACTTTTGGTATTGGCTGCCTGCGGATCGACCGAAACAAGTGACAAGAAGGACGCTGAAGGCAAAACAGCTGGAGTGGTTCCTCTCTATACACCAGGCTCAGGAGGAACTAACTATGTAATAGGAGCAGGAATAAGTCAGTTATTCAATAGCTCTAAAGAGATGCCAGACGTAGTACTTTCAACTGAATCTGTTAATGGATCAGCTGAAATATTGAAGAATTTAATCGCTCGCAAAGATAAGGGGAAAGCAGCCTTTGGGGTACCGGCGTCAGACATTGCAACTAATATTTATGAAGGTAAAGATCCTATTATCACAGGTGAACACCAAGAGTTAAGAGCGGTTACATGGTTTAGTTATGCGGCTATTCATATCGTAGTTCCCGAAAATTCTAAAGTGAAATCTATTGCTGACTTGAAAGGTAAAAAAGTTGGTGTCGCTCCTAAAGGAAGTTCGCCATACAACTTTATGCAAACTCTATTGGAAGATGAGTATGACATGTCGTTCGAAGAGGATGTAAAAGTAATTCCGCTCGGAAACGCCGAAATTAGTGAAGGTCTTCAAAATGGGAGTATTGATGTTGGTATTTTAACTGGATTTATTCCAGCACCATTGATAACGGAAGTAGCCCAGTTAACGGATGTAAAAGTAATTCCTTTTGATGAAAGTGAATTGGATTCTTTTACGGAAAACCATCCATACTATTCATCTATGGAAGTTAAGGCAAACACGTATAAAGATCAAAAAGAAGATATTACAATTGGTGCATTTGAAACAATGCTGTTAACACATGAAGATGTAGACGATGAAATGGTTTATAACTTAACAAAATTCATTATGGAAAATGAAGAGAAAATAAAAAAGGTTCACAGCTCATTTGATATTTCACCAGAAAATGTTTCAAAGGGGGTTGTGATTCCTTTCCATCCAGGCGCGGTTAAGTACTTTGAAGAAAACGATATACAGTATGAGTGATTAGAAAAATAGAACTTTAAAGGGAGGAACAATGATGACCAAATTAAAAGTTACAATGCTTGGTACTGGAAGTCCGTGGCCTGACGTAGAAAGATCAGGTCCGGCACAAATTTTATGGATTGATGATCAGCCTATTTTAATAGACTGCGGTGAAAAGGTTTCCTATCAACTCAGTAAAGCGAATATAGACCTAGCTTCAATAGATTATGTTTTTTTAACGCATCTTCATGCTGATCATATTTTAGGGTATGGACAATTCTTGTTAGGAAGATGGTTCAGTAGTAGAAAAAAGCTGACTCTAATAGGTCCCAAAGGCACTAAACAGTTTCATCAACAGATTTTAAAAATGTATGAAGAGGATATCGCGTATAAATTATCTCTTGGCAGACCTTCTGAAGGGTTGTTAGATACAAATATAATTGAAATTGAGAGCTCTGGCGAGATAGAAATTGATTTGCCCAAACAAGTCAAGTTGAGAACTGCTGAAATGATTCATAGTATTTTGACATATGCTTACCGTTTCGACACAGGTGAGCAATCCGTTGTCTTTTCTGGTGATACGGCTCCAGTTGATGAGTTGGTTAAATTATCTTTGAATGCCGATACCATGGTGGTCGATTGTTGCTTGGCACCGAACAAAATATACTCAGAAAATATTAGCGAGGAAAGAAAAAGAATCTGGAAAGAATTACAGAAAGAACATTGTGATCCTGAACAAGCAGCCAAGATGGCGAGCCAAGCTGAAGCGAAGCAATTAATACTTACACATTTTCTTCCAGGTACACTTACTGACATCACTCATTTGCTGGCAACAAAGCACTTTGCGGGAGAAGTTATAGTACCTGCTGATTTAGATGAAATACTTGTGCCAGGTCGTAAGTCTAGAGAATCTCTCTCAAATGGTCAACTCGGAAAAAAGTATAGTAGAGCGTAAAAAAACAAGAAAATTTATTGAAAAGATTCTTACTATTCCACATGGTGAAATAATTGCGTGGAATGATGTATGCGGTTTCATTATAGTAAAGATACAGTTACTAGAGTAAGAGAGGGTGTTGTATTTGCCGTGATTCTGCACTAGTGAAGTACAAAACATGTTCATCCGTTTTGCGAAAAATAACAAATTAAAATAATGGAGGGTTTCAAATGACAAATTCTACAATTAAAAAACTTAAGGCGTTTAATCTGTTACAGTGGATCGAAGATAATAAAAATGAGTTAAAGCCACCTGTCAACAACAAAGTATTATGGGAAGATTCAGAGTTTATTTGTATGATTTTAGGCGGACCGAACAGACGACGTGATTTTCATGTGGACCCTTCTGAAGAATTCTTCTACCAAATTAAAGGTAGTTGCTATGTAGAGGTTATTAATTTCGAAGGAAAGCGCGAAGTAGTAGAAGTAAAAGAAGGGGAAGTATTTATGCTCCCAGCTATGATGCCACACTCTCCTCATCGCGTAGCGGATACTTATGGACTAGTGATCGAGCGTAAACGAGACGAGGGAGAACTCGAAGATTTCGTTTGGTTCTGTGAAAACTGTGATCAGCAAATGCATAAAAAGACGGTTCAGCTGACAAATATTGAAACACAGGTTAAAGGTGCAATCGAGGAGTTTAATAGTAGCGAAGAGCTTCGTACATGTGATAATTGCGGTCACGTAATGTCTGAAGAAGTAGGTTTGTGGAAATGAGAGTAGACTTTCATACACATATCATTCCTGAAGATATCCCTAATTTCGTTGAGAAATTCGGCGGAGGTCGTTGGCCTACTTTAGAAAAAACTTGCTCTTGCGGCGCGAATATTATGGTCGAAAGCAAGGTGTTTCGAGAAGTGACGGATCAAGTTTGGAGTCCTGAAAAGCGCATTGAGGATATGGATGCGGAAGGTGTAGATATTCAAGTTCTCTCTCCTATTCCTGTAACATTTTCTTATTGGGCAGATGGGCAACAAGCAGAAGAAATGTCTAAAATACAAAATGATTTTATTGCTGAAACTGTAAAGAAGTATCCAGATCGTTTTATCGGGCTGGGCACGGTTCCTTTACAAGACGTTGAAGTTTCAATCCGTGAAATGGAAAGATGTGTCAAAGACCTTGGTTTAAAAGGCATAGAAATCGGTACGAATATCAATGGGAAGAATTTGGATGATCCAGATTTTACAAAGTTCTTTGAAATGGCAGAGAAGTGGGAAGTTCCGTTGTTTGTTCATCCGTGGGAAACGCTCGGTAAAGAAAGAATGCCACGACATAATTTTATGTACACAGTCGGCATGCCAAGTGAAACAGCCTTAGCTGCTGCCAGCTTGATTAATGGAGGCGTAATGGAAAAGTTCCCTCGATTGAAAGTGTGTTTTGCACACGGAGGAGGCTCTTTCCCATATATCTTGCCACGTCTGGATCAGGGGTGGAAAGTTTGGCCTCATTTGAGACAAACAACTGAACTGCCTAGTTACTATGCAAAGAACTTCTATTTCGATTCTTTGAACTACGATCCTTTAAATCTTAATTATTTAATTGATCGTTTCGGTTATGAAAAAATTGTAATGGGTTCAGATTATCCCTTCTTATTACGCGAAATTCCTCCAGGGAAAGTTGTCGACGAAACGGTTAATTTAACTGATGAACAAAGAGAAGCGATTCTAGGGAGAAACGCATTGGAGTTCTTAAACATATCAGTAAAGGAAGAGATGAAAAAATGACACCTGAAGAAAAACTAAAAGAGTTAGGGTTGGAGTTACCTCCATTACGTCCCTCACTTGGAGATTATGTCCGGTGCGTTCGCACGGGAAATCTATTGTTCACTGCTGGGCAAGGAGTAGATCAGTACCACGGTAAACTGGGAAGAGATTTGACTGTCGAAGAAGGTTACCTGGCAGCTCAGCAATCTATGCTGAATTTGATAAGTGTAGTCAAAGAAGAAATTGGAGAACTAAGTAAGGTAAAGCAATTTGTAAAAGTTCTGGGCATGGTCAATAGTACAGAAGATTTTACAGATCAGCCTAAAGTGATGAACGGTGCTTCCGATTTAATTGGAAAAGTATTTGGTGAAAAGGGTAAGCATGGGCGGTCGGCAGTTGGAATGTCACAGCTCCCTAACAATACAGCAATAGAAATTGAGATGATCATCGAGATCGAAGAGTAGGAGGAAGATCATGGCTAACGAATTAGTAGCAGACAATACGACTGTCCAAGATGCAAAGCTATTTATTGATGGACAGTATGTAGACGCAATTTCAGGAGAAACTTTCGATACAATCAACCCTGCAACCAACCAAAAGCTTGCTACGGTGGCGAAAGGCGGAGAGGAAGACGCCAACCGTGCGATTGAAGCTGCGCATAAAGCGTTCGCAAGCGGCGTTTGGAGCAATATGCCGGTTGAAAAACGTTCCGAAATATTGTGCCGGATGGCTGATTTGATTCTGGAAAAAGTCGAACAACTTGCTTATGTAGAGACGTTGGACGTCGGAAAACCAATTCGCGAAAGCCGCGAATTTGATATCCCGCGTGCTGCATCAAACTTCCGCTTCTTTGCTGAGATGGCGAAGTATATGGTACACGAACATTATGACATGGCTAACCACATGTCCTACGTACAATACGCTCCGGCGGGTGTTACTAGCTTGATCATTCCTTGGAATCTTCCGTTCATGCAAATGACATGGAAAGCATCAGCTGCATTGGCGGCAGGAAATACTGTCGTTATTAAACCGGCTTCCGACACACCTTTAAGTGCAGTTTTGCTTGGTGAAATTGCAAATGAAGCGGGCTTGCCTCCAGGCGTTTTGAATATTATAACAGGTCCTGGAAGTACAGTCGGAACGGTGATGGCGAAGCATCCCTATGTCCAGCGTATCTCGTTTGTAGGTGAATCGGAAACCGGAAAGACTGTTATGCGAAATGCAGCAGAAAACCTAACACCGGTTTCATTGGAGTTAGGTGGAAAGTCAGCAAATATCGTATTCGAAGATGCTGATTTAGACGAAGCGGTAGAAGGATCTATTGAAGCGATCTTCCGCAATCAAGGAGAAATTTGTTTGGCAGGTTCTCGAATTCTCGTACAGGAAGGCATTTATGAGAAGTTTCTTGAAAAGTTTGTTGCCGCAGTAAAAAACATTAAGGTTGGCGATCCAACAGATGAATCCACAGACATGGGTGCTCTGGTGTCAAAAAGTCATTTAAAAGAAGTGGCGGACTATGTACAAATTGGTCTTGATGAAGGAGCTAAACTTGCTTATGGCGGTAAGATGGTAGAGAGCCTGCCAGAAGGAAACTTCTATGAACCGACTGTCCTGTATGATGTGCATAATAAAATGCGTGTGGCACAGGAGGAAATATTCGGACCAGTGCCTGTGATCATTCCTTTCAAAACGGAAGAAGAAGCAATAGAAATCGCAAACGACTCTATCTATGGTCTGGCGGGAGTTGTCTGGACGAACGATCTACGACGCGGTCAGCGCGTGACATCTCAAGTACACTCCGGTCTACTGTGGGTAAACTGCTGGTACGTCCGTGACTTACGCACTCCATTCGGAGGGGCAAAAGCGAGCGGGATAGGAAGAGAAGGCGGCCGTCACAGTTTTGATTTCTATACCGAAGCGAAGACTATTACGATAAAAAAATAAACGAACAGCGAAAGGTGGCATTGCGCCCGCCTTTTGTTGTTTTAACGCAGGAGGATGGAGTACCGTGTCTACTAAAATTGAAAGTTATGCATCAGAACTATTGGAAGCAGAGAAAAAATGTAAAGGGATTGCACCTTTAACGGAAAGAGATAGTTCACTGACAGTAGAAGATGCTTACCATATACAACTCGAAATGGTTAAACAGAAATTGGCCGAGGGAAAGAAGATTATTGGAAAAAAAGTTGGTCTCACAAGTGTAGCAATGCAAAAAATGTTAAATGTTGATGAGCCGGACTATGGCCATTTATATGATGATATGGAATTAAAAAATGAAACTTCTATAAAAGTAAGTACGATGGTGGCACCGAAAGTCGAAGCCGAAATTGGTTTTGTGTTGTCAGAAGATCTGGTAGGTCCCAATGTGACCTATTTAGACGTCATGATGGCAACGAAATATGTGGTCCCTACTATTGAGGTCATCGATAGCCGTGTTGCAGACTGGAATATTAAATTGATTGATACAGTAGCTGACAATGGATCAAGTGCAAAAGTTGTAGTAGGAGACAAACAGACTACGTTGGAAACATTGGATTTGAGAACAAATAGTATGGTGCTTTACAAAAACGATGAGTTAATCGCGACCGGAGCAGGAGCTGCCGCACTTGGTCATCCGGCACACGCTGTTGCTTGGTTGGCGAATAAGCTGCATGATTTTGGCATCACGTTGAAAAAAGACGAATTGATCTTACCGGGGGCGCTATCTGGGGCTGTCGTTGTAGAAGTGGGAGATACGATTAAGGCAGATTTTGGTCCGGTTGGCTCTGTCACCGTGCACTTTGAATAAAGGATAGATGAGAAGAAGGGAGCATGACAATGGAGAAAATTAAAGCAGCCATCATCGGTTCTGGAAATATCGGAACAGATTTAATGTATAAACTAGAACGCAGTGATGTCATTGAGTTAACAGCTGTAATTGGGATCGAACCGGAGTCTGATGGACTAAAACGGGCAAAAGAGAGAGGCTACCAAGCTTTCTCTACTGGTATTCAAGCGATCATCGATCATCCTGAACTTGCGGATATTGTGTTTGATGCTACCTCTGCAAAAGCGCATATTCATCATGCCGAAGTTTTAAAAAAGTTAGGGAAGCTTGCAATTGATTTAACTCCAGCTGCCATAGGACCGTTTTTCTCCCCGGCTGTAAGCTCTGATGAGAAATCACGAGAGTTGGATAATGTCAATATGATTACTTGTGGCGGACAGGCGACGATTCCGATCGTACATGCAATCAATAAAGTGGCGGACGTTACATATGGAGAAATCGTTGCGACTATTTCAAGTTTAAGTGCAGGTCCGGGTACACGAGCAAATATCGATGAATTTACGATTACAACTCGTCGTGGAATTGAAGAAGTAGGCGGTGCGGATCAAGGAAAAGCACTTATCATTTTAAACCCTGCTGATCCTCCAATCTTAATGCGTGATACGATTTATTGTGAAGTGAAGAATATGGATGAAAAGGCTATACAGGAATCCATCGAAAATATGGTAGAGACTGTCAAGGAGTATGTACCTGGGTACCGGTTAAAGCAAGCACCATTGTTTGAAGGGAACGTTGTCACGGTCTTTGTGGAAGTGGAAGGGGCTGGCGACTATTTCCCTGAGTATGCCGGGAATCTTGATATTATGACGGCAGCTGCGACGCGGGTTGCGGAGGATTTTGCACGGTCGATGCTAGAGAAAAAATCTCTCATCTAATGAGTCGGAAGGAGCAACGTACATGACGAAGAAGCCAATTCAAATTACAGAAGTATGTTTACGAGACGGAAGTCATACGGTAGCGCATCAATTTACGGTAGAACAAGTACGAAATGTTACCCGTGCGTTAGATGATGCAGGCATGCATTATATAGAAGTCAGTCACGGAGATGGACTAGGCGGTTCCACTGTCCAATATGGAAAGTCATTGGTCAATGAAATGGAATTGATCGAAGCAGCCGTAGATGAATGTACGAATTCAAAGGTAGCGGTACTTCTGATTCCGGGTATTGGTACAATGAGTGAACTAAAGCAAGCGCATAAATTAGGCGCGAAACTCGTACGAGTGGCAACTCACTCAACAGAGGCAGACGTTTCTGCACAACATATTAGCCAAGCGCGTGAACTTGGAATGGAAGCATTAGGTTTTCTGATGATGGCGCATTCTGTGCCTGTGGATAAATTGGTCGAACAAGCGAAACTTATGGAGAGTTACGGCGCACAAGCCGTCTATGTAACCGATTCAGCGGGCGCACTTTTACCTCATCAGGTAAGCGAGCGTATTAAGGCACTGCGCGGTTCATTGGATATTGAAGTCGGATTCCATGCGCACAATAATTTATCTCTAGCTGTTGCAAATACGCTTGCTGCAATCGAAGAGGGTGCTACTCGTATAGATGGAGCGGTACGTTGTTTAGGAGCAGGAGCGGGCAATACACAAACGGAAGTATTGCTGGCAGTAATGGATCGCATGGGTATGGATGTCGGAATTGATCTTTATAAAATGATGGATCTTGCGGAAGATATTGTAGGCCCGTTAATCCCTGGCACGCAAGAAATTAAAAAAGGGAGTCTCGCGCTTGGCTATGCTGGCGTTTACTCGAGCTTCCTATTGCACTCGGAACGGGCGGCTGCAAGATTTGGTTTAGACCCGCGCGATATCTTAATGGAACTTGGAAAAATGAAAGTGGTAGGCGGGCAAGAGGATATGATTCTGGACGTGGCCGCTGAATTGGCGAAGAAGGAGAAAGTGAGGGTATAAACATGACAGTACTTACAGATCGTGAAAAAGAAATTGTTGATTATTTATTTACAGCAGAACGTGATGCACGAGAGGTTGTCAAAGTAACCGACAAATATCCGGAGCTGACGATTGAGGAAGCATACGAATTGCAAGATCGTTTATTGGAACGTCGATTGCTGGAAAATAAGACGAAAAATGTAGGCGTGAAACTAGGTCTGACTAGTAAAGCCAAGCAAGTCATGATGGGGGTTGACGAAGCAATTTACGGTTACTTACACGCCGATATGCTGTCAACAGAATGGGAGCCTATCAACTATTCAGATTTGATTCATCCAAAAGTGGAACCTGAAATTGCCTTTTTATTGGGAGCGGACTTAGAGGGTGAGGATGTTACGGCAGAAGATGTAATTAAAGCTACAAAATACGTAGCGCCCGCTTTGGAAGTGATCGATAGCCGATATAAAGATTTTAAATTCACGTTGGTCGATGTGATAGCAGATAACTGTTCATCCATAAAGTTTGTTGTAGGTAGTAAGTGGATTTCTCCAGACTCTATCAATTTAGGGACGATCGGAATGGTCATGTCTAAAAACGGAAAAGTAGAACAAACCGGATCGAGTGCTGCGGTGTTAGGGCATCCAGCAGAAGCGATTGCTTGGTCGGTAAAAGAGTTAAGCAAAAGAGGCAAAGGATTGAAAAAGGGAGATATCATTCTTAGCGGGGCGATGTCAGAAGCGATTGCATTTGAATCGGGTGACTCCGTTGTCGCACAATTCGATGGCTTAGGCAGTGTTTCAATGTATTGTAAGTGATCAATAAAAAGAGAGTGTGCTGATTACCAGCCCTCTCTTTTTCATTATAGATGATAAAAGAGATGATGCGCACAGTGAATGTGAAATCTAAAGAACATACATTGCAAATAGCTTGGAAGATGCTGATTTGGCTATTACTGGCTCAAATCATGGTGTCTTTTGTAGGTAGAAGTTTAGCACCTTTGACAATCTTAATCGGTGAAGATTTATCTTTATCTAATACACAAATTGGTTTGCTTCCAGCTGCTCTTTTTCTCGGTCAATCTTTGGCTGCTATTCCTTCTGGTCTGTTAGTGGATCGTTTAGGATCAAAAAAGCAGTTATTCGGTACAATAGCCTTGCTGGGGGTTAGCTTTATCCTCATATCCCTCACTACACAATTCTACTTGTTGTTGATAGTTGTGGTGATCGGGGGCGGGGCGTATGCCGCGATGCATCCAACGACAAATAGGGGAATCTTATATTGGTTTCCCCAGCGCAGTAGAGGGACGGCAATGGGAATAAAACAAATGGGGATTACAGCGGGCTCCGCGTTAGCTGCACTGTTTTTACTGCCATTGGCCAAAGAGCTTGGCTGGCGTCCTGCCTTGTTTATCAGTTGCCTTGTGCTGTTAGCTGTAGGAGTGTTGGTATCCTACCGATATCAAGATCCAGCTGATTCTATGGCAAAAAAAGATGCGCTTTTAACTAAAGGTAAATTTCAAGAAGACTTGCGAAAAATACTGCAAAATAAACAAGTTCTTTTATTGAGTATTAGTGCGATGGGTTTACAAGGCGCACAGCTATGCCTCACTACGTACATTATTTTGTTTGCTTTTGAAAAGCTTGAGATGACACTTATTCTGGCAGGCCTATTACTCGTATTGGCTGAAATAGGCGGCTCTGTTGGCAGGGTGGCTTGGGGAACAATCAGTGATAAGTACTTTGCGGGGAACCGGATGATCATTATGTTCATTGTAACGGTTCTGACAGGGATGTGTGCACTGGTATGTGCTGTGTTATTACCTGCAACTCCACTTATAGTTGTCTTGTGCACAGTCTTCATCTTCGGTTTTTCCATTTCAGGTTATAACGGAGTCTGGATGACAATTATAGTAGAGTTGGTGCGGAAGGAAAATTCGGGTATCGCTACAGGAGTCACTATCACAATCAGCTCTTGGGGTGTGTTAATCATACCTCCACTTTTTGGCTATATTGTAGATATAAGCGGATCCTTTTCAAAAGGTTGGCTATTCATAGCCTCTTTAATGGCAGTTGTCGTTCTGTTACTCAAACAAACAACCAATCATAAAGAAGTGAAAGGAGTGGATGAAGTTGTCGACTGAAGAGGTAGTTCAATTACCGGACTTCGCATTCGTTCATCATTGTCATAAAACATACAGAGTTACCAATGAATTGTACCGCTGCATCGATCAGTTCTTTTCTACATACGGCATCGAGAATAGAACTGAAAGACGAAAACATCTTCTATCATTTTTGGAATATAGCAGCATCAAACAACCGGAAAATAAGGAACTGATAAATTGGGGAGGCAAAAGGTTGAAGAGTGAAATGGAGTCGTATTTAGAAGACTCCTTTGTTGTCTTATATATGAGAGAAAAAGCGGGATCTCCCAATTAAACAAAAGCCGCCCGAAAAGTCAGATGAAATGACTTCTCAGACGGCCTTCACATCAAAACTTCAAATGAAAAAACAAGCGCGAAAGTCCCTTTAGGATAATCGCCAAAGCAAACAATACAACGACGATTACTACGATGACTACCGCGATGGTCAGCAACAAGTTACCTGAAATAGCTGTTAGTAAGCCAGGCACAATTAAAACCAGGCCCAACACAGCATATGCAGCTAAAACCCCGGCTAGGAAAAGCCCCACATTACCTTCGTATTTCGACATACTTCTGCACCTCCTTACTGTAAGGTATGTTCCTTACAATAAGACGATGTAATGCAATGTACACGACTGCGCCAAAAACCTATTTCTGTTTCATCCTAATTTAAGCGAATGAATAAATTGCCCATCGTAAAGCTTGGAGCGATTAGCCACAGCTCTCACTCTAAAATTCTGTTTTATAGAGGAGTTGGGGAAGTTAAGCTAGTTTATCATCTGGCGTAATATCATTCGGTTCGTGTTCCAAATAATACTTGCCTTTTGTATAGACCGCTATGATAACAGTCAGCAAGGCAGCCAGCAAGGCAGCGAAGAAAGCAGCTGTAGATTGTAGGAAGATGCCCATGTAGCCAGATGCGGCAATCGTGCTGAATGCGCTGGCGGCTATCAATGAAACTACGCCAACAGGATTCCACTTATACAAAAACTCTTGACGTGCTACGTAGTAGGTCGGACCGATTTTTAATAACTTTTTAACAATGAGCGCGTCTGTTACCAAAATAGCAGCCCAAGAGAACAAGAAAACGCCTTGAAATGTCATTACGGTATCTAAGTGATTCACAATTCCGCCAAGCATTAATAAAATGGCTGAAAATGCAGAGACGACAACCCAAAACCGTCGGCCTGGGGTGAAACGGAAAATGTTCTCAAAGAAGTTGGATAGGGAGAGGGAACTACTGTAAATATTTGTGACGTTGATTCGCAATTGCGTCAGCATCGTGAACAATGCACCGCCGATCCCGAGCAATAGAACAATATAGACACCTGGATCTTTCTCTAAGAAGCGAACACCAAACCAAATACCCAGTCCACCCATTACGCCATAACAGAAAATCTGTGGAATAAAGCCTATCGCGATGGAACCGAACTTTCGATCCTCTGGGCGTAAAAAGCGAGCATAATCGGAAGCAAGCAATGCGGTCAGTCCCATAATTCCATTATGCATTCCGATGCAAAATAAAAGTGCTGTCCCACCGAACTGCACACCTTCAGGCATATAAGAGAAAACTGAACCAGTATACAAGGCGGGTTTCATAAATGAAACGACAATCGCGGTGATCAAGAACACGAGGAAAATAGGCATTGACCATTTTTGAAGTTTATCAAGCTGTTCTATTCCAAACCAATTTAGGGGGATAATAATGGTTCCAAACACGACGATTAAGATCCATTTTGGAAAGTCAGGCATGAAATGATGTACGGCCGAGACGAGGATTAATCCTTCGAGTGCACAGTACATAATGAAGTTGGAGGCGTAAATTAAAGAAGTCAGAGACGAACCGATATAGCCAAATCCGCCACCGCGTGATAATAAATTAACATTCATGCCGGACTTGGCCGACAAATAGGCAATGACCGTACCGAGAAGTCCCGCCACGATGATGGCATAGATGGCAGAAACAATGGCATTCGGAGCACCGAATTGCAAAGCCATGACGCTTCCCATTTGAAAATAAAAAATGGCAGTTGCAATTCCGAACGTGATGTTCGTTATGCTCAGCCAACTTTTTGTACGATCTTCCAGAGGTACTCGATCCAATGAATAATCGCGGACCGCTTCATCTTCTACCAAATCATTACGCAACGTTTTTTGTTCCGTTGTCATACACATCAGCTCCTTCTAGTAGTAGTCAACCCCTTCTGCCAGTATTTCTGGCGAATACTCATTCACATACATATGGAATGGTTAACCCGTTCATCAGATGAATTGACACTTTTTAATATTAACAATTACATAATGAAAAAATCAAGTGTATTATGCGTTTTATAATTAATGTGAGTATAAATGTCTATAAATTAATGTTTTAATACGAAAAAGAAGGTGAGTTTTAGAGAAAGATAGGTAATAAAAAATAAATTTTGTTACTGAATTTATGAAAATAGTGGAAACCCACATAGTTTTCATTCGCAGGGGACTCCATCATTCCCTTTTCATAACCCAACGCAAGAAAAGTAAATGATTAGAACGTAGAGAATGGGGAATGACTAAGTGAAAGGATATAATGAGGAGGAATACTTAATGAAACGTTTACTGATCACAACTGTATCTATTATGGCCATCGGTCTTGCAGCATGCGGAAATGATACAAATGAGCCGGTCGTCGATGAAGGAGCTACAACAACTCCGACTGAACAACCTGCAGACACGAATACTGATGGTACGGGAACAACAGATACGACTACAAACGGAACAAAAGATGAAACAGCGAGCGGAACAACTGACGATATGAAAGCTGATATGGACAAGCTTTCTTTCAGAGAGATAGAAGTAGAAATTTCTTATGGTAACGATATTGAATATGAAGCGGAAATTGAGCAGGATAGAAACGAACCCATCAAAGCGAAAGTAGAAGATGAGGTCAATCAAGTCTATTTAAAGGGGCAAGAAGCGTTTGATGATCTTTATCCTAAAGTCGAGCAACTACAGTTGACAAAAGATAGTACGAATGAAGAAACAATCAATCAAGTATTGAAAGCATTTGGGCTGAAATCGGACTATCAAAAGTTTGATGTAGAAATCAAATTTAATGATGGCAGTAAATTAGACATAGAAGAACGTAAATAATAAAAAAGAAGTGTCTCCATATAGTATGGAGACGCTTTTTTGTCGGTTTATAAATAGTAAAGTACCAAGGCTAGAAGCATTAATACAAAAGAGGGAAGTCCTGCCATGAAAAACCAAGCAGAACGAACTGACATGGCTTCGGATGGAACACGCATCGATTCAAGCGCCTCTCGCTGTCCTTTTCGTGCTAGAACCTTCTGCATGCTTTTCATGAAAAAGTCAAAGGATCCTGTACGGATAATAAAAACTATCCCACCTATTAACAACAATAATCCACTTACAAAAAATGAAACATTAATATAGCCTAGTAAAGACCACTGACCATAAATGAGCCATATAAAAATGAGTATTACAACTTGAGAAATAGAAAAAATAATAATATTTGATTTCATATAAATCCTTCTTTTCATAATAGAATTAATGACTACCATCTATCATACTAGAAGCAGGACTGGAAGTGTACAGACAACATGCAGTACTATTAAAATTAAAAAAATTTAGTTGATAGCGTTTACATCTATAAATTTTTCTTGTATAATGAATAAGCTAGTTCTTCAAACTATTTCAAAGGGGAGGTCAATGATTTGAAGAGTAAAAAGTGGCTTTTACTTATGGCGCTGACGTTAGTGCTCAGTATGTTCCTAGCTGCATGCGGCGGTTCGAAAGAAGAAGACAAGCCTGCGGCAGATAAGGACAAGGAGGATGATCAGGCAACTGAAAATCCAGCAGAAGAAGACGGAGAGCCGGATGCTGAACAAGTATTATACTTGGAGGAACGAAATGCGATTCCTTCTGTTGATTCTGCGATCGTTGAAGACCAAGTAGGCTTCAATGTGTTGAACAACGTCAATGAAGGTCTATACCGTTTGAACCAAGAAAACATTGCGGAACCGGCAATGGCTGCTGAAGAGGCGGAGGTAAGTGAAGATGGATTAACTTACACATTCAAGCTTCGCGATGCGAAATGGTCAGATGACACTCCTGTTACAGCAGAAGACTTCGTATTTGCATGGCAGCGTGCGATCGATCCTGCGACTGGTTCACCTTACGGACCATTCATGATGTCTGGCGTAATCAAAAATGCGACAGAAATCTCTGAAGAAAAGATGGAAGTGTCTGAGCTGGGGGTAAAAGCTATAGACGAAAAGACGTTTGAAGTAACACTTGAACGTCCGGTACCTTATTTCTTATCCCTTATGTCTTTTGGAACTTTTTATCCACAAAAAGAAGAATTCGTAACGTCTAAAGGCGATGCTTATGCAACAAATTCAGACGGTCTCCTATATAACGGTCCATTCATTTTAACTGATTGGGATGGAACGGGCGATAGCTGGACGTACAAGAAAAACGAACACTATTGGGATGCAGAAAACGTAAAGCTTGATGAAATTCATGTAAACGTTGTAAAAGATTCTGCTACTGCAGTTAAGCTTTATCAAGATAACAAGTTGGATTGGGCTAGAGTTACCGGTGATTTGGCTATGCAATACCGTGATGATAAAGAAGCGGTAATCGAACCTGAAACTTCTGTTTTCTACTTCAAGTTTAACCAAGAACGTGGTGGAGAAAAAACGCCACTTGCGAACGAAAATATCCGTAAAGCCATTGCGAAAGCTTTTGAAAAAAATGACATGGCGGATATAGTTATAGCTGATGGTTCAACACCTGCAAACTTCTTAGTACCTACTGATTTTGCATTTGATGAAAATGAAAAAGATTTCCGTGATTTGAGCGGAGACCACTTGGTATATAATGTGGAAGAAGCACAAGAACACTGGAAAAAAGGATTGGAAGAGCTAGGCGTGGATTCTCTTAAATTAGAAATCCTAGGTGGAGACACTGAGCTTTCTAAGAAAATGGATGAGTACTTCAAGTCTCAATTGGAAGGTAACCTAGAAGGTCTTTCGATTTCATTGAAAGAAGTTCCTTTCTCTGTACGTCTAGATTTGGATACGAACCAAGATTACGACATCCAAGTATCTGGATGGGGCCCTGATTTCCAAGACCCGATTTCGTTCCTAGATCTTTTTGTAACTGACGGACCAAACAACTTAATGTCTTATTCGAACCCTGAATACGATAAGTTGATTGAGGATACAAAAGGCGAATTGGCAGTGAAGCCGGCTGAACGTTATGAAGCGTTCGCAAAAGCTGAGAAAATCTTACTTGAAGATGACGCAGCCATTGCTCCAATTTACCAACGGAGTTTGGTTATTTTACAAAAGCCATACTATAAAGGTGTAGTAAGACATCCATTTGGAGCGGATTATAGCTATAAATGGGCTTATGTTTCAGGCAAGAAATAAGTTGTGTTAATTTCATAGGGGAGAGTATATGGGAGAATTTTTATACCATATACTCTCTTTTTAGTAAGGTCAAATAATTTCAAAATTTCTAAGGCACTTTTTATTGCGAATACACCGAATATTTTGTTGCCTATATTGTATCAAACCCTGGAGGTGTAACGTAAAGTGGTTAAATATATTGGAAAGCGCATTGTATATATGTTCATTACCCTGTTTTTGATTGCGACAGTCTCTTTTTTCCTGATGCAATCATTACCAGGTTCCCCGATTGCTTCGTATAGTAAGTTGAACGAAACACAAAGAGCAATAGTTGAAAAAAAATATGGGATCGATAAGCCGAAGCCTGTACAATACGCAATTTATATGAAAAATCTAGCGAAAGGTGATTTGGGAACTTCTTTTGCGTTTAAAGGAAAAAGTGTCAATGATTTATTGGCATCACGAATCAAACCTTCATTAATCTTGGGAGCGCAAGCGATGGTCTTTGGGACTCTCGTCGGAATCCTGTTAGGTATGCTTGCTGCATTGAAGCAAAATACATTTTGGGATTACGGAAGCACCTTTTTTGCGATACTCGGTATCTCCATTCCATCATTTGTTTTCGCGTCTTTGTTGCAGTATTGGATTGCTTCTCAATGGCATCTATTACCGGTCGGTCTGTGGAATGACGGTTGGAAATCAAGTGTCCTGCCATCGCTTGCACTCGCTATGGGGCCTCTTGCCCTATCCGCGCGTTTCATTCGGACTGAGATGATTGAAGTGTTAAGTTCGGACTATATTACATTGGCCAAAGCAAAAGGAGCAAATGGTTTCGAGATTGCATTTAAGCATGCATTCCGTAATGCGCTGATCCCTTTGATTACGGTTCTTGGACCATTGGCTGCAGGATTGGTTACCGGTTCGCTTGTCGTAGAACAAATTTTTGCAATTCCGGGAATCGGAGAACAATTTGTATCCTCCATCATGGTAAATGACCATGCCACAATCATGGGTACGACTTTGCTATTCTCAGCATTCCTCATCTTTATCATTTTTATCGTGGATATTTTATATGGTGTCATTGACCCTCGTATCCGCTTGTCTGGAGGTAAGGGATAATGCGCAATGAATTCGAACACGAACAACTGCCTCAAGAAGAATTTGAACGGATTACAATCGATAGTGATCAAGCAGAACGTATAGAAAAACCGAGTTTAAGCTTTTGGCAAGATGCCTGGCTGCGTCTTCGGAAAAATAAAGCGGCGGTCGTCAGTGTAGTAGTGCTTTTACTGTTCCTCATTTTGGCGCTGATTGGCCCGCATTTGAATGGACATGCCGGGGATGCGCAAAACTTGCGGCACGCCAATTTACCTCCTAAGATACCTGGTATTGAAAAAATGGGTATTTTCGATGGCGTCGGGAATTTAGCTGGAAAAAAGGTTGATTTGTATGAGATGAAGAAAGTCGATGAATATTATTGGTTTGGCACCGATGGACTTGGCCGTGATTTGTTTACACGTCTCTGGTTAGGTACTCAAGTATCCTTGTTCATCGCATTTGTTGCAGCAGCCATTGATATGGTGATTGGTGTAGCATATGGTGGGATCTCCGGATACTACGGCGGTCGGACGGATGATATTATGCAGCGGATTGTCGAGATATTGATTGGTATACCTACTCTAGTCGTTGTCATTTTAATGATTATGATTATGGATCCGGGGATTATGGCGATTATTATCGCGATTTCCATAACCGGATGGATTGGGATGTCTCGTATTGTACGAGCTCAAACCTTGAAATATAAATCACAGGAATTCGTACTCGCATCACGAACACTAGGTTCAAAAGACGGTAAGATTATTACGAAGCACCTGTTACCGAATATGCTAGGGATCATCATCATCAATACAATGTTCACGATTCCGAATGCAATTTTCTTTGAAGCTTTCCTAAGTTTCATTGGGATCGGTCTTCAGGCGCCAGATGCTTCATTAGGTACGTTGATCAATGATGGCTATAAAGTGATGGAACACCAACCGTATATGTTATTATTCCCAGCACTTGTCATCAGTATTTTAATGATTGCCTTTAACTTGATTGGTGACGGATTGCGTGATGCACTAGATCCGAAGATGAAAGATTAAGAGGAGGAGAGCAAGTTGACTAAGATTCTACAAGTGAAAGACCTCGAGCTTTCCTTCCATACATTTGCAGGTGAAGTGAAAGCAATCCGGGGCGTGAATTTTGATTTGATTAAAGGGGAGACGCTTGCGATAGTGGGCGAGTCGGGATCGGGAAAATCTGTCACGACAAAGTCTATTATGCGTTTGCTACCTCAGTCGAGTGCTGAATATAAAAATGGGGAAATCTTGTTTGAAGGAAAAGATTTGACCAAGGTTTCAGAAAAAACGATGCAAAAGATTCGCGGGAAAGATATCTCGATGATTTTCCAAGACCCGATGACATCGTTGAATCCAACGATGACGATCGGAAAGCAAATCATGGAGCCTATATTGAAGCACCAGAAATTGAGTAAATCTAAAGCATTGGAGCAAACCATTAATTTATTGAACCTTGTTGGGATTCCGAATGCTGAAAGTCGCTATAAAATGTATCCACACCAATTTTCAGGAGGGCAGCGTCAGCGTATCGTCATTGCGATTGCGCTCGCCTGTAACCCGAAGATATTAATTGCCGATGAACCAACGACAGCTCTGGATGTTACGATTCAAGCACAAATTCTAGAACTGATGAAAGAAATCCAGAAGAAAATCGATACATCCATCATTTTCATTACCCATGATTTAGGTGTTGTGGCGAACGTGGCAGATCGGGTGGCAGTCATGTACGGAGGAAAGATTGTGGAGATCGGAACCGTAGATGAAATATTCTATAATCCACAGCATCCATACACATGGGGATTGCTCAGTTCAATGCCATCCATGGATTTGGCGGATCAAAAGCTTTATGCCATTCCAGGTACCCCTCCAGATTTATTAAATCCTCCAAAAGGGGATGCTTTCGCGTTGCGTAGCGAGTATGCAATGAAGATTGACATGGAACGCCAGCCGCCATTTTTTAAAGTGAGTGACACGCATTACGCGGCAACATGGCTTTTACATCCGCAAGCACCTGAAGTGGAACCGCCAGCTGTCATTATCGAGCGGATGAAAACTTTCCCGGGTAGCCGATACTATGTCGAACAGACAGGGGGGAACGCATAATGGCGGAGCATTTAATTGAAGTGAAAAATTTAAAGCAATATTTCAATGTGGGCAAGTCATCCGAAGTCCGGGCGATCGATGATATTAGTTTCTCTATCAAACGCGGGGAAACTTTCGGGCTGGTAGGAGAGTCAGGCTGTGGTAAATCGACAACAGGCCGTACGATGATACGGTTGTACGATGCAACTGCAGGTCAAGTGCTTTATGATGGCCTGGATGTTCATGCGCCAAAAAGTCAGTCTGAAAACCAAACATTAAACCGAAAAATGCAGATGATTTTCCAAGATCCATACGCATCATTGAATCCACGGATGAAAGTATTGGATATCATTGCAGAAGGTTTGGATATACACGGTTTAGTGAAATCAAAAAAAGAACGTAAAGAACGAGTTATCGAACTTCTGGAAACGGTCGGATTGAATCGGGAACACGCCGAACGCTATCCCCATGAATTCTCGGGGGGGCAACGGCAACGGATCGGGATTGCACGTGCACTGGCAGTGGATCCGGAATTCATCATTGCCGATGAGCCCATCTCTGCTCTAGATGTGTCCATTCAAGCGCAAGTAGTCAACTTGCTGAAGGAACTTCAGGAAGAAAAAGGCTTGACGTATTTGTTTATTGCCCATGATTTGTCGATGGTTAAATACATTTCAGATCGAATTGGCGTCATGTATTTCGGTAAGTTAGTGGAAATGGCGCCAGCAGATGAGTTGTATCGCAATCCGATGCACGCTTATACGAAATCATTACTGTCTGCGATTCCTCTTCCTGACCCAATCTATGAGCGTTCTCGTGTACGCCATCCTTATAATCCGAAAGATCATCAGTATGGCCCGGATGAAAAGGTAGAATTCCGCGAAATTGCTCCTGAACATTTTGTGTTGTGTTCGGAGAAGGAATTTAAGGAAATGCAAGCTGCACGAATGTGAATAATGATTAGCAAGTCCTCTGGCGAAACATCGCTAGAGGACTTTTTTTATTAAGTGAGGTGTAGGATACGCATGAGCGCACCAAAGTCATGTCGAAGCGAACCAAAGCCGCGTCGGCCCGCACCAAACCATCGTTAGACCGAACGAAACCCAATCCCAATCCCCTCCAATGAAAAACGGAGCGGCAGATGGTATTTGATCTGCCGCTCCGTTTTATTTATAACCCTAATTTTTGTTTTACTTCTTTAATTTGATCAATATGACGCAATTCGTGATAGCCGATGAACGGAATCCATTGTTTTAGATTCATCTCACCGAATACAGGGTGAGGGTAGGATTTTTCCTCTAATTGCGCATCAGATGTACTCTCAGCAAATTCCCGTAAGGTCGAGTGAGTTGCGTTGAGTTTGGCTTTTAATTCTTCCAGTGTTGCGGATTCTTCTGTAGGAGTTGCAAATTCCGGAGCTTGTACTTTCGTCGATCGATTGACTGTCAGCTCAATCGGTTTGTCGGCTACGTCCTTTTGCTCGCCTGAGGTAAGCTGTGCTTGTATAGTTTTGATGACGCCGCCTTCCATAAGATAAAGATGTTCAAGCACTTGTTTTATGGACCACTCGTTATCTGAAGGTTTTCGATTAATGTCTTCATCTGTTAAATGGCCGACTTGCGTCCATAATTCCTCGCGTGCTTGGTCATTGATCTTCATATACTTCACTCCTTTTTTTATGGTACCATTTCATAGAGGGCAATGCTTCTTAGGGCTCTCAAGGAGAGGTGGAATTCAAATGAAACTTAACCAACCGAAAGTGTCGGGACAATTAACTCCGGCAACGTTTCAAGATGTATGGCTAGAAGAGGATCCTTACCTTCAAAATTGCGTCGTACTTGATTCGAGGTTTGATGGAGAGATGGTGGAACGAGCTCAATTAACAAATATGCTCGTTAAAAACTCAAGTTTTCAACATGCGTCCCTACCGGATTTATTCATTACCGATGTCCGATTTGAGAACTGTGACTTTTCCAATGCGGATTTAAGAGGGGTTAGTATACACCGTGCCAGTTTCCACAATTGCAAGATGCTTGGCGTAAACTTTGCGGATGCTCGCTTTACTGACGTTTTATTCGAGCAATGTATCGGTAATCTCTCTGCGTTCGTCCATGCGAAGTGGGAACGCGTGCTTTTTGAACAGTGCCAACTTAAAGACGCGGATTTTTTCGATTGCAAACTGAAGCAAACGAAGTTTTCAATGTGTAATCTTGACAGTGCAAGTTTTGATGAAACCTCTTTAAAAGGAGTGGAACTGAGAAGCTCAGAATTCGAAAGTATGACCGTGTCGATGAAAGACTTGGAAGGATGCATCGTTTCTGTCCGGCAAGCCGTACAGTTTGCAGCGATGATGGGGTTGGATATTCGAGATGAATAAAGATAAAGCAGACCTGAGTTGAAAGGTCTGCTTTATTTTTGAATTAGTTAGTTTGTAAAACGTTCAATCAGCTCACGAGTCAAGGTGAACCGGGGTTCTGAGCTGTCACCATCTACATCCTCCACACCTATCACTACGGAAATGACACGCTTTCCATTAAACACACCAGTGCCTGCAAAACAAGAACCAGCAGCGTCGGTATAACCCGTCTTTAAACCATCTATTCCTGCCATTTGAAGTGGCATACCAGACAGCAGTAAGTTCGTGTTCCACATTTTCACATTTTGTTTTGAGGTAAAGCTTTGCATCTTGGTAAACTCTAATATTTCCGGATGTTTCTTAATCAATTTTTGCGCTAGCAATGCCACATCATAAGCAGACGCTAAATTGGTTTCGTCTTCACTGCGGCCTAAATAGCTGCCGTCTAGTCCAGATGAATTATAAAAAGACGTGTTTTTTAGTTTCAAGGCGTTAGCTTGCTTATTCATAATAGATACAAATTGATCTTCTGTTCCGCCCACCAGCTCGGCTAATGCGATGGCGGCATCGTTCGCGGAAATGACACTCATCGCTGTGAATAGCTCACGGACAGTATAGGTCTGATCAGCCGTCATACCGATTTTAGATGCACTCGTTAATGCATTCATATTCAGTACAGATGCGCTCGGTTGATATACAGTATCCCAAGACAGTGCACCACTTTTTATTGAATTTAAGACAATGTATTGCGTCATAAGCTTCGTCATGCTGGCAATAGGTAAAGGTTCGGAACTATTATTCTTATATAAGACCTTATCTGTCTCTGCGTCCAGCAAAATCATTGCTTTAGCGGACACACTCCAATTTTCCTGCACTAGTTGATGGTCGTCCCATTTCGAAAAGGTGAAATAAATTCCACCTATTAAAATGAAGACCAACAGTAATTTTTTCACATGGACCCCGTCCTATTCAGTAAAGTAACTGACTTCAATTATGCATGATCAACCTGAAGAAAAGGTAAAGGTTTTTATGAAGAATTTATGAAGATGATTATAACGATAGTAAAAGGGCTAGGTTCTTTTCCACCTCATGACGGTCAGGAATAGAAAGGAGAATACGAATGCCGTTCCCAGTAAATAAAGTACACTGAATAAGAGTGAACTAGAACTTCCATTTATTTCGAAAAAAACGCCCATATTCAATTGAAAGTCTTCTATGACTGCGATCGGTGCGTTTGAGAAGGCTTCCTGAAGCGGCCGGTCCATTAGCAATTGACGAAATAAGGCCGCTGAATGGGAAGTAGGAAAAAATTTTATGATGGTTTGCAAGTAAGCAGGCAAATTTCCAATAGGTATATAAATTCCAGCCAGAAATCCAAGTAATGTCCCGATTACCGTACTTGCAGCGGCAAACGCATTGGATGTTGTAAAGAAAGAAACTAGAAGTAAAATCATAGAACCGCTCGCCAATACGGATAATAGGCTGACCCCGATGATTTTTAGAAGCTGAGTGAAAGCTAATAATTCTCCACCTGAGAAAAATAGAAAAACATTTGCTGTAAAGAGTACGACCAAACACATAAGGAAACCAATGAAGATGGAACTCATGACATAGCCGGCAAATAGAGAGGACCGTTTGATCGGAGAAGCGTAAAAGTCTAAGTAAGTGTGTGTCGAGCGATCCTCCACCATAACACCAAACGCGCCTAGCGTCGTGGTCACTGAAGTTACTGCTAAAATTCCGGCCAGAATCCATGATGTGAGAAGCCAACTTTTAGCCGGGAAATCGGGCAAACCTTCTGCCATTAAATCGCCAAGAAAGAATACATACAGAGCAATCAGGATGAAAACGGCAAGCAGTGAAAAAAACAATGCAGCCTTATCGCGGAAATAAACTAGTAAGTTACGTCTAGCAAATGCCAGCATCAGACGACCCATCCTTTCCGTTATGAATTTGGATGAATACATCGTCTAGACTAGATTTCATTACTTCAAAGGAAGTAATGTCATCTTGGTACTTTGCTAAAAGTGGAATTGCATCGGTCGTTCTTTGCAAGTTCAGAATGTATGAGGCATTTTCTTCACGAAATTCCAGTTGATCTGCCTGTAGTTGATTGCGAAACTGCGAATGGTTTGCAGCTGTGATAACCAGTCTATCAGCAGAATAGTCAGTTTTCAGTTGATTTGGCGTTCCTCTCGCGATAATCCTTCCTTCTTTCATTACAACAACAAAATCAGAATTAGCGGCTTCTTCAATATAATGAGTCGTTAAAAAAACTGTCATTCCTGTATCGCGTTGCAGTTGTAAGATCGTATTCCAAATCTGTTTTCGATTCTGGGGGTCCTGACCGGTAGTAGGTTCATCGAGCAATAAGATCTTTGGCTGATGGAGAAGGGCTCTGGCAATATCCACTCTTCTTTTTTGTCCGCCAGATAATTTACCGTACCGGCGTTCCAAAATAGCAGTTATATCAACAATCTCCGCTACTCTCCCAATAGCTGCTCCTCTTTCGTATTTTGACATTCTGTAAAATCGAGCTCGAAGGTCTAAATTCTCTCGCACTGTCAGAAGTGGATCCAATAAACTGTCTTGAAAAACAACACCAATCTCTTTGCGTATTGATTCATCATCTTTCCCAACTGTTAAGCCATTTACTTTCACATCTCCTGTATCATGTTGTAAGAGTGTTAAAATTATTGAAATGGTAGTGGATTTACCTGCACCGTTTGTTCCTAAAAATGAAAAGAGACTTCCTTTCTCTACATAGAAACTAATATCTTGGACAGCATGGACAGAACCATAAGATTTTTGTAACCCGTTAACTTCTATAATTTTAAGCATTTGCATCACTCCTCGTATTCGAAATCACTTTATTGATCACTCGCTCTGCTCCCTTATTATTCATATAAATCATGGTGTTGACGAAGGCATATGCTAATAGACCGCATACGGTAACCGTTACAATATAGAACGAGTGAAAAGGGTACACCTTAAATGCAGCTCCTGCTATAAGTAGAACGACTATGACGCAGCCTAGTTCAATTAAATGAATAAGCCAGGGCTGCTCTACCGGTAATTGATGGGATAAGAAAATTAACAAGGTGATCATGGTGGAGATTATAAATAGATAGGCGGTCATCCTTTCAGTTAATGGCGGGAAAATATTGAACATCCGAAATAGGTAATAAAATATAGAGCTAAAAGTAAATGCAAAGCAGGTAGCACTAATATAGATAATTGTACGATTCAAGTTATTCACCTCACCCTAGAAAATGTTTTCGAAATGATTTTACATAATGACGATTGACAATCACTTTTTCACCGTTCGATAAGGAGGTCTCAAACCGTCCATTTATGAGAGCTTTCACGTTTTCAATCTTGGAAGTATTCACGATAAAGTTTTTGCTGATTCTTAAGAAACGGGTATTTACTAGCTGTTCCTCGAACTCATATAATTTTTTGTCACTTTCAAAGACCTCACGGTCGGTGTATAGGAAAGTCGTATCATTTACTGACTCGATATAAAGCAGTTCATCTGAAATTATTGGGTACGTATTGCCATCCTTTTTGCCATGAATCGAGAACATCATTTGATTAATCTGTTGAATCAAGCGGGAAAGACGCTCATCAACTTCGGGGCAATTAATCATAATTTCAACATCTCTAAATTCGTGTGATTTATTTATTTTTAGCCGTATGGTTACCACCTCTTCGTTATCATCTTGGATGAATCGTACCATTTCATTAGAGACGGAACAATGCAATATAGGTGTCTTGCATGAAACGACAGGTGACTTGCATTTTGGATTGGTGTCCGACTCTTCAAAATAATCCATATTGACTTTCTTTTTATTCAAACGTACCATTAGAACCATACAAGTTACATAGGAGCCTTCACAATCCTGCCGTGAGTTCAATACAGATGAATGGAGAGATATAATATGTTTATGCTTAAAGTGACGGATCAAATTTCATTGAAATTGCTAGGGCAACGAGATGCGAATGAGCTATATGATCTCGTGGACGATTCCAGAAGGAACTTACGTCAATGGCTGCCATGGGTAGATTTCATGATAGAACCTGAACAGTACGGCCCAATTATTTCAGCATGGCTGGAACAATTTGCTGCGGAGGATGGCTTCCAGGCAGGCATTCTATTTAACGGAAATCTGGCTGGGATGGCAGGGTTTCATTCGGTGAGCCAAGCTAATAAACAGACGAGTATCGGCTATTGGCTGGCAGAACCTTATCAAGGGAACGGCATCATGACAGAGGTCGTCAGGTCGTTGCTGGACTATGCATTTGACGAGTACGAATTGCACCGCGTGGAAATCAGATGCGGTACGGGAAATGAAAAGAGTAGGGCAATCCCCGAACGTCTTGGATTTATTGAAGAAGGAGTTCTTCGTGATGCTGAATTTCTCTATGATCATTATCATGATATAATTGTCTATAGTATGCTTAATGAAGATTGGAAGAAGAGTAGAGAGTAAGCGTAATGAAAGGATGAAGAATATGAAATTCGAATTTCAGCAAATTGTCCAATGGATTTTGCTAGTTGCTTTTCTCATCCTGCTCATTTCATTTGCAGTAATATCTTTAGACAGCTATACATTCGACGCTTACTTCATGAGGGCAATGCCAATCGCTGTCCTTACGGGATGTACGGCGATTGGACTGGGTCTTGCAGTGAGCTGGAAGAATCGTTAGAGTTGCCTTGAAAATAAGCGGTGTCCTTTGAAATCGGACTCCGCTTTTTTTGTTTCGATAATAATGTGTACTTTTACAATTACTCGTCAGTCAAGGTGTGCAAACTAAGTAGAGAGATAATTGGGAATGCACTTCTCTTCTTCTTGTAAGTTTCCTCACGGCTTGCTATGATGAAGAAATATCAACTTAGACTGATTGCGGGTGAGAGAACATGAAGAAGGAATCCATTACATTAATACTGTTGTTGTCCAATTTGCTAATTGCTTTTTTAGGGATTGGTCTCGTAATACCAGTTATGCCGACATTGATGAATGAACTGCATATATCGGGTACAGTGGTCGGATACATGGTCGCCATTTTTGCGATGGCCCAGTTGCTCGTGTCGCCTTTTTCAGGAAGATGGGTTGATACAGTCGGAAGAAAAAAGATGATTGTCATCGGCTTGGTCATTTTTAGTGCATCTGAATTTTTATTTGGGATCGGACAAACTTTGCCGGTATTATTCATATCACGGATTTTAGGTGGAGTGAGTGCCGCGTTTATTATGCCGGCAGTTACAGCCTTCATCGCGGATATCACGACGATGGAAACACGGTCAAAGGCGTTAGGTTTTATGTCTGCTGCCATCTCTACAGGTTTTATCATCGGACCTGGAATAGGTGGTTTTTTGGCAGGATTCGGTACTCGGGTTCCTTTCTTTTTCGCAGGAGGTCTTGCATTGTTCGCGGCTGTATTTTCATTGATCATGCTGCGTGAGCCTGCTCGTTATCAAGAAGCTGTGGCGGAAGATGAAAGCAAGCCAGGATTGAAGCGGATATTTGCGCGCCAGTACTTTATCGTGTTTGTAATTATCTTTATTTTGTCATTTGGACTGGCTTCATTTGAATCGATTTTCAGTTTGTTTGTCGATCATAAATTTGGTTTTACACCAACAGATATAGCGATTATTATTACGGGCAGTGGTATCGTAGGGGCACTTGCACAAGTATTGCTGTTCGATAAGCTTTCCAGAATGATAGGGGAAAAACGGCTGATTTTCTTCTGTCTTGTTTTTTCGGCATTGCTCGTGTTTTTAGCTACATTCGTTAGGGGTTATTTTATGGTGTTGCTTGTGACGATTATCATTTTTGTAGGATTTGATTTGATTCGTCCGGCTGCAACCTCGTATTTATCAAAAATTGCCGGGAATGAGCAAGGCTTTGTCGGTGGGATGAATTCGATGTTTACCAGCATCGGTAATGTATTTGGACCTATTATTGGTGGTGCATTATTTGATGTTAATGTCGATTATCCTTTTTACTTTGGCGCGTTTGTATTGTTCCTCGGTGTTGTACTGAATTATCTATGGATCAAGCGAACGCCTGCTTTTAAGGCGAATGTATGACGATGTGTTGGGGGAGATTGCATTGACGATTATTGGATTTGTACGTCATGGACAGACAGCTTGGAATAAGGAAGGCCGTGTTCAGGGGAGCTCGAATATTCCGTTGAATGATGAAGGTGTCCAGGCCGCTGAAAAATTGGCGACTCGACTTGAAGGAGAACACTGGGATGTTATTGTCACGAGTCCTATGAATCGTGCAAAACATACAGCAGAGATTCTCGCTGCTCGTATGCCGAATGTGAAAGTGGTGGAAGATGACCGTGTGCGAGAAAGAAGCAGTGGTCTAATCGAAGGTACGACAGAACAAGAACGTGTGCGGAAATGGGGTCCCGATTGGCGTGAACTGAATATGCAGTTCGAAACTGCGGATAGTGTAGTTGCTAGAGGTATGGAGTTTGTAGAAGAGCAGATTCATATGAACCCGGATAAACGAATTCTCGTTGTAAGTCACGGAAGTTTTATTAAACGGATGATTGTCACTTTGCTTGAGGATGACCGATATGCGGTAACGATCGACAATACGTCACTGACTATCATTGATGTTGAAGGGAAAAGTTGTTCGCTGTTGAATTGTACAGCACACTTGGCAGGAGGAACAAATGGAGATTCAGTATGAGTTAACAGAAGAAGATGTCGTTGCTTTTAATTTATATCATGTTAAGAATTCTAAAGTGGGAAAAAATTCATTGCAGTGGCAACGCTACATATCGCCTTTGATTTTTCTACTCTTCGCCTATTTTTTATCCGTATTTACAGATATGGCACGGGGACCGCTATTTGCTACATTTACGGTAACGGCTATTGCCTGGGTGATCGTATATCCGAAGTATTTTTACTTTCACATCACAAGGCAAGTTCGGAAAATGTTGAAAGAGGGGAAGAATGAGGGCCTTGTCGGTAAGCATTTTATGAAGATGAATAAATCAGGAATGACGGATACTACATCTACAGGTGAAACGAATGTCCAGTGGGCAGGTGTGAAGAGCATCATAGAAGATGCGAATTACTTTTATATTTACACGAGTACGGTCAGCGCGTACATATTACCCAAACGAGATTTGTATTCAGCGGATGCTGTGAAATCTTACGTAGAGAAACGGCTTGTTATCTAGCAATAGAGCCGAGTTGCGGAAACTAATAGGGGCGTCTTGTTCGTTGCATTCGTATGCGATGAACAGGACGCCTTTATAATTGAAAAGATTATATCCAGCGCATTATTTAGTAGGTTTCATTTCTCTTAAGCCAATTTTCATTGCAGCAATCGCACTTGTTACATTCAAGACGACCGCAATACCTAAAAATAGCCACTTTACCTTTTCAGGAAAATCGAGAATGATCGCTAAAATTAGAAATGTAAAGCCAACTGCGAGCATGATCAAATAGGTCAACAATTTTTTAGACAAGACTAATCCGCCTTTCTTATTTTCTACCTTTATTGTAGCACGAAACTCGCTGTCATTTTATGTGAGATTTTTAGGAGAGCTTGTCGAACAAATCCCCAAAAATCGGAAACAATTACGTCGGGACATAACTGATATAAGGTTTGATTCCGGCCGATAGGGGAATAATACATTCAAAATAGGAATGGGAGTGCAGATAATGACGAAAAGTTATGCGGATCAACCCGGTAATCAAGATGAAAACAATAAAAAACCATCTGAAGTGGCAAATGATGCAGCAAAAGAAGCTGAAAAACAAGTTGAGGAAATAAAGAAAGAGGCAAGAGAGCAAGTAAAGGCAGACCGAGATAAAGAATAAAGACAACAAGCGATTATTTCCCCGGAAATAATCGCTTGTTTTACATATTTCATACGGTAACTGTCATTTTAGCAAATGATGCAACATACGGTCTTTATCATCAAAGAACTGCTTCATGATTCGATAATGGCTAGTTTCTTCAAGAGTCGTTTCCTGAGCACCTTCATCAGTGAATTCTACAATTTTTGCATCGGGGTAGGATAACAGGATAGGTGAGTGTGTGGCGATGATGAATTGGGAGCCTTCTCCGACCAAGTCATGAATTCGACTTAGCATGGAAAGTTGTCGCAACGGTGAAAGTGCAGCTTCCGGCTCGTCCAATAAGTAAATACCATTTCCTCTGAAGCGATGAATGAACGTAGACCAAAAAGATTCGCCGTGAGATTGTTCATGCAAAGATACGCCTCCGTAGCCATCTATAATCCGAGGGCTGTTTCCTGGTGCGTTATCCAATTCTTCAATCGTTGTTGCGAGGTTATAAAACGTTTCGGCACGCAGAAAAAAACCATCAGTTGGACGGATTACGCCTTTAATCAATGTTATATATTCCTCTAATACAGAATGTGAATCATAGGTGGAAAAGTTGAAGTTTAAAGATCCGCCTTCAGGATTAAACCCTGCAGCTACAGCCGCTGCTTCTAGTAACGTTGATTTTCCCATGCCATTCTCTCCGACAAAAAATGTCACGTTCCGATGAAAATCCAGTTCATCCAGCGTCCGAATACTTGGTAAATCAAAAGGATATGAGTTAAACGAGGGAACAATGTCCCGTTTTAACCGCATCGCTTTCATAAATTGTGTATTCAGCATAAATTCACTCCCTATTCTAAAATTTATAATCAGTTGGCAAGCAACTTCAAAGCATATCTACCAGCAAATTGTTAGACTAATTGTAGCATGGCGAAGGGAGAGAGTCTAAATGGCAAAAGATATCCATTCATTAGCAGGTAAAACAGCAATCGTTACAGGAGCGAGTGGAGGGATTGGTGCTGCAATCGCCAAAGAGTTGGCAAAAGAAGGAGCGAATGTAGTATTAGCTGCACGTCGCGAGGAGCAATTGAAAGCTGTGGCGAAAGAGATAAATAGTACGAATCAAGGTCAGGCACTGGCCGTTCCGACAGACATCGCGAATGAATCAGAGGTAAAGGAACTGGCAAAGCGTGCGAACGAAGCATTTGGTTCCATAGATATTTATGTCAATAATGCTGGTCAGATGCTATCTGCTACCGTACGTGACAGAGAAGTAGAGCAATGGGAGCGTATGATTGATGTCAATATTAAGGGTGTGCTGTATGGAATTGACTCTGTTTTGCCAGGCATGGTAGAGCGGTCAAGTGGCCATATTATCAATATTGCATCCGTTTCGGGCTTTGAAGCGACGAAGAAAAGTACTGTATATAGTGCTACGAAATTTGCAGTGAGAGCAATTTCAACAGGGCTTGAAAAAGAACTTGCACGGACAGGAGTACGTGTGACGAATATTTCCCCGGGCATGGTCGATACCCGTCTAAGCTCTAGTATGACGGATAGAAAAAAATTAGAAGCAGAAGATATTGCCAAAGCAGTCGTTTATGCAGTGAAACAACCTGAGTACGTCAATGTGAATGAAATTACTGTTCGGCCTGTATAAGAAAGGAGACAAGTACAAGTGAATAATAAAATTGTGTTTTTTGATTTAGACGGAACTTTGATGAGTCATGATAAAACGATTTTAGACTCAACAAAGGTAGCGTTGAAAGCTTTGCAGAATAAAGGGATACACACGGTCATTTGTACGGGGAGAGCGCCGTTGATGTTCGAATGGCTGCTAGATGAGCTTTCATTTGATTCATATGTATCGATGAATGGGCAGCATGTTGTGTTTGGTGGAAAAGAAATCTTTTCTAACCCGATGAAGCGCGAAGATATGCAGAAGTTGACGGAGCTTGCCAATGAAAAAGGACATGGACTGACATACTCTACATTTGATAATTTTGTCACGAATGCGTCTGAACATCCACTGATCACTGCAGGTACGACTCGATTAAAAATCCCGTACCCTCCAGTAGATAAGGAAATTTGTTCGCATTCCGACATCAACCAAGTTCAGATCTATTGCGAGCCTGAAGAAACTGAGCAGTATATGCAACTATTTAATGATTATTCTTTTGTTCGATGGGATGAATGCTCGGTGGATATGCTCCCAAATGGTGCGTCTAAAGCGATCGGGATTCAAAAAATGCTGGAACATTTGAATATTCCAATCGAGAACAGCTACGCATTTGGCGATGGACTGAATGATATGCAAATGATCGAGACAGTCGGCACAGGCATTGCGATGGAGAATGCGATTCCAGAGCTTAAAGAAGTGGCAGACCACGTGACAGCATCTTGTTCGGAAGACGGAATTTTGAAGGGATTACTTGAAGTCGGTCTGTTAGAAGAAAAAGACGTTCCGTTGTTACAGGGAATTCAGAAATAAGATAAAGCTCCGATACGAACAACTGTAGATGCAAGTAGATTCACAAATCAACCTTGACAATTTTGTGAACATTAGGTATATTTATTTGATACACAAATATAAAAATGTTTATGAATGTATTCTAATTTAGATTTAATAGGTTGGCGTATTTCAAGGGGAGGCTTCATTTGGAATGAAACGTGAAAAGCAGTGCCGGGAATCAAGAGTCGTTCGAACGAGCAGAATCTTTCCCAATGATGTCAACAATCATAATACATTGTTCGGTGGTCGTTTAATGAGTGATATTGATCAAATCGCATCGATTTCAGCAGCTCGGCATAGTAGGGCCGACTGCGTAACGGCCTCCATGGATTCCGTGGATTTTCTGCATCCGATTCGTCCTTCAGATTCCGTTTGTTTTGAATCCTATGTGACGTGGACAGGGAAATCGTCGATGGAGATTTTTGTGAAGGTCATCGCAGAAGACTTGGCAAGTGGTGATTGTAAAATAGCTGCTACCTCTCTATTAACCTTCGTTGCATTGGATGAGGATAAAAAACCATTGGCCGTTCCACAAGTCATCCCAGAGACAGAAGAGGAAAAATACTTGCATGAGACAGCGCCGCAAAGAGCTGAAATTCGTAAAATGAGAAAGCAACAAAGTAAAGACTTAGCAACTGTTTTGACGAATAACTACCCTTGGCATGATCCTGTACAAGTAAAAGTATAACGAAGCTCAGTCAACAATAAATGTTGACTGAGCTTTTTAGTGAGGACGTATAAAATGCTGCACAGCTGTCCACACTATTATCAGATAGGATGTTCTCTAATCAATTTCAGTAGAGGATACCTATCTTTTTTTGTTATAAATGACGTTGAACGAAATGCAATTCACTCCACGATGTTAAGTGTAAACTCCAGATCGGCTTTCAAATGCTCTTCCATTAAACTGCTCGCTAATTCAGGTTTGCGCTGCTCAATTGCATCGCAAATTTTCATATGCTCTTCAAGTAATAATGGGCGTTCATGCACTACTACAGTTTTGCTAAATAGGTAAATAATCGATTGCATTTTATCGACCGTTTCAATCATAATCGGATTTCTGCATTCCTGAACAATCAGATCGTGGAATTCTTTATTAGCTTTCACCGTGCCTTCTGTATTGCTCCTTTGTGCCAAATGGATGCTTGACCGCAATTGAACAATGCGTTTTTCAGACATATACGTGGCAGCCATTTTTGCAGCATGACTTTCAATTAATGTACGCATCTGGAACATATGACGCAAGTCTTTTTCGCTTGGCTTGATCACTTTTTTTCGCTTAATTAAACCTTCCTGTTCTAAACGACGGATCGCTTCTCGAATGGGTGTCCGGCTCACTCCGATTTCTTCAGCCAGTTGGACTTCTACTAATTTCATCCCGCCAGGAAAAGCTCCATTTATAATCTTTTCCCGGATTGTTTCATATGCTATTAGTTGCGCGCTACGTGAAGTGATTTCCATTGTACTTCTCCTCCGTTCGTTACTAAACAGTATACAAGAGAATCTATCAAATTAGGTAACTGTATTCATTGAGTTAAATAATGTATACAAGTCAGAAAACTTATTGTATAATGAAATCGCTAATTGTCAAATAAAGAGGAGGCAACATAAGATGAAGATTGGTTTTATTGGGCTTGGTATCATGGGGCGTCCTATGGTCTTTAATATTATAAAAGCAGGATTTGAAGTGAAGGCATTTGATTTGAATGAAGATGCCAGAAAAGTTGTAGCAAATGCGGGGGCCATGGAAGCGGTTTCACCTGAGATGGCAGCTGAAGGAAGCGATATTGTCATCACAATGCTGCCGAATGCTTTTATCGTCCAAAACGTTTTATTCGGTGAAAATGGAATTGTAAATCATCTTAAGCCTGGATCGATCGTAATCGATATGAGTTCTGTATCGCCGGCAGATTCGATCCTTTGTGCAGAGGAATTAAAAAAAGTGAATGTCCGGTTTATGGACGCACCAGTGAGTGGCGGAGAGCCGAAAGCAATTGATGGAACCCTGTCCATCATGATAGGTGGCGAAGAGCAAGCTTTAAATGAAGCCCTTCCCGTACTCCAAGCTATGGCAGCAGATGTTACGCATGTAGGAGGTCACGGCAGTGGATCGACTGCCAAACTTGCCAATCAAATTTTGGTTAATGTCACGATTGCTGCGATGTCTGAGGCAGTAGTTCTGGCATCGAAATCCGGAGTGGATATCGAAAAAATGTACCAAGCCATCCGAGGCGGATTGGCAGGAAGTACTGTTTTAGACGCGAAAATCCCTTTAGTCTTGGAGCGGAACTTCGTAGCAGGCGGGCGTATCGACATTAATATGAAAGATCTGACGAATGTTGTTCAGGCAGGACATGATATTGGTGTACCAATGCCACTGTCTACGGATGTCTTGGAAATGTTCCATGCATTGAAAATAGATGGCAAAGCAGCAGACGATCATGTGGGTTTGATTCAATACTATGAGAAATTAGCGAATTTTGAAGTGCCAAAGGGAGGTAAATAAAGTGCAACAGCGTATTAAACACCTTCCTGTGTACGGACTGGATTTGGAAACTCTTTGGAAAACAGAACGTTCAACGTTTCAGCAGAAAATTATTGTGCTAGATGATGATCCGACTGGTGTACAAACGGTTCATGGCATTCCGGTATATACCGACTGGTCTGCCGAAACTATCCGTTCCATGTTTGAGGAATCACGTCAGCTAGTATTCCTTTTGACCAATTCCCGAGCATTCTCTGTGGATGAAACGACGAGAGTTCATACGCAAATTGCGGAAAGAATAGCCATCGCTGCGAAAGAAACAGGACAAGACTTTATAATCATCAGTAGGGGTGATTCCACATTGCGTGGGCACTACCCTCTTGAAACCGAAGTTTTGAGAAATGTGATTGAAAAGCAAGATGCGTATAAAGTCGATGGGGAAATCGTTATACCGTTTTTCAAAGAAGGCGGCAGAGAAACGATAGATGATGTGCATTATGTAAAGCAAAACGGGAACTATATACCGGCAGGAGAAACAGAATTTGCAAAGGACCGGATGTTTGGATTTACAAAGAGCGATCTGAAGGAATATATTGCGGAGAAAACAGAGAATCAATTCCCTGCTGACTCGGTATTGTCGATTTCACTTGACGAGCTGCGCGCACTTGATTTTGGTTCGATTGAGTCTAAATTGCATCGTCTGGAAAGTTTCCAAAAGATGATTGTCAATGCGGTATCGGAAGAGGATTTAAAAGTGTTTACGATAGCGTTGATGCGTGTTATCCAGCAAGGAAAACATTTTCTATTCCGTACGGCAGCTTCCTTTACAAAAGTCATCGGTGATATTTCTTCAAAACCATATTTGACCAAAGTGGACTTGATTCAAAAAAATTCAGCAACGGGCGGTTTGATTGTAGTCGGTTCGCATGTGCGGAAAACGACAGATCAACTAAACGCTTTGAAAGCTTTGGATTCGATTGAGTTTATCGAATTTGATTGTCACCTCGTCGTGGATAAAGAACAATTTGAAAAAGAAATTGTACAGATTCAGGAGAGGATCAATGAGAAAATTGGAGAAGGCACGACGGTTTGTGTGTATACATCTCGTAGTCGAATCGATTTAGGTGAAGGGCGGCAGGAAGAGGAGTTGGCTTTATCTGTGAAGATTTCCTCCGCAGTCACACAGTTTGTCGCACACTGCAATCCACAGCCAGCATTTGTCATTGCAAAGGGCGGCATTACGTCAAGTGATGTGGGAACAAAGGGGCTAGCCGTGAAAAAAGCAGAAGTGGCTGGACAAATCGCGCCCGGTATTCCTGTATGGAAAACAGGGGAAGAGAGTCGTTTTCCAAGCATTCCGTATGTCATCTTCCCTGGCAACGTCGGTGAAGTCGATACACTGCGCACAGTTGTAGAGAAATTAGTGAATAAGGATTGAGGTGATGACATGGTAGAAGGTAATATGCTCATTGTCATTTTTCTGCTGTCATTGGCAGCATTATTCTTTATGATATTAAAAATGAATATTGAGCCGTTCGTAACGTTGATTGTTGTAGCCTTTGTTACAGCACTTGTACTTGGATTTCCGTTGGCAGATATTCCGGGCCTCATTACGACGGGGTTTGGTAACACGCTAACTGGAGTCGGAATTTTAATCGGTCTTGGGGTAATTTTTGGCCAGTTCTTAGGTGTATCAGGTGCAATTGAAAAAATTGCGGAAGCTGTGCTGCGAGTGTTTGGGATCAAGCGGTCAGCAGCCGGGCTTTCTTTAACAGGAATTGCCGTTTCGATTCCTGTCTTCTTCGATGCAGCTTTCGTCATTTTGAGTGGACTGGTGAAAAGTTTATCCAGTCGTACAGGAATTTCGATTGTGACATTCGTAACTTCCCTCGGTGTCGGATTGATCGTTTCGCACAGTATGATTGCGCCAACACCTGGACCGCTCGTTGTGGCGGAAAATACGGGCGCAGACTTAGGATTGTTTATTCTTTATGGAATCATTTGCGCAATCCCAGCAGCGATGATCGGCGGCTATTTTTACGGTTCATTTATTGGCAAACGAATTAAGACCATGCCGGAAGAACTTGAGGATGATATTGCCGTTCCTGATAAAGTTGAAGGTCGTAAAGAAATCTCTACAGGTTTATCGTTCTTTATGCTTGGCTTGCCGATTATACTGATACTCCTGAATACAGTCACGGATTTATGGTTGGAAGAAGGGACTGCATCACAAATTCTAGGTTTCATTGGCGACAAAAACGTTGCATTGTTAATCAGTGTGATTGTCGGATTGATCGTGCTGAAACCGTATATACATGTGCCCTATAAAACATTGTATGATGAAGCAATCAATTCTGCAGGAATGATCATCCTTGTCACGGGAGCTGGTGGCGCTTTCGGTGCAGTAATTAATCAAAGCGGCATAGGAGATTATTTGATTGAGACGATGCAAGGTTGGAGTATTCCGGTTCTCATCCTGGCATTCATCTTTTCACAAATTTTACGTGCTTCGCTCGGATCAGCAACTGTCGCGCTCGTCACGACTTCATCCATTCTCGGACCGATGGCCGGAGAACTTGGCGTCTCTCCAATTTTGCTTGGACTTGCAATTTGTGCGGGAGCGATCGGCTTGTCCTTGCCGAATGATTCTGGTTTCTGGGTCGTCAATAAATTTGGTCGTTTGACGATTCCTCAAACAATTCAAGCATGGTCGATTGGTGGATTTATCGCAGGTCTTTCCGCACTTGGCATGGTATATTTATTAAATTTACTAAGCGGGATTTTACCTGGATTATAATGCAAAACCGCAAGTTGCTCATAGATGAGTGGCTTGCGGTTTTCGTCACTCAACGAGGTGGCGCGCTCATACGACTTCGATTTGCGCTTATAACTTCGCCATCGCGGCTCATAAACACATCTTCTTGTGTAGAAAAATATTTCCGCCTTCCAAATTAACAGAGAAAAAAATGCATTACTCATCGCAGTTAATTTTATATAGCTAAAATGTTTAACTATTCTTTTTACTGGGAATAGTTATGTGTGGTTTGTTAAAAGCTTCATTAATAAATCATATAGATCTACGAAAGGGATTGATAGAGTTGAAAAAAACAGGTCGATTTGCAGCAGCGTTACTAATGGCGGGTGTTTTAGCTATTGGTGCTAACCCTTCTATAAATACTGCGGAGGCAGCATCTACCAGTCAGACTATAGGTTCAACTTCCTTAGGAAGTAAGTGGCAAAGCGGGGAAGTTGGATTCGAAGCGGGCTGCGCGTTATCCGAGTGGCTTGGTTGGTTTGAATGTCATCCTTCACAAGTGTCTTGGAAGTAATATCGTTTAAGAGGGTATAAATTATTGAAAGTTACTATACTATGTTTGAATTTACGAGACATTTTTAAGGAACGATTTAAAGATCGACTAATAAAACAAGTGATGAGACCAATTGGTGCTCATCACTTGTTTTTTATTTTTCTGTTAAGAAGATGCAACTAATAGACACACAGTCTATAATTAAATTAGATGTTGTTTTCTGATTTCCGTTAAGGGAGAAGGGGTGTCCGCCATCGAAGTTTTATTTGACTTTAATCTGATTCCTATCATATTCACTCTACTATCTTGGATAGCATTGGGGTATATTGCTTTCAAACTCTATACGAAGCAGAAAGTCAAACTAAAATTATGGAAAGTCCTGGTCACCATAATTGTAGGTCTGTTTTCTTTCTCTATTAATGTATATTGGTTTGATCTGCTGCTAAGATTGGCGATTTTACCGCTTGGAGTATGGTTTCTCTATTTCATTTTGAAAAGTAAGGAAAACCGATGGGAGCGTTATCGATCGTTTGTCTGGCTTGGCTTTTGGTCAAATTATATTTTCCTAGCATTTGCTCTGCTATCCGTTCCTTTCCAACAATGGTTTTATCCGAAAGACCAGTTATCGACCTATCTTTCTCAGGTGGAAAACCCAGAACTTATCTCTATTCATCCTGCCGCAAAAGATCATCAGGTATTTCAGACAGAAAAATATTTTGACCAACTGGACACTATGAAAAAGGATAGGGTTTTTAATGATGAGTGGTATACGGAATACTATTTGGAAACAGAACCTGCTGAACGGAATGAACGTTTCCCTTATCAGCTGACAGGCACTGGATCAAAATGGGGAAATGGTTTGCATTCTATGATCTATGTCGAAGAGGACGGTAAAGGAATTTTAGTGACGACTTCAGATCGGCAGCTATATTTTCGCACAGATGCATCGCTGATAGATGAGGGAGGGAGCCAATGAAGAAACAATCGTGGATTTTGACCGGTATCGTGCTCCTTGGTGTGGTAATTGGCTTAGCTGGTTGGTTTTATTTATCGGAACCAGTCTCTTTTCCAACTGATGCGCAATTGATGAATGAAATTCATGAGATGTTTCCCGAAGCGGCTGTTGACGTGATTCAAGATATAATTCATGCAGATGAACGTCATACAGTGGTCCCTTTCATTTCTGAACGCCAAGAATACGGTCTGAGCTATTGGATTTGGAAGAACCGTAAATGGCAGGTGGCACATATTGATATGAACGGCGAACCTAGAGTGTGGAAGGTTGACCAGCAAGATCCATCTTCTTATCATTTTGTATGGAATATATCTCCTGCGGATCAACTAAGTACTCTCCAATTATATATGATTCGGGAGAGAGGACAGCGAATCTCAGAAGAAGTAGTAGAAGAAGAAACATATTATCCAAGGGTGCAAATGGAGTGGGTCACCTCTCTCAAGGACAGTTCATATGGCGTGATGCCGTTGCCTGAAGATGGAGTGCAGATTTTGGATTCTTTTTTAAAAACTAAAGCAAAACATCAGCCTGAGTTGTTCTTTGAGAATTTCTCACCAACACAAGAGATACATTTCAGTTGGATTGCAAAGGATCAGTCAGGGAACGAAGCATATCCAGAGAGTTCAGTAAATGGCGATAGCTATAGTGTCAGTAATATCTCGGTAGATTATATGATGATTTTTAGTGAAGAACAGTTAGAGTTGCCGGATAGGAAGTGATGAACCGGATGTCGAAGAAGTTTTTATATGTAGTAGTGACTCTTGCAGCATTGGGATCTTTCATTTATTTTCAAAATAATGCAATCGATATAACTCGCACTACAATTCGTTCGACAAACATCCCAGCTGGCTTTGATCAATTCAAAATTGTGCAGTTGTCTGATTTGCATAATAAGAGTTTTGGGGAAGAACAGCGTGCTTTGGTGCGTAAAGTCAGCGGCTTGGAACCAGACATCATTGTATTTACGGGCGATTTGATCGATTCAAAGAAAAAGGGCGACAAAGCTAGCCTTATTTTGATGGAGGAATTGGTTCAAATTGCGCCTGTTTATTTTGTCTCGGGAAATCATGAATGGTGGTCGGGAACGTTCAGTTCACTGGAGAGTTCTTTACATGATATAGGAGTACAAGTCATGAGAAACACACATGTTACCTTGGTTAAAGGTAATGAAGAGATACATCTTGTTGGGATTGATGATCCGGCGTACGAAAATGAAAGCCGATCAGAAAGAGATACATCAGAGGAGGACATTTTGAGATCGACCGAAGGGCTTGAAAAAGAAAATACTACTATCCTTTTATCGCATAGGCCCGAAATGTTTTCGCTCTACGCAGAGCATGAATTTGATATAGTTTTTGCCGGTCATGCGCATGGGGGACAGTTCAGAATGCCGTTTATTGGCGGTCTAGTAGCACCGAATCAAGGGTTTTTACCGAAGTATACAGCTGGTAAATATACATTGGATCATACGGTCATGGTGGTGAGCAGAGGACTTGGGAATAGTATTATTCCATTAAGGGTTTTCAATCGACCGGAGATTGTTGCAGTCACATTGGAAGAGACAGATTGAGAAATAAATAACTAGAGAAACAGCTGAGGGGCATAACTGAGGAGGAGAGCAAATTGACTATTAAGACGATAACACCGGAAGATTTATTTATGAAAATGAATTCTAACGAAGAGATTGTGCTTGTAGATGTACGAGCTGAAGACAAATACAATGACTTTCATATTGAAGGGTCTAGCGTAGAGGATTTGAATGTGCCAAAAACAGAGATATTCAAGTTGGTAGACGAGAAAGATCGACTCATTCCTATGTTACCGATGAATAAAGAATTGACCATCACGTGCACAACGGGGAATTCCGCTACGAAGTGCGCGAACATACTCTCCGAACGAGCTTATACCGTTGTCGTATTGGAAGGAGGAATCACCGCGTGGAAAGAATATAAGAGCAAGAATTCGACCAATCGTATGTGGGAAGAGTATATAAAGGGTAACCCGCATGCACCTGAAAGTTACGAAGCATGGGCTTTCGGCGATTCAAAAGAAATGGCAGATGAACTTGCCAATCTGGTTATAGAAGGAAAGAAAACAGCGACAGCCTCCAATTACACAATTTATGAATTAGAAAACGAGCCGTTACCGCAAGTGGGCCTACACAATATTATTCTCGATGGTGATGGGGAAGCGGTAGCGATAGTGGAAACGACAGAAGTGGAAGTTGTTCCTTTTGACGAAGTAACGGTAGAACACGCTTATTTGGAAGGCGAAGGTGATCGTTCGTTAAGCTACTGGCGTGACGTTCATGAAACTTTCTTTAGCAAAGAATTTGAAAGTCTTGATAAAGAGTTCACATATAAAATGCCGGTGGTTTGCGAAAAGTTTAGGCTGCTTTATAAGAAATAAATGATTTATCTAAATAGAAATACTTTGCAAAAAAGTCAGCCGTTCGCAACCGGCTGACTTTCACTACATCACAATTTTGATTTTATGGGCTTCATTGGGACCCCGTCTTCGTGATTTACCTCTTTTACACCTCGATAGATCCACTTATGTAACGGCTGTTTAAAACGCGGCATCATAAAACCAAGAATTTTTCCGATATAGTACGCAGCAAGAATTGTTCCGATACCAATTGAGCCGAGTGATTGAATAAAGACTAAACAAACTGCACCTGCGATCCCTACGTTAAGCAAGTCACTCGTAATTTTTGCTTTGCTGAATTTTAAATCGAATCGCTCACTAATTACATATGTCAAAGCATCATAAGGCATCAACGGAAGTTTGGCCGTGAAATAGGCTACTAGACCTGCTGAAATGATGAATAGACTGATCACTAGAAAAGCAAATCTTGTCAGAAGAATTTCAGGGTTAGGAAGCAGCTGAACAAGGAGTAGTGTCGCATCCATAAAAAATCCGAATAAAAGTGCGACTAATAGCTGTAAGAACAATTCACGTAATTCAATTCGTTTCTTTAAAATTACCTGGAGTGCGACGAATAAAATGTTCGCGAGGATGGTAGTGATACCAATGGATAGGCCGGCTGTCAGAGACAAAGCATAAGCCAGCGAAGACACAGGGGAAACGCCGAGATTTGCCTGAATGGAGAAACTAACGCCTAACGATAATAAAAATAAGCCGATTATATATAGTATTACACGTTTCATGATGGTTTTCATAAACTTTGAAGGACCTCTGCTTTCTAGAAATGTCTATGTTTAATCATAACATGTTAATTTGGATATGTATTAAACCTGATACGCTAGAAAACCTTCACTTCTATAAGTAGGGGATGGACTGCAATGGCTTACATCATGCAGTCCAAAAAACAACAGTTACTTCACCAACCAATTTTAATCGTCAACACACAGCATGTTCCGTTTTGGTCCCGATATTTCAGTTGAATACCTTCTGGGGTGTAGTGGGTTTCAACGATAGCCGTTTCATCAATGGATGCAATCAGCTGGTTTACTTTATTCTGATTGGATTGTTGTGCGGCCTGCATAAGTTCCCGTGAGAATTGGGGCGATTGTTCGATCTTACCGACTAATAAAGTTGCCTGTTTCATGAGTAGATGGAATTCCTGAGCTGAGGATTGAAATTTTTTCGTATCGACAGGTGGGTAGCCGCTAGTGTCATTGACGGCTTGTGCTTGAGTGGAGAATGGCCAGACAGGATAATAAGGTGAATGGAAGTAAGGGAAACGATGCACTGAAACTCCTCCTTTTTATAAAATTCGGTATGGTATATTATGAAGCTTATCGTAAATACGTGTTAAGTGTCGGTATGGTAGACCCATTTGAAATACGAGAATGCATAATACATAACGAAAAATTAAGGAGCTGTCGTAGAATAGCAAACGTGGACTTAGTGGTGTTTTATTATAGTGCGACCGATACACAAACTACCTTTTCTTCGTGGGTTAAACAGAGCAAAGTTGCAAGGAAGAATGCCTTTCCTTGCAACTTTTGCGTATTACAGTACTAGTAAATAAGGTGTTTCAATATATTTTACTAAAATGGATAAGAACTCGGCAGCTTTAGCTCCATCAATGATTTGATGGTCAAACGTAATGCTAAGTGGAATCTTTTTGATGGCTTTTACTGTTCCGTCTTCACTTAAAATCAACTCTTCTTGCAGAGCCCCAATTCCCAAAATTCCTGTTTCGGTTGGATTCAGTATTGGTGTGAAATATTCGATACCACTTGCACCTAAATTGGTGATAGTGAATGTGGAACCAGAGAGAAGAGCTTGATCCGCTTCACCGATTCGGGCTCTTTCAGTTACATCTTTTAACGCGTTCGCGAGTGTTCCAATGGTCTTTTGATGTGCATTTTTAATGACAGGCACTAGTAAACCGTTATCTAGGGAAGTCGCGATGCCTAAGTGTACTTCATCAAATTCTACTAACTGTCCATCAAAATATGTGGAGTTCATGGCCTTTAGCTCTTGTAAAGCCAAGATAGCAGCTCGAGCTAATAAAACAGTTAAACTTAATTTCACTTCGGAATTATTGGCGTTCAGTTCATTGCGCAATGTCTGTTGGAATTCAATTAGCTGATCGATACCTGCTTTGCGATGTAAAGTGAGTTGGGCTGTTTGTGCCAAACTTTCACGCATATTTCTCGCAATCGCTTTTCGCATGGGAGAGAGCCCTTCGCCGACAGAAGCAGTTGGTGCTGAAACGGTTGCTGCGGCTTGTTTGGCAGCGAGCTCATGTGCAGGTTCAGTCTGTCTATCACTACTTGCCAACACTTTATCGATATCGCGCTTTGTTATACGCCCTTTGCCGCCAGAGCCTGTCACAGATTGGATATCGATATCATTGTCGACAGCCATACGTCTCGCTAACGGGGTAATGAAGATCCGATCTGACTTTTGATGTTTTGTTACTCCTTGCTGTGCAGGTATGTCTGATGGTGAATGTGGTTTTTCGAAATTCATTACATCTACACTGACAGGGTTAGTATCCTTTTTATCAGCTGAGGAAGGCTTTTCTCCTTCTTCGCCAATAATCGCAAGGGCGTCTCCCACTTTCAGTTCATCTTCCACGTCACCGAACTTCTCCAATAGAATACCGGTGTTTGGAGCTTCTACATCTTGATTTAGTTTTTCAGAGCTAATCATTAAAACAGGTTCACCTTTTTCAACTGTGTCACCTATTTCTTTATACCATTCAGTAATGGTGCCTTCTGTCATAGTCATACCTAGTTTCGGCATTACAATTGTTTCGCTCATTTATTTCACCTCCTACATTGTATGAGATTTCTTTAAGTCTTCAATGATTTCATCAGCTACATGCAATACCTTATTGGCATCTGGTATATATGCTTTTTCCAGATTAGCGGCAAATGGAACAGGTGTATTTGGTGCACAAACTGTTTTAATTGGACCGTCTAGATAGTCGAATGCCTTATCTGCTACAACAGATGCGATGTCTGTCGCTGTATTGTTGTGCGGGTTGGATTCGTCTATAACAATTAGGCGGCCTGTTTTTTTCACAGACTCAATAACTGTTTCCTGATCCCATGGTGCAATCGTTCGTAAATCGATTACTTCTACCTCGACACCATCGGGATTCAGTCGCTCTGCTACTTCTTGAGCGACCTGCACCATTTTACCTATCGCCACAATTGTCAGGTCACTTCCTTCACGTACTACATTCGCCTTGCCGATTTCAATTGTATAATAGTCTTCCGGCACATCTCCTTTGATGCCATAAAGCATTTTGTCCTCCGAAAAGACGACCAAGTTATCGTCTTCGATTGCTGCTAGCATGAGCCCTTTTGCGTCATAAGGATTGGAAGGAACGACCACTTTTACACCGGGAATTGCACCGAACAATCCATACAATGTTTGGGAGTGTTGAGCAGCAGCTCCTGCGCCTGCCCCATGGACCGTGCGTACGGTAAGTGGGATTTTTGCCTTTCCGCCAAACATATAGCGCATTTTTGCTCCTTGGTTCAAGATAGGATCTAGTGCAAAACCAACAAAGTCATTGAACATCAATTCTGCGATTGGGCGTAAGCCGGTTGCTGCTGCGCCGACAGCTGCGCTGAAGTAGCCGTGTTCTGCAATCGGTGTGTCAATGACGCGTCTTCTGCCAAATTCAGTAACAAGCCCTTTGGATAAACCGAACACCCCACCAAATGCATCGTCATATCTTCCGTCATCTTGGACTAAATGATCAACTTCTGCCCCGCCTGCTACATCTGTACCAATTAGAATAACAGATTCGTCTTTACGCATGGATTGCGCCATTGCTTCATTGATTGCTGTCATAAAAGTGACTTTTCTTTCCGTCATCGTCAGTTCCCCCTTTTCTTATGCAAAAATATCCGTGTAAAGTGTGGATTCATCTGGAAGTGGACTAGCTTCTGCAAAAGCTACTGCATCCTCAACTGTCTTCTTCGCGTTTGATTCAATTTCGTCCGCTTGTTCTGAAGTCATCCATTTATTCTTGGTAGCTTTTTCACGGAATTCCGTAATTGGATCACGGTCCCTGTTTGGATCTTGGTCGGTTTTATATTTTTGTTCATCTCCTTCAAAATGTCCGAAATGTCGGTACGTATCACATTCAATTAAAGTAGGGCCTTCTCCGGCCTTAGCTCGTTTAATAGCTTTCTCAGTAGCCTCGTAAACGGCTTCCACGTCCATTCCGTCTACCCGAACGCCAGGCATATTATAGGCAGGTGCGCGTTCCGCTACGGTTTCAGATGCTGAAGCATAACGGAAAGGAGTGCCTTCCCCGAATTGGTTATTTTCACAGACAAAAATTACTGGTAAGTCCAAGATTGACGCTAAATTAAGCCCCTCGTGGAATGTCCCTTCATTGGAAGCCCCATCTCCGAAGAAACAGACTGCTACATGACTTTGCCCAAGCGTTTTAATGGTTAATGCGGCTCCTGCTGCTAACCCGAACCCACCGCCAACTATCCCGTTGGCGCCGAGCATTCCCCGGTCTATATCTGCAACGTGCATGGAACCGCCTTTTCCGCCGCCCAAGCCATCTTTTTTGCCCATTATTTCAGCCATCATACCTTTAATATCGCAGCCTTTTGCAATGGCATGTCCGTGTCCGCGGTGTGTACTCGTAATATAATCTTCGTCATCCAGTAGTGCCATCACGCCAGTAGCGACGGCTTCTTCTCCAGCGTATAAGTGAACAAATCCAGGGATTAGACCTTTTCCGAATATGTGATGCACTTCCTCCTCAAAAAAACGAATTTCATTCATCTTTTGATAAATCCATAATGCTGTTTGCTGATCCATAATAAATTCCTCCTTTATGACATTCTATTTATGAATAGCTAGACCGAAAAATGCGTTAGCACTTTCCCCGATTGCTTCTGAGACAGTAGGGTGCGCCTGAACAAAATTGGCCAGCTCAAACATCGTACCTTCTGCATGTTTAACTGCTGACAATTCCTGAATTAACTCTGTCGCATTCGGAGCAACAATCACTGCTCCAAGAATTTCTCCGTATGTTGTGTCGGCAATAATTTTGACAAAGCCTTCTGTCTCGTCCATGGCAAGTGCTTTTCCATTTCCAGATAGGGGAGTGAGGGTCGTCCGTACTTGATAACCACTCTCTGAAGCTTCGTGTTCACTAAGACCGAATGAAGCAATTTCCGGATGTGTATAGACACATCGTGGAATGGAAGAGGAGTCCAGTGGTAAAACTTCTTCTCCTAGGATTGCTTGAACGGCCGTCAAACCTTCCGCGCTCGCTACATGTGCCAGTTGATAACCCTCTACAATATCGCCAATCGCGTAAATATGTTTTGTACTCGTCTCATAATGATCGTTGACTGCAATATAGCGATCCGAATCAGCAAGCTGTAAATCTAGTTGATTAGCTATTTCTAGGTTAGGAGTTCTACCTGTTGCAACAAGCAGTTGGTCATAAGGATAGATTGTATCTTTAACTATTACACTGTCTTTTGTGACGCTCTTGATCTCCGCGCTTGTTACAACAAGTACACCTAATCTATTCAAGCGTTGTAAGATAATTTTTCTTGCATCCTCGTCCTCTGACAATAAAATCTTGTCTGCTACTTCAATAACAGTGACAGATGTACCAAGCGGTGCCATGGCAAAGGCGAGCTCGATGGCAATGACACCACCGCCAATGATTACAAGTGTACTGGGTAACTTCCGAAGTTCGAAAAAAGTGTCTGTTGTTAAATAGTCCACTTGATCAAGTCCGGGAATTGACGGGACAAATGGTTTACTTCCAGTCGCTAAAATTACATCTTGGGCTTTGAAGTGTTTATCCTTCACTGTAACGACTCGATCAGTAGTGACTGTAGCAATCCCTTGAAATAATGAAATTTGATTTTTTTTTACTAAGTACTGAATTCCCTGTGCTAACGTGTCAATCACTTGATTTTTCCGGTCCATTAATTTGGGGAAATCAATCGACATAGATCCTGTCTGGATACCCCAATCATTTGCCTTGTGGATGACTTGTATCATTTCACTATGTTGCAAAAGAGTTTTGGAAGGAATACAGCCAACGTGTAGACAAGTGCCGCCAAGTTTACCTTTTTCTATGAGAGCTATTTTTTTTCCCGATTGGGCCGCACGAATTGCTGCGACATAGCCGCCGGGACCTGCCCCAATTACAGCTAAATCAAATGTTTCCATAACTTTCTATCACCTGCTTTCATGAAAATAAAATGAACTTTTAAAGAAATAATAAATTAGCTCTTTTGATGATGCATTATTATATATTGCAAGAAGCATGCCGAAAAAACGAAAATTTTTAAGAGACTATGATACTGTGGGTTTTATTCAATATATCAACTAAATTCGGATTAAATGGAGGGATCCAGAGTGTCTCAGTGAGACAGAAAAGTGCCTCACTGTAGCAAAAAACCTCTAACAGATCAACAGGAGGCTGTTGATCCATTAGAGGACGGGTTATCGTGCGGTAATATTAAATTGCTTCATTCGTCGGTACATAGTTGCGCGTGAGACACCGAGACGTTTGGCAGCATGGGTAACTACTCCATTTTCAGCTTGTAAGGATTCGAGTAACTGCTCTTTGTCAGTTTGCTTTAAGTTTGAAGTTAGTTCTAAAGGTAGATGCGCAGGAGTAAGCATTTCACCTTCCAGATTAAATAACGCTTGCTGAATCACGTTTCTTAATTCGCGGATATTGCCAGGCCAGTGGTAATCAATGAGACATTGTACTGTCTCTGCCGTGATTTGTACATGTTGTTTTCCAAATTGATTGCTTAGTTCATTGATGAAACGATGAGATAATTCAGAGATATCTGATGTTCTCTCCCGAAGTGGAGGTAACGTTAATTGAATAATTTTTAGACGATACAATAGGTCTTCACGAAAAAGGCCATCTGTGACAGATTGTGATAAGTCACGGTGCGTGGCGGCGATGATACGGACATCAATTGGAATGGGCTTCGCACTACCGATCCTTGTCACTTCACGTTCCTCAAGAATGCGTAGCAAATGAACTTGAAGATCAAGGGGCATGTCACCAATTTCGTCCAAGAAAACGGTGCCGCCCTGTGCCATTTCAAATTTCCCTGGGCTTCCCTTTGCTCTGGCACCGGTGAACGCACCAGCTTCGTATCCCGATAATTCACTTTCTAGTAATCCTTTTGGAATGGCTCCACAATTGATTGCGATAAAAGGATGATCTCTTCTTTCGCTTGCTTGATGGATGGATTGTGCGAATACTTCCTTTCCTGTACCAGTCTCTCCTGAAAGGAAAATTGTCGCATCAATAGCAGCCGCCTTTTTTGCTTGTTTTATGACATAAGAAAAACTAGTAGATGAACCAGTTATATTTAGAAATGGGTCAGATTTCTTATTTGTAGTTTTCTTTAAAGCAGGTTTATGCTCATGTTTTGAAAAGGATTTAGTTTTCCTTAAAGTGATAATGGCACCTAAGTATATATCTTGGAATGAAAGCGGCTGGATGGAGCAACGAAAAATTTGTTTTGAATGTTTGATCTTCACTTCTTCATTCAGGATATTCTGTCCGTTCATGGTGTGGATTAAAAGTTCTTCCAATCCAATAAGGGATTGAATTTGTGAAACCTGAGAAATAATTGGATTGGTCATCGCAATTATATTTCTTTCTATAATATTTTTTCCGCTATCCACCACCAAAATAGCCTCGTCAGCCACTTCTATCGTATTTTTCAAAAATAGATTGTCACGTACTGCACTTTCATATACTTGTCCCATAATTGAATTTGATACATTTTGAGTCTCTGCGATAATTAGCTTAAATGTATGGGGATGGAGATTCGGATTAGAACCTGCAATGTTGACGATTCCCAATAGCTCTTTTGTAAAAGGAGCAATAATTGGTGTAGCCGCACAATACCAATCATGATTTTTTTCACAGAAGTGCTCGGAAAATAGTACTTGAGCGGATTGTTTAGTTTTCAAAGTGACTCCAACGGCATTCGTACCGGCTGATTTCTCACTCCATGTACCGCCATCCGAGATGTTAAGCGCCTCAGCTCGCTTTAGTGTTTGTCTGTTTCCGCAGGAATACAAAATAGTTCCTTGGCGGTCGGTAATGGATAACATAGTTTGTGACTCATTTAATAACTCTAAAATATGTGTGGTTTTTGGGGTTGCATACGACAATAATTGTTCATTTTGTTGTAAGCGATTGCCTAAATCGTGGTGGGTCACAACTTCTTGTATTTTTGATTGAAGAGGATTTACACCAAGACTCTTGGAATTCTCCCAGGATTCATAAATTTCGTGACGAATAGAATCATTTGAATGTATTCCATGATCTTGATACTGTTTCCAGGCTGCTTTAGCTGACAGATTAAATTCATAAGGTTTAAGAATTGCTTTTTTAAGTAAAGGATTCATATCCAAGCCTCCAAACCGTTAATATGCTAAATATAAGACTACCGAATATTTAGACTATAGCATACAAGGTAGATTGGATGCGATAGATAAGACAATCTAGGAGAAATTCTCTATCGAAAAGTTTGAGCGACATGTTATGATAGAGTCAGACAAATGAAAGCGCATTCAACTTTGAAGTTATTGTGTGGATAAATCTTAAGGAGGAATGGGTTTTGGAAATGGTTTTACAGCAAAAACAGGATTTGCATTTGCGTATGACGACAGAATTGCGACAAGCCATTGAGTTATTACAATTATCCACTTATGATTTAGAACAATATATAAGAGAACAAGAATTAGAAAATCCACTGATTGAGTTAAAAGAATCCGATAGAAATGAATCCTTTCAGGAAAGAATCTCTACTAAGAGTTCTGGAAATGGAGCAGAACAACAGGATTGGGTAAAGCAGCAAGAAGAGAGTAAACGTGATCAACTGATCAAGCAAGTGAATGTAAGTTTCCCAGATAGTGAGACAAGACAATTGTTAAAGGCTATCATTCACAACTTGGATGATAATGGGTACTTGTCTACAGACATGCAATTTATGGACCCTTCTCGCATAGAATTGGGAATCGAGCTTTTACAACAAATCGGACCTCCGGGTATTGGCGCAAGGAATTTACAGGAATGTCTATTGCTGCAGGTTAGGAGAAGTGATATATATCCCGAATTAGTCGAGACTTTTATTGGTGATCATCTAACGCTGATTGCGGAACGAAAGTGGGAGAAAATCGCGAAGAGTATGGGGATTTCCTTACTGCAGGTAAATGAATTGCATGACTATGTCCTAACATTGAATCCTCGGCCGTGTCCAGAACTTTCACTAGTGACTACCGAATTTATGATACCGGATATCGTTGTAGAAGAGACAGAAGGAAAGCTGTCATTCCATTTAAATGATCGAGGATTGCCGAAGATTGGTTTGCAACGAGAATACGTATCGTCTTTGCAAGGAAAATCAGAGCTCTCTTCATATTTAAGCGAATACCATAAAAAAGCACAATGGCTATTGTCGAGTATCGAGCAGCGACGTCATACGATTATTCGAATTGTAACGGAAATGCTGAAAAAACAGGAATCTTTTTTTAAGGAAGGTTTTGCGGCGTTGCAGCCGATGACGTTAAAAGACATAGCCGACAGCATCGAGATGCATGAATCTACAGTGAGTCGGGCAGTGTCAAATAAAGTAATGCAAACTCCGGTTGGTTCCTTCGAAATGCGTTCTTTATTCACTTCCAAATTATCCGGTCAAGACGGTGATAGTATCTCCCAATCGGCGGTCAAATCTTTGTTACAAACTTTAATCGCAAAAGAAGACAAACGAAAACCGTTATCCGATCAAAAAATTGCGGATTACTTTATAAAAGAACGAGGAATTACGGTATCGAGAAGAACGATCAGTAAGTATCGAGAAGAACTGCAGATCCCTTCATCAAGCAAGCGGAAAGGGATTTTATGAAAAAGCCAATCACACCGGCCGTGATTGGCTTTCTTCTGTTGCTCTCAGTTGAGCACGTTTTTCTGTATGTATCACCAAGCGAATGCTTGCTTCATACAGGAGAATCATTGGAATGAGTACAATAAGCTGGCTGATAAAATCAGGCGGGGTGATTAATGCAGAGAGAACGGCCAATACAACATATGACCACTTTCGTACTTTTTTCATCGTATCGCCTGTCAATAAACCGATTGCGGCAAGAAACATAGCGACCATTGGCAACTCGAATAACAACCCGATTGGCATGGTCGTCAGCAGCAAAAAGCGTACATATTCTTGTGCAGAAATTAAAATATCGAAATTCATTGCACCTAACGAGATTAGGAAGTTATAACTCAACGGATTGACAATGAAATAGCCAAAAGCTAAGCCAGCAGCAAATAAAATAAACATCACTGGCGAGTAAAGACTGAGGAATCGACTCTCCTTTTCGTTTAAACCAGGTCTCACAAATTGCCATAAAAAATTGCATAAGAATGGCAGTGCTAAACCGAGAGCCAGCGCTGCAGAGATTGTGGTATAAAAGGTGATGATCTCTAATGGTCCCAAGACGATAAGTTTGTGACCTCTCGTTACATAAGGAAACCACAAATTTATCGTACTGAAAGCTCCGATGAAGAAGACTAAAAAGACAGCAATACTTTTAACCAGCTGTTTTCTCAGATCCGTCAAATGCTCTACAAGTGTCGGCTCCATCGTAGAATCGTTGGTACTTGAATCTTTTGACCCGACAGATGCAACGTGTTCATTCGTTTGTTTTTCTTCTGTGGGTACTGTCATTTACTTCACCTGCTCTTGTACTTCAGTTTTCTGTGCTTCAGTTTTTGGTTGGTCATCATCGTCATCCATTATATCCTTTGCGGATTTTTTAAACTCTGCTAAAGTTTTTCCTACCGCAGAACCGACCTCGGGCAATTTACGTGGTCCAAATAAAATCAAAATGATAACTAAGATGATAATTAACCCCGGTACTCCAATGGCTGCTAAATTCATAGCATTTCCTCCTTTCTCTCCTTAAAAATCAAGTCCTTTTTATATAATAGCCAGTTTCCGACCGCCTAAAACAATTTCCTATGTATTTTTTTATGAAAGAATTGAAAAGGGGATATTTTTGACTAAATTTATGGACTTTCGGGCAAGCTACGGTCTATACGAGATGCATTGAGGAAGTGACAGGAAAATGGATGAAAATACAGAAAATCCGAATACCCCCGAGTACATGAAACGTCTAACCAAAAAACTAGAACCATCTGATGATATTGTACAAAATACCTTGACGATAGAAGGAAAGAAAGTTCATCTTCTGTTTTTGAAAAGTGTAGTCGACCCACTTCAACTGCAATCCGTCATTGTGAAACCATTTTTTGAAATGAAGGAAGAAAGACATTACGCGGAATATATCAATTCGCTGCCGTATAAAACCAAGTTACCGTCCGGTGATCGTGAAGTAATGATCGAACTGACAAAAGGTAATGTATTGGTCATGGTTAACAATCAACTGACCTTGCTGGAATTAAAAATTGTAGCAAATAATATGGTGCAAGAGGCGGATTTGGAACCGACTATGCATGGCCCTCAAATGGGGATGAGTGAAAGTTTGGAAATTAACATCAATATAATTCGGCAACGTTATCACGATCCATCCCTCATTGTAGAGACACTTGAATTGGATGAACAATCAAATCGAGGTATTGCCCTTCTTTACGATAAGGATAGAGTCAGACCGGGCGTGCTGGATAAGATCAAGGAACGACTCCAACCATTGGATGTTGAATTGGTTCAAGCTGCAGATGAGTTGATATATTATTTGAATAACAAAAAACGCAGCCTGTTCCCCACGAGCCTTCTTTCTGGACGCCCTGATCGATTGATTAACAATATAACGGCTGGAAAAGTCATCATTTTGGTTGATGGGAGTCCGCATGCTATTGTGACGCCGATTGTCTTTTTTGACTTTATGGCATCTATGGAAGATAGGTACCATTCTTATTGGATTATGGTGGGAGCTATGGTCTTGCGCTACGGCGGACTTTTCACTTGTCTCATGCTGCCGGGAATTTATGTGGGGGTTACATCCTATAATCCGGACGTATTCAGAACAGAACTTGCTCTTACAGTAGCAGCAAGTCGGATAGGTGTTCCATATCCATCATTTATTGAAGTGTTTTTCATGTTGATTTTTATCGAACTACTCACGGAAGCCAGTTTACGTCTTCCTGTAACGATTAGTGCAACAGCCACAACGGTCGGTGGGTTAATTTTGGGAACCGCTGTTGTCGAGGCTGCTTTAGCATCCAATATTATCGTAATTGTCGTTTCCCTCGTTGCCATATCTACATTCGTAATTCCGGTCAATGAGATGAGTTACGCTATTAGGATCTGCCGATTTTTCCTATTACTTTATGCGACATTGTTCGGGTTGGCGGGACTTGTTTTAGGAATGTTGGGGCTTATTATGTTTTTGTCGAACAAAGACAGTTTAGGACAGCCTTACCTACGCATGTATTGGTGGAATCGTGAAAAGGAATTAAAGGCGGGTAAGAGATGAGTCGATTCGTCTATTTTCTAATTACAACTAATATGATAGCGAATATAGCAGCCTCTTTGCCAAGGGTTCTTCTAAGCGGAAGTAATAATGGGGCAATTACTTCCATGGCGTTGGCTTTGATTTTCGGAGTGTTTGCCACTTGGTCAGTGATTCGATTACTAAGTTCATTTCCTGGAAAAACACTTCCAGAATTAATGGAAACATATTTATCGAAATGGTTATTTGTTCCGTTGCTTCTTTTCTTTGCAATCAATTGGTATGTTAGTGGGTTGGCAACGTTGATTACGTATTCGGATATATTGCTCCGATACCTAACACCTGAAATGTCTATTTATTCAATTGTCGGCACCTTCATTCTGTTTATTACATTTGGTTTAGTGATGAAAGGTCGAAGTGTCTTGTACACAATAGAAATCATTCTTGTATTACTTGTCCCCATAATTTTATATTTCTTATTAAAAGTATATTTAGATCGACAATTGGATTGGGATAATGTTGGAGTAGCGATTATGAATGTAAACAGCTTCCCCAATTATACCCTATTTACAGCCTCTTCCTATATATTCTTGGGTTTTTTTGACATGCTATATTTTAATAAATATATAAAGAAGAAAATGAAATTTGGTATTAAAGAGGGACTGATTGTCGGAGGGATGGGCTTCTTCGTTTTATTTACAACCTATTTTATCCCAATTGGCTTTATTGGTTTTGATGGAATTGAAGATATTCTCTATCCATGGATTGTAACCACGGATTCAATTCGAATGAAATTTGGAGTAGTCGAACGTATTATTTTTATATTCCTTTTGATTTTCCTTGCCATTGCGTTCTTAAACATTATGATTCATTGGCATGTGTCGTTAAAATTTTTTCAAGGCGCTTTAGGAATCGATAAATTAGAAAAAAGAAAAAAAAGGACGATAGCGAACAGTATTCTCATCATCGCTTTTTGGACGGTAAGTATAGTTGTCGCTGTTAAAATAACAGAATATGGTTTGTTTAAGTATATCAACTATTTTTACGGTACATTACCATTCCTTTTTATATTGCTTATGGGGACGTTGATGTTGGTGAAACGGAGGGCAAACTCTTGAAATATAGACGATCTTCTGTTAAAGACATACTTTTGACCTTCCTCCTGATAGGAACAGTTATTCTTCAATCTGGCTGTGCCTTTAAAGATATTGATAAACGGTTATTCGTCTCTGCAATTGGAGTGGATCCTTCGGAAAATATGGAGAACGGCTATAAAGTTACGTTGAAAATTGCGTTGCCCTACGGTGCCATTAAGGAGTCAACACAGCCAAGCTATGCGTATCTCTCTCAAGAGGGGGAAACAATAGGAGAGTCAATTAGGATGTTAGAGACGCATGTTGATAAAGTATTAGAACTTGGACATATGAAGGTAATTGTCATCAACGAAGAACTTCTTTCGGGATCTTTACGACCGTTTATGGACTTCTTTACCAGAAGGGGCGATATTCAGTTGATTGCCTACGTAGCGGCGGCGCGACCATCCGCTGAGAAGGTATTGAAAACAGAGCCAAAAACGGAAGCGCCTGCTTCTGTCTCTTTATTTAACTATTTTGGGGATTCAGGAACGGAAAGTCCTTATATTATCACAACGTATTTATTTCAATTGAGACGAGATTATATCATGGAAGGAATAAGTCCTGTCTTGCCAGTTATTACGACAAATGGCGATCATGAAGAACTTATTGTCAATAAAAGTCTGGTTATTGGAGGCGAAAATGAGTCCGCTTCGCTTGATAACATCGAAACAAAATATTACAATTCTCTCTTCAAAGATGCTAATGGTTTCTCTTATAAGACGGAGCAAGGTAAGATGAGGCTGCTTTTGAATTTTGACAGAATTAAAATGAAGTACAAAATTATCACGAAAAATGGAGTACCGCAGGCGATTGACATGAAGGTGACAATGGCAGGAGAAGTAGGTGAGTCTGAACAAAGGCTGTCCTTATCTAAATTGGATAAGTACGACAAAATGGCAGAAGAGGAAATTAAAAAGAAAATACTTCATCTCTTGAAGGATATGCAGGAAAAGAAATTGGATCCTTTCGGTTTCGGCTTGCGTTACCGGTCCACGAGACTGCAAAAGGATGGCCTTTATGAGACGTGGAAAGAAGCCTATCCTGAATTGGAGTTTAGAGTGAGTGTGGATGTGAAGTTGATGAGTATGGGAACGAATCAATGACCCGAAGAAGGACATTGATTCGAGAGTTTTTTCGAGATGCACTTCAAAAGTTAGAGCAGCAATTTAACTTTTGGAGTGATTTATTATGACTAAAATAGCAATGAAATTAAGCCGTAAGTGTCTAAAGAAAAGGAACGACTTGGTCATAGCACATTGACTAGAAAAGATGGTGTGGAGGCAGAAGTACAGGAAGGAAATCTGGCGAACGCATGCCCTCTAAATTAGAGAAGAATACTCTTCAGGAGCTAAAAGAACAATACAATAAAAGGGGGATAACGGAAAGACTCTCTCGTGGCATCCCAGTTTGTATTTAATATTCAGCTCGGTAAACACGCTTATGGAGGTGTTCTTAAAGATCAGTGAACGTAAGAATCGCTCAATAAACGCAGAGTATTTAAACGTTCAGATGATTTCTTATGGATAAAGTCTTCGGGCTATTGAGGCAAGAGATGTATTATGGAAAATAATTTACAAATAGAATAAATAGAAATGAGATATTAAGATCACCTTTCGTTGTCTTAACGAAAACAGCAATTGGCTGGCATGAGTTCGGTCCGATACCGTCCTCATACCAGCCAATTGACTGCTGTATAAACGCTAACAATAAGATGGCACTATTATCTGGATATCGACTAATCGTTCATTAATTAGTTTCCAGATTGATTAGAGAAGGCCTATTGGAAAGTCTCCTCTAGTTATTTTCGGTTATTGCGTCGTTCTCTGTTTTGCTCATCATCTTGTCGTTGGCGTTTTTGGTCGAAGTTAAACTCTTCACCAAACTCCATGTTTTCTGCTTGATCCTGTCTCTCACGCTGGTTCTGCTGATCTTGACGTTGGTCTTGACGCTGACGATCGTTTTTTCGGTTATCCATTAAAAAACACATCCTTTAAAGTTGTTAGATGATGACATCTACACCTATAGATTGAGCAGAATTACGCTTTATATGAGTGGAAAAAAATTCATCTTAATGGGTCGGCCAGTGAATAAAAAAACTCCGTCTTGCACGAATGCAGTACGGAGTTTTAGCTAGCTCATGACATATGAAGAGGTGGCGGGATAATCCAGCCTTTTGATTTGTTTAGGTTCAGTAATTTTGCGCCGAATGCCACTTTTTCCAAATGAAACTTCGCGAATAGCGCGGCGATGTCTTCACGCAAGCATTGACCCATTGCCATACTACATGAAACAAGCCCTTGACCTACGTTAATGGAGACGGCCGCACTGATTTCAGGATCCATGAACCGAGCTCCAGCTGGAATTTCCTCTGGATTTGATTTTGGTCTTTCTGGCAATGCGGGGGGAGGCGTGATACCGTTTGCTTTTAGCACTTTGCCGAATTCTTTATTCTCAGCTTTCATCGTCTTAATCGCTTCCTCCAACAGTGCGATTAAGTCTGCGTCCTCGGCATGATTGACAAATGCTTCATACCCACTAATCAACCCATTATTTGAGCCCATAAACGACCAAACAGCAATTACTTCACCATAATGCATTGGCTCATCTTTCGGATTACCGTCTAAAATACCCAAAAAATCACTCCTTAATATCATGATAATGTTCAGGTATAGTTTTTGCGTAAATCATTTTTTTATGCATACACTTTTTAGAAGTTTTAAAAACAAGACGGAACTCTCAGTTTAAGATGAATGAAAGCGGGAAGATTACTTAGGAATTAACAAATTGGAGGCGATTGGATGAATTCTCAATATGAAGACGTATTGCGTGTACTGGAAGACTGTGTGAAGGCTTGTAATCAATGCTTTGATGCGTGTTTAAAAGAAGAAGACGTTAAAATGATGGCGAATTGCATTCGATTGGATCGGGAATGTGCGGATAGTTGTTCGTATGCAATACAAGCGATTACTCGCGAAAGCCCATTTACTGCGCAAATTCTCAAGTTGTGTGCAGACATTTGTGAAAAATGTGCGGAAGAATGCGCAAAACACGACCATGATCATTGTCAGAAGTGTGCAGAAGCTTGTCGTAAATGTGCACAGGCATGTCGAAGTGCCGCGTAATTAGGTTAAGTTAAAGAGTTTTTTTGAATCAAGTATACAAAAAACACCTTTCACATCATGTGAAAGGTGTTTTCGTTCGTTATAAAAGCCGTCTTTGCCGTAATTTAGTCATAGAAAGTTTTAAACCACCACTCCTCGAAGTGGGTGTTTGCAGAAACGTTCCTGTACGTCCGAGTTGCTAAAAGGAACCCGGCATGCCATTTCCGTTCCGTAATAAACTCCCTGTTACAGCTTAAAGGTTAAAACTTAATGTCATACGAACAATACAGCTTGTAAATTTATAATACACCCGAACAGCTGAAAATGCAAATGGAAAGTTTTTCAATGAAACGAAACTTAAGCGGTTATAAAAACGTATAAAGAAGAAAACTTGGAGGAGCGATTAGATCTATGGATACGAATGAAACATCTCCGCAAAAAAATGAACTAATTTCTAAGCAATCGCAGGAAATCAGTACGCTGAATACAGAAGTAGAAGAGCTTCGTAAAGAAGTGAAGCAATTGCGTGAAGACTTGGAATTGATTAATGTCTTTCAGAAGAAGCCGGTTGTGTCGACGGAACTGGTCCAAACCGTTGGGGGTCTTATTATCGCCGCTCTTGTCATCATTGGTATATTTTTTTAAACGAGTTTTTTTCTAATGTAATTAGAAAAGTACCAGGAATATGCACAGAGATTCAAGTTGATATAAGCAGGCAAATTTTCTGGAAAGATGAAACGAATACGACCGTAAATTTAGATACTGAGGATAAGAGACAGCTTAGCCGTGCGATGTTTAGATCTTTTAATTCGTGGAATAGTAGGTCTAGAACATCACATAAGGAGTGGTAAGCAATGGCAAAGATCGCAACAGTACTAGGAGACATGTTTGAGGACTCAGAATATACGAAGCCGGCCAAAGCCTATAAAGATGCTGGACATGAAGTCGAAGTGATTGGGACGGAAGCTGGATCGGCAGTTACCGGTATGAAAGAAAACACGAAAGTAAAAGTCGATAAAGGAATTGACAATGCGAAGTCATCAGATTATGATGCTTTATTTATCCCAGGTGGATTCTCCCCAGATATTTTGCGCGCAGATGATCGTTTTGTAAAATTTGTCAAAGAATTCATGGATGCCGACAAACCAGTTTTTGCTATCTGTCATGGACCACAGCTATTGATCACGGCGAAAACATTAGAAGGTCGTGACGCAACAGGATACAAATCGATTCGTGTCGATATGGAATATGCGGGTGCAAAGTACGCAGACAAAGAAGTCGTTGTCTGTCAGAATCAGCTAGTCACAAGCCGTCAGCCTGATGATATCCCGGCATTTAACAGAGAATCCTTAAAACTGTTGGAAAAATAATAGTTGAAAAGTGACTGTCCTGAAAGTCAGAAATGGCTTTTAGGGCAGTTTTTTCTTTGGGGAGAACAAAGAACACGCTAAAGTACAGCCGCCCCGAAGCAATGCAGCTTTTTTGTTGGACTAATATGCATATTTCAAGTTAATCGTGAAGTAGAATAAACCGATAGCATTCGAATTGAAAAAGGTTCTCACTTGCACTTGAAAATTGTTCTCAACTAGAGTATGCTAAATACAACGAATTATTCAGAACCTTTGGGGAATCTTTAACTTGAAAGGTCGGGGATCTTGTTATGTATAAGTTGATTACATTGGCAATTATAGCGGGTATTGGCATAGGCACGACTGCCGGGTTTTCCTTAGGGAGTAAAGAGTGGGCGGGCATGCTGGCAGGTGTGGCGGCATTGGCATTTATTGTAGTGCCGGCAACAGTTGTTTACTCAGCGGAAAAGAAGAAATGGCAGCAAACTCAATGAGCATTTAACAGACATCCTTCTCTCTAGGATGTCTTTTTTATTGCTAGGAAAGAAAAAATCCTCTTGCACTTGAACGCAAGAGGAGAAGGGATTAATGAATATTTACGGCTTCTACTGCTTCTTTCGCAGCGTACAGTGCTTGTTTGACATCGGCAATTAAATCATCCGCATCCTCCACCCCGACTGAGAAGCGCAAGAGTCGATCATCGACACCGCGTCGATTCCGTTCTTCAATCGGAATGTCCATATGCGTCTGTGTTGTTGGATACGTGATGAAACTTTCGACGCCTCCAAGACTCTCTGCAAAGGAAATGAGTTTCATATTCTCTAAGAACGGTCCTACCCACTCGCTGTTTTGTACGCGGAACGAGAGCATACCGCCGATGCCGGCGTACAAGACATCTGCGATTAAAGGTTCTTGCTTCAAATAGGCTACCATTTCTTTTGCATTCGCGTCATGCTGCTTCATTCTCAAATGGAGTGTTTTGAGACCGCGGACTACGAGCCATGAATCAAACGGAGATAGTGTAGCGCCACTCGCATTATGGTTCGTGAACAAGCGGTCGCAAAGTTCTTCGCCTTTTGCTACGACAAGACCAGCAAGCACGTCATTATGACCACCGATATATTTCGTAGCGCTATGGATAACGATATCCGCACCTTCCTCAATCGGTCGTTGGAAATACGGTGTAAGGAACGTATTATCAACAATTAGCAACAGGCCATGCTTTTTAGCAAGTTCTGCATAAGTTGCGACGTTAATCTGCAGCATAAGCGGGTTGGTAGGTGTCTCCAAAAATATCGCTTTTGTACGATCTGTAATTGCTTGTTCAACTTCTGAAACATCTTCAAATGTTAGGTAGTGTGTAGAAATCTGATAGGTTTTCTCATACTGTTGGAATAAACGATAGGTGCCGCCATACAGGTCCTCAGGGGCAAGGATTTCGTCACCTGTTTTAAACAGTGACAAGATTAGTTGAATAGCTGCCATTCCGGAGCTGCAGGCATAGCCTTGATCACCGGATTCTAAATCGGCAATGCCGTCTTCCAAAATAGAACGAGTCGGATTTTTTGTCCGCGTATAATCGTAGCCGGTAGACTGACCTAACCCTTCGTGATGATAAGCTGTTGATAAATAAATCGGTGTATTGACTGCGCCCGTTTTCTTATCGCTGTTATTCCCCAGCTGGACTAATCTTGTTTCTAATTCATTGTTTGTCATAGTATCCATCCCCTTCAGAAAAATAAAAAAGAGCCTCTTCATTTCGAATAGGCCCTCGAACATACAACATTTTCTTCAGTATTCTCATCTTCAAGGCGGTGTTCACCCTTGGAATTAGCACCATGCCAAGCTGGCTGGTTGCTGAGACTTCTTTGGGCCTATCCCTCCGTCTCTCTCGATAAGAATATTCTTAATATAGGAAAAATTATTAGTGGATTCATTCTATCATGCGAACATAGCAGATGCAAGCTTACTTCTACTAGGAATGCTTTTTTCGTTTAACTGAAAGGTTTGTTATACTAATAGACACTATAGAGCGAATGAAAGGAGACGTTAACTTTGGCTTGGAGTTATGTCGCTTTAGCTGCGGTCGTAGAAATATTTTGGGTGGTGGGACTGCGCTATTCGGAGACGTTTCTGCATTGGATCGGAACTGGAGGCGCGATTATATTTAGTTTTTATTTCATTATTAAGGCATGTGAGAAATTGCCTTCAGGGACTGTTTATGCTGTCTTCACCGGTTCAGGCGCTGCAGCCATTCTATTAGTTGATATTTTCGTTTTCCACGCGGACTTCACCTGGATTACGCTGTCATTTATCTGTTTGATTGTCATCGGGGTTGTTGGTATCAAACTGACTACAGATGAGCAGTCGGATGAAGCGAATCAAGAAGGGGGCAGTTGACGTTGGCTTGGGTTTATTTAGCGATTGCCAGTCTTGGAGAAATCTTTGGGGTTATAAGCATCAATTATTACTTGCAGAAACGTACGATCAAGCGTCTCCTACTCATAGTTGGAGTATTCAGTTTCGGCTTTGTTTTTTTATCGTTAGCGATGCGCGATATTCAAATGAGTACGGCTTATGCAGTCTGGACAGGATTGGGAGCGGCAGGGGCAGTCCTGGCTGGTATTCTAATCTTTAAAGAGTCTGCAAGTGTGAAAAGGATTTTCTTTTTGTCATTGATTATAGTAGGGGCCGTTGGATTGAAGCTGTTTGGCTAATAGAAAGGTAGTGGGGAAACTGGTTTATTGGACAAGTTTTGATGTGGAAGGTTGGAACGTAACAATGGCAGCGACTGAAAGGGGCCTTCTCTATGTAGGCTTAGCTGAAGATGCTGAGGAAAAAATGAAGAGTTGGCTCACCAAACAATATGGCGCTGGCGAAGTGAAGGAAAATGCAGACAGATTAGCTGAATACGCAAATGAAGTGAGAAGTTACTTGTCTGGAGAAGTGCAAGATTTCACATGCTCCGTGGATTGGTCAGGCACACCATTTCAAAACAAGGTGTGGAAAGCGCTTCAAGATATTCCGTATGGACAATTGGTGACATATTCAGACATTGCCGAGATAATCGGTCATCCTTCTGCAATTCGAGCAGCTGCTTCCGCGATTGGAAAGAATCCGTTGTTGCTTGTCATCCCATGTCATCGGGTCATCGCAAAAAATGGAAGTCTATCGGGCTACCGGGATGGTCAGCAACTGAAAGATCGGTTGATTCGAATGGAAGGTAATTCTTTTACTTCCTCTAGTTGACAAAGCATTACTCTATGATAAACTATAGTTGTTCGACAATTCAATAATCATAACTAGGGGTGTCCAGCGCGACTGGACTGAGATGGGATGAGTAAAATGCATTCCGAACTCTTTGGACCTGATCTGGCTCGTACCAGCGTGGGGAAGTTTTCAATCTATCAATCAGCGTACTTTTGTGCGTTTTTGAAAGACCAGGTCCTTTTTTTATGGAGCTGGTCTTTTTTTGTGCTGCTGATTCCCTTTACTCGGATGGAGTCATGGTCTGCCCTCACAAAGGAGACGATGACAAATGAAACAAACGACAGAAAAAGAGATCCACATTCACGATTGTTTTCCGGCAAGCAGAAAAGTATATGTACAAGGAAGTCGATCCGATTTGCTTGTACCTATGCGCGAAATTGAACTATCACCAACCGTGACAGAGCAAGATGAGTTTCCGAATGAACCGTTCCGCGTTTATGATACGAGCGGAAAATACACGGAAGCAGGCTATGAAGTCGATATTAAAAAAGGACTTCCAGCCATTAAGGAAAATTGGATATGGGAACGTAATGACGTGGAAGAATATGAAGGAAGACAAGTAAAACCACAGGATAATGGCTATCGTTCAATAGAGCAAATGAATAACGATGCGCAATTTCCTTTATTGAAGCGCAAACCGCTGCGAGCTAAAAAGGGAAAGAATGTTACGCAGATGCATTATGCACGAAAAGGGATGATCACACCTGAAATGGAGTTCATTGCGATTCGTGAAGGCGTTGAATCGGAGTTGGTACGCGATGAGGTTGCGAGAGGACGGGCAATCATTCCGTCCAATATTAACCACCCCGAAGCAGAGCCTATGATTATCGGCAGTAAATTTCATGTCAAAATTAATGCGAATATCGGAAATTCCGCAGTCTCTTCATCGATTGCAGAAGAAGTGGAGAAGATGACGTGGGCAACACGCTGGGGTGCGGACAATATTATGGATTTATCGACAGGTAAGAATATCCATACGACACGTGAGTGGATCATCCGAAATTCCCCTGTACCGGTGGGGACAGTTCCGCTCTATCAGGCGCTCGAAAAAGTGAATGGAAAAGTGGAAGATTTATCATGGGAAGTCTTCCGCGACACATTGATTGAACAGGCCGAGCAAGGCGTCAGCTATTTCACGATTCATGCGGGGGTACTGCTACGCTATATACCGCTGACGGTTAACCGAGTGACAGGCATTGTCTCACGTGGCGGTTCGATTATGGCGCAATGGTGCATGCTTCATCATGAAGAAAGTTTTCTCTACACGCATTTCGAGGAAATTTGTGAAATCATGAAGCAGTATGATATCGCATTTTCATTGGGAGATGGCTTGCGTCCGGGATCGATTGCAGATGCTAATGATGAAGCGCAATTTGCTGAGCTGGATACGCTTGGTGAACTGACGAAAATTGCTTGGAAGCACGATGTGCAAGTGATGGTCGAAGGACCTGGGCATGTACCGATGCATTTAATTAAGGAAAATGTTGATAAACAAATGGAAGTTTGTCAGGAGGCACCATTCTATACATTAGGTCCGTTGACGACAGATATCGCGCCTGCGTATGACCACATCACATCTGCAATTGGTGCTGCGATGATCGGGTGGTTCGGGACTGCGATGCTGTGCTATGTAACGCCAAAAGAGCATCTCGGATTACCAAATAAAGAGGATGTTCGTGAAGGTGTCATCACATATAAAATAGCTGCCCATGCAGCAGACTTAGCGAAAGGCCATCCAAATGCACAAAAGCGCGATGATGCATTATCCAAAGCTCGCTTCGAATTTCGTTGGAGAGATCAATTCAATCTGAGTCTAGATCCAGAACGAGCGATGGAATATCACGATGAAACGTTACCGGCAGAAGGGGCGAAAGTATCTCATTTCTGTTCAATGTGCGGGCCGAAATTCTGCAGTATGCGTATTTCTCACGACATTCGAAAGTACGTGGATAAAAATAGTCCAGAAGAGAATCTGGCAATCGAAAAAGGAATGCAGGAAAAAGCGGAAGAATTCAAAAGATCTGGTGCTAAAATCTATCTTTGATTAGGAGTGGGTTAGATGACTTCAGCAAAACAGTTAGTTCGTCATATTGTTGTGCAGCGCCAAGGTCTACGTGAATTAGAGGAAAAGTTATATAAGTTGCAAGCCGAATGTATCCATGAATATATAGAAACTTCGACACATAGAGAATGTGAAAAGTGCCAGAAGGTGGAGAGTATTCATTATTAAAAATAGGTTGCAGGAAGTACGTAACGTATCAGAGTAGACGCGAACCGAGTAAATAAAATTTAACCATGACAAAAAAGAGCCAATCAGTGGCTCTTTTTTGCATTCTATAATTACGATGGTTGACGCAATGATTCTACTGACAACATCCGTTTATCTGTCGCCATTTTGATGGTATATGCCGCCATAATTCCAATAGCGAGGATCAACCAGATATTTAGGAATCCGTGGATAAATGCCATGCCGAAGAATCCAGCTGCCAATAAATAATAACTGAGCGGGAACAGTACACGGCGAATCAACAGACCCTCTTTACCGATTAACCCAACTGTCGCCGAAGCTGCAACGACATTGTGCACACAGATCATGTTACCGGCAGCGCCTCCCACGGCCTGCATTGCAACGACAATTCCGGCTTGTGTCGTATCCAAACCGATATTGCCCGCGGCGCCGAATTGGAACAGAGAAAACATCATATTACTGAACGTATTGCTTCCTGCTATGAAAGCGCCGAGCGCACCAACAATTGGAGCAACGAGCGGCCAGAAATCTCCAGCGACGACAGAGACACTTTCAGCTAAAACTAACGGCATGTTTTCGCCTATTAATGATGTACTATCAGCCGCTGCTTTACCTGCTGCAAGCGAAGTATTCAAGAATATTTTGATCATCGGTACAGCAAAGATCAGTGCCACCCCCGCGGTTACCGCCGTGATAAATGAGCTTTTCCATGCTGATAAATACTCCCTAGGTTTCATTCGATGAAAGAAGTAACCAAACAGTGAAGCTACAATAAAGAAAAAGCCAGGCAAGAATAAAGGTGTCGAGACCGTGGTGATACCTGAACCGAACATGTCTTCAAACTTCAACGTAATAGCTGAGTGTTTCAATAAACTTTCGAAAGGCTCTGCCGTTCTCGATAGGACGAGTAATACTGCAAGTACGACATATGGCATCCATGCATTTAACATAGAAATCTTACGGCTTTCATCCAAAGGCTTGGCAGCTTCATGGTTCAGCTTGCCGAACCAATCCTCCTCCCACTGGGCACGAGGTGGAAATTCAAACGAATCTTCTGTTTTAGGCATGAACAATCCCTTACGAGCAGCAGGAACGACGATGATCAATGACACGAGTGCGCCAAGTAAAGAAGGAAATTCAGGACCTAATGTAAGGCCGATCAGGAAATACGGAATAGTGAAGGCCAACCCTGCGAATAGAGCGAATTTCCAGACTTTTAAGCCTTCACGGAATGACTTGCTGGGACTAAAGAAGCGAGTCAGTAAAGCTGCCAAAAATAATGGGATCAATGAGCCGACTACGCCATGGATCAAAACCGTGTTGGTAGTGATTTGGAGTAAGTACTCCGGGAAGCTCATACCCATTTTATCCAATGCCGTCATAACGGCTGGTTGATCCGCAAGACCAGTATTTACGCCGATTTGTATTGGAGTACCAATGGCCCCAAAAGAAACGGCAGTACTTTGAATAACGAGTGATACCATGACAGCAGCTAGCGCCGGAAAACCAACGGCAACTAATAGTGGGGCAGCAACAGCAGCGGGCGTACCGAAACCTGATGCACCTTCGATAAAGGAACCAAATAAGAACGCAATGATGATTGCTTGAATTCGCCGGTCAGGCGAGATCGAAGTGAAACCGTTCCGAATCGTATGTATGGCACCGCTTTCTTTAATGGTATTTAACAGTAACACTGCGCCAAAGACGATAAATATAACTTCCAAGGCAGTAATTAAACCGTTAAATGCAGCCCCTGCAACGATATTACCCTTTGTTCCCCAGATGAATGTAGCGATGAGAGCAGTGACGACGAGAGCAATAGGCATAGCCCGGCTAGCAGGCCAGTTCAATAAGACGAGAAAAACTAAAATCGTGACAATAGGCAATAAAGCAATCAGCGATAAAATCAATAAGTTCAAATAAATAGCCTCCTTTTTGATAGGTTAGATTGGAAAGCGTTTTCAAATAGTGTTAGATCATTAGGTCATCTGATGACCTAATGACTGATAACTCTTTTCACGATTATATAGACTACCATATTAAAAGACAAGCAATTTTTTATATTTTTAGATTACATGCTTTGTTTACACGTTTTAAGTCATAATAATGCATTATGGATTATAATGAGAGTAGAAGACAGGAGTGAAGATTCTTGAAATATAAGCAAATCAAGCCGAAGAAAATATATGAAGAAGTAGCTGAAGCGTTATTGAATTCGATCCGCTCGGGGGAGTTGAAGCCAGGAGATAAACTAGAATCTGTTCAGCAATTGGCGGAAAGCTTTAATGTGGGACGTTCAGCTATTCGCGAAGCATTGACTTCTTTACGTGCAATGGGATTGATTGAAATGCGTCAAGGTGAAGGGACATATGTTATGGAATTTTCATCAGATGATTTGGTGTTCCCTCTGCATAGTGCGATGTTAATGGGCGAGGAAGATGTCTTTCATTTACTAGAGGTCAGAAAGATATTAGAAGCCGGTGCTGCATATGCTGCTGCTGAAAAACGTACGGAAGCAGATTTAATTAAGATGGAAAAAGCCTTGAACGAAATGAAAGAACACGCAGGAGATATTCTTCTCGGAGAAAAAGCAGATTTAGACTTTCATTTTGCTATTGCCAGGGCCAGCGGAAATCCTATTTTGGTTAGTTTGATGAATCAAGTATCTGACCTGATGGGGGAATCGATGAGGGAAACCCGCCGAATTTGTCTGTACACTGAAACGACGACTGTAGACCGTTTGCATGAAGAGCATGAAGCAATTTTCTTGGCAATTAAAAATGAATCACCCGATCTAGCCGCTACAAGTATGAAAGAACATTTGTTTAACGTAGAATCGGTTTTATCTAATTATATGCGCTCGCTAAGCGAGTAACCAATTTCACCCGATTTGCAATCGGGTGAAATTTTTTAACAGAAAATATAGAGAACATCTATTAAACCTGAAAGTTTTGTAGTATGCTATGAAATAACTATAAGTCATCTGATGACCTGTTGACTCTGAAAAGTCTATCCCAGAAAGGTGAATGAAAATGAAAGTCAGCTTATTTATTACATGTCTCGTAGACATGTTTTATGCAGATGCAGGAAAAGACATGGTAGAAGTATTGGAAAGGCAAGGCTGTGAATTATCCTTCCCCAAAGGCCAGGTATGTTGCGGGCAGCCTGCCTACAATAGTGGCTACGTGGAAAATTCTAAATCGGCGATGAAAAATATGATCAAAACGTTTGATGGCGCGGAATTTGTTGTTACGCCATCTGGATCATGCGCAACGATGTTCAAGATGTATCCTGAAGTTTTCAAAGATGATCCACAATGGAGAACGAAAGCTCAAGAGCTTGCAGATAAAACGTATGAATTCACAGAGTTTCTTGTAGATGTACTCAAAGTAGAGAATGTCGGAGCAAAACTATCTGGGAAAGCAACTTATCATCCATCCTGCCATATGACTAGATTGCTAGGCGTCAAGGAAGCACCAAAAAAATTACTTGAGCAAGTCGAAGGTCTTGAAATGGTTCCGTTACCGAACGCTCATAATTGCTGTGGTTTTGGCGGCACGTTTTCGGTCAAGATGGGTGACATTTCTGAACAGATGGTAGATGAAAAAGTAAACAGTGCGATTGAAACAGAGGCTGATTATTTAATCGGGGCGGATTGCGGCTGCTTGATGAATATTGGAGGACGTGCGGAACGGACAGGAAAGCCGATCCGTGTTATGCATATAGCACAAGTATTGAATAGTCACGAGTAATTCAGAAATGAGGTGAAGCTTTATGGCAATGAAATTCAGTACGAAAAACTTTACGGATCGAACGAAAGATAATATTTCAGATGATTTTATGCGCAAGGCAGTGGCAGGGGCACAAGAAAGGTTGCACGGTCGTCGATTGGATGCTGCTGAAGAGCTCGGAAACTGGGAGGAATGGCGTTCTCATGGAGAAGAAATCCGTCAGCATGTCCTAGAAAATCTTGACTTCTATTTGCATCAGCTCAGTGAAAATGTAGCCGAACGTGGCGGCCGTGTATTCTTTGCCAAAACGGCGGAAGAAGCAAGCGTATATATCCGGGACGTTGTAGAGAAAAAAGAAGGTAAGAAAGTCGTTAAATCTAAATCTATGGTGACGGAAGAGATTAATTTGAATTCAGTTCTCGAAGAAGCTGGATGTGAAGTCATTGAGACGGATTTAGGTGAATACATTTTGCAGGTGGATGATCACGATCCGCCATCTCATATCGTAGCGCCGGCGCTACATAAAAATAGAGATCAAATCCGTGATGTTTTTGCGGAGAAATTGGATTATAATAAAACATCCAAGCCGGAGGAACTGGCATTACATGCACGTGAAAAGCTTCGCAAAGAGTTTTTGGCAGCGGATATCGGCATTACTGGCTGTAATTTCGCAATTGCAGAAACGGGATCGATCAGTCTCGTGACCAATGAAGGGAATGCACGGCTTGTTTCCGCATTGCCGAAAACACAGATTACAGTGATGGGTATGGAGCGTGTCGTTCCTTCCTTTGAAGAATTCGAAGTACTGGTCAGCCTTTTGACACGCAGTGCGGTTGGTCAAAAATTGACAAGCTATGTGACTGCGTTGACAGGCCCAAGAGGCGAAGGGGATGTGGATGGTCCTGAGGAATTTCATTTAGTGATCGTAGACAATGGACGTTCGGAAATTCTAGGTACTGAATTCCAATCAGTTTTGCAATGCATCCGTTGTGCTGCTTGCGTCAACGTCTGTCCTGTCTATCGTCATATTGGCGGGCATTCTTACGGCTCGATTTACTCGGGGCCGATTGGTGCAGTATTGTCACCTTTGCTTGGCGGTTATGATGATTTCAAGGAACTGCCGTATGCCTCTACGTTATGCGGAGCATGTACGGATGCGTGTCCGGTAAAGATTCCGCTTCATGAGTTGCTTCATCAGCATCGTCAAGTCATCGTGGAAGAAGAAGGCAGAGCACCGATTTCCGAAAGACTTGCAATGAAAGCGTTTGGAATTGGAGCCTCATCCAATCCGTTGTATTCCATGGGAGCGAAAGTTGCTTCCACTGCGATGAGACCATTGACGAAAAACGATCGCATCTCAAAAGGACCGGGTCCGCTTAAAGAGTGGACGGACTTGCGTGAGTTTCCTGCTGTAGGCAATCAACGTTTCCGAGATTGGTTCTATGATCAGAAAGGAGGCAAATAATCATGACAGGAACGATTCGAAACCGAGACACCTTCCTTACTGAAATTGCCACCCGTTTAGGTCGGGAACCTAAATTGAACGTGCAGAAACCCGTGTGGAAACATCAGCCGCAACGCGCGGTATTAAAGGACGCTTCAGCAGATGAACTGTTAGAAGTGCTGCGCAATCAATGTCTGCAAATTCATACGGATTTAATTGAGACAAAATTGGCAGATCTTCCAAAAACCTTGGCTGAAGCCGTCAAATTATACGGCGGTGGACCGTTGTCGTTATGGAAAGATGAGCGTTTTGACAAATACGGGTTGACCAATTTAATTGAAAATGAATGGCCGGCGGAAAATATAGAAGTGAATAGCTGGGACACTACACTCGGTGAGAAGAATATCGAATTGGCGGAACAAGCGAATATTGGAATTACATTCAGTGATATGACTCTTGCGGAATCGGGTACCGTCGTGCTGTTAAGCAGTTCTGATAAAGGACGTTCCGTTAGCTTGTTGCCTACGAATTATATCGCGATCATTCCGAAAAGTACGCTCGTTCCAAGAATCACCCAGGCGGCAGACTTGATACGAGAGAAAATCGATAACGGCGAACAAGTGCCTTCCTGCATCAACTTCATTACGGGTCCCAGTAACTCTGCAGACATTGAAATGAATTTGGTAATCGGAGTACATGGTCCTGTGAAAGCTGCTTATATAATAGTAAATGACTGTTGATTGTCATTGAAAAACCTTCCAACTTAGGAAGGTTTTTTCTCATATATCTTCTTTTAATCGATCTACATATTCTTTTGCTTCCAATAAAGAGAAACCATACATTTCTCTTGATAGTTTCACTGCTTTTATACTCTCACCGGCATGGATCAATGAAAGGATTTCATCATTTGCAGGCGGCTCGGGGAAATTTTGTGTCAATTGATTCAGCATTGACTGCTGCCGAGCCAGGCGTCTTTCAATGGCATCTAACTTAGTTAAAATTAAAAAGCCGAAAACAACGATAACGGACACAAGCAAGATTATATTCAATATTATCACTCCTTATACTTCTGTACGAAGTGAAAGTCAAAAAGTTTCAAGAATGAATTATGACGAAGATGGTTACTTTACGAAGAAAAAGGGGAAATAGTGTATAATGGTACCATCATTGCAGCGGAAGAAGGAGACGACTATGACCTCATCATATTCAGACGATAGCCTAGCGTTACACACAGATCTTTATCAATTAAACATGGCGGAATCCTACTGGGCGGATGGCATACACGAACGGAAAGCTATTTTTGAATTGTATTTCAGAAAGATCCCGTTTGGAAATGGCTATGCTATTTTTGCAGGACTTGAACATGTATTGAAATATTTGCAGGAGTTTTCATTTACTGAAAGCGACTTAGCATATTTGCGTGAAGAACTTGGATTTGCTGATGACTTTTTGGAGTATCTGAAAGATGTTCGCTTTACTGGGGATGTTTATTCCATGAAAGAAGGCGAGCTGGTCTTCGCGAATGAACCAATGATTCGTATTGAAGCACCATTGCTTGAAGCACAACTGATTGAAACGGCATTGCTCAATATCATCAATTATCAGACGTTGATCAGCACGAAAGCTAGTCGGATTAAGCAGGTTGTAAAGGATGATATCGTTATGGAATTCGGCAGTCGACGTGCGCACGAAATGGATGCGGCGATCTGGGGAGCACGGGCTGCTGTAATCGGCGGTGTCGAATCAACGAGTAATGTGCGGGCTGGAAAACGCTTTGGCCTGACAGTTTCCGGTACCCATGCGCATTCATTCGTTCAAGCGTATAAAGACGAATACACTGCTTTTAAAGTCTACGCACAACGTCATAAGGACTGCGTATTTTTAGTGGACACTTACAATACTTTGAAAATCGGTGTACCTACTGCGATTAGAGTTGCCAAAGAACTTGGCGACAGCATCAATTTTATCGGTGTTCGGCTCGACAGCGGAGATATTGCGTTCTTGTCAAAAGAAACTCGCCGTATGCTTGATGAAGCGGGCTTCCCGGACGCGAAAGTTGTCGTCTCCAATGATTTGGATGAATACACGATTTTGAACTTAAAAGCACAAGGCGCGCAAGTTGATATTTGGGGGATCGGCACCAAATTGATTACTGCTTATGATCAGCCTGCACTTGGAGCGGTCTATAAAATTGTCTCTATTGAAAACAGTGATGGTGAGATGGAAGATACAATTAAAATCTCGGCCAATGTGGAAAAAGTGACAACACCAGGACGCAAAAAACTGTACCGGATTATAGATCTGGAAAACGGCAAAGCGGAGGGTGATTACATTACGATGCATGACGAGGATCCGACACAAGAGGAACGGATTAAAATGTTCCATCCGGTACACACATTCATCTCGAAATTTGTTACGAATTTCAAGGCGGTCAATTTACATGAACAAGTGATCCGTAAAGGTGAAGTGATTTATGAGAATCCGGCCGTTTATGACATCCGTGCATACGCACAACAGAACCTCGAACTGTTATGGGAAGAATATAAACGTTCATTAAATCCAGAGGAGTATCCTGTCGATCTCAGTCAGAAATGTTGGGACAATAAAAGACGTAACATTGAAGAAGTTCATGAGATGGTAAATAACTTTAAATGAAGCAAAGGAGTGGGAGCGTTGACATTGCAGCAAGAAATTATCCAAGCACTAAAAGTGAAGCCGGAAATCGATCCGCAGCAAGAGATCCGGACTTCCATTGAATTTTTAAAAGCTTATTTGAAGAAGAATACATTTTTGCAAGGCTTTACTTTAGGGATTTCGGGCGGTCAAGATTCAACGTTAGTCGGCATGCTTGCACAAATGGCAATAAACGAGTTGAATGAAGAAGCGGGTAAAGAAGACTATCGCTTCTATGCGGTTCGCTTGCCATATGGTGTCCAGTTTGACGAAGATGACTGTCAGGATGCGTTAAATTTCATCCAGCCATCGATCGTCTATTCCGTGAATATAAAAGAAGCGGTAGATGCCAGTGAGCGCGCCCTTGCCAATGCGGGCCTGCATCTTACGGACTTCGATAAAGGGAATGAAAAGGCCCGTGAACGAATGAAAGTCCAATTTTCAGTGGCAGCAGTTCATCATGCCGTTGTTCTTGGAACGGATCACGCCGCAGAAGCAATTACAGGTTTTTACACGAAGTTCGGGGATGGTGCGGCGGATCTTATGCCGATCTATCGCCTGAATAAACGTCAGGGAAGACAGCTGTTGCAGGCGCTGGATTGTCCGCCGCACTTGTACAATAAAATCCCGACTGCTGACCTCGAGGGGAATAAACCGGCTATACCCGATGAAATTGCACTGGGTGTGACGTATGATGAAATTGACGACTATTTGGAAGGTAAAGAAGTCTCTGATGAGGCACGCGAGCGAATAGAAGGGCATTATTTGCGGTCTGCTCACAAACGACACTTACCGATTACAGTATTCGATGACTTTTGGAAATAAGAACTGCCTGCCTTTTGTTTAACAGAAGGCGGCAGTTTTTCTGTTTGTCGGACCTAATAGTTTCAGGTATGATAGTTTAATACAGATCAATTACGCCTCGGCGTAATTGCGTCCAGATTTTGAATCGAGCATGTCCGATTCACTCCTTTCAGAATCTGTGACATCCGCCGAAGGTATTATCCTCATTCAGCGGGTGTTTGAACACCTGCTGAATAAAGATAAATGGGATGAGTTAGTGAATTGAGGGGGAAACGATATGCATTCACAGTGGATCGAACAAGTACTGGGGAATATAGAGAAAGTCATTGTCGGCAAACGAGAAGTTGCGGAGTTAAGTATTACGGCATTGCTGGCGGGTGGCCATGTGCTGCTTGAGGATGTGCCGGGCGTTGGAAAAACCATGTTAGTGAGAGCGCTTGCAACATCGATTGGTGCACAATTTAAACGAATACAATTTACGCCCGATTTATTGCCGTCCGATGTTTCGGGGGTTTCGATTTATAATCCGCAAACGATGCAGTTCGAATTTCGACCTGGCCCACTGATTGGCAATATTGTGTTGGCGGATGAGATTAATCGGACATCACCGAAAACACAAGCAGCTTTATTGGAAGGCATGGAAGAGGCATCGATTACTGTAGATGGCACGACGATTCAACTTCCTAAACCATTTTTCGTAATGGCTACGCAAAATCCAATTGAATATGAAGGGACGTATCCGTTACCGGAAGCTCAACTGGACCGTTTTATTTTCAAATTGAAAATGGGCTATCCATCAAAGCAACAAGAAATGGATATTTTAAAGCGGGCAGAGCAGCAAACACCGATTGAGCAGATAGGACCTATTGTGACGATAGAAGAGTTATTGGAATTGCAGCAGAAAGTCCAAGAAGTCGTTGTAGACAATACGGTTGTTTCCTACATAGTAGATTGTGCTGAAGCGACGCGTCATCATGAATCTGTGTCGTTAGGCGTAAGTCCACGGGGGTCTCTCGCACTCATGAAAGCCTGTCAAGCATATGCATTTATTAAAGGTCGTTCATTTGTCTTACCGGATGATGTGCAGTTTCTAGCTCCCTACGCATTTTCACACCGCTTGATTTTAAAGCCAGAAGCTAAATATAAAGGAATGGACCCAAGTGAGCTCATCCGACAGGTTTTATCTCGTTTGGAAGTGCCAGTTCAGCGGCCAACTTCTGTATGAAGCAACTGATTAAGCGCTTAAAATCGATTGGTAGTATTGTCGGAGTTGTTGGGATTGGTGTAGCGTCCTATATTTTTGCGAAATTTCAAGGTGGATTCGTCAGTTGGTTTATCTTCTATATGCTGTTGCCATTTGTATTGTATTCTATCCTGCTTTATTTTTATCCGTTACGAGATTTCACTGTGAAACGGAAGATTTCAGCTGAACAATTGACACGCGGGGGACGGGTAATCGTTCGTTTGATTATTGAACGAAAGTTGCCGATGCCTTTGTTGTATACAGTAATTATAGATAAAAGAGAGCATGCCAACAAGGAACGGACAGTACAGCAAATCGTGTTGTGGGGCTTTCGAAGACGGTACGAATATTCATATACTCTGACGAATATTCAGCGTGGCGAATATCGGTTGAAAGCTGTGGAAATTGAAGTGGTGGACTTTTTTAATTGGATTCGAAAGCGACGCGTCTATGCGCTCCAAGATTCATTTCTGGTGTACCCGAAAATGACCGATGTGCTGTATGAATCAGCGAATTCACGAACAAGTGAAGGACAGAAGATGTCTGCCTACATGCTGGCAAAAGATGCGACTATACCGTCAAGCGTCCGAGAATATGCTGCAGGTGATCGGATGTCTTGGATTCATTGGAAATCATTTGCGCGTACGAATAAACTTATGACGAAAGAATTCGACGAACAGCACTCTGAACAGTATACAGTGTTACTGGACAGTTCTTCTTCGGAAACGTTTGAGGACACAGTGGAACTCGCAGCTTCCATCCTAACCGCAGCCAGAAATCATCAAGCTATGCTTACTTTGATGATTAGCGGGGATCGGCCTGCGGTATTTCCGGCGATTCAATCGGGCGATCAAATGCAGCAAGCACTCGTTCATTTGGCGAAGATCCAATCAGATGGGACGGGGAGCGTTTCAATGCCATTACAGAAAATGGATGCGAGTAGTAAGTTGCTGGTCATTACAGGGAATTTGCGAATGGAGTTTATCCATAGTGTTCTTCAGTTCTGCCCGAATCCAGCTTCCGTTGTGTGCTTTGTAACCCAGAACGATGAATCGGAAAATCTTCAAGTGATAATTGAGCAGGTCAGACGACTGGGAATTACGGTTCAGATTATCAGTAAAACGAATGTTTCATCTGCGCTGAAAGAGGCGGTGACATCTTGAAAAAAAACAATTTGAACTGGAAGGTACTCGTATTTTTATACGCGTTGAGCATTGTAATGCTTTGGGAATGGTTTATACCGATCATGGAGTTGACCGACTTCGGTTATCCTTCTCTTTTCCTTATTTATTTACTATTATTCTTTGTCTTAGCTTTATTCGACGTGCCTTGGTGGCTAAATGCTCCATTACAACTCCTTTATATACTGTGGACACTCCACTACATATATTTTGATCAACTGTTTTACTCTATGGAGTCGATCGGCCTTATTTTCATAGATCTTAAACAGAATTTGATGTTTTTATTCCAAGGCGATATAGGCGAGCTGTCGAATCTATTTCGCACTGTTTTACTATATACATTAATTTGGATGATTTCGTATTTAATACGACATTGGATAGAAGTGCGCAATAGCATGATGATGTTTTTTGCGATCACGGTTGTGTTTATCGCGCTGCTCGATACGTTCAGTTCATATGATGCATCCGCTTCCATCGTTCGGATTATGATGGTGGGACTGTTGATTGTTGGCTATTTAACACTCATTAAATTGACAGGAAAAGAACGAATTCCGATTCGTCCGAAACGATTGTTGCTGTTGTCATTACCGTTGTTACTACTCGTTGCTTCTGTTGGTTTGCTATCGAAGAATGCCCCTGTTCACCCGCCCGCTTGGCCTGATCCCGTGCCCTTTTTATTATCGATGAGTGATATGTCAGGGAATAAGGATGGCGAAGGTGTTTCAAAGGCCGGCTATGACCCGGACGATTCACAATTGGGCGGAGCTTTCGTCCAAGACCATCAGTTGGTATTTGAGGCGGATGTGCAAAAACGACAGTATTGGCGAATTGAGACCAAGGATACGTACACGTCTAAAGGTTGGGTACAAAATCAAGAGTCCGATTCTGAAATCTTGCATACAAATGAAGATTTATGGGAATCAGAAGATGCAGAGCCGTCCTACGCGAAATTACAATTCTCAGAGCATTTGCCGTTCTTGGTTTCGCCTTACGGTACGCAAAAGTTTTTCTATCCAGAGTCGCTTTCCATCATGCACGAAATAGATGCAAACCGTTTGTATATGCTGATGGGTGTCCAAGAAGAATTGGATAATTATGAAGTGGAGTACGTAACACCTAAGTATTCCATGTCTACTTTAAAGAAAACTGAAATGATCGCGTATGAAGCTGCGCCGGAAAATTTGAATAGCTATATGCAACTTCCTGACGAATTGCCAAAACGTGTAAAAGATTTGGCTTTGTCTATTACGGAGAAGGAAACGAGTGTGTATGATAAAGCCAAAGCGGTGGAACAGTATTTTAAAAGGAATGGCTTTACTTATGAGACACAGAATGTAGCATATCCAAGTCCCAATCAGGATTATGTAGACCAATTTTTATTCGATACGAAAAAAGGGTACTGTGATAATTTTTCAACATCTATGGCTGTAATGTTGCGTTCAGCAGGGATTCCGACACGTTGGGTGAAAGGCTTTGCACCAGGTGAGCTTTCGTATAAAGCGTCGGGAAAAACTGTCTATCGCGTGACGAATGATGAGGCTCATTCGTGGGTAGAGGCGTATATTCCAGATGTCGGATGGATGCCCTTTGAGCCGACAATAGGATTTACCCATCCGACTGAAATAAAATTTGACGTCGTAACTAAAGATGAAGAAGAGCAAATTAAGAAGAAACCAGAAAAAGAACAAGTAGAAAAAGAACAGCAACAGAAAAAGAAGAACACAACACCATCGATGTTCAGCAAGTTGAAAGGACAATTCATATGGTTCTTCACTCAATGGTGGTTGTATGCAGTACTTGTACTTTTATTAGTTGGCGGTATAGTATTTGCTTATCAAAAGCGAAGAAGCTGGCTGCCGAAATGGCGAGTGAAGCAACTTCGAAAGCGACCGGATGGCTGGCAGAAATTCGAACAGCAGTACATCCAACTAGTAAAACAATTATCACGCGCTGGCTTGCCGAAAGAGCCAGGAATGACACTCTCTCAATACGCCATACTAGTTGATGAACAATACGGTGGCGAACGTATGCATATGCTGACAGATGCGTATGAAAAGGCAATTTACGGAAATGATCGGACGTCGCAGGATTGGATTAAATTAAATGAAGTGTGGGAAGATTTAATCATTAGTTCAACTTGTTGATTTTTTTAAAAAACATGCGTAAAATATGTAGCGAATGAATGCTTGATATGACCTCATATATCTTGCTATAACGAACGTTGACTGCCATTGTATTACGTTATATGTATTCTTTGGCGGAAAAGGCGCGTGGAAAGTTACTTTCTTACGCGTCTTTTGTGATTGAGGCATGAATCGGCACTATTAAATTGGAAGAGGTGGATCAGTTGTCAAACGCTCCTTTGTTAGTCGAACAAGAAAAAATTGTGGTACTCGATTACGGCAGTCAGTATAATCAGCTTCTCACGCGAACGATCCGTGAATTCGGTGTGTATAGTGAGCTTCATGCACATACAACGACTGTTGATGAATTGAAGAAAATGAATCCGGTTGGTATTGTCCTTTCTGGTGGCACATCTTCCGTTGGGGATTCTGCTGCTTATGATATCAATCCAGAAATCTTCACATTAGGTATTCCTGTCTTAGGCGTCAATTATGGGAATCAGCTAATCGTGAATCATTTTGGCGGTACATTGGAAAAGCTGGAAGATCGCACTTACCGACAAGAGTCCATTACGGCAGATACCACATCTACATTGTTTGCTGGGCAAACAGAGAAGCAAAGCGTCTGGATGGGGCAAAGCGCTCATGTTGCGCAATTACCCGAAGGATTCACTGCGTCCGCAAAAGATTCTGCTGGTAATATTGCAGCGATTTCAAACGACGAGCAACAGGTCTATGGAGTTCAATTCCATCCTGAGGTTCACCACTCAGAACAAGGCAAAGAAGTGTTGCGTCATTTTGTATTTGATATTTGTAAAGCAAAAGGCGATTGGACAATGGAACGGTTCATTGAAATTGAAGTGGAAAAAATCCGCTCGACTGTTGGAGATCGTAAAGTGCTTTGCGCATTAAGCGGCGGAGTTGATTCATCAGTAGTAGCGGCTTTGATCGACCGTGCAATTGGGGATCAGCTAACTTGTATTTTCGTCGACCATGGACTACTCCGTAAAGGCGAAGTTGAAAGTGTTGTAAAGACATTTAGTGAACAATTCAGCATGCATTTCATTAAAGTGGATGCACGCAAACGATTCTTGGACAAACTTGAGGGCATTACGGACCCTGAGCAAAAGCGTAAAATTATCGGCAATGAATTCATTTATGTCTTCGATGAAGAATCCGCAAAATTGGACGGCATTAAGTTCCTGGCACAAGGAACAATTTATGCAGATATCATCGAAAGCGGTACAGCAACTTCCGCTACAATCAAATCACATCATAATGTCGGTGGATTACCGGAAGATATGGATTTTGAATTAATCGAACCTCTCCGTGCGCTATTTAAAGATGAAGTTCGCGCGGTTGGTGCAGAGCTTGGTTTGCCGGATGAAATCGTTCATCGCCAACCATTCCCGGGCCCTGGACTAGGAGTTCGTGTACTTGGAGAAATTACAGAGGACAAGCTTGAGATTGTTCGCGATGCAGACTGGATTTTGCGTAATGAAATTGCAAAAGCAGGACTCGACCGTTCAATCTGGCAATACTTCGCAGTCCTTCCGAATATTCGAAGTGTCGGCGTTCGTAACGAAAAGCGTTCTTACGACTATGCAGTTGGTATTCGCGCAGTTCATTCGGTTGATGGTATGACGGCCGACTGGGCACGTATACCTTGGGATGTATTGGAAAAAATCAGTACGCGTATTACAACAGAAGTTGACCAAGTGAATCGTGTTGTATATGATATTACGGCAAAACCACCTGGCACGATTGAGTGGGAGTAATCTTTGTCTTCACATGCAAATTTTTATAGGTAAGTTGAACTCCCTTCTATTTGATAATATCAAGTAGTGGGAGTTTTTATATAGATCGGCGCAGGGGCATTATAGGTGAGAGGTAATCATTAATTGAGGAGAAATTAAAAGTGTGAACAGTAAAACGAATATACAAAAACAGTTTTATAAAATTTATAAAGGACTCATCAGTATTTCAGAGTTTGAAGAATGGCTCTATAGAGCACAAGATATTGAAATTGTTTACGGCGAAGATTTTTACTTCGACTTACTAGATCTGGATTATAGAAAGAAACATATAAAAAATGATTTAGACAGGCTGCTTGAGCCGAAAATTCCTTTTGATGAATTTGAACAGAAGAGGATTATTGCGCTTTTGGAAAACATCATATATGAAAAAGAAGATATCGTAGAAAACTTAGAACAGTTATATGATGATTATTGCAGTGGATACTCATTTTTGCGGTATTTAGGGCTTAGTTATATCACGGGAATTGATGGAATTCCTAAGCTGAAGCATGAAGGTGAATGGGATGAAAACGAATTTAAGAGTAAAAGAGAAATATTGAGTAATGTGAAATCAAAGATCATAAAAGAAGCGGTGAGGTTATTGCATTTTTTCCAAAACGGTTTGATACAAATAGTTGAAGAAAATGAGTATCGCGATTATCGAAAAGAAGAAGAGAAAATAGAGCTCACCAGGATTGAAAAGATGTTTAATGAATAAACCGTTGTTTTGATGAAACGGGCAATCCGCCGCTTGATGGTTTTATAAAAATGGCGGCGATTGAGGAATAACAGGGAAGGCTGAAAATATCTCCTGACGTGTAAATAATTGGAGTATTTAATGAACAAAAATTGTTTTGTATATTTAACAATATCGTGCTACTATTTATTATATTGTAATTAAAAAAATGCAGTCGCCGACTGTCTATAACTAAATGTGCAGCTGAAATGAAAACCGGCATTGCATTACAATTGAATACGATCGTATAACGCTAGGAATATGGCCTGGAAGTCTCTACCGAAACACCGTAAATGTTTCGACTACGATCCTGAATAGAAGAGTTTTTTCTATTGGATTGACTGGAGGTATACGAACTGATTTCGTATGCCTCTTTTTTTACATAATGAGCATAAGGAAGGTCACAATGAAAAAATATTTTGAGTTTGATAAGCTAGGTACCAATTATCGTCGGGAGATTATTGGGGGAGTCACTACATTTTTAGCAATGGCTTATATTTTGGCGGTCAACCCGATTATGTTGTCGCTGGATGTAATACCCGATCTACCTGATTCCATGCGAATGGATAAAGGGGCAGTGTTCGTAGCAACAGCACTTTCAGCTGCAGTCGGAACATTATTCATGGGGTTAATTGCCAAGTATCCAATTGGCTTAGCACCTGGTATGGGGTTAAATGCGTTTTTTGCTTTCACGGTTGTTTTAACTTATGGAATTCCATGGCAAACAGGTTTAACGGGTGTTCTGTTTTCTGGTTTGATTTTCATCGTTCTTTCATTAACAGGTCTGCGTGAATTGATTATCAACGCAATTCCTGCCCAACTGAAATTTGCAGTGGGTGCTGGGATTGGATTATTCATTACGTTCCTGGGATTGCAGAACGCCCAAATCATTGTAGCTGATGAGAATACTCTGGTTGGATTGGGTGATTTATCAGCTGGTCCCACATTGCTAACGATTTTTGGATTGGTAGTAACTATCATTATGATGGTACGTAAAATCAAAGGTGCTATCTTCTATGGAATGATTATGACCACGGTCTTAGGTATGTTTGTCAGCTTGATAGAAGTACCTCACAAAGTGGTGGATAAAATACCTTCGGTGGCACCGACATTTGGTGCAGCGTTTGATGCCATCATCAATGAACCTTCTTCATTGATGACGACTCAGTTCCTGGTCATTGTCATTACGTTCTTGTTTGTTGATTTCTTCGACACAGCGGGAACATTAGTCGCGGTCGCTACGCAGGCGGGTTTAATGAAAAATGATCGTTTGCCGCGTGCGGGCAAAGCGTTGATCTCGGATTCATTAGCGACGGTAACAGGAGCTGTAATGGGAACATCTACTACGACGTCTTTTATTGAGTCTACAGCAGGTGTCGCAGCAGGTGCAAAAACGGGCTTTGCTTCTATTGTTACCGCGGTGTTATTTCTATTGGCTTTATTCTTCTCACCATTGCTACTAGTTATTACGCCAGCAGTCACTGCACCAGCTTTAATCATTGTAGGCGTATTGATGGTATCCACGTTAGGGAACATCGAATGGTCTCGTTTTGAAATTGCCGTTCCTGCATTCTTTACGATCATCGCTATGCCTTTGACGTATAGTATCGCAACGGGTATCGCAATCGGTTTCGTGTTTTATCCGATCACTATGCTGGTTAGCGGCAGGAGAAAAGAGATACATCCAATAATGTATGGGTTATTCGTGATATTTATTTTGTATTTCATATACATTAAATAGAGAATACAAATGAAGAAACCGTTCCTTCAATTAACAGATAACAGAGGAACGGTTTTTTTGATGTTTTATAAGATTGTTTGTAGAGATTTGCTTTATTTTAGTATGAGGTTTTCAGTGAGACTTAAAAATAAACATGTTTTTAAAAGAAAGTTGTCCAAAAGTGTTGACGTGTTTAAAAATCTTTGTTATAGTAGTGGAACAGTCAAGAAAGCGACTGCGATGAACCTTGAAAACTGAACAGCAAAACGTTAACGAATTATACGTTTGTGCATCGGCTCTGCCGGTGACATAAACAAAATGAGTATCTTAAATGATGCCAGCAAGAAATCGAGCTAACTCGAATTTCTCTTTTATGGAGAGTTTGATCCTGGCTCAGGACGAACGCTGGCGGCGTGCCTAATACATGCAAGTCGAGCGAATCTTTGGGAGCTTGCTCCTAAAGATTAGCGGCGGACGGGTGAGTAACACGTGGGCAACCTACCTTACAGATGGGGATAACTCCGGGAAACCGGGGCTAATACCGAATAATCCATTTCTTCGCATGAAGAGATGTTGAAAGACGGTTTCGGCTGTCACTGTGAGATGGGCCCGCGGCGCATTAGTTAGTTGGTGGGGTAACGGCCTACCAAGACCACGATGCGTAGCCGACCTGAGAGGGTGATCGGCCACACTGGGACTGAGACACGGCCCAGACTCCTACGGGAGGCAGCAGTAGGGAATCTTCCACAATGGACGAAAGTCTGATGGAGCAACGCCGCGTGAGTGAAGAAGGTTTTCGGATCGTAAAGCTCTGTTGTAAGGGAAGAACACGTACAGGAGTAACTGCCTGTACCTTGACGGTACCTTACCAGAAAGCCACGGCTAACTACGTGCCAGCAGCCGCGGTAATACGTAGGTGGCAAGCGTTGTCCGGAATTATTGGGCGTAAAGCGCGCGCAGGCGGTCCTTTAAGTCTGATGTGAAAGCCCACGGCTCAACCGTGGAGGGTCATTGGAAACTGGAGGACTTGAGTACAGAAGAGGAAAGCGGAATTCCACGTGTAGCGGTGAAATGCGTAGAGATGTGGAGGAACACCAGTGGCGAAGGCGGCTTTCTGGTCTGTAACTGACGCTGAGGCGCGAAAGCGTGGGGAGCAAACAGGATTAGATACCCTGGTAGTCCACGCCGTAAACGATGAGTGCTAAGTGTTAGGGGGTTTCCGCCCCTTAGTGCTGCAGCTAACGCATTAAGCACTCCGCCTGGGGAGTACGGCCGCAAGGCTGAAACTCAAAGGAATTGACGGGGACCCGCACAAGCGGTGGAGCATGTGGTTTAATTCGAAGCAACGCGAAGAACCTTACCAGGTCTTGACATCCCGCTGCCCGGCATGGAGACATGCTTTTCCCTTCGGGGACAGCGGTGACAGGTGGTGCATGGTTGTCGTCAGCTCGTGTCGTGAGATGTTGGGTTAAGTCCCGCAACGAGCGCAACCCTTAATCTTAGTTGCCATCATTCAGTTGGGCACTCTAAGGTGACTGCCGGTGACAAACCGGAGGAAGGTGGGGATGACGTCAAATCATCATGCCCCTTATGACCTGGGCTACACACGTGCTACAATGGACGGTACAGAGGGCTGCAAACCCGCGAGGGGGAGCCAATCCCACAAAACCGTTCCCAGTTCGGATTGCAGGCTGCAACTCGCCTGCATGAAGCCGGAATCGCTAGTAATCGTGGATCAGCATGCCACGGTGAATACGTTCCCGGGTCTTGTACACACCGCCCGTCACACCACGAGAGTTTGTAACACCCGAAGTCGGTGGGGTAACCCTTACGGGAGCCAGCCGCCGAAGGTGGGACAGATGATTGGGGTGAAGTCGTAACAAGGTAGCCGTATCGGAAGGTGCGGCTGGATCACCTCCTTTCTAAGGATAGTATGCCATCTTGGCATTCGGAAGATGGATCTTCGATCCGTCACGTTAACGTTTTGCGTTCAGTTTTGAAGGCTCATTTTTTGAGTGTTCAAAGCTTTTTTCTTTAGACTTGTTCATTGAAAACTGGATAAAACGACATTGAAAGTAATCAAGTAATCAACCGAATCGAACATTTTGTTTGATTCATGTAAACTTTTTAACCTTCGTTCTTTCTATCGCTAGAGAGACGTTGGACCTTTTATAGGTTAAGTTAGAAAGGGCGCACGGCGGATGCCTTGGCACTAGGAGCCGATGAAGGACGGCACTAACACCGATATGCTTCGGGGAGCTGTAAGTAAGCTTTGATCCGAAGATTTCCGAATGGGGAAACCCACTGTCCGTAATGGGACAGTACGTTCACGTGAATACATAGCGTGATCGTGGCACACCCGGAGAACTGAAACATCTAAGTACCCGGAGGAAGAGAAAGAAAATCGATTCCCTTAGTAGCGGCGAGCGAAACGGGAAGAGCCCAAACCAGGAAGCTTGCTTCCTGGGGTTGTAGGACACTCTATACGGAGTTACAAAGGAATGCATTAGACGAAGCGATCTGGAAAGATCCGCCGCAGTGGGTAACAGCCCCGTAGTCGAAAGTGCATTCCCTCCAGAGTGGATCCTGAGTACGGCGGAACACGTGAAATTCCGTCGGAATCCGGGAGGACCATCTCCCAAGGCTAAATACTCCCTAGTGACCGATAGTGAACCAGTACCGTGAGGGAAAGGTGAAAAGCACCCCGGAAGGGGAGTGAAATAGAACCTGAAACCGTGTGCCTACAAATTGTCAGAGCCCGTTAATGGGTGATGGCGTGCCTTTTGTAGAATGAACCGGCGAGTTACGATTCCATGCAAGGTTAAGCTGAGAAAGCGGAGCCGCAGCGAAAGCGAGTCTGAATAGGGCGCATGAGTATGGGGTCGTAGACCCGAAACCAGGTGATCTACCCATGTCCAGGGTGAAGGTCAGGTAACACTGACTGGAGGCCCGAACCCACGTATGTTGAAAAATGCGGGGATGAGGTGTGGGTAGCGGTGAAATTCCAATCGAACCTGGAGATAGCTGGTTCTCTCCGAAATAGCTTTAGGGCTAGCCTCAAACGAAAGAATCTCGGAGGTAGAGCACTGTTTGGACGAGGGGCCCATCCCGGGTTACCGAATTCAGACAAACTCCGAATGCCGATGATTTATGTTTGGGAGTCAGACGGTGGGTGATAAGATCCATCGTCGAGAGGGAAACAGCCCAGACCACCAGTTAAGGTCCCCAAGTATCCGTTAAGTGGAAAAGGATGTGGCGCTGCCCAGACAACCAGGATGTTGGCTTAGAAGCAGCCATCATTTAAAGAGTGCGTAATAGCTCACTGGTCGAGTGGCGCTGCGCCGAAAATGTACCGGGGCTAAACGGATCACCGAAACTGTGGATTGACGCAAGTCAATGGTAGGAGAGCGTTCCAAGGGCGTTGAAGCTAGACCGGAAGGACTGGTGGAGCGCTTGGAAGTGAGAATGCCGGTATGAGTAGCGAAAGAAGGGTGAGAATCCCTTCCACCGAATGCCTAAGGTTTCCTGAGGAAGGCTCGTCCGCTCAGGGTTAGTCAGGACCTAAGTCGAGGCCGATAGGCGTAGACGATGGACAACAGGTTGATATTCCTGTACCACCTCCCCGCCGTTTGAGTAATGGGGGGACGCAGTAGGATAGGGTGAGCACGCAGTTGGTTGCGTGTCTAAGCAGTGAGGTGGAGAACGAGGCAAATCCCGTTCTCATATAACACTAGGCTGTGATGGCAAGGAGAATTGTCTCCGGAGTCCCTGATTTCACACTGCCAAGAAAAGCCTCTAGCGAGGCGGGAGGTGCCTGTACCGCAAACCGACACAGGTAGGCGAGGAGAGAATCCTAAGGTGATCGAGAGAACTCTCGTTAAGGAACTCGGCAAAATGACCCCGTAACTTCGGGAGAAGGGGTGCTCTGGTAGGGTGAATAGCCCGAGAGAGCCGCAGTGAATAGGCCCAGGCGACTGTTTAGCAAAAACACAGGTCTCTGCAAAACCGTAAGGTGACGTATAGGGGCTGACGCCTGCCCGGTGCTGGAAGGTTAAGAGGAGGGGTTAGCGCAAGCGAAGCTCTGAATTGAAGCCCCAGTAAACGGCGGCCGTAACTATAACGGTCCTAAGGTAGCGAAATTCCTTGTCGGGTAAGTTCCGACCCGCACGAAAGGCGTAACGATCTGGGCACTGTCTCAACGAGAGACTCGGTGAAATTATAATATGCGTGAAGATGCGCATTACCCGCGACAGGACGGAAAGACCCCGTGGAGCTTTACTGTAGCCTGATATTGAATTCCGGTGCAGCCTGTACAGGATAGGTAGGAGCCTTGGATTCCGGAGCGCCAGCTTCGGAGGAGGCGTTGGTGGGATACTACCCTGGCTGTATTGGACTTCTAACCCATGCCCGTGATCCGGGCAGGAGACAGTGTCAGGTGGGCAGTTTGACTGGGGCGGTCGCCTCCTAAAGAGTAACGGAGGCGCCCAAAGGTTCCCTCAGAATGGTTGGACATCATTCGTAGAGTGCAAAGGCATAAGGGAGCTTGACTGCGAGACCTACAAGTCGAGCAGGGTCGAAAGACGGGCTTAGTGATCCGGTGGTTCCGCATGGAAGGGCCATCGCTCAACGGATAAAAGCTACCCCGGGGATAACAGGCTTATCTCCCCCAAGAGTCCACATCGACGGGGAGGTTTGGCACCTCGATGTCGGCTCGTCGCATCCTGGGGCTGTAGTCGGTCCCAAGGGTTGGGCTGTTCGCCCATTAAAGCGGCACGCGAGCTGGGTTCAGAACGTCGTGAGACAGTTCGGTCCCTATCCGTCGCGGGCGCAGGAAATTTGAGAAGAGCTGTCCTTAGTACGAGAGGACCGGGATGGACATACCGCTGGTGTACCAGTTGTCTTGCCAAAGGCATCGCTGGGTAGCTATGTATGGACGGGATAAATGCTGAAAGCATCTAAGCATGAAGCCCCCTTCAAGATGAGATTTCCCATTACGCAAGTAAGTAAGATCCCTCAAAGATGATGAGGTGGATAGGTCTGGGGTGGAAGCACGGCGACGTGTGCAGCTGACAGATACTAATCGATCGAGGACTTAACCTATTTTAAGAAGTACTACTTGAGGTACACAATGTCTTTTATTCAGTTTTGAGTGAACAAGCTTTACTCATCTGTCTAGTAACGATGGCGAAGAGGTCACACCCGTTCCCATACCGAACACGGAAGTTAAGCTCTTCAGCGCCGATGGTAGTCGGGGGCTTCCCCCTGTGAGAGTAGGACGTTGCTAGGCATGCGAAGCCATTCACTATGGTCATCATAGTGAATGGCTTTTTTGTATTTTCGTATAAGGATATGCAGAATGAAGGGAGCCTGTCTTGAATGAAGCTGTGGGTGAGCGCAGTGAGAGATTGATTTGTTTGCAAAGACGGAAAGTGTGGCGTGAAAGGCGAATGGCTCGTACTGTCGTGGATTATGATGATTCGATGAGTATTTAGTGCGGGTCTCAGGGTCCTTGATACAATGCATGAGTTACTCATCCTATTGAATGTTCAGAGTGTCATGCAGATACGTAGATAGACGTGTAAAAGCTAAATCAGTATTAAAAGACTTTCCTTGAATTATTTAGTGAGGCGCGATACGATAAACCCTATTGTAGAAAGGAGAAGTTGCTATGGGAATGGTGTTAATAATCTTTGTAATCAATATTGTCTATGTTTCCTTTTTTACAGTCCGTATGATAATGACGTTAAAAGGCTACAGATATATTGCTGCAGTTGTCAGTATGATAGAAATTGTCATCTATGTCATCGGACTTGGTTTAGTACTTGACAATTTAGACCAAATTCAAAACCTAATAGCTTATGCTTTGGGGTATGGTTCAGGTGTAGTGATAGGATCTAAAATTGAAGAGAGATTGGCCTTAGGTTATATAACGGTCAATGTGATTACTTCAGATATTGATAAAGAAATGCCTGCAGTATTGCGACGAGCGGGATATGGGGTGACGGATTGGTCGGCTAACGGATTAAGCGGCGGCCGTTCAACTATGGAGATTTTGACACCGCGTAAATATGAATTGCAGCTCTACAAGACAATAACAGATCTTGATCCGAAGGCGTTTATCATTTCCTATGAGCCAAAGAAAATACATGGCGGCTTCTGGGTGAAGAGTGTGAAAAGAGGAAAGCTATTTAAATGAGTACTAAAAAAATATGGTTTGATAAACAGGACGATGAAACATTGGAACAATGTGTGGAACGAATACAAGGTTTAGGTTATAGCGTAGTGGCTAGGAGGGAGAAGCCTCTGTTTGAACAAGTGGGAGAGGAGTACATTCCAATTAAGCAGCAGACGCAGTTTCAAGGAGTTAAAAATAGCTAATACTATCAAAGTGAATGAGAAGCCGGTATGTTTTCATTCATTAAATGCTCAAAAGACGAATGATTGAAAAAGAGTTATTAAACAATGTTCGTCTTTTAGTTGACGAATTAAATATTAATTGTTACTATAATAAGAGTAAATGAGTTCCCCGTATATGCCGCAGAATTGGCTGCAGCGTTTCTACCAAGACACCGTAAATGTCTACACTATGTGGGAAAGCAATTTTTCTTGGATAACTAAGTGTGATAGCAGAAGAATATTCAGCTATTGCCTTCTTTTGTTAAGGGTCCTTGAAAGTTCTGCTTTTTGTGCATGTGAAAAGTAGAGTTTTCAAGGACCTTTTTTTGTATGATATTGATAATAAAGTATGGATTGAAGGAGCGGATTGGATTTGGAACCGAAGATCGGTGTGATTATGGGCAGTAAAAGTGATTGGGAAACAATGAAGCATGCATGTGAGATATTGGATGAGCTAGACGTTCCCTATGAAAAGAACGTGGTTTCAGCCCACCGTACGCCTGACTTTATGTTCGAATATGCAGAACAGGCAGAAGGAAAGGGACTTCATGCTATTATTGCCGGTGCAGGCGGAGCCGCTCATTTGCCAGGAATGGTTGCAGCAAAAACACTGGTACCTGTTATCGGTGTTCCGGTACAATCCAAAGCCTTGAATGGAATGGATTCTTTATTATCTATCGTACAAATGCCTGGCGGGGTTCCCGTGGCAACCGTATCAATCGGTAAAGCGGGTGCTACTAATGCAGGACTGCTGGCTGCGCAAATGCTTAGCGTACAAGATGCGGAGTTGCGAAAAAAACTACAGCAAAGACGTGATGAAATGCGACAAGTCTCGTTGGAAAGCAGTGGTGAGTTAGAGTGAAATTAATTAAGCCTGGACAGACGATAGGGATTATCGGTGGTGGACAGTTAGGAAGAATGATGGGACTTGCAGCGAAAGAAGCTGGATTTCGTATCGCAGTGTTGGATCCTACAACTGATTCACCTTGTGGTCAGATAGCAGATATCGAGATTGTGGCTTCTTATAATGATGAAGAAGCACTAGCTGAATTGCGTGAAGTCAGCGATGTGATCACTTTTGAATTTGAGAATATTGATTATGAAGGTTTGAAACGTTTAACGGAGCAAGCGTATGTTCCTCAAGGAGCTGAGCTAGTCCGCATTACGCAAAATCGAATACATGAAAAAGCAGCTATCCGAGCTGCTGGGGCTCCGGTTGCTAATTACATAACAGCGGATACGTATGAAGAGTTAACAGACAAAATCGATGAACTCGGTTTTCCATGCATCGTCAAAACTGCTTTTGGCGGCTATGACGGCAAGGGGCAAGTCAAGCTAGAATCAAAAGGGCAATTGACAGAGGCTCAATCCCTTTTTAAACATTCGGCTTGTATAGCGGAAGCGTTCGTTCCATTTGAGAAAGAAATTTCAGTAATCATACAGCGAAATCCTGCGGGTCAATCCTATTGTCTGCCGATTGCTGAAAATATTCATCGACATCATATCCTGCATGAATCAATTGTGCCCGCTCGTGTAGGAAAAAAGGTTTTGCAACAGGCCCAACTGGAAGCAGAGAAAATCGCGAGTCAACTTGAGTTGGTAGGAACCTTGGCAGTCGAAATGTTTGTATTGCCGAGTGGTGAAATTATTATCAATGAATTAGCACCGCGACCGCATAATTCTGGACATTATTCAATCGAAGCATGCAATATCTCGCAATTCCATCAACATATCCGTGCTGTCTGTGGATGGCCGTTGCGCGATCCGAAGTTATGGGATTCCGTCGTAATGGTAAATGTGCTGGGTGAACATGTTGAGCCGCTTAAACAGCGCATTGCAGATTATCCAGATTGGTCGATTCATTTATATGGTAAAGCAGAAGCGAAAGAAAAACGCAAAATGGGTCACGTTACCATGATGACAAATAACGTAGAAGCCACTTTGCTTGAAATTGAACAATCAGGTATTTGGGAAGACTAAATAAATTGCACTACACAACTATTTCCACTTTGGGAGGAACCAACAATGACGAAAGTAACTATTTATGTAACATTACGTGAAAGTGTTGTAGATCCACAAGGCATCGCGACAACAGATGCACTACAGAAAATGGGCTTTGAAGAAGTGAAAAGTGTACGGGTTGGTAAACTGATCGAGCTAGAGATGGACGGTTCTGAACAAGCTGTAGAAGCACGTGTGAAAGAAATGTGCGATGAGTTATTGATCAATAAAGTCATTGAAGATTATCGCTTTGAAATCGGGGAGGTCGCCGGCAAATGAAGTTCGCTGTCCTAGTATTCCCAGGTCTTACTTGTGATCTAGATATGTATTATGCGGTCGAGGAGACTGTGAAGCAAGAAGTAGAGTACGTTTGGCATACTGAAGCCGATCAACTCGATTACTTCGATGCGGTTCTATTACCGACAGGCACTTCTTATGGAAACTATTTGCGCCCAGGTGCGTTAGCTAAAAGCTCACCTGCCTGCAAACATCTTCAGGCGTTTGCAGAAACAGGGAAGCCGGTTCTTGGCGTAGGTAATGGCTTTCATATCTTAGTGGAAACTGGTATTCTTCCGGGTGGGTTTTTGCGCAATAACAGCCTCAAATTCCGCTCTGCGCTTGAAACGGTGAAGGTGGAAAACAATAACACTGTTTTCACAAAAGACTATGCAAAAGGCCAAACAATTCAACTTCCTGTGGCAAGCGACTTCGGCAATTACTATGCGGATGAGGCGACAGTGGAAGAACTGAAAAAAACAAACCGAATTATTTTCACTTATGCGGATGAAAATCTAGACGGCAGTATATCAGCTATTGCAGGCATCACCAATGATAAAGGCAATGTTCTTGGAATGATGCCACTTCCGGAACGAGCAGTTGAGGAAATCATCGGCGGTACAGGTGGAACACCGTTATTCCATTCAATCTTGAACAATTGGAGTGAACAGCATGTCAATTAATCATGAACCTACGGCTGAACAAATTAAGGAACAACGTCTGTATCTTCAGATGGGCATGACAGATGAAGAGTACGAGCGTGCAGTGGAAAAGCTTGGACGCACTCCGAATTATACGGAAACCGGTCTATTTTCCGCTATGTGGTCGGAGCATTGTTCCTATAAGAGTTCCAAATCTGTATTGCGTAAATTCCCGACTGAAGGTGAACGCGTACTTCAGGGACCAGGTGAAGGTGCAGGGATTGTAGATATCGGTGACAATCAAGCTGCTGTGTTCAAAATGGAGTCTCATAACTCTCCGTCAGCTATTGAACCTTTCATTGGAGCTGCAACAGGTGCAGGTGGGATTATCCGCGATGTATTTTCCATGGGCGCACGTCCGGTTGCATTGGTTAACTCGCTCCGTTTCGGTGATTTGACAGAGCCGCGCGATAAGTTTTTGTTTGAAGAAGCAGTTGCAGGGATTGCGAGCTATGGTAATACGATGGGCATCCCGACAGTGGCTGGGGAAGTCCAATTTGATCAATGCTATTCCAAGCGTCCACTAGTCAATGCGATGGCGGTTGGATTGCTTAATCACGAAGATATCCAAAAAGGATTGGCAGCAGGTGTCGGCAATACAGTTCTGTATGCGGGCGCAACAACGGGACGTGATGGAATTCACGGCGCAACGATGTCTTCTTCTGAAGTATCTATCGAAGAAGAGAAAGAATTGCCGGTCATGCAAGCAGGAGATCCATTCATTGAGAAACTGTTGATGGAAGCTTGCTTGGAACTTGTGAAATCCGATGCTTTGATTGGTATCCAGGATATGGGTGCAGCAGGTCTAACTTCATCAGCAGCAGAAATGGCATCGAAAGCAGGCTATGGCGTGGAGATGAACTTGGATCTGGTACCTCAGCGAGAAGACAATATGACGGCATACGAAATGATGCTGTCCGAGTCACAGGAACGGATGCTGATCGTCGTGAAAAAAGGACGTGAAGAAGAAGTTATTGCATTGTTCACGAAATATGGAATCAATGCAGCGGCAATTGGTCAAGTAACAGATGATAAAATGTTGCGCTTGCTTCATAAAGGAGAAGTGGTGGCGGAAGTCTCTGCAGATTTGCTTGCTGAAGACGCGCCGAGCTACCAGAAGGAATCCAAAGAACCTGCATCCTTTGCGGTGAACCAAGCGATTGAAAATAAAGAACCTCAAGTAGAAAACTTAAAGGAAATTTTACTCGATTTATTGCAACGTCCAACAATTGCATCAAAAGAGTGGGTATACAACCAATTCGATACGGGTGCTCGCACAAATACCGTATTAGCTCCAGGAGCGTCTGCCGGGATTATCCGTGTCAGAGGAACGAATAAAGGAATTGCGATGACAGCGGATTGTAATTCACGCTTCATTTATTTGGATCCGGAAACCGGCGGAAAAATCGCAGTCGCAGAAGCTGCGCGTAACCTCGTTTGTTCAGGAGCTGAGCCGATTGCATTGACGGACTGTTTGAACTTCGGGAGCCCGGATAAACCAGAAGTGTTCTGGCAGCTTGAAAAATCTGCAGACGGCATATCGGAAGCTTGCCGTAAACTTAACGCGCCGGTCATTGGTGGCAACGTTTCGCTTTCGAATGAAGTCAATGGAGTGCCGATCTACCCGACACCGACAATTGGTCTTGTCGGAATCGTCCATGATTTAAAAGAAGTGACGACGCCAGGCTTTAAACAAGCTGGAGATGCGATCTACATTATCGGTCAAACAGAGACAGAATTTGGTGGTAGTGAACTGCAGCAAATGATCGAAGGAAAAATCTTCGGTAAAGCGCCTGCAATCGATTTGGACGTAGAGGTTAAGCGTCAGAAGCAATTGCTTGCAGCTATTCAGCAAGGCTTACTCCAATCAGCAGCAGATTTATCCGAAGGCGGTTTTGCCGTAGCTCTTTGTGAAAAGGCATTTGCAACCGATGGACTGGGTGCTGAAGTGACGGTTGAAGGTTCTGCGGTCACGGCTTTATTCAGCGAGACGCAATCGCGTTTCTTGGTAACTGTGAAGGCGGATCAGGTGGCAGAGTTTGAAGAGAAAGTCGAAGACGCTGTGAAAATCGGAACAGTGACAGATGGCGGACAACTTGTCATCAAAGATGCAGAAGGATCTGTCCTAGTAGAAGGGACGGTAGAACAATTCCACGCTGCTTGGAAAGGGGCAATTCCATGCTTGCTGAACTCAGAGGATTAAACGAAGAGTGCGGCGTATTTGGTATTTGGGGGCATGAAGACGCAGCGCAAATTAGCTATTACGCGTTGCATGCACTTCAGCACCGGGGGCAAGAGGGGGCTGGAATCGTTGTAAAAGGCGATGATGGTCTTCATGCAGTTAAAGGAGAAGGCCTGGTCAATGAAGTTTTCTCAGGTGACAACTTAAATACACTTAAAGGTCACGGGGCGATTGGACAAGTCCGTTACACAACAGAGCAGGGACGCGGCATTGAAAACGTCCAACCGCTTGTGTTTCGTTCGACAACAGGAAGTCTTGCTATTGCACATAATGGGAACTTGATCAACGCAAGAGATCTTAAAGAACATTTGGAGCGTCAGGGAAGTATCTTCCAGACTACTTCCGATACAGAAGTACTGGCGCATTTGATCAAACGCAGTAGCGGCTCATTGAATCAGCGGGATAAAGTGAAAAAAGCACTTAGCATCTTAAAAGGTGCCTTCGCATTTGTCTTAATGACAGATGAAGGCTTGATGGTAGCGCAGGATCCGAATGGCTTGCGTCCGTTGTCTATCGGCAAAATTGGGGATGCATGGGTCGTGGCATCTGAAACATGTGCATTCGATATTATCGGTGCCGAGCACGTTCGATCAGTAGAGCCGGGAGAGCTATTGATCATTAACGACAAAGGTTTGACGTCTGAACGGTTTGCAGCACCAGCAGAGCGTGCGATGTGCTCGATGGAGTATGTCTACTTCTCTCGTCCTGATTCGGATATCGATGGGATCAACATTCACGCTGCGCGCAAACGTTGTGGCAAGCAGCTTGCTCGTGAAGTTCAAATTAGCGCGGATGTTGTGACGGGAGTTCCGGACTCCAGTATTTCTGCTGCGATTGGTTTCTCCGAGCAAAGTGGCATCCCGTATGAACTAGGTCTAATTAAGAATCGCTATGTCGGCAGGACATTCATTCAGCCTTCTCAAGCATTAAGAGAAAAAGGCGTGAAGATGAAGTTGTCGCCTGTTCATCAAGTCGTACACGGAAAACGCGTAGTGATGGTCGATGATTCCATCGTTCGCGGTACGACGTCGAAACGTATTGTGGCAATGCTGAGAGAAGCTGGTGCAAAAGAAATCCATGTGGTCATTGCATCCCCTCCTCTCATCGCACCTTGCTATTACGGAGTCGACATCAGTTCCGATTCCGAATTGATTGCAACAGGACGAAGCTTGGAACAAATGCGGGACGAGATCGGCGCGGATTCGCTGCATTTCCTTTCCATTGATGGAATGCTGGAAGCGAATGGCCGATCGCCTGAAATGAAAAATTGCGGTCAATGCTTAGCTTGTTTTACAGGAGAGTATCCAACTGAAATTTATTCGGATACGGCAATGCCGCACGAAAAAGAAATCGTACGATAGGAGGCCTTTCCATGTCGAAGGCGTATGAAAAAGCGGGAGTCAATATTGAAGCTGGCTATGAGTCAGTGGAACGGATGAAGTCCCACGTAGCACGAACGACTCGTAAAGGAGTTGCAGGTGCATTTGGTGGATTCGGCGGAATGTTTGACCTATCTGCGCTCGAATATAAAGAACCTGTGCTGATTTCAGGTACAGACGGAGTCGGTACGAAGTTGAAATTGGCTTTCATGGCAGATCGTCATGACACGATCGGTATCGACTGTGTCGCAATGTGTGTCAACGATATCGTAGCGCAAGGCGCAGAGCCATTGTACTTCTTGGATTATGTTGCTCTTGGAAAAGCAGTGCCTGAGAAAGTCGAAGCGATCGTCAAAGGGGTAGCGGATGGCTGTATGCAATCCGGAGCAGCATTGATTGGCGGCGAGACAGCAGAAATGCCTGGTTTGTATGAAGAAGATGAGTATGATTTAGCTGGTTTTGCAGTCGGGGCTTGTGAAAAGAGCAAGCTAGTGACAGGAGAGCGTGTACAGGAAGGTGATGTACTCGTAGGAATTGCTTCTAGTGGAATCCATTCCAATGGATATTCTCTCGTTCGTCATATCGTGTTTGAACAATTAGGTCTGGATATCAATAGTACGATTGAAGGCTTTGAAGGACTAGGAACGGTAGCGGATGCTTTGCTGACACCGACTAAAATTTATGCGAAGCCTATTCTAGAAATGCACGAGCAGTTAGATGTTCATGCGATGGGCCATATTACGGGTGGCGGATTCTTTGAAAATCTACCGCGTATGTTCTCTGAAGGTTTTGGCGTGGAAGTAGAGTTGGGCGCATGGCCTGTACTTCCGGTATTCCAGATGTTGAAGGAAAAAGGCGAGCTGACAGATCGTGACTTGTACAGTGTCTTCAATATGGGGATTGGTTTTGTCATCGCACTGCCCGAAGCAGATGCTGAAAAAGCGGTAGAAATCGCAAAAGCACATGGCGAACAAGCTTATGTAATTGGACATGTAAATGGTCAGGAAGGCGTCAAGTTCGTTGGCGATCATGACGGGAGCTTGGCGTAATGGCGGAAAATGTTCGTATTGCGGTTTTCGCGTCAGGCAGTGGCAGTAATTTTGCCGCTTTGAACAAAGCTTGTTCTGTTGGCGATATACCTGCCGATATCGTACTGGTCGTCACAGATAAACCAGATGCTTTCGTAGTCGAACGGGCAAAACAGGCGAATATTTCAGTGGTTGCTTTACGTCCTCGTGATTTTGCAACGAAGCAAGCATATGAGCAAGCAATACTAGATGCTCTAGAGGAAGCTCAGGCAGAGTGGCTGATACTTGCAGGTTATATGCGCTTGATCGGCTCGGTTTTACTGAATGCATATCCTGAACGCATCGTTAATATTCATCCGTCGCTATTGCCGTCATTTCCTGGCAAGGACGCCATTGGGCAAGCTGTTGCTGCTGGAGTTAAAGTGACAGGTGTCACCGTGCATTTAGTCGATGAAGGAATGGATACGGGTCCGATTCTGGCACAACGAGCTGTGGATGTGGTAGACAATGATGCTCAAAAAACCGCCTATGCGATTCATGCAACGGAGCATGAATTGTATGCGGAAACGTTAAAGGATTTATTTAACAACTGATCAGCCTGTTGTGAAGACAGGCTTTTTTTATAAAATGGAGGGATTCTTTTGAAAAAGCGCGCATTACTGAGCGTATCGGATAAAAGCGGAATTTTGGAGTTTGCGCAAGAACTCGAGCAACTCGGCTATGAACTATTATCTACGGGCGGCACAATGAAGCATTTGAAAGACAATGGAGTAAGTGTGACGGCAGTCGATGAAATCACAGGCTTCCCGGAAATCATGGAAGGTCGCGTCAAAACATTGAATCCGATGATCCACGGTGGGTTGCTCGCGAAACAAGACGATCCAGCACACCAAGCTCAGATGGAAGAGCACGGAATCCAACCAATCGATGTCGTGTGTGTGAACCTCTATCCATTTAAAGAAACCATTTCAAAGCCAGACGTAACGGAAGATGATGCGATTGAAAATATCGATATTGGCGGTCCGGCAATGCTGCGCGCTTCTGCAAAGAATCATGCATATGTTACAGTGATTGTAGATTCAACGGATTATGAAGATGTATTAAAGGAACTTAAGGCTGAAGGCAGCACGACGCTCCCGACACGCCGCCGTCTGGCAGCAAAAGTCTTCCGTCATACAGCAGCTTATGATGCCTTGATCTCCGGCTATCTGACCGAACTTGCGGGTGAGCAATTCCCTGAACAAGTTACCTATACATACGAACTGAAACAGCCGCTGCGTTACGGTGAAAATCCACATCAGCAAGCGGCATTCTACAGCCGCCCGCTAGGATCCGACTTCTCGATCGCATATGCGGAGCAGCTCCATGGTAAAGAACTATCTTATAACAATATCCAAGATGCCAATGCAGCGATTCAAATAGTCAAAGAGTTTGCAGAACCAGCAGCAGTAGCAGTCAAACATATGAATCCATGCGGTGTTGGGACAGGCAAGACAATTGCTGAAGCTTTCAGCAAAGCATATGAAGCGGATCCGGTGTCCATCTTCGGCGGGATCATTGCGTTGAATAAGGAAGTAGATCGGGAAACGGCAGCTCAACTTGCGGACATCTTCCTTGAAATCGTGATTGCTCCTTCATTCACAGAGGAAGCAATTGAAACATTGACAAAGAAGAAAAACATTCGTTTATTGACAATTTCATTTGAACAGCAGAAAAATGATCAATGGAATACGGTTTCTGTTGAAGGCGGGTTGCTTATGCAACAGCCAGATTCCTACGGTTTTGAAGAAGCTGATATTAAAGTAGCAACAGATCGTGAGCCGACGGAAGCAGAATGGAATGCGATGAAGTTGGGATGGGCTGTCGTTAAGCATGTGAAATCCAATGCGATTGTCGTAACCGATGAACATATGACAATTGGAGTCGGTGCAGGGCAGATGAATCGTGTCGGAGCTGCGAATATCGCATTGACGCAAGCAGGAGAACGTGCAAAAGGAGCCGCTCTGGCATCCGATGCATTTTTCCCTATGGATGATACTGTAGAAGCAGCTGCAAAAGCAGGCATCACGGCAATCATCCAACCGGGTGGTTCTGTTAAGGATGCAGATTCCATCAAAAAAGCAAATGACTATGGCATCACGATGGTGTTTACGGGCGTGCGCCATTTTAAACATTAAGAAGGCAGGAGGAAGATGGTCATGAAAGTACTCGTAATTGGAAGTGGCGGTCGTGAACATGCGATCGCTAAGCAATTTAACCAAGCGCCTTCTGTATCTGAAGTATTTGTAGCGCCAGGAAACGATGGCATGAAGCAAGATGCACAATGCGTGCCGATTGATGCAACAGATTTTGAAGCGTTGGCAGAATTCGCTATCGACAATCAAATCACGCTGACATTCGTTGGTCCTGAACAGCCTTTAGCAGAAGGAATTGCGGATTTCTTTTTGGATAAAGGATTGACTGTTTTCGGGCCGACTAAAGCAGCGGCGCGTATCGAAGGCAGTAAATCATTTGCTAAAGAAATTATGGACAAATACGATATCCCGACCGCAACGTACGGAACATTCACGGATGCGGAGGAAGCGAAGAATTTCATCCGTGAGCAGGGTGCACCAATTGTAGTGAAGGCAGACGGATTAGCTGCCGGAAAAGGTGTCATCGTAGCAATGGATCTGCAGGTAGCATTGAACGCGGTTGACGATATGATCGGCAATCAAAAGTTTGGTGAATCATCCTCTCGCGTCGTAGTGGAAGAGTTCTTGGATGGTGAGGAATTTTCCTATATGTCGTTTGTCCATGACGGACAGATCTATCCAATGGTCATCGCACAAGATCATAAACGGGCTTACGATGGGGACCGCGGACCGAACACTGGCGGTATGGGTGCGTATTCACCAGTTCCTCAAATTTCAGAGGGTATTGTTCAGGAAGCTTATGACCGCGTGGTAGTTCCGACTGTCAATGCGATGGCAGAAGAAGGTATTCCGTTCACAGGTATTCTTTACGCTGGTCTGATCCTGACTGAGCAAGGTCCGAAAGTAATCGAATTCAACGCACGTTTTGGCGATCCTGAAACACAAGTCGTCCTGCCGCGTATGGCATCCGATTTCGGTGAGTTCATGAAAGCCTTGATGGCTGGTGAACCTTTCGACTTGGAGTGGCATGAAGAAGCGATGCTAGGCGTTGTCATCGCAGCAGATGGTTATCCAGGCGATGTCGTAAAAGGCAACAAGCTTCCGAACTTAGATCCGCTGACAGCAAATGGCCTGGAGGTATTCCACGCAGGGACAAAACTGGAGGATGGCCACTTCATCGGAAACGGCGGCCGAGTACTCCTTGCTGCTGCCAAAGCTGAAAACCTTAAAGAAGCCCAAGAAAAAGTCTACAAAGAACTAGCGACACAAGAATGGAACGGTTTCTTCCACCGTCACGACATTGGGTGGAGAACATTTGAATGACGTACCCAAAAGCGAAAAGCACCGTCTAGCCTGAAACGTTCCGAGAGGCTGGTGCTTGCAGTGTTTATAAATAAATCCCTCTGCAGTTTTATTGCAGAGGGATTTGTTTGTCTTGAGATGAATTTCAAAGTAGTTATTATATCTGAACAAGTAAACAAAGAACCTAGGAAAACGCAGCTATAGGACATATACTCACAAAGATTCTTCCAAACTGTGAACTACTAGTGGGTAAATTGTGAATAAACTGTTAGTAATGTTGGTAACTTGTTGACATTATGTGGATTTACACTTTGATGTTGTGGATAACTAAAATGTTGCTTGCCTATTCTCTGGCGGATTGCTATGTTAATATAAAGCGTGAATTGATAGAACAATGAAATAAATAAACAGCTAACTTACTATTACAAAGGGATGGTGTCGAAATGTGGAGTGCACAAGAAATTCAGGAACAGCTCGCAATTATTAACGGACAGAAAGCACCTGATTTATTGATAGAAAATGCAACGTATTTACATTCAATATTTAAAAAATGGATGCAGGGAAATATATGGATTGCAGGAGATCGAATTGTATATGTGGGGCAGAAACTGCCTGCCCAGCTGGAAGGAACCGAAAGAGTGGACGCTTCTGGAAAGAAAATCGTGCCGGGGTATATTGAGCCGCATGTGCATCCATTCCAGCTTTATAATCCTGAGACATTTGCCGATTTCGCTTCTCGGCGAGGCACAACTACCATATTAGCGGACAATCTTTTGCTATTTACCATGCTCGATCAAGAAAAGGCTTTTTCGTTCATTGAACAATTGAATGAACTCCCATTCTCTTTTTACTGGTGGGCTCGCGTCGATTCACAGACTGTCTTGCAAAACGAACAACAGTTATTCAATCCGGCAGATATTGAAAAGTGGCTGAAGCGTCCCGATGTTCTAATGGCAGGTGAACTGACCAGTTGGCCACGGTTGCTTCAAGGCGATCAAAATATGTTGCGTTCGTTAGGGGAAGCAAAACGCGAAGGCAAGAAAATAGAAGGCCATTTTCCCGGCGCATCTGAAAGAACACTTGCCCGGATGAAGTTGCTAGGCACTGACGGTGATCATGAAGCAATGACGGTGGATGAAGTCGAGAGACGTCTGCAACAAGGGTATGCGGTTACATTGCGCTACTCATCGATCCGTCCCGATTTGCCTGATTTATTGGCGGGAATTCTTGAACGAGGCTGGGATGTATTTGATCATTTGATGATGACGACAGACGGTTCCACACCATCTTTCTATAAGAATGGTGTGATGGATCAATGTATTCAAATTGCGTTGGACGCTGGCGTATCGCCGATTGACGCCTATCAGATGGCATCCTATAATGTCGCGAGGTACTATGACATGACCGACTTGCATAGTGTAATTGGGACGGGCCGCTATGCAACGCTGAACTTTTTGGAAGACGAATGGAATCCAGTACCGACAGATGTATTATCGAAAGGTCAATGGTTAGTGCGTGATGGTGAAGCGACGGAGACGTTCCAAGCAGTGGATTGGTCAAAGATTCCTTTTTTTGATTTGCCATTTGAGTTGAATGACGCCGATTTCTCATTCTCTTCTTCTACTGGAATCCAAATGGTGAATGATGTCATTACAAAAGTGTACGAAACAGAACTAGATCTGACGAAACCTATTATTTCTTCAGGAAATGAGTGTTTCTTACTGTTGCTTGATAAGCAGGGGAAATGGCGGGTAAATACAGTGTTAAAAGGTTTCGCTGATTCTCTGCAAGGTTTTGCATCTTCCTATTCGAATACAGGTGATGTATTATTAATTGGTCAGAATTGGGAAGAGATGAAACGAGCATTTAATGAAATTAAGAAGAATGGTGGCGGCATGGCGGTAGCGGAAGATGGACAGATCGTTGAAACTTTGCCGCTTCGGATATCTGGCGGGTTATCCGACGAACCAATGGAAGTTATTATGGAACAAGAGCTGACTATGAAGCGAGCGTTGAAAGACCGTGGCTACCACCATGGAGATGTAGTATTTACGCTATTATTCATGCAATCTGTCCATTTACCTCATGTTCGAATTACTCCCATGGGCCTAATTCAAGTCTTGAAAAACGAGTGTTTAATTTCTAATACAGAAAGGTAGGAAACTGGATTGAGATGGACAGGACGAAAGCTGCTTTTTGCAGCACTGATAGGCCTTCTATATATAGGCGGCTGTTCTTCGAAAAATAGCACGACAGAACAGCAAGAATCGTCACAAGAACAGCCAAAAGAAATTGCGACGTCCTACCCGGCCCCCTTCACCGGAGAACAATTGACGGAAAAGCGGGAGAATCGTCCAATAGTAGCTACAATCAATAATCATCCTTTAGCCCGCCCACAGTCCGGGATCGCGGATGCAGATCTGATCTATGAATTTATGGCGGAAGGCGAAGTAACACGATACTTAGCCTTATTTCATAGTGAGATACCCGACCAAATCGGTCCGATCCGCAGTGCGCGTGATTATTTTGTTCGCCTTGCCGAAGGAATGGATGCATTTTATATTGCACATGGCTACAGTCCAGAAGCGAAAAAGTTACTGGACAGTGGAACGGTTGATCATGTGAACGGTATGCAGTATGACGGCACTTTATTTGAACGGTCTCCCGATCGAAAAGCACCGCATAATTCATATATTTCCAAAGAACATATAACACAGGCATTTGAAACGACGGGCGCGTCCGAAAAGATCTCCAAGATGCCGGTCTTTTCTTTCCTAAATCCTGAAGATAGTGATAAAATAGGAGATATGGCTTCATCAGTTATTGTATCGTATGGCAAGAATCCGAATTTTAGCAGTACGTATCATTTTGATGAAGAGACCAATCGTTATTATCGTTCTGTCAATGGCATTGATACGGTCGACAAATTGAATGAACGGCGAGTTGAATTAGCGAACGTGATCGTAATGGAAATGGATCACCAAACAGTAGATCAAGAGGGTAGACAAGCAATTGATCTTCATTCAGGCGGTAAGGCTGTGCTATTCCATGAAGGGATTGCCAAAACGATCGAGTGGGAAAACATCGATGGATTCTTAACGCCGTTAGAACAAGGGTTACCTGTTAAATTAACGGCGGGTAAATCTTGGATCCATGTCGTACCCTCTATTTCAGGCCCTTCTACTTCCGTAACTTATACTCCATAAGATCGACAAAGAGAGGGTGAGGACATGCAAATTGATAAAATACGCGGTGAACAACTAGACCGATTATTTAAAGCGGTCTTAGAGTTGGATGACTTAGAGGAGTGCTATCAATTTTTTGATGATTTATGCACGATGAGCGAAGTCCAATCTTTAGCACAGCGTTTTGACGTCGCTCATAAGCTTAGGCTGAAAAAAACGTACGATAGTATTCAGCAAGAAACCGGGGCCAGCACAGCTACCATTTCCCGTATACGCCGATGCGTAGACTACGGATCCGGAGGCTATAACCTCATGCTAGACCGCCTCTATCCCGAACTCAAAAACAACCAACCGAAAAAATAAATAACCCAACCGGCCGGGGGAACCTCCCACCGGTTTTTTAAAATGCTTATAAAGTAAACTGCTTTCAGTACACATGAAAATTACGAAAAAGAAGGTGGACAAAAACATGGACTACAATACATGGCGGCATGCCTTTAAAGTGGACCCAGCTAAAGAATTAACGGATGAACAGCTTGAAGCAATTGCTGAATCCGGAACAGATGGGGTTATAATCGGAGGTTCTGACGGAGTCACATTAGAAAATGTTCTCGATTTACTTGCGCGTTTCCGTCGTTTCTCAGTCCCCCTCGCATTGGAAGTCTCCACAGTAGAATCCGTAACACCAGGATTTGATTACTATTTTATTCCGACCGTTTTAAATACATCTGACGCAAAATGGCTGAACGGTCTTCATCATGAAGCGCTTCGTGAGTACGGCCATATGATGAATTTTGATGAAATTATTACAGAAGGCTACTGTATCCTAAACCCCGATTGTAAAGCAGCTCAACTGACAGGTGTGAAGGAAGTGCCGGATGAAGATGATGTACAAGCCTATGCACGCATGGCAGAGCATTTATTTTCTTTACCGATATTTTATTTGGAATACAGTGGACAGTACGGCGATCCGAAAATTGTGAGAGCAGCCAAAGAGTTGTTGGAAAACACACGTTTATTTTACGGCGGTGGAATCCGGACGAAAGAGCAGGCGAAAGAAATGGCAGCAATTGCAGATACAGTAGTTGTAGGAAATGTCTTATATGATGATTTGAAAAGTGCACTTGCTACTGTAAATGCTGTGAAATCTGTTCCTTTATCGGTTTAATTAAAGTATAATAAGAACAAATGTTCCAAGAAGGCGGTACTTACATGAAAGAACTATCAGAAAGCTTACTAAAAGGCATGAATCCAGAGCAAGCGCGTGCAGTGAAAACAACAGAAGGTCCGTTGTTAATCATGGCAGGCGCAGGTTCCGGAAAGACACGTGTGCTGACTCATCGAATTGCATACTTGGTTGTGGAAAAGCAAGTGTACCCTTCCAATATTTTAGCTATTACATTCACGAATAAAGCGGCACGCGAGATGCGTGAAAGGATTGACGGATTGCTCGGCGCAGGATCTGGCGAGCGAATGTGGGTTTCTACATTTCACTCCATGTGCGTTCGAATACTTCGCAGAAATGTAGATCGCATTGGACTATCCAAGAATTTTACGATTTTAGATAGCGCTGATCAATTGTCAGCGATTAAGAGAGTATTGAAAGAATTAAATCTTGATCCGAAGCAATATGATCCCCGTGCGATGCTCGGAACAATCAGTAATGCAAAAAATGAATGCATCAATTCAGATGAATTTCGCAAGAACTGTAATCCGCAAAATCCATATGAGCGAACTGTCGCGGATATTTATGAACGATATACGAAAAAACTGCGTCAAAACCAATCAATGGATTTTGACGACTTGATTATGATGACGATTGTGTTGTTTGAACGTGTGCCGGATGTATTGGAGTATTATCAAAATAAGTTCCAGTATATTCACGTGGACGAATATCAAGACACCAACTTTTCACAATACCGTTTAGTCCAGATGCTGGCGTCGAAATTCCGTAATGTGTGTGTAGTGGGCGACTCTGACCAATCGATCTACAGATGGAGGGGTGCCGATATTGGCAATATCCTATCATTTGAGAAAGATTATAAAGAAGCAAAAGTAATTTTATTGGAACAAAATTATCGTTCCACGAAGCGGATTTTACAAGCCGCGAATGAAGTGATTAACAATAATAAAAGCCGCTATGATAAAAAACTGAGAACGGACAATCCTGAGGGTGAATTAATTTCCATCTACAAAGCGCGGGATGAAAAAGACGAATCACAGTTTGTTGTCCAGCAAATTATAGAGCTGAAAGAACAAAAAGGATTAACATTGGATCAGTTTGCGATTTTATACCGTACGAATGCACAGTCCCGTCTAATTGAGGAATATTTATTGAAGTCCAATCTCGATTATACGATTGTCGGCGGCACAAAGTTCTATGATCGAAAAGAGATTAAGGACCTGCTTGCATACCTTCGTCTCATCGCAAACAATGACGACGATCTCGCATTTGCGCGAGTTATTAATGAACCGAAACGAAGCATTGGTGCTACTTCATTCGAGCGGATGGCTGTATTTGCTATGGAAAATGATCGATCGATTTTCGACTCGTTGCAGGAAGTCGATTTTATGGGCTTGCCTGCAAGAGCAGCAAATGAAGCCGTTAAGTTTCGCGAGTTGATCGATGGTTTCAGTCAAATGCAAGAATACCTATCCGTTACGGAACTAGTGAAGGAAGTTATTGAAAAGTCTGGTTACCGCAGCATGTTGGAAAAGGAAAAGTCCATTGAAGCGGAAAGCCGTCTAGAAAATATTGAAGAATTTTTATCTGTTACGGAGGCATTTGAAAAGCGCGCAGAGGAAGAGGAAAGCGAACGTTCACTGATTGCATTCCTTACCGATCTCGCATTGGTAGCAGATATTGACACGTTAGATAAAGAAGAGAACTCTTCCACCGAAAAAATCGTCCTAATGACGATGCATGCAGCAAAAGGTCTGGAATTTCCAGTCGTATTCGTCATCGGTATGGAAGAGAACATCTTTCCTCATATTCGTGCACTTGCGGATTCTGAAGAAATGGAAGAAGAACGCAGACTGGCATATGTGGCAATTACCCGTGCAGAACAGCGGCTTTACCTCACTTGTGCAGGTTATCGTATGTTGTTTGGTCGTTCTAACTTCAACTCACCTTCACGTTTCCTGAATGAGATTTCAGAAGAACTGACAGAAATGTTGGCAGACGGCAACGGCATGAGTGTACCGTTTGATAGGGCACCTGCTAAACCGAGAGTAACGAAACCAGCAGTGAAACGTCCTGTTTATAATGAAAGCGGCGGGGAAAAGCTGCAGTGGAAGCCCGGCGATAAAGCAACACATAAAAAATGGGGAACCGGCACAGTCGTCAGTGTCAAAGGAGCGGCAGATGACCTGGAACTCGACATCGCCTTTCCGAATCCCGTCGGTATTAAGCGCCTGCTAGCGAAATTTGCACCAATTGAAAAAGAATAAACCGTTCCATGAGGAGTGTAGAGAACCGATGGATGATGTGTTAGAACTAGAAAGACGAGTGGCGGAACTGAATAAGATCTTGCATGAATATGGGCATGCTTATTACGATTTGGATGCACCAATCGTTCCTGATTCAGAATACGATGCAAAAATGCAGGAATTGCTCGCTATAGAAGAAGAGCATCCGGATTTAATTTATCCGGACTCCCCTACACAACGAGTGGGCGGAACACCGCTCGAAGTATTTAGCAAAGTCGTTCATCGGTATCCGATGCTCAGTTTAGCGAATGCATTTAATGAGGCAGACTTGCGGGATTTTGACAGACGTGTGCAGGAAGCTGCTGGCAGTGTAGTGTATGTTTGTGAATTGAAAATCGATGGTCTTGCAGTTTCGTTGCAATATGAAAACGGTCAACTTGTGCAAGGCTCCACTCGAGGAGATGGGGCAGTAGGTGAGGACATCACAGCAAATTTAAGAACGATTCGCTCCGTACCTCTTCAATTGCAGCAACCGCTGACGATTGAAGTGCGCGGTGAAGCCTATATGCCCAAACGCTCTTTTGCCAAGCTTAATGAAGATCGTGACGAAGCGGGGGAAGTGCCATTCGCCAATCCGCGAAATGCGGCAGCGGGCTCATTGCGTCAACTGGATCCCAAAATAGCAGCCAGTCGAAATTTGGCCACATTCATTTATGCAGTAGGTGGAGATGCTGAAGCATATAATTTGGACAGCCACTCAGACGCGCTTGATAAGTTGGATCAGCTCGGCTTGACGACGAATGAAGAACGTAAACGCTGTGCGACAATCGACGAAGTCTTGGATTACGTGGCATACTGGACAGAGCATCGTCAAGCGCTCGATTATGAAATTGACGGGATTGTCATAAAAGTGGATAACTTTGAAGCGCAAGAACAGCTTGGCTATACGGCGAAAAGCCCGCGCTGGGCGATTGCCTATAAATTTCCGGCAGAAGAAGTGCGGACGAAACTGATTGATATCGAACTTAGCGTCGGCCGTACAGGGGTTGTTACCCCGACCGCAATTTTAGAACCAGTACGTGTAGCAGGAACGACTGTCGGACGTGCTTCCTTGCATAATGAAGATTTGATTCGCGAAAAAGATATCCGAATTGGTGATCAGGTCGTTCTGCGTAAAGCAGGCGATATCATCCCTGAAATCGTCTTGGCAATCAAAGACCAGCGGACCGGTGAAGAAGAGCCTTTTCATATGCCATCCAATTGCCCGATCTGCAGTTCAGAATTGGTGCGGATCGAAGGCGAAGTAGCACTGCGTTGCATGAATCCGAAATGTCCTGCTCAAATGAAAGAAGCTCTCATTCATTTCGTTTCAAGAAAAGCGATGAATATCGAAGGAGTCGGTGAAAAGCTTGTTGAGCAATTATATGCGGCCAACCTGGTACAAGATGTCTCAGATCTTTATACGTTAACGAAGGAATCACTATGTACTCTTGAACGAATTGGTGATAAGTCTGCAACAAATATCTCAAACGCAATCGAACAATCTAAGGCAAATTCATTGGAAAAACTTTTGTTTGGTCTTGGAATTCGTCATGTCGGTGAAAAAGTTGCAAGAATCCTGGCGGAAGAATACCGCACACTTGATGCTCTTGAAAAGGCGACGGCAGAACAATTGACGAACATCTTTGAGATCGGTGATATTGTAGCGGATGCCGTGGTCACTTATTTTAGTACGGATGAAGTACAAGAAGTGATGAACAAACTGCGGGCATACGGAGTCAATACCGTGTACAAAGGTGTCACACGTGAAGAATTACCGACAACTGGACCATTTGCAGGGAAAACAGTTGTACTGACCGGGAAATTGACAGGATTAACACGCGGTGAAGCGAAAGAGCAGATTGAAGCGCTCGGCGGAACTGTTAGCGGGAGTGTCAGCAAAAAAACGGACCTGGTCATCGCAGGTGAAGATGCCGGCTCCAAATTAACCAAAGCAGAGGAACTAGAGATCGAAATTTGGGACGAGCAAGCTATGCTTGACGCCCTTGGAGTGGATAAGAATGAAAAGAACGACTAAATGGCTCGCTCCCAGTGTATTGTCAGCCTTGTTACTGACAGGATGCTTGCCGACTCCTGGTGGCGACCAGGAAAAAGCAGTTCAGGAGACGGAGGAAAGCGATCAGGAAATGGTCCTCATCCCCGACGAGCAAATTAAAGACGAATATTATCGGACACCTGTGCCATTCAAGAAGAGTGCGAGCAGAGGATTGGTTGTCAGTAACTTGAACACCAAATACGATATGCAGGAAACAGAAGAAGGTCTGCTGCGACTTTCGACGCAGTATTTTGATCCGAAAAATTATTACTTCCAAGAAGGCCAATATATTGACCGGGATACCGCAAAAGAGTGGCTATCACGAAAATCAAATTATGAAGCAGGACTTAATCCTGCAATCAAAGATGATATGACGCCAGAACAGATAGCGGAAAAAGCACCGATCTACTTGGCACATATAGTAGAGCAAAACTATTTGGAAATGACGGATGATAAAAAAGTGAAACTGGCAGGCGTGTCGATCGGTCTTGCGATGAATTCGCTTTATTATCCAAGAGAAGGAAAAGAACGTTCAATTGATGACAAGACGATAGAGGAAAAAGGAAAGCAGATGGCCGATATTATTTTGAAGAGGCTACGTGATAAACCGGAACTGGCAGATATTCCGATTGCGGTCGGTCTCTTTAAACAGAAGAGTCGAAATGATATTGTACCGGGCACCTACTTTGCTACTGCATTCGCTCCAAAGGGGAAAAGTGAATTCACTGGTTGGAAAGAAGTTGATGAAACGTATGTCTTGCTCCCGGCTTCATCGTCAACAGGAAACTATCGAGATTTGAATACAACGTTCAAGAATTTCAAGCAGGATATCGATGATTACTTTGAAAGTTTTGTTAATGTCGTCGGTACAGCGTTTTACAAAGATCAGAAGCTGAAATCGCTGCATATAGAAATTCCCATTCAGTTTTTTGGCAAGAGTGAGCTGATTGGCTTTTCTCAGTACCTAACGTCCCTAGTGAAAACGCATTTTAAAGATGTCCCGCTCGAAGTGAGTGTCACCTCTGTCAACGGACCGGAAGTATTGATTGTCACAGAAGGGAATAACAACGAACCATTGGTGCACGTCTACGGTTATTAACATGACAGTTCTTGGCATCACGAACTTTTCAACTATCTAATTAGATGGTATGATAAATTGTACGATTGCAGAATGAGGAGGAACGATGTATGACAACATTTTCGAAAGATGACGTCAAATATTTTGCGGATTTTGTCCGTATTGGTCTATCCGAAGAAGACAAAGAGAATTTCTCTGCGCAAATTGCAGATTTGATTGAGAGTGTCAGCAACTTAAAAGAAGTAGATGTGACAGGTGTCGAGCCAATGACGCACCCAGTTCCTATGATCAACATATTGCGTGAAGATCAGCCAAAAGATATCTTGGACCGTGAAAAGATGCTTGCAAGTGCAGAAGACCAGGAAGATGGTCTGATTAAAGTACCAGATATCCTATAAAACGGATTTGCTGTATACAAGAACATTCATGGCACAATGATAGTAGGAGGAAAAGTGATGACGTTAACAAGTAAAACAGCCGCAGAACTTCAAGCGCTTTTACAAAAAGGTGAAGTCACGGTTACAGAACTAACGAATGAAACATTAAAAACGATCGAAAAGACAGAAGAGCAGATCCACGCATTCATTCATGTAGCGAAAGAAGAAGCAACAGCACGTGCGGAACAACTTGATCAGGCGCCTGCTGATGCACGCGGCCCGCTTTTTGGTGTTCCGGTCGGTATTAAAGATAATATTGTTACAAAAGATATGACGACAACGTGCGCAAGTAAAATGCTGGAAGATTTTGTGCCGGTGTATAATGCAACAGTAATGGATAAATTAGAAGCGGCTGGAGCTATCAATGTAGGGAAGTTGAACATGGACGAGTTTGCAATGGGCTCTACAACAGAAACTTCTTTCTTTGGTAACACCTTGAACCCTTGGAATACGGACTATGTACCAGGCGGCTCTTCAGGCGGTTCAGCAGCGGCAGTTGCGGCAGGAGAAGTACCACTTTCACTAGGTTCGGATACAGGCGGTTCAGTGCGCCAGCCGGCCGCTTTTTGTGGAGTAGTTGGAATGAAGCCGACATACGGTCGAATTTCCCGTTTTGGTTTGACAGCTTTCGGTTCTTCACTTGATTCAGTCGGTACGTTCTCACGTACGGTTGAAGACAATGCGTTGTTGCTGGGCGTAATCGCTGGAGAAGATGACAATGACAGTTCTTCTTCTGCAAAGCAAGTACCTGATTATAAAGCCGCTTTGACAGGAGATATAAAAGGACTGAAAGTGGCGGTTCCATCTGCTTATTTAGGTGAAGGTGTGGATGCTGAAGTCGCAGCTACTGTCAAAGAAGCGTTAAAAGTATTGGAATCATTAGGGGCGGTTTGCGAAGAAGTGGAATTACCGCATGTCCAGTACGCACCAACTACGTATTATGTGATTTCTTCATCTGAGGCACAATCCAACCTCTCCCGCTTTGACGGTTTGCGTTATGGCTATCACACTGAGAACGCAGAAAACTTGGAGCAAGCGTACTTCCGCACGCGCCAAGAAGGTTTTGGTGATGAAGTGAAAAAGCGTATATTGTTTGGTACATACGCGATGAGTGCTGACCACCATGAAGATTTATATGTACGCGCACAAAGAATCCGCACATTGATCGCACAGGATTTCGATAAGGTATTTGAAAACTACGATGTAGTCATCGGGCCAACTGCTGCAACGACTGCCTTCAAACTTGGCGAAACAGGAGGCGATCAGCTGGTACATTATGCAAATGATGTATTAGCGGTTCCTGCCAACTTGACAGGACGTCCAGCACTTTCCGTACCATGTGGTTTCGTAAATGAACTGCCGGTCGGATTGCAGATCATGGGCAAGCACTTTGATGAGGAAACTCTTTATAATGTAGGACATGCTTATGAGCAAGCAACAGATTTCCACAAGCGCACTCCAGCGATTCGGGAGGGGAACTAATCATGAACTTCGAAACAATTGTCGGACTTGAGATTCACGTAGAATTAAAAACAGATACGAAAATTATGTCTCCTGCACCTGCTCATTTTGGAGCGGAGCCGAATAAAAATATCCATGTGACAGACATCGCGTATCCTGGTGTCCTGCCTACATTGAATAAAAAAGCAGTTGAATTCGGTATGAAAGCGTCTATGGCACTGAACTGTGACATCGCGCCGATTATGAACTTTGACCGCAAGCATTACTTCTATCCGGATAATCCAAAAGCCTATCAAATTTCTCAGGACAAGCGTCCTGTAGGGTCAAACGGCTGGATTGAGATCGAAGTAGAAGGCAAGAAGAAGAAAATCCGTATTGAACGTGTGCATTTAGAGGAAGATGCGGGGAAATTGACTCACACGGAAAACGGCTATTCATTGGTCGATTTAAACCGTCAAGGCACACCATTAATTGAAATCGTAACAGAGGCGGATGTTCGTTCTCCAGAAGAAGCTTATGCATTCTTAGAGAAACTAAAAGCCATCATCCAATATACGGGAGTATCTGACGTACGTATGGAGGAAGGCTCGCTTCGTTGTGATGCGAATATTTCATTGCGTCCATTCGGCCAAGAAGAATTCGGCACGAAAACGGAATTGAAGAACTTGAATTCCTTCAACTTTATCCGTCGCGGTATTGCAAATGAAGTTGCGCGTCAAGAAAAAGTATTGCTATCTGGCGGTACGATTCAGCAAGAAACACGCCGCTACGATGAAGCGACAGGCGAAACTGTTCTTATGCGGATTAAAGGCAGTGCCAACGATTATCGTTTCATCAATGATCCGGACTTGCCTGAAGTGCATATCGAACAAGAATGGATGGATCGTGTACGTGCGGAAATCCCTGAATTGCCGGATGCCCGTAAAGCACGCTATGTTTCAGAATTGGATCTTCCAGAATACGACGCACATGTTTTGACATTGACGAAGGAAATGTCCGATTTCTTTGATGCAACTGTGAAAGCTGGAGCTGATCCGAAATTAGCATCCAACTGGTTGATGGGCGATGTTTCTGCTTATTTGAATGCAGAATCAAAAGAATTGCATGACACGCCATTGACGCCTGAAAATTTAGCGCAACTTGTGAAGTTGATTACGGACGGAACGATTTCATCTAAGATCGCTAAGAAAGTATTTACTGATCTTGCGAAAAAAGGCGGAAACCCTGCAGATATCGTGAAGGAAAAAGGTCTTGTTCAAATTTCCGATGAAGGTACATTGCGTACGATCATCACGGAAATCCTAGATGCGAATGAGCAATCCATCGAAGACTTCAAAAACGGTAAAGATCGCGCAGTTGGATTCTTAGTCGGTCAAGTGATGAAAGCGACAAAAGGACAAGCGAACCCACCGCTTGTTAATAAGCTATTGATGGAAGAAATAAAAAAACGATAATACAGTAAGCTGATCAAGTGAATCGAAAACGTTCCAGGAGAGACAAAGAGAGTCCGACCTGGGCGTTTTTTGACTTAATGATATGCATCAAACAGGAGGGGATTGTCATGAAAACAGAACAGCAATATTTTGAAGAAGCCGTATCACTTCAAGAGTATATGGAGCAAATGGAAACACATAAAGATAATAGTTTTTTGATCTATAATGAGTTTGAAGTGCCACAGGATGATGAATTTATTGAAATACTGAAAGAAAAACAACCCCATATTTTAGTCATCACTGAAGATTGGTGCGGCGACGCCATGCTGAATAATCCAATTTTACGAAGGGTTGCAGAAGCTGCTATGCTCGATGTCCGTGCTGTACTGCGGGATGAAAATTTAGATTTGATTGACCGTTATTTGACGAATGGTGGACGTTCAATCCCAGTGTATTTATTATTGGATTCAGACGGTGAAGTATTGTCCAAGTGGGGGCCGCGAGCACCGATACTTCAAGAGTATGTGATGAAGGGCCGTGCTCAATTGCCGAACAAAGATGCAGCTGACTTTGAAGAGAAGCAAAAGGCGTTTTATTCGCAGTTGATGTCAGAATATACAGCGAAGCCGACAAACTGGCTAGCGGTCTATGATGATATCCGCTCTACATGGTTGCCTGTTTTACAACAAACGAATTAAGTAGAAATATCAATTCATACGATGATGGTAAAGGTCTGAATTTTATCTGTATTTTCAGACATGAAAGGATCGAGGGGAAAGTGTATGAAACGTGCACGTATCATTTATAATCCGACTGCAGGAAGAGAAGCCTTCCGTAAGCATTTGGCAGAAGTCCTCGAAAAACTGGAGAAAGCCGGTTATGAAACTTCCGCCCATGCAACGACTTGTGAAGGCGATGCGACGGAAGCGGCGAAAGAAGCAGTCCGTAGAGGCTTTGATATCGTGATTGCGGCAGGTGGTGATGGCACGCTCAACGAAGTGGTAGAGGGAGTAGGACATTTTGAAAAACGTCCGAAAATTGGATTGATCCCAATGGGAACGACCAATGACTTTGCTAGGGCTTTACGTATTCCGAGAGATATTGATCAAGCTGTCGATATTATCTGTGATGGGGATACGACTCCAGTGGATGTTGGACTTATGAATGACCGTTATTTTATTAATATTGCCGGCGGGGGTCGTATGACGGAACTGACCTATGAAGTGCCGAGTCGACTGAAGACAGTGCTAGGGCAACTCGCCTATTATTTAAAAGGAATCGAAATGTTGCCGTCCATTCACTCGAGTCATTTGCGGATAGAGTATGATGGGCAAGTATTTGATGATGAAGCTATGATGTTTTTGATCGGGTTAACAAATTCTGTTGGCGGATTTGAAAAGTTGGCTCCTGATTCTAGCATAAATGATGGATATTTTACATTGCTCATTTTGAAAAAATGTAACATAGCGGAATTTATTCGAGTGGTGACGCTTGCTTCGAGAGGAGAACATTTGGATGACCCACTCGTGATCCAAGCGAAAGCAAAGAAAGTTGTCGTTACTTCGAAAAATGAAGTGCTTTTGAATTTGGATGGAGAGTATGGTGGAGTGTTACCGGCTACCTTTGAGAACTTATACCGTCACATCGAGATGTTTGTACCGCTGCAGAGATTGCGTCCACAAGATAAAGTACAAGAAATCGAATAAAAAAAGCAAAAGACTATTCCAATTATCGACATAAGTTCGGATGGAATAGTCTTTTATTGCATAAGATTAAGTTGTCGTGAACTATGCACTAAGCAAAGTATCAGGTCAATATCAGATGTATTCAATTGCTTCTCCTTGTTTAGCAGCTAGTTTTGGAACCGCATTCAATGGCAACCAACGATAGCTGAATAATAGACCTGCGTCTTTACCTTCACCTTCAACACGATATTCCCATTCGTTTTTGTCTTCTCCTAAATAAGAAAAATGGAAAATAGTACGTTGATAAATGACGTTTTTGTCTTCGGGGAAAAATTTCGAAGCTTTCACTTTTCCTTCCAATACAAGTTCATCTCGAAGGATACCGGATTCTTCTTCAATTTCTCGATATAATGCATCCAATAAAAGTTCGTTCCGTTCAATCGTGCCACCTGGAACTTGCAGACCTGCCTCAGGTTGATCCTTCTGCTCATATACTAGCAGTTTTCGGTGTCTTCCTTCCCCTTTTGTAATATAAGCTAATACTTTTCTCTTGACTTTTTTCAATATATTTCACCTCTCTATAGTTAATCCATTATACTGTAAAATTTAACTATTGACAAGTGAAATGTGTTAATCAATTAGTATACAACATCTTCGTGAACAGTAGGAGAAAGAATTCGTCTAAATTTCAACAAATAGGTTAAGAAGAGTGGCTTTGCGGGAAAGACTATAGAAGGACTGTGCGAGGAAGTGATAATTCATGTATAAAAAACAGGAAAGACGGCTAATGTGGTTAGCATTTGGCGTAGCCGGTATTATGCTGATATCAATTATTGGAAGGTTATTTTCGTAAATTCTGGAGGTGAGTTTTTTGGATTCGGTTTTTTATTCAAGAGTGTTAACGGAACTAACGCTTTCATTCCATATTATCTATGCAACGATTGGCGTTGGGGTGCCGCTCATGATCATGTTGGCTCAATGGGTTGGTATTAAGAAAAACGATGAACATTATATTTTACTTGCAAGACGTTGGGCTCGCGGCTTTGTCATTACTGTAGCTGTTGGTGTCGTAACGGGGACGGCAATCGGTTTACAGCTGTCGCTTCTATGGCCGAATTTTATGGAGCTTGCAGGGAATGTTATTGCATTGCCATTATTCATGGAGACATTCGCTTTCTTTTTTGAAGCAATTTTTCTCGGTATTTATTTATACACATGGGATCGATTCGAAAATCAGAAGAAGCATTTCCTGTTGCTCATTCCAGTTGCACTTGGGGCATCATTCTCGGCTGTGTTCATTACAATAGTGAATGCTTTCATGAATGCGCCGCAAGGTTTTAATTTGGTAAATAATGAGCTCATTAATGTGAATCCACTTGTAGCAATGTTTAACCCGGCGATGCCGACGAAAGTGGCGCACGTAGTTGGAACGGCTTATATGACTTCTGCTTTTTTATTGGCTGCGATCGCTGCATTTCGTCTGTTACGTGGGTCAGACCATATTTATCACAAGAAAGCATTGTATCTGACGTTGAAAGTTGGTTTCATATTCAGTGTAAGTGCAGCACTTGTCGGCGACTTGTCAGGAAAGTATTTAGCAGAATATCAGCCGGAAAAGTTGGCGGCTGCAGAATGGCATTTTGAAACAGAAGAAAATGCGCCATTGATGCTGTATGGTGTGCTGGACGATGGTGAAGTCAAATATGCCATTAAAATCCCATACGCCTTGTCAATCTTGGCACACGGCTCTCCGACAGCTGAAGTCATTGGGTTGGATCAATTCCCTGAAGAAGACACACCGCCGCTTTATATCCATTATCTATTCGATATTATGGTGACGATTGGCATGACGTTGCTCGCATTATCCGCTATTTTCTGGATCGGTATGTGGAGAAAGTGGTCATTCGTTGAGTCTCGGTTATTCCGATGGCTTATCGTCATAAGTGGTCCTCTGGTTTTCATTTCACTCGAAGCAGGATGGTGGTTAGCTGAAGTCGGCCGTCAGCCATGGATTTTGCGCAATATCATGCGCACATCTGAAGGTGCGACAAGCAGTGGGCAGGTGCCTACGATGTTGGTACTTTTCGCACTTCTTTACTTAGTACTCGGCATCGGCAGCGTTGTCGTGCTGCGCCGCATGTTCATCCGGAACCCTGTAGAGCAGGAAATCGCTGAACGACAGCAAGAGAAGGGCGGTGATATCCGATGAATATTGAGATTCTTGGAATCACAGTATTGTGGGTGTTCTTATTCGGTTATATCATGATCGGCGCGATCGACTTTGGAGCAGGATTTTTCAATGCTTATAGTGTATTAACCGGTAAGCAACGGATTTTGACGAATGTCATCCAGCGCTATCTGTCACCTGTATGGGAAGTCACCAATGTATTTCTCGTGTTCTTCTTCGTTGGAATCATCGGCTTCTTCCCGAAAACTGCATTCTATTATGGAACGACCTTGCTCGTTCCGGTGAGTTTCGGGATTATCCTGCTGGCCATACGAGGCTCATATTATGCTTTTGAGACGTACGGTGCCCGCGGTCATAAGGGATACTCCTTTGCTTACGGTGCAGCGGGTCTGTTGTTGCCCGCATCGTTATCCATCGTACTGACCATTTCCGAGGGTGGATTTGTTGAATTAGTAGACGGACAGCCGGTGCTTGATTACTGGAAGTTGTTCACCAGTCCGCTTACTTGGTCGATCGTCGTCTTGAGTATTGCAGCTACCCTATATATTTCGGCGGTATTCTTGACGTGGTATGCCAATAAAGCAGGTGACCGGGAGGCGACGGATTTATTAAGGAAGTATGCGCTCATTTGGGCGTTGCCGACGATCATCACGGCAGGAGGCATCATTTTCGAACTGCGGAAACACAATCCGCTTCATTACGAAAATATCCAGCGCTTCTGGCCGATGTTCCTGCTGTCGTTCTTGCTGTTTCTCGGTACAGTATTCCTTATTTGGAAACGTCGTCAATATGGAGCGGCATTCGGAATGCTTGCAGGTCAGTTCGTCTTCGCCTTCTTCGGATACGGGGCGTCCCATTATCCATATTTGCTTTACCCCTATTTGACCATTTACGATAGTTTTACGAATCATGCAATGGCGATTGCGTTAATCATTGCTTTCGTATTTGGCCTGTTGCTGCTCATCCCATCACTCTACTTGCTGTTGCGGATGTTCTTATTCAATAAAGATTATGTTAAAGGCAAGGAAGATCATCATGCGTAAGGAGGCATTCGAATGAATGAGTTTTTGATATTCTACGCTCCATTTCTAGTCGTCATAGCAGGCATTGTACTCTCGTTCTTTGTCGTCTTGAAAGATGATGCTGTAACGAGAAGTGAATATAAAGAAAGTGAAAAAACAGACGTGTGATTTTCGTCTGTTTTTTCATTTGCCCCGCATGGTACACTAGGAGTATCTGAAAGATGGAGGAAAAAACATGAGCTTTGCAGTCAATAAAAACGATCAATTACAAGTGAAAATAGAGGATTTAACACATGACGGAGCAGGGGTAGCGAAAGTAGATGGCTATCCACTGTTTATTCCAGGTGCTTTACCAGGTGAGACGGTCAAAGTTCATGTGCTGAAGACATTAAAGAAGTATGGATTTGCTAAAATGCTGGATGTCATTGAACCATCTTCGGAGCGGATTGTAGCGCCGTGCCACGTATTTCCGACATGTGGGGGGTGTCAGTTGCAGCATCTCTCTTATGAAGCGCAGCTTACCCAAAAAAGAAAGTCTGTCCGTGATGTCGTGGATCGTATCGCGAAACTTCCGGATGTTCCTGTGCATGCAGTCAAAGGCATGGAGGATCCATGGCGTTACCGCAATAAATCGCAGATTCCATTTGACACGGAAGATGGACGTGTCATTGCAGGTTTCTATAAAACACGCACACATCAAATCGTTGATACCGATGTCTGTATAATTCAAACGACAGAAGCGGATGAATTGATGGCGATGCTAAAGCGTAAGATTCAGCAGCTTGGAATCGAGACGTATGACGAACGAACACATAAAGGCATGTTGCGGCATTTGATTGTCCGGAAGGCACGGCAAACAGATCAAGTGATGGTCGTTCTCGTGACACGTCATAAAAAGTTCCCGCAGAAGCAAGAAGTTGTTGAATTGATCCAGCAAGAAATCCCGAATGTCACATCGGTCATGCAAAATATCAACACAGCAAATACGAATGTCATTATGGGCAATGAAACGATCAACCTATATGGTGCCGACGTCATTATCGATCGGATTGGAGATATCGAGTTCGAGATTTCAGCGCGTTCATTTTACCAAGTGAACCCTGTCCAGACAGAAGTGCTGTATCAGCAAGCACTGGACTATGCAGGCCTTACTGGAGATGAAACAGTGATCGATGCGTATTGCGGAATCGGCACGATTTCATTGTTTTTGGCTAAACAAGCGAAAGAAGTATATGGCGTCGAAATTGTTCCACAAGCGATTCAAGATGCGAAGCGTAACGCGGAATTGAATGGTATCACGAATACGCATTTTGAGGCAGGCGCGGCGGAAGACGTGATTCCGAAATGGTATGCGGAAGGCAAACTTTTTGACGTTCTGGTCGTTGATCCGCCGCGTAAAGGCTGCGATGAGAAACTGTTGGAAACGATTTTGAAGTACAAGCCGGGGAAAGTTGTGTATGTGTCTTGTAATCCAGGGACGCTCGCTCGGGATTTACGGATTTTGGAAGATGGCGGGTATCGGACGAAGGAAGTGCAACCGGTGGATATGTTTCCGCATAGTAGTCATGTGGAGTGTGTAGCTTTACTAGACTTAAGTAAATAAAAAGCAGCGGTTTCCGAGAATCTGTAGGGGATTCTTGGGTTTCCGTCTGCTTTTAATTAGATTTTTTCTATGAAATGATTAAAGTAAGTACTACGTGGGCGAACATTCCTAGTTGTTTGAATTAACGCAAATGAACAACCGGACTGTATAGTTCTATGCACAAGTATCTTGAAATTCATTAAAGGCCCAGCAAGATTTTGTATGCTGTAAACTCATTAGGGGATTTCATAGAAAAATAAACTTCTTGAATTATTTAGTTGCATTTACTGATTTAAATGACGGCATGAACAAAATAACTAGCGATGCGAGAATTGCCACAACTCCAAACAAATAAAAATTAATTTCATATCCTGCATTCATGCCCATAAGAATCCCGACCAATAATGGACCAGCAATCGCGCCGAATCGACCAATTGCCGAGGCAATGCCTAAGGCACTAGCTCTATTTTGATCATTATATTGCCTCATCACATAACTTGCGAGTACGAACGTCGTTCCAGTAGTTCCGAAACCTGCTATGGCGATAAGTATATACAGAACCACTATATTGAATTTAATACTAAGTAGAAGAATGCTTATTGCGGCCAAAAAATAAATAAAGCTAATGACTTTTTTCGGTTGTAGTCGATCAGCGACTCTTCCGGCAATAATTCCACCCACGACTGCAGATAAGTTGAAAACCAGTAAAAATAGTAAGCTAGAATTCATGGGATAGCCAGCTTCTTTCATAATTTGTGGCAGCCACGTATTCATACCGTAAATAAGCAAAAATGCACCAATATAGACTATGCTAAACAAAATCGTGGAAACTAAATACTTTTTAGAAAAAATAGACGCTGACTCGCTGGCAGTTCCTTCGGATTGTTCTTCTATCACGAACTCATCAGGTAACCGGTATTTTTCAATGAGGCGTTTTGCTTTCGCTTGCTGATTGTTTGCCTGTAAAAATTTAATAGATTCCGGTAAATATTTTATAAAGAACGGGATGAATAAAATTGGTGTTGCACCTAACCAAAAGAGTGATCTCCAACCAAAATTCTCAATAAAAAACACACCAGAAAGTGCAGCGGCTACTCCACCGACAGCAAAACCGGAATACATAATAACAAAGAAAAATGAGCGATACTTAGCCGGGGAGTATTCAGTTGTTAATGCTGAGGCGGATGGGACAATACCGCCAATGCCTAATCCCGCTAAGAAACGATAGATTGCGAATAATTCAGGAGTGGGAGCTAAAGCAGTCAGTACCATCATGGTAGACATGAGCGCGATTGAAGCGATGATGATAGTTTTTCTTCCTATTTTATCACAAAGGATGCCCCCGATCGAAGAACCTAAAAACATGCCAAGCAATGCATAGCTTCCCATTGCGCCCGCTTGTGTTGCCGTTAGTCCCCACCCACTTGGGTCCATCAAAACTGGTAATACAACGCCGTATACAACTAAATCGTAACCTTCGACAAAAATTGTAAACCAGCAAATTATTGTTACTAAAATCGTTACTTTACTAATCGATTTAATCCCGACCTTATTTGCCTGTGATTTTTCCTCTTCAAGAATTTCAAAAGTTTCCTCTACATGTGCCTTCATTCTATACATCTCCTCCAATTTTACTTAATATTTGAATTTGTCTTTTTGAATAATGTCCATTTAAAGCTTGCTTTACAGTTCTATGCAGAAAGTCCAAAATATTAGGCATTAAGACATTGTTCGGATAATCATTTACCTTTCCCCCTGCAATTCCTGGTAACTGATTGAACCAAAAATGTCCTTTGTCTTCCACTTTAGTTATTTCAACTTCAATGTTCACTTCTTTCAAAGCCTCATAAAATAATAAAGATTGGGTTGGATTGACAATTGTATCTTTTTCACCCCAAATTAAGTAAAAGATTGTATCAAAAGTTGGCACTGCCATTGCATCTTGAATATGAGCAATTGGAGATGCGGCATAAAAAGCGCTTTCATTACCATCGAAAGGTAGTCCTAATAGACGTTCGTTCATATTCACATCCCGAACAATAATTGGATTTTTACATTCATAAGCTAAATCATAAAGTCCGTAGACCCCGATTACAGAACAAACTCGATAACTAAACGAGTGATTGCTTAAGGCAAATAACGACGATAAATAGGCACCGGCTGAATCACCGATCAACCCAATTTTATTAATATCCAATTCTTTTTTATTGGCGTTTAAAACGAGCCAATTCATCGCTTGCTTCAGATCTTCAATTACTGCTGGAAAAGACGCGTAGTTGGGCGTGGCTAGTCGATAGTTGATGGCCATTACAAAATAGCCCTCTTGCGCAAACTTTTCCCCCCACTCTTTATACATTTCTTTTGAACCTGCCTGGAATGCCCCTCCATGAATAAGTACTAAAATTGGCAAAGGCTCATTGAACTTCAAAGGCATATATAAATCTGCTGTTAAATATTCTTCTTCAGTTTCACCATAGACTACATTTTTTTCGAAAGTAAACAAGTCGTATCATCCTCTCCATAACCATTTATTAAATTGAAAACAAAAAACCATAGCCGTATAGACCGCTCACGAGGAGCCGTCGATAACAGCTATGGTTTGCCTTTTTTTTAAGACCACCCATTGCTATGAATGATATGGGACACACAGGGGAACTGTGCGCTATTATACTATCAATTTTAATTATATATAATTTTCTGTACATTGCAAATGAATTTTATATTTTTTTGAAAATAGCCCTATCTAATAATAAGACTGCAACTGCAGAATCATCATCCAAACTCCAAGACTCATAGCTTTCAACAATTTTGCAGCCAAGAAATTGTTCGAATTCCGTATTACGACGCTCTTTTACTAATTCCATAAATGATCTTCTAGCATCCAAAACCATTTTTCGTCCCTCAGTATTAACCATTAATGTTTTTTCACGCTTTGTTAAAATACCTCTAAGAATATAAACGATCGTATCTCCCATCAACCGGACTTCGGTTTGCTTCGGACCTTTTCCGCCAACGCTTTTCAAGAAACTATTAATCAAATTTAAAAGTTCTAATTCGAATTGCTCAATGTCCATTGTTTTTTCGGTCAAGTTTCAATCCCTCACAGTGTTAGAAGTTTTTAAAACTGCTATACCAATTCTGCCTTGTTATAATTCAAAACGCTTTACATCAGTCGAAGTATTTAGTCTGATCCGCCATACGTGGAAAGTTCTGCCGTTTATAATTGCGCAAAGAATGTCCTTCCATCATCCTTAACTCATCAGAACTTTTACTTTCTATTCATTCACCATAAACTAAAACAAGAATTTTCTCAATACAGAAATTTTACTATATAAAAGTTCCGCAATATAAAAAACATTCTAAAAAAGAGATGAAATAAGAACCAAATGCAAGTGAGTATTCGTTACATATGTTTGATTTAAGAAGGCGTATTAGTTTAAAATTTTTACTTCTGACAACTGAATTGAATCTTTTTTATGCATTATCTATCATTATTTCAACCGAGTTAATCCATTTATGAACTTTGTAGGTGTAAAATAGCACGTGTGAAAAATTCATAGTTGTTTGAATCAACATGAATGTACAAATAACGTGAGAGTTTGGTGTACAGATATCCTAAAATAAAAAGGTTGAAAATAAATACCTATACAAGGAGTATGCATGATTTTTTAGATCGTGAGAGGTGCTAGATTCTCATTTTGAACTAATTCAGAAATCTGCACCTTCCAAAATCTCATAAATATATAGATGATAATCCTCCTGTTTATTTCTTTGACTTTTTACTTCCAATTTCCCTTCATATAATGATTCTCCCGTTTCCAAATCTCCTATAAAGAAGATATGCTCTTTATTTGTTGCGGAAACGGCATATAACCTTCCATTCATCACTTTCAAATAAGGATTTTCATCATCCGTTGTATCTGCTATATCAAATATCAGTTTTTCATCCCATTTTTCGTTTTCTATGTCATACTGGTTGACCTCTATACCATTCGCTGTTTGTAACGGAATAAAGATTGTGGAGTGAAAGACAGCAGATGCTCCGCCTATAGAATCAAGTATTTCATCAGGAACAGCTAATTTTTTAGTCTGGTTATTTTCTATATCGTAAACCACGTATTCATTAGCAATTATGTTTGGTTGACCATCATCTTGCATGCTTTTTTCTTCGGAAGCCTCAATGTGAATCAATAGATATTTACTTTTCTCATTGTAATCTCCAGCATTGATTACTCGTATATCAGTCCAGCCATATTCTACCGTCGGTGTAGAAGCGATTGTGTCATTGTGTACCAACTTTTGCCCTTTCAAATTAACCGTATATGCATGGAATTCGCCTCTGCCATCCATAAGAAGGTTATGGGTAATTATCTTTAATTCGCCCTCTATTACTTGGACCTTCTCAACACTCATCCAACTGTACTTTTCTCTTTCTGGTACGTCTAATTCTAAGGACGTAATTTTTTCTGATTTTTTATTGAGTACTTCAATTTCAAAGGTTAATTCTTTCATCGGTTGTTCATAAAAATTCTCCGCTTGAATTCGGGCATATGCTACTGTATTTTTATCTTCAAAGAAATGATTAGCTGTTAAATCCTTGCTGCGCATAAAGCTCCTACGCTCTTTTACCAATCCTTCAAGAGTCGGCGGAACACTCATCCTCTCTATTTTTTTGAGAAAAGGTAAATGATTTGGATCAATTGTTTCTTCACTTGTGATTTGTAAGGATTGAGATCTATCGCCTGCCTGATAATCCCCGGTTAAAATTAAGTTCTTTACTTCATTTTCATTGCCACTTATTTTTTTAAATTCAATTTCCACATGATTGTTTGTAGCGAAACTCGACTGTATATAAAATGTTCCAATACTAAGTACGATAACCAAACAAATTGAAATAATTTTCCAATAGCGTTTCATGTATGTGACCTCCCATCAAACTCTTACTTTATTTTTTATTAGGAAATTAGCAGTCCAAATGGAGCAAGCCGCCACAACAAGACCTGTTGCTAATTCCATGAAAAATAGTTCTGTCGGATAAAAGTAATTCTTCAAAACAAATGTATTCACTAGTAACGGTGCAAAAAGGACGAGTTGGGAAGCAGCACAAAAAAGAATGCCATACATAATTCCTTTTACTCGGTAAGAACGTTCAAACAAAATAGCCGTGAAGACAATCGATACAACCCCTACTCCAGCAGCATAGTAAAGAACAAACTCACCAAGAGTGTTTGGTATTAACAGAGCCACATTTGGAATGCGTGTAATTTCATTAATAGAGAGATCGGTACGAAACTCACTTGGTACTATCCACTTTAAAATTTTGTTCTCCACTGGCATTAAAAGCAGTTGCAATGCAATGAGGCCCAGAACGTACAGTAAAATCGTTGCAGCCTTGGCCAAATAGACTTGAATGCGCGCAATTGGTAACATGAACAAGCGGTAACTAAATGTATTTTTTCCGAACCAGTCCCGATACCAAATAAAGAAAACATAAATCAGCAGGGTAGCAGCACCAAGTGCAATGGGTCCCATAAACCAAGCTGATTGGGAAAAATCATAAAAAGAGATCGGCGCGAGTTGAATATCGCCCTTCGTAATATGCTCCTCGTTAATCCATTCATTTGCCCGATTTACATGCATTCGTGCTGTTGTAATAACGCCAATGATCTGAGTGAGGATCGTAATTCCAATTAAAACGAGATACAGTTTAAAAAATCGGTTGAACTCGAAATTGACCAACTTCAGATATTGTTTCATGCTTCATACACCTCTCTCATTACATCAACTACCGATTTACCTTCTTTTTCTCGTATTTCTTCCGTATCAAATTCTTTTAAAACGACGCCGTTATCCAGTAAAACGACTTTATCAATTAAATGCTCAATATCATTAATTTCATGGGTCGTTATAATGACGCCCCGGTCTTCAATTAAATGACTCGTAAATACATCGGCTATTTGTTCACGGCTGAATATATCAATTCCGGAAAACGGCTCGTCCATTAAGACATAATCGACATCCATCGCTAAACCGAGTATCAGGTTTACTTTTGCGGTATTTCCTTTAGATAGATCAGAAATTCGATCTGTCTCCTGCAGCTTAAAAAACCGAAGAAGTTCACTGGCTCGTGCCTGATTCCAGCTGTCGTAAAAATCAGCCATGAAGACGAATGCATCCCGTATTTGCATTTGCGGCAACATCGTGATCGTATCTGGTATAAAAGTGATTTTTTCATAGCTTTCTTTATGAATTTTTTTTCCGTCAATCAGAATTTCACCGCTCGCAATGGGGGTTAATGCCATAATCGCTTTCATAATTGTTGTTTTCCCAACACCGTTAATACCAATTAAACAAGTAATCTTTCCTTTTTCAGCTGTAAAAGAAACACCATTTAATACTTTCTTCTTACCAAACTTTTTTGTAACATCTTTTATCTCAATCATAAGAATCCCCCATTCCATTAGTTTCCTTCTTCATACTTATCCTTCGCTAAATGCAGGGCCTCATGAATAGGAATATTGATTGAACGAATCGAATGAACGAATGCATCAACGGCCTCTAAAATCAATTCCTCTCTAACCATTTCTAGTACTTGCTCATCCTTTGAAATGCGACTGGGTAAATTCCCCTCCGTAAGTATCAAACCTTGTTCCTCCATTTCTTTATACGCCCTTTGCGCCGTATTTGGATTAATTTTAAGCTGATTCGCCAGTTCTCTTCTCGATGGAATCTCCTGGCCGGGTTCAAAGTAACCTGAGGCAATTTGTTCTTTAAAATGCCGGATCACTTGTACATAAACAGGATCACGATTATTAAACTTGACTTTCATAGATCCAACTCCTAAAAACGTAATATGTTTAGCGTATTAAGTGGGTAATACAGTGATTGCAAAAAAATAGCATCTGTTTTCAAGCATTGTAGTAAAACCCGTCATACAGCCGTGATAAAAGTGCGTATTAAGTCATTCATACAGTAACTTTAAAAAAGTCTTCCACTGCATTCAAGCGCAGTTACACCTCGTGCATATAAGGTATAAAAGAATTTAAACGTATTAATGGGTTAATACACTCTACAATATGTATTATATGCGTAATACACTTTTATTGTCAACATCACAGTCATAGTTCAAGATTATTTACGAGCAGACCAAAATATAAGTACCTACGTGGAAAACATTCATGATTGTACAAATTAACGGATAATTTGTCGCACAGGTACCTTTTATCAAAAAAGTGTGGTAATGAAGTAGCTTTTATGTTGAAAAGGAGCGATTACTTTTAAACAACACACAAAAAAGAGCTCGAAATATTAGGGCGTTACATGCGTCAACAGGATGGAATACCGTTTCCTTGTATCACCATGCTTGTTCCTCCAATTTCAAACTCTTTCAAAATAATATATTCATATGGTAAAGCTAGGTTACTAGCATCTCTTCCTCTTCTTGTTTCAAAAGACGCCTTTTCTCAACTCTTGCTACAACACGAATACTTATTTCATATAATAAAATCATTGGTATTAAAACGAGTAATTGACTAATAAAGTCCGGCGGTGTAATCACTGCAGATAATAGCGCTAAAATAACATAGGACCATTTTCTTGTTTTTTTCATTGTTGCTACCGTCAATACTTCAATCGTTGCTAAAAATAAAGCAACGATTGGTAATTCAAACATTAAAGCAATTGGTACGGTTGTATATAATAAAAATCGAGCATATTCACTAGCGGATATCATCACATCAAAATGAATTGCACCTAAACCTGTTAGAAAACTATAACTAATCGGATTAATCACTAGATAGCCAAACGTTAAACCAAATAAAAACAATAGAAAAATAACTGGTGTATATAAACTAAAAAATTTACTTTCACGTTTTGTCAAACCTGGCTTAACAAATTGATAAATAAAGTGACATATAAAAGGTATTGACAAACCAATCGAAAGGGCTAGTGATATCGTCATATAAAATGACAACACATCAAATGGACTAAGAATCAGTAGTTTATAGTCTTTTATTATATAGGGAAACCAAAAGTGAATCGTACTTAACGCGAAAATAAAAACGATTGTAAATACTACTGCCGACTTGATTAACTGTCTTCTTAATTCGTCTAAATGACCGAATACTGCTGGATCATTCATTCTTTTTGATTCTTCAGGCATCGTAACACCTACTTTTATTCACATTTTTTTCTTTTCTTCCGATTCTTCATTGTCAAAATCCATGATCTCCTTTGTTGATTTCTTAAATTCCGCCAATGTTTTGCCGACTGCCCCACCAATTTCAGGTAACTTTCTTGGTCCGAACATAATTAAAATAATTACTAAAATAATAATTAATCCTGGTACACCAATAGCCGCTAGGTTCATATACACCACTCCTCTTATATTATCGATTCTACAACCTTTTTATCATCTTATGAAATGTATTATACATAATATTCACACTACAGAGATGTTCAGCTAGATAAGTCATTCTCAATGTAACTGTTTTCAGTGCGTCATAATTCAAGCTAGTCACACCATAGTATGTTACTAGGAGGGGTGCATATGTCGGATCAGAAAAAGCAAGAGAAGAAAAATGAGGACAATCAGCCCGAACAAGAATCGAGACGTCGTTTCTTGAAAAACTCGGGATTAGTTGCTGGTGGTATTGTTGGTGGTGGTTTATTAGGTTCATTTATCGGCAATCCATTTACAAAAGACATCACAACATCCAATAAAGATGAAAGACCTAAAAAGGAATTTACAGAAACAAGAATGTTTTTCACTCGATTTGAAGACTTTTTTGTATTAGAAGCAGCAGTAGAAAGAATTTACCCTGAAGATGGTAATGGACCAGGTGCAATTGGTTTAGGTGTTCCATATTTTATAGATAAACAATTAGCAGGCCCGTATGGTTCGAATAAATTCGACTATATGAAAGGTCCTGTTCAAGAAGTAAAAGTTGCCTCATCTTATCAGACGTTAATGTCACGTGGTGAAGTGTTTATTGAAGGTATTCGAAAGTTGAATGCTGAAAGTCTAAGAAGCCAGGATGCAAAGTTCTATGATTTAGAAGGCGAACAACAAGATGAGATACTAAAAGCAATGGAAGCTGGAGAAATCGGATTGCGTGGTGTTAAAGGTCCTACATTTTTTAACTTATTACGTCAAATGACGATTGAAGGAGCGTATGCTGACCCGCTTTACGGTGGAAACAAGAATATGATGGGATGGAAAATGAAAGAACATCCAGGAATTCGTCCAGGTTATAGTGATTTAATCGAAGAAGAGAAATTCCAAATCATTGAACGAATGAGTTTAAAAGATTATCAGGGCTAAAAAATAAAGTAATATTTCAGGAGGATTGTCATGGCTATAAAATTAGACAAAGTAGATGTTGTCGTAGTGGGTACTGGTTGGGCTGGTGGAATCCCATCAGCAGAACTAGCAAAGAAGGGATATAAGGTAGTAGCTCTAGAACGAGGAAGGGATCACGACCATAGTGATTTTGTTGGCTCTAAAGACGAGCTGCGTTATGCATCTCGCTATGAAATTATGACAGATAACTCTATTTCAACTGTCACAGCGCGCGGTACTTTAGATGAAGAAGCATTCCCACTTCGAACGCAAAGTGAAAATTTTGAAGGTAACAACGTTGGAGGTAGTAGTGTACACTGGTCAGGCGTTACACAACGTGGACGTAAATTTGATCTCCAAGCACGTTCTATTACGATTGACAAATATGGAGAAGATAAAATTCCGGCAGATATGAATTTACAAGATATGGGGATAACATATGAAGAATTAGAACCTTATTTTGACCAATTCGAAAAAACAGCTGGTACATCTGGTGAAGATGACCCAATGGGACCACCACGTAGTGATAGTTATCCTACAGGACCAATGCGTCCTTCATACCCAGTAAAATTATTTAAAGAAGCAGCATCCAAATTGGGATACCATCCAATTATGATACCGTCTGCCAACCTTTCTGAGCAATATGAAAATCCGGATGGAGAAACAATTAACGCTTGTCAATATTGTTCATTCTGTATGATGTATGGTTGTGATTTCGGCGCGAAATCAGACCCGGTAGCAACAGTTATTCGTACAGCTAAGAAAACAGGTAATTATGAAATACGTACAGAATCTTACGCACGCCGTGTGATACATAAAGACGGAAAAGCTTCCGGTGTTTTGTATGTAGACATGCGGACGGGAATGGAATATGAGCAACCTGCCGACGTAGTTGTTTTAGCAGGTTACACTATCTCTAACACACATTTAATGTTACTTTCGGAAATTGGGAAACCATATGATCCAAAAACAGGCGAAGGAGTTATTGGTAAAAACTCTGCCGGATTAGCATCTCCAGGTGGAAGTGCGACTGGTTTCTTTGAAGATAAAAAATTCAACTTATTTATGGGTTCAGGTTCCTTAGGCGGTACATTTAGTGATCTGGATAGTGACAACATCGATAATTCTGACTTAGGCTTTATCGGTGGAGGGATTTGTGAAATTCGTCAACGTGGCTCAGGGCCGATTGGTTCCAACCCAGTACCACAAGGCACACCACGATGGGGGAAAGAATTTAAAGAAAAATCACTTCACTACGCAAATCGTATGTTAAGTGTTGGATTCATGTCACCATCATTCGGTTGGAAATTTAACTATATGGACTTAGACCCAAACTATACGGACATGTTTAATGACCCATTATTAAGAATTACACACTCGGTTACTGAACAAGATAAAAAATTCTCAGAGTACTTTAGTGCACGTGCAGAAGAAATCATGAAGGAAATGGGAGCAGACATTATTGAGAAGGGTAATCCACCTCAAGAATGGAGGCATACACAAGGATATGGTGAAACAAGTGGCGGGGTAATTATGGGAGATGACCCAAAGACTTCAGCAGTAAACAACTACTCTCAAGTCTGGGATATGGATAATTTATTCGTAATCGGAGCATCTGCATTACCACATAAAATTCCTCAACAAACAGGTACACTCGGTGCATTAGCATACCGTGCTGCTGAAGGAATTGACAAGTACTTATCAGATGGTAGCGGGTTACTAGTTGAAAAGAAATCAAATGCAATAAAAGCATAAACAGCCAGTTAATTTGAATACATGCAATGGGACGTAAGATCATACTACGTATATATATTTGACGTAGTATGAACCTCACGTCCTTATTTTTAATAAATAATAATCCATTGATATTGTAGTAGAAAGGGTGTTACTATTTTGAAAAATACATCGTTCAACATCATCCTACTCATCTTTACACTTACACTTGTCGCTTGTAGTAACGGAAAAATTGAATCAAACATATCCGCGACAGTTGCAGACTTCGAATTTACAGACCAACATAATGAAACATTTTCATCAGAACAATTAAAAGGCGACTGGTGGATTGCTTATTTTTTCTATACGAACTGTAAAATGGTCTGCCCACAAACAACAGCCAATATCGTAAACGTTCAAGCGACACTATGGGACGCTGGTATGACACCACCAATCATTGGCTTTAGTGTAGACCCTGATTTCGATACACCAGCAGTACTTCAAGATTTTGCAGCAATATATGATGCAAACTTCGAAAACATGACCTTTTTGACCGGATATGACTTTGACAAAATAAAAGAACTATCCAACAAATCCTTTAAAACCGTATTAGACGGGGGAGGACCAGAAGACCATGTATATGCACATAGCACATCTTTTTTCCTTATCAATCCGAAAGGCGAAGTCATCAAACGGTATGACGGCCTATCGAAACTAGATTATGAAAACCTCATTGCAGATGCGAAAAAAGTAATGTGAAAACAAAAACTTCATGATTCAAACAATAGGTTTTCATTTGCCTTCCTTATGAGAACGACATAGGGCCGGTATCATACGAAAATGCTTGGATTATTGGCACGGACTTAGTACGGACTGTACGCGATACGAAATACCGCGATGTGCTGGCTGTCGGAACGTATACACCATGGAACAAACAAACGTATTTTGGATACTACGCGAAAGATATTGGCTTAATTCAAAGGGGCGATGGTAGTGGAAAGCAAGTAATGGAAGGTGCCTGTAAAGTAGGCACCTTTTTAATTTAAGAAAATCTCTACTTTCGTTCCTTTTCCAATGTCACTCGTCAATGTAATATGTCCTCCATGTGCCTCGATAATGTCTTTCGAAATGGCAAGCCCAAGTCCAGTGCCGTGAATGTTGTCCGTATTGGATCCTCTGTAATAACGGTTGAATATTTGTTCAATGTCTTGCTTTGCAATGCCTTTCCCATCGTCTTCGATTGTGAGCCCTGTATCCGAAACACTAATAGTGATCGCTATGTCACGATCATTATGAATAATCGCGTTGTGAATGAAATTCAAAATGGCTCGTTTCATTAAATGCCGGTCGATACTCCATATTGCATTGTGTGCGTTGCCTTCAAATGAAATTGCGTGATCGCTGTATCTCGGGTCGTTCAATACATCTATAACTATTTCGCAGACGAAGCTTGCGGGACGTGTATCTTCACGATGTAATGGCATTTCCTGATTACGTAAGCGCATCATTAAATTAAAATCATCCAATAGATCCTTCATATAAATGGATTTTCGTTCGATGATTTCCGCATACTCTGCACGTTCCGATTCCATCACGTCTTGTCCACGTAGCAATTCTGCAAAGCCTCGAATGGATGCGAGAGGCGTTTTTAAGTCATGCGAAACATTGCTAATCCATTCTTCGCGCATCTTTTCAAGCTTCATGCGCTCCTCTTCATGGGCCTGCAATGTTTCAGAAACTGAATTCAAATTTGAAAAGACTGGTTTGAAGACACCTTGACGCTTCATTTTTTGGATGGAGAAATTTCGCTCTTTCAGCTGTGAAATCCGGTCGATTATGTACGAAACCGGCTTTGTTATGATCATGCTAAAAAGCAATCCGACGAGCATTGCGATAAGCAGATCGGCAATTGTAATGCCGACGAATGCTTTTGATACATAGGACAGGAATGACTGGGCATTGAACATGAAGACAACACGCTGTTCAGTGGAATTTTGAACGCCCAATAAATAGCTGTATTCTTCAAATTGACCGACATAATACGTTGTTAATTGATCGTCCATATACTTATAAATATGGACGAGCTCAACCGGACTGTAGTGTGTAGGTGCATCTTTGGGTGCAAGGGCAGCAGTAACGACATGCCCGTTTGAATCTAGTACTTGGAGCCAACCGCCAAATTCCCGAAGTGCCTGAATCCCTTCGTCTGTAATGAGGGGCTGCTCATTTTCCGTCGACAGATAACGAGAAAATTGGCGGGTGAAAGATTCGCCGGTATCAGTAGATAAGCTGTCATTGCCGTTTGTCTGTTGGAAGTAAAGTACACCGATTAATATAATTAAATTAACGAAAATGACAATAAAGACAATGCTCAAGACTGAAAATAAGTATTGGACAGTCAACTTCCATTTCATCGAATCACCTATTTCACAATGAATTTATAGCCCAATCCTTTTACGGTTGTGAGATATGCAGGCTTTGATGGATGATCCTCAATTTTTTCGCGGAGGCGGCGGATATGAACCATTAACGTATTATCCGCACCGAAAAAGTCTTCCCCCCAAACACGTTCAAAAAGTGTCTCTTTGCTCAAAATTTGATTTGGATTCTGCATGAAAGAAGCCATCAATCCCATTTCTTTAGCTGTCAGTTCCAAAGCTACGCCGTTCTTCAGTACTTCGGTTTGCGCCTCGTTCATAGAAAACGGTCCAATGGCAATCTCTTTAGGTTGGGAAGTTGCCTCTATTTCATGATAGCCAGCACGTCTTAATTGGGCTTTCACCCTGAAGGCGACTTCCTTTGGGCTGAATGGTTTTGTAATATAGTCATCGCCCCCAAGAGCGAGCCCTAAAATTTTATCTGTTTCGTCGGATTTTGCTGATAGAAATAAAATGGGGATATGGGAAACTTCTCGAATCTTTTTGCATAAATCATAACCTTCCCCATCTGGAAGCGTGATGTCTAAAATTGCTATATCCGGCGAGAATGCTTCAAACTGCTCCCAACCTTCCCTTACGGATCCAGCCGTTTTGATCTCCGAAAAGCCTTCCTTCATAAGTGCAGTTTCCATTAAATGACGCAGATCGCTTTCATCATCAACGATTAAGATGCGTGGTTTTTCCAAATGATACACTTCCTTTCAAGCAACGTTGACCCAAGTATAAAGCAATTCTCTAAAACCCGCCCGTATTTAAGGATAATGTAAGGTCGGCGTAAAATTAGCTTAAGGTTCACCAAGTATTGTAAAGATATACGAAAGAGGTGCAACTAAATGGTGTCATTATTACTTGTGAAAGACGTTGAAAAAAAATACGGAAAAGATGCGAATACATTCAAAGCGCTTGAACATATTTCGTTTGAAATCGATCATGGTGAGTTTGTTGGAATTATGGGTCCTTCGGGAGCAGGGAAGTCCACGTTGCTGAATGTCCTAGCAACGATCGATACACCTACAACTGGAGATATTTATATCGGGAAGGATAACATTGCAAAGATGAAAGAAGAAAAACTTGCGGATTTTCGGCGAGACCATCTAGGATTTATCTTTCAAGATTATAATCTATTGGATTCGTTGACTGTCCGCGAAAATATCTTATTGCCATTAGCGATTGCAAAAATTAAACCAGAGGAAATTGCTAAGCAGGTGGATGAAATCGCGGGTACATTCGGCATATCAGACTTGCTTAATAAATACCCGTATCAAATTTCAGGTGGACAGAAACAGCGTACAGCAGCAAGTCGCGCATTAATTTCCAATCCGAAAATAATTTTTGCGGATGAACCGACAGGCGCGCTCGATTCAAAGTCGGCCACAGATTTGCTTGAAAGTATGAGTTCGTTAAATGAAAAGCATGAAACGACGATTATGATGGTGACACATGATGCTTATGCAGCAAGTTTTTGCCGCAGAATTTTATTTATTAAAGACGGACGGCTATCGAAAGAGATTTTTCGTGGAAGTAAGACGCGGAAAGAGTTTTTCCAAATGATTTTGGATGAATTGGCGCAAATGGGCGGTGATGTGAATGACGTTATTTGAATTGGCGTTGAAAAATATCCGCCGCAATATGAAAAGCTATTCGCTTTATATAGGCTCCACCGTATTTTCCATCTTGATATATTTCACATTTGCTACGTTAAAATATAGTGAGGACATTAGTGGAATGGCTGAAACGTCAAAGCAGATTAAAGGAATCATGGGGGCATCTGCATTTGTGCTCATGATTTTCGTAGCGATCTTCATATTGTATTCCAATTCATTCTTCATGAAAAAGCGGAAGAAGGAAGTTGCGCTCTATTCTTTATTAGGCGTACGCAAAAAGTCGATTGGATTCCTTTTGTTCTTTGAGAACATGGTGATTGGGTTGGTATCCCTCGGTATTGGTGTTGTTTTAGGCTTTTTGTTGTCCAGAATGTTGCTCACCATTCTCTTGAAGCTGATGGGTCTCGACATCGTTGCTGGATTCGCTTTTTCAATGAACGCGCTAATTAATACATGTATAGTATTTTTCATTATTTTCTTATTCACTTCGTTGATGGGACATCGTATCATTTACCGTTTCAAGTTGATTGATTTGTTCCATGCGGAAAAAAAGGGAGAGAATGTGCCGAAAGCAAGGGTCATCACAGCCGTACTAGGTGTGGCGTCGTTGGCAATCGCGTACTATCTTGCCTTGCAGGACTTAACGGAATCACAGGTATGGCGTGTGCTTGGACTAGCAACCCCGATTGTCATCATCGCCTTTACAGTACTCGGCTCGTATTTGCTGTTCCATAGCGTATTAGTGTATGTGCTGTCAGCTTTGAAAGGAAATGCACGCTGGGCTTGGAAAGGTCTTCATATGATGACGGCGTCACAGCTGCTTTACAGGATAAGAGGAAACGCGAAAACGCTAACGCTAATTACGATATTGAGTGCGACGACCATTACATCAGGAGGCGCAGTTTTCGGTGTTTATTACAATGCCGAAAAAAATGTGAGAGATTATACTCCTTACACATTCATGTGGGAAGGAGAGAAGCAGGCTATCGACACGTCGATAATCGAATCGGAAATCACGTTCTATAGCAAGATGATCCGAGTTGCACTCGATAAGTATGAAATGGAATATGTTGTAATTGATGAAGCGACCTTCGGCAAGTTGGCAAAGGATTTAGGTTGGTCAGATATTCAAAAGTTACGACAGAATGAGGTCTTTGCAATCGATGCATTTTTTGATGAACGCTGGTCTGAAAAATTGGATTCTGTAACGATAAATAAGGTAGAGTTTCCAGTCGCCAAATTCTATAATAAAGTGCTGTTCAATGTCGAGACGTTAGGTGGAAATGCAATTGTCGTACCGGAACAACTGTATGACGAAATCAAATCCGATGAGACACTGATACAAGCTGTCCAAGTAACCAACTATAAAAACCAGTCTGCTGTATCGGACCGGTTAGCTGCTTCGACCGAGAACTTCTCAAGTGCGACAGCGGATTATAAAAATACAATCGAATCGTTGGGTGCATTGCTTTTCGTGGGAAGCTTTTTAGGGCTTGTCTTCCTCGTCGCAACAGGCAGCATCATCTTCTTCAAAATGATGACTGAAGCGGAAGAGGATAAAGCGAAATATGCAATTCTTCATAAAATTGGCGTCTCAAAAAAGGATATGAACAGGACGATTCGTGGGCAGGTCGGCGTCATCTTTACAGTTCCGCTTGTTCTTGGACTTATTCACGGAGGCGTTGCATTGGTCGCAGTGTCCAATATGTTCATGATGGATTTCCTTGTGCCAGTCGTCATTTGGATGTTGGCTTACACAATGATTTACGCGATGTACTATTTTGCTACGGTACGCAGCTTCATTAAAACAATTAGAAGAGGATATTTGGAGGGGTAATTATGAGAAAAGGATTAATTCTGGCAGGTGTCATCGCCGTGTTATTAGCTGGGGCTGTCTTTGCGTTAGCAAAGGTGGACTTTAACAGAATGGGGAAAGGCAATGCCTACTATCATATCTCACCAGCGCATTCGGTTGAAGAGACAAAACTGGACTCAGGTGAAATCATGAAAAGATACTTGTATACTGGTCCTGCTTATAAAGAAAATGGTAAAGAAATCGAAGTAGAATTCACAGCAGCAAAAGAGCTGCGAGAAGGCGCATATTTGAAGTTATATCTGACTAAAGGAGATGACGTCACTTCTTATGATGAAGTGAAATTGTCAGATATTCCCGATAAGGTGAAGTTTTAAATTCTAAGTTAAACCCGTCCAAACACTATCGGACGGGTTTTTTTACTTTATAAGAGAAACATTTATGATAATTTGAATTGGCGTAAAAGTGTCAATAAACGTGTAGATTTAATGCATGGTTAGAATGAAATGTTTTACCCTTCCGTTTCAGGAAAGAATGCCTGGGCTGTAGAGATGTCTACCAGTGAAGGACCGTTCGTCTGGAATGCTTCTTTCAGCAAATATTCTAGCTGGGTCTCTGGCTCTGCCCGAAATCCTTTCCACCCGCAAGCTTCCGCTACCTTCACGAAATCAGGGTTTGTTAAATCCACACCTACTTCTTTCTTCCCCATGACGTTAATTTTGTCTCTCTCCATTTGCAGAGCTCCATTATTTAACACAACGACGGTAATATTGAGTTCATAACGGGTGGCAGTCAATAGATCTGCAAGCGTCATTTGAAGTCCACCATCCCCGACTACCGCTACTACTTGTTTTTCAGGGTTTACGAGCTTCGCGGCCATCGCAGCAGGAAGGCCAAAGCCCATCGTCCGCCAATAACCTGAAAATAAAACGGTTTGATCTTTCTGCTGGAAGTTACGGTTTGTCCACACCGTAACATCTCCTGTATCAAGTGCCAAAACAGCGTCTGCAGCTACTGTTTGGTCAAGGGCATGGATAATTCGCGAAGGGTGGACAGGATAACCCGCAGTGCTGCCTTCTTGATTGTTTTGTTGAGCCCATTTCTCTTTTATTTCTTGGCAGCGGAGCACCCAGTCTTCTTTTTTGGAAAATCCTTGAAGGCTCTCTAATAAGAGAGGAAGAACTTCTTCACTTTTACCGGCGATACCGAGTTCGACGGGAATGCCTTTTTCAAATTTACCAAAGTGGCGATCAATCTGAATTATGCTCGCGTCGTTCGGCACATATCCTTCCGGCCACCAGGTTGTTCCTGCCAAAAGCACAACATCTGCTTCTTTAAATAATTCAGCAGCATACGGATTGCCTCCTTCGCCGATTCCTTGCAAAACATTTGGGGAAGGCTCATTAAATAAGCCTTTTCCACCTAAGCTTGTCAGAATGCCAGCTCCCCATAATTCAGCAAGTTTCTCCACTTCTTTTATAGCGAAAGTAGCCCCGGCGCCTGCGAGAATCATTGGACGCTTGGCTGTTTTCATTATTGCTGTTGCCTTTTCCAGACTATTTTCCGTAAAAATGGACGTGCCCTCTATAATATTGGGCAATGGACGAGGTTTACTTGAAGCAGACATTGTAAATAAATCTTTTGGAATAGACAGATGGGTGACAGCCCGTTGCCCGAGTGATGTTTGTGCCGCTTTTTGAAGAAGTTCGACCGTTGCATCGGGGCTTGCTAAATTAGCGGAATAAGAGGCGAACGGCTTCATTAGCTCCTGCTGGTCTACATATTGCGGGAATTCAGTGCCGATTTTATCACTCGGTGCTTGCCCCGTAATTGCCAGTACAGGAGCTTTGTCAGCATAGGCATCTCCCAGCCCGTTCAGTAGATTGGCCGCTCCAGGACCCATTGTCGCTGTACAGACACCGAGCTTGCCTGTTAGTTTCGCCTCCGCAGATGCCATAAAAGCAGCTGTTGACTCGTGTTTAACCGCAATGAATTGAATTTTATTCTGCTTGGCCAATGCATCGATAAGTCCGATAATGGTATCGCCCACAACTCCATAAATACGTTTTACACCGAACAAAGACAATTGATCAAGCATTAATTCAGCAACCGTCTGGTCTGTTTTTTTCATAACATGCGAACCTCCTGTATTTATTATTTTCGACTTGAAGGATATAAAATGTTTTAATCTTCATTCTTATTGTTCTTTCACTTAAAAGCACCGGTTAAACATTATTCTGCTTTTATAAATATTGCCTTTAAAATGATTGCTATGGTGAATCTTCTTATATATAAATGTAAAGACGATTGTTATTTAGCGATTAGGAAATAAGCTTCATCCATTTCCAATAATAGTATCCGGCTACTGCACAAAGAGTAAACCTTAAACCGGAAATAATGGCGCTAGTCAGAGAATAATTATGAAGTATAAACGTTGAACCATTAGTAAACAGGGTACTAATGAAAGTAATAGGGTGAAGGCGGGAATTCTTTTTTACAGGACAGCTTCAGTCAGGGCCAGACAGAACGTTACGCCATTTTAGAAAGGAATGTTCATATGAAATATGTGATTATTGGCGGTGACGCAGCAGGAATGAGTGCTGCCATGCAATTATTGAAACATGATCTAAGTGCGGAGATTACAATTTTGGAGCAGGGAGCGGTGTATTCCTACGCGCAGTGCGGAATGCCGTATGTGATTAACGGGGTTGTTAAGTCGGTGAATGATCTCGTTGTACGCAGTGTGGAGACGTATCGGAATAAATTTGGGATGGATGCGCGTGTGCACCATCAAGTGGAGAAAGTCGATACGGAGGAAAAGTTGGTCTCGGGAAGAAACGTAAAAACCGGCGAATCATTTTGTATACGATACGATAAACTACTTACAGCAAGCGGGGGAAGTTCATTTATCCCGAATTGGAAAGGAGTTGATTTGCAGGGCGTTTATTCGGTAAAGACACTAGCGGATGTTGAAGCAATCATGAAGAAAGTTGAAAATGGTATTGAGGATGTCACAATTGTAGGAGGCGGGTATGTCGGGTTGGAAATGGCGGAAAGCTTTAGGTTGCTTGGAAAGCGTGTTAGGATATTGATCCGCAGTCGGCAAGTGGCAAAGACATTCGATGAAGAAATGGCAAAATTAATTGAAGAAGAAGCTGAACGTCATGGCATCGAGATTTTATACGAAGAGGTATTAGAAGAGATTATTGGGGAACATTTCGTCACGTCTGTCCGCACAAACAAACGTACATACGAGACGGATGTTGTCCTGGTTGCGGCGGGTTTGCGTCCGAACACAGAGTTTCTTAAGGAAACGGGAATTCATTTGGCTAAAAACGGAGCGATTTATGTAAATGAATGGATGGAAACAAATGTGGTGGACGTCTATGCAGCAGGTGACTGTGCGATGCAGTATAACCGTATTACACAGGTGGATGAGTATACGCCGCTCGGGACGCATGCGAATAAACAGGGCCGGGTTGCGGGGTTGAATATGGCGGGAAAGCACCGTGCATTTAAAGGAATTACGGGCACATCCATTTTGAAATTCATGGATTTAGCTTTAGGGAAGACCGGGTTGTCTGATCGGGAGGCGTTTGCAGCAGGTATTGCGTATTTGTCGATGATTGTGCGGTCGAAAACGCATGCATCGTATTATCCGAATGCAAGGTCGCTGACGGTTAAATTAACATTCAGGCGTGAAGATGGTTTGCTGCTTGGCGGGCAGGTGATTGGTAAAGCGGGGGTGGATAAGCGGATAGATGTGCTTTCCACTGCATTATTCAATGAGATGACAGTTGAGGAATTGGAAGATTTGGATTTAAGCTATGCGCCGCCCTTCAACAGTACATGGGATCCGATTCAGAGTGCGGCGAGAAAAGCGGTCGCCAAGCTGGAAGATAAGTAGGTAGAGGGGGAATTTGAAGTCTCCTGTCCGCAATACAGATGGCATGCGGAAGGAGATTCTTCGGAAAGTTCTAATCTGTTAACTGATCTTCTGCTGTGGGCAATGCAGCAGGCTGAGGAGCTATTTTATCCGACTTTTTCGTTTTCGGATAACCAATCAGGATTGCAACTATGCCACAAACTCCCATGAGTATCGGATAGAAAGAGTAAGGCAGGATGCTTAGGGGAGAAATCGCCGCGAGTCCGGCAGCTGCAAGCATTTGACCACCATATGGGACGATACCCTGCCAGCAGCTGGCAAACAGGTCGAGCAGGCTTGCAGATTTTCTTCGATCGACATCATACTCATCCGCAATCTGCTTTGCCAAAGGACCGGTCATCAGGATAGAGATTGTATTATTGGCTGTTGCGATATCTGCTGCACTCACAAGTCCTGCGATACCGAACTCAGCACCTTTTTTGGATTTGATTCGTTTTGAAATGAAGTTCATTAGGAAGTCGATACCCCCGTTGTATTGGATAATTCCGACCATCCCTCCAATCAAAATTGCAATGATTGCTAAATCCTCCATACTGATTATACCTTCTGCAACTGTTTGCAGGAACGATACAAAACTATAAGAACCGTCAATCATCCCAATAATACCCGCAAAGACTGTACCGCCGAGCAGTACGATGAGTACATGAACCCCAAAAAGTGCGGCTCCAAGAACGGCTAGATATGGTAACACCTTGATGAAATCGTAATGAAAATCTCCGGCAACTGTCGCGACATTCCCTCTCGTCAAAATACTTAGAAGAATTGCCGTTATAATTGCTCCAGGCAGAACGATTAAGAAGTTTATTTTAAATTTCGCATTCATCTGTGTTTGCTGTGTCCTAGCCGCCGCAATAGTTGTATCTGAAATCATGGATAAGTTATCACCAAACATTGCTCCGCCAATAACGGTTGCCATCGCGAGTGCTAACGAAATATCCGTTTGGGATGCAATTCCGATGCCGATCGGCGCCAGTGCGACTACGGTTCCCATGGAAGTCCCCATCGATATAGAGATGAAGCAGCCGATTACAAATAGACCGACCATCAGCAAGTTTGCCGGCAAGAATGACAAGCCTAAATTGACGGTAGACTCAACAGCCCCCATTCCTTTTGCGACTGTTGAAAAAGCACCGGCCAGAATGAAGATAACAGCCATCAGCATAATATTCGGATGGCCTGCACCTTTCGTGAAAATCTCCACCTTCTTCAGAAACTTTTCCTTTGGATTCATAGCCAACGCAATAAATGAGGCGATGATAACTGCCACATTTAAAGGCATACTTGAAAAATCCCTCGTCAGGATACCAGTTCCGATAAATAACATGACAAACACGAGTAGAGGGAACAGTGCCCACGCACTCCCTTTATCTCTTTTTAATTCTGTCAATAAAATCCCTCCAATTTTTCTGTCGATAGTTCTTCTGTGAAAACCCAGGAATCATTGCTTTGATAGCAAAACCAAGTAATTCTATCAGTATTATAAATTAAGAGAATTCTACCTCATTAAAAAATAGTTGTCAATACAGTAGTGGAAACCTTTAGAATAATTTATTTAATTACTTTACATATAGTATAGTATTGTGATAGGTTAAGTGTAATATTGAAAGGATGATGGTAATGGCTCAAGTTGAAAGTTTTCTGCTCGATCATACAAAAGTAAAAGCTCCATATGTCCGAATGGCGGGGACAGAACAGCACGCAAAGGGGAGCGCTCTCCAAAAATACGATCTACGGTTTCTCCAGCCAAATGAGGATGCTATGCCAACAGCAGCTGTTCATACACTTGAACATTTGCTGGCTACGTATTTACGTGATGAACTGGAAGGAATTATAGACATTTCACCAATGGGTTGCCGGACCGGTTTTTATTTGATAATTTGGGATGAACACGAACCGAAAGAAGTGGCTGCTGCGTTAACAAAAGTCTTAGAGAAAGTGATCATTACTGAACATATACCAGCTGTTTCTGCAGAAGAATGTGGAAATTACCGGGATCATTCTTTATTTGCTGCTAAGGAATACGCTAAAATTGTTCTCGAAGCGGGGCTGAGTGACGATCCGTTTGTACGAACTGAACTTGCGGAAAAAATTTAAAAGGTACCAGGCCCTGATACAATTTATAATTGTTCGGGGTCCTGGTACCTTTTATTGATGCATTCGGAGATTGGACACCACTTAAACATCAAAAAAACCTTTGTAACAAATCTGACAAATGTAAGCGTTTCGAGTTTGAATGAATTGTGAAAACCTTCACAAGGCTGTTTCAATCCGTAAAAAACAGTGTATGATAAGAGTAGTTAAAGAATTGGTCCAGGTTTCCAATACGGGAATCAAAATACAAACCAAAAAGGAGAATGAACAACATGTGGGTTATCACATTGTTCGAACAAGAAAACGTACGGATTTTTGAATATGCAGAGAAAGCAGAAGCAACGAATGCACTGAAAAACTTCAGCAAATACGCGCTTTTGTCTTATACAAAATAAATGGATCGACACCCCACCCGTGGCTATGAGTGCTGCGGGTTTTTTTGCCCAGTAAAGTATAACTTCCTCCTGTGAAATCTAGTGGTAATTTTGTATTCATTGAGGTTGTGGACACAGGACAGCAACTCTGAGTGAGGCTGCTTTTTCTTTCCTAAAAAAGTATATTAAAATCATATTCACAAAGCCTTCAAATGTAAGCGTTTCGAGTTTGAATGAATTGTGAAAACCTTCACAAGACGGTTCCAATCCGTGCAATACAGTGTATGATAAGAGTAGTTAAAGAAATTGGTCTAGGTTACCAATAAGGAAATCAAAATACAAACCCAAAAGGAGACTGAACAACATGTGGGTCATCACATTGTTCGAACAAGAAAACGTACGGATTTTTGAATATGCAGATAAAGCAGAAGCAACAGATGCGCTGAAAAACTTCAGTAAATATGCGCTTTTGTCTTATACAAAATAAATGAAATGCCCCCTAACTCGCAGCTATAAAAGCTGTGAGTTTTTTTGATTTCCACCTTCAATCGTCAAGCATCCGTGATACATAAAAACTTCACAAAATATCCAAGAAATATCATTATCTTCTCAGAGGAATTTATGGTAAGCTATTCCTGTTTTTCGATTTTGAAAGTAAAGAAGGAGATAGATAGATGGCGGCAACAGCAGCTAACGGCCCGGGGATGAAAATGAATTTATTTCATCTGACGTGGCCGATTTTTCTTGAGTTATTTTTGTTTATGCTGATGGGATTAGCGGATACGTTTATGTTGAGTGCATTGTCGGATGACGCAGTCTCTGGAGTGGGGACGGCGAATCAGTATGTCCAAATCGCAATTCTGGTACTAGAAGTAGTCGGAAATGGAGCTGCGATCGTGGTAGCCCAGTATCTTGGTTCACGCCGTTATATGGAGGCGGCGAAGATCTCTGCAATGGCTATTTCCCTCAACTTGTTGGCTGGACTTTTGATTAGTGGAGTTTTCTTGCTGTTCACGAGTCAGATGATGCGTGCTATGAATTTGCAGGGTGATATCCTCGCTCATGCGGAGACTTATTTAGTTATTGTCGGTGGCGGGATTTTCTTGCAGGCGATCATTAACTCGCTTGCAGCAATTATTCGAGTACATGGATTTACGAAGCAGACAATGTTTGTTTCACTCGGAATGAACATTATCCATGTGATCGGGAACTATGCATTGATTTTTGGGAAGTTCGGAATGCCGGCACTTGGTGTAAAAGGTGCGGCGATTTCATCTGTTGGAAGCCGTCTTGTAGCCGTGTTGTTCTTTTTATGGTTATTGTACAAAGTTTTGGATTATCGCATTGACTTCCAATTTTATTTCAAATGGTCAAAGCGATATATTACTCAAATTCTCCAAATTGGCTTACCTTCTGCATTTGAGCAAGTTCTTTATCAGGCGTGCCAAATTGTATTCCTTTACTATGTGACCTATCTTGGAACTGAAGCCCTTGCTGCTCGGCAGTATGCGACAAATGTGTCGATGTTCAGTTATTTGTTTGCATTGGCGATCGGACTCGGTACCTCCATCATTACAGGCAGATTGGTCGGTAGTGGAGAGAAGGATGAAGTATACAGCCAAGTATGGAGTTCGCTCCGGCGTGCGCTTGCATTTACTGCTTTCATGGTAGTAATTGTAATGGCGCTTCGTTATCCGCTCATGCGGTTGTTTACGGATAATGAAGCCATCATTCAGCTTGGCGCCTCCGTGTTGTTGCTGTCTTGTCTGCTGGAAACAGGCCGTACAGTGAATATGGTGATCATTAATTCACTTCGCGCGTCAGGAGACGCGAAGTTTCCGGTACTGATGGGAGCGATATCTATGGTGCTCATCAGCTTGCCGCTCGGTTACTTCTTTGTCTTTGTGCTTGATTTAGGGCTTGTTGGCGTATGGCTCGCTATTGCGACGGACGAATGGATACGGGCAATCAGCATGGCGTTGCGTTGGAAGAGCCGGGTGTGGGAACGATATGCATTGGTCGATACTTCTTCACAGAAAACGCTAATTGACACACCGGTCGAGCCGGATGTAGTATAAATGGACAGAATTCATCCCGTAGTGATTTAAGCTATGGGTTTTCTCATTTATTGAGAAAAATCAGGAGAAAGTCCTTCACTTTTAAGTGGGCTGTTAGAAAACAGAACATGACTGTACAGATGATCTTTGTGCTAAACTAACACTATATATTGTTGGAATTTTGAGTTATCTATTGCGATAAAGAAGGAGTATTCCATGTTAGTGAATTTAAATACTTGGCTGCAAAGATGGATCGCTATTCTAACACCACTCAGCTTACTTATTGGCGTGCTGTTTCATCAAGTTGGAGAACACCTGTTATTTCTTGTATCTTGGCTATTTGCGTTTATGACGTTTGTAGGAAGCTTAGGTATGAATGTAAAAGAAGTTCGCATGGTCGTGAAGCATCCAAGTGTTGTGTTGGTGAGCATTGCCTTTTTGCATATCTTGATGCCTGCATGGGCGTATTTACTGTCCATTTTGTTTTTTGATGATCATTTGCTGACGGTTGGCTTCGTATTGGCTGTGGCGGTTCCGACTGGAGTAACAAGTGTTATCTGGGTAACGATTTCGAAAGGAAATCTGCCACTGTGCCTGTCAATTATTTTGATTGATACGTTATCGGCCCCTCTAGTGATGCCGGTAGTTCTTCATGTAGTGGCTGGAGAAAGGATAGCTGTGGAAACTACCTCACTCATCTTGAATTTATTGTGGATGATTGTGATGCCGACGCTTCTTGGAATTTTACTGAATGAATGGACCAAAGGGAAGATCCAGACCACTTTGAGTCCAACATTAGCACCTTTTTCTAAGCTGAGCCTGTTCGCGATTGTCGCAATTAATGGAAGCTCGGTTGCTCCATATGTTAAAGTGATTTCGTGGGAACTGGTCGGCACAATTTTACTTGTGTTGTTTATCGCGGCATCCGGTTATGCAGCTGCTCTTGCGATGGGTCATTTACTTTGGAGAGATCCGGTTACTGCCACTACGTTCATGTATGTCGGCGGCATGCGCAACATTGCAATTGGTGTTGTAATCGCCACGACTTATTTCCCGGCGAAAGTAGCCATGCCGGTTGTATTCGGTATGTTATTTCAACAAGTGCTCGCCTCACTGTATAGTAAGGTCGTTGAATTATATAGAAATCGTTATGCACAGACAGTGTAAATGAAGTAAAAGCAAGAAATTGAATGGGGTATGTAGACAGCATGCTGCTTTATATAGCTATAGTACAAGGAGGAATTATATTGAACCCTGCACAACAGAAATTTCATCAATTTATACTAGAACGTGTACAGGAAGACAAAATGGATGAAGTTCAAGAATTGTTAAAAGAGAGTTTTCAAAAACAAGTTGATAAAAGCTTTGATCAAGCGTACATGCTCGAGTTTATGCCACGAATGAAAGCTTGTTTGAAACCTGAGCATGTCGTTGAAGTAGAACAGATCATGAAAGAATTTGGCGGCAAGTTCACAAGGTAACTTGGCAAAGAAAATATAGTTACTAAATATTTTAACGGCAGGAAACCGTCGCACTCTCATTTATAGAGAGTTTGCGGCGGTTTTTCTTCTCTCTCAAATTCCAGCAACCGTTAAAATGTGATATCCTTTATTTACATCTTCATAATAGTTAGAAAAAAGCGAGAGGACATGACGTCATGCAAACGGTGAGAGTGTTTTTGGAAACCCATATTTGCAAAGCAGGAGAGTCGATTCAACAGGTTGGCGAGAATGAATGGGAAATTCAAAAATGGACTGCTCGTACATACAAAACATTGGGCAACGTATTGGCGTCTGATGAATATGATATTCATCCACCGGAAGACATTGTGAAAATGAATCTGAAGCCAAATTCCCGCAGAGACTCGTTATCTCTTTCAGCTGAGTTGAAACAAGAAGCCCTTCTTAAAGGGTGGTTAGTTCAGGAAATACGGTTTAAATCAGATGGCAGAACTCCTTTAAGTTCAACCTACCGTATGGGGCCTGGGTTAGCGGAATACGAACGGCTAAAAAGGCAAGGAGTGATGGAAGCCGATGAATTATTACGTCAGACATTACTTGGGGAGCTCGAAATCTCTAAATCGGTCCTTCATGAGAGCTTCATTCAACAAGCGCAAAAATTCATTGTAGAACCAAAAGATGAGGAATCTTGGGGTAAAGAAAGAGTGCGGAAGTTTACGGAGTTCCTTATTGCTTATCTACAGTTAAAAAGACAGCAATCTGATATGGAGTTCAAAGAAATCGGTGCCGTCTATTACAAAAGAATTGGCGGTTCAAAAGTGTTTGACGCCTATCGCGAGCCTTTTATAGGTCGGATTGAAAAATGGATCGATGCGCCGATAAGTGAAATCGGCATTGTCAGTACAGGTTCTATTGTTCCAATCTTTTTTGCAGGAAATCTAACAGGCGAATTCTCGCAATATTCAATCGGTACTGTTCATGCCACAACGGAAATAGCCGTGACAGATGAAAGTTATGTAACGACTGCAACAGTTTTATGGTTGGTAGAAAACCGTGCGGTACTGACTAGAATGGCAAAAGAAGTTGATTTCCTAAAGGATACCTCTTCGCTGATCATCGGAGTAGATGGACAAGTACGGGGTGCGCATCGAAAATTAATTCAGCAGCTCTGTCGGAGTTCTTCTATTCAGCAGATTGTAATATGGGTAGATTATGATACCGCGGGCAGGATTATTGCTAAAGATATTGCAAATTTAACAGAAGGACTATCTGTGCGTTTTATCGGCAATGACGGAAATGTTTTCACATCCTTTCAAAAGTATACGGAGTGGACAGAAACGATTAGCGAAGCGGAACAAGAAATGACACTAAGGGGGCCAGCGGAATGGAGGAAGTGGATAAGCAGATAATATCTATTTTCAATACGGATGAACAGCAGCCTGAAATGGCACGAGCTATGCGAGATATTATTTCATTAGCCGGTGTGATGAAAGATCTGTCTTCTGAAGCTGTCTTCCATTCACCATTGGAGATGCTTCGCTTTTTACGGATTATTGAACTGATACACGAAGAGGCATACGGTCTTACTGAACCGATTGATAGTGCCGAGACGCTGTACTACCGATATCAGTCCCGTTTTCGTGATGAAGAGCCGCCGTCTAAATCGCGGGTTGATCAAATTGTTACGATACTTGCAAGCAATAATTGGATCAGTAAACAAACCCAGCAAATTAAAATGATGAGCGTTGGGAAACGGATGATGCACTCTTTGACTCGGCTTGCAAATGATTCCCTTGCGTATTATTTAGAGGATGACATTGGTCGTTCACTGTTTCAGGCGAGGAGAGACGCGGAAATCAGTGAAGCATATGACGATAAAGGAATTTCAGGCGGCAATGTCATCGCCAGTATGATCCGCAATGTCAGAGAGGCCAATGAAACGTTGAAAGAGCGGGAATTGGAACTGCTTGCGGATCGCAACGCCTTGCCGCAATTACAAGTAATTCATACGCTGATGGAAGATTTGGAACGTAAGCTGCATGAACGCTTTAATCAGTTCGAAACAATTGAAGACAGTCTTGTATTAAGCCATTTAATGCAAAATGGAGCTGGAGTACTTGCTGAAGGTACAAGCTTGTCACTTGGAATGGTCAATAAGTATCTTCAGTTTATGAATGTACAGCAAACGCCGCTCAAAACTGCCATTTCTCCTGAAAAAGTTCGGACGTTCATTACGAAAATGTTTCATCCGCCTGTGGAATCGGAAATTCCGAATGCACACCAGCTCTTTAGCTTTATGGAACAGGGACAGTACGAGGGGGAGGAGTTAGATGGCATCTGGATTCCCGTAAAATATGCTAGTCCCTTGTCACCTATGGATATTGAAAGCGGAATAGACTTTCTGGAAAACTATGAGCCTGTCGTAGCGGATATTGAAGAGGAACGCGACATAGAGTTCAGGCGAGAAACATTGGAAGTACAATCGATAGACGATTTAGTGGACGAGGCGATCTGGCTGTTAACGAAAGCGAGTATCGACACAGATAAGATTGAACAATATCTTGCCGAGAAAAAAGAGGCAGGAATAGAAGAAACAATGATTGAGACGAGTTCAGCGGACTGGGGAGATGCCATTCGCCAACTTCTTGGAATTGCTGCTATGGAAGCGAATAAAAAGGTGCAGATCAAATTGCAGCAACACGTAAAAGAATTAGATAAAGAATGGGAGTGGATTCGAGATGACGACCGAAAATTCAACATTCGAAAAAGAGAATAGCGAGGACTACTCATTAAACAGTTTACAGTCATTGCGCAGTATTTTAACTACTCGAGAAGAACAAACGTTTATGTCCATTCTCTTTTCTTCGAGTGCGACCATCCGGGCGAATAATTTTGGTCTATCTCGAAAAGAAGTGGAAAAGTTATTGGGCGTTTCCAAAGAAGACGCTTATTTTCATTCTTTTTTATCACGTGTAAACCAAGCCGTTGGTCGATATTATCGTTTGATTTATGATGAAGAACGGGATCAGGTAGTCGCTATGTTGCGGGTTCCTGCCCGTTCTGCCCGTCATACATTGTCCGAGGAAGCACTCGCAGTACTGTTGTTCATGTTTTATCAACAGGAAGTATTGAAGCATGAGTTTACATTATTAACCCAGTTACTGGAAGCGTTCGGCCATGAGATAAAGAAAGGAAGCCGCCGCATTCAGTTAGCAATCGATACATTACGAAAAATAGGCGCACTCGAAATCCAGACAGAATCGGGGAAAGAGGATGCGTATTGTTTAACGGCGATTGGAGTTCATATGTTTTCGGATTCATTTCTGCATAGGATGGTAGAATTCAGTCATTCCAATCAATTGTCAAAAGAAGACGTCATGAAATTCTTTAATCGTTATAATTTGTACGAGAAGGAGGGGTTCCTGTGATCCCTTGGCGATTACGGTATTCGGGTATTCGAGATTACGATGCGGAAGAGATGATTTTAGAAAATGCGAACGAACATATTCTCATCACAGGACCCAATGGTGCGGGAAAGTCGACCATCTCATTTTGCATGGGTGCGGTTCTGCGTTCCAGTAAGGTCGAAATCGAAGGTTTGAAGTCGCAAAATATTTCGGAAGACGAGACATGGAGAGCGGCGATCCATTTTTTATTCAAGAACGAAGGGTTATCTCGTATTGATGGCCCTCTTTTCATTGAATTCCGTCTAATATGCGAGCAACCGCCGAAGCAGCCAATCAAACTGCGCTACGAAGTTCATGACGGCGATGAAATGGAACAGCTGGAATTGCGGCAAACCTATCGCTCAGGTGACGCCAATAAAAATAATCTCAGTGCATATAAAAGAGAGCTGCAATTCAAATATAAAATTCATCCCGATCTATACTATTTAATTTGGTACCAGCAAGAAGTTAACCAATTTTCGGTCATGGCTCCTGAAGAACGGTTCCGTATCTTTAGTGAAATGCACGGTATTGATCGGATTCAAAAAGATTGGGAGACGAGTCTGGAAATTGTAAAAGAGGCACGGGAAGCTTATGTCATCGCAACGAATCAACAAAAGCAACATGAGTTTACTTTATCAGTCGCCAGAAACAATAAAGATCGCTTCAAGAACAATCAAAAACGAATTGTTGAGAATGGGATGCTGTTTGCATCAACCACTTATGCACTTCAATTAGGTGCTGAGAATGAACGCAAAGAGGTCGAAAAATATATCGAAGAGCGCAAACTGGAGTTAGAGGAAGTAGATGATCAGGCACAGGAATTCGTTGAAAAACTAGAAGAAAAGAATTCAAATACTCAACAGTTACAGGAGAAACAACAAGAAGTGGGGGAGCTGCTGGAAGAATCCAAAGTACAATCCAATGAGCAAGAAGAAAAAATAGAAGAAGTGAGGGAGGAAGTCGACACCTTACAAAGTGAATTAAGTACTCTGCAAGAAGCGTATTCGAAATTACCTTATCCAGAAGTAGAAACAAGGAATCGACTCGCTGCGGCGAACGACCAAGTTGAGACGTTAACGAGAAAAGAGGAACAGCTCAAGCCGCTGACTGACAAAGCAGGGCATTCAATAGAAGAGTACCGGCAAAGACAATCAAAATTACAAGCAACTATTGAACAGTGGGAAGAAAATAGTCAGATTCACACAGAAATAATGAATCGCTATTTGTCGAGCTATCAATTAGAAAAAGATCTTGCTGACTTAAACCATTCCTTACAAGAAAGAAAACAGCTGCTAGAACAGAAACAGGCTGAACATCGCATATTCAAAGACGAATTGGCAATGTTGGAAAAGAATCAAATTGAATCTGAGCGGCAGCAAGAAGCCATTCGCCATATGAAAGAACAAAATATCAAAGCGTTCACTTTACGTCATTTCATTAAGTTGATGGACCGAACACCAATTGAAAATGAGCGTCTTTTCGATACAATTAAATACACCATTTTTTACGATGCGGCAAGCTGTCAGCCGATCAATGATCTTTATCATGTCTCATTGAAAAAACTCATTCCGAATCGGGTTATTATAGATTTACCTAATCTTGGTTTGCAAATGCAAGAAGGGCTTTCTCAAAAAGAACAAAATCATGCAACACGTGTTCTTTGGTGGATTGAACAGTTTTTTACTTCGGAACAGCCAACGATTCAAAAAAATTGGTTGGTCGATACGCGTGGAACAAGGGGTCCGCAAGAACGGAATACGTATATCTTAAGTAAACGAGCTTTGGAAGAAAGAAAAAAGTTTCTTATACGGAAAATTGAAGAAATGCAAAAGGAAATTGATACACTCTCTCTGCAGTCAAATGAAGACAATGAAACTTTTCGTGTATGGAATGCGGATGTTCAAAAAGTAAGGGAAGCAGAAGCCTTTCTTTCGTTAAAGGCAGACCAGCAATACCGTATCGAACAGCTTGTGCAGTTGAAAACAGAGCAAATTCATTTAGTTGTACAGAAAAAAGAATATGAAACAGAAACGAAAGAGATTTGGAAGGAGAAGATTAAACAAGAGGGCGTGGTCAGTGTATTGCTAGAATACTTGGCAGTCTATGAACAATTCGGCCAGCACTCTGAAAAAATTGAACGTTTACAGAAACAACAACAGTTGTTAAAGCATTTAAAACAAGAGCTAATTGTATTACGAAATAAAGTTGAAGCATATGAAGATGAATTGGATCGTCTTCAAGATAGTTTAAGACAACTGCAAAGAGAGATTATCGACTTGAAAGATCAAGCAGAAGCAAATCAACGAACAAAAAAGCAGATTGCCAATCAACTGTCTGAAAAAGAAGATGAACGAATCGCATTGTCCAAAGACGAGACGAAGCAAAAAGAACAATTGAATGATCTCAGATTACTCGTGCCGGAATTAGTGGATCAAGCTTTAATGGAAGAACAGCTGCAAGAATCCAAATATACTCTCACAGTCAAACAAAACCAGGCGATGGTTGGTTTTGAAAATGCACGTAATGAACAGGGAATCGATCAGAACGCGATAGAAAATTTTCTGACGTTGGAACAAGAGGTGCTACGCAAGGAAGAGGAGTTGCATTCAGCGAAGAATCTTCTGGAAGAAAACGAAGAACGTGCTATTCAAAATGAACATCGATTGGAAACAGCGATTGAGATGCAAGTAACGAAGATCAACTTACTCTTCCAGCAATATATGGGAGAATTTCAATTCGAAAGTCAAATTAAATTTGAGAAATTTACGGATAAAAAAGACAGGCCGGTCTTCAAATTATTTATTTATGTGCGTAAAGAAGGGCATCTGGGAAAGTTTGAGGATGTGAGCTTAAAAGCCAGAGGCGGGCGAGTGGGTAAAGGCGTTTCAGGGGGAGAAGAATCATTAAGTTCTTTATTATTTGCGCTCTCACTTCTCCAAAATTTAGAGAACCAGGCAGGTTTTATAGTTCTGGATGAATTTGACAGTGCCTTGGATGAAACACGAAAAGCTACGGTTTTTAAAATGTACGCCAATAAATTGCAAAGAAAACTGATTATCCTTTCTCCAAAAGCACATGATAATGACTACTATAATCAATTCTCTAAAGCGTTTATTATTTCTCATGACCCAAAGGAAATGAAAAGTAAGGTCAGGGGAGTTCAAATCCGTAAAAAATAACTGCCGCTAACTGAAAATCAGTAGAGCGGCAAGTTGCCGATCATCTTTTGTTGGAAGATTGATTCTTATCATGATTTGTTTTGTTATTTTTGTTTTTGGCCTTTGCATCGAATTCGGCGGATAATTCTTCATTTAAATTGTCGTTCGGATTATTGTTGTTACTATTGCTGGCGTCTTTACTTTTGTTTTGATACGTATCTAATGGATTGTGAGTTCGTTCATTCATTGTTTTCTTGTTGTTTTTATTCCCCATGACGGCACACCTCCTAAAGAGTACTATGGACAGAATCAGGCGTTTTATTCTAGAGGATGTCGCTTCCATAGGTATTCGGAAAAATTATAGTGGATAAATATTAAAGAGGTGATCGCGTGAATGATCAAGTTCTTTTGCTTCATGGTTTCAATAAAAATTCTCGTGATATGAAGACACTTTCTACTTATTTAGAAGAACAAGGCTATCATTGCCGCTCCCTCAATCTTCCGTTAACACGTCTTGAATTTGATAAGTCTGTCCTTTTAGTGGAACAAGTGTTGAGTGAAATGGCGTTGCATAAGGATGCAAGAATTCACTTGGTTGGGCATAGTACAGGCGGGTTGTTAATACGAAAAGTTCTAAAAGAAACTGATAACCTGGCAGCGATCGGTCGATGTGTCCAAATTGCTACACCGAACCATGGCAGCCAACTTGCGTATGTTGCAAGCAAAATAGTCGGTTACACACAATATTTCAGAACGTTGCGCTCCCTGCATACCACCTATATAGAACAATTGAATTTATCAAATGATCCTCCTTGTCCTATTGGAGCAATTGCCGGGACACGAAATCATTTATGGCTCGGAAAATTACTGGAAGGTGATAATGACGGACGCATCGAATTAGCTTCCGTTCAGTATCCTGGATTAACGGATTTTATTTCAGTGCCTTATGGACATAAAGAAATCCACCACCAAAGGGAAGTTGCAGATCTGACTGTGCGCTTTTTAAAGCTGGGACAATTCTGACCTTTCAAATGTGCACATATAGAGTTTGAAAAAAAGTACTCTTGTAATTCCACGCTCAGTGGGCATGCTATAACTGAGGGAATGATGAGGAGGATGATCGGATGAATGTAAGCGAAGAATTAAAAAAGCTGAAGGCGTTTCGCTGTGATGATCGGTGTGTACTATCGGTGTACTTGAATACGAATCCTGCAGATCCTGACCAGCAACAAGCTGCTTGGAGAATTCATCTGAAGTCTGGATTGAAGCGGCTGGATGAATATCTTGTCGCTTCTGGTGATGAAAAAGAGTTGACTGCTTTTCGCTTGGTGAAAGACAAAGTCATGAAAGAAATTGAGCATAACCAGGGAGAATTGGCGAAAGGAGCCGTAATTTTTGCGGCGGCCGAGCCGGAGATTTGGTCTGTTCATTTTGTCCAAGTAGCAGTCAAAACAAGTTTTCATTGGGAAAATCATGCGATGACGGACGAACTGGAGTATATGTTAAAAGCATACCCTGAGTCAGGAATTGTACTCCCAAGTTACGGAGAGGTCCGAATTCTGGACACTGCGATGGGAAGGATCCGAGATGAGACGGTTTATGAATTTGACTCCGGTCTTGACGTCTGGAAAGAGCAGAAAGGGGTTAAGTCTTCAATCCAGCGTGGCGTAGGAGGACATACAGACGAATTTGACCAGCGTCTAAGAGCGAACCTTGGACGTTTCTATAAAGAGATGGGATCAATCGTCGGGAAAATGAAATCCAAAAGGGGCTGGAAGGAAGTTCATGTTGCAGGTGAGGCAGAACTCGCCAAAAGTTTTGCTTCCACCTTGCGAGAGAAACCAGAAAGTTGTATACACAAGAACTTCGGCAGAACGAAAAACGATCAAATCATCCAAAAAATCTTTGAATCCCGCTAATGATTTACGACATACTGCTTATTCATGACATAAGCAGTATGTCTTTTTTATTTTAGCGCTGTTCCCATTATTAAAGGAATATACAAATAATTCTAGAATACTATCATAGTATGATAGTTAAAAGGGGGATGGAAAATGGGGCGCGGAAGAAAGATCACATTATGGAGTATCAGTTTGTTGGCGTTAATAGCTGTTATTTTTGCTATATTTGCAAACGCTTACATATCGAAGTCGAAACCTTTAATCGCCGGTGAGCATCAGGTGACATTTGTGGATCAAGATGTAGTGATCACACGAGATAAGGATGGTGTACCACATATTAAAGCACAGTCTGATGAGGATCTTTACCGTGCGCAAGGATACGTGCAAGCGCAAGACCGCTTATTTCAAATGGATTTAGCCCGTCGACAAGCGAGTGGCCGGTTAGCAGAAGTGATAGGGGAGGAAGCTGTTGCTAATGATAAGCTCTTCCGCACATTTAGTTTGCGGGCAGCCGCAGAAGCTTCATATGATGGCTATAGTGATCAAGCAAAAGAGGTGTTGAACTGGTATGCAGAAGGTGTCAATGCATTTATTAACGAAGCGAAAGACACGCACAAGCTATCCTATGAATTTAAACTTCTTGGGTACGAACCAGAAACCTGGACTCCGGAAGATTCATTAACGATTGGCAAATATATGGCCTATGACTTGGGCGGTAAATGGCAGCCGCAAGCATTTCGACATTGGGCTCTGAATGCCTTTTCTGAGGAGAAAGCAAAAGAGTTATTCATTACGTATCCTGAAAACGCAGAGTCAATCATGGCAGCAAATAAAGAGAACCAAGTGGAAGTAGCGGGAAGATTTCTCCCGGAATTATCACCTCCTGAATTCAATGGCAGCAATAACTGGGTTGTCTCAGGAGAAAAGACTGCTTCTGGCATGCCACTCCTGGCGGATGACCCGCATCTCGGGTTGAGTACGCCTTCCATCTGGTATCAGATGCATTTGCAATCACCCGATCAAAATGTAGGCGGTGTAATTTTTGCGGGAATACCGGGAATTATACTAGGCCACAATGAAGAGATTGCATGGGGCGTCACAAATGTCGGTCCTGATGTACAAGATCTTTATATTGAGATCCCGCATCCAAGTGAAAAAGGAAAGTTTCGCTACGACGACAAATGGGAGCAAGCTGAAGTCCGTGACGAAACAATTCGGGTTAAAGACGGCAAAGACATTCCATTTGAAGTCGTGGTGACCAGACATGGTCCGATCATTTCAGATGTAATTTACAAAGAGGAAGATCCGGAAGCTTTGTTTTCGATGCAATGGACGGCACTTGAGCCGACAACGGAATTGGAAGCCATTATGAAGATGAATAAAGCGGCCGATTGGGAGAGCTTTGAGAAAGCCTTAGAGAACTTTCATGCACCTGCACAGAACTTTGTTTTCGCCGCAAAAGATGGAACAATTGCATACAAAGCGAACGGTCGAATCCCTATACGTAAACAAGGTGATGCGCAATTAGCTGTGCCTGGCGCTTCTTCCGAATATGGTTGGGAAGGGTATATTCCATATGACGAACTTCCGCGCGTAGTGAATCCAGATGAGGGATTCATCGCAACGGCAAATAATGAAGTAGTTGATGATTCGTATCCTTATCATATAACGAAATTTTGGGCGCAGCCTTACAGATATGAACGGATTGCAGAAGTGCTGAGAGAAGGTGATGAATTCACGGCAGAAGATATGATGAAGCTGCAGATGGACCAAAAGAATCTTTACGCAGCAGAGTTTTTGGACTCGATGATTGGATCAGTTGAAAAGAAAGACCAAGACGGAAACTATCAAGGGAGTATAAAATTACTGAAAGATTGGGATCAAGTCGATTCGAAAGAAAGCAGTGCACCTCTTATTTTCCATAAATGGATGAGACAGTTGCAGTTTGAGATGTTCCAGGATGACATGCCGGAAGATGTCTTTGCATTGATGCCAGGTAAAGGGCAGATTACAGATGAACTTTTACGCAAGGGTTACAATGGCGAAGCAAGCGTCTGGCTGAATGAGCAAAAAGGCGTTGATCAATGGGTGTATTCCTCCTTCATGAATGCGATCAAAGAAATTGAAGCAGATTTCGGTAATAAGCCGGAAAAATGGCAGTGGGGTGATTTTCATCAATTAACTTTTCCTCATTCGTTGGCTAGTGCATCGCCGATATTCGAGAAGCTGTTAAATCCCAAAAAGCAACCGATTGGCGGATCGAATATAACGGTGCAGGCGGCTGCTTTTAAAGATGATGGATCAGTGAACCATGGGGCGTCTTGGCGATTTGTAGCGGACTTGAATGATCTGTCGAAGACGTATCATATTGTCGGACCGGGACAAAGCGGGCACATGAAGTCCAAGTGGTTTCATGATCAGGCAGAGGATTGGGCGTTAGGTGATTTCCATGAGACGATTTTGACAGGAGAAGTGTCAAATGGACGCGTGTTGACATTGAAGGCTGAATAAAACAGCAGACACAGACGGACAGCCGAAAATGGCTGTCTGTTTGTGTCTGACTGTTGTAAAACTAAAACATAATGGCTGCTTGCGTGGTATACTGAAATACATCAAAATTTGCACGGTTACATCGGGGGAATTATCAAATGAAACATCTAGCAGGCGGCATCCAATGGACAGTCTTTCTTATCGCATCCTCTATTGCAGCACCTATAGCAATTGCACACGTATTCGGCATGGATGCGGTAGCAACCTCACTATTCATGCAGCGAACCATTTTCGTACTCGGCATCGCCTGTCTCATTCAGGCATTTTTCGGTCACCGTATGCCAATTAACGAAGGGCCTGCCGGATTATGGTGGGGAATTTATGTAGTGTATGCCGGTATGGTTGGCATCTTTTATTCCACTTCAACAGATGCACTGCAAGCATTGCAAAGCGGCATGCTCTATAGTGGTGTTCTATTTATAATTTTGGCAGCTACCGGAGTCATCACGAAAATGAAGGCACTCTTTACTCCTGCGATTACATTTACTTATTTATTGTTGCTGATTTTACAGTTAAGTGGAACATTTATTAAAGGCATGATGGGCGTGGAGGAAGCGGGAGATCATTTAGATCCCATAATTTTAGGCGGAAGTTTCGTCGTTTTATTGATTACGTTCATTGCGATGGCCAATAAACGACCAACTGTTTCGAAGTATGCAGTGTTGATTTCCATTCTATTCGGGTGGGGACTTTTTCTGTTGCTTGGGAAGACACCTACTGTTGCGAAAGTTTCGGATCAATTTATTCAATTACCGCAACTATTTGTTTATGGGAAGCCTGTATGGGATGGCGGTGTACTCGTTACAGCCATTTTTATCACATTCCTGCTAGTTGCAAATATGCTGGCGTCGATCCGCGTTATGGAGCATTTATTGACGCATTCGTTCAATATCACACCGCCTGATCGGCTGCGCCAAGGAGCTTTCGCTTCAGGGTTCATCCATCTGATCGCTGGTTTGTTTTCCGCTATTGGTTCCGTGCCGATATCTGGATCAGCAGGGTTTGTAGGTACGACACGTATGCATTCAATCAAGCCGTTCATTATTGGGAGCGGGCTTCTTGTCCTCATGACGTTATTTCCTAGTGTCATGGCCTTTTTCGCCGCTTTGCCTGCTCCTGTTGCCTATGCCGTGACGTTTGCAATCTTTACCAAAATGGTCTCGATGGCATTCAATGAACTGGATGCAGATCCAGAAAAAGAGCGTGCACGGCAGGCTGTGGCGTTCGGTCTGATGGTCGGTGTCGGGACCATGTTCGTGCCGGCTGAAAGCTTATCAGAACTTCCGGCCATAATCGCCTCTACTCTTTCTAACGGGTTGATTACAGGTACGATCTTAGCTATTTTAATTGAGCAGTTTATGATACGTCGTAGTAAGAAAAAAGCGAACCATTAGGAGGGAATGCCGTGAAGTTTTTTGAGTGGGAGATCGAAATGAATCCAAAGATGAAACCTTATATGGATATGGAGAATCGCCGGGTTGCGATTTTAACGAAAGAAGATGATGAAATTCATATGACGATGGAGTTGGATGAGCAAGATCGTTTAGTTTTTCACCCGCGTTGGAACTGTAATGTTATTCTGCTCGGTGAAAAGCATATCCGATTGACACTGAATCAAGAAGAATAAAAAATCAAAAGCTTGTCACACCATACATTCGGGTGACAAGCTTTCTTAGATCCGAATTACTTCGTTTGATTGGAACTGCTCTGCTTTTTTCTTTCTTCTATACGTTGTGTAAGCATCTCATTGATTTCATTGTAGCTTGGACCAGATTCTGCATTTAGCCTCTTTACTTCCTCGATGTCTGTACCCGCCACTGTATACTTTTTCTTTTCCATTTCATCGACTCCTTTTATTTTCAGTTTTACGATATGTTTCTTTCAACGCTTCCCGGTACTCTTTTCCTGTCGCATTTTCACGCACCCGCGCGGCCTCTGCTTCACTTGCTTCGAAATCCAAACCGATTTCTGTATTAATCGTTTCTTTATGAAAAAGATGGCGTATATTTTTATCCATATTGATCCCTCCTTTTTCTAATATGGCTATTTCCGTTAGAAAAAATGTATGACTATAGGATTTTCATCAAAAGAAAGAGGATTCATTGTTGAAATGTCGAATCAAATGAAATAGGAACATAATTCAGAATTGAGAGAGAGAGGGATTGTAGATGAGCAAAAAAGTATTGATTCTAGGCGGAGATGCGGTTGAAGCATTGGAGATTTTCTATCCGTATTATCGTTGCTTAGAAGAAGGATTTGAGACTACGATTGCTTCCCCATCTGTAAAAAAATTATACACAGTTACTCATGATTTCATTGATGGAATGGAGACGTATGTGGAAAAGCCTGCGTACGGTTTAGATTCAAACATAGCTTTTGCGGATGTCAACCCAGCTGATTATGATGCATTAATCATACCTGGCGGCCGGGCGCCAGAGTATATCCGGCTGGATGAATCACTGCCAGGAATTGTGCGACATTTCTTTGAAGAAAATAAACCTGTTGCGGCAGTTTGTCATGCTGCACAAGTATTATCTGTGATCCCAGATCTTATGCAGGACAGAGAGTATACGGCTTATATCGCTTGCAAACCAGACGTGACTGCCACAGGAGCTACTTACATTGAGAAAGATCTTCATACAGAAGGGAACTTGGTTTCTGGGCATGCTTGGCCGGACTTGCCAGGTTTAATGAGAGAGTTTATGAAAATGGTAAATAAGTAAGTCTAAAAGACGTAAAACCCTTTCTACTGGGTTTTACGTCTTTTAAATGATTCTAAGGATAACTAGTTAAACTGAAAAACTTCCACGTCTTCTATGCTTCTTGTACGTCTCGCTAACTTCAACTGGCCGATTTTTAATAAATTTCTAATTTTAGCCGTTCCCGAACGCCAAAACTTGCATAAGGTAAATAAGGATACTGCTAACGTTCTTTCGGGCGATCGGTTCTTACTGAAGGAGGGCGTAAAATGTATAGATGGAAGAAGTTTCGTGAATGGCAGACAGCTTATTCTATGTTGCGGGCTCTTCCTACGACTAAAGGCACCATAAAAATTCATGGCTTAGTGAATTCGGTGCTGGTAGTACGGGATGAGCAGGGAGTCCCTCATATTGAAGCTAGAAATGAACATGATTTATATTTTGCACAAGGGTATGTGCAAGCGCAAGATCGGTTATTTCAAATGGACTTATTAAAAAGACAGTGTTCAGGCAGATTAAGTGAGATATTTGGGAAATCAACTCTTCATAGGGATCAATTCTTTCGAACAATCGGATTATACCGTGCTGCAGAAAAGTCACTTCCGCAGTATTCTGTCAAGACTAAAAAAATCTTGCACTCTTTTACACAAGGGGTGAATGCATATATAAAGGATGCGATTTGCAGACGCAAATTGCCCATTGAGTTTATTTTGCGTTCCTATCAGCCAGAAGAGTGGACACCGACTGATTGTATTGCAATAGGAAAACTGATGGCATTTAATTTAGGAGGGAACTGGCAAGGGCAAGCGTTCAAATACTGGGCATTGCATAATTTGTCTGAAGAAAAATGGAAAGACTTACTTCCCGAGACAGCAGGTGATTATGAAGAAGCGGCTGCGTATTGTATGGGTCACCCTTTAAATGTGGCGGCTATCTTTAAACACGCACCAATCGTAACTGACATAAATGGAGGTAACAGTTGGGTGCTGAGCGGAAAGAAAAGTAAGAATGGCAAGCCTATGTTGGCCGCTGATCCGAATTTTTCACTTGGAACGCCTGCTATTTTGTATCAAATGCATTTAAAGTCGTGTGAAGTGAATGTATGTGGGGTTATTTTTCCGGGAATGCCAGGTATTCTGTTGGGGCATAACGAGCATATTGCATGGGGAGCTGTGAATACAAGACCCGACGTGCAAGATCTCTATATTGAAAAAAGACATCCTGAAAAACCGTATACCTATTTATATAATGATGAATGGTACGAAGCGCACTTAATCAGTGAAGTCATTCAGATAAAAGGAAGTCCTCCTGTACTATTTCAAATTCAAGAGACGAGACACGGACCCGTGTTCTTTGAGTTTCTGCAGGACCTGTCCCATACAGCTTTGTCATTGCGGTGCACTGCAATGGAACCAACAAAAGAAATCGAAGCGATAATCGCAATAAATTCAGCGACGAATTGGGGAGAATTTGAAAAGGGGCTTGAAGACTTTCATGCACCTGCCCAGAACTTTGTCTATGCTTCAATTGATGGGACGATTGCTTACAAGGCAAATGGGCGTATACCAGTCCGGAAGAAAGGTAATGGCTTACTCCCGGTGCCGGGTTGGAACGATGAATTTGAGTGGGATGGTTTTATACCGTACGACAAACTTCCACGTATGGTGAATCCTGTAGAAGACTTCATTTCTACAGCGGAATTGGAAGTAGAAGAAGACTACCCCTATCACATAAGTCATGCATTATCGCGACCTTATCGACAGCTGCGCATTCAAGAAGTGTTGCAAGCTGGAAGCCACTTTACAGTGCAAGACATGAAACGACTGCAAATGGATAAAATGAATTTGTACGCAGCTGAGTTCATCCCTCTTTTTCTGGACTGCTTGCGGCCGATGAAAAAGACGATGCCAATTCGGCGGGCATTGGGAATATTGGAGAAGTGGAAATTTGAAGACCGCGTCAATGAGGCGGCTCCTCTTTTGTTTCATTTGTGGATGAGTGAAATCCAGAAGCTTTTATTGGAGAAGGAGATTCCTGAAGAGGCACTGCGCTTATTTGACGGCAAGGAACAAATAGTAGAATGTATGCTGTTTCAAGCACTGCAGAAAAAGTCTGAATCAGTGTGGGTTACACAAGCAGGCGGAATTTCTGAGGTGCTCTATCAGGCACTCAACAAATGCTTAAAGCGTGCGGAAGTTCAGTACGGGAAAAACATGAAGGAATGGAAATGGGGCGATTATCACCGGTTGTATTTTGAACATCCTTTCAGTAAAACAAGTACTTTTGCTAAGGAACTTTTTAATCGAACGAAGCCTTTGCCTGTTGGAGGAAGCCAAGTGACAGTCCAATCGGCTGGATTTAATGAAGCAGGGACTGTTCATCATGGCGCATGCTGGCGGTTCGTAAAGGATTGGTCTAACCGGTTTAACGCGCATCATATTGTGGGGCCTGGGCAATCGGGACATGTGAAAAGTCAATGGTATGCAAACCAGCTGTCTGATTGGATGTATGGAAATTATCATATAACAGAATTGAAGATGGCGGAGTCCACTTATTATTTACGTTTAGTACCAAAGGGATAAATGGTCAGTAAGGGAGACATTCTATCCAGAAGGATAGAGTTCTCCCATCATATAAAGTTAATGGAACTTTGATATACTTTGTATATCAGCTAAATAAGGAGGATCATTTCATGGCAACTTTATTTACACCTTATACAATTCGTGGCGTGGAGTTCAAGAATCGTATCGTCATGTCACCGATGTGTATGTACTCTTCTCACAATCAAGACGGAAAAGTAGGGGATTGGCATAAGGTTCACTATCCAACCCGTGCAGCGGGACAAGCTGGTCTAATCATAGTAGAAGCTACCGCTGTTCAACCGGAAGGCAGAATTTCCAATGAGGATCTAGGGATTTGGTCAGATGATCATATCGAGGGATTATCCGAACTGGTTCGATTAATAAAAGGGTATGATGCCCGTACAGGTATTCAATTAGCTCATGCCGGTAGAAAATCGACAGTAGAAGGGGATATCTATGCGCCAAGCCCCATTCGATTCAGTGAGCAGTACAAAACCCCGGTTGAAATGACTAGAGAGGATATTAAAGAAACGATTGAGTCCTTTAAAGCAGCAGCCATCCGTGCCAAGCAAGCAGGATTCGACGTCATAGAAATACATGGTGCCCATGGTTATTTGATCAATGAATTTCTATCGCCATTATGTAATACCCGTGCAGATGAGTATGGAGGTTCGTCTGAAAATCGATACCGACTCTTGAGACAAGTTATTGACGCAGTTCGATCTGTGTGGGAGGGACCTTTATTCGTCAGAATTTCTGCTGAAGAATATGCGGAAAACGGCATGGATACCACACAATATATAGAGATGGTACGTTGGATGAAAACTCAAGGCGTCGATTTAATAGACGTCAGCTCGGGTGGTGTAGTGCCTGCAGCCATCAATGCCTTCCCAGGCTATCAAGTGCCGTACGCAGATCAAATTCGAAAAGAAGCAGATATTCCAACAGGGGCAGTCGGTTTGATTACTTCCGCTATTCAAGCAGAAGAAATTTTACAAAATGGACGAGCTGATCTAGTCCTGCTCGCCCGTGAATTACTGCGAAATCCTTATTGGCCGTACAGTGCTGCAAGTGAACTGGGCGTCAAAATTGAACCTCCTGCGCCTTATGAACGCGGTTGGACATTTTCTTGAATATAGGAGACTCAAATTTTATTCAATAACACATTCGCTGCCTTACCGAAATGAATAAGATATCGGTAAGGTGTTTTTTTGTCATCTACATTGTAATGCGATGTACATCGTGTTATGATGCGAAAGAGGTGAAGCATTATGGATCAGGAAATGATGAAAGGCAGTATCGATTTAATTTTGCTGTCGTTGATTGCACAGCGGGATTTATACGGCTATGAAATCGTCAAGGTTTTAAAAGAATTAAGTAATGATACGTACGAAATGAGTGAAGGAACTTTATATGCTGCTTTAAAGCGTTTGGAGAAAAAGGGTTGGGTGGAGTCTTATTGGCAAGGAACAGAAGGAAGCAGAAGGAAATATTATCGACTGACGGATGAAGGCGGAGTTGCGTTAGGAAATAAGCAAGAAAATTGGGAGTGGATGAACGCTCTTGTCCGCAAAAGTTCAGAAGGTTTGACATGACGGAAGTATTCGAACGATTTGTAAAAGGTATTGTGAGACAGACTGATAGCAATCACGAAGAAAGTATGGATTTAAACGAAGAATTGCTTAGTCATCTGCACTGTTCCTACGAAGACTTACTCAATGAAGGTTATTCCAAAGAGGAGGCGATGAAGATGGCAATGATGAATTTCGGCGATGAAAAAGAGGTCGGAAAACAGCTTCAGCAAGCGATGTATCCGTATCGCAGGGGGATGATGCTGATTCTTGCAAGTGCTTCATTAATTTTTGCCTATAGCGTTTACTTGCTGGATTTGTTCATGAACGGTGATGCCCATTTGATCTGGCTCGTGCTGGCAGTGCTTGTTGCTACATCGATTTTAACGGTCATATTGCACCCTGTCCAATCGTTAAACCGCCGTTTGTGGATGAACGGTCTGCTGATTAGTCATATCTTTATTTTCTCTTATGGCAGCTTAATGTCAGCTTACTTGGATCGCCCTTATTCCACAATTTCAGGCTTCTTTTCCTATGCCCTTGTATTGCTGGCGATTATACTAGTGTATCGCACGACGATCTATGACTTTCCATCTTCTAAACAGCTATTGCAGAAAGATGCGAAATGGATCCATTTTATTAATATTACGATGGGCATTGTACTGATTTTTATCACGTTATTTTTGCTGTGGGCATTTTTGTTGTTTTCAGAGGGGTTGCAAGCTTCATTATTATTGCTCTTGCTGCCGATCGGTCTGTGGATGCTATTGTATGCGGTTCAAATGCGCTTACTGGCTGCTCAACGTAAAAAAATAGCCTACACTATTGCAATCACGCAGCTTTTATTGATTGGCGTTACTCTAGTAATCTGGGTGTATGGAATATAGAAGGAGGGATACACTATGAAAAAGTCGCTAGTTTTCTTACTAGGTTCCATTGCGTTCCTGACTGCTCTATTCGTTGTACTCGGATTTGTATTCGACAAGGATGAAAATCAAAAACAAAATGGTCTGACTGAAGTTTACAGTGTGTCATCGGATGGTAAAATCGCCTATGTCGTCTATGAAAAAGGGCAAGCGAATTTATATATGACTCTTCAGGAACAGCCACTTATCCAGTTACCAGTTGAAAAAGAGATTGTAGATTTGACGTTTTCCGAGGATGGGAAGCGGTTAGCTTTCGCGGTTACTAATAAAGATCGGGAACAAGATGCGGAGACAGATATCCATGTCGTACAGTTGGATTCATTGGAAGATGAGCAGATACTCTCGGTAGATTCACTTATTACAGAAGTAGCGTTTGATCCGAAAAATCCAGAGTTGCTGTTTTATTTGCAAGCTGCAACATTTACGAATTATTCGCCGGTCGCTTCGAAGCATCCACATGACTTTGACGTGCATAGTTATCATTTGAAAGAACAAACACATACACAATATACTGATATGAAAAAATATAGTATGGCATCCTTGCAAGTTTCTTCTAAGGATAAATCAGTATTTGTGCAAATGGATGATGATGAAAATGTTGAGTCGGCAGATGAAGTATTTTCATCCAGTCAGCGTATCTTCGAGATTCCACTAGATGATCCGGATGGAAAGTCGATAATTAGCAGTCCGGTCCAAGAGGAAGATATTTATGATTTCACTCTAGTACCCGAACGGCAAGAAATTATTTATCAGGCAGTAGCAGGGACCGGAGAAAACGGCATTTTTGAATATGAATTATTTGCTTTTAATTGGAAAACGTATCAAACGGAGCAGCTGACTGCGTTGAAAGAACATACTACAAAGCCGGTACTGGGTCCCGATGCAAAGATCTATTTTATGGTAGACCGAAATTTTGCTGGACGGTCACCAGATTATCATCTATATAGGATGAATATGGATGGCAGGAACGTAGAAAAAGTACCATTAGAATCTGTTGGTAAATGATTTTCATAAACACCCTCTGTCCTTTCATAAACTGTAAAGACTATTTATTTTTATTCAGCAAAAGACTCCTGATGAATAAAAATAAAGCCTCCGGCGGATGTCACAGATTTTGAAAGGAGTCAATTGTGCCAAAATAATTCAAAATCTAGACCCAATCACGCCGAGGCGTAATTGATGGGGGTGTTTTGTTGTCGAAGGATTACCAAGAAGAAGCATTGTTTGAATTGCATTTTTGGTTGCAAATACTAGGGGACCATGCACGGTTCATTCATGACTCTCTCGCACCAGGCGAAGCTGAACGTATTCAACAAGCGAATACATTCATCCAGTTATTTGACCAATTGCTTACCGAATCGAAACGGCCAATGGACAATCCAGCTCTGCAATCATTACTGCAAACTTCAAAAACCGCCAGCGAACAAATACGACTTTTCAAATTGCAGCTCGTGGCAGCACAATTAGTGGGTGAAATCAAAATCACCTTAACTCCTTCATTCATCAATCATATGGTCAATGAAGTAGAGGAAGCCATCCGTCTCTTTAAATACCTGGCTCAAGGGGAGGTACCGCCGCCTGTTCATCCGCTTCACCATGACTTATTGTGGTTGTTGGATGCAGCTGGTCACGCAGGAGCCATTGATGCGAATTTGGATCGAGTCGAGAAGTCGTTGAAAGAAAAAGGGCAGAAATTCACGCAGGAATGGGAAGCTTTCTATTTAAAAGCAGTGGAGATGGCTGGCTTTTTGAGAACAAATGTCACTCAATTTCCTGCATTGGCCAAATTTCATCAGGATATCAATTTAGAGATGACGATTTTTAAATCATTTTTACGTGAGCTGGAAGAATGGGAAATGAACAAGGAAATCCTTGGCTCGTTTACGGCTCTGATGGCGGATCATATGGCAAGAGAAGAGTGTTATTACTTGATAAAACTCTCTGAAACCACGGATATTGCGAAACCTTCATGTGATCCGAGTAAGCCAAGAACCAACTAAACTATTCTTCAAACAAAATAGACAGCATGGGAGAGATCCTATGTTGTCTATTTTTTGGCGACCAAGAGCTAGGTTTTGATTTTCGAGAGTAAGGGTAAAGAAGTTAACAGTATAGTTTGCTTGAAGGAGGTTAAACCATTGATCCAGACATCAGATGCTTTATTGACAAAAGAGGACTTTACGGAACGGGGTGATTTGCCGGATTGGTTGCTGAGAGAGTATCAGACATTTCACCAAACGGTTACGGATCGGACGTTTCCTTGTTATTTTGGAATGAATGGTGAGAAGAAGGGCGAATTGCGATACGGTTATATTACACAAGATGACTGGTCGAACTTGCCGAAAACTATGGAATTATTTTTGGAGTTATTCGAGAATCCGAAGCATAAGCGTCATGGACTCTTTGTTTTCGTGGAGCCATTTCCGAATGAAGGTACGCTAGAAGAATACCGTCAGCAATTTTGGGATATTCTGCAATATTTACATACAGCCGATGAAAAAGAATGGCCGCAAGATGCACCACGTGATCCAGATCATCATTTATGGGATTTTCATTTTCATGGCGAGCCGATTTTTGCCTTCGGCAATGCACCTGCCTATAAGCAAAGAAGAACGCGAGACTTAGGCAATTCTATGGTAATCGGCTTTCAACCACGAAAGATTTTTAAGGGGCTTGAAGGAACTGAAAAAGGCGGCATCAACTCACGCGAAAAAGTAAGAGAGCGTGTAGAACTATGGGACAAGTTGCCGAAACATCCAGATATCAGCCATTTCGGTGATCCGACACATAATGAATGGAAACAATTCTTCATCGGGGATGACTGCGAACCGATAAGAGGGAAATGTCCTTTTAGCCATAAAGAAATGTAAGAAAAAGCGATACCTCAAAAGGTATCGCTTAAAATCATTGGAAATACATATCTAATGCTTGTTGTAAGGTACCCCATGTCTTGGTTTGCGAATCGAAAACAACTCCTAACGCTACAATGTTACGGACTACGTCAGGCTTGAGACCCGTAATGACGACATTGCATCCCATCATTTTAGCCCCTTCAATCATTTTCAAGAATTGATCCACCACTTCTGTTTTCATGTCTCCAATCCCTGACAGATCAATGATTAAGGTATGGATATGTTGCTTCGATATCTTCGTCAATACTTGTTCTTCCATCACTTTCGCACGAAAATAATCAATAGTACCGATTAGCGGTAAAATACTGACAGTTGAGTTGATTGGAATAATGGGTACGGATAAATTTTCTACGAGCTTACGCTGCTCACGCAAAAGCATGTCTTTGTAAGTTGAGTAATTAATGAAAAATTCATTGAGAAATCGATCGACTTGATTATTTACATTTTTCTCCAATTCGAATAGATCATAGTTCGTAATATTATATTGTTCAATCATTCTCTGAATGTTGATCCACAATGTTCGGCGAATTGCCTGAACCCATTCCAGTTTTAGGTCAACAGTCAATGAGTGGGTAGCCCATGCAATCCCTTCTTTTTTTGCAAATAAGCTTAATTTCTCTTCTTCTTGCCAAATCACAAAATGTACAAGTTTAAATGCATTATTAATTAGGTCAATATTGCCGATTTGCAAGATCTCTTTTACTCGATCCTTCACATTGACAGCCTGTTTCAATAATTCCTGTTGAAACTCTTCTTTATGTTCATCTAAAAATAGTTCTGCTAATTTTTTGTCAAATGGACTATTGGTCATTAAGTTCACCTCAAAAGAAACTTTAGGTACGTGAATGCGTTATCCTGTTAAAACCTGTTTTTTAGAGAGTTAAAGAAGAGAAGTAGAAAGAGTCAATGCTTGGATTACTTCTTTAACACTCCCGGCACTGCAACGATGAACATTTATCCCAGCCCAAAGCGACATGTATTCTGGCTTCTTTTCTTTTAATGCAGCACTTCTAATAGGTTTTGTTAAATCATTTTGATATGGATAGGGGGCGATCGGTTTTCCTTCCATCTGTTCAATAAATGTATTGCGAATTCCGCGAGCCGTCTTTCCGGAGAAGGCTTTGGTGAAAACGGTACAATTCTCAGTGGTGTTAAGAACCGCTTTCTTATAATGAGTATTCGCACCGCTTTCTTCCGTCGCAAGTAGAGCAGTGCCAACTTGCACAGCTTCTGCTCCATTCGAAAGTAAATGGTGGATGTGAGCTTGCATAGAAATGCCACCTGCCGCGATTAGTGGAATTTGAACAGTACTCACAGTATCTGTGAGAAGTTTAGCTAATGGCAGCATGTCTCCTTCACCGTTAAATGCTCCCCGGTGGCCACCTGCTTCACTACCTTGAAGCACTACAGCGTCCATTCCCGCATGCTCAGCCAGTCGAGCTTCTTGCACAGTTGTCGCTGTGCCAATTAAAAATATGTCATGCTCTTTCAGTTTTGTAACGATGTTTTTTTGAGGCAGACCGAATGTAAAGGAGCAAACAGGAACTTGTTCGTCTACAAGCACTTGAATTTGCCCATCAAACTCACTGGATGAAAATGACGGCTGCCATTCTGAAAGGCCGAGTTGTTGTCTGATAGGTTTTAACGAGTGGTAAGCTTTTTCGATTTGTTCCTCATTCACGATGTTCATTTCGGGCACAAATAAATTCACTTGAAAGGGCCGATCTGTTAGTTGCTTAACTTCTCGAATAAACTGGCGTGTGTCCTCCGCAGTAAGATATCCCGCCCCGATTGATCCTAATGCCCCCGCCTCTGAACAAGCAGCGACAAATTCTGGCGTCGTTACTCCTGCCATGGGTGCTTGAATGATGGGATGCTCCATAAAACGTGTGAATAGATGTTGCAAAGGATATCTCCTCCTGAAATATTCGTAATCTTCATGCTACTAATAAGTTTACCAAATATGAAGGGAAGAAGACAATTGGGAAATGTGAATTTGTTGATATATTAAAGAAATCTCTAGTTAGTAATTTAATGCTTTCATTTCAGCTTCGAAAATTTCCTTCAAGCGCTCCGATGCTGTTGTCCCATAATTGATATACCCGGTTTCTGGCCAATAGAGGGAGCGGGTCATAGAACCATCTGTCAATTCAATGCCGAAGAAAACGCGTTTCCCTTCGGTTGTTCGACCAGCTTCCTCGTATGGAAGTAACAGCAATTCATCAATGAATTCCTTCGTATGCACCTCTGAAAACTCTCCAATGAATGATAAATCTTCTTCACTTTGCAAAATTACTCGATTTACTTTTCCTTCTATATCTAAGAAATCTTCAACTTTTTCAGCTTTTCCAGCTTCTGAAACTTCATATATTTTATCGTTCGCCAGAATACGAAAAGCGGGATCATAGCCTTTTATTTCATACAGTTTGGTTCCTTTCGGTAAGTATGCAGCATCTCCATTTTTTGACGTATGGTTCGCGCCCGCATGACCATCCAACGTATATGTGACTTCTCCTAGTACTCTTTCCGTTTTCCATACCTTATCCATCTCGTTCGTTTCATAATTCGCGGTATAAGTCGTGTCGTTCCAATTCACAAAATCTACCCAGTCAATGACAGATGATTGAGATGAAGGCAACATTTGAGCAGGCTTGCCAGAACAGCTCGCTAGTAATAAAACTCCTATAAGGAATAACGCTTTCTTCATTTCGCAACACTCCTTTGAAACGTAGACGGAGAATTTTATATAAAGTTACACAGATCTTCCATTGAATTGCCGAGTTATGGGTATAGTAGCTAATAACAGTATGCAGCAGAAAAGAGGAGATCCTTCATGAAAGTAAGTTGGAATATTTTTAAAATGGATCTGAAAAATATAAGTAAGAACTGGGTAGCAGCCATTCTAATCGGCGGCTTGGTATTTTTGCCATCATTATATGCCTGGTTGAATATCTACGCGGCATGGGATCCATATGCGCGCACCGATCAATTGCCGGTTGCAGTTGTAAATGAAGACAAAGGCGCTTTAGTGCGTGATGAGCAAATTGATGTTGGGGATGAATTGATCAAGACCTTGCAAGACAACAAAGACATGGATTGGACATTTACGACTAAAAAGGAAGCGATGGACGGAGTAGAATATGGTGACTATTTTGCCGCTATTTTTATTCCGGAAGATTTTTCAAGCAAACTGGGAACAGTCATTTCCGGAAAACCACAAAAAGCAGAAATCGAATATTATGTTAATGAAAAATTGAATTCCATTGCACCGAAGATCACGGAAAAAGGTGCTTCCGTCATTGTTGAAAAGGTGAGCAGTCGGTTTATCTCCACTGTAAACGGCGTTGTGCTTGAGATGTTCAATGACCTCGGTATCGAAATCGAAAAAGACTTACCGGATATCAAGAAATTCGAAGCCTATGTTTTCGATATCCAAAAGCAATTACCGAGTATTCATCAAACATTGGAAGGAATTGTTGGGGACGCAAATTCAGCACAAAAGATTATTAAAAAAGCACAAAAGATGATGCCTGAAGTACAGCAAACAACTTCTGAAGGCTTGCAGACTATCAATGACACGATCAGTCAGCTGACGGTAGCCCAAAAACGTTTGGAGTCGGCTTCGCCTCGTATCAAAGCCGATCTTGAAAAAGTATCTACCATAACAAAAGAGACAAATGCGTTTCTGAAAAAGGTCCAGCAGACCGAGCTTGACTTTACGGAGTGGAACCGAGTGAAGAAGGAACTGGATGAACGTGTTACAGGCAGTATAGGGAAGCTGGAAGGACTAGAGCAGGATCTCACAAATGTGAAAGAAATGGTTGAACAGTTAAACCAAGCAGACAGCGGAGAGCTGGAATCCTCATCTTCATCTCAACCGATTGACGCCGCGCTTGAGAAGGCAGGCAATCTAAAAGATCAAATTCAAGAAATTCAAAATAACGCCCGCACGATTGATGTGTTAGTACAAGGCGAAGAAGAGCGAATGAAAAACAGCATAAATGACTTACAGCAAATTGCCGAAAATACATCGATCCAAGCAGATTCCTTCCTAAAAGAATATGTAAATACGATTGAGCCGTTTGTACGTGAGGAAATTACCCAAGCATTGAAAACATTAAGGAATGCGAAGGGCCTGCTTCTAGAAGTGCAAAAAACGATACCAGAAGTTGAAAGGATATTAGTTAGTACAGACGGGGATTTGAATGAAGGAAAACAGCAAGTACAAAAAGCGTTGAATGAATATCCATATGTCTACGACAAAGTGAACCAATTGGCTAATCGTATTGAAAGCATACAGGCGGAAACGGATATTAATGAAATCATTGAGTTGCTGCAAAATGATCCGCAGGCAGAGAGAAGTTTTTTTGAAGAGCCGATAATACTGAATGAAAATAAGTTATTCCCCATTAAAAACTATGGGACAGGAATGACTCCATTTTATACGGTGCTTTCAATATGGGTAGGTTGTCTTTTACTTATTTCATTACTATCTACGGATATTCACCGGGAAGGACAATTTACATCGAGACAAATTTATGTAGGGCGTTTGTTTACATTCGGGCTCATCGGACTATTGCAGACGCTGATCGTAACCATTGGCGATATTCTTCTGCTCGGAGTGACGGTTAAAGAACCGTTACTGTTCATCTTGTTCGGCATGTTGATCAGCATGGTGTTCATGTCTATTGTCTATACGCTGGTGTCGGTGTTTGGCGATGTAGGGAAAGCGCTCGCTATCGTAATGTTAGTATTGCAAATTGCAGGATCAGGCGGTACGTATCCTGTCATGCTTTTACCGGAATTCTTCCAGTGGATCAATCCAATCTTGCCGTTTACTCATGCGATCGATTTGATGAGGGAGGCAGTAGGAGGAATTGTCTGGGCTCGTGCGACGAAAGATCTTATCATTTTAGTGAGTATAGGAATTTTCATGATTACGTTCGGTGTTTTATTCAAGAAAAAAGTAAATAAAGCGACGAATCGGCTGCTGGCAAAATCGCGGGAAACCGATCTATTTCATTGAAATTCAGATGTAACTGAAGGAGTTTCAATGGAAATCAACAGGGAAAGATAAGTAAAAGAGTAAAGTGAGGGATCAGTATGAAGCGAACCGAAAGTTTAGATGAATTCTTGACATTTGCAAACGCTGCTGAACAACAAGGGGAGACTGGTAATGTATGGGTGCAGCAGGCGAATTATGCGGCAGAAGAACCGATCATGTCGGATGAGGATGTAGCTGGAAGAGAGCCATTGCAACGGTTGCGTGTTTTATTGGAAGCAGGGGAACAACCAATATATTTTGAATCTCTTTTTTATTCCGCTGCCGAACTAGAGGAATTGACAAGTGAATTACAACCTGTTTTTGAACAGTTTTCGAAGGAAGTCCTTGATGCTAAAAGAATGAATGAAAAAGTGCAGGCATTGAACGAGTAGGAAGCAGGCTAATAAAACAGCATGAGGAAGCCCCTTCACTGAATGGTCAGTGAAGGGGCTTCCTCTTTCTTGTTTTTATTCCAAATACTGAAGTATTTCTTCGATTGCCAGTTCACCTGCAGTTTCCCATCGACTTTTATCGCGAATTTGTGCATCGCGGTCAAGTGGTTCTTGGAACTGATTGAATGAACCGCTCACTAATGAACTGCTGTCTCGATCAAGCCCAGTATTGACGACATGCTTGATGACATACGGTTTTTTGAATTTGATTGATGTGTGATAATCATCCAATTCGCCTTCATCCACCTCGAATGGAACGCGCAAGTAAATGGTCTCCCCGCCCTCTTTATGAAGGATTGAATCAAAACATCCTTTATGATAATCCCAACCACCGCCGAAATGATAGCCGTGCTTGCACACTTGATCGCGAAGGACTCCGAAATTGGCGAGTTTACCTTCAATCATTGTTTCCAATTCCAGCATTTAATCACTCCTTTTTATTAGAATTCCTATGTACCGTGGTTTTTATACATTTTGAAAAATATGCATTCAAATGTTTCTTAATTTGTCAAGGGGGTAAAACAAGATTACGACAGGTTATTAAAACTTAGGAGGAGATTTACATGAATAACAAACGATATATAGGAATGTATTTTAACGAAACAGAATTGATGAATCGTGTTCAGGAACTGAAAAATGAAGGATGGCCTGAGGAGAATATTTATGTCGTAGTGAAAAATGATGATCAGCTGACTATGTTGAGAAGTCGTACAGACGCAGAAGTCAAGTCGGCGGATGGCTCTTGGTGGGACCGTTTTATGGGCTTCATTTCTGGAGAAGACCATGTACACCGAATGGTCGATAATTTGGACTTCGGCCCAGGAGAAACGGAACGCTATTATCAAGAAATTGACCAAGGCGGCATGTTGCTCTATGTCGACAAAGGAGAAGCAAACCGTCAATACTTGGATAACACGCACATCTATGGACTAAATCGAAAGAGTACTGATATTAACTTAGGTGCAAATGGACTGAGCGTAACAGATCAAGAATTGAACGGTGGAGATCCGGCTTATCGTCTGAATAAAACCTTGCCGAATCAAAACCTGAATCACGACGATGAACTGGGACGCGTTGGCGCGGAAGCAGTCTTGGACAGACCTATCGATCAAACTGCCTACACAAAAGGAATAAACACATTATCGGATAACGCTACAGAAGAAGAACGGATGCGTCTGCATGAAGAACGTTTGCAGGTGGACAAGCAACGGATGAAGCGCGGAGAAGTTCACCTCGAGAAGGAAGTAGTGGAAGAACAAAGATCTGTAGATGTAAATGTGGCTCATGATGAAATTACGATTGAGCGAAGACCGATAGTAGATACTGAATTGAACGCAGACAGTCGATTCAGCGAAGACGGAACTTTATTTAAAGAAGATGAAGAGACAATTCGGATTCCAGTCACAGAAGAACATGTGGAAGTTACCAAGAAACCAGTTGTCACGGAGGAAATCATCTTGAAGAAACATCAGGTTGAGGAACCTGAAACCATCCATGAATCTGTGAAACGCGAAGAAGTGCGCCTTGATAAAGAAGGCGATGTAGAAGTCCAAGGAGACCCTCTGGATAAAGATCGTTTCTAATTAGCTCGTGCGATATTGCAAACATCTTGTTATTCTCTCTCCGAGTAGGGTAAAATAAAGATAAATAGCCGAGAAGGAGAGAGTGTATGCTGAAGCATCCAGGTATTGCCGCTGTGCTAAGTTTCTTCTGGACTGGCGTCGGACAGATTTATAATGGGCAGATAGTAAAAGGTATATTGCTCATTATCTTGCAAAGTATAAATGCATTGCTAATGTTTGTGCTCATTGGATTTATCACGTATCCAATTGTGTGGATATGGGGCATGTATGATGCTTATAAGACCGCAGAGCGCATGAACAGATCATACTGAATTTAAAAAAGGCTGTCCTGAAAGTGAAAGATCTTTCAGTGATAGCCTTTTTTAGGTATTTAGCCAAGCGAAGCAACGAGGTGCACAAAATTCTCCATCACCGCACTAAAACCGCCATCCTTCTTGCATAAACAAAAGCCGCTTGAAAAGTCACGTGAAAAACGACTTCTCAAACAGCTCTAATTTACGGCTCTCATCTATTCAATTTCCAAGTAGAATAATTTAAAGTTAAAGCGAACATCACCCAACCGATGTAAGGAATCATCAGCGCGCCAGCCGTTCGATCGGTTTTATTGAATTCATAGGCTGTCATAGCGATTGCTCCTAATAAAATAGTCATTTCAACTAACGCAGTACCCCGCAAATTCCATTTGAAATAAAGAAACGACCAAAGAAAATTGAGTCCCAGTTGTACATCATAGAGCGGGGTGGCAGAGTCTTTCTTCTGCAGCATTTCTTGTTTCTGCTCTACCCGGTAATTAGCCACTCCCATCACTGTATAAAGCGCGGTCCATGCGATTGGAAATACAGGACCCGGTGGAGAAAAAGTTGGTTTATCCAATTGAGCATATTGTTCTTGTGTGTTTCGATTGGCCAGCCAGCCGATGACCGACCCACCAACGACAGGAATAAGGATACTCTTGGTCAACCTTTTCCAATTCGACTTTCCATTGACACTAAGCAGTTCCAAGGTAAAACCTCCTTTTATAAAAGTTTTCCCTTTCCGTCCCGGAATAAACTATCACGGCTTACTTTTCTTGTTTTTGTACATCACTTCACCTGCCACGACCGTCATACGGACAGAAATTTCAGGTATGTGATCTGTTTCAACTGAAAATATATCCTCCTCCAAAATTGTGAAATCTGCATCGAAACCTACCGCTAACAGGCCGCGTGAATTCGCTTTTCCAATCGTCGCGGCAGCTCCTGAAGTGAAGAGCTGTACGGCTTCATAGCAGCTAAGTTTTTGATTTGGCAGATAGCCTTCATGCTGTTCGAAAGGCTGGCGCCGTGCAACTGCTGCGTGAATACCGAGCAATGGATTGGGGTCTTCGATCGGAGCATCAGACCCCCCTCCACAAATGAAACCTTTGTCAAGAAGACGTTTCCAAGCGTAGGACCAATCCAATCGATTGGGGCCGAGACGATTCAGCACCCAAGGAAAGTCAGAGGGAACAAAAGCAGGCTGGATATCTAAAACGATTGGCAGTTTAGCCATACGTTCCACTAAATCCTCACGAAGCATTAGGACGTGTATAAAGCGATCTCGTTTCTCTATCGGTGCAGGATATTTTTCGATGACATCCAATGCTTTTTCAACTGCTAGATCACCGATCATATGGATTGCAACAGCTTCATCATACTTGCGTGCGAGTTTAACACGTTCTTCTAATTCCTCATCTGTCAAGACAGCAGTTCCGACGTTATCCGGTTCATCTGTATAAGGGGTGCTAAGTAAAGCGGTACTGCCTCCAAAGGCGCCATCAATAAAAAATTTCATCTCACCTGGTTCGACCCATGGTTCTTTGTATGTAGCTTGATTGTCCATCATTTGTGGAAACACACTGAAATGACGTAGCAAATATGTTCGAAATTTCCGTTCCTCACCTAAGACATTTTTGAATGCGTTCAACGGAGTTTTATAATCGCCGTAGTATCCTAAGTCATCTGTCACAACACCTGTTAATCCAACAGAAAACAGATGGTCTACGGATGTTTGCAAAGCTTTTGTTACATAGGTTTCAGAAGGTTCAGGCAGTAGTTGTAAAACATATTGCATGGCGCCCTCTTTCAATAGTCCAGTAGGCTCCCCGTTGTCATCACGCACGATGACGCCGTCTACCGGGTCAGGTGTGTCTTTTGTGATGCCTGCAAGTTCCAAGGCTTTCGTGTTGACGACCGCAGCATGCCAGCATGTGCGTTTTAAGAGCATAGGTGAATTCGTCACATGATCTAGTTCGTAGCGTGTGAAGATTTTTTTGTCAGGAAAGTTATTTTCATTCCATCCTTCTCCTATGAACCACTCATCTTCAGGAAGATCAGGGTATGCACGCAGCAGCATGTCCATCATTTCATCCGATGAATCCGCACGGGAAAGGTCCAATCTAAGCAATTTCTCTCCCTGACCGATTATGTGCATATGATTATCAATAAAGCCTGGATACACGACCGCACCTTGTAAATCAACGGATTTCTCCGCTTGATCCTCTAACTCATCATAAGAGCCGATCGCCGTAATTTTTCCGTTTTCCGTTAGTAAAGCCTCTATTGTTTGTCCTTCAGTTTGCATCGTATAAAAAAGCGCGTTATGCCAAATCGTCTTCATTCCGTTCCCTCCTCGTAGCCTCTATAGTAAACCGATGGCCGCGAATGAACAATAGAACTGTTCAAGAGCTTGAGGTGGATTAACTAACTTATTGTGTAAGCAACTTTTCTGCATGTCTTTCATATATTGAATTGGAAAGGGGTGGATGAGTTGATTGACACTAAATCGATCCTGATTGATGGGAAGTCATTTCAAGCCGTGACGGTCAGACTGCCGAAGACGACGTTGCTGACAGTTTCGAATGACAAAGGATATATTATGTGCGGTGCGTTAGACGTCGGTCTGCTGAATAGTGTGCTGGCCGATCGAAAGATTATTGCAGGACGTGCGGTCGGAGTGAAAACGATTGAACAGCTGTTAGCGGCACCACTGGAATCAGTAACATTAGAAGCTGAAACATTAGGCATTACAGCAGGGATGAAAGGAACGGAAGCTCTTTTAAAAATGACATAAGGAAAGGGCACACTAATTCCATCATGAATTGGTGTGCCCTTTTTTATTGTTAAATTAACGTTTTAATGAATGCAATTCACGAATTCTCATAAGTTATAATAACACCGCGTAAATTTATGCGATGTTGTTAAAATCCGTGCGTATAGAAGGGTGCATACAAATGATTGTACAAAGAACGGTACAGATATGTTAAACAAAAAATGTATTCAAAATGGATTGGATAAATTACTATAAAAGAAGAACAAGATTACGTAAAGTTTAAAGGGGAGTATAATAAAGTTATGAAAAAGAAAATACTATTCATTAGCATAGCCATTTTATTAGTTTTTCTTTTACTATTTTGTACATATAAATTGATGAATTCTAGAACATTTCAATTATTTGGCGGATTAACAAGTAATGTAGAAACAAATCAGAAGGTAGTTGCTTTAACTTTTGATGATGGCCCAACTAAAAATGTTGATAGTATTCTAGCAGTGTTAAATCAGTACAATATTAAAGCAACATTTTTTCTTATTGGGAATGAAATTGAAATGAACCTAACAGAAGCTGAAAAAATTGTAAAAGCAGGACATCAGGTGGGAAATCATACCTATTCTCACCGACGGATGATTTTCAAATCTCCTTTCTTTATCAAAGAAGAAATTGAAGAAACTGATATTTTGATTAGAAGGATCGGTTATGAAGATGAGATAGACTTCCGGCCTCCAAATGGCAAGAAATTATTATTCTTACCTTATTATTTAAATAAGCAAAAGAGAGACACTATAACTTGGAATATTGAACCAGATAGTGCTGTTGATAAAATGGATTACGTGAAGCAAAATATAAAGAATGGTTCGATTATTCTACTGCATCCTATGTATGATGAGACTGGGGAACAGCTCAAATTAATCGAAGATATAATTAAGTTATTGTTAGATGAAGATTATGAGTTTGTTACGGTGAATGAACTTCAAAAATTAAAAGATGAATAATATATATAGTTAACTAACGTAGAGACTAAATTCAATTAGGTTGGTAAAATAGTATAAAAAAACGCTCAGAAAAAGATCTGAGCGTTTTTACTTGCTGTTTATTTTGCTAATTCACTCTTGAAATACTTCCTAGCGTAGGTTGTTATTTACACTATTTCAGCATTTTTTACCCCAACAAAACTTTTAGGAGATCATCTCGTGTTCATTCTTTTTCATATTTTTCTTCGCTGGAAGAGCGGTCTTTTGTTCTTCGTTGATGACGCTCTTCTTCTGCTTCCATTCGCACATCTTCTAATGGAATGGAATCCACGGTTTGCATATCCTCATGCATATCGTAAATACTTTCTTTGTCAGTCTTCAGATTTTCAGGGTTGTCCATATAAGGCCCTTTCGCATCGGGGCGATCTTTTTCCGTAAACACTTTTTTCTTTTCATTCATTAGCCATCGACTCCTTTATAGTCTTCTTCGATCATCAGCTAAGCAAATTGCCGAGTAGACCTTTTTTTCGTTCGCGCGGTTGGCTGTTTGTATGTGAGCGCTCACCACGCATCGGTGTGTCATTGAACTCATTAAACTGACGTGAGAGTTTATCACGTGAATCTTTGTTTCGCATCAAGTAAGCTGCACCCAAACCGAGCGCTGTTATAGCCATTCTTTTTTTCATAGTAAATTCCTCCTCATCGTAGTTGCTTATTCTCTGTTTTCCCGAATTCAATTGGAATAAACAATACAGTTTGATGACAAACAAAAGAAAGAGGGCAATCGTCTGTCGAGCTTGCCGACTTCCGACTGTCCTCTTCCATTCAAGCTTTATGCGGAAAATTTGATTGTTGCGACTATCCATACTGACGAAATTGTGTACACTCGCCGTATGCGTCTTACGCTGCTCAAACAAACTAAGAGCAGGTCTTTTACTTGCACTTACACAAAAAACTTCTTTTCGCACTACTTGGTAAACCTGTCTTTCTACGGAACCTTCAAAAACAGATTCCCAAACGAGAGTACCTTTTGCCAGTAAAGAAAATTTTCCGCCAAGGCTGTGCAGCTCTTCCAGAGTCAAAGGATCTACTTACTACTTCACACCTTTTCTTCTGTCAGTTTGCCTTGTTGGTATTTGTATACCCGGAAAAAATAAAGGTAAACATCTTTTTAAATTTTTTTGGAATTTTTTTTAAAGTTCTTTCTTGCTCGCGGTAACTTGGGTTTTGATCTATAATATAGGACTGAGGTGAGAGCTTTGAACAAGGAATTAACAGGGAAAAGCATGAACATCCATCTTGCTGTACAAGAGCCCTATAATAGAAAGAATTTCATTCGATGAATTCTATAAATACGACGGAAACTATTTCTTGCAGTCTTGAAATTACAAAAAATGCTCGTCAAGGTATAGAACAGTGGTTTTTGAATGAGCAGGCATTGGTCTCGTCTGAGTCTGCTTTCGATATACATATTGAAAAAAAACCAGCCAATCGACAAGGGAATCAATCCTATTCCCTGTTTTTTGATCCGGATACGAATAAAAAGTTCGCAAAAGAAGTCCAGCAGCGTGTAGCGGTGATGGAATGTGTACTGAAACCTGATGGCTTTGTCGCCACGGGCTTTCATGTCAGGGGAGCGAAAGAACCTGTCCAGACAAACCGGCGACTTCATACGGCGGTGAAATTCCGTTTGAATCGAGCGGGTGTTGCCTTGCCGATTCAGTTCTACACAAAAATGCGTGAATTGCCAATAGCGGAAGAGCGTTCGGAATACGTGAAGAAGCGAATTGAAAGTTGGGAAGGTTATCTGCAGATTGCCGAGAAAAACGCGGATGTAGAAGATATTTCCTGCACATTCACGCAAGCTAGTCTTACTAGTGATTTCACGAAGTTACGTCTTCATTGCAAAGACTTACAAACGAAAAATTGGAAGCAGCTCAGAGGCTTCAGTGTGAAATTACTGGAGCTATCGACTGAAATTGGCCAAATCGTCGATGTCCAAAAATCCCAAAAAATCATTGTAGTTGAACTGAATCAGCGATTTCAAAAAAGATCACGGCAAGAGCAATGGCTTCCGAAAAACAATAAAAAATTAGTGCTGACAAACTTTGCTGAACTGAGTCAAATCAGAAGGCTGCGAAAAGGATTTAAAGATTTACAAGACGGTCTGGCGGCGAATGCCAATTTAGAGAAAGTTTTATTTGAAGAACGACCTGTAGTAAAGATCAATAATAAAAATCCTGACCTCGAGTTCCATAATAATTTGAATGAATTTCAGAGGGAAGCAGTAACAGGTGCCATGAAGGCGCATGATCTCTTCGTTATACAAGGACCACCCGGCACAGGTAAAACGACAGTGATTTCCGAAATCTGCTATCAGAACGTTAAAGCAGGGTTGCGTACACTCGTCGCCTCCCAATCCAATCTAGCTGTAGACAACGCACTTGGCCGTTTGTTGACGGATCCCGCGACTCGTATATTGCGATACGGGCGCTCGGAAAGTATTGAAGAAGAAGGCAAGCGATTCATAGAAGAGAACGTGGCGTTGAATTGGCGAAATGAAACAATAGAAGCAGTGCAAGCGACTCGGGCCATTTATAAAACGAAGGATCATGAAATGCAACAACAATCCGATCAGCTGGAACGAATAATACAGCAGCAATCGGAAGCGGAAAAAGATTTAAAGGAAGAGCTTGTCCGGCAAAAGCTTCTTCGAGAACAAGTAAGTGAACTAAGAAGCAAGCGCACAGCTCAGCAACAATCTTTTGGACAGCTGTCTCAGCAACTTTCGGAACATCGGAGAACAGTCCAACAATTAGAACAGCAGCTGTCACAGAAGACGAGCGAAATTGTTCAGTTGCAATCCAAGCTGAACAGATTATCTGATACCGCCAAAGTAACGGAGCGGCTGGCGGTTTTACAAAATGGGCTGAGGAGATTAAGGCAAGCTCTACTTTATGTTGAGTTGCGAGGTAAGTTGCAAAATGCAACAGATTTATATCGGCAATTAAGAGTGCAACTAAAAGAATTACCGACTAAGGAAAGTTCATTGAAAGCAGCGCACGAACAAGTTATTCCTATCACTAAAATGGACATCCTGCAAAAAACACTTTCCGCACAGCAGATAGAACTACCCATCCACATCGTCTTACAGATTAATGAATTGCAACGCCTAATTAAAACAATTTCATCAGGCGGGTTTTCATACGAATTTCAAGAGTGGAAAGAGCTCTACGAACGATTTCAGACGGCAATCGAAAAAACAGAACAGCTTTTGCTGACACATCGTTATCCAATTGCCACGCTTGAAAAGCGCTCTACAGATCACTTCACTACACTTCCGGAAATGCACGAGATGATCGATCGACTTGGCAGATTCTTAGTTGACCCGACTACAAAAAGAATATTGCAAACGCCAGGCGCATCTTCAGCAAAAACAGAGATTTTAAAAAAGATAGCGCAAGGAATGTCATTGTTTTATGGAAAAGAAGAAATCGTACGGACTAAGGGAGCCGAAATCCAGCAACAACAAATACGAACGGTAAAACAGCTGTTTAGTGAAGTGAAAAATGAAGTACTACAATTTCTAAAAACACAACAGCGTGACATCGCCCAAAAACAGCTGCACTTGCAACAACAAGAAGCTGAATTGCTGAAGCAACAGGAAGACATTCAACAACAGCTGGAGGATTGGCTGAACGAGAATGACCCGCCTGAAGTCCAGTGGGAAGAGCAGCAGCTGTCTTACGAAATCAATGTAAATGAGAAAGAGGTTTTCGGTTGTCAGCAACAATTACAAGAAATTAACCAATCGACTGCATCTCTGCAAATCATGCAACAACAGCAACTGGAAACTGAAAAACAGTTAGAAGAACACCAACACCAACTTGAGATGCTAGAGGCCACTGAGCAACAACAGCAGCAAGAAAGCGAGAAGTTGCAAGAACGTATTGCCGCGCTGGCTGAACAAATGAATTCAGATGTCGAACACCAATTATCGCGAACTGTGAATGATCTCCGTGAGACGGAACACCAACTTCAGGAATTAAGCAAAGAGCGCCAACAATTGCCGGTCCTGCAGGAATTACAAGCACAGTGGGAACTCCTTTTGAAAGACGCCAATGACTATGACCTTGATGAAATACGCAAGCTTTATGTCGAACACGCGAATGTGATTGGCACTACGTGTGTCGCTTCCGCCTCGAAAAAATTCATGGAAGAATATCCAATGTTCGATGTGGTCATTATTGATGAAGTTTCGAAAGCGACACCGCCTGAATTGTTGCTGCCTATGCTGAAAGGGAAAAAAGTCATTCTCGTTGGCGACCACCATCAATTGCCGCCGTTAGTCGGACAAGAGACAATGGATGAGCTGGTGGATCAGCAAAAAGACGCGGAAGTCCAGCGTGAGATGAAAAAACTATTGAATGAATCTTTATTCGAAAGGTTATTCAGAACGCTGCCTAAGCAGAATAAAACGATGCTCAGCATCCAATATCGTATGCATGAACGAATCATGGAGACGATAGCACCTTTTTATAAGGAAGGGAATTACCAATTGCAATGCGGATTGCCCGATTCAGATCAAATGCGCGACCATCTACTGGAGAGCTCCATGTTCACACGAGACGATCATTTACTATGGTTGGACACACCGAATAAACCTTCATTTTACGAAGACAAAGTAAAAGGCGGAACAAGTCGGTTTAATGAATCGGAACTCCAAATTATCCGAAATACAATGCTTGAGCTGGAGCAAGCGACAGAACAGGCGAAGCTGGAAGGACGGATAAAAACAGAAGACAGAAAGAGTGTCGGCGTCATCAGCTTTTACGGCGAACAAGTGAAGCAAATTGATCGATTGATCCAACAGGAACTGCGGCCGAAACAGCTGCATTGCCGAACAGGCTCTGTTGATAAATTTCAAGGAATGGAAATGGACGTCGTCATTTTGAGTTTCGTCCGAAATCATGGAGACCCAAGTGGAGAGATCGGTTTTGCTAAGGACTATCGCCGGTTGAATGTGGCATTGTCCAGAGCTAGAGAATTGCTAATTATAGTAGGAAGTTCTGAAATGTTCACAATCAAAACGAAAAATAAGTCTACACGTGAAATGTACAGCCAGCTACAAGAAATTGTTGAGCAACATGGTCGTCTTGTAAAAATGGAAGGCTAAAGAAAGAAAGGTGAGCACGTGGACTCGCTGCGGAAGAAATTACAGAAAGAGTTACAGCAGCAACCCGACTTGCAAATAAAGCAGTCTGCCAGTTGGGGATTACCTGTACAGCTTGTAAAAGTACCATATTCGACAATCAAACGTACGACGATGGATATCTTGATGAAAATGATTTTACTGACAATACAAAAGTTAGATGTTACGGAGCCAAAAACCATTGCGGATTTTCTTGCGGTGGAGCCGTTGTTTGTAAAGGATTTATTCGAGAAGATGCAACGGACAAAAATGATACAGCAGCGAAAGGGAATCTTTGAACTGACGAAGATTGGGGTGGAACAGCTACAATCAGGGGTCTATGAGCATCCCCCTGAAAAAAATGAAAAGAACTTTTATTATAGTTTGTCTCACAGGGAGATAGTATGTGAAGAAAAAGAAAATATTCTTACTGCAAAAGTCCCGCCATTTCGTCTTGCAAAAAAACAAGTTCACGACGTTGAAAACCTCGATAGAGAACTGTTACGCATAGTGCTGCTTTCTGTTGAGACGGAAACGTCGGAAGGTTCCTTGCAAATGGTAGTGGATAAAATAGAAACACCTATTCAACTAGCGGATAAACTCATCCCTTGCATGGAGTTTTTAGTATACAATCGTGTCGAAAAAGTCTATTTTACGAGAGTTTGGAATACGCTCACGGAACAATGGGATGAAGTTCTTGAAAAGTATATAGAAGAAATGGATCCTCTTACACCACAAAGTTGAAAAGACTGTCCTGAAAGTTAGAAAACTCTTTTAGTGACGTCCTTCTTTTCTGTGATCAAGCAAGATTCACACCAATACTGCATGGCGCTACACCAAAACCATTCAGAACTGAACGAAACTACTTTAAGACTGCACATTTATTAAGCCAAACCGAACCAAACTACACTCTGAACGTACTAAACAGGCTTTACACCGCACATTTAGCCTTTTCCAGCAATTCAAAGAAAAAGATAAAATGCTTTCTCAACACAAAAAGGAGCACCCTGAAAAGTCGGGTGTTCCTTTTTGAATAGATGAATTTCATTTATCCCAAAATAGAAACGTGTAATACCAAGATGGATCAGGGCCAACGAGAAGATTTCCCTCGAGTTGCTCCCGAAGATTTGGGATCTCTCCGAAGTTCCGCTAATTCTTTTGCAATTTCTTCTTTCATATCGCCAGGCCTGATTTTTTGTTTCTTCGGCGTCTGCGGAAGAGAACTTGAAGCATTACTGCCCTTTGTATGTTCGTCTCGTCCCATGTTGATCGCTCCTTTCTAAAGTTGAAATCAATATAAGTTGGCTGTTCTTCAGAAAATTATACGAGTTGCTTTAAAAAGTAGAAAGCAGATTAATGGAACACAAAAGACTAAGCAAACTGAAAAAGGGGAATAGGCTTAGTAGCTTACTAGCTGGTTACTATGTTAGCTGCATTACGAATATAGTGAGGAGGACTTCAAATGGAATATGGATTAAACGCAGCAAAGCTCGCTGTTGGTATTTTAATGCTCATTTTCATTCTTCGGTTACTGGGGAAGAAGGAATTAGCGCAAATCACTCCATATGATGTAGTGTATTTGCTTGTATTCGGAGGGATTCTAGAAGAAAGTTTATATGATAAAAAGATTACTCTACTTCACTTTATCTTCTCTATTAGCGTATGGGCAGTCATGATCTACTTAATAGAAAGGTTGGCGATGAAATTCAATGTATTTCGCAAGCTGTTGAAAGGTTCGCCTGATCAAATTATAGGGGATGGCAAGCTCAATATGCATTTGATCAGTAAAAATCAGCTGGATATGGAACAGCTCCGTGAGATGTTGAGAAGGCAAGGGATTTTTTCACTGCGGGAAGTGAAGGATTTATACGTGGAGCCGAGCGGTGAATTTTCAATCAATCAATATGCACAATATAAGCCGGTTACCGCAGGAGATATGAAATTGAATATCCCTGAAGAAGATCCATCCGTATTGTTAATTGATCAAGGTAAAGTGAAACATGAAACACTGCAATTTATCGATAAGACTGAAGAATGGTTGCGTGAACAGCTAAAAGAAAAAAAGTATCCTGATTTAAAACAAATCCTGTATTGTGAATGGTCGAAAACAGAAGGTTTTTTTATTAGGACACGCCAAGAGATAATCGATAAGAAATAGTAGTTAGATAGTTAGACGGTACATTTTCTTTGATAATTCTTTATACCGATTCGAAGTAAATACGTATTTTTTTGTTTAGAAACTGGCGAACTGGGAATATAACTACTAAGCTTGTCGACGAGCTAAAAATTTTAAAAAATCGCTAGGAGGAAGTACTAATGGCTAACCGAAACAATCGCGACAATAACAACAAAGACAACAACAACAAAATGACTCTTGAAGAAGCGGGACGTAAAGGTGGAGAAGCTACCTCTAAAAATCATGACCGCGAATTCTACGAGGAAATCGGACGTAAAGGCGGAGAGGCAACAGCCGAGAATCATGACCGCGAATTTTATGAAGAAATTGGCCGTAAAGGTGGAGAAGCCACAGCCGAAAACCACGACCGTGAATTCTATGAAGAGATCGGCCGTAAAGGCGGAGAGGCACGTGCCGAACAGAGTAACAACAGTAATAACAACGGCAAAATGAGCCAAGAAGAAGCTGGCCGCAAAGGCGGAGAAGCGCGTTCAAAGAATCGAAGTAACAACAACAACGATGACAACGATAATGACAACAATGGCAAGATGAGCCGTGAAGAAGCTGGCCGTAAAGGCGGAGAAGCTCGTGCCAGACAGCGTAAAAATAATAACAGCGACGAGAAATAAGTTAAATTTTTCTCAACCTAATAATCTAACAAATAGGGTATTCTAGAATCGATTGAAACGATTCTAGAATACCCTTTTTTGTTGTCGGATAATGTAGAGCAACTTCTACTTGTGTCAATTTTACTACTATAAGTAAAAAAATATTGATTAATATCTTTTGGGGGTATATACTACTAGTATTATAGCGTTGTTGTTATATTGATAAAGTAAAAAGACAGATAAAAAAGGGAAGAACGAGAATGAACAATCAACTAGTGTCTGATCAATTGTATCAGTTGGTTTTTGCTGTTATGAAGAAAGTTCAAATGGATGTTCCAATTCGTGAAGTTCATGATGGTGTAAATATGAGTTATAACTTTATTGGCAAATATATAGGGTATGATACGAAGCGATTGGCAACAGCACATCAGGAGATGGCACCGTTTTGCACGATTGAAACATATGTGCAGACAATCACTTTGCATGAGCTTGGTCATGTGATGGATCAAGAGGCATTAGAGGCATCGTTAACAAAAACATTAGAATTTTTTACGATGAGGAAAAGTTTTACGATGAATCAAATATTTAAAGATCTTGACCTCCTTGGAATGCTCATAGAAGAAGATCTAATGAATAAGGTGTTCGAAGAAACGGCTTGGAAAAATGCAGCTCGTTTGAATGAGCAGTATGGCTTGATCGAAACTGAATGTTTTGAACAAATACGTAAAAATAGTCTCGCTACGTATGAAATGGTTTACGAAGAGGACTTATATTATTATGAAGAACTTAAACGGCAGGCGAACATCGAGCTGGCGTGTTAAATATAAAAAACCAATTGGTCAGTTTAGTTAACCAATTGGTTTTTTTATGCCTGAAAAATCATAAAAATAATCCCAAGCTTCTTGGATACCACCTGCAAAATTTGTGGTTGCCCGGTAAATTAATGGGTGTGTGGGGAGTTCATCCAATTCCTGCTGTGCATTTCCTACAATTACAGCTGGATAAGGTAATGAAAGCATTTGTGCATCGTTTCCTGAGTCTCCGGCTAACAAGACGTTAACATCTTGAGCCGCATATTGACGCAGCGCATAATCCACTGCAGCTCCTTTGCCGCTTCGTTCAGGTAACAGATCCACGTCCCGGTCGGAACTGAAGACGAAATGGTGTGGAATACCTTCGCTCTTTAGTCCCGTTTCAAAGAGATGGACAGACTCGGCATGTTCCGGCTCTACTGTAAACGAAATTCGTTTCGTATGGGGCAAGTCTTGCCGATGCAGAAAAGGAAATCTGCTGGCTACACGAAGAATACTTGAAGGTTGCCAGTTTTCATTTACCCAGTCATGCCACTTCGAATCTTCTTCCAGAGTAGTTGCCTCATAGATGGACGTGCCTACATCGGTGATCCACAAATCAGGTAGAGGAAGCTGTTCCTCCTCCATCAATTGTAAAGCAGAATCCAAATGTCTTCCTGTTACATAGATGAGTGCTGGTTCTACCTTAGACTCCTCATGAAATTCAAATAAAGCTGTGAGTGCTGCCGGATCACCTGCCAACGTGTTATCCAAATCAGTCGCCAGCAAGTACGATTTTTTCTTCATAATACGCTCCTTTGTATAAATTGGCCATTTTATAAGCCAGTACTGACCAGTTAAACTCTTGCTGTGCATATACGGCTGCACGTTGTCCAAGAGCTTTGGCATATGAAGGGTTGTGCAGAAGAATAGTCATTGCTTCTGCCAATTGTGCGGGGTTCTTATGTTTGACATGCAAGCCGGTTAACTCATGCTTCACTACATCTTGTAATCCGCCCACTTTTGAGGCAATTACCGGACTGCCGCATGCCTGAGCCTCGGCTGCTACCATTCCAAACGATTCGTAATAAGAGGGAACAATCGTTGCAACCGCATTGTTGAATAATTTAGCCAACTGTTGTTGACTTTGAGGACCGATAAATTTTACTCGATGTTCAATACCTTTGAGGGCCGTCCGCAATTTCTCGCTTCGAGGCAGTTGATTTAGAGGGTCCACGCTATCTTGACTCCCTCCAGCGATAAGCAGATTAGGGTGTGAAGACAAACGTTCTTTGCGAATTAGCAGTTTAAAAGCGTTTAGTAATGTATAGATACCTTTCGTTGTTTGCAGTCTGCCTGCAAAAGCAAAGTATGGCTGGACTTTCGGAATCCGTTGGGAAGGCTTGAATGCTTTGTCAACTCCGATTGAAATCACATGTGTAGTTGCAGGCTTGTCCACAAATTGCTGAATCAATTCCTTCTCTGTTTTCGATGTGGCAACTATATGGTCAGCGGTACTAAGTATCATTTTTTCTGTTAGTAACCGAAGTGCTTCCGAATTGCCCGTAGCTTTCTTCTTTGCAATGCCGAGCGAATGATTCGTATGAACCCAGGGTAGTTGATAATCCTCTTTAATAAAGGAACCGACTAAACCGGAAAGCCAATAATGTGTATGGATTAAATCGTAGGAGTATAAAGGAACTGAAGCAGCGAGCTCCCTATAAAAATCAGGCATTAGTTGAAATAGCTTGCTCTTTGGAACATATTTCTGCTCTCCCGCTGCAATTCGTATAACACGACATGCTTCACCGAAATGTTCTATTTGGGGAGTTGAAAGACTATTCCAATGTGTAGCAACATCAACGGAGTATCCTTCTTTTTCTAGTGCAAGTGCGAGCTGTTTGACGTAATTATTTTGCCCGCCTGCTTGTTCACTACCCAATGGCTCAAGGGGATCGCCGTGATCTGAGATGAATAATATTTTTCTTTTCAAGTCTTTTTCTCCTCTCTTATCTTGTATTCTTTAAATTTTTAAGTAGCTGTGCCTATCTTGTTATTCCCTGAACATGGTAAGTGAAACATGAACTGTTTAAATTTATCGAAAAAGGGTAAAGAAGAAGGAATAAAGGAGGCGATAGAATGAGGCTGAAAGACCACAATATAATTCTTGCATGTTGGTGTACTATTAAGATATGGATCGCCTATTTACTAGTAAAAATATTTTATAGAAATGACAGGGAAACCATTGTGTTGGTTGGAGGGAATTTAGGAGAAAAGTATGAAGATAACGCCGCTGTCTTCCATCAATATTTAGTGAATAATTATACAGAACAAATGAAAATATACTGGATGTATGATCCGAAATTCGACTACATAAATCAGCATGCGATTCCACACGCAGTCCCACTTGGCAGCTTTCGGAATTATTTATTGTTTTTCAGAGCAAGCTATACCGTCCATGGTCATTCAATTATTTATGACCTCGCGCCATTTATGGACCGTTATATTTTCCTTAACAAGAAGGCAGAGATGCTTCATATTAGCCACGGAATTGAATGTTTTAAAAAGATTTTAATCCAGAAAGAAGATGTTCCTTTACTGAAGAGATGCAATTATTTTAACTGTGCATCTAATTATGAGTATGAAATTAAACGGAATGAATGGAAGATGCCTGAGGAAAAGCTGATTATTACAGGGATGGCTCGTTTTGATCGTTTGCCTCCGAATGAACCTCCTGTGCATATGAAACGATTGATGTTGATGCTCACCTGGAGAGAATGGCTGTTTGATTTATCGGAAAAAGAATTTCAAGAGAGTGAGTATTTTCAAGCTACGGTCGGACTTCTGAAAAGTGAAAAATTGCAGTCCTTGCTTACTGATCATCAATTGGAATTGCGTGTTATTCTGCATCCATTCATGAAAAAATATGAAGACCAATTTCGGATGGATGGATATATGAATTGGCGTATGTCTTTTTTTAGTTTCGGAGAAATTTTGGTCATGGAAGAGTTAAATGAAGCGGATATGCTTATAACGGACTATTCCAGCATTTCATGGGATTTCCTGTATATGAATAAACCGATTATTTTCTATACCTTTGATCAAAAGGAATTTTTGTCTAATCGTGGTTCGTATTTGAATTTAGATAAGGATTTATATGGCTATAAGGCGAACACGCAGAATGAAGTTTTATCTTACTTATCACATGTTCTAAATGATAAAAAATATGATAATCCATATTTCGACAAGGCTGCGAACTATATTGATTTCTTCGATCAGCAAAACTGTGAACGCTTGGCGACTGAGTTATTCAGCAAGCACTATGTAACTAAACGGACGGGTTTTAAAGACAAACATGCCTTACCAGACGATTTTCCCCTTGTTTCCAATGAAGCAGTACAGTATAACTGTAATAAGTAGAAATCAATTACGCCTCGGCGTAATTGAGTCCGGATTTTGAATTGTGCTGGCACAATTAACTCCATACAAAATCTGTGACACCCACCGGAGGCTTAGGTCAACAGGATGTTGATCATGCAGGCGTTGTCACAGGATGTGGCGATCTTAGCCTGCGTACTTCTCTTGTTCAGCAGGCGCTTGAATACCCACTGAACAAGATATCACACACCACCTCTAAAGGTGGGAGTCTTCTGCTGAATAAAGATAAAGGGAAATGGGTGAGGCAGTGGATCAGCGTAAAGAACAATGGTCATCAAAACTTGGATTTATCATGTCGTCGGCCGGTGCGGCGATTGGCCTGGGGGCTATTTGGAAGTTCCCGTATGTAACAGGGATGAGCGGCGGAGGAGCATTCTTCTTGTTGTTTGTGGTGTTCACTATCTTGATTGGATTGCCGATGCTGATTTCAGAATTCATTATTGGACGAGGTTCCGGGAAAGAAGCGATCAGTGCCTACAAACAGCTGGCTCCTGCGAGTGCTTGGCCATGGATTGGCCGGTTGGGAGTCGCAGGTTGTTTTCTCTTGCTATCTTTTTATAGTGTTGTAGGTGGATGGGTATTCGTCTACAGCGGGTTATCGGTTACAGGCAAGATCATCAGCGAAGGGGCCTCCTACTCAGAGCAGTTTGGTTCAATTGTCGGTTCGCCAATCACTACATTAATCGGACTGTTGCTGTTTACGATTGTCAATGTATGGGTGGTTTCTTCTGGCATCCAGAACGGTATCGAAAAGGCGAATAAATATATGATGCCGTTGCTTTTTATCTTCTTTATTATTCTAGTTGTGCGTTCACTGACGTTGAACGGAGCAATGGAAGGTGTTTCATTTTTCCTGAAGCCTGACTTTTCGAGTATTACTAGGGAGTCGGTGCTATACGCTCTCGGACAATCATTTTTCTCTCTAGCCGTCGGTTTTTCATGTATGGTCACGTATAGTTCATACTTGAAAAAAGATGTCAGTTTGACGTCTTCTGCAACCTCTGTTGTAGGGATGAATATATTCGTTTCTCTGTTGGCTGGTTTGGCTATTTTCCCGGCAGTATTTGCATTTGGACAAGAGCCTGCAGCTGGTCCTGAATTATTATTCATAGTACTGCCGGCAGTCTTTTCTCAACTGCCGCTAGGGCAAGTGTTCTTGGCATTATTCTTGATTCTGTTTTTATTTGCAACATTGACTTCATCGTTTAGTTTATATGAAATCATTGTGGCAGCAATGACAGCGAGCGGAAAACGTTCGCGAAAGATGGTTACATGGCTGATAGGTATTGTGGTGTTTGTGGCTGCAATTCCATCTGCACTTTCGTCGAGTACTTTGTCAGGTGTCCTTCTGTTCGATAAAAGTATATTCGATGCGACGGATTTCTTGGTCAGTAATATTTTGTTGCCTTCAGGCAGTCTGTTAATTGCGATCTTCATAATACGCCGAATGGATCAAGTGTTAGTGCGCGAGGAATTTACGCTGATGAGCCAGAAATCTCAAGGCTATTATCCTTTATGGAATTTTCTGATGAAATGGATTGTCCCTTTAACGATTGTCGTTGTATTCTTGAATACCTTGGGAATAGTGAGATAGAAGAATAAGTTCTGAAATGTAAACAAGTGATGAAAACCAATTGGTTTTCATCACTTGTTTTTTGATTCGAGAATAATAAAATCTTTACAAGTGTAGTATATTCCGTCTTTTCGTATGAGAAGTAAATAGTTTGGTAAGACTGTGGGGAAATCTTAGAACGAAAGAGGGAGTAGCATGTTGAGGTTAACTATAAGTGTATTGGCAGTTATGATTTTATTTTTAAGCCCTGTAAATGTTCAGGCTGTGGAGCTTGGGATTGCGCCGGATGGAGAGCTATTGAAAGTAAGTCTTTTAGAAAAACAGAATAGTCCTGAAAAGACAGAAAGGTATACAGTAAAGAGTGGCGACACTTTATATCGGATCGCCTTTAATCAAGGTCTTTCGGTAGAAACATTGAAGTTATGGAATGGGATGACAACGGATAGTATTCATCCGGGCGATGAACTGATAGTAGTCTCGAATCCTAATAAACTTTCAGTGATAGATCAAGTAAAACAGAAGGAAACTGAGCCTGTACAGTCTGTCGCAGCAGAACAAGCGACGCCTAAAGAACTGACGATGACCGCTACAGCTTATACAGCTTATTGCGAAGGCTGTTCGGGCACGACGTATACTGGGCAAAATTTGCGGACCAATCCCGACCAAAAAGTGATCGCAGTGGATCCAGAAGTGGTTCCTATCGGTTCAAAAGTTTGGGTGGAGAATTACGGTGAAGCGATTGCGGGAGATATAGGAGGAGCAATTAAAGGCAATAAAATAGACGTATTCATTCCATCTTATGATCGTGCAATGGAATGGGGCGTGAAACAAGTTAAGATACGGATTTTGGATTGACGAAAAAAGGGGCTGCCCGATCTGTATTTCTGCAGATCAAGCAGCCCTAAACTGGAGTGTAGGGTAAAACTAGAAATAAAGAAAAGGAATTTAATTTGCCGCTGTTTTGCTTGCTTGCAGGAAACGTTCATTTACAACGTCCCAGTCAACCGTGTGCCACCAATTTTGAATAAATTCGGGACGACGATTCTGATATGCAAGATAATAGGCATGTTCCCATACATCGATCACGAGTAGCGGTGTTTTTCCATCTTTCAAAGGCGTATCTTGGTTTGGTGTGCTCATAATGGATAACTTGCCTTGATCCAATACGAGCCATCCATATCCACTGCCGAATCGCTGGATGGCCGCTTTGGACAGTAAGTCTTGAAAGTTATCGAACGTCTGAAAGTACTTTTCAATTTCTCGCTTAATGTCCGCTGTCGGTTCACCTTTACTTTTCGGGGTCATGGATTCCCAGAATAAGCTATGGCAATAATGTCCGCCGCCGTTATTTTGAACAGCTGTCCGAATGTCAACTGGAACCTGATCAAGATCAGTCAATAAGGATTCAAGAGATTTAGACTGAAGCTCTGTATGGTTTTCCAATGTAGCATTCAGGTTGTTGACATACGTTTGGTGGTGTTTGCCATGATGGATTTCCAATGTGCGGGCATCGATGTAGGGTTCAAGACCGTCAACTGCGTACGGCAAATCAGGAAGAATAAATGGCTTCAAATTTTCACCTCCAAAGAAACGATTTAGAAAGTTAAAAGTTGCCCTAAGGAAATAAAGTTTCCTTAGGGCAACTTTAATATAAAATCTAAAAGATAGCAAGACTTTTCATAGGCTGTCTCATAAATGAATCGAAAGAACTGGTAATTGTTTAATCTGAATTTAGATGAATTCAGTTACATTAGTTGAATATCCTTGTTAGCAAGTTTACCTTTTTTCTCGCAGGGAATAGTTTTATAAAGCGAGGGATATCTTAATGAACAAACGAATGATCTTCTATTTAACTGTAATATTAATTAGTTTGAGCCCTCTTGCTAACCAGTCTGCTGCTGCAAATAAAACGAGTGGAACAATAAGTGTGGTCTCATTTGATGGAATGGGTTATATGGATACACAGCGTTATAAGGAGAAAGGATTTATGCCGAATCTTGAGAAGTTCGAACAGGAAGCAGCCTTTGCAACAGATTTCGTCACAGTTATGCCTTCGTTAACGGCTCCCTCTCATGCAACTCTGGCTACAGGAGCTAGTCCGTCAAAGACAGGTATAGTTAGTAATCAATTTCATTCTACAGGTGAACAAGTGAAAGATGACCAGAGTGGATTCTCCCAAACTTTAGGTGTGACACCTGTTTGGAAAGAAGCTAGAAAACAAGGGGATGTTACAGCGACGGTAGCTTTTCCGGATTCAAATCCTGATAACGCTTCAGCGGCCACATATGCTGTTTATTCGGATGGTACGTTGGCGAAATCCAAATTGCATGATTTGGAATTTGCTCCGATTGATGATGGCCGGATAGATCAATTACCTACTGACGATTCCGCCGTTCAGGAAGCAGTAATTTCACTGGATATTAAGGATTTTCCGGCACAGCAGTTGTTTGTGTTAGCGGTGTCTAAAAATAAAGGGAAAGAACCATTGATATATTTATCGACGGATCAAAAAAAGATAGGAAAACAAGTTTTTTTAAAGGACTGGATAGCTGTTCCATTGAATCTCCCTTCGGTGGATAGTGCCGGATTCTATGTGAAATTTAAAGGGAATTCCCAAAAAATAGATGAACTGCAACTCTTCCAAGGAACCGTCATGGGAGGTATTTATAGAGGTCCAGAACAATTTGGGAATGAACTAGCTTCCGAATTCGGTTTCTATCCAGCGGCGGATGAAATCGACGCATTTGAAAGAGGAGATATTTCAAGGGAAGAATATGAACAGGCGGGGGAACGATTTATAGACTGGGTGACAGATGTCAGCTTGTATATAAAAGAACGATATGAACCTGACTTGTTATTTTATTATTATCCCCATGTAGATAACGAATTGCATAACTTTTTGCTGAGAGAACCTGCGCAGCCGGGCTATACAATAGAGAATGTTCAGGAAAAAGAAGCATATGTCAGTTGGGCGTTTCAACAGGCAGATCTAACTATTGGACGTATCACGGATGACCTCAATGACAATGATCATTTATTGCTTGTTTCCGACCATGGTTTGGAACCGATTCACACTAGACTTTCACCAAACAAAGAACTTGAAAAAGCCGGGTTGCTAGCAACAGATAAGAATGGAAAAATCATTACTTCCAAAACAAAAGCCTATGCGGAAGCAAGCGGTACAATTGCCCATGTCTATGTGAATTTGAAAGGACGAGAGAAAAAGGGAATCGTGGAGCCTGAGGAATTTGAAAATGTAAAGCGAGAGGCAATGAAAGTATTTCAAAATAGGGAAATGTTCTCTTCCTCCATCGCTAAACCTTCACCAGAAGGCGCACCAGTTTTCCAATGGTTAACTGGTCGAACTACATTTAACTACACTTATCCAACTTCGTCCATATTATCTAAGCAAGACTCGTCCAATTTGAATCCGTATGAAAAAGTGTGGGTAGAAGGGATGCCGGACTATGATGAAGTGAACAACGAAAATAGCGGAGATATCCTGCTATCTGCTGCCCCTGGATTTTTAATGGGGAAAGATGCAAAAACTGCAATTGAACCGACAAAGGAATTGGGAAGTCATGGTGGAAATCCCGAAAGAAAAAGCTTACGTCCTATACTTTACGCATTTGGTCCCATGATTGAATCTGGCGAAATGACAGAAAGGATTTCCATGACAGATATTGCACCAAGTCTATATGAATTATTAGGTTTGCAAACACCTGAATTTGTAGAAGGTAAACCAATTTGGAGTTTAGAATAATTATTCAATTAATAGAATATATATAAGTATTAGAAATCAATACTTTTATGAAACGCACAGGTAGAACGTTTACCTGTGCGTTTCATATATTTACATAACTTTTTAAGAAATAATATTTTTCAAAAAAGCATCTTGTGTTTAATTAGAAAAAAAGTATAATAGTGATTAATGAATCATTTCAGAAAAAAGAAAAAAGGTGAGCAAATGAGAGAAAGGCAGAAACTACTAGAAGTAAAAGATTTGCAGACGACCTTTTTCACAGATTCTGGGGAAATTCCAGCTGTAGATCATGTGGACTTTTATGTAAGAGAAGGTGAAGTCTTAGGAATCGTCGGGGAGTCTGGTTGTGGAAAGAGTGTAACATCTCTATCAATCATGCAGTTAGTACCGAATCCGCCGGGGAAGATTACCGGGGGAGAAATACTGTTTGAAAATCAGGATCTTTTGAAAAAGACGGAGAAAGAAATGAGAGAAATTCGTGGAAATGATGTCGCAATGATCTTCCAAGAACCGATGACTTCCTTGAATCCGCTCTTTACGATTGGTAATCAGATGGCTGAGGCTATTTCCCTGCACAAAAAGAACTGGTCGAAAAAGCAAATTAAAGATCGAGCGATTGAGATGCTGCGGCTAGTTGGATTACCGCGTGCGGAAGAATTAATGAAAGAGTATCCACACCAGTTATCGGGCGGTATGCGGCAACGTGTGATGATTGCGATGGCGCTCGTATGCGATCCGAAAGTTTTGATTGCGGATGAGCCGACAACTGCATTAGACGTAACCATTCAGGCGCAGATTTTGAAATTGATGCGTGAACTGAATGAGCGGATGAATACAGCTATCCTATTAATCACGCATGATTTAGGAGTAGTGGCGGAAACATGCGAACGGGTAGTTGTCATGTATGCAGGACAAGTCATAGAGGAAGCTCCGACACAGGAGATTTTCGAAAATCCTTGTCATCCATATACGCGCGGTTTAATACAATCTGTACCGGATATGCGGGATAAAAAGGAACGTCTATATTCGATACCTGGCAATGTTCCGAAGCCGGGCTCCATCAAGAAAGGCTGCAGGTTTGCAGCTAGATGTGAAAGCGCTTTCTCAAGATGTTGGGAAGAAACACCGGAACTATATAGAAACTCCGATGTTCACCAGACTAGATGCTTTTTATACGATGAACAAGAAGGAGTGACTAATCGAGATGAGCAAGCCACTGCTAAAAGTTGAGGGGTTGAAAAAGTACTTCCCCATACGTAAAGGCCTGATCGGCAAGACGGTCGGTCACGTCAAAGCAATTGATGATATTTCATTTTACGTCAATGAAGGCGAAACGCTCGGGATTGTTGGAGAGAGCGGTTGTGGAAAGTCGACAACAGGCCGAACGATTATGCGTTTATTGGAACCTACGGAAGGCGTTGTAGAGTTTGAAGGAAGAGACTTGAACTCGATGTCAGCGAATGAAGTAAGGAAAGTCCGGCGCGATATCCAAATGGTTTTCCAAGATCCCTATGCTTCCTTGAATCCTCGCCATACAATCGGAAAAATTTTAGAAGAACCTCTCATTGTTCATGGAGTCAGCAATGCAAAAGAACGACGTGAAAAAGTAGTTGAGTTTTTGAAGATTGTCGGACTCAGCGAGTATCATGCTAAGCGTTATCCCCATCAGTTCAGTGGTGGACAACGGCAGCGGATCGGGATTGCCAGAGCGTTGATGACCAATCCCAAATTAATTATCGCAGACGAACCTGTTTCTGCACTTGATGTATCGATACAGGCGCAAGTCTTAAATTTAATGCAAGATCTGCAAAAGGAATTTAACTTGACGTATATTTTTATTGCGCATGACCTGGGGGTAGTACGTCATATAAGCAATCGCGTTGCAGTAATGTATTTAGGGAAAATTGTGGAGATCACGGAAAGCGAAGAGTTGTATGCAAATCCTCTTCATCCATATACACAGGCATTGTTGTCTGCTGTACCGGTACCGGACCCAAATTATAAAAAAGAACAGATCATTATAGAAGGGGATATGCCAAGCCCGGCGAATCCTCCAAGCGGCTGTGCCTTTCATACGCGCTGTCCATTCAAAATGGATGTATGCACGAAAATAACACCAGTTTTAGCTGAGGAAAGTACCGGTCATTCTGTTGCCTGCCATCTTTATACGCAGGAAGGCAACGATGATATAGATAGAAAAAAACAACTGGAGGGATCTGTATGAGGAAAGGGAAACTGTGGTCGTTCGCTTTGATCATGCTTCTCGTTCTGTCAACTGCATTAGCAGCTTGTTCAGGCGGAGATGACAAAGAGGGCAGCAGCGATAAAGACGCTGCGGATACAGGTGGAAATGAAAACAAGACATTAGTGTTCGGACGTGGTGGAGATTCAACGTCTCTAGACCCGTCACGTGTAACAGAAGGGGAAACATTTAAAGTTACAGTGAATCTATTTGAAACATTATTGAATTTCGGTGAACAAGATACAACGGTTCAACCAGGTCTTGCAAAAGAATGGGAACCAAGCGAGGATGGTCTGACGTACACGTTCCAATTGGAAGAAGGGGTTAAATTCCATGATGGAACAGATTTAAATGCAGAGGCAGTCGTCAAAAACTTCGAACGTTGGGCAAACGGTGATGCGGATACATTCCCATACTATAACTCTATGTTCGGTGGATTCAAAGATGATGAAAATCATATAATCGAATCGGTAACAGCGGATGGAGATCATACGGTTGTTATTAAATTGAAACGTCCACAAGCACCATTCTTAAAAAATATCGCAATGAGCATGTTCGCGATCTCGAGCCCTACTGCATTTGAAAAGGGTGATGATGAGTACGAGCGTAATCCTGTTGGGACAGGCCCGTTTAAATTTGTAGAGTGGAAACCAAATGAAACGATTACAATTGAGAAGAATGAAGACTATTGGCAAGACGGACTTCCAAAATTGGATAAAGTAATTTTTAAATCCATTCCGGATAACTCTGCTCGTTTGAATTCATTATTATCTGGTGAAATTGACTTGGCAGACGGTATTAACCCGGCAGATGGCGCGAAAATTGAAGACAATGACAAGCTGCAGTTATTTGAGCGTCCTTCCATGAACGTCGGATACTTAGGATTAACAGTAACTCGTGAGCCGTTTGACAAGAAGGAAGTACGCCAGGCATTAAACTATGCAATTGATAAACAAACGATTATCGATTCATTCTTCGAGGGGCGTGCTGAAATTGCGAATAACCCAATGCCGCCATCCATTTCAGGTTATAACGAAGACATCAAAGCATATCCATACGACCCTGAAAAAGCAAAGGAACTATTGAAACAAGCAGGCCTTGAAGATGGATTTGAAATGGAACTATGGGCAATGCCAGTTCCGCGTCCTTACATGCCAGATGGAACGAAAGTAGCAGAAGTTATCCAGAGCAACTTGGCTGATGTTGGTATCAAAGCGAAAATTGTTTCCTATGAATGGGCAACATACCTGGAGAAGGCTGAAAAAGGGGACGCAGATGCCTTCATGCTCGGTTGGACAGGAGATAATGGAGACGCTGACAACTTCTTATATGTTCTTTTAGACGAGGATAATATCGGCAGTAACAACTATACGTATTTCAAAAATGATGAAACACACAAACTATTCTTAGAAGCGCAAACAGAAGTAGATGAAGACAAACGGAACGAACTCTATAAGCAAGCACAGGAAATTCTTCATGAAGAAGCTCCTTGGGTACCGCTTGCGCATTCCATTCCATTGTTAGGCGGAGTGCAAGAGTTAACTGGTTTTGTTCCGCATCCTACTGGCTCTGATTTATTATCTAACGTGGAATTTAAATAAGTAAGAAAGTATGAATAAAGAAGAGGGAGAAGCTCATATTCTCCCTTTCTTTGATTCATGGATATGATAAGCCGGAGGAGTGAAAGAGTTGTTCAATTACACGATTAAAAGGCTTTTACAGCTAATTCCTGTCCTGCTTGGTATGACATTTATAGTCTTTATGTTGATTCGTGCAATTCCTGGTAATCCAGCACAAGTTATTTTGGGACAGCAAGCGACAAAAGAAGCTGTAGAAGCATTGACTGTCAAACTAGGACTCGATCAGCCTTGGTATACTCAATACTTTAGTTATCTAGGCGGTATATTAAAAGGTGACTTGGGAGAATCGATGCGTACGCGTCTACCGGTTGCAGATGAAATCTGGCCCTATTTAGCGGCTACTTTGGAATTGGCACTATTCGCTATTATTATTGCTGTCATTGTAGGTGTCAACGCGGGAATCATCTCTGCGTGGTTCCAAAATTCCTGGTTTGACTACTCAGCGATGATATTAGCTTTAGTAGGAGTCTCCATGCCTATTTTCTGGTTAGGCTTAATGGGACAGTGGGCTTTTGCTATCGAGTTTCAATGGTTACCGACTACAGGCCGTGAAAACGTCCGGGATCCGGTTACAGCCATAACGCATTTATACATAATTGACACGCTCATACAAGGCAGGTTCGATCAGCTATGGGAAGTTCTGCGGCATTTGATCTTGCCTGGGTTAGCGCTTGCGACAATCCCGATGGCGATCATTGCGAGAATGACCCGTTCGAGTATGTTGGAAGTCATGCGTTCTGATTATATACGTACTGCGCGAGCGAAAGGGCAAAAAATGTTCTGGGTCGTTTACAAGCATGCTTTGAAAAATGCGATTATCCCTGTTTTGACAGTCATAGGTCTGCAAATGGGCCTGCTTCTAGGCGGTGCTATTTTAACAGAAACCATTTTCGCATGGCCGGGCATTGGACGTTATATTTATGACGCGATCAATTTTAGAGATTATCCAGTCATACAGTCTGGTATCCTGATCGTTGCATTTATCTTTGTCATGATTAATCTAATCGTCGACTTGCTATATGGATTGATCGATCCGAGGATTAAGTATGATTGAGGAAGGAGGAACAGTTCATGTCAGAATTAACGCCTAAGGTAGATGGAGTTGCAGAAGTGCAATTAGAAAAGACAACAGGACCTTGGCGGGAAGCTTGGATAGGTTTTCGTAAGAGTAAGGTGGCGGTCGTTGGAGCTGCCATAGTGCTCTTCTTTATCCTCCTCGCTCTATTTGGTCCATTAGTGACAAAAGAAGGAATCAACGAACAGCTAATGGCAGATCGGCTGCAGCCTCCTTCTTCAGAATATTGGTTTGGAACGGATGATTTCGGCAGGGATATTTTTTCGCGTATTATCCATGGCGCTCGGATTTCATTATCTGTTGGATTTTTCTCGGTAGTCGGGTCGATTGTTGTGGGCAGTATTTTAGGAATCGTGGCAGGTTACTACGGCCGCTGGATAGATACGATCATTTCACGGATCTTCGATATCATGCTCGCTTTTCCTTCGATTTTATTGGCTATTGCAATTGTTTCTGTATTAGGTCCAAGTTTGCGTAATGCACTCATAGCTATTGCGATTATCAATATTCCAAACTTCGGACGATTGATTCGATCCAAAGTGTTAAGTATTAAGGAAGACGAGTATATTACCGCGGCAAAGGCGATTGGAATGAAGGATTTACGGATATTGTTCTCGCACATTTTGCCTAACTCGATGGCACCGGTTATCGTACAAGGCACGTTAGCAATTGCCACGGCAATTCTAGAGGCGGCCGCATTAGGTTTCCTTGGTCTTGGAGCGGAAGCACCGTATCCCGAGTGGGGAAAAATGTTGGCGGACTCTAAGGACTATTTGCAAAATGCCCCTTGGACGATGATTTTTCCAGGTCTGGCGATCATGTTAACTGTTCTAGGATTTAATCTGATGGGCGATGGTTTACGTGATGCATTGGATCCGAAAATGAAAAGTTAACGATAAAAAATCTTTTCAAGTATGTATACTTGGAAAGATTTTTTGCGTTTTAGAATTGAATGCCCGATGATTCATTAGCTGGACTGTACATATAATGGGTGCAGTTTTTTGTTCCATACACTACTTTTACACATGAAATTTCGCTGCTCTCCGTTTGTCTGAAGAGAAATAGGGGAAAGATAATAGAAATTGTATTAGAGATGAGGTGGAGAAACTGAATAAAGTATTCACTGCTTTAGCTTTCATCGGTGTACCGTTAGTCTTAATCGGCTCTTATTTTCATTGGTCGGATTTGTGGATGTTTGCGCTTTGCTGTATAAGCATCATTGCATTGGCAGCTTTTATTGGCAGGGCGACAGAAAGCTTGGCAATTGTCAGCGGTCCACGGATTGGTGGTTTGCTGAATGCTACATTTGGTAATGCCGTTGAATTAATAATTTCTATATTTACACTGAAAGCGGGCTTGATTGGTATTGTGTTGGCCTCTTTGACAGGTTCTGTTTTAGGAAACTTGCTTCTAGTTCTGGGGCTATCCTTTTTTGCCGGAGGTTTGAAACATAAGCGCCAAAATTTCAGTATTTATGATGCTCGTTATAACTCGGCTATGCTAATCTTTGCGGTAATCGTTGCATTTGTAATACCGGAAGTGTTCACGATGACGATGGATGAGAGGACAACACTGAATCTCAGTATTGGTATTTCGGTAATTCTCATTGCACTTTATCTTGCAGGATTGGTCTTTAAATTATTTACTCACCGAGGAGTATTTGGTTCGGATACGCATGAGACAGACGAAGTACCGGAATGGACGAAAAAGAAGTCTATCCTTGTTTTATTACTTTCAACTGTTGCAGTGGCATTTGTATCAGAAAAGCTAGTGCATACATTTGGAACTCTAGGTGAGAAGTTTGGCTGGTCCGAACTATTCATTGGGGTTATTATCGTTGCGATTGTTGGTAATGCTGCAGAGCACTCATCTGCAATCACGATGGCCATGAAGAATAAAATGGATGTTTCCGTTGAAATTGCAATTGGCTCAACTTTACAAGTGGCAATGTTTGTCGCACCGGTATTGGTGCTGATCTCGTTGATGATGCCACAAGCCATGCCCCTCGTATTCACTTGGCCGGAACTGATCGCCATGATCACCGCGACATTGCTAGTTGTGAATATTTGTCATGACGGCGAGTCCAACTGGTTTGAAGGGCTGACGTTATTCGCCGCGTATGTGATTATGGGTATTGGGTTCTTTTTATTGTAAAATGAATCAGATATGAAAACCCCGGTTCGCTTATTGCGAATCGGGGTTAAATTAGGATAGTCGTCCTTTGAAATCTTCATAGCCAAATTGTTTAACAATTTTAGTTTCTCCTTCAACTGTATGCAGCGCGATGGACGGCAAATTCATCCCATTGAACGTATTGTTTTTCACCATCGAGTAGTGGGCCATATCGCAAAATACAAGACGATCACCGGTCTTTAAAGGCGAATCAAAAGAATAGTCTCCAATAACGTCACCAGCCAGGCAAGTAGGACCGCCCAAACGATACGTATAGGGTTTTTCATTCGGTAAGCTGGCTCCGATGATTTCAGGACGGTACGGCATTTCCAACACATCAGGCATATGACATGAAGCCGAGGTATCAAGAATCGCAATCGGCATGCCATTATGCAATGTATCGAGCACTGTAGCAACCAAGAAACCTGTATTGAGCGCAACAGCTTCGCCCGGCTCCAAATAGACGTCCAAGCCGTATTTATCCTTCATGAAATTAATCGAATGAATTAATGTTGCGATGTCATAATCAGCGCGTGTAATATGATGTCCGCCGCCAAAGTTGATCCATTTCATTTGTTTCAGATACGGTCCGAACTTTTCATCGACCACTTGAACGGTGCGCCATAATGTATCGGAGTTTTGCTCGCACATCGTATGGAAGTGTAGACCGCTAATGCCATCAAGTTGATCAGGCGCGAAATCAGCTAACGTCACGCCAAATCTGGAATGCGAAAAACAGGGATTGTACATATCGACTTCAATCTCCGAGTATTCGGGATTGATTCGGATGCCGCATTCAATATGTTTTTCACTCTTCTGGACTCGCCCTTTGAATCTCTCCCACTGTGCGAATGAATTGAAGACCAAATGATCGGAATAACGGAGGATCTCATCAAATTCATTTTCCTGAAAAGCAGGTGAATAGGTGTGGACCTCTTTACCCATTTCTTCATAGCCGAGCCGAGCTTCCAGCAAGCCGCTTGAGGTTACGCCATTTAAATAGTTGCTGATTAAAGGATATACTTCAAACATGGAGAAACCTTTTTGAGCGAGCAAGATTTTGCAACCGGTTTGATCAATGATGGATTTCATTTTTTGTAAGTTGTTTATGAGCAGCTGCTCCTCCACCACATAACTTGGTGAAGGGACTGCTTTCACATCGAAGTTCATGTCATTCTCCTCAGTCGATCAATGTCGGATTGAAATCTTCATGCCACGGCAAACCATATTCATTCAATGCTTCCATAAACGGATCAGGTTCGAATTCCTCGATATTGAAGACGCCAGGTTTTTTCCATTTACCAGTCAGCATCATCATGGCACCGATCATCGCAGGCACGCCTGTTGTATAGGAAATTGCCTGTGAGCCGACTTCTCGGTAGCATTCTTGGTGATCGCAAATATTATAGACGTAATAGGTTTTAGGTTCTCCATCTTTTGTTCCTTGATAAATACAACCGATGTTCGTTTTTCCTTTTGTACGCGGTCCAAGTGAAGCTGGGTCTGGCAGAACAGCTTTTAAAAATTGTAGCGGTACAATTTGCTGTCCTTCGAATTCAATGGGCTCAATAGATGTCATGCCTACATTTTCAAGTACACGTAAATGTGTTAGATACTTTTCAGAGAAGGTCATCCAGAAACGGATCTTTTCGATACCGGTAATATTTTTCGCCAATGACTCCAGTTCTTCATGATAGAGCAAATAGACATCTTTCGGACCGATTTCAGGTAGGTCATAGACACGCTTCACTTCGAGTGGCGCTGTCTCCACAAACTCGCCTTTTTCATAATAGCGGCCATTCGCAGTGATTTCTCGAATATTGATTTCAGGATTGAAATTTGTTGCGAACGGGTAGCCGTGATCGCCTGCATTGGCATCTACAATATCAATTGTATGGATTTCGTCAAAGTAATGTTTTAAGGCATAAGCAGAAAAAACACCGGTTACGCCAGGGTCGAAGCCGCTGCCAAGCAATGCAGTGATCCCGGCTTCTTCAAACTTTTCTTTATATGCCCATTGCCATTTATACTCAAATTTTGCTGTGTCGAGAGGCTCATAGTTCGCTGTGTCCAAATAGTCCACTTTCGTCTCTAGACATGCATCCATAATCGTTAAATCCTGATAAGGCAACGCGACATTGATCACGATATCTGGTTTGAATTCGTTAATCAATTCCACTAATTCCGCGACATTGTCGGCATCTACTTGAGCAGTTTGTATTTTTGTACGGCCGCCTTCTAATTTTTCTTTCAAGGCATCACACTTTGATTTCGTACGGCTTGCGATACAAATTTCCTCAAAAACATCAGGTACTTGACAACATTTGTGAACCACTACACTGGCTACACCGCCAGCTCCGATAATTAATGCTTTTCCCATTAAAAACACCACCAATTTATAATTTTTTATTAAGTGCAATTGTTAATTCCCGTACAACTTTACAAGCGACAGCCGTCGATACACCGCTTTGGTCGTAAACAGGGGATAGTTCATTGACGTCACATGCCACGATATTTAAATTGCTGACCGTCAGTATGGCTGACAGAAGATCCATAAAGCTGACACCTCCAGCTTCAGGCGTCCCCGTTCCAGGGAAGACGGAAGGATCGAGCACATCCAAGTCTATCGTCAAATAGACGGGTTTGCCTTGTAACTCTTTCACTGTATCTTCAAGTCCATCAAAATTAAATTTGTTCATAAAAACATGCTGTTTAGCAGCCCACTCGAATTCAGGGCGATCTCCTGAGCGGATGCCGTATTGATAAATCCGATTGTCTCCAAGAAGATCCCAAACTCTTCGAATGACGGTAGCATGCGATAGACGCTGGTCTAAATAGTCTTCACGTAAATCTGTATGAGCATCGAATTGAATGACATGCAGATCCGGGTAGCGCTTTGCCGCCGCACGAACAGCACCCAAAGTGACAAGATGCTCACCACCGATCATGCAAGGGATTTTTTGATCTTCTAAAATCTTTGCGGTGAATTGCTCGATTTGTTCCAATGCACGTTCCGTATTGCCGAAACTTAATTCTAAATCGCCGCCATCGAAGAGGGGGTAGTCCGTCAAATCTGCGTCTTGATAGGGACTATACGTCTCAAGACCGAATGATTCGCTGCGCATCACTTTGCTGGCAAAACGTGTACCAGGTCGAAAGGACGTCGTGGAATCAAATGGAGCCCCGAAAATAACGATAGAAGACTCTTGGTAATCAGCATCGAAACCAAGAAATGTTTCAATATTTTTATTCAGCATGGATTAACAGCTCCTTTACATAATTAGGCAATGCAAAAGAACCGACATGCAATTTAGTATTATAATAGTTTGTCTTCAATCCAAGCTCATTCCAAATATCCGCCTGCAAGTCATCAATAGGATGATATTTTTTGGATGCAAAGCCAAACAGCCAGTGGCCTGACGGATAAGTCGGTATATGGGCTTGATACACTTTGGAGATTGGAAAGAAGCCCATGATGCTTTTATGAGCACGCTGCATACCGCGTGCATCTTCTGCGTAGAAAGGACTTTCATGCTGATTCACTAAAATGCCTTCCTCATTTAGTGCTTTATAACAATTGCCATAAAATTCTTTCGTGAAGAGACCTTCGCCTGGACCGAATGGATCCGTAGAATCGACGATGATCAAGTCGTATGCATTTTCCTGTTGACGGACGAATTTCAGTCCGTCTTCGAAATATAGATTTACTCGTGGGTCTGTCAGCTGAGCAGCAGTTTGCGGGAGAAACTTCTGACAAACTTCCACTACTTGTTGATCGATTTCTACCATATCAATTTGTTTGATGTTTGGATATCTCGTCAGTTCGCGAACCGTGCCGCCGTCACCAGCGCCAATCACCAGCACTTTTTCAATCGCCGGGTTCGTTGCCATTGGAACGTGAACAATCATGTCATGATAAATGAATTCATCTTTTTCCGTCACCATAACATAGCCGTCCAGTGTCAGAATCCGGCCAAACTCTGTTGATTGAAATACATCGATTTTTTGAAACTCACTTGTTGCCGTATATAAATGCTCTTCTACACGAAAAGAAAAGCGTACATGCGGTGAATGATCTTCGGTATACCACAGGTTCATCGGTCAGCCTCCTTCACTACATTGATGATTTCTACATTTGGATCTTCGGTTCCCGTCAAGAAACAACCTTTTTCCTTGCAGTATTCGATATAGTCAATAATCTCTTTTGTCACACGTTCACCTGGTGCGACGATCGGTATGCCAGGGGGATAGCACATGACAAATTCACTGGCAATGCGGCCGACTCCACTTTGTAATGATACTCTTTCTTTGGGCGCGTAAAATGCCTGTTGAGGTGTTTGAATGATTTCAGGATTGATATATTCATGGTCGAATAAAGTGCTTGAGTCCCTTTTATAACGTCGTCTGATTTCAGTCAACGCAGCTACGAGTCGTTCCAAATCAAGCTTTCGATCACCGACGGAAATGTAAGCCAAGATGTTCGCCACATCGCCGAATTCGATTTGGATATCGTATTCATCGCGCAAAATATCGTACACCTCAATGCCCGCCAAACCTATTCCGCGCGTATGGATTGACAGCTTCGACTCATCGAAATCAAAGATGGTATCCCCATTGATCAATTCCTTTGAGTACGCATAGAAACCATCGATTTTATTGATTTCATCTCGTGTATATTGGGCCATTTCAATTACTTTATCGAAGATTTCCTGACCATGCAGTGCCAGGTTTTTTCGCGAGATATCGAGTGATGACATCAATAGGTAGGAGCCGCTCGTCGTTTGAGTCAAATTAATGATTTGACGTGTATAGCCTTCACTTACTTCATTGTTGATCAATAAGAACGAGCTTTGTGTTAGCGACCCGCCTGATTTATGCATGCTGACGGAAGCCATATCAGCGCCGACAGACATAGCCGATGCAGGAAGTCGGTCATTGAAATAAAAATGCGTGCCGTGTGCTTCATCCACCAGTACGAGCATTTCGTATTCATGTGCTAGTTCAGTAATTTCCTTTAAATTAGAGCAAATTCCGTAATACGTTGGGTTGTTGATCAGTATCGCTTTTGCGTCAGGATGTTCCAAGATGGCTTGTTTCACTTCTTCGACTGCCATACCGAGCGGAATACCAAGTGGGTCATTGACACCGGGATTGACGTAAACAGGCACGGCGCCGCTTAAGATTAATGCATTGATCGCGCTGCGATGGACATTGCGCGGCATGATGATTTTCTCTCCTGCTTTACAGGCTGTCATGATCATCGCTTGAACTGCAGATGTCGTGCCGTTAACGAGCAGGAAAGCATGTTTTGCGCCAAATGCCTCGGCTGCCAATATTTCAGCTTCCTTGATGACTGAAACCGGGTGGCATAAATTATCGAGTGGTTTCATTGAATTTACGTCGTGTTGCAGACAGGTTTCACCTAGGAACGCAGCCAACTCACTGTTACCGCGTCCGTGTTTATGTCCTGGTACGTCGAATGGGACGACGCGAGCAGCTTGATAGTGCTGCAACGCTTCCATGATAGGGGCTCTTTGTTGTGAATGTGTCACGATTTTCTCCTCACTCATTTTCATAAACGTTGGAACCGCTGAAAATTTCAATCATCTCTTTTCGTAAATTATGAGAGATTTGAAGCCGTTCCTTCGGTGGAAGTTCTGAAACATCTTTATTGAATAGGTAATCTTGCAGATCAATTTCTTTAATCAGCATTTTTGTATGGAAAATATTCGATTGGTACACATTAACATCAATCGCGTCGTACTTCTCCAAAGTCTTTCGATCAATAAAATCTTGGATGGAAGTCATGGCATGATCCATAAATAACTTTTTACCGTCGACGGATCGCGTGAAGCCTCGCACTCGGTAATCTGCTGTGATGATATCCGAATCAAAGCTGCCAATCAGATAATCCAGTGCATTCAGTGGAGAAATCTCTCCACATGTCGACACATCAATATCCACCCGGAATGTCGCAATTGAGTTATCAGGATGATACTCGGGATACGTGTGGACCGTCACATGACTTTTATCTAAATGGCTAACGACAGAATCTTTATCTGGAGGAAAAGGTATAGCTCCTTGATTGCAAGAAGGATCGATCTGTGAAGCAGGAAACTTTTCCTCCGAAATCATTAACGTGACACTCGCGCCTTGGGGATCGTAGTCTTGTTTGCTGACATTTAATACATGAGCACCGATCATTTCGGTCACATCATATAGAATCTTAGTCAATCGATCTGAATTATATTGCTCGTCAATATAGGCGATATACTCACTTTGCTCTCGTCTACTTTTCGCATAGCTTACATCATATATGTTGAAGCTAAGAGTTTTGGTGAGGTTGTTAAAGCCGTAGAGCTTCAGCTTATTTTCCAACCCTAACATCCGTCCTTTCTATTCGTATTGTTCAAATCTATGTGCATAAAAAAATCCCTCCCCAATCTACATGCGCGTGCACAAACATGACAGATTGGAGAGAGACCTTTACTCTGTTGGCTTGTATATAAAAGACGATATACGTTTAGAGGATATCCTCTAGTCTATTACATAACAGGTGATCAGCTTGGTGAAATACTCACAGAATTACTCTTCCTAAATTTAAAAAACTTATGAAATTGATTTCATTATAAAGGAAAATTGCAAAAAAACAAACCCTTTTTTTTGAAAAAAATATGACGATATTTTGTGTAATAACAAAAGTTATGAATTGTCGTACAAAGAAGATTGCGATATGGTATAGGGTAAAACATCTTATTCTTATGGAGGTAATTAAATGAACAATACGACAGTTGAATATTTGGGAAAAGTACGGCAAGATTTTGAAACGAGTCCATTTTGGAAATTTGCAGGTTTACAGACGAAAAAGCTGGAAGAGGGAGATGTGGAATTATATCTGCCGTACCGCCCAGAGTATGATAATGTGCGTGGTACAATTCACGGCGGTATGTATATGTCTATCTTAGACACGACGATGGGTATGCTTTGCCGATCACTTGGCTCGGATGATGTCATGACCATTCAAATGGCAACGCAGTTTCTGAAGCCGGTTGTTCAGGAGTCCGTCTATTCCAAAGCATCCGTGATCAATCGGAGCCGCAGTACGGCGTTAGTGGAAGGTAAATTGTTTAATGAAAACGACGAGTTGGTCGCACATTGTACTGCCACTTTTAAATTGAAATGACGGTGCTGTAAAGTTGGCGACATGAATGAAAAACAGCCAAGCTTGAATGCTTGGCTGTTGGTGGGTGGTCATCCTTTTGGAATAAAGGTCTGACAATCTGTTTCTGCGGAGTCTTTTGCTTTTTTTCCTTTTCTGGTCACTACTTTTATTTCTTCTGCACCACATTGGTTGCCGGATTCCCAGAAATGACAATTCGTCACTTCGCATAATACGTCTTTTGCCATTCGACACACCTCCCTTTTCATATTAATGCCCAGAAAGATTGAATTCATGCTGAACAATTAGAGTGAAAAGGCGTAATCAGATTGAGTGATTAGTGCGTTTGTATGATTTAGCGACTCTGAAATAGAATGAAAAACAGCTGCGAGCATTTCAAATGATCGCAGCTGTTGCAGATTATGGTGATTAAATTAGTAGGGGGATCAAACTAATACAACCGTCTCTTTAGGAGAAGGTAACTCTACAATTCGCTGAACTTCCTCGCCTTCGAGCGTTTCTTCTTTATAAAGAGCATTGACTAATTCCTCAAATTGATAGGCGTGTTCCTTAATTAAGGATTCGGTCTTTTGCGCCGCCTGATTAAAGAGCATTTGCATCTTCTCTTCTTTTTCGGCTTTATTGAAGATCAAAGAGAAACCATCTTGAAATAAGCCTGTATTCACCATACGGTCAAGAATGTCTTTCGCTTGTTCGACATCACCGCCAACACCGATACTATGCTCGCCTAAGTATATACGTTCTGCAATACCGCCAGCTAAAATCATACTCACTTGATCCAGTAATTCACTGGCTGTTGATAAATGCAGTTCTTTTTGAATAGGCGCCACATAGCCGAGCGCTTGTCCGCGAGGAATAATGGTCGCTTTTCTTACGGAACCTGGTTTGGTCAATGCGGCGATAAGCGCATGACCTGATTCGTGAATGGCAACTCGGCGCTTCGTTTCCTGATCATTCAGAGTGCGCGCTGTATTCCCGAGAATCGTCCGGTCTATCGCAAAATCCAAATCATGCTTTTCGATCAGCTTGCGCCCTTCTCTGATTGCGCGACGGCTGGCCGTTTCAAATAATCCGCTGATTTCAGCTCCTGAAAAACCAGATGTGCTCTCAGCAAGAGTATCTAAAGAAGCGGTGACGTTTGGCGCTAATGTTTTACCGTTTGTATGGATATCGATGATTTCCCGACGTCCTTTTGTATCGGGTAACTGCACGTTGAATGTGAAATCGATACGGCCGGGACGCAAGAACGCATCATCTAGCATATCTTTTCGGTTGGTTGCCGCGATGAACAGTACACCATCATTGTCATTACCGCCATCCAATTGAACAAGTAATTCGGTTAATGTTTTTTCAGATTCCTCACCGCCATGCTCTTTCCGTTTTCCGGCCAGCGCATCCACTTCATCAATAAAAATAACAGCAGGGCTTTGTTTACGGGCGTTTTGGAATAATGTCCGGACACGCGAAGCACCGACCCCTACAAATAATTCAGTGAAAGAAGCACCGCTTGAAGAATAGAAAGTGGCACCGATCTCCTTCGCCATTGCTTGAGCCAACAGTGTTTTGCCTGTTCCAGGGGGACCATACAGCAAAATCCCTTTTGGTAATTCAATGCCCATGTCTTTGGCAGTTCCTGGATTTTTAAAAATTTCCAACGTTTGCTGGATCTCTTCTTTCATTTCTTGTGGAAGACCGCCGATGTCCTCAAGTGTAATATCGGGCAGTGGTGTTGCTTTAGATGCCTGATGTTTCATGCCGGACGCTCCGATATTTAACTTGCCTTTTTTGTGGAGTAGGAACAATGTGACGAGAGCTGCCAATACTAATCCCCCAATGATCCATCCTCCAGCTGAACCGGCTGTTTTATATTGATAAGATATATTATATTTTTGCACTAGATCGTCCACTAACGTACTTTGTGGACGGACCATGGTGAAGTATGTCTGATTATCTAGTGTAAGGGAGAGTTCTCCATCAGCTGATTCATTCAGCGTCAGCGCAGCACCTGATTGCTCAGCAATCAATTTTTCCATCTCTGCAAAAGAGATTTCCTGCCCACCAGTTCCCTGTAAATAGTTCCATGTGACTCCTGCAGCGATCGCCGTGACAAAGAGGACTAAAATTAGAATCTTTGATGCTAATTTCGAGATAGGCTTCAAGGTCAGCTACAGCTCCTTTTCTAAGTTACTTCAAAGTATAATGAAAAATAGTAGTTTTGAACAGTACAAAAGCCTACGAAATAGTTACAAATTCTTTACGTTGTGAGTAAATACCTAGCAAGTTAGCGATTTATTACTAGGCGCTAGAATTGAAAAGGAGGTAAACGCGAAGAGTATACAATGAAAATCAGGAGATTCTCTTAGTGATCGTCTTTTTTCATGAACGGGAAAGGAGCGAACCAAAGCCTCCCATATAAAAAAGAGTCGCCTGAAAAGTCAGTTGGAAATGACTTCTCAGACACCCCTTATTTCTGAACAATATCCTGTAACACGGCATACCCGTTGTGTACTTTTATTTTTGCGATGAGCTGTCCTTCACGCGAAAGATCCTCTAGACGCTTGCCTGTATTTTCAGGGACATAGAAACGATCGGGCAGAAAGTTGGCGTAATAAGTCGTTTGCGGATTATATGGAGATTGACCGTAATAATGCATACGTCCCTTCAAAAATACCCCGCTATCGGGTTTTTCTGCAGTCACCATTTTTAGTCCGTATTTGTTTTTGTCTTCCTGCTGCAACACGGCATAGACAACCATCTTTCCGTATGATTCAGTTGAAAGTTCTTTCAATAAAGCTGGGTCCATGTCTTTCGCTTGAACTTCTTCCACAGCAAACTGTAAGCTGACATAATCTCCGTATAAAATATCACGAGGATCGACAGGCACGGTCTCCAATAAAATTGGCGTACCGACATTCAGTGTCCACAACGGTTTCCACGTCATAGACAAAAGTACAACGAGTGGAGCAATAAAGGCCATTAGAAATAGATTCCTTTTATTCTTCATGGCGCTTCACCGTCTCTCGTCGTGATTTTTCAAACCAGAATCCGAATGCGATCAAAAGCAAGCCGCCAATTATGAAAAATAAAGACTTTGGCATGAAGTCATATGTGATGTCTGTGTAATACCGATAAATTAACGCACAAGTGATCAAAATTGCGGGCAGGCTGTTTTGCTTCAAGAAATAAACCAATAGGATAATGAATAAAGCAGTGAATATATAAGGTGCAATGGTTTCCAACTGCCATTCTCTCCAAGAATAGGGGAAGGTCAGCATGATACCCACAGTACCAAATAGGAAAGAACCAATCCAAGATGACTCCGTACGGAAATGTTTGATAGGAAATAAAGCTATCAACAGACCACCGGTAAAGACGATCAACATGGAGATCCATTCGTCAAAATGGAATGCTTCCAGCGTATTGACAATAAATGCTGTTGCCAGCAAGGTCGACATGACAAAGAGTGAACTTTTCCTGCCAAACCTTTTTTCATTCATCCAAAATAAGATAGGAAGAAGTAATAGTAACCAATAAGGTCCGAAACTGCCAGGTTCGAAAGCTGTAAAACTATAGATTATTAAAAAAACACTTGCGAATACGGCAAGAAGTTGATCCTTCAGATAATAAGCGAGAGGAAGGATTCCGACAGCCCATAATAGAAAGTCCGTGTAGACAGTATGCTGCAAATGAAAACTTTGGCCAACTAGAAAAATGCCTGCACCATAAATAGCTGCTCCAATGTAATACATGCTGCGAGCTGTTCTTTCATAGTTTGGTTCCAATTTGTATCCGGCCGAATACGATAAAATAAATGCGATGACAATTAATCCGAATTTAGAAAATGGAATCAGTCCATCCCAGTTGCCGGCTATGAAACTTAATATGCCAACCCCTACCAATATAGCTCCGAAGACAAGCAATAAACGTACGAAATTCGTCGCGCCCTTTGGTTCGTAAAGTGCAAGTAAGTCTTTAGCATCCTCTGATTCTAGTTTTCCATGTTGCTCAAGAAAGTTGAATTCTTGTTTTAAGAAAGCGTACTGTGGTTTGCTTACTTTTCTCTTCACTCCTTTTCCCTCCTATCATGTCAGTACTAAGTAGACGTAATATTTTGTATAAAGTTACATCTGCCTAGCGCTTAGATTTTCTTAGGTTACTATCATACTGGAAAAACACACGGGAAGTTGAATGTTTTTTTAGTATACTTCGGGTGGAAATCCTGTCTAAAAAGTCTGAAATCCAACTCAATTCACTAAAAACCTACTTGACTAATAGGAATAATCATAATACAATGTAAACATCTTTTAACTGAAGTTGACAGGCTGGTTGGGTCTTGTCGATGAGATGATGACAAAAGAGAATACTATATTAGTTTGCGAGGGTGATGAATGTGGCGTTACAAGTAACGAACAGTCCTTTTAGTGAAGAGCAAGTAGAATTGCTGAATCGTCTGCTGCCTAGCATTACGGAAACTCAGCAAAATTGGCTGAGCGGCTATTTGACAGCGATCAGTGCGGCAACATCTCCGCCAAGCGGGAGTCATATTGCTGTTGTTGAACGTCCGGCAATAGAGGTGCCGACCGCAGTGAAAGAAATAACTATTCTTTATGGTTCCCAGACAGGCAATGGGCAAGGGGTTGCTGAACAAGCGGCAGCGAAATTAAAAGAACAATCCTTCGATGTGACGATCCAGTCAATGAGCGATTTCAAGCCAACTACATTGAAAAAACTTGAGCATTTACTTCTGGTAGTCAGTACACATGGAGAAGGGGACCCGCCTGACACAGCGTTGCCTCTATACGAATTCTTACATGGACGTCGAGCTCCAAAACTGGATCATCTTCAGTATTCCGTATTGGCACTCGGAGATAGTTCATATGAGTTTTTCTGCAAGACGGGGTCAGACTTTGATAAAAGACTTTCGGAGTTGGGAGCTACCCCGCTAGCGCCGCGTGTTGATTGTGATTTGGATTATGATGAGCCGGCTGCACAGTGGTTGGCAGCAGTGGAAGTCGCATTACAAATTCAGACTGGCGGACAGTCTGCGGCAGCTAGTCTAGAAGTCGAAAACACAACCTCCACTCAATATTCTCGAATGAATCCGTTTCGCGCTGAAGTACTGGAGAATATAAACCTAAACGGGCGAGGATCAAATAAAGAGACTAGACATTTGGAACTGTCATTAGAAGGTTCTGGTTTAGTATATGAACCAGGTGATAGTTTAGGAATTTTTCCTGAAAATAATTCCGAGTTAGTTGATAAAGTTATAGGTGAAGGGTCTTGGAACCCCGAAGAAACGGTAGAAATTAATTCGCAAGGAGAGCGTCGTGCACTCCGTGTTGCTCTATTAAACTACTTTGAGATTACTGTGCTGACAAAACCACTGCTTGAAAAATTATCGAACTACTCTGAATCAGAACGATTGAAACACCTACTGGAATCAGAGCAAGCGTCCGAATTGCGGACGTATATCGAAGGGCGTGATTTACTGGATGCACTTAAGGATTTCGGACCGATTTCAGCCTCCGAGCAACAACTGATCGGAATTCTGCGTAAACTGCCTGCAAGACTTTATTCAATTGCTAGTAGCCTACAAGCCAATCCGGATGAAGTACATCTTACTGTTGGAGTAGTTCGCTATGAAGCACATGGACGCAGCAGGCAAGGGGTCTGTTCCATTCAATGTGCGGAAAATCTTGAACCGGGCGATACGCTGCCTGTCTATGTGCATAAAAATGACAACTTCCGTTTGCCGACAAACCCTGAAACGCCGATTATCATGATTGGCCCAGGCACCGGTATCGCACCTTTCCGTTCATTTATTGAGGAGCGCAGCGAGACAGGCGCAGAAGGGAAGTCATGGCTGTTTTTTGGAGATCAGCATTATGTGACGGATTTTTATTATCAAACAGAATGGCAAAACTATGTGAAAGATGGGAGCTTGTCTCGTCTGGATGTGGCGTTTTCTCGTGATACCGAAGAAAAAGTATATGTTCAGCATCGAATGAAAGAGGCGAGTCAAGAATTCTATCAATGGATTGAAGACGGTGCTGTAATCTATGTATGCGGTGACGAGCAAAACATGGCAAAAGACGTTCATGCTACATTGCTGGAGATCCTTCAGCAGGAGGGCGGAAAAACGTTGGAAGAATCAGAGCAATTCATGACGCAACTGATTCAGGAGAAACGTTATCAACGAGATGTCTATTAAATCAAATGAAAGGGGAATGGTGAAATGGCTTCAACAACAAAACGAGTCCATATACAAGACGGACCGCCAAGTGATGTGGAAGAAATAAAAATTGAAAGTGATTACCTGCGGGGGAATCTGATCAATACGATGAAGGATTCAATCAGTGCTGGAATACCGGACGATGATAACCGGCTGATGAAGTTTCATGGTAGTTATTTGCAAGATGATCGGGACGTGCGGACAGAGCGTCAGCGTCAAAAATTGGAACCTGCCTATCAATTCATGATACGGGTCCGTACGCCAGCTGGCTTTGCTACGCCGAAACAATGGCTTGTAATGGATGAACTGGCACATAAATATGGTAATGGTACATTGAAATTGACAACTCGACAAGCATTCCAGATGCATGGGATTTTGAAATGGAATATGAAGAAAAACATTCAGGAAATGAACGATGCATTACTGGATTCGATTGCAGCTTGTGGAGACGTCAACCGGAATGTGATGTGTAGTCCAAATCCAAACGAATCACCGATCCATGCGGAAGTCTTTGAATGGTCGAAACGACTGAGTGAAGACTTATTACCGAAGACAAGTGCATATCATGAGATCTGGTTGGATGGCGAAAAAGTAATCGACAGTACGGAAGAAACCGAAGTGGAGCCAATCTATGGAGCAACCTATTTGCCGAGGAAATTTAAGATCGGGATTGCGGTTCCGCCGATGAATGATGTGGATGTTTTCTCGCAAGATATCGGTTTGATTGCGATTGTAGAGAACGGCAAGCTGAAGGGATTCAATGTAGCAGTAGGCGGCGGAATGGGTATGGCGCATGGTGACGAGCAGACGTACCCACAGCTGGCCCGATTGATTGGTTATATACCGGCGGATCAAGTCGTTGAAGTTGCCAAGCAGCTGATGATGATTCAGCGAGATCATGGAAATCGTTCTGTGCGCAAGTACGCACGTTTCAAATATACAATTGATGCACGTGGGCTGGATTGGCTCATTGGGGAACTCCATAGCCGTCTCGGATGGGAATTGGAAGAGGCTCGACCTTATCATTTTGATCACACAGGAGATCGTTATGGATGGGTCGAAGCGACGAACGATTGTTGGAATTACACATTTTTTGTGGAAAATGGCAGGATCCGTGATACAGAAGGTTATCAACTGATGACTGCTTTACGGGAAATTGCAGAAATCCATACAGGTGACTTTCGTTTAAGTCCAAATCAAAACTTGGTTCTTGGCGATGTGACGACTACGAATAAGAAAGAAATCGAGAAGATCATTGCTCGCTATGAATTGGAGTCTGCCACTTCGCAATCGTCTTTGCGACGTAATTCCATGGCGTGTGTCGCATTGCCGACTTGTGGCTTGGCAATGGCGGAAGCAGAGCGTTATTTACCTTCATTAATTACAAAGATCGAAGGCTTGCTGGATGAGGCGGGTCTTGGCGATGAAGAGATTGTGACACGGATGACAGGTTGTCCGAATGGCTGTGCACGCTCGGCGTTAGCGGAGATCGGTTTCATTGGAAAAGGGCCAGGTAAGTATAATATGTACTTAGGCGGTGGATTTGCCGGTGAACGACTGAGTAAAATCTATCGGGAAAACATCGGAGAGAAGGAAATTTTAAGTGAATTGCAGCCAATCCTGAATCGCTATGCGAAAGAGCGTGAAGCAGGTGAACATTTTGGGGACTTTGTCATTCGTGCCGGAATAGTGGCAGCGACTACGGATGGAACAAATTTTCATACAGTTTAATAGTTTGCAGAAAAACGAAGTTGTCCGAGAAGTCATTTTCACCTGACTTTTCGGGCTTTTTTATGGAGGGAAATATGTTTATTTCGGCCGGTCAGCGGAAAGAGAGAAGGTGCGGTGCATGGAAGGATTGGTTCTGTCTGGAAATGGCTTGGCTCGGTGTAACGGAACTTTGGTGCAGTGCGGAGAGAGTTTGGTTCGGTCCTGAGGTACTTTGGCGCGTTCCTCTGTTTATCTTACTGATTGTGCAAAAAAGGCTGTTACTAAAAGCCACATTGGACTTTCAGTACAGCCTCGTCTTGTAGTTCATGCTCTTTTGGAAATGCGTAATATAGTTCATTCATGAATTTCTGACGTTCTTCTTTATCATGTAAATAGATCGGTTCAATGGCTTCTGCCAACCAAGTTTTGCGATTTTCGCGCTTCGGGATATGTTGCTTCACGTAGTGGCGGACGTCTGCTAAGAAATCCAAATACTCTTCAAATCGTTCATCATACTGCTCTGCTATTTCTGAGCGGATTTTCTTTGCTAAAGAGGGGCTTGCTCCACTTGTTGATACACTGATGACCAGCTTTCCACGTGTTGTGACTGCTGGGATTTGTGCAGTGCCTAAAGAAGGGTTGGAGGCGTGGACTACTAGCTTGCCTGCATCTTTTAGTTGAAGGGCAAGCTGATCATTGACTGTTTCATTATTCGTCACGAGTATCGTTAAGAAAGCATTCTCAACGTCTTCCCATGCAGCTTCTTTCGGGACCAGTCTAACAGTCCCCTCACGTGCTAAAGTTAGCAGAGAAGGGTGGAAAGCGGGACTAACGACAGTGGGCCTGATCCCGAATCGCTGCAAATTAAGCACTTTATGATAGGCGACAGAACCTCCTCCAATTAAAGTGACGTTAGTATTCTTCAAGTTTTCAAGCATAACAGGGAACATATAATTCACGCTTCCTTTCTGCGGCTTCATCGGCACGTTCATTCAAAATCGTATGAATCTCTGGCGCGTAGCCTAACGCTGGACAAAAATGAATGGCAGTCGATGTGTTGATTTTTTTTAGAGTGCGTTCAATTGATTTCAACAGAATGCCTGTGAACAATAGATAGGGCAGGACGTATAAATTATCAGGTTTTTGTTCCAATAATCTTGAAATTTCATCTTCATAAAATGGTTCACAAGCAGCCAGATAGCCGACGCTGACATTACGCAAGCCGGTTTTCTCTTGAAAAAGACTTTGGATTCTCGCAAAGTCCTGTTTGGTTGCAGGATCGCTGCTGCCGCGTCCAATCAATAAGATGGAGGCATCTTCAGGAATCTGCTCCGTTGTTTCCTGCAGTCGCTCGATTAATACATCGATCATACGCTCATCTACACCGATCGGTTCACCATAATAAAGGGGAACTTCAGGATAGTGCATCATGATATCCTGTAATTTTAAAGGAATATCCACATTGGCATGACCTGCACGTAACAATAGGAAAGGAATAGCGACAATCTCCGTTGCTCCGCGTGCTATGCAGCGTGCAATCCCTTCTGAAATCGACGGATCAGCAAGCTCCAAGAAACACGCTTCCTGTATCGGTGCTGGATTCGTTTCCATGGTTTTCTCAATGAACGCCAAAGCAGCCTGCTGTCCTGACTTTACGCGGCTGCCGTGGCAAATATATAGGATTGCTCTCATACACTCGCCTCGTCTAAACAGCGTTCTGAACGAAATTCTTCAAACCATTGCAATTCATCACGCAATCGGACGACTTCTCCGATGACAATCATACTCGGATTCAGGACATTTTCTTCACGCGCTGTTTCGGTCATCGTCTCCAAAGTTGCAGTGACTGTATGCTGTGTTTCCGTTGTTCCCCAATGAATGAACGCAACCGGTGTCTCTGGATGTTTTCCATGTCGAATCAATTGCTTCTGGATGTAGGGCAGATTGCTGACACCCATATAAATGGCGAGTGTATCGATTCCTTTCGCAAGCGCTTGCCATTTATCTTCTTCCTCAGCACCTTCTTTTCGATGGCCTGTTACGATTGCGAAAGACGCGCTATAATCACGGTGTGTAACAGGAATGCCAGCATAGGCCGGAGCAGCGATTCCGGAAGTAATACCCGGAACCACTTCGAATTCAAGTTTATGCTGAACTACAAACGCCGCTTCTTCACCACCGCGCCCGAATATAAAAGGATCGCCGCCTTTTAGCCGAACGACTTGCTTGTCTTGCTTCGCATGTTTGACCAATAAGAGATTAATCATGTCCTGTTGAACGAAATGATGTTTCGGCAGCTTACCGACAAAAATCAGTTCAGCATCCGGTCGAGCATACTCAAGAATCTCTTGATTGATCAGCCGGTCATAGAGAATGACATCAGCTTGCTGAATCACTCTCATTGCTTTGACGGTCAATAGATCTGGATCACCTGGACCGGCGCCAACTAGCCAAACTTTTCCCATCCTCTTCACTCCTCAGTCAACCCATTTTTTTTCACGCAAATAGCTGATTAATTGTTCGACGCATTCTTCGACGGTAAAACGATCCGTTTCAAGTATTAGTTCAGGGTTTACTGGTGCTTCGTAGGGAGAAGAAATACCGGTAAATTCCGGAATCACCCCAGCACGTGCTTTCTCATAAAGTCCTTTTGGATCACGCTGTTCACACGCATCCAGTGGACAACTGATATAGACTTCCACAAATTCATCTTCTTTTACTAAACGTCGGACACTGTCCCGGTCTTCCTGAAAAGGGGAGATGAACGCCGTGAAGACGAGTTGACCGCTATCAATGAATAGTTTGGCGACTTCCCCGATTCTGCGGATGTTTTCCTTGCGCGCTTCATCTGAAAATCCGAGGTCTTTGTTTAAGCCATGACGTACATTGTCTCCGTCCAAGACATACGTATTTGCTCCCAAATCATGCAGTCGCCTCGCCGCTGCATTTGCTATCGTGGACTTCCCCGAGCCGGATAAACCTGTAAAGTAGAGAACCGCACTATGATGGCGATTTTTTGCCCGTTGTTCATCTTTTGTAACCAATTGTTCATGCCATACGATATTTTCCGTCATGTCGATATCTCCTCATTTTGCCAGTTCTTTTTGTTTCAAGCCTTTGATCAAAACATCCACTACTTCTTTGCGGCTGAATTCTGCGGGAGGGAGCACACCATTTTTCAGCATTTCACGCACTTTTGTTCCAGATAAAATCACATGGTGTTCACTCGAATGCGGGCATGTTTTCGCAGTCGCCATATTGCCGCAGGCTGTGCAATAGAAACTATGCTCAAAAAATAACAGTGTGATGCCGATTTCTTCGGCTGTGAAATTGGAGAAAATTTCCTGCGCTTCATATGTCCCATAATAATCACCGACACCAGCATGATCACGTCCGACAATGAAATGCGTGCAGCCGTAATTTTTCCTAACCAACGCATGGAAGATTGCTTCACGAGGTCCGGCATAGCGCATCGCAGCAGGGAAAACTGCTAATTTCACACGGTCTTCTGGATAATAATCGCGCAGTAACACTTGATAGCTTTCCATCCGGACATCTGCGGGAATATCATCTGATTTCGTTTCACCTACGAGCGGATTCAACAGCAATGCATCTACAATTTCAAGCGCTGTTTTCTGGATATACTCATGTGCGCGGTGAACCGGATTCCGTGTCTGGAAACCGACAATTTTCTTCCAGCCGTTTGCCTCAAATGCTTGCCGCGTTTCTGCCGGATCAAAATAAAATTCGACAAAGTTTCGCTGTTCAATTCGTTTGATCAGTTTGATGGGTCCCCCAAGATAGACGGATCCCCGTTCCAGCAGTTTGGCTACACCTGGATGTTTACGGTCTGTTGTTTTATATACTTTCTCGGCTTCCACTTCTTGGTCAGGTTCGAAAATATCTGTGATCGTAAGCGTCCCGTAAATGTCTCCTTCGTATTCAAGTAAAACGGTATCACCTACTGAATACAAAGAGCCATCTCCTACAGGCAATGTGATCGGCAAGCTCCAGACAGTGCCATCTGCTAATCTGATATCGTTTACGACAGAGTGATAGTCTTTAGAGGTCAAAAATCCTGTTAACGGACTGTAAGCCCCTGTCGCAATTAATTCCAGATCGCTAACTGCCGTTGCATCGATCGGAATTTTCTTGCGCAGTCCTTCAATCGAGAGAGAAGGCTCATATAAATTTACTAATCTGCCGCCATGCGGTTCTATATTTGTCATAATAAAAACACCTATCCTTTTATTTTATTAAACTTATCTAAATACTAGGTTTTATGGGTAAAAAAATTTAGGTTGTATGCAAGCCACATTCCGTTTTGCCGCTTCCAGTCCAACGTCCTGACCTCAAGTCTTCTTCACTGTATGCAGGCTTCGTACAATTAGCGCAGCCGATACTCGGGTATCCTTGGTCATGAAGCACGTTATAGTCAAGCTGTTGTTTATGGGCAAAGCGCCAAACATCTTTCCAAGTCCAATGAATGAGCGGACAAACCTTAATTTTTTTGAAGCGCTGATCCAAATTCAGGTATTCGGTTGCTTTGCGTGTTTCCGATTGTTCTCTGCGCAGCCCTGAAATCCATGCAGTGGAAGGTGCAATCGCTTTTTCCAAAGGTTTGATCTTCCGCAAGTCACAGCATTGATTCGGATTGGTTTGCCATAGGTCGGCACCGTATTGCTCAGTTTGTTCTTCGATTGTAAGAGCGGGTTGCTGCAAATGAATCTGGAGCTCAGGATAACGTTTTTTCACTTTATCAATCGTTTCATACGTTTCTTTGAAGTGATAGTTGGTGTCCAGAAAGATAATCTTCGCGTCTGCTTTCACACGTGAAATTAATTCGAGCAATACAATTCCTTCAATGCCAAAACTACAAGCATATACAAGTTGTTCGCCATACTGATCATATGCCCACTGCAACACTTCAGAAGCCCCTTTTGACTCAGAGTCCATTGGAAATTCCGGCAATGTCAGATCTTCTTTCCATGATTCAAATGTGACCATTCCATCCTCTCGCTCTCCTGTTATATTTCCTATAGTTTAACAGATTATTTAAAATAGTCAATACCAATTAGAATAATAGGGTATAAAATTTGTTTCGTAGTTTTAGTGTATGCAGGTGTTGTCATTGAAGTCACTCCGGCGCTTGCAGATGGGCTCCTGCGATGAGCCAGTCAGGAAGGAGGTCAGCCTGTCTGTTTCATTGCTCTGACTAAAGTTTGTGAGGCGCCTGCATTTGATGAGTGGAACTAGTTAGTTAATTTTACTTTGTCTAGGCTAATTCTGATAACTAAACAAGGTATTGGATTAGGCATAAGGAAAATAAATAAAGTGTCGTCATTGAACCCACTTCGGTTCTTGCGGATGGCTCCCGAGATGAGCCAGTCAGGAAATGCACCTGTCTGTCTCCTCACTCCGCCTACCGCTTGTAAGGCGACTACGTTTAGTAAGTGAAAGTAAGTAGATAGTTTTCTTTACACAAGCTAGCTCTAACAATTACAAAGTACCAGCTTGGGCGTCGAGATAATAAATTGAGTGTCGTCATTGAACTCACTTCGGCGCTAGCGGATGGCTCCCACGATGAGCCAGTCAGGAAGGTCACCTGTCTGTCTCCTCGCTCCGCCTACCGCTTGTGAGGCGCCCTCGTTTAGTAAGTGAAAGCACTTCATATTTCTTTTAGCGCATTGGCTCTTGGCTAATAAGCTGAAAGTTAAAGTTTTCTCATTTTTTAACCCCACACAATATTTTAACCCCACTAGCGAAGCAGCAACTGCGGGGTCGGCCGAAGCCATGAGACAGCTAGCGGTCTTTGCTAGTTGGCTCTTGGTGAGAGGCAATCCCCCAGCGGCGTAGCAGTGTCAATGTACAAACTTTATTCTATTCAGAATCCAAAATAAGCCGAGCGATGAAACAACAAATCAAGCATTTAAAGTTTTTTACTTTTCATGTCAAATCTCAATTGGTATACTAAAAGATAGAAGTAAACCATTTTAACTATAGGAAAGAGTGTGCACCGAATGGGCCGTAAATGGAATAATATCAAAGAAAAGAAAGCGTCTAAAGATGCGAACACAAGTAGAATCTATGCAAAGTTTGGCCGTGAAATTTATGTAGCGGCGAAATCTGGGGATCCCAATCCTGAATCTAACCAAGCGCTAAAGTTTGTATTGGAACGCGCCAAAACATATAGTGTCCCGAAAGCGATTATAGACCGTGCAATTGAAAAAGCGAAAGGCGGCGGCGATGAAAACTTTGACGAACTTCGCTACGAAGGCTTTGGGGTCAATGGCTCGATGGTTATCGTCGATGCGTTGACAAACAACGTTAACCGGACAGCTTCAGAAGTGCGGGCTGCCTTTGGTAAAAATGGCGGCAATATGGGTGTGAGCGGTTCAGTTGCGTACATGTTCGATCCGTCAGCTATAATCGGGGTCGAAGGAAAGACGGCAGACGATGTATTGGAATTATTACTTGAAGCAGATGTCGATGTTCGGGATATTGAAGTTCATGACGATCAAGTACTAGTTTATGCAGAACCTTCGCAGTTCCACGAAGTACAGGAAGCCTTTAAACAAGCAGGCGTTACGGACTTCACCGTAGCGGAATTGACCATGCTTGCGCAAAATGAAATTTCATTGGATGAAGAAGCACAGGCACAGTTTGAGAAAATGATTGATGCACTGGACGATTTGGAAGATGTTCAGCAAGTTCATCACAATGTGGATTTAGCATAATTAAGAAGCTGTCCCCAAGTTGTAATTTATTCAATTGTATCGTGCATAAAGGAAGTAATACAGTTTTAAATAGAAGTTATGACATGATTTAAATATTAAATAGCATCGTGCTTAGCGATGCTATTTTTATTTGTTTAAAGTCTTAGCTAATGAGTGGATTGACGGGAAATTTATATTTTAAAGTTTTTTTCAATAGAACTGATATAATTTGTAAAGTGAATAAAGGAATTCAATATTCCGACAAAAGAGCCAGATTGCAATAAAAATAAAATTAGGAGGTTCACTATGATTCTAGAAGCCGCAATGCTACAGGTAAGAGAAGGAATGGAATTGGAATTTGAAGCGTCTTTCCATAAAGCGTCACATATCATATCTTCAAGGAAAGGTTACATATCTCACGAATTGAATTGCTGTATTGAAGCGAAAGGAAAATATTTGCTGTTAGTAAACTGGGAGAGCTTGGAGGACCATACAATTGGTTTCCGACAATCATCGGAATACCAAGAGTGGAAAAGTCTTTTACATCATTTTTATAATCCTTTCCCAACAGTTGAACACTTTCAAAAGGTTGATCTTTCGTAATAGATGTTTTTAATTTTAACACCGCAAACGATCCATTTTGTGGAACAGGCTAGATAGGGGACATACAAAATGATACATGGTTTATTTGTAATTTTAGTATAGATTATGCCGATTTTCACTCTTACAAATGCTTTTTGGAGAAGACTTCGATTTGCAGGGACTTTGAGAATTCACAAAAAAATAAGGCATATGTATTGGCTCGCAGCGTAAAGTAATCCCCTGGTGCCGAAGTGTTCCTAAACTGTTCAATAGGCAAACTAACAAAAACCGATTGTTTATGATAAACCATTTACTTTGAATGAATGTTCTAGAAAAATAAAAGGGGAGTCAAAATGGAAGTAGTATATATTGCAGGTGGATGTTTATGGGGAGTACAGGCTTTTGTAAAAACTTTACCTGGAGTTATGTTTACGGAAGCAGGAAGAGTTAATGGAACAAGTCATACACTTGCGGATGATTACGATGGGTACGCCGAATGTGTAAAGACAGGATTTGATCCGACAATCGTAACGATCAGGGAATTAATGGGTTATTTATTCGAGATTATTGATCCATACAGTTTGAACAAACAAGGGCAGGATGTTGGCGAGAAGTATAGAACAGGGGTATATAGTGAAAAGCCTGAACACTTAAAGGAGGCGCAGGCATTCCTTAGTGAGAGAAACGATTATGACCTGATAGTTGTTGAAGTATTATCTTTTACAAATTATGTGAGAAGTGCAGAAGAACATCAAGACAGATTGGCTAGATATCCAAATGATTATTGTCATATTCCAGAAGAAATCTTACGTAAATATAAGTAAGTGGGATCAGGAAAAGATGACAAGCTAAAGTAAAGGACCGTAAACAACAGGTCCTTTTTATTTAACCAACAATCGCCAAGAATCAGATGGCTCGTCTACGCTCTGGACGTTTTCAGGCGAAAACACAAATGACCAAGGCGTCGCGGTGTATGGAGGAACGTCCAATGTGAGAACAAACTTATCCTGTGCAATTACCTCTTCTTGTTCATTCAGTACAGTGGCTGTTACTTCGCGAATGGAAAGCAGGCTCGAACGATTATTTTGTAAAAAGACCGTTGCGACGAAACCGCCGTCTCGTTTTCGTTTCATAAGAATAGGGCTCGCGGTAAACCCTTTGTGTACCGGTTTCTTTGTCTTGTATTGATGGATAAATGCTTGTTTTTGTTGATCGGATAATGTGTCCTCCCAAGTTTCCTCAAATACCACCTGCATAGTGCAGACCCCCTTTATTTCATAGTTATTCTCGAATATCGAGATTTTATTCCTATATTTACCGTATAGAGCTAAATTCTATTACTTTAGACGAAGTGAACTGAGACTAAGTTCCTTCTAGCAGTGTGGCGCTGAATGCTCTTTGTGAATGATGTATACTAGATACATATTGATTAACATAAATACTAAAGGAGAGAGGTTCATGATTCGAGTTTTATTTGTCTGTTTGGGGAATATTTGTCGTTCTCCCATGGCTGAAGGAGTTTTTCGTAAAATGGTGCACGATGAACAGCTGGCGGATCAAATTGAAGTAGATTCCGCAGGCACAAGTGATTGGCATATCGGAAAGCCGCCGCATAAAGGAACATTATCAAAGTTGAAGGAATACGAGGTATCTGCGGAAGGAATGGCAGGTCGTCAATTAACCATAGAAGATGCAGAGGCTTTTGATTATATTATCGGAATGGATACTGAGAATATAACGAACATTCGTGATCGATTCGGAGACACAGATCATCAGCGCATCATTCGTTTTTTGGATTTAACAAGTCATCAAAAAGATGTACCGGATCCTTATTTTACAGGTGATTTCCAAGAAACCTATGACTTGGTACTTGAAGGCTGCCAAGCGTTATTGGACCTTATCAAGAAAGAGGAACTTTTAAAATGAATATACCGATTTTATATGAAGACAATCATTTATTAGTGGTTGAAAAGCCGGTCAATATCCCTGTGCAAGAAGACCGCAGCGGGGATGTAGACGTACTATCTGCTCTCAAGAAAGACATTAAAAGGCGGTATCAGAAACCTGGAAATGTCTATCTAGGACTGGTGCATCGACTGGATCGTCCAGTTGGTGGGGTGATGGTATTTGCGAAGACATCAAAGGCGGCGTCTCGTTTATCCGATCAATTACGCAGAGGAACGATTGATCGGCAGTATTTGGCGGTCGTTCATGGAGTACCGAAGAAAAAACAGGCAACACTCCGTCATTTCCTCTTTAAAGATCGTCAAAAAAATCAAGTCTTCAGTGTTGATCGAAATTATCCTGAAGCGAAAGCCGCGAGCTTAGATTATCATTTGCTTGGGAAAGAGTCGAATAAAAGTATATTGAATGTCCGTCTTCATACCGGCCGTTCCCATCAGATCCGAGTCCAAATGGCGACAGAAGGTTTTCCGTTGTTTGGGGATCAAAAGTATGGAAGCAGGGTTAACAAACCTGGAGAGCAAATTGCGTTATGGGCACATACGCTGGAATTTGCACATCCAACAACGAAAGAAACTCTGCGTTTTGTCTCGAAACCTCCTAATCTTTATCCGTGGGAACTTTGGAATGACCGAGACCAAGTTTACCAAACTTATGGCTAGTTGTTACAGCAGTTTCTTGACTTACGAATTCGGGGCATCTACACTTAAATGGAAAAACGTCTGCTGGAGGAATTTATGAGCAAGCATCCTTTTATTCCGATTATTGTCGGAACGAATATTAACGCCTATAATATGGCGATTTCATTTCATGAAGAATATCAGATCAAATCGGTCATTGTCGGAAGAGAACCATTGCCTTTCACAAGTTATAGTACGATCACCGATGTCCAGGAACTTCATCCTGGTTTGCACGATCCAAAGGTTTTTGTCCAATTTTTGCGTGAAGTGGCAAAGAAATACCGTACGGCCGATCAAAAGCTTGTGCTAGTCGGTACGGATGATTTATATGTACGTTTAATCATTGAACAGCGAGAAGCATTACAAGAGGATTTCGTGTTTAATTACATCGACGAAGAGATTATGAACGCGGTGTATGTTAAGAAAAACTTCTACGAGTTATGCGCGGAGCATGGCATCGATACACCTTCTACGTATTATCATTCATGCCGGTCGGATGAACCGTTTACCGAGCAAGTGATGTTTCCGGTCATCGTCAAACCGAGTGACGGCGTGCAATATTATCGCCATCCGTTTGAAGGACTTCAGAAAATTTATAAGGTCGATACATATGAGGAAATCAACCGCATTATCCAGATGGTGAAAGCAAGTGGCTATACGGAAGACTTGATCATCCAAGATTTCATTCCTGGAGATGATACGTATATGTGGGACGCGGTCTATTATGCTGATCAACATGGTAAACCGCAGCTGATCACGTTTGCTCAAGTCGTATTGCAAGAGCGTGCGATGACAGCGATTGGAAACTATACGGCATTGATCACACGTTATCATGAAGAAATGATGTCGAAGCTGGCAAAATTCCTGGAAGCGGTCGGCTATGTAGGATATGGGAACTTTGACTTGAAGTATGATGAACGCGATGGCAAGTTTAAAGTATTTGAAGTGAATATTCGTCAAGGACGTTCAAGCTATTATATTACACAATGCGGACAGAACATGGCGAAGTATTTGGTGGATGATTTAGTTTATGGTATCGAAAAGCCATTGACTTATTTGGACGAACATTTCTTGTTTACTGTTGTGCCAAAAGCGGTTTTGAACAAGTTTGTTGATGAACCTTCTATACAAAAGGAAATCAGTTCATTGATCAGAGCAGGGAAGTATGGGAACCCGTTGTTTTATAAAAAAGATCGGCATATGAAGCGGAAGTTGTATTTGTTGATGAGACAGATTAATTATTATAAGAAATATAAGAATTCAAAAGATTAAATAAGAAAAATCTGCCCTAGAAGTCGATTCCACCTGACTTCTAGGGCTTTTTGTATGAGAAAACTGGCCTGATCAGCGGAGAGAGAAAAGTGCAGTATCTGGCTGGTTTGGTTCGGTCCAAGAGTGCTTTGGCGCGTACCTCTGAATTTCTTGCCAATCATGAAAAAAAAGCTGTTACTGAAAGCGTTTGGACTTTCAGAACAGCCATGTTTTATTTCATTAGCTAAATCTATCAACAAGATCATGCATTTTCTCGGCTTCGGTGTGTAGATCGAGTGAGGCGTGCATGATAGTGTTGATGGCGGCTTTCTGTTCGTCGATTGATGCGTTGACTTCTTCTGTTGCAGCTGCGGATTCGGCGGCAACGGAAGCGATTTGGTTAATGGCCTGTACAACGCTTTGTCGATTTTCATCCATATTGTTCATATCATTTTCCATTGTTCGGAGCAAATTCGTAATATTATTAATGGAATCCGATAATTGTTCAAACGCACTTTTGGTTTCTTGAATCGTGTCTGTTTGATTACTCGATAGATCGAGTGTGTATTTCATTTGATTTTCAGCAGATGTTGTGTCTTTTCGGATGTGCACTAACAAATCACGCACTCTTGTGGTCGCTTCATTTGTGTCTTCCGATAATTGACGGACTTCATTTGCGACAACAGCGAACCCTTTACCGTGTTCACCTGCACGTGCAGCCTCAATACTTGCGTTCAGTGCGAGTAAATTCGTTTGCTCAGAGATGGAAGAAATCGTCTGGACAATCGTCTGGATTTCGTTCATTCTCGACATCAGTTGTGAGAAGTTACCTTGCAGATCATGGATAACTACATTGAAGGTTTGAGAATTTTCTTCTAAGTTTACTGCCTTTTCCATTCCGGAATTTTGCAAACCGTTAATGTTGTGCATCTCTTTGACGACGTGTTCGTATTGTTCAGTCGCATTGGAAATAAGTGCAGATAAATGATCGACTTTCGTAATGGCGACTTCCGCTTCTTCCGCTTGCATCACTGCTCCTGAAGAGACTTCATTAATCGCGCTGTGGATCTCATCTGCAGATGCTGTCGTTTCCTCGGTGATAGCACTGAGCGTTTCGGAAGATTCCTTCATGCGCTCTGAGGATAATCTAGTGTGACCGACCATTTCGTTTAAACTGTTTTTCATTTCATTCACATTTTCAGCCAGATGACCTAACTCGTCACGAGAACGGATAGGAATATCCAAACCTGTCAGCTTACCTTCTGCTATTTCAGCGGTGATTAAGCGGATATTCTTAATGTATGATGTCAGGCGACCTGAGAAGATAGAGAACAAAGCAATACCGACGATGACAGAAATAACGACAGAGATTAATGTGTACCAAAGAACATTTTTCGCGCCTGCGTTAAAGTCCACTATATAAGTACCAGCCGCCACAATCCACCCCCAGTGAGGATCCTGTAGGCTATATGTGATTTTCGGTGCTTCAACATTCAAGTTGGTAGGTAACGGCCAATCGTATTGTACATACCCGCCTCCGCTTTTTGCTTCAGCAATGACTTCGCGAATGAAGTACCGGCCGTCTTTCGTTTTAGATTCATACAGACTTTCACCTTCCTTTTGCGGATGGACAAGCAAAGTACCTTCTTCATCCACTACGTAAAAGTAGAAGTTCTCGCCGTATTTTGCTGGATTATCTAAAGAGCGCGTTCCGCCTTCATCCAAGGGGGCTCCCATAATTTTTATTTTTGCTCGGTCCTGTGCTTCTTGCAAAGTGAGCGCTCCATTTTCTACCTGTACATTCAACTCGTCAATTAAATCAAGTACAGCATATGTACCGTTTTGGAGCCCCATTTCACCGACTTTTTCTAATTCCGACTTTGCAACAAAGTAGTTGACGATTCCGACTACAATTAATGGAATCAAAATAACTAAAGCTGCAAGCGCTATCAATTTGTTGCGTACTGAGCCTTTCATTGTGTATATCCCCCTTTTTTACAAAAAACATGAAACTTTTCTCCCTTATTCATAGTATAGGCTATTTTGGATAACAACGGAATAGCATATAACATTTGACATGTGAATTTTCAACGAATTCGGCTTGAGTTTCAATTCGCAATTCATTCGTCGCCCCGTTTCTTGACTTGAAAAATGCAGTAAGCTACACTTAATAGAGCTGTGGCTGTACCATTCTTTCAAAAATCTACACTTTTTTGGATAGGCTTGAAACTTGAATTGTACGGAGCTGCAGTAACGTAAGGAGTGTTCCGGAAGTGCCGATTTTGGATAAAAACAAAGCAGAAGATGTTAGAAGATATGAAACGTTTGTAAGAAATTCACCTTTTAGATCAATTACCCAGGATCCCAATTGGGCGAATGTCAAAGATGATTGGGGAAATGAGCAAGTATATGTTGAACGTGATGGTGAGATTGTAGCAGCGATGTCACTGCTGATCAAAAAAGTGCCAGGCGGATATTCATTGTTATATGCTCCGAGAGGTCCGATTTGTGATCTGCATGACAAGCAATTAGTAGAAGAGTTATTGAAAGAAGCCGATGTGATTGCTAAGAAATACAAAGCATTTGCACTGAAAATGGATCCTGAACAACTCTTTACAGAAGAATTGGATCAGATCTATCGCAATGCTGGTTACATAGTGCGCAACGAAGGGGCAGGGAAAGAGGATTTGATTCAGCCCCGATATAATATGATTGTAAAATTGACAGACGAAGATCCAGATTCTTTGATGTTGAAATTCCGGGGGCGTACAAGAAGTAAAATACGTAGTTCAGCACGCAACGGGGTGGAGGTTACTTACTCCCGAAGTGATGATTATCTAAAGAAGTTTTTTGAGATTTACGAAGAAATGTCTGTTCGAAATCAAATTTCAATCCGTTCATATGAATACTTTCTGAAAATGCGTGAAGCCTTCGATGACTTGCGGATTTACTTGGCTAAGCATGAAGACGACTATTTGGCTGGCGCTGTGACCATAAACTATAACGGCAAGCTATACTATCTGTATGCAGGTAGTTCCAATACAAAACGTAACCTAAATCCCAGTTATCTCATGAATTATGAAATGATGAAGTGGGGGCTCGAAATCGGAGCCGAACAGTATGACCTCGGAGGAGTATTTGTTCTCGATAGCGAACAGGACGGATTATATAATTTCAAAAACAGTTTTTGCCAAAAAGATGGAGTAACCGAATTTATTGGAGAAATTGATAAAGTATATAAACCATTCATCTACAACATGTTTGTAAAAGTGGTGCCTAAAATCCAAAAGATGAAAAAGAAGCTTCAAAAAAAATAACCGGTTGAACCCCTCAACTAAAGAAAAGAGTGAACCGAATGACTTTTTTAGATAAGCTGAATGAATCTTTGCGCACGAAATGGAAATTTAAGCAGCCCATGCCGATCCAGACGCTCATGATTCCCGAAATGTTGGCTGGTAAAGATATCGTGGCAGAGTCGCCGACAGGGACGGGTAAGACATTGGCATATGTCTTACCTTTGATCCAAATGGTTAATGGAGATTTGCCAAAGACACAAGCACTAATTATAACTCCTTCGCAGGAATTGTCGATGCAAATTGTTAATGTGATCCGTGATTTAGTGGAGGGAACTTCTGTAACAGTTACCCAGCTAATTGGCGGCGCAAATATGCAGCGTCAAATAGAAAAACTGAAAAAGAAACCAACGATTGTAGTAGGGACACCTGGAAGATTGAATGAACTTGTAAAAGAAAGAAAGTTGAAGATGTACGATGTTCATTATGTAGTTATCGATGAAGGCGATCAGTTACTTTCGCGCGAATACAGAGTGATGGTGAAGAGCTTGATTGAAGCAGCAAATCCTGAACATCAGCTTGCAGTCGTCTCCGCTACAATCACTGAGGAGATCGAACTCGTTGCCAAACGGATGATGAAAGATCCGATCCGCTTACAAGTCAATGCAGATGAAATCCCGGAGAGCGGACATGTTGTTCATTCCTACATCAAAGTAGATGATCGCAAGAAGACAGATGTTCTGCGCGGAATTTCTGCGTTATCTGGAGTCCGTGCCTTGACCTTTATGAACAATGTGGATCAGTTACGGATGAAAGAGTTAAAGTTGTTGTATAATGATGCACCAATCGCTGTTTTGTATTCCGATATGAAGAAGTTCGACCGACAGAAAACGCTTGAGGACTTCAGGGAAGGCAAGATTCGTGTACTCATCGCAACGGACTTAGCAGCTCGTGGCTTGGATATCGAAGGATTGACACATGTAATCCATGTCGATGTGCCTCATACTGTGGAGCAATATTTGCACCGTTCAGGACGTACAGGACGCGCAGGGGCAGATGGTGAAGTATTGACATTGCTCTCTTATGCAGAAGAACGAGATTATCGTAAGGTTACAAAAGGAATCAAGACTGTACAGAAAGTTTGGTACAGCGGAAATCTAGTCGAAGGTAACGCCAAAACGGTTGAAGAAATGAAAAAAGCTGCGCCGAAGACTAAGAAATCGAAACCTAAACAAAAAAAGAACTAATCAAACTGAGCATCGCGGTATTTCGCTAACGGGTTCGGTTGATGGGGAGAAAACACTAAAACGCATATCAATTTCTACCCTAATCAGCATATGATTCGCACCACAATTAACAGTATAAATAGCATTAAATAACGTACAGTGTCGTCTGTGCGTTTTTACTTGCCATAGTCTATTGTAGAGATTTGTTCGACAATCGCGCCCGTTAGCTAAATAAGAAGACCTCTTATTCAAATACAACCATTTCCCCAACATCTATAAAACCAAATCGCTTGTAGATATTTTTTCCGTCATCTGAAGCCTGTAATATGACTGGCTTTTGTTTATCCTTTGTTTGACTTAAAAGAAATTGAAACATCTCACTACCATACCCTTTACCTCTAATTGTTTCCTTTGTCATCACATCATAAATCCCGTAGCTATCCTTGCCTTTTATTAGTAAACCTGTAGTTACAGCTATTTCGTCTATGCAACCGATAAACATTTGAACGTCCGGACCTAACTTTACTTGTGAAAACTTATTAAAATAGCTTTCCAGTGCATCTTGTTCTGGCGTGCCTTCAAATAAGCTTATAAACACCTCTATATATTTTAAAAGTTCTTCATTATTTTTCACATTAGTAATCGTAAGCTGATGGGAAATTCTTTGACCAACATTAAGTGTATTTTCAAGTTTCATCATTACATTACGTTCTGCTTCTTTTAGGTCGTATTCTTGCATTAGTTTATTCCAATCCTCGGTTAAATACTGAGCATCAATCCAAATACTAAAGGGATATTCTTTATAAGTAAAATTATCGATTCCATGTCTAATCTTAACTGCATTTTTGATATTTGGAGATTTCGGTAATAATACATTGAATGTATCGGTAGGAATTTCTGTATTTGCTATGACGAAATCTTCTTCCTTTGTGAGTTCTCCACTAACTGCATGAGTAAATACTTTTAATTTTTCTTCCAAATTGTTTATTACTAATTGTTGATTTGTAATCATGTTTTTGCACCTCTCAATTTAATTTAGCGCTCTCCTCTTTATTATTAGGTCACTTCAATTCTAAAAAAACTGTGTTCACAGTATTTATATCCTCCCTTAATTTTCAGAAAACATTGAAGTGATTCATTTTCTTTTTTCAACAATCAATGGCTCCGTTTGTTGAATAAGCCGATTTCTTATATCTCTATTTTATCACAAAATCATTTGTTCCTTTCAATGTTTTCAGTCATTTCAAAGATAACTTTCCGACCTTCAATTAACATGCTTATTAGCATCATAATTAGCACTGTAATCCGCAATTGCACATAATTTTATGCGGTGCTGTGAATCACCATGCTAATGGCTATGCCAATTCACCTGAATTAGAAACCATAACGTTGATACAACAACAAAAATGGGGACACCAATTCATCTGCGAATTGCGTCCCCAATCGGTATGCTATTTAATGTTTTCTCCTCGTGTTCCGAACCCGTTAGTATTTCGCGCATGCTCTTTTTTATGAAAAAGAGAGCACTGCAGAATCGCAATGCTCTCGAATATTAATCAAGCTTAGTCAGGATAATTGGTTCGTCTTTCGTGACAATAATCGTATGTTCAATTTGAGCGACCAATGATTTATCCGGCGTAGCAAACGTCCAGCCATCATCCAGCTCAATTACATGCTCCGCTTTCTGCGAGATGAACGGCTCTACAGCGAGTACCATACCATCTTTCAGCAGTTCTTTATCCCACGGATCATAATAATTCAGAATATGTTGCGGTTCTTCATGAAGAGATGTTCCGATCCCGTGTCCTGTAAGATTTTTAATAACATGTAAGCCATGATCCTTTGCTTCTCGCTCCACTGCTTTTCCGATTTGATTCAGACTGGATCCTGCCTTCACTTTCAACAAAGCTCGTTCTAAAGAAGACTTTGCGACATCACATAGCTTTTGTTTAGCGTCATCGGGTGTACCGACTACAAAAGAAATGCCAGTATCCGCAAAATAGCCATCACGCGATCCGGAAACGTCTACATTGACCAGGTCACCGTCTTTAATGACATAGCTGCCCGGAATGCCGTGGGCAACTTCATGATTAACGCTGATGCAAGTATATCCGGGAAAGTCGTACTGATCGATAGGTGCAGAGACTGCTCCTTTTTCCGCAAATAATTTACCTGCTATTTCATCCAATTCTTTTGTCGTCATACCAGGCACAGTTGCTTCTTTCACTGCTTCACGAATCTCCGCCACGATCCGTCCAATCGCGCGCAACCCATTCAATTGTTCTTCGTTTTTTACAATCATGTTCACAAGTCCTTTCTTCCGTACAAATTATACAATCCATACTATATCATACTCTACTCATGAATTTTTAGTGATTTGCCCACAAAATCACTTGTCTATTTCAGTACTTTTATTCCTTGGAAAACATTCCAAATGAGCACGACAAGAAACAATAGGCTATATAAGACGATGAACATCAATGGAGCGAACCCCCAGAATAGAACATTGCCATCTAGCATTGCACCAGATTGAGTGTTGAATGAAAGGACGGAAAACGACAGTAAGACAAAGGCGGCAATCAATAAAGACATGGGAATGATATGAGAAATGAATGACTTTTTCGCGTGATTGCGAACATCAACTTCATCTGTCACAAAATATATAATAGCAGGCAGCAAAAGAGGCGCAAAAAAGATGCTGAAGTAACATAGGGAAGAGAGTAATTTTGTATTTGACATATGCGGTAACCTCCAATACTTTCCTCTATAGCATGATAGTTCATACTATAACCTATACCCAATTTTGCCAAATCATCACACAAAAAAACACAGCTGTTTGAGTTTGCAGCTGTGTCACAAATTTTGCGCTTTGGAAAATCGTTTCCCCATGATCAAGATGAATGCAATTACAGCCGAGAGAAATAAGGCTGCTGTAGAAACAAATAATTCATCTGTGCCATTCTTGATGGCAATCCCGATAAAAGACCAAATGACGATGAGATTAAACATATAATCACGATAATGATACATGAAGTGCAATGCAATTGCCGTAGCAAGACTTAAAAAGAACACAGTCCATAAAGGGTCACTCAAGCCAAAGCCGGACCAATCATGGAATTTGAAAGCATAGTAGGTATTGGCGATTACGGCGATGAAAATCCATCCTGTATAGGCGGAGATAGGTAACCGTTCGCGGTTTATACCATCCGTTTTCGGATAACTGAAATAGAAAACCAATAAGCAAATCAATAAACCAATTACACTGATAATTGCCCAATAATAATAGCTATAATGCCACAACAACAACCATGCTATATTTAAAAAGCAGCTGACACTAAAGCAGATAGTCCGTAGATTGGCAACCGACGAAGTCTGCCCAGCTGATGTTTTAGTAAATAAATATAACCAACTTACCATTAATAAATCCAGTACAATCCAGATGGAAAAAACATACTCTGCCGGCATGAACAGAACAGGTACTCGATTGGCGATTTCCCATGTTGTAAGCCCGTTCAGCGGAATCAAGTTTGCGGCGATATGAGTTCCAATCATGATGAGCAACGAAAGTGCCATCAAAGTTATTCTTAGCATGATAAAATCCTCCTGAAGAATAGTATACAGAGAATTTGTGATGATTGAAGCAGAAAGTATGAATTTTCCTTTACAAATGCGAAATGATGGCGTTCTATTGTCTTGTAGGGAAGAAAAATACTATAATAGTTAATAATGAATTCAGGTATACAGCATTGATTCTCCATTTCATTCATAACCTGAAGAGAATATACGGTTGAAACAGAATTCGTAGAAAAAGGATGAGGGGAATATGATATTACTGGAAGGAGAGCAGTGTTATTTACGGATACTGACGGAAGACGACGCCTATCAGTTCACCCAGCTGCTCATTGCGAATAAAGAGTATTGGACAGAATTCGAACCGCGGCACGACAATACGTACTACACCGTAGCCATGCAGCGAGACAAAATTCGTGAATCTCTTTATCAAATGCGGGACCGAAGAGAATATAATTTCGGAATTTTTGATTCCAAATCAAGCATGATTATCGGGCAGATTTCTTTGTACAGCATCAAGCGCTTGCCGTTTTCAAGTGGGTTTGTTGGCTATTCGATCGATCAAAGGGAGACGGGCCGGGGAATCGGTACGGAAGCAGTCCGCCTAATCAATGACTTTGCTTTTGAAAAAGTGAATTTGCATAGGGTCGAAGCCTATGTATCTCCACGCAATACAGGCTCCGTAAAAGTATTAGAGAAGGCAGGTTATCAACGCGAAGGCTTGCTGCGTCAACTTTTATTTATAAACGGAGTGTGGGAAGATCACTATATGTACACGATCTTGGAAAGTGATTATTGAAAGGGCAAGACCGCATGGCGGAAATGGATATCAAAAGTAAGGAACCGGCTCTTCGAATAGAAGGGAGCCGGTTCTTTCGGTATGAGGGTGGAAGAATTGGAGAGTGGCACCGTTGATCTACGTTCCAGGCGGCGCGGGGCGTGCGGTGAGCCTCCTCGTCGCTACGCTCCTGTGGGGTCTCACCTGTCGCGCTAATCCCGCTGGAGTCGCCGCCTTCCACTCCGATCAACTAGCGTATTTTCCTAGCGTTAGTGAGTTGACCCACCAATCATAAAGAGATAAATGCTCGATTTAACTTCTCTGAAGGATGGGGAATTTTTTGGCTAAGTATACAACTACACGTACTCCATACAGTGATTTCACAATATGCTACGGCTCACTATCTAGGGATTTGCGTGGAAGACGGGGCGACTCCGGGAGGATCAGCGTGAGTCTTGAGACCCTGGACTGAGCGCAGCGAAGGAAGCGGCTCAAGCCACGCCCTCCGGAAAGCGTCCCCGTCTGGAGTGCAAATCCCCGGATCGCAAGCCTATATTCGTTTTCTTCGCTTCTCTCTCTAACTTTTTGCTCTGTTTGTAACCTAAAAGAACCGGCCTCTTCTATAAAAGAAGAAGCCGGTTCTTTAGGTGTTGGTGAAATAGAGGAGGGTTAGGCTTTCTCCACTACATCGTAGCCGTTTTCAATAACATCGAGCTTGCCATTTGCAGGGTCGATAACGAGACCGTGTACATTGACGTCTTCCGGAATCAATGGATGATTTTTGATGGCATCCACACTCTTTTTCACGCTCTCCGTCACATCGCTGAATCCATGGAGCCAAGCTTCCATATCAATACCAGAGTACTCCAGTGTTTTGAAGATGGCGGGATCAATTCCACGTTCGATCATACTATCCACGACATGTGAAGTATCGATTGAACTCATGCCGCAATCATGATGGCCGATTACATATACTTCATCCGCCTGCAATTCATAAACTGCGACTAAAATGCTTCGCATAAGACCGCCGAATGGATGAGTGATGATAGCGCCGGCACTTTTAATAATTTTGGCATCGCCGTTTTTTAGATTCATGGCTTTTGGTAGCAGCTCAATTAATCTAGTGTCCATGCAAGTTAAGATGACGATCCGCTTATTTGGAAACTTCGTGGTAGCGAACTCTTCATATTTCTTCTCTTCTACGAATGCCTGATTGTAACTCATAATTTCGGATAATGATGTCATTTAATAACCCTCCTGGACTGTTTGATAAAAAAGAAAAGAGTTGCCGAGTAGGGCAACTCTAGTCGACATGTAAAGTCTGGACCCGAACGAATCGGGATATGAACGAATTAGTTTTTTGTTTCAGGTTTTGGATCAATAATCACTGAGTCAGATGAATCCATTGCGCCAGCCAAAAAGTGCATTGTAAACAATGACGCTAATCCAAGAACAACCATGTAACCGATAACTGTAGTATACATTAAGCCCATCTGTAAGCCCCTCTTTCCATATATGATCTGTTCTCTTACCTATTATACACGATTTTAGACAAGATTTTAAGGGCTTGGATGAAAATTTGAAGAAAATGTGACGAATTTTAGAAAGCCCAGTTTCCTTTTCGGAATATGGGTTCTACCGTCCCGTCCGGCAAAATACCATCAATATCCATGTTTTCAGAACCAATCATAAAGTCCACATGCGTCAAACTTTGATTCAAACCGTTTGCTTGCAATTGTTCGGAAGACATTTCTTTTCCTCCATCTAAACAGAAAGCATATGCACTTCCGATGGCCAAATGGTTTGAAGCATTTTCATCAAATAATGTATTGTAAAATAAAATATTTGAATTGGAAATAGGCGAGTCATGTGGAACTAATGCCACTTCACCTAGAAACTTTGCTCCTTCATCGGTATCGATTAACTGTTTAAGGATTTCTTCTCCTTGTTCAGCAGAAACATCCGTAATTGCACCATCCTTAAACGTGATTTTAAAACGGTCAATTATTGTACCTGCATAGCTAAGTGGCTTCGTGCTGGACACATAGCCATTTACACCCTCTTTCAAAGGAGCGGTGAACACCTCTTCCGTAGGCATATTAGCCATGAATTCATGGCCGTGTTGATTGATACTTCCTGCCCCGCACCATAAATGTTTGGTCGGCAATTCTATTGTTAAATCTGTATCGGGGCCTGTATAATGTAGTTTGTGATAATGTTTTCCATTCAAGTAATCTACTTTTTCATGTAAGTTTTCATCGTGTCGTTGCCAAGCTTCAACAGGATTCGGTTGATCTGCCCGCACCGCGCGCAAAATAGCATCCCACAAAGCGGGGACTTGATCCTCAGCTGAGTGATCAGGAAAAACTTTAGCGGCCCATGCAGGAGCAGCTGCCGCGATCACTGTCCAACTGAATTTATCTGCTTGCATCGCTTGTCGAAATTTACTGAGTGCAGTGCTGGAAGCTTTTTGATTGTCACGAATGCGATTCGGCTCAATGCCATTCAATAAATCTGGATCTTGCGAAACGATGGACATGAAAGCTGCGCCTTTGTCAGCAAGCTCTTCACGCTCCACCCTTTTCCAAGAAGGAAAGTCAGAAAACGAATCTGCTGGTGCTTTTTCGTAACGCAGACGAGTGACTACGTCATCCACCCAGTCAACGAATACTTGCCTAGCTCCTGCTTCATAAGCTTTTTCAACAATCAACCTGACGAATTGAGTAATCTCAGTGGAAGCACTAATAAATAGATATTGATCCTTCTGAATATTTACACCTACTTTAACTGCTAATTCAGCGTAATTGGAAAGTTGGTTTTGAAAATGATCCATCATGACATCTCCTTTTCACATAGTATGTCAATAGTATCAAGGGCAGATCGCCTTTCGCAATTATAAAGCAATAGACGGTTCGAGAAACGCCACAAAATCATCACGAATTGTCGTTCATTTACCCTAAAGAACATCGATAATTGACCGAAATAATAAGAAGAATGCAGTATTTGGAGGCTTTTAATATGGATTTATCCACGGTATTAGGATTAGTAATAGGTTTAGTCGCACTGCTTGTCGGGATGACGCTCAAAGGGGTAACACCTGATGCGCTGTTCAACATGGCGGCCATCCTGATTATCATCGGAGGAACTGTTGCAGCGGTCGTGATCGCCTTTCCTATGAGCGAGTTAAAAAGAGTACCTAAACTTTTCAAGATCATTTTCACTCAGCAAAAGCTTGCCTCTGATGCGGAGTTAATTCGTTTATTTTCTTCTTGGGCAGACGTAGCAAGACGTGAGGGTCTATTGGCACTAGAAGCGAAAACGGATGAAATTGACGACCCATTTTTGAAAAATGGACTTGGCTTGGCCATTGATGGACAAAACGCCGATTATATTCGAGATGTTTTGAGCGAAGAAGTGGAGGCTATGCAAGATCGTCACTCTGTTGGTGCGCTCATCTTTTCACAGGCAGGGACATATGCGCCGACACTCGGTGTTCTAGGAGCGGTTGTTGGACTGATTGCCGCATTAGGCGATATGAACAATATTGAAGCGTTGGGCTATGCGATTTCTGCAGCGTTTATCGCTACTTTATTGGGGATATTCACTGGGTATGTACTATGGCATCCATTCTCTAATAAGTTAGTACGGAAGTCGAAAGAAGAAGTCCGGCAGAAAACGATGGTCATTGAAGGAATCCTTTCTGTATTAGAAGGGGAAGCGCCGCGAGTAATTGAGCAAAAACTTGCATCTTATTTATCAGTAGAAGATCGAAAGAAGCTAGCTTCAGACAGCAATGATGGCAAGGGGGCTGGTCAGGTTGTCGAAGAAACGTAAGAAAAAAAAGCGTGAAATGGAACATATGAGTGAATCCTGGCTGCTACCCTACTCAGACTTATTGACTTTATTACTGGCGTTATTCATCGTACTTTTCGCCAGTAGTTCTATGGATGAAGGACGTTTTCAGCAGATGTCCGCAGTTTTCAGTGAAATATTCGAAAGTGGCAGCGGCATCATGAGTGAATCGGCTCCAACGAACGTTCCGGTTCCAGATGATTCGGTCGGAGAACAGAATGAGAACTCATCGTATCTGGAAGATCAGCAGTCGCTTGGTGAGATGCAGGATGATTTAGATGAATATATTGCTGTGAATGAATTGGAGAGTCAATTTGATACCGAACTGACGAATGAAGGCTTGCTTCTGACAATTCGCGATAGTGTATTGTTCAATTCTGGCGAAGCAACAATCAATCCTGAGTATATGGGATTGGCAAATGATATTTCACAGTTGCTCACGTTGGATCGTCCCCGACAAGTGATCATCACAGGACATACTGATGATATTCCGATCAACAATGCACAGTATTCATCTAACTGGGAACTGAGTGTTATGCGTGCAGTCAAATTTTTGAAAATTATCGTGGAAAGCAATGAAGTGGACCCGAATCTTTTCAGTGCAAAAGGGTATGGGGAATATAAACCAATTGTGCCGAACGATACGGCAGAAAATCGCAGTAAAAACCGAAGAGTCGAAGTGCTTATTCAACCACTTGTACTAGAAGATGGGACAAACGTTACGCCTCAATAAATAAAAAAGACTCCAATTGGAGTCTTTTTTATTTGCGCATAGAACCAAGTTCCGCTGCAATTGCCTGCATTTCATTTGGCGTAATATTTTCTCGCTTCATGACCATCTCGTACATATAGTGCAAGTCTTCATATTGCTCCGTACTGAAACTATCTGCTTTCATGGCATCGACATTAACCATACGCAGTTTTTCTTTAATTTTTTCAATCATATACGCAATATTCTCTGGTGTTTGAGTAGATAAGTCCATAGTGAAACCGCCTTTCTCTCCTTGTAATCTATGATTTCCATCATTTCACGAAAGCGATATACTGTCAACTGAACATTGAGTAATTACTTGCGCAGTTCTTCTCGTTCTTCGTCTATTTTCTTTTTAAACCGTCTTGTTTCCATCACAACAATTCCAGACAAACCAAGAAGCCCGATCAAGTTCGGAATCGCCATCAAACCGTTCAATACATCTGCTAAAACCCATACTACATCAAGCGATGCTGTTGCGCCAACATAGATAAAGCCAACAAAAATTACTCGATAGAAGAGGACGGCTTTGCGATTCGGCACGAGATATTGGAAACACTTTTCCCCATAATAACTCCATCCTAAAATGGTTGAAGTGGCGAAGAATACTAGCCCGATCGATACTAAGATGGGTCCGATTCCTCCTAAAAAGGAACCAAAAGCTTCAGCTGTTAAAGCCCCCGCGTCGATGGAACTGTCTTGCCATTTATTACTCATGACGATCGTAACACCTGTAATCGAACAAATAACCAATGTATCGAATAAAACCTGTGTCATGGACACGAGCGCTTGACGTCCAGGATAGTCGGTACGTGCTGCCGCTGCCGCAATTGGGGCAGAACCGAGCCCGGCTTCATTAGAGAAAAGCCCTCTCGCGACACCAAAACGTATGACCGCTCCAATTGCACCACCTGCGACCGCTTGCCCGGTAAACGCATCCGAGAATATCAAACCGAATGCTGCAGGTACTGCTTCAATATTCAAAACCATAACGATCGTTCCGGCAATGAAATAGAATAAAGCCATAATAGGCACGAAAAATGCAGTTACCCGACCAATCGACTTGATGCCTCCCAGAATGACGAGTGCACCAAATGCAACCAAAGCGGCCCCTGTAATATAATGTGGCACATCGAACGTATTTTTCATTACATCTGCCACTGCTTTTGACTGTGTTCCATTTCCGATACCAAAAGCGGCCAATGCACCAAAGAGTGCGAACAGGACACCGAGCCACTTCTGCTTCAATCCGTGTTCCAAATAATACATCGGTCCGCCGGCCATTAAGCCATTGGAATCCTTCACACGATATTTTACTGCGAGAATAGCTTCACTATATTTCGTCGCCATCCCGAAAAAACCAGCCAGCCACATCCAGAAAATAGCTCCTGGTCCTCCTGCAACGACCGCAGAAGCGACTCCGACGATGTTTCCGACTCCAACTGTGGCCGCCATTGCCGTCATTAATGCTTGGAACTGTGAGATATCCCCGTCTGCTTTCTTATCATGCTTTCTTGAAAATACTTGTTTCAAAGAATAAGGTAATAATCGCAATTGTATAAAGGTCAAACGTATCGTCAAATATATTCCGGTACCGATCAATAATATAAGCAACGGGGGTCCCCAAATTAGATCTGATGCGCTTGTCAAAAAGTTTGTAACTTTTTCCATTTCATCCCCTCCATCCGTTTCTATAGATTTTTATGATTTTCAAAGTGTTGCACATCAACTCCCTTTAGGGAATTCTATTAGTTCTATGTTATTGTTAATAATCCGAAAAATAGAACGGTTCGTCAAGCTTTTTTTCAATAAAGTGCCACAATCATTGTTTGGTAATCGGCTATATGGGTATAATGAATTGAAAGGTTAACGTGATAGGAGGCGAAATTCATGGGTTCTAACAAATTAGGTAAGTTTATTTTAGGTGGCGCATTGCTTGGGGCGGTTGTAAGCATGTTGGATCGTTCAACAAGACAAATGACGGTCACTTCCTTAAGGACTTCATACGAAAAAGCACTGTACTACAAAGAAAATCCAGATGTAGTGAAAAACCAACTTCAAGAAAAGAAAGATCAAGTGCAAACTCTTTATGAACAGGTGAAAGGTGATGTTGATTATATCAAGTCACAAGTGGATGAAATTAAAACACTGACACCTCAAGTGAAAGAAATGTTCACAGATACGAAGGAAGCATTCACTGATTCCAAATCTGAGTATGAGCAAATCATTCAAGATGAATCAACTGCGGCATCTGCCTCTTCTGCTCAGGAAGACACAAGCTTACCGCCGATGGTGCAAAAAAAAAACGCAGTACCAGTAGAGAATCACTAAATATTGAATCACTTAACGAAAGGGGGACACATGAAATGAAAAATCATGAAAGTGCCCCTTCTTCGAATTCTGAGGGTACGTCTAAGACCGAAAAAGTAAAAGGTTTTATTAAGGATATAAAAGACGGGGATGAAGATGACTTTAATCCAGCTACGACGAGCGGGTTTTTCAAGCAGCTCATTATTCGTATAAAAGAATTGGATATATCAGCTGCCGGTTCGCAATTAGCTTTCTTTTTTCTGTTGTCATTATTCCCTCTACTAATCTTTCTTTTTACGTTATTGCCTTACTTGCATTTAGATCAAAGCCAGATCTTCATATTTATACGTGAATATGCTCCAGAAAGTGTCTCAACCTTGATTGAGTCCACGTTGTCAGAAGTGCTGGAAAATCGTAATGGCGGCTTATTATCAATTGGTATCCTTGCAACGATTTGGTCGGCCTCTAAAGGTATGGGGGCTATAACGAAGGGGTTAAATCGGGCATATGATGTAGAAGACGACCGAAACTTTTTTATTTCTAGAGGATTGTCGATTGTGTTTACGATCATGTTGATTGGTACCGTCATAGTCGCTCTAGTATTGCCGGTTTTCGGTCAACCGATCGGGAAGCTTCTGTTCTCATTCATGGGATTGGAAGATTCATTTTTATCCATGTGGACGAAGATCCGTTTCCTTATTCCGCCATTCCTTATCTTCGCTGTTTTTTCATTGTTATATTGGCTCATTCCAGCTATCAAATTGTCCTATAAAAGTATCGTTCCAGGTGCTTTTTTTGCGACCGTGGGCTGGATTGTTACATCATTAGGTTTCTCTTTCTATATTAGTAACTTTGGAAATTATGCGAATACTTATGGCAGTATTGGTGGAATTATCGTGCTCATCATGTGGCTCTATCTATCAGCTATCATTCTGATGATTGGCGGGTTGATAAATGCAGTGATGACAGAGCGCTATGAACGTAAACGTCAAATGGCATCGTAAAAAAGCAGGGCTGGCCGAGAAGTCATTGTCATCTGACGTCTCGGGCGGCTTTTTTAGTTATGAGAACAGGCTGTCACTTAAGGACGATTCCATCCCCAGTGACAGCCTGTTTCAATTTGTCATTCTATTTTGTTCAACATGCGCAAACCGTTAAGGATGACGAGGATGGTGCTTCCTTCATGCCCGATCACACCAAGAGGGAGATCGACTACTTGCATGAAGTTGGATATGATCAGAATGGCAATGACAGCGATGGAGAAGAAAACGTTTTGCTTAACGATCCGTTGCATTTTTCTTGAGAGTTTGATTGCATAGGAAAGGCGATTCAAATCGTTTTGCATTAGCACTACGTCCGCGGTCTCTAAAGCGACATCTGTGCCTTCGCCCATTGCAATACCGGATGTTGCAGTAGCGAGTGCAGGAGCATCATTGATACCGTCGCCAACCATTCCAACCGTTTCATAATTCTTCAGCAATTTCTTCAGATGAACGACTTTCTCTTCAGGCAAACATTCAGCAACGTATGAATCCACTCCGACTTCTTCAGCGATCGCATGCGCCGTTTTTTCGTTGTCTCCCGTAAGCATCACGGTACGGATTCCAAGGGCTTTCAGTTCTTTGATGGAAGTCACAGCCTCTTTTCTCAACGTATCCTTCAGTGCAGCCAATGCTACAATACCGTGTTCATCTCTCATGAAAATAACAGTTTTTCCTTCATTGGCGAGTGCTTCGGCAATTCCATCCTCAAATGATTCCACTAAATCTATACCAACAAATCTTGGATTGCCGATTCGGATCATACCATTATCTGTTTCAGCTTTAATCCCGTAACCAGGCACGTCTTCAATATGGAGATTCCGTTCAGGTATGACCTCTTGCTCGTTGGCATACTGAATGATTGCCTTGGCTAACGGGTGGTTGGACAATGATTCAACACCTGCAAATAAAGCGAGCGCTTCTTTTGGATTGGTATCTTTTCGGACGATAAAATCCATTACAACCGGCTTGCCAGTGGTCAATGTACCGGTTTTATCAAAAGCAAAAGCTTTCAAAGAGCTTAAGTGCTCTAAGTGAAGCCCACCTTTAAATAAAACGCCTCTTTTAGCACCATTTGAGACCGCAGCCAAGGTTGCAGGCATAATGGCTGCCATCAACGCACAGGGGGAAGCGACTACCAATAGTACGATGGCACGGTAAAAGGTAGTCGTCCAATCCCAATTGAGTAAAAAATGCGGAAGAAACATCATAATCACGACTGCCGCCAAGACAATTTTTACATAAGTACCCTCGAATCGTTCAATAAATTGTTGAGAAGGGGATTTCTCACTTTGTGCGTTCTGAACCATAGCAATAATTTTTTGGAATAAGGTTTCAGAGCTGGGCTTTGTCATGGTCATTCGAATTGCCCCGCTAATATTCACTGTTCCCGCAAACAATTCATCATTTTCTTGCTTCGTCACAGGGATGGACTCTCCATTAATTGCAGACATATCTACGGAAGTAATGCCGCTGAGTACTTGACCATCCACTGGAATGCGTTCGCCTGGCTTGACGAGCAGGACTGCGCCGAGGGATAAAGATGCAGTAGGTACTTTTTGTTCACTGCCATCCTCTGTGATGAGCCACGCTTCCTCAGGTTGCATTTCCATTAGAGAAGAAATTTCCTTATGGCTTTTATTTAAAGTATACGTTTCAAGTGCACCGCTGATTGCAAAAATGAAAATCAGTATGGCGCCTTCCGCCCAGTAGCCGATAATGCCAGAGCCGATTGCTGCAAAAACCATCAGCATCTCGACATTCAGCTCTTTATTTTTTATCGTTTCTTCAATACCTTCCTTGGCTTTTGCATATCCTCCAATCAAAAATGCCAGGATATACAGCGTGATAGAGAAAGCTTCTGTGCCATTTTTACTCAAGAGCCATGCTGCCAAGATAAAAAGTCCGGATAATATGGCAGCGATCAATTCAAATCTCGCGGTCCAATCTACTTTTTCATCGAATTGTTCTTTTGCTGATGTTGTCATTTGAATACCTCCTAATTGATAATGAATTTCAATTTCAAATGTCTAATTAAAGCAGTAAAGTCGACTCTACCGGAGTAGAATCGACTTTTAAATCACAAACTAGAATGATTCTGAAATTATAATAGTTATTAACTATAGTATAGCACCTGCTCTGAAAAAATGTTACTAAAATGATCAATCTTTTTGTAAACACAAAAAAGCAGCGAATGAGATCATTCGCTGCTGGTTGATTAGTTAAATACTTTCTCTTTAAATTTTGAGAGCTTTTCTAATGAAGATTTGTCAATATCGGCATGTAGACTATTTCCGTGGGAGTCCATTGTTACGACTGCGGTGAAGTCTTCAACACGCAGGTGCCAGAGTGCTTCTGGTATTCCGAACTCAAGCAAATCAACGCCTTCTACTTCCTTAATGCAGTCTGCGTAATATTGGGCTGCTCCGCCAATCCCGTTCAAGTACACGCCGCCGTGTTCCTGGAGCGCCGCTAAAGTTTTAGGCCCCATGCCGCCTTTTCCGATGACTGCCCGAATACCAAACTTTTTCATGATGTCTCCTTGATACGGCTCTTCACGAATTGAAGTCGTAGGACCTGCTGCCTTAATTTCATATTTGCCTTCTTCATTCTTCAGAACGACCGGACCGCAGTGGTAAATGACTTGGCCATTCAAATCAACTGGTGCGTCATTGTCCATTAAATGCTTATGAATTGCATCGCGGCCCGTATACATGCGGCCGGAGATTTTCACGACGTCACCAACACGCAAGTCTCTAATTTCTTCTTCTGTAATAGGTGCTTGCAATTTCACTACACGTGCTGTGGACTTTGTTTCTTCAGCAGGTTGTTCAAATGCAATTTTTTCGCCTTCATTGTAATGCCAGTCTGTAATTTTTCCAGTCTCCGCATTGATGTCTACTGCCATGCGGCGATAAGCCCAGCAATTATATGCTACTGAAACATAAAAGCTCGCAGGAATCCGGTGCATAACACCAATTTTACAGCCAAGCAGCGTTGCTTCACCACCGAAGCCCATCGTACCTATTCCTAGATGATTTGCTTTTTCCAGTACATAGTCTTCCAACTGTGCAAGTTCAGGAATTGGATTGACGTCGGTTACATCCCGGAAGAGTTGCTCTTTTGCCAAATCGTAGCCGGATGAACGGTCGCCGCCGATACCTACACCGATGAATCCTGCTGAACACCCTTGTCCTTGTGCTTGATAAACGGAATGTAAGATACATTTACGAATACCATCTAAATCACGTCCAGCGCGTCCAAGTCCTTCTAATTCAGTTGGCAAGCTGTATTGGATATTCTTGTTTTCGCAGCCGCCGCCTTTTAGGATCAATTTCACTTCGATATGGTCTTGTTCCCATTGTTCAAACTTCACAACAGGCAAGCCGATCCCTAAGTTGTTTCCACTGTTATCGCCAGTCAAAGAATCAACTGCGTTCGGACGAAGTTTTCCATGTTCAGTAGCGAGTTCGATAGCGCGGATAATTGCAGCTTTGATCTCCAATTGGTTAACACCGACGGGAGTTTTGATCTTGAATGTTGGCAGACCGGTATCTTGGCAAATAGGTGAAAGTTTTTCATCTGCCATATTAATGTTCTTAGCGATAGTATCGAGACTCATAGCGGAGCTCGTACCTTTGTTTTCTTTTTCTTTTGCGGAAAGAATCGCACGGCGAACATCCTTTGGTAAGTTCGTAGATGTTTCGCAAATTAGATCATACATACTTTTCTCGATTGATTCTATGTACATCTCAAAATCCCCCGTTATTTATGTTATTTTTTATAACTATCCATTTGTTCTTCCAGCTCATCAAGTAACATGATCAGCCGATCGATCTCTTGGAGACCCGTCTTTTCTGGTTCGATCGCTTCTAATGTTTCAAGGAATTGATTGAACCGATTTTTCAGTTCTACAACTTGGTCTTTGTTTTGTGATGTGTCCATATGTCCACCTCTTTCCATCATTGATATCGTATATGAAAACGCCATCTTTTTCAATCTGATTTTTCTCATTCAATTACATGCATAGCGCACATCCATCATGCAGATTTTTAGTATTTCATAAGAAAGATTTATTAAATTCGAACAAAATAGTTTACAAGTATCTGAATAGGTGGTATAGTCAGAATAATCAAATGAAAAGGAGGTCGTAGTTATAGAAGCGAATCGAATCCTAGGTACGTAATAACGAAGGAGGGGATCCGTAACAGTCCGATAGAAGTAAATACATTGGATAACTACGAATGTAAAATGCAAATTGAAGAAGGACCGAATAGGTAGGGACCTTGTCTGTTGGTGAAGTTAAACAGACAAGGTCTCTTTTTATTGGGTCACAGAATTTTCCTTTTCATACTCTTCGACCAGTTGGTCAAGAGAGTGGAACTTATAGCCTTGTTTCTTTGCATCGCGAATGAAATCAGGCAAGGCTTGGGCATTATCTGGAGAGACAGTATGCATGAGGATGACTGCGCCAGGGTGTAACTGCTTCATTAATTCATTATATGCATAATCTTTTCCTTTTGGTTGATCCTTATGCCAATCAATGAATGCGACGGACCAGAAAATATGCCGGTATCCAAGGTCATTACCCTTCTGCAGTAATTTCGCATTAAAGACACCTTCTGGCGGTCGTGTATAAATGGTGCGCTTTTGTCCTGTAGTCTCGTATAGGATCTCATCAAGCTTACTCCATTCTTCTTCCATTTGCTGTTCGGATAAGTTGGCCATATTCGGGTGATCATAGGAATGATTGCCGATTCCATGTCCGTCCTTAACCATTCGTTTCACTAAATCACTTGCGCTTTTTACATAATGGCCGGTCAAGAAAAATGTAGCGGGGGCTTTTTCCTTCTTCAAAGTGTCCAAAATGCTCTCTGTGTAGCCGTTTTCGTACCCATTGTCGAATGTTAGATACACAACTTTCTTATCGCCTTTCCCTTTATAGAGTGCTCCATAATCATCGAGCAATTTATCCAATTCCGCTCCAGCCGAAGGAGGCACTCCATCTGTGGCTTTCTTGAATCCCCAATGGAATTCTTCTGCCTTTACAGCAAAAGGGTTGACTAAAATACCGACAACCAATAAGCATGAAGCCAATAAAATACCTGAAACGTGGCGAGCCATACAACATCACTCCTTTTAATAGAGCATGTGCGGTTTGGCTTTAAATATGTACTATGCAAAATTCGGAAAATGTTTGTCAGGGTGTTGTCAACATCCCAACAAACATTTCATTTCACAACAGATCTTCTAAAGCGGGCTTTAAAGATGGATATTGAAAAGTAAATCCATTTTTAAGGAGCTTATCTGGCAAAACATGCTGGCCTTGTAAGATGATCATGCTTTTCTCACCCAAAGTTAACTCCATAACGAAACTTGGGACGGGAAACCAATGTGGTCGATGGAGCACTTTTGCTACTGTTTTTCCGAAAGCATTCATATGCATCGGGCTCGGTGCTACAACATTGACAGGACCTTCAATCGCATTATTTTCCAATGAATAGATGATGGCGTTCGCAACGTCTTCAACATGTACCCAAGAAAACCATTGATTGCCTGAGCCGATTTTGCCGCCGGAGTATAATAGATAAGGCAACTTCATGAGAGGCAATGCGCCTCCATCTTTGCCAAGGACAATACCAAATCGAGTGAACACTGTTCGAACACCTAAATCGTTTGCATGGCTGGCAAGGCGCTCCCAATCATAAACTGTTTTAGCGAGAAAATTATCGCCGACCACTATGGATGATTCTGTGTACTCTTCAGTGAGCGATGGAGGATAGATTCCAATTGCGCTTCCATTTACTAATACACTTGGCTTTTCAGGCAGTGACCGCAGAATACGCAGCACCTCTTGAGTAGCTGTGATTCGGCTATCGTGGATTTGTTTTTTGCGCTCTGTTGTCCACCGGCCATCATTAATTGAAACACCTGCCAGATTCACAACAGCGTCGACTTGACCAAGCTCATTTTCAGGTGAAGCGTTGTCTGTTAGCCACTGAACGTACTGGACACCATTCTGTTCGAAAGACGGTTTGCGTGTCAATATGATCACATCATGACCACTTTCTCGAAGCTTTGCAGTTAATATGCTGCCGATAAATCCAGTTCCTCCTGTAATAACGACTCTCATACTAATTCCCCTCCAAACTCTGCAAAATTAATACACTATTGCTGACCATCACTGAAAGAAGCGGTATACTAATACTAAGTAGGTGATGGAGAAATGCCGCTAATTACCAAAATATCACAACAAAAACGAGATAGCGAACGTTATAATATTTTTATTGATGAACAATATGCTTTTAGCGTCCATGAATCTGTACTGGTGAAATTTGAGCTCACTAAGGGTATGACGCTGGACGATTGGGAGACGGACGAAATTGTCTATGCAGACCAAATTGAAAAAGCATTTAACCGTGCATTACATTTTTTGTCTTTCCGTATGCGCAGTGAAATGGAAGTGAAAAAGAAGCTTCTTGAGAAAGATTATGGAGAAGCGATCGTCCTTGAGGCGATCGTGAAATTGAAACGACTTGGATTCCTAAATGATGAGGCATTCTCTGAAGCGCTGGTCCGGACTGAAAAGAACAGTTCTTTAAAAGGACCGAGAGCGATTCAGCAATCCCTTCATAAGAAAGGTATACCCAAGGAACTTCAAACTCAAGCATTGGAGGAGTACACGATGGAAGATCAAATGGACAATGCACTGAAGCTCGCTGAAAAGACAATACGCTCCAACAGCCAACAGCCGCCGGCACAAGTAAAACAGAAAATCCAAAATACATTAGCAAGAAAAGGATTTTCATTTGAACAAATTAAACAAGTGCTTAATAGCGTGACCATCGAACGGGATGAAGATGAATGGACTGAAATCACTCAGAATTTTGGTGAAAAGGCGTGGAGACGCTATCAGAGTAAGTATTCCGGCGCTGATTTGAGACAGAGAGTGAAGCAATCGATGTATCAAAAGGGCATTCCACTTGCGCAGATTGATCTTTTTATTGAACAGAAAAGGAATGAAGAAGATGGAGACTGAAAAACATTACAGCGAAATGAATGAAAATGAACTGCGGAGTGAAGTCGCTTCCCTTATGGAAAAAGCACGAAAAGCGGAACAGATGGGCATGATCAGCGAGTATGCTGTACACCAGCGCAAAGCCGTCATGGTGCAATCCTATTTGGTTGATCCGGAAAGTATCAAGCCAGGTGAAATGTATCGTATTGAAGGAGACGACGGTATGTTCTTTCAAGTAGATTACTTGAAAGGGTTATTTGCATGGGGCTATCGTTTAGGTGGAGAGAAAGCAATAGAAGCATTGCCGATCGCCATGTTGAAAGACGTGAAAAGCGGGAAGTAAACAAAAAGAACGCTCATGCATAATGCATGGACGTTCTTTAATTGTTAGGAGCAAATTTTAATTTCTTGCGAAGTTTGTCTTCAGAGAAGATCCATCCGGTATAGGAATTCACTACCTCCAAATCTTGATTGACATGAGCTACTGCGACAAATGGATAATATCCTTTACTTCGGTAGCGCAAATCGATGAGACGGACTTCATAAAGATCGCCAACATGTGAAATCGACCAGCGATACAGAGGAGAAAAGGACACAAAGGCCTTTAAATTCGGATCTTCTAGAGCTGCCGAGACTTGTGGAGAAGCTGGCATTGGTTCGCGTTTAAAACGGTCGTATAATGTAATCGACCGTCCGTATGCGCGTCCGACATAATGATCGACTTCAGTGGTCGCTGCCACACGCCATTGAAAAAATTTCATAGTTGGGGCGATGAAAATCTCAGTAGCACCGGGCACTGTCTTTTTGACAGATCTTTTTACTGCGCTTTTGACGGCGAACCGCAGTAAATAATAGAAAAATATTACGATATATAAAGTGGACATTGTGGCTAAAGGATCTGTACCGAGAAACCATGCGAGAATCGCGATGACGTGCAGGCCGAAAAAAATTGGATCAAATGTATTGATGACCCCGATCGCTACCCATTTTTGTGAAAAGGGCCGCAGTGCTTGTGTGCCGTATGAATTAAAAATATCTACAAAGACGTGGATAAACACAGCTAGAATAGTCCATGCCCATACATGTAGAAACTCCGCTCCTGGAACAATGAGTGTCAAAAGGATCGAGATCAAGAGCGGCCATAACATGACGGCTGGAACGGAATGTGTAATTCCACGGTGATTGCGCAAATAAACGGCATTGTTTCGAAGCTTTAACACAGTATCAATATCCGGAATCAGCGAACCGACCATAATACCGGCAAATACCGCTCCCATAGTGGAAGGGTCATTCGCTACGGCAGTATCGGCCAGTGCTAGACCGCTAATCGCAACTCCCATGGCTATATGTGTACCTGTATCCAAATCATCACTCCTTTTTATCTTTATTCAGCAGAAGGCTCACACCTCTATAGGTGCTGAGATGAATTCGAATTTACTTCCTGTTCAGCGGGCATTCAAACGCCAGCTGAACAAGAGAAGTACGCAGGCTAAGATCGCCACATCCTGTGACAACGCCTGCATGATCAACATCCTGTTGACCTAAGCCTCCGGCGGATGTCACAGATTTTGAGAGGAGTGAATTGTGCAAGCACAATTCAAAATCTGGACGCAATTACGCCGAGGCATAATTGATAGAGGAAAGAGTCGTAAAATGTCTAAGTCTGTATTAATTATATACCCTATTTCACGAGAACTAAAAGTATTTGAATAAAGAAGCGAGGGCATTATGCAAATAATTGAACAAAAAAAGGCGTTCCAACAGGCTTTATTGTCCTGGTATGAAGCTGAAAAAAGAGATTTACCTTGGAGAAGAACGAATAATCCATATTATATTTGGATTTCAGAAGTAATGCTGCAACAGACGCGAGTAGATACAGTCATTCCGTATTATGAACGATTTATCGAAAAGTTTCCGACGATGCAAGACTTGTCAGAGGCGAAAGAAGAAGAAATCCTGAAAATGTGGGAAGGTCTCGGTTATTATTCACGTGTCCGCAATCTTCAATCAGGTGTAAGAGAAGTTGTGGAAACCTACGGTGGGGAAGTGCCGAATACTAGAGAGAAAATTTCGGCGCTCAAAGGAGTCGGCCCATATACAGCGGGGGCGATCCTTAGTATAGCTTATGGTGTTCCGGAGCATGCAGTTGATGGAAATGTCATGAGAGTCTTATCTCGCATATTGCTGATCGAAGAAGATATTGCTTTAGCTCGAAATCGAAAAATATTCGAACAGGCGGTTATGGAATTGATTTCCGAAGAAGATGCCTCTTCATTCAATCAGGCCTTGATGGAATTGGGTGCGGTCATCTGTACACCGAATCCACGTTGCTTATTATGTCCGGTTCGTGATTTTTGTATCGCATTTGAGGAAGGTGAACAACAGCAATTGCCGATAAAATTGAAAAAGCAAAAGAAAAAGCATGTCTCACTTGCTGCATTCGCAATTCAAAATGAAGAAGGAAAATGGTTATTGCAAAAGAGACCAGGCACAGGTTTACTTGCAGGACTTTGGGAGTTTCCGATGGTAGAACTTCAAGAGTTGGATGCAGTGGAGACGTTTGAAAAAGACACCGGGCTCAAGTTGAAAAAAGTAACAGAGCTCACGCGATTCTCCCATCTGTTCTCGCACATCACATGGGACATTCATGCGTATCGTGCTCAATTGGAGGATGTTACTTCTAAAGAGCCGCTAAACTTTTATACAAAAGAACAAATTGAAGCCTTGCCGAAATCAAAGCCTGTGATGAAAATTATAGAAAGTATTGATTGGTAAAAACTTCTTTGCCGTTTCTGAATAAATACGAGGACGCTGGACATCATAAGGGGCACGGAGGTGAATAAATCCATGCCTAAGCAACCAAATCGTAATGCTCAATCTGCATCACAAACAGATGCGAATCAAGTGCGTAAGCAGAACGCACAGTCTGCTAATCAGCAAACGATGAACGAAGAGTACGCATCAGAAACTGATGTGAACCAAGTACGTCAGCAAAATGCACAGTCTGCTGCGAACATGCAATCAGCATCTTCCAACATGCAATCATCTATGAATGAAGAATTTGCATCTGAGACTGATGTGAACGAGGTAAAAGAGCAAAACCGTCAAGCAGAAGCAAACAAGCAACAAGCTTCGGGTGCACGTGCGAACCAATTTAAAGGTTCCAAGTAAGTATGGACACCACCTACCGGTAGAAATGGCTATTATATGCCATTTCTACCGTTTTTTTTATGGACAAAACGAAGCAAGCACCCCGCAAAATTCAGGCAATTACAAAATAGATGGTTGAAACGTTTTAATTTTGGGAAGTCAGTTGGTATAATGAACAGATAGCAAGAGCGGTGGCATGAGGCTCAAAGGTGGTAGAGAAAATTGGCAATTCCAAAAGAAGGAGAAACGATACAGATCCACAGTTACAAACATAATGGCAAGATCCATCGTGTCTGGCAAGAAACGCTCGTATTAAAAGGAACCCGAAATATTGTCATTGGAGGAAATGAACGTACGCTCGTGACTGAATCAGACGGCCGAACATGGCTGACACGCGAGCCGTCCATCTGCTACTTTCATGCGGAAAATTGGTTCAATATCATTTGCATGTTGCGTGAAGACGGCGTCTATTATTACGTTAATATGAGTTCACCGTTTGTCTTTGACGAAAAGTCATTGAAGTATATTGATTACGACCTAGACGTGAAAGTTTTTCCGGATATGAGTTATTTGATTTTAGATGAGGATGAATATGCCGAACATAAACGTCAAATGAAATATCCAGAAGTGATCGATCAAATCCTGCAAGATAATTTAACCCAATTGCTGGGTTGGATCAAGCAAAGAAAAGGACCGTTTGCTCCTGACTTTATTAATGTATGGACCTCCAGGTTTGAGTTCTATAAGCAACTTCAGGATGAAAAACGTTAGACCTGCCTGCACTTGTGTGGGTCGGTTTTTTTATCTTTATTCAGCCGAAGCCTTCCCCACTGTAAGTAATGTGACATGAATCCGGTTCTATTTCTAGTTTTGTGGGTGTTCAAATGTTCGCTGAACAATAGAAGAACGCAGGCCAAGAGCGCCACGTCACGTGGCAATGCCTGCATGACCTACATCCTGTAGGCCTAAGCCTCCGGCGGATGTCACAGATTTTGAGAGGAATTAATTGTGCAGGCACAATTCAAAATCTGGACGCAATTACGCCGAGGCGTAATTGATTAGGAGGAACAGAATGGGTGAAAGTATCAAACGTTATCTACAATTCGTAAAACCGTATAATTGGCAGATTCTCTTTACTGTTCTTATCGGGGTCATTAAGTTTGCCATTCCGTTATTTTTACCGTTGCTGATCAAAATTGTCATTGACGACATCATAGGTGCACCTGCTATGTCCGATGCCGAGAAAACGAAGTATTTGTTTTATTGGCTAGGCGGCACGATTATTTTGTTCTTTCTGATTCGACCTCCTGTTGAATATTATCGCCAATATTATGCGCAGTATGTCAGCAATAAAATTTTGTTTGATATACGGCGATCGCTATATAGCCATCTGCAAAAGCTGGGTTTGCGTTTTTATTCGAATACACGTGCAGGTGAAGTGATTTCCAGGGTCATCAATGACGTGGAACAAACGAAAAATTTTGTGATGATCGGCTTAATGAACGTCTGGCTGGATTTGGCGACAATTATTATTGCGATTGCCATCATGCTGACGCTGGACGTGCAGTTAACTCTGGTCACATTGCTTGCTTTTCCTTTTTATGCGTTTAGCGTCAAGCATTTCTTCGGGAAGTTGCGTGAATTGACAAGAAAAAGGTCACAAGCTTTGGCGGATGTACAAAGTTATCTGCATGAACGGATAGCTGGAGTCAGCATTATTAAAAGTTTTGCCATCGAAGACAAAGAGCAAGAACGTTTTGATGAAGTGAACAATGCCTTTTTAGATCGTGCAATCGAACATACAAGATGGAATGCGAAGGCATTTGCCGTGGTCAATACAATCACTGACGTCGCACCGTTACTCGTTATCGGTTTTGCGGGGTATCAAGTGATCAACGGCTCGCTGTCAGTCGGTACGATGGCCGCATTTATTGCGTTCATCGAGCGTCTGTATTCTCCTTTGAGACGGTTGGTTAACTCTTCGACATCGCTGACTCAGTCATTTGCTTCGATGGATCGGGTGCTTGATTTGATGAATGAGAAGTATGATGTGGTGGATAAAGAAGATGCAAAGGTACTGCCGCCAATTAACGGAGAAATTCAATTCGAGAATGTGAGTTTTGCTTATGAGGAAGAAGAGGTGTTGAAAAACATCAGCTTGACGATCCGTCCGGGTGAGACCGCTGCGTTAGTTGGTATGAGTGGAGGCGGGAAGTCAACGGTCATCAGTTTGATTCCTCGCTTCTATGATGTCAATTCGGGAGCGATCCGTGTCGATGGATATGATATCAGAGATGTCAAAGTCAAATCCCTGCGTGATCAAATTGGTATGGTGCTCCAAGACTCCATTTTGTTCAGCGATTCGGTTAAAAGCAATATTCTGATGGGCAAGCCCGATGCGACGGACGAAGAAGTTGTGGCTGCGGCTAAAGCTGCGAACGCACATGACTTCATTGAGACGTTGCCTGAAGGGTATGATACACGAGTCGGGGAACGTGGTGTAAAATTATCTGGCGGTCAAAAGCAACGGATCTCGATCGCGCGTGTATTTTTGAAAAACCCGGCGCTGCTTATTTTGGATGAAGCAACATCTGCGCTCGACTTGGAAAGTGAAGCCTTGATTCAAGACTCGCTCGAACGACTGGCGCATGAACGGACTACTCTGATTGTAGCGCATCGTTTGTCGACTATTACACACGCGGACTGTATCTATGTAATTGATCATGGAGAAGTAAAAGAATCAGGAACTCACCAAGAATTGATGAGACGCGAAGGCGTATATGCCGGGCTCTACAATCGACAGGAATTGGGAGGGTAATTAAAAAGCTGCGATGGACTAAGAAACAGTCTATCGCAGCTTTTATCTTTAATTAATAAAATTCATCTTCTAAAGCAGCATTATCTTCATCTTCAAATCTTGATTGATAAGAAGTGATCAACATATCCAAATGCTCCAGCTGTTCTTCATAGTTCAACATGGAAGAGAGAATATGGAGTAAATGGTAGGCAGAGAATTCCTCGTCTTCTTTGGTGATGGCAATTTCCTTCGCGAAAATATCCATTACCTCTTGTCGCTGAATGAATTCATTATGCACTCCATCCTCATCGCGTTCTGCCTTTAACCTCCCGATGAATTTCAAGTGAAGCTGCTCATGGTAGACGAGCAATGCTTCGAGTCGTTCTTGCACCATCATACGGAAGTGATCAGGAAGATTGATAAGTTCGTTTTCGAAATTATGCAATCTCTTAAGCACATCGTAACTGCTGCGAGTTGTTGCAACCATCTGCCGATAGACAACAAGTTTTCGGGCTTTGGAAGCAGTGGTTTTTTTAATGTAGCTGCGTTCTTCCTTGAATAGCAAGTAGAGCTGGTCGATTTGAACGAGTCGTTCTTTCAGTTTGCCCAAAGACTTTTTTGTGGCAGAATGCTCAGAAGCCTGACGACCTGCGAGACGGGTCCAACGAATGATTTCATCCTGAGCTTGATGGATTGCCTGAAACAGTTTCGTTTCATACTTCGGTGGCATAAAGACCATGTTCACGATGAAAGCTGCGAGTACACCGACGAGAATAGTGGATACCCGGAGTAAGGCGAAGGTCAGGAAGTTATCGTCTTTTACCTCCATAACGGCAATCATTGTGACGAGCGCAAGAGAAATTGATTTCTCGAGACCAAGCTTCAACATGATGATCATAACAATCACTGCAGCTAATCCTACAACGACTAGTTGCGGACCAAAGATAAGTGTGAATGACACTGCTACAGCAGCGCCGATCAGATTCCCTTGCAATTGTTCGATGATCGTTAAGTACGATCTGTAAATAGATGGCTGGATTGCGAAAATCGCTGCTATCCCTGCAAACACCGCAGTTGGCAACTCAAGTAATTGAGCGAGAAATAGGGCAAATACAATCGCAATACCCGTTTTAAAGACGCGGGCACCAAGTTTCATTGGGTAATTCCTTTCCTGAATAAGCTCTTTTTTGCTACTTTACAATATAGCCGAGAAACGGTCAATCCATTGATTCGGCTAATGTTTTAAATGAACGATCTACCGCTTTTAAAGTTTCCTTCACATCATCTTCTGTATGGGCAGTAGTCAAGAACCAAGCTTCATACTTAGAAGGCGCAAGATTCACACCATTTTTCAGCATTTCTTTGAAGAAACGCCCGAAAATTTCTCCGTCTGTCGCTTCGGCTTGCTCATAATTTTCCACAGTGACATCGGTAAAGAACAATGTGAGTGCTCCACCTAATCGGTTGATGGTCATCTGGATGCCGTGCTTGTTCGCTAATTCCAAAATCCCGACTTCTAATAAACCGCCGAGGCGATCCATTTCGTCATAGACACCCGGTTCTTGCAAGACTTCGAGGCAAGCGATACCAGAAAGCATGGATGCCGGGTTTCCTGCCATAGTACCTGCTTGATAGGCGGGACCGAGCGGAGCAACTTGTTCCATGATTTCTTTTTTACCGCCATAAGCACCAATCGGAAGTCCGCCGCCGATAATCTTGCCAAAAGCCGTTAAGTCCGGCTGGAGACCGAGCAGTGTTTGTGCAGCTCCATAATGGAAACGGAATGCTGTGATGACTTCATCATACACCGTAAGTACTCCTTTATCGGCAGCAAGTTCATGAACGAGTTCCAAGAAACCTTCATTCGGTTCGACAATACCGAAGTTTCCTACAATTGGTTCAATTAAAATACAAGCTAACTCGTCTCCCCATTTATCCATCGCTTCTTTGTAGCTCTTTGGATCATTAAATGGAATTGTAATAACTTCTTTTGCAATGGAAGATGGAACACCTGCGGAATCAGGGGTGCCAAGTGTTGCGGGTCCGGAGCCTGCTGCGACAAGGACAAGGTCAGAATGTCCATGATAACAACCTGCGAACTTCATGATCTTCGTACGTCCAGTATATGCTCGTGCGACGCGGATTGTTGTCATGACGGCTTCCGTGCCAGAGTTGACGAAGCGGACTTTATCCATTCCGGGAATGGCATCCTTCAGCATTTTGGCAAATTTCACTTCATGGCGGGTAGGCGTTCCATATAAGACGCCTGTTTCCGCTGCTTTCGTAATGGCTTTTGTAATATGAGGGTGTGCGTGCCCTGTAATGATTGGTCCGTATGCGCCTAGATAATCAATATATCGATTACCGTCCACGTCATAAAAATAAGCGCCTTCCGCACGTTCCATGACAGTGGGAGCCCCGCCGCCAACCGCTTTATACCCGCGGGACGGACTGTTTACTCCACCTACAATATGTTCACATGCTTCTGCGTAGATTGCTTCTGAATTTTTTCGGTTCATCAGTGAATTCCTCCAAATCAATTATACGTTACCCATTTTAGCATTAATCACCAGTAAGTCTCCACCTTCAGCGTCGCGTTGCAGTAAATTGAAAAGCCTGTTCATTTCGGCTACGATAAGTATGGGTAATTTCAGAATAATGAACGTTTTCATCACACAGAGGAGGTTTTTTTGAATGGACAAGTTAGAAGGACTGCAGGCACCTGTATTCTCGTTGCCAAACGAAAATGGAGATATCGTTTCATTGGAACAATTTAAAGGGGAAAAGTATGTGGTGCTGTATTTTTATCCGAAAGATGCAACACCTGGCTGTACTACAGAGGCTTGTGATTTTCGCGATGCGGTCAATGAATTTGAAGAATTAAATGCAGTAATTTTAGGTGTAAGTCCCGATCATGAGGCTTCTCACCAAAAATTCATTGAAAAGCATGGGTTGCCTTTCTCTCTTCTGGTAGACGAGGATCATGCGGTTGCCGAGCAGTACGGTGTATGGAAGCTGAAAAAGAATTTCGGTAAAGAGTATATGGGGATTGAGCGATCTACATTCCTAATCGACCCGACAGGTACAGTAGTAAGAGAATGGCGGAAAGTGCGAGTGAAAGGGCATGTGGAAGATGCACTGGCTACACTTCAACAATTGACAAAATAGGGGGTTCGATTATGAAGGTATTATTCACGTTTAAGGTGAAAACGGCATTTAAAGAACAACTAAGCAAGGACTATCCGAATGTCGAATTCATCTATACAGCTTCTATTGAAGATGTTTCGTTAGAAGGCGTCGAAGTGATTGCGACTGAAGGAGTCGATCTTACGGAAGAGATTATCGAGCATGCTTCTGCGTTGAAATGGGTCATGGTGGCGGCAGTTGGGGTGGACGAACTCCCGTTGAATGCATTGCAGAAGAAAGGCATTATCGTCACGAATTCGCATGGTGTCCATAAGATGCCGCTGGCTGAATCAGTGCTGGCACATTTATTGTCGCTCGAAAGAGGTTTGCCCGGAATTTATGCAAGACAGACCGAAATGCGCTGGGAGTTGGATAAAATACCTGGTGAAGTGAATAGCTCGACAGCTCTGATCGTGGGGACTGGAGCAATCGGCGGGGAAATCGGCAGGTTGTTGCAGGCATTTCATGTACACACAATCGGTTGCAATCGGTCAGGACACGACAGCCCGTCGATGAATGAAACCATTTCATTTTCTGAAATCATGATGAAGTTACCGGAAGCGGACTATGTTATTTCAATTTTGCCAAGTACACCGGCAACAAGGTGGATTTATCAGGCTGAGCACTTTCAAGCGATGAAAAATTCCGCAATTTTCATGAACGTGGGAAGAGGAGACGCTGTCAAAGAACAGATTGTCGTCGATGCATTGGAAAATCAAGAAATCCGTCATGCGGTTTTAGATGTATTTGAAACAGAGCCTTTATCTGTGGACAGTCCGCTATGGAAACTGCCCAATTGCACGGTTTCACCGCATATGTCCAGTATATCCGATCAATACATCATACGTTCACTCGGCATCATGGAGACGAACTTGGATAAATGGTTGACGGGTGATAAAGAACTCATCAATCAGGTAGATCTGAAAAAAGGGTATTGATACTTTCGAGAAATAGTGAAAAAATATGGTCTGAAATCAAGGTTTTCAGCAGAAAAGTTGACAGTATGCCCCTTCATTGAGTAAACTAATTATAATGATTATAAAGAAGTAATCTTTATGAAGTGAGGTGCATTACGATGCCGGGAGTTTTCTTGAAAGATGCGCTTGTGACGTTGAAAGAAAGTGGTGTAAGAATTACTCCGCAGCGACATGCAATTCTGGAGTATTTAATCACTTCTCATACACACCCGACCGCTGATGAGATTTATAAAGCCCTTGAATCAGACTTTCCAAATATGAGCGTAGCAACAGTCTATAATAACTTACGTGTATTCCAAAATGCCGGCCTTGTGAAAGAGTTGACATACGGAGATGCATCGAGTCGTTTTGATTTTGTGACCCACGACCATTATCATATTATTTGCGACGAGTGTGGAAAAATAGTGGATTTCCATCATCCAGGGCTTGAAGAAGTGGAGCGCCTAGCTGCCCACGTAACAGGTTTCAAAGTGAATTCACATCGTTTAGAAGTGTATGGCACTTGTCCTGACTGCGGGGAAGCTCAAAACGAAGCAAAATAAAAAGAGTGTAACCCAATTGGGCTACACTCTTTTTATTTTGATGACTCTTCGTGGGACATCTTAGATTTATTATACGCCACGTCAAACTCTTTACCTTCTAATTCAGGATCAAGTGTTAATGGTTCACGGCAATGTCCGCACATATCTACACGACCGAGCATTTTTGTGTGTTTCCCACAATTTGGACATTTTATTCTAACGGCTCGTGTCGACAACGTACCAATCCATGCATATACAACAGTACTTGCGATAATAGCGAGTACCCCGAGGAACATGAAGATTAGCATCACAATTTCATTGGAACGGAAAAAGATCCCGATATACATAATGACAACTCCAATAAAAATGAGCGACAAGGCGAATGAACGAATGCGATTTATTTTATTTTTATAAGGTTTCATCTCTAGTTTCCTCCTAACACTATCCTTCCCTAA
>NZ_CP152016.1:2490000-2732500 GCF_038615825.1 Sporosarcina sp. FSL K6-3508 | reverse complement strand
CTCTCGTTAAGGAACTCGGCAAAATGACCCCGTAACTTCGGGAGAAGGGGTGCTCTGGTAGGGTGAATAGCCCGAGAGAGCCGCAGTGAATAGGCCCAGGCGACTGTTTAGCAAAAACACAGGTCTCTGCAAAACCGTAAGGTGACGTATAGGGGCTGACGCCTGCCCGGTGCTGGAAGGTTAAGAGGAGGGGTTAGCGCAAGCGAAGCTCTGAATTGAAGCCCCAGTAAACGGCGGCCGTAACTATAACGGTCCTAAGGTAGCGAAATTCCTTGTCGGGTAAGTTCCGACCCGCACGAAAGGCGTAACGATCTGGGCACTGTCTCAACGAGAGACTCGGTGAAATTATAATATGCGTGAAGATGCGCATTACCCGCGACAGGACGGAAAGACCCCGTGGAGCTTTACTGTAGCCTGATATTGAATTCCGGTGCAGCCTGTACAGGATAGGTAGGAGCCTTGGATTCCGGAGCGCCAGCTTCGGAGGAGGCGTTGGTGGGATACTACCCTGGCTGTATTGGACTTCTAACCCATGCCCGTGATCCGGGCAGGAGACAGTGTCAGGTGGGCAGTTTGACTGGGGCGGTCGCCTCCTAAAGAGTAACGGAGGCGCCCAAAGGTTCCCTCAGAATGGTTGGACATCATTCGTAGAGTGCAAAGGCATAAGGGAGCTTGACTGCGAGACCTACAAGTCGAGCAGGGTCGAAAGACGGGCTTAGTGATCCGGTGGTTCCGCATGGAAGGGCCATCGCTCAACGGATAAAAGCTACCCCGGGGATAACAGGCTTATCTCCCCCAAGAGTCCACATCGACGGGGAGGTTTGGCACCTCGATGTCGGCTCGTCGCATCCTGGGGCTGTAGTCGGTCCCAAGGGTTGGGCTGTTCGCCCATTAAAGCGGCACGCGAGCTGGGTTCAGAACGTCGTGAGACAGTTCGGTCCCTATCCGTCGCGGGCGCAGGAAATTTGAGAAGAGCTGTCCTTAGTACGAGAGGACCGGGATGGACATACCGCTGGTGTACCAGTTGTCTTGCCAAAGGCATCGCTGGGTAGCTATGTATGGACGGGATAAATGCTGAAAGCATCTAAGCATGAAGCCCCCTTCAAGATGAGATTTCCCATTACGCAAGTAAGTAAGATCCCTCAAAGATGATGAGGTGGATAGGTCTGGGGTGGAAGCACGGCGACGTGTGCAGCTGACAGATACTAATCGATCGAGGACTTAACCTATTTTTAAGAAGTACTACTTGATGTACACAATGTCTTTTATTCAGTTTTGAGTGAACAATTCAAAAGTTTTTCAAAAAACGTTTGACAAATCCGCTCAGTTTGGTATAATAATCATGGCTTTGAAAACAGTTCAGTGACGATGGCGAAGAGGTCACACCCGTTCCCATACCGAACACGGAAGTTAAGCTCTTCAGCGCTGATGGTAGTAGGGGGCTTCCCCCTGTGAGAGTAAGACGTCGCTGGTCTGTGAAAAATGTTGTAAACCTTGTGCCACATACCAATTATAATTATTCCGCAGTAGCTCAGTGGTAGAGCAATCGGCTGTTAACCGATCGGTCGTAAGTTCGAATCTTACCTGCGGAGCCAAAATTGGAGAGCTGTCCGAGTGGCCGAAGGAGCACGATTGGAAATCGTGTAGGCGGTTTGCGCTGCCTCAAGGGTTCAAATCCCTTGCTCTCCGCCAGTTTTCATACTTATACTTTATATGGCCCCTTGGTCAAGCGGTTAAGACACCGCCCTTTCACGGCGGTAACACGGGTTCGAATCCCGTAGGGGTCACCATTTCAAACATTGTATCTCCAATGAAATTTGGAGAAGCGAGCAGAACAAGGAAGCAATTGAGAGAAAGAAGGAGCGTACAATAGTACGTGACTGATTTACCCAGGAGGATTAGCTCAGCTGGGAGAGCACCTGCCTTACAAGCAGGGGGTCGGCGGTTCGAGCCCGTCATCCTCCACCATTTAATTTATAGTATTATCGCGGGGTGGAGCAGTGGTAGCTCGTTGGGCTCATAACCCAAAGGTCGCAGGTTCAAATCCTGCCCCCGCAACCAAGGTCCCGTGGTGTAGCGGTTAACATGCCTGCCTGTCACGCAGGAGATCGCGGGTTCGATTCCCGTCGGGACCGCCATTATCTTTTACATAGCTTTGTCTTAAGTTGTGATCTTAAACATAGCAAATGTGGCTCAGTAGCTCAGTCGGTAGAGCAAAGGACTGAAAATCCTTGTGTCGGCGGTTCGATTCCGTCCTGAGCCACCATTTATTATTAATATGCCGGTGTAGCTCAATTGGTAGAGCAACTGACTTGTAATCAGTAGGTTGAGGGTTCAAGTCCTTTCGCCGGCATCCTTACTGGTGGGGTAGCGAAGTGGCTAAACGCGGCGGACTGTAAATCCGCTCCCTCCGGGTTCGGCGGTTCGAATCCGTCCCCCACCACCATTTAGGGGCATAGTTCAACGGTAGAATAGAGGTCTCCAAAACCTTTGGTGTGGGTTCGATTCCTACTGCCCCTGTATTTTTGAAATTATTTTATGGCGGTCGTGGCGAAGTGGTTAACGCATCGGATTGTGGTTCCGACACTCGGGGGTTCGATTCCCCTCGTCCGCCCCATGCATAATCCCATCATTGTTGTACTATAATAAATACTATCATGGCGGTCGTGGCGAAGTGGTTAACGCATCGGATTGTGGTTCCGACATTCGGGGGTTCGATTCCCCTCGTCCGCCCCATTAGTGGGGTATAGCCAAGCGGTAAGGCAACGGACTTTGACTCCGTCATTCGTTGGTTCGAATCCAGCTACCCCAGTTGGTTTCGCGGAAGTAGTTCAGTGGTAGAATACGACCTTGCCAAGGTCGGGGTCGCGGGTTCGAATCCCGTCTTCCGCTCCACTATGTTGGCGGCATAGCCAAGCGGTAAGGCACGGGTCTGCAACACCCTTACCACCGGTTCGATTCCGGTTGCCGCCTCCAAATTTTATAAATTATTACTTATCATGCCCGAGTGGTGGAATGGCAGACACGTCGCACTCAAAATGCGATGCCGCGAGGCGTGCCGGTTCAAGTCCGGCCTCGGGTATCACCAAAAGAACACAGCCTTTGCTGTGTTCTTTTTTTGTTTTTAAAAATTAAAATTAACTAAAAGATGTAAGACAAGCAAAGGGATGCATCAAAGTGTTTTCAAACCGAATCAAACATAAACAACAAACAATTCTGTTCTAGAACGCACCAATACAGCCATAGACAGCAACTTGACTGGCCAGAATAAACATAGGAATTTTCCGTACAAAAAAGAGGCGCCCAAAAAGTCAAATGAAAATGACTTCTCAGACAGCCTCCATAGAGGAGAAACATGAATTTGTTTAGATGCATTTGTAAGGGTTCATTGCCGTTGCCATGGATGGTTATGGGTTATAGGTCAAAGTGTGAAAGGAAATGGGTCATCGGTTTAGACTAGTAAAGTTGTGTTTCTGTTCCTCGCTCCATGCTCCGGAAAGGAGTCTCACCTTTCCGAAGATCAGAAATAATTAGAACCATCAAATTCTAGGTTGATCGTATAATTTTTTGTGTTGATTCGGTTAGAGAGCTGGTGTGCTGTCTTTTCTGCCAGCTGTGCTTTTTGCCGATAAATTTCTGGGTCAAATAAAGCTACACGATAGACGGTAGTAGTTTCTGCATACCCGTATTGGAGCTCCTCTTTATTTGCCAATGATAATTCTTTATAAAAGGTTGCTTTTGCTCGTAGTTGGATTGCTAATTCAATCGCTTCTACCAAGGTGATCTGCTGTCCTTCGAAGTCTACGGAATGTGTACTGTTTGCCTTGTAGATGAGGAAGTCGAGCGTACGCTGATCTTTTCTTACTTGCTCCATTTCGTTTTCAACGTCATTTAAGGTTCTAGGAACAGGTGGTGGCGCAGTGCCTTTTTCCACAGTAATAAAAGCTACCCGGCGCGCTTCTGTTTCCAGTTCACGCAGTTGTTTGGATAGAATGCTCTTTAGTTTTATACCTTCTGCTAATGTGATGCTCATTATTTCACCCCGTTATCTATGTCGCAGGAGGAATTCTACGCATTTAACACTGTACTAAAGTGATTCCCTCCATTTATACTGGTAAACATTTTTGCGCATGCTTCAGTCAGTTGTATAGCTTCTGTGCTATCTAATGAAGGACGAATAAAAAGCAGCTGCAGTATATTTATCGTTTCTTCTGTAACGGCAGTGCGAATAGAATCGACGTGAGGGCTGCCAAAAGGGCTGTAGTCGTCGGTTAAAAGAAGAAGTTTGTCAAAGGTGTTGAAATGGTTGTTCAAGCCTTCATAGCCATCCTCGGCAGTTCCAAGTGCCAACTGAATGTTTCCAGCTATCTTGTCTGAGTCGTAAATGACAGTAGGTATTTCATATTGCAATGAAAAGAATGTATTCAAATCTTCCGCGCTATGAAATGAGGGAGTATATTTTCTTGCCCTAATTTTTCTCATAAGCACTTCCATTGCCGAAGGATTGGTCAATGGATCAGAACCAAGTGTTCTCCAAATAGATTGCCATTCTGCCAAGCCCGGAAATTCGGTTAACTCTTTATCGAGCAGTTCAAAATAGAGTTGTTCTTGAAATAATTGCAAACGACCTTTTAGCATCTGAGGTGATGCGGAGACAATTGTTTTGGTATAATGAATTATGCCTAATTTAAAATCAGGAATTTTAGTGAATATAGAAGGATGGATAGTAAGTTGCATCAGAATCACCCACATGTAATTTTACTCCATCTTATCATAAGGGAGGCGGGGAATGGTGAAAGTCGCTCAGTTGCAGCAAGAGATACGTGAGTTTGCGGCGTCCATTGGAATAGACAAAATAGGTTTTACGACAGCTGCCCCGTTTGTGAAATTAAAAGATCGTCTGAAACAGCAACAAGAGCTAAACTATCAGTCGGGCTTTGAAGAGCCGAATGTGGAGAAACGTACGAAGCCGCTTTTATTGCTGGAGGGTGCGGAGAGTATTATCTCGATAGCTGTCGCCTATCCTTCGAAAATGGCTGACAGTCCTCGTGGTAAGAAAGGCGAGCGACGGGGTATGTTTTGCAGGGCTTCTTGGGGCGAGGATTACCATACGGTGTTGCGGGATAAACTTGCGCAGTTGGAGCTATTCATCCTTACGAAGGTACCGGATGCCAGACTCCGTTCGATGGTCGATACGGGAGAGTTAGTGGATCGCGCAGTAGCGGAACGAGCAGGCATTGGCTGGTCGGCGAAAAATTGTTCCATCATTACGCCGGAGTTTGGGTCGTATGTCTATCTAGGTGAGATGATTACGAACTTGCCGTTTGCGCCTGACAGGGCTATGGAAGATCAGTGTCTGGATTGCACATTATGTTTGGATGCATGTCCTACAGGCGCGCTTATTCAGCCGGGTCAATTAAATGCTCAGCGTTGTATTGCTTTTTTGACACAGACGAAGCAGCCAGTGCCTGAAGAGTTCAGACAGAAGATAGGAAATCGTTTATATGGCTGTGATACGTGCCAAACGGTTTGTCCGAAGAATAAAGGGATGAATCATACGCATCAACCAGCCTTTACACCCGAGCCTGAACGTGTAAAACCTCTGTTATTGTCGCTCTTGTCATTGTCTAATCGGCAGTTTAAAGAGCAGTATGGACATATGTCGGGGTCATGGCGAGGCAAAAATCCAATTCAACGCAATGCGCTTATCGCATTAGCCCACTTTAAAGATGAGTCGGCTATTCCCGAACTGGGGAGATTAGTGAGAGAAGATGCTCGTCCAATGATCAGGGGGACAGCTGCTTGGGCACTCGGACGAATTGGTACCGAGCCGGCTGAAGAGATATTGCAAAAAGTATCACAAATTGAACAAGACGAAGCAGTTATAGCAGAAATTAACAAAGCGATGAAACAGTTATCTAGTAACCAAAAGAAAGAAGTGTAAGAAATGACAATTCACGTAGCTTTATTCGAACCACAAATTCCAGCAAACACGGGAAATATCGCACGTACTTGCGCCGGGACAGATACAGCCCTCCATTTAATTCGCCCTTTAGGTTTTTCGACGGAAGATAAAATGCTAAAGCGAGCGGGCTTGGATTATTGGGAGCATGTGGACATTACGTATCATGATGGAATTCAAGAATTTTTAGATGCATATCCAGAAGGAGAATTTTATTTCATTACGAAATTCGGAGAGACGAGCTATGATTCATTCGATTACTCGGATTCGGAGAAGGATGTATTCTTTGTCTTTGGTAAGGAAACGACAGGGTTGCCGAAAGAGATTATTGCGAAACATAAAGAAACTTGTTTACGCATCCCGATGAACGATGAACATATCCGTTCATTGAACCTATCCAACACGGCAGCAATTTTAATCTATGAAGCCTTGAGACAACAGAAGTTTGCTCATTTAACGTAAAAAAAGGGGACGGGCATATTGCCCGTCCCTTTTTATATACTTATCGTTTTGGTTGACCTGGCTTGTCTTCGTATCCACCTGTAAAGATGGCAGATAAAAACGCGAAACAGACAGCTGCAATTAATAATAGTCTCATGGTTTGTACCTCCTGTAAAATCAGTAGTCCTTCAAACAGTATACCGTAAAAGCAGAAAAAATGAAATGTTCTTCGTTATACTTTGTGACAGGTTCTCAACAATTATTAATGCGGCAGAAATATTAGCTGATAGGCGAACAAAACAGCGAAAATATAAAGCAGCAAGGGAACTTGTCTACCTTGTCCTTTTGTCAATTTCAATAATGGATACGTAATGAAACCTAACGCAATCCCTGTAGCGATACTCGATGTCAGAGGCATTGTCAAGATTACAAGGAACGCAGGAAATGCTTCATCAAATGTATCCCAGTCGATGTGTTTGACGGCACTGATCATCAAGCTTCCTACAATAATCAGGGCAGGAGCAGTGATGGCCGCGACGCCAGATACAGCACTGACGACAGGACTGAAGAACGCTGCCAATATAAATAGGAAGGCTACGGTCAACGTCGTCAACCCTGTACGGCCTCCTACGGCGACGCCTGAGGACGATTCTACGTAAGCTGACGTTGGACTCGTTCCAACCATTGCGCCGACTGAGGCGGCCAGTGAATCGGCAAGAAGCGCATGACGTGCACGCGGCAAAGATTTACCCTTCATCAAACCTGCCTGCTTGGCAACACCAATCATCGTTCCCGTAGTATCGAACAACGTAACGAGCAGGAAAGCGAAGACGACACCGTATAGTCCGTGTGAGATGACATCACCCATCGCTTGTATTGGGTTCCAAACGAGAATGCCTTCAGGCAGATGTGGCATTTTCATGAAACCTTCGAACTTTAATTGTTTCGTAAAGACGGCGACGATGCCAGTTGTAAACATTCCAATAAAAATCGCTCCGTAAACATTTAAGTTCATTAAGATAATTGTAACAATCAATCCAAAGAGAGTCAGAAGTACACCTGGAGAAGTCAGGTTTCCAAGTTGTACAATATTGGATTCATGCGGTGCGACCAACCCGGATAAACGCAGTCCTAAAAATGCGATGAACAGGCCGATGCCCGCCGTAATTCCATGTTTTAAATTCTCTGGAATAGATTCGATCAGCTTTTCCCGGAACGAAGTCATCGATAGTAAAAAGAAGATGAGACCCGCGATAAAGACGGCGGAAAAAGCAGTCAGATAATCGAGTTGACCATCAGAGCCGATGACCACAGAAGCAAAATAGGCGTTCAATCCCATCCCCGGAGCAATCGCTATAGGATAATTGGCGAACAAAGCCATCCATACTGTACCGATTACAGTAGCGATGATGGTTGCCAGAAATACCTGATCGAAAGGAACACCCGCATCTGCAAGGATGATTGGGTTGACGATGACAATATAAACCATGGTCAGAAATGTAGTCATTCCTGCCAATAATTCAGTTTTAACGGTTGTATTATTCTTTTTTAATTGAAACACTATACATTCTCCCCTTAAATGACGAACAAAAGTAAAGACCATAGACCATATTATTCGTTTCAGCGACAGAAATCAACCCACTATATTGAAAAAGTTATTCGTAAATCAGTAAAAAAAACTGTACAATTGAACCAAGAGTAACCAAGGGAGGAATTTTCATGTCGACTATTTTTGAACATATGGTTTTATTGAATAACGGCGTACAAATGCCGCAATTTGGTTTAGGTACGTATAAAATGACAGATCCGGAAGAAACAATGCAGGCAGTTGAGGAAGCGGTTTCATTAGGTTATCGTGCGATTGATACGGCTTCTATTTATCAGAACGAGAGGGAAGTGGGCGAAGCGATTCGGAATTCCGCTGTGCCGCGTGAAGACTTGTTCGTTACATCGAAAGTGTGGAACGATGAACAAGGGTATGATGAAACATTGCGCGCATTTGAGCGTTCTTTGACTGCACTAGATATGAATTACTTGGACTTATATTTGACACATTGGCCGGTTAGCAACAGCTATGTAGATACCTACCGTGCCATTGAGCGTTTATATGATGAGAAATTAATCCGTGCAACAGGGGTTTCGAATCATCATGAACATCATTTGAAAGAAATTTTTGCGGTCGCAAACATTCGGCCTATGGTTAACCAAGTGGAATTGCATCCGATATTAACACAAGAACCACTTCGTCAATTTTGCAATGAACATCAAATCGCTGTCACTTCCTGGAGTCCGCTTGCTAGAGGCAGATTGCTGCAGGACCCAACATTATCGGCGATTGCTGCGCAACATGGCAAAACTGTCGCACAAGTGATCATCCGGTGGCATATTCAGCATGGCTTGATCGTAATCCCTAAATCGGTGACTGTAGAACGTATTAAAGAAAATAGTGAAGTAGCCGATTTTGAACTGACTAGCGAAGAAATGGCGATAATCGATGCAATGAACCGCGATGAAAGAACGGGAACGGATCCGGCCACATATTAATTGAACTGTATATGTTGAATTAAAGTTTTACATGAGTTCGTGCAGAAATGGACACTCAGTTGATTGGAGTGGAAGGCGGCGACTCCTGCGGGAGATAGCGCGAATGGCGAGACCCCACAGGAGCGAAAATCAACGGGTTCTACGTTTTGCTTTGAGTGTATGTTATTTATTTCAGTTTATATATAGAAAATGGGGGAAATAAGATGGCGCTATTTCGACGAAAACCAGAACAACGCGTGGTCATTCATGAAAAAAATTTGAATCCTGTATCTGTTACAGATGATTTGCAAACCGAACAACACGAGCGCTATAAACAAGTAGAGACAGAATTGACAGCCGCAGTAGAGCAACATGAAAAAGTAAATGCCCAGCATAACGTATTAGGTGAAGCGGTATCAGAAATAGAAAGCAGCTTTCATGTAATTCAAGACCTTAGCGAACAAACGACAGATGCTTCCAAGCAATTATACGACAATGGACGTTCATTGGAAGAGAAATCGATCTACATGGTGAAAGAGGCAGAGAATGGAGCCGAGGACGTTCGTTTAACGGCGCAAGTAATGAATGATTTAGGAAAGCATATGGAGATGTCGGAAGAAAGCATGACACAATTGAGTGATCGTTCTGTGGAAATTCAGTCGATTGTCGGCGTCATTGAGAATATTGCAGCCCAAACGAATTTATTGGCGCTTAATGCATCGATTGAAGCGGCGCGTGCGGGGGAATATGGAAAAGGGTTCTCTGTTGTTGCACAGGAAGTGAGAAAACTTGCGGAAAGTACATCCAACAGCACAAAGGATATTCAGTCATTAACGAACTCCTTGAAAGATGAAATTCAGCAAGCATTGGAAGCGACCAAGAAAAGCTCAGTATTGATTGAGCAAGGGGTGGCGGTGAGTTTGCAGACTGCCTCAAAAATCGATCACATCTTGGAGACGGTTCAAGGAAGTCAAATCGATATCTCCTCAATTGAAAAAATGATTGCCGAGCAAAATAAATTATCAGCCCAAATGCAAGCAGAGCTCCAAAAGGCCAATTTGCTATTTACTTCTGCACATGAACTCATTGTGGAACATATTGAAGACGCGAAAGAAGTCGATAAGCGCCTGGAGAACGGCATACATCAATTATTAGTGAAATAGGAAAACCGCGAGAAAGCAGAATGCTTTCTCGCGGTTTTTTGTTTTATTCTGTTTCCAATACGATAGATTCCATCGTAATCGGATGTTCAAAAGCAATTTTTGACGCGGTCAATTTATAGGGACCTCTCGCAATCGTTTCACTGCCGTATAATTGATCACCGATGACCGGGTGACCTAAGTGGGCGAAGTGGACACGAATCTGATGTGTGCGTCCGGTTTCCAGCTGAGCTTCAACAAGCGTGCTGTCAGGTCTGCGTTCCAGCACTTTGAAATGAGTTACCGCAGATTGTCCTGAAGGAGATACTCTGCGTCTCGTAGCATGGTAACGATCTTTACCAATCGGCATATTGATCGTACCGCGCGGCTTTCTTAGCTGACCTTCCAGTTCTGCCGTATAGAAGCGGTCGATTCGATTCTGTTCCAACATTCGATCCAGCATCGTTTTGGCAATTGGATGCTTGGCGATTAGCAAAAGTCCTGCTGTGTGCTGATCGAGACGATGGATATGTTCTGCATAGCTACCGCCTTTTGCATTGATAGAACCCATTACTTCATTCATCAGCGTGCCTGTGCCAGGTGCGTGTTCGGGATGAACTGCGACTCCGGCTGGTTTATGGACTGCAAGCAGATGCTCGTCTTCCCAAATTACATTCAGCGAATCAAAAGGCTCCGGTTTATACGATGAATGGGCATCGGAAAAGCCGAAAATCAGTCGAGTGCCTTCAGGCAAAGGTTCTTTCCACTCCACAGGCTGACCATCCGCATATGTTACACTTTTATCCATACGCATTTGGTGAACCGTCTTTTTGCCGCCTTGCCATTGTTCCCTGAGCAGCTGTTCAACGGTTTCACCGGGCTTGCGAGTCGTATAATGAAAACTTGTCATCTATCTAGTCTCCTTAGTTGCTTTCGAATTCGTCGAAAAATGCCTTAATGTCTTCATCTGGATGTGCGCCGGACATTCTGCCTTGCTCTTTACCGTCTTTGTAGTGAACGAGTGTCGGCCAGCTTTCAACGCTATAACGACTTTTTGCCTGATCTTCAAATTCCAACATATTGTACTGATAAACATGCGCGTCATATTCATCCGCGATCGGCATCAGACGCGGTGTCATCTCCTGACAAAACGAGCATTCCGGACTGAAAAAATAGACCGTTGTTGGATCTCCGCTTTCGATCTTTTTGGCAACGTCATCTGGTAGGGCGATGTTTTGGTAGTTCTTATCTGACAATAGATCGATGGTCGATTGCTTCAAGTCATTTGTTCCATACGGATTATCCGCTAATTTCTTTTTATTGGATTGGTTATTGAGCACAACGATCAGAACGAAGATTACAACAATAATGCCGCCAATAGCTAATAGTTTTTTCATGTGTGTCACTCCTTTATTTGTTTTAACAATACGAGACTTGCGATGAAAATGATAGCGAAGGCTACGAGCGCCATCAATGGAATGGTTACAAAGCCGAAGTAATTAACGTATTGGCCCGTACACGAAACAGCGCCGCACGAAGGTGCACTTTCCTGCAGAAAGGCAAGTTTTTGAATACCATAATGGTAAAGAGAGATACAGCCTCCGATGAATGAAAAAGAAGCAGTCGTCCAAGCAATCTTACCATTTTTCTGAATCAATGCCACCAAACCGATCAGGACGATAGGATACATGAAAATACGCTGTACCCAACAAAGTGTACAAGGGATATACCCTTTTATCTCTGAAAAGTACAGGGAACCTAGTGTAGCGGAAAGGGCTACAGCCCAGATGAATAGGAGCAGGTTTTCTTGTTTTTTTTGCATATATAATCTCTCCAGTTCTAATGAATACATACAATCCTTCATGACAAAAGCCTTCCCAAAGAGTGGGAAAGCTTCGAAATTATGGACTCATACTTTCATCGTTTACATTATTCACTTCCGCTGGCTGCTTTTTTGCTTCTAAGTAGATGATATGGTGCCCATCCACTTCCTTTACGGTGAATTCATAACCCTGTTCTATGATTTTTTCACCTTGTACCGCTTCAAAGCGCTGGTCCATGAACCAACCGCCGATCGTATCGATATCTTCTTCCAAGATCTCGATATTGAGTGCATCATTGACATTTTCGATTAGCATTTTAGCATCCAAGATGTAATGATCTGGACCAATTTTCTGCAATTCGGGCAGTTCGTCCAAGTCGAATTCATCACGGATTTCCCCCACAATTTCTTCTAAAATATCCTCGATGGTTACAAGGCCGGACGTCCCGCCATATTCATCCAACAGAACCGCCATATGAATTCGCTCACGTTGAATTTTTAACAATAAGTCACCAATCGGCATCGTTTCGATCACCCGGATAATGGGCTGCATATAATTAACGACAGATTTGTCCCCATTGCTCGGATCCTTAATGTACGCTGTCAATAGATGCTTCATATTAATTAATCCGATGACGTGGTCTTTGTCCCCATCCGTAATTGGATAGCGTGTGTACTGCTCCACGTCCATCAATTCGAAGACTTCGGATAACGTCATCTCTTTTTCCACTGTCATCATTTCGGTACGAGGCAGCATGATTTCTTTGGCAATCCGATCATCAAACTCGAAAATACGATTGACGTATTTATATTCAGCTTGATTAATTTCCCCGCTTCGTAAACTATCCGATAAGATGATCCGCAGTTCTTCTTCTGTATGCGCCACATCCAATTCGGAAATGGATTTGAAGCCAAGCAATCTTGTGACTAGCCGCGCCGATCCGTTCATCCCTTTAATAATAGGGTACATCAATTTGTAAAATAAATTCAAAGGTCCGGATAGACTCATAGACAACTCTTCAGCTTTATGCAAAGCGATCGTCTTAGGAGCAAGCTCACCAATGACCACATGGAGATAGGTCACGATGGCTAAGGCCGTGGCGAAAGAAAGAATCGTTTCAACTTTTGTGTCTAGAGCAAGGTAATCAAAGACAGGAGCCAGCATTAACTTAACTGTTGGTTCCCCAAGCATACCCAGGCCAAGCGCAGTGATCGTAATCCCTAGCTGACAAGCGGATAAATATTCATCTAAGTTATCGGCAATTTTTTTCGCAAGGACCGCGCGTTTGTTTCCCTCCACGATCAGCTGATCGAGACGCGATGACCGGACCTTCACGATTGCAAATTCACACGCGACGAAGAAAGCGGTGAGTGCGATCAAGGCAGCAAATGCTGCCAATCGTATGGCAATGTCCAAATAATGGCTTTGTGCTTAACCCAAATGAGGGAAAAGAACAAAGCGTACACCTCCTGTAATGTAAAGTTAGTTATCTTTTATAATAATTTATTTATAGAGAAAACACAATTCCTGCCACTTACATATCGTGAAAAGATAGAGTATGGTGTGCTGAATGGGGACGGCTGTAGAAAAAAGGAACCTCCTAAGTAGGAAGGTTCCACATCATTATTCGCCGTATTTCGGCTGAGTTTCTTTAAAGGCATTCTGCTCATTCGGAACACGACTTTGATCTTCAAAAACATTTTCTGTTTTCTGGTCCTGTACGTGCAGACGCTCTTTTTCAAACTGTTGTTTACCTTTTGACTTATCTTTCCCCATAACAGCACCTCCTCTAAGAGAAGGATGGTCAGTTACAGGAAAAATCATTCATAGACGTGAAAAGTCATGAGATCATGCACCATTTTCAAAACATCTGTCTCGTTCGGCGGCGTGTCATTTTTCCATTTTACCGAGCCGTCTTTATAGTAATCGCCCGCATATTGTTTATTTTGATAATAAAAAGAAATTGTCCAACCCGGCAAATCCGAGCCTTCAAACATTTTCTTATAACTAAAATGCTGCAGCATATTGATCAACTCTTTCTAAATTAGTGATATCCTTTCCGTTCCTTTCATAAACTGGCCAAAAGGGAAGGAAAGGATGAGTGCGTGTTTGTTAACCAACTAAAAAGCGCCATCGAAGACGAATACAAGTCCTACTTTTATTATAAGTCCATGTACCAGCTGACGAACGATCCGTTATGGCAGGAGTTCATTCGACATGCGTATGAAGACGAGAAAAGTCACTACGAAATGTTTCAACAGCTCTATTATATGATGACGGGAAAATTCGTACCGAATCCGAAAAAGCTGGCACCGTGCACGAACTTGAAGGAGTGCGCAAAAAATGCGCTGGTTGATGAACTCGATGCCGTCGAACAGTATAAAGAAATGCTTCTGACAGTTCCGTTCGATCAAGCTTATGACCCTGTATTCATCGCAATGCATGATGAGATGGAGCATGCTATTCGGATGTCTACGATCTTTAATGGTACGAAATGAATCAAACTCCGAAGTCGTATGTTTTAAAGTATTGTGCGCTTTCAAGCATTCGAACACCATACCAGAACATTTCTCCGTCAATTAGCTGAATTGCGGAATCCGGCAGTAATTCTTGGAACTGGATTTGTTGTTTTTCTTTAAATGGGTAAGGCTCTGATGCCAATAAAACGAGATCAAGCTGAGCTTCTTTAAACTGCTCTTCTGTCACGACAGGATAGCGGTCATTCGAATCAGCAAAAGGTGTCACGAAGCCGATTCGCTGAAGCAGTGTATTGATGTATGTATCTTTTCCAGCTACCATATACGGCTTTTTCCAGATGACATAGGCAACACGAGCGGCAGGGAGTTCGGGCAGCGCAGTGAATGCTTGTTGGATATCAGAAACAAGTGATGCGGCTTCCTTCTGGCGATCTGTCAAATCACCCATATCTGTCATCATCCGATACGCATCGTCAATCGTTTGGACCTCGGCTACATACACTGGATAAAAGGCCGACAGTGTCTCGACCATCTCTTTCGTATTTTCTTCTTTCTCCATGATGATCAAATCAGGTTTTGCAGCATGAACCTTCTCAAGCTGTAGATCTTTTGTTCCTGCTACCGCCTGAACTTCTTTTGCTTTCTCGGGATAAATACAATAACGTGTTCGTCCGATGACCTCGTTTTCAAGACCAATCGCGAATAAAGTTTCGGTAATGCCGGGGCATAAAGAAATGATACGCTTCGGCGGAAACTCATACTCAACTGTGCGTCCTAAATGATCGATGATTTCTTTCTTCAATTAGTGGATGACCTCCTCGACATAATAGTTGAAGTAACAAACTTCTCTATAGAATCGTCCTACTTGCAACGTACCTGAAAGGTAGTCGATTGTAAAGTCAAAAATCCTCGCCTCGAATTCCTTTTCATTCAGCTGGTTTTTGTTATAATTGGAACGAAGACCAAGTGGAATAAGGTGAAACGATTGACTATAGTGCTAACTATTTTGTTCATGGCGTTTATCGGGGCATTGATTGGCGGAGTAACAAATCACTTAGCGATCAAGATGCTTTTCAGGCCGCATGAACCAAAATTTATTGGAAAAACCCGTTTGCCGTTTACGCCAGGCTTAATTCCGAAACGACGCAATGAGTTGGCAACGCAGCTTGGAAAAACGGTGACGAATTATTTGCTGACACCGGATTTGTTCCGGAAAAAAATGTTGACACCTGCAATGAAAGAACGCGCCGAACTATTTGTTCAGGATAAAATGAACCAATACGTCTTGCAATCGGACAAGACGTTGAATGACTGGCTCGAGCTTGCAGGAGCATCTGAACTTCCGAATCAAGTGGAGGATAAACTGCTTGCTTTGATCGATCGTCAATTGGATGACATGAGATTAAGGGTGACGACAGGAACAGTGGAAGAAGTCGTGCCGTTGCGTTGGCAGCAGCAAGTAGAGGAGAAAATTCCGCTTGCGTCGGATTTTTTGTTGCAGCGTGCAGAACGTTTCATTGGTTCGGCAGAAGGAAGACAGACGTTCCAAAAAATGATTGACGACTTTCTCAATTCAAAAGGAACGTTTGGCGGAATGCTGAATATGTTTTTCGGTGAATCGGAATCTCTTGTCGGCAAGGTGCAACGAGAAGCGTTGCGTTTTGTTGGAGCACCAGGAACGAAAGAATTATTGGATAAGCTGATCTGGAAAGAATGGCGTAATATCCAGCAACAGCCGATGGAGCAATTGACTGCAGATTTTGATTTTGATAGTGTGTTCAGCTCGGTGAAGCGCTATGCACTTGACCAATTGGCACTGAGTGATCGATTGGATCACAGTCTAGCTCATTACTGGCCGAATGGAACTGCATGGACAGCCGAAAACGTCACGCCGAAAATTGTCGGATTTTTATTCGATCAGGCGGAGTTGCAATTGGAGCAGTCTTTGAAGAAGCTGAAACTGGATGAAATGGTGAAGGAACAGGTCGACACATTCCCTGTCGCTGTGCTGGAAGATCTAGTGCTCGGTATTTCACGTAGGGAATTTAAGATGATTACGGTTCTTGGCGCCTTACTTGGCGGCGTGATCGGAATCGTGCAAGGAATTATAGCTCTTACATTGAATGGATTTTAGGAGGAGATTTAAATGTCGATTAATATTTATGATGATATGAACAAATTGGAATCCACATTGCGCAAGACGGATGAGTATTTAGCGGTGAAATCTGCGATGGAGGACGTCAAGAGCGATGAGGAAGCTCGTGTTTTATTTGAAAGCTTCCGCGAGATCCAAATGAATTTGCAGCAAAAACAAATGGCAGGCGAGGAAATCGCAGGCGAAGAGCTGGAACATGCCCAGAAGACTGCCCAGCTGGCTCAGGAAAATCCGAAAATCATGACGATGCTAACAGCAGAGATGAAGCTAAGCGAATTGATTGAGGAAGTAAATCGTGTTGTACTGAAACCAGTGCAAGACTTGTATGAAAGCTTCAATTAATACTTTATCTTTATTCAGCAGAAGACTCCCACCTCTATAAGTGATGAGATGAATGCGATTCTATTACCTGTACAGCGGGTGTTCAAACGCCCGCTGAATTAAGATAATGCCTCTGGCGGATGTCATGGATTTTGTAGGGAGTTAATCGTGCACGCACGATTCAAAATTCAGATGCAATCACGCCAAGGTGTGATTGATTGGAAACCGGCCTCTGCCGGTTTTTTTCAACAGATGGAGAGTAGGAGAGAAACATGCAGCAACTAAATGTAAACGAACAGTTCCCGCAAGATTGGATCCGAATGTTCACCCATTTGGCCAATTTATTTTTTGAGCAATCGAAGATCGGGACAGAAACTGTAGACGAGGCAACCATTAACATACGATTTTTTGAGCAATTTGAAGAGAAATCTCCGAGCATATCAGCGCAATTGCAATGGAATGGCCAACGACATACCGTGCAATTTGCAGAAGATGCTTTAGAGACTGACGAAAAAGAGCTACTGCGCCAAAAGAAGAGAATGTATTCTCATGTCTTATTGGAGGTATTAGAACAAGCGACAGGTATGGTACAGGAATGGGGTATTTTAACCGGTATCCGTCCCACCAAACTCTATCATATGTACCGACAGGAAGGAAAATCAGTTGAAGAAGCGCTGGCATTATTGAGGAATCGTCACCGAGTTTCGGCACGAAAGAGTGATCTGATTGCACAAATTGCAGATGTCCAGCTGAATGCGCTGCCTGATTTGTATTCGTTGAAGCAGGAAGTCAGTATTTACATCGGCATTCCATTCTGTCCAACAAAATGTGCCTATTGTACCTTTCCCGCTTATGCCATTCACCGGAAGAATGGGCGCGTAGAAAACTTCTTGGACGGTTTACATGAAGAGATGCGGGTCATCGGAAACTGGCTGAAGGAACATGATATCCGGATCACAACGATTTATTTTGGTGGCGGTACGCCGACATCGATCGAGGCAGATGAAATGGATGCACTCTATCAAACGATGGTTGACTCCTTTCCCCATATGGAGCAAGTGCGGGAAGTGACAGTGGAAGCGGGACGGCCTGATACGATCACCATTCCGAAACTCGAAGTACTGAAGAAGTGGGGGATCGACCGAATCAGTGTCAACCCACAATCCTATACAGATGAAACGTTGAAAGCAATCGGACGTCACCATAGTGTGCAGGAAACCATCGATAAGTATTGGCTATCTCGCGAGCAAGGCATGCGCAATATCAATATGGACTTAATCATCGGTCTGCCGAATGAAGGTCTCGCCGAGTTTGGGCATTCATTGGCGGAAACGGAGAAGATGCAGCCGGAATCATTGACGATTCATACGCTGTCTTTTAAAAGAGCTTCGGAAATGACACGTAATAAAGATAAGTATCAAGTGGCTGATCGCAAGACGGTTGGTCAGATGATGAAGCGTGGCGAAGAGTGGGCGAAAGACAACGGCTATATACCGTATTATTTGTATCGCCAGAAAAACATTTTAGGCAATCTTGAAAATGTCGGCTACTCCAAGCCGGGAGAAGAGAGTCTCTATAATATTTTAATTATGGAAGAAGCACAGACGATTATCGGTCTAGGTTGTGGAGCATCGAGTAAATTCATGGACCCTGCCACCGGTAAACTGACGCAATTTCATAATCCGAAAGAACCTGCAGCCTATATACTAGGATTTGAAGACGCCATCGATCGCAAAATAGCGTATTTAGATGGATTGTTTCCTTCTGCTGAATCCATAAAATAAGTTTCAATCCCCAGTCATAAAGTTGGCTGGGGAATTTTTGTGAGAAAATTATGCAAACGGTCAGAGGTTTGTGTATAATGGAGTGAATGAATGACCATTCACACAAAAGGGGGAATTGATTTTGGTAAAACAGATCGAAGTGGAAATCGAAGGTAGATTAGCAACTGTGACATTTAATCAGCCGGATGTCATGAATGCGATGGATGGCCAGATGATGAGGGAATTGGCGGATATCGTCGATGAACTGAAAGGGAAATCTTCTGTGCATGTTGTATTATTCCGAGGAGCAGGACGTGCGTTTTCAGCAGGTGGAAATGTTAAAGCGATGCTCGACCCAAGTGGACCGATGAAAATGGAGGATATTATGGTCGACTTGTCGAGATTGGCTCTGTCGATGTACAGCATGCCCCAAATCACGATTGCATCGGTCCATGGTGCAGCAGCGGGACTTGGTTGCAGTATAGCGATTGCCTGTGATGTAGTGATTGCGGAAGAATCGAGCAAAATCGCGATGAATTTCATTGGAATCGGTTTGGTACCGGATGGCGGAGGTCATTTCTTCCTGAAGGAACGAGTCGGCACAGCGAGAGCGAAGCAGCTGATTTGGTCGGGTGAAGTGTTAGATGGTAAACGGGCGATGCAAATCGGACTCATTGATCAAGTCGTTCCAGATGGGGAAGCGTGGAATACAGCAGGGCAGCGTGCCCAACAAATCTTGAATTCACCGACAGCTTCAATGGCGGTATCTAAACAAATTTTACATGCGGCCGGTGTGGCGGAGCTTGAAAGAATCGTGGAATTAGAAAGTAAAGCACAAGCAGCAATGCGAAAGACTTCCGATCACCGTGAAGGAATACAAGCATTCGTTGAGAAAAGAAAACCAAGTTTTACTGGGCAATAAAGAAGTGAACAAAAAATAGACGCGCAATTAGCTGCGCGTCTGAAATATAATGTATCCTTGGTGGATTTCAGAAATAGATTATTTATATTTAGCTGCTGTTTCTCGCCAAGAGAAATAGCCTTTTTCAATCGCTCGTAATAATAGTTCGGCTGAAGCTAAGTTTGTGGCTAACGGAATACCGTAGACATCACACAGTCGCAGCAAGGCACTGACGTCCGGTTCATGTGGCTGAGCTGTGAGCGGGTCGCGAAAGAATAAGATCAGATCTAGCTGCCCTGTAGCAATCATCGCCCCAATTTGCTGATCTCCGCCAAGCGGTCCAGACATGAGTCGACTTATTGAAAGCTCTGTTTCCTCCATGATACGTGTACCTGTTGTACCAGTAGCATAGAGATCATGTTTAGCAAATATTTGTTCATAAGCAATTGCGAAGTTTACCAATTCAGACTTTTTTTCATCATGGGCAATTAACGCGATGTTCAAACCAGTCACTTCCTTCTACGAATTATTGACGAAGATAGCGTATCATAAACAGCGCGAAAAATCTCGCTTTTCTGAGAGCGAAGAAAAAAGAAAAATTGGAAGATAGATTTAGTGGGTAGAAAACAATTAATATTAAATGAATCGATTTACATTAAATGTGAATTAAAGTTTTTTAATTATTGTTTCCCGGGAAATAATATCGATTTTAATCAATAGAAACTAGCTGTTTAAGAAGTCATTTCAACTGATTTCTTGGACAGCTTTTGTTTGTCTTGAGGGAAGTTTTATGTCCCTCTTCTAGCGCTAATAATTTTTTCTGCGCTACTGTTTTGACATAGTACTGTTAAGAAGAAAACGCGGACTGAAAGGGTTTTGAGTCTCTGTATAGAACTAACGTTCCTGACGAAGAACTTGACGTGTTTAGTAGTCTTCACTATCTGAAACCGAAAGAAAAGGTTGTCCCGAAAAGACATCCCGTCTTTTCGGACAACCTCTTTTTTATACGTGGAATAGTAATAGCTTACCGCGCGGTGATGCAAGGCGGTGTGTGCGTTCCGATAAATCTTTTTCAGTGAGCAGTTGGCGTCCTTGCTCCTTTGCGACCTCATCATTTTCCGCTGTGAATGATTCTTCTGTAATCAAAGTGCCGTTTTTCTCGTATGCAGTCAATTTGTAGGTTTTCATTTAATCTCCTCCATATGCTTTTATTCAGTATACTATGAATTTATTGAAATGAATAGCGATTCATTTTATTTTTTATGTAAAGTGTATTTGACATTATATTAGAGGTAAAGTAAACTTTACGTAAAGGTTGCTTTACTTCTTGTGCGGAATGGCAGATAAAAGGAGGATGTCAGTGAATAACTATATCAAAGCTAGAAGGTTGGAAATGAGGTGGACGCAAGATGTGCTGGCAGAAAAATTGGACGTCTCTAGGCAGACGATCATTTCATTAGAAAAAGGGAAGTATAATCCGTCTCTGATATTAGCTTTCAAAATCGCTGCATTATTTGATTGTCGTATTGAGGACATTTTTATTTATGAGGAGGAATAAGTATGTACGATGGATTTAATACTTGGTCTTTTCTGCTGGGATTGCCGCTTGGCTTGGTCATTGCCGGAATTGTATGGTTCATCAATTGGAGAATAGGAAAAAAACAACGTCGTTATGATGAACGATACCGGAATATCCATAGGCAAGCACGATCTTATTCATGGCTTGCTACCACTGGGGCAATTTTGATTGGTTGGATGGTTGCCATGCTGTTGGAGGGACCAGGTATAGCTTTCTTCATTTTAACTGCTATTTGGGTTATTCATATGACGTCCTATGGAGTTGGAGCGGCCATAGCGAATAGTAAAAATTAATTTAGAGGGGGATTTTATATGTTACCATCTAGCTCTGGACTCTTAGGTTTTTTAATGGGGTTTGGCACTGTGTTAGCAATTGCAGTGTATCTGCGCCGGAAAGGAAAAAAACAACGTCTCTTTGATGAACGCTATGAAAAAGTCCATGCTAAAGCTAGAACGATTTCTTGGGGGATAACGATAATTGTATTGGCTGCGATGTGGCTTGGAGCTTTGTTATATGAGGGAATTCAGCTTGCCTTTATTTTACTTTCCGTGGCATATGGAATCATGTTGATATCTTATGGAATCGCAAGCTTAGTGATAGATAAAAGAGAATAGTGAAACAATTTGTTGGTAGAATCCGTAGAACTAGAAAGAGAGAATGAAAGGAGACTGTGAGTATGGCTTTGCAGCTGGAACAGGTGACCAAAAGATTTGGAGACTTTACTGCGGTTGATCAATTATCGCTGATGGTAGAAGAAGGGACAATGTATGGTTTTTTAGGGGCGAATGGAGCAGGTAAGACGACGACATTCCGGATGATTCTTGGATTGCTGAACACGACAGAAGGGTCCATTGCATGGAATGGGCGGACGATCTCATATGAAACGAGCCCTCAAATTGGATATTTGCCTGAAGAGCGAGGTTTGTATCCGAAGATGAAGGTGCTGGAGCAATTAATGTTTCTTGGTCAATTACGCGGTATGGATAAAGTCAGTGCAAAAAGTGCAGCACTCCAATGGTTGGAACGTTTTGAAGTCCCTCACTATACGAATAAGAAAGTGGAAGAATTATCAAAAGGGAATCAGCAGAAAATCCAGGTGATTGCGTCATTAATGCATAACCCGAAGTTGCTTCTTCTCGATGAACCATTTTCAGGACTTGACCCAGTGAATGTGGAAATGTTGAAGAAGGCGATTGTTGATTTCCGCAACAATGGAGCGACGATTTTATTTTCCAGTCACCGAATGGACCACGTAGAAGAGTTATGCGAGCAACTTAGCATCATTCATCATGGCCAGCAACTCGTCAGCGGAAAACTGCGTGATGTTAAGCGTTCATTTGGTAAACAAAATGTTCGAATTCGTTCGGATTTTCCATTGGAAGGAATGGAGTCAATGGATGGCGTCATCACTTTCCATCACTCATTAGAAGGTGCAGTGTTTCAGGTGGAGGATGAAAAAGTTGCGAATGACTTATTACAGGCGGCCTTACTAAAAGGACCAATTCGTCATTTTGAAATAGAAGAACCTTCTTTGCAAGACATTTTCATTGCGAAAGTGGGGGAAGAGCATGCGTGAGTTTTGGATTATTTTCAAACAGAGTTTTATGACGAAAGCTAAAACTAAATCATTTTTTATTACGACGCTTATCATGGTTGCAGGAATTTTCCTTTTTGCGAATTTGCCGAGTATTATTGATAAGGCGGGTAAATTGATAGGAGACAGCAAAGAAGATAAAGTACTTGTTTTAGATCAAAGCGGTATGTTGGCTGAGCGTTTGCAACAACAGCTCAAGCAAAGTGATGAAGAGATTAAAGTCGAGCTTGCGGATGAACCGAAAGAACAGTTGTTAAAACAAGTGAAAGAGGAAGACATCGAAGCATTCATTGAATTGGATTTGGACGCAACGCAGACCATTCAAGCAACGTATACGACAGCAAGCTTGGTGGATAACTATTTGCCTTCTGCCTTACAAGATGCATTGCAGTCGATTCAGACGGAAGTAAAAGCAGAGCAATTATCGCTGTCCGGTGAACAAGTAGCTACTTTGTTTGCGCCGATTCAATTTGAAAAACAAAATATTTCTGATTCAGCTAAGTCAGAGGATGAACTGAATCAGGCGCGAGTGCTAGTTTATGTGCTGATGTTCGTCATTTATTTTGCGGTCATTATTTACTCTTCCATGATTGCTACAGAAGTGGCGACGGAGAAGTCTTCGCGTGTAATGGAAATCTTGATATCGAGTGTATCGCCGGTTAAGCATATGTTTGCGAAAGTGCTGGGTATCGGATCATTAGGGATTGTTCAGATTGTGGTTTATGGATTGGCGGGATTCATTGCGTACAAACTTTCTTCGATGGGAGAAGAAAATGAACTTTCCGCATTCTTCAGTCTAGAAAATTTACAAGTCAGCACGTTAGTCTATGCGGTGATTTTCTTCTTGTTGGGGTACTTTTTATATGCCACACTGGCAGCGTTGCTTGGTTCGCTTGTCAGCCGTACAGAGGATGTCCAGCAAATGATCATGCCAATGTCATTGCTCGTGGTAGCGGCATTCATCATTGCGGCAACAGGTCTTGGGAATCCTGAGCTAGGCTATTTGAAGATTGCTTCGTTCATTCCATTCTTCACACCGCTCGTTATGTTCTTGCGTGTCGGTATGTTGGATTTGCCGTTATGGGAACCCTTGCTTTCGATTGCCATTATGGTTGCGACGATTATCGTGCTCGGCTGGTTTGGAGCGAAGGTCTATCGTGGCGGGGTGTTGATGTACGGTCCATCGCGCTCATTGAAAGACTTGAAAAAAGCAATTCAATTAGGGAAAGAATAATATACTCTTAGATGTCAATGGTTTTTGACGAAAGAGATACGGTTTTGATAAAGGCTTTGCCATCTAAGAGAGAGAAACTGCGTTATGAGCGCTAGTGATACTGTTATGATCTAGTACAGGCAGTTAATGATCACAGGCAAACGCATGATACAATAAAAAGAACAAGGGCTGTTCCGAAGAAGAAATCATTTTTAAATGACTTTCGGGGCAGTCCTTGTTTTTCATGCTCTTTTCAGTTGGAGATGGCTTATGGTAAAATAGAGAACGAGTATTCGTGGGAGAGGTGCATTTATGGAGACGATCCGATTTTTACATACAGCTGATCTGCACTTGGACAGCCCCTTTAAAGGCATGGCCGCCGCCGGGCAATTGCTTAGATTGCAACAATCGACGTTCACGGCATTTGATCGCTTTATAGATTATGCAGTGAAAGAACAGCCAGACTTTATCTTAATCGTCGGCGATGTATATGATGGAGAAGACCGAAGCTTACGTGCGCAAATTCGTTTTCAGCAAGGAATGCAACGGCTTTTTGATGTTGGGATTCCTGTATTCATGACGTATGGAAACCATGATCATTTGGCAGGTAATTGGACAAGAGTCTCATTGCCGGCTAATGTGCAGGTATTTTCAGAAGAAGTAGAACAGAAGCAGATGACTGTAAAGGGGAAAGATGTGTTCTTGCACGGCTTTAGTTATCCTCAGCGGCATGTGAGAGAACCGATGATCGAGAAATATCCTAGTGCGCACGGTGAAGGTATTCATATTGGTTTGCTGCATGGCAGTGTGGCGGGAGATTCCGCGCATGCTGTGTATGCACCGTTCACTATCCGTGAATTGCAGGAAAAGAACTATCACTATTGGGCGCTGGGACATATCCATAAGCGTCAGCAGTTAGTGGAATATCCTCCCATCGTTTATCCCGGAAATTTGCAGGGACGGCATCGGAAAGAACAAGGAATAAAAGGATTTTACGATATTTCGTTATCCAGTGAAAAAGCATCTTTGAAGTTTGTTGAGACTTCGGATATTGTCTTTACTGAATTGACTATTTCGTGTGAAGGGATTGAATTTGCGGATGCTTGGTTGACGAAGTGTCAGGAAGCGATCGACGGGCTGGTTGCCGAGTCAGGAAGTGTGGTAGTGGAACTGGTGATGGAGCACGTCGAGGGACTGAGTGATGATCTGCAGGGGGCATCTACTGAATCGGAATGGCTGGATGTATTAAGGGAACAATATAGCGGTATGGAGCCGTTTGTGTGGATTTCATCAATTGAATGGCCCTTGGTTACGAATAGGGAGTTGCCGAAAGCTTTGCTGGAACCTATAGAACAAACAATAGAAAAATGGGAGCAGGACGACTGGAACAATCTTGTGAAAGATGTATACAGTCATCGGGCAGGGCGTTATTTGGAACGTTTGGAACCACATGATATAGAACAATTGAAACAGCAAGCGGCTGCTTTATTGGCAAATGAATTGCTGAAGGAAGGGTGATCAAATGAATATTCGAAAGATCGTCCTATATGGGTTTGGTCAGCATGAGAATGTAGAAATCAAATTTTCTAATGGCATGAATCTTCTATATGGTCCGAATGAAGCGGGCAAGACGACGATTCAGCAAGCGATTCTTCATATTTTATTCGGATTCCCGCAAAAGAATCAGCAAGAACTTCGCTATGAACCGAAAACAGGCGGAAAGTATGGCGGTTGTCTTTATGTAACGGACGCAGAATTTGGCAATTGGATGATTGAACGAGTGCGAGGTAAGTCCTCGGGTGACGTCAGAATACAGTTTGAAGATGGACGGACGGCAGGGGAAGAAGAGCTGAAATATTTATTGAGAGGCTATGACCGCCAGGCGTTTGAAGCGATCTTCTCGTTCTCGCTGTTTCAGCTGCAAGGTCTCGACAAGATGGACGAAGATGAACTGAGCCGCACCTTGCTGGCATCTGGCACTACAGGTCTCGACACGCTGTGGAAATTGGAAAAGAAATTAGAAAAAGAAACAGCCGGCTTATTTAAGAAGTCCGGAAAACTGCCGCTAATGAATCAAAAACTAGCGGAAATAAAAGAACTTGAACACGCAATCCAAAACGAACAGCAGAAACTTGCAGCCTACGAACCGTTAACGCAACGGCAACACCAATTGACAGAGCAAGTGAAAGCCTTGCGACTGGAAGAACAGCAGCTGCATGTACAAGCGGATGAACAGATGACCGCGATGCAGATCGTCCCGCTGCAACAACGACAGCAACAACTTTTAGAGCAATTGGCCGAGTATCCAAGCGGGGACTTCCCGGCAGACGGTATTCGAAGGTATGAAGAGCTAGCCAGCAAACAGACGGAATTGGAAATAAAAAAGGCTCGTTTAGAAAAAGAACAGCAACAATGGCAAACTGAACTAGTCGGGTTGCGACCAGAAAGTGAACGGCAGCAGTTGGAACGTTGGGTGGCTCAAGAAGCAGAATGGCATCGCTTGCGAACGGACACGCTCTCTGCTGAACAGGAAATCCGATTGCTCGCGACGAAAAAACAACAGCTGACACATCGTCTTGCTCTGACAGAGGCTCAGTTATTAGCTATCGAACAGATGGATATTTCAATTCAGAGAGAGCGTCAATTAGAACCGCTAGTGCAGGAACAGGCTGAGGCGGAGCAACAATTGACAACACTGAATCGTATGCTTGCAGAAGCGGAAAGTGAGCGCCAGGAAGCAGAGCAGCGGAAAGAACAGCTTGAACGCCAAGCTATCACAGAACAGGAAATGAAGAAGCTGGCGAAATGGCCTGAGTTGAAACGGCAACTTTCAGAAGCGAAACTTATGCTGTCTGTAGCGAATCATCAGCAATCATCGGAGCGCCTGGTTCCATTATTCTTACTCGTCATTGGTCTCATTATTGGAGTATATGGTATATGGCAACAGCAGTGGTTCATCGCGATTTTAGGCGTGATCAGTTTAATTGTCGGAATGTTTCTAAGGAAAAAGCAACCAGCTACATTGGAAGACCAACGAACTTTTATTCAAGAACATGAATCATTGGCCGCTGAGATGGAGAGCCTGGAGGAGCGCTTTGAAACACAGCAGCGAACCCAACAGCAAGTATATACAGAGATTGAAAGGCTGGACCGTAAATTACAGAAACTAGCTACTGAGATGGAGCAATCACATCGGCAAAAGCAGCAAGCAATCGGTGCGTTGAAAAAAGCCGTACAAGATGATCCGATCGATCTGACATTCAACATCCAAGAGAGCTTCCGTTTGTTGCGTGAGCTGCAGGACACGTTAGCAGAGCAACACACATGGCAGCAACGTTTGGAGGCAGGAAAACAACAACTGCAAAACCAAATGGACGAGGTCGAATCTTTGATTGGACCTGTAGCGGAAAGTGCATTGTATGAACATTTGCGCCAAGAACTGATGGATCAGAAGGAACTGCTTGGAAAGTACTACAACCAACAGCAAACCCTTGAAGATCTTGATGGTCAGTTGCAGGAAACGAATGCACTTTTGAAAGCAGTGCAACAAGAAATCCAGGAGTTGTTCGACCGGACGGCTGTGTCAGAGAAAGAGCAATTTTATACTGCTTATCAAAATGATCAAAATGCGCAATTACTGAAGCGCCAACTAGCGGAGATTAATTCACAACTCTCGATGTATACAAAAGAACCTCTGACAGTCGACTGGACGTTACCTGAGCTCGAACGAAGCCGTGAACAGACAGCGCACCGTCTGCAAGTTATCCGTAAAGAAGTGACCGAGCTGGTGGATGAGCAAGTGAAAGTAGATCATGAGCTTGCACAGATGGGAACGAGTAAGACTTTCAGCGAGCTCCAGCAAGTGTTCGAAGTAAGAAAAGCGGAACTCGAGGAATTGGCAAAACAATGGACGGTTCGAAAAGCAGTAACGGAAGCCATCAGGCAAACGATGAGTGAGTGGAAAGAACATCAATTGCCGGCTGTTTTGGAACTGGCAAATGAATGGTTTAGCCGTTTAACTGCATATCGATATCGCACACTTGGTTTAACTTCAGAAGGATATTTCCAAGCTGCGGCGCAGAACGGTCAGAAATTTATGATCAATGAACTGAGTCAAGCGACAAAAGAGCAGGCTTATCTTTCATTGCGGCTCGCATTAGCTTCCGCCCTGTCGGATCGTGCACCATTTCCTATTATTATGGATGATCCATTTGTTCACTTTGATAATGAGAGACTTTCGCGTATGATAGAAATTATTAAAGAGTTGCAACCATCTCATCAATTTTTATATTTCACCTGCCATGAAGAAATGAAATCGAAATGGACGAGTGACGTACATAAAGTCGAGATTGGAACAAGGGTAAAAGGAGAGATCCAGTTATGAAAAAATTATTGGAACATCAAGTAGGAGAGCCTGTTGATCTATTTCTCTTGATTAAACAGGCTACAAAAGGCATCACCCAACAAGGCAGTCCATTTATGACACTGATTCTGCAAGATAAAAGCGGAGATCTCGAAGCAAAACTATGGGATACTGGTGAAGAACAGGCACAGTTGTATCAGGCAGCGACCATCGTCAAAGTAGGCGGCGAAATCCATGAATATCGTGGCAAAAACCAATTACGTATTAAAGCAATTCGTCCGATGAAGGAAGAAGAAGGCGTTACGATCGCAGATCTGGTCCCATCTGCTGAAAAAAGCAAAGAAGTGCTCTTTGAAGAGTTAATGCAGTATTTCTTTGAGATGAAAAATCCGGATATCCAGCGTGTCACTCGTCATTTATTGAAAAAACACCAAGCGGATTTTATGTTGTATCCTGCTGCGACAAGAAACCATCATGACTATGTAACTGGTCTGTTGGATCACGTTGTGTCCATGCTAAAGCTCGGTAAGGCGATTGCAGAGCTGTATCCAACACTGAATAAAGATTTATTGTATGCGGGAATTATTTTGCACGATATCGGAAAAGTTATTGAGCTTTCCGGCCCAATCGGTACACAATATACGATCGAAGGAAATCTTCTCGGCCATATTACCATCATGGTGAATGAAATTTCGAAGGCGGCTGAGGAACTCGAGATCGATGGTGAAGAGATCATGCTGCTGCAGCATATGGTATTGTCTCATCACGGCAAAGAAGAATGGGGCAGCCCGAAGCGGCCTATGCTGAAGGAAGCTGAAATTCTGCATTATATTGATAATATTGATGCGAAGATGAATATGTTGAATCGCGTCATGTCCAAAACAAACCCAGGTGAATTTTCTGAGCGTGTATTCCCGCTCGACAATCGATCGTTTTATAAGCCGACATTTGAGTAATCCGGTAAATAGATTAAAGAAAACTCCCGTGGCACTAATATCACGGGAGTTTTTTCACCTTATTTACTTTCTTCTTTTCCTTCAGCTTCTGCGTCTTTTGAATCTTTTTGTTCTTCTTCGACGTCAGGAGTTTCTTCAGAATCTGCTGGTTGTTCTTCCATCTTGAACAAATCGAGTGCAGATTTTAGATCGCTGTCTTTAATTTTAACGTCAGCCGCTTTCACCAAATCGGATACTTTTGTTAACAATTCATTCTCATCTGCTTTTTCCATCAAAAGTTCCTGACGAATTTCATCTTTCTTTTCATCAGTGATCTTCTCATCTTCTTTTTTACGCTTTTCTTTTACTTCGATAATGTGGAAGCCGTGTTCAGATTGAACAGGTTCACTGATTGTACCTGGTTCAAGGTCGTAAGCTGCATTCCAGAATTCAGGAACCATAACTCCGTAACCGAACCAGTCTAGATTTCCGCCTTCTTCTTTAGAACCTGGATCTGTAGAGTATTCTTTTGCGACTTTCGCAAAGTCCTCACCTTTGTCCAGTTTTTCTTTTACTTCTTTAGCTGTTTCTTCGTCTTCCACAAGAATATGGCGAGCGTTGATCTCGGATTGAGACTCCTCGATGCGCTTATTCAGTTCTTCATCAGATACTTCAATTCCATCAGTCAATGCAGCCTCTTGTAACATATTCAGGCGAATCATTTTCTTGAAGCTATCAGGTGTTTGTCCTTGTTGTGCCAAGAAGGCTTCGAAGTTATCGCCAAGCTGTTCTTTATTCTTGTCGAACTCTTCGTCAACTTTTTTCTCATCGACTTTATACTTATCTTCAAGAACTTTTTCGAGAACAATCATCTGCAATGCTTGTTCACCAACGGAATCTTTCATCTCTTTATAGAATTCTTCTTTCGTCACATCTCCTGCTTTAGATGTCATGACGACTTCGCTATCCCCATTGCCTGAACATGCAGACAATGCTGCAACGGATGCTGCAAGTGTAAAAGCTAAAATTTTCTTTTTCATCAAATAACTCCCCTAATCTAAATGTCATTTCAAGATATCACTATAGCATAAAACGTTTGAAAAACAAAAAGGTTCCTTCTTTTTACAACGCCCAACCGCTTTTTTCCACTTTCGCATAAGATACAGTGTGAAAGGGGGTGCCTTCATGAGCGGTTATAATCACGGCGGGGCAGGTACATCCGGCTTTGCTTTAATTGTTGTTTTGTTCATCTTGTTGATTATTGTTGGTGCAGCGTACTTGTATTAAAAAAAGCCCTGCCCCGTGAGCGGGGCGGGCATACATAATCATTTTAAGCGTGAAAGAAAACTTCCACATATAAAGACAAGATAAGGATTGTGATGAGAATATTAACAGTCCGATAGATTTTCGGCTGCTTCTCTTCTGGAATCTCTCTAGATTGGCAAAGAGCAAATGTCATTTTATTAATTTGAAATAAGTAGAACAGTGAAAATAGAATGGTAATTGTGAGAACCATTTTAAACCTCCTCATTATGCGTCTATATTATCATATCAGAGTATGCGAGTAAAAGAAAAAAACCGAATTGATTAACGGTGGTTCTTATGTTTCCACTTCTGTTTTCTGAAGATAATCTTCTTGATCTTCATAAGTCTTCTCGATATTCTGAAAACCGCGTTCGAAAATATCCATGAAATCATCCCCGTAAATATTGCGAAGAACGGACATTACCTCTAAGAACTCTGGGAATTTTCCATAAATATCTCTTATCGGCAAGGAACCTTGGAGGATACTGTAATCTTCATTATGGTAATTGGCGTTCATTTTAATCAGCAGGTCCTTTCCTTCTTCCGTTACAGTCACATATGTATTGCGTCGATCGTCATTTTTTTTGGAGAAGTAGAGGAGTTCTCGCTGTTCTAGTTTTTTAGAGAAGTTGAACGCGGTAGAAACATGCATCACACCAAATTTAGCGATATCGGAAATTGTGGCGCCTTCTAGATGATAGGCAATCCATAAAATATGGTGCTCATTAATATTTAGATCATAAGGTTTGATCCATTGCTGCCAGTCTTTTTCAACAGCCTTCCATAATGCTTTGGACATTTGGGCGACGCGCTGATTGAAGATCATGGCATCTTTACGTGTAATATTCTGCTCTGCCATCGGGGCACCTGCTTTCTTGTCAGTCTTTTTATTTATTATAGCAAAAAAGCAACAAAAAAAAAAGACGGAATAATAAAATAACTAATGCTAGGTGTAAGTGCCTACAGAATATGGTCGACATTCACGACGATATTCTGCAGCCTCTCCTTACACTTTGATCAGCCAGGTGGTTGAACTGATACACAGAGGCGATTTATCCAGCCAAATTAACGATTGCTAATGGACTTTTCAAGGTCCTCTAAAGCAATTTGGATTGCAGAGATCTCTTTTTCCAAACGTTTTTTATTGTGTTCAGTTGAACGCTTCCAGTCGGCTACGGAGTCTTTCATTTCCTCTACAGTTTCTGGAACCAGTTCTTTTGTTTCCTTTGTCAAATCTGTGACAGAATCCTTTAGATCCGCTACTTTACCTCTGACATCTTTCAACTTATCTTTCATCTCTAGCGAAGCTGTTTTTACACTGGATCGCAACTCGCTGCCAGGTTTTGGAGTTGAGTATAGTACTGTAATGGCGGAAGTGACAGCACCTGCCGCTAAGCCGATAAAGAATGTAGACGCTTTCATGTAGAAAACACTCCTTTTGAAGGTTATTATTTTATTAAAGCATGCAAGCCACGGATGGGCAAGAAAAGATCGTACATTTATTATGCAGGAGAAAGCTTTCCTAAGGAAAAGCTTTCATCAAAACATCTTATGCTTGTAATCTCAATTTAATATTATTTGCTAACTCAGAAACGACTTCCATTGGGAATTGTTCCACTTTCGAATTGAATTCAGGTTGGAAACCATCCGATTTATCATAGCGAGGAATAAAATGCATATGAAAATGAAATACAGATTGCCCGGCAAAAGAACCGTTATTCTGTAACAGATTCAACCCGACAGGCTGAAATTCTTCTTTCAATGCGTTTGCGATTTTAGGAGCGACTTTAAATAGGTTGGAAGCCTCTTCTTCTGTCAATTCATACAAGTTTTCACGGTGTGTTTTAGGTATGAGAAGCACATGACCTTTAGTGACGGGCATGATATCCATAAACGCGATGACATGCTCATCTTCATAAACTTTTTCACCCGGGATGGAGCCTTCAACAATTTTGCAGAAAATACATGAGGTCATTTCTACACTTCCTTTCATGTTTGGATGTATTGTAGCATATTTTCTGATAGTTAACGAAGGCAGACAGAGCAATTTTATATTTTCTTTGCTAAAATGAAAATGAAGATTGGAGGAACTATAATGGCAATCCTAGAACTAGAACACGTAACAGGCGGTTACACGCGCAAGCCGGTTTTGCACGACCTTTCATTCCAGATAGAAGAAGGGGAATTGGTTGGTTTGATCGGTCTGAACGGCGCGGGCAAAAGTACAACAATCAAACATATTATCGGTGTGATGAATCCTCTACAAGGTCAAATCAAAATTGACGGAGCAACATTTAGCGATAAAGCACATTATCGGCAGTCATTCAGCTATATTCCCGAAACGCCGGTTCTATACGAAGAGCTCACTTTACAGGAGCATCTTGAGCTGACTGCGATGGCGTATGGATTGGACAAGCAACAATTTGAAATACGTACGGAACAGTTATTAAAGGAATTTCGAATGGAGCAACGTTTGAAATGGTTTCCTGCCCACTTTTCTAAAGGTATGCGGCAAAAGGTCATGATCATGTGTGCCTTCTTAGTGGAGCCGAAACTATATATCATCGATGAGCCATTTGTCGGTTTAGACCCGCTGGCGATTCGAGCGTTGCTAGATCAAATTATTGAGCGCAAAAAAGCGGGTGCATCCATTTTGATGTCCACACATGTCCTTGCGACAGCGGAAAAATATTGCGACCGAATCATCTTGCTCCATGAAGGCCGAGTCCGGGCGAACGGTACAATGGACGATTTGCGTAAAGCGTTCGGGCGCCCCAATGCAACGTTGGATGATTTATATATTGCGATGACCGAGGAATCTGATTATGAACAGCATGCATGATATTTGGGGACAGCGATTCTTTCATTATGTCAATGAATTGCAGAAATATATGCGCTATGTATTCACCGGACACCTTGCAATCGTCTTCATGTTTGCAATCGGAGCGGGCGGATATGCCTACAGCGAATGGTTGAAAGAAGTGCCGGTCAGTTTTCCATCTGCATTGATCGTATCCTTCATTATCGCATTGATCTTAATGAAATCTGCACCCACGACATTGCTGAAGCCTGCTGATATCGTCTATTTCTTGCCGTTAGAACATCAATTGCCAGGTTACATGAAACGCTCACTGTCATGGTCTACATTTTCGCAGTTACCTCTGCCGCTCATTGCTGTGGTCGTGTCTCTTCCTTTATTGAAAGCTACGGAAGTGGGGACAGGTATTGACTATATACTAGCTGTGTTATTGATTATTGCATTGAAAGGGCTATTTGTTGGTACAGAATACAATGTTCGAATTGCCAACAATGAATTTGTCTGGCCAGATCGTATGATTCGCTTCGTGTTGGCGTTTTTGGCGATTTATTTCGGATTGACTTGGAGTCCCATTGCGTTCATCGCAGGCATCTTAGTGGCGATCCTCTATACAAAGTGGTGGGAAAAACAAGCTGTTCAAAAGCCATTTCCATATGAGCAGTTCATAGAGTTGGAACAAAATCGAATGATGCGTTTTTATCGATTTGCCAATTACTTCACGGAAGTACCGCATCTAGTCGGTTCCGTCAGTAAACGGAATTGGCTAAAGTTCGCAATGAAAAGTGCGAGATTCGAACGCCGAAATGTACAAGCTTATCTTGTCGGGCGCACGTTCATCCGGACCGACGACACATTCTGGCTATGGCTTAGGCTGACTGTATTGTCGGCGCTTGGTGCATTTCTGATTCCTATACCTATCGTCTCTTTCATCTTCGTCGGTGCATTAGCATTCGCGACAGCGGTACAACTAATCTTGGCGCTTGAAGGCGGAGTTGAGTTTACGATGGATCAGCTTTTCCCGGAAGAAGAGGAAAGGTCCCAGAGTAAGGCTGTTCGCGCGCTTGTAAGAAAGTTAATCATGCTGCAAGCCATCCTCCTCCTGTTGGCAGCATTGCCATTGTACGGATTAAGTCTGATTCCGGTCCTTATTGCAGTAGTTGCAGTTATAATCGGTGAGGCTACTATTCGTTTGACGAAAGAGCAGGAAGTAGAAATTTAGTTTATGCTGCTAGGTTAGAAAAGGTGCAAGGCACAGTGTGTGTGGCGGGAGTATGGTCACTGAAAACACTTCGGCGCTTGCGGATGGCTCCCGCAATGAGCCAGTCAGGAAGATCGCCTGTCTGTCTCATCGCTCCGCCTACCGCTTGTAAGGCGCCTGCGTTTAGTAAGCGAAAGCACTGGGTATCTAATTGTATATTGTCCTCCGACTAAGAAGCCGGATTCTGAGGCTATCTCAATTTTAAACACTACACTCATTATTTTGACGATTCTAGCGAAGCCGCAACTGCGGGGTCGGCCGTAGCCATGAGACAGCTAGCGTTCTTTGCTAGTTGGCTCTTGGCGGGAGGCAATCCCCCAGCGGCGAAGCGGTGCCAAAGCACAACGCATAACACATACTCTGTCCCGAACCCATTGTCAGTCGAGCGACGAGAAAAAAATAAATGTCAGCTGTGAATTCGCCATTCAAAAATGGTGCAGTCGAATTGTCGGTCTAGTAGCTTCGTTATAAGTCACCTTCATAGAGTTGAATTATCTGAATATATATACCTAGTAAATTGTTAACTGACTATATAGAAATCATTCAAAAGTTCGAATAGTTCATAATGTGGTTGCAATTCTGGTTTATTTGCATATATAATTACTAAAAGGTATCAGGGGTGAGAGAGATGAACAATAACAACTCATATGCTGAATTTTTAAAAGCCGTAGGGAACAACAGCACTTCTCTCCAGGCAGAAAAGCTGCTGAATGAAATTTATTGGGATCTGTTTCTGCAACACATTCACTGGGAACAAACGCAAGCCCGCATTATGAACCTGATCGATGACGCGTTGGATCGTCGCGATGAAGAAGCATTTGAAATGTATACACAACAACTCCAAGAGTTCACTCAAGAACAAGGATATGAATATCAGCCTAAATAACATAAGACAGAGCTGTCCGGAAAGTCATCTTTATCTGACCTTTCGAACAGCTCTTTTTGTATGAAGATAATTAATTATCCTCTTATGTATATTTCATGTGCGGTATATGGCTAGTCTGAAGAGGTGCAGCTTAACTAGCATGCATTCACAAAAAAATGAAACGGTCAGGCCGCGCCTTGATGCGTCCGTCTGTTTTATTTGCTTCGTTATTCCTTCTCGACAAGAGTTTCTTTAACGACTTAAAGGGTACAATAAAATACATACATAGTTAGCTTAAAACGTACGTTCGTTATTTCTTTAGAAAAAACTGTAGCTGTGGTAAAATAGATGGACTAGGTGTTTTAGAATAGGAGTGGAACCTTTTGAACGAAACATTTCAATTGCAAGCCCCATATACACCTCAAGGAGATCAGCCGTCAGCGATCGCGAGCCTTGTTGGTGGTATAAAAGAAGGCAAAAAGCATCAAACGCTGTTAGGTGCAACGGGGACCGGGAAAACTTTCACCGTATCCAACGTCCTAACCGAAATCAATAAACCAACACTGGTCATTGCCCATAATAAAACATTGGCTGGCCAATTATATAGTGAATTTAAAGAGTTTTTTCCTGACAATGCTGTCGAGTATTTTGTCAGCTTCTATGACTTTTATCAGCCGGAAGCGTACGTACCGCAGACGGATACGTATATTGAGAAAGATTCCTCTATCAATGATGAAATTGATAAACTGCGGCACTCTGCGACCAGTTCCTTATTTGAACGTAATGATGTGCTGATTGTCGCATCCGTATCTTGTATCTACGGTCTCGGTTCTCCTGAAGAGTATAACGAGATGGTTCTGTCACTGCGAAGAGACATGGAAATTCCGCGCAATGAATTATTGCGCAAACTGGTAGACATTCAATATGAGCGCAATGACATCAACTTTACCCGCGGAACATTCCGAGTCAGAGGAGATGTAGTGGAAGTATTTCCGGTTTCACGCGACGAACGCTGTATTCGTCTTGAATTCTTCGGGGATGAAATTGAACGCATTCGGGAAGTAGACGCCTTGACAGGTGAAGTGATTGGCGATCGGGATCATGTAGCGATCTTCCCAGGTTCCCACTTCGTAACGCGGGAAGCGAAATTGTTGAAGGCGATCGAAAATATAGAAATTGAATTGGAGCAACAACTCAAATATTTACGTGAGAACGATAAATTGCTGGAAGCGCAACGATTGGAGCAACGGACACGCTATGATTTGGAAATGATGCGTGAAATGGGTTTTTGTTCGGGTATCGAAAACTACTCAAGACATCTGACGTTACGAGAGGCGGGAGCGACACCGTATACGCTGCTCGATTATTTTCCTGATGATTTCTTGATAGTAGTCGATGAAAGCCACGTGTCGCTGCCGCAAATCCGAGGCATGTACAATGGCGACCAAGCTCGTAAGAAGGTATTGGTAGAACACGGTTTCCGTTTACCGTCCGCTCTTGATAACCGTCCGTTGATGTTCGAGGAATTTGAGAAGCATATCAGTCAGGCGATGTATATTTCCGCTACGCCGGGTCCTTATGAAATTGAGCATACAGATAAGATGATTGAGCAGATCATCCGTCCGACGGGTCTGCTTGATCCGATCATCGAAGTGCGTCCGATTGAGGGGCAGATCGATGATTTATTGGATGAAATTCAGTTGCGCATTGAACGTGATGAACGCGTATTGATTACGACACTGACGAAGAAAATGTCGGAGGATCTGACGGATTACTTGAAGGATATCGGTATAAAGGTGCAGTACCTTCATTCGGAAGTGAAGACGCTTGAACGTACTGAAATCATACGAGAATTGCGTCTTGGCACATACGATGTACTGATTGGTATCAACTTGCTGCGGGAAGGGATCGACATACCGGAAGTTTCGTTAGTGGCTATTTTGGATGCCGACAAAGAAGGATTCCTGCGCTCTGAACGTGCTCTAATCCAGACGATTGGGCGGGCGGCGCGTAATTCTGAAGGACGCGTAATTATGTACGCAGACAAAATGACGGATTCAATGGAAAAAGCGATTGGGGAAACAGAACGACGCCGGGAAATACAGCTTACGTACAATAAAGAGCATGGCATTACACCACAAACAATTATAAAGCCGATACGCGAAGTAATCCGTGCGACTCAAGTGGCGGAAGAAACGGAATCTTACTTACAGCGCAGAATAGAAGGCAAGAAACTGTCTAAGGAGGAAAGAGGCTTGCTGCTCGTAAAATTGGAAAAAGAGATGAAGGACGCAGCAAAGGCTTTGGACTTCGAAAGAGCAGCCGAGTTACGGGACAGTATTATAGAACTGAAGGCAGAAAGGTAGAGGCTGGATGAAAAATAAAGAACTAGTGATCCAAGGTGCAAGAGCGCATAATTTAAAAGATATTACCGTTAAAATCCCTCGTGATCAGTTAGTAGTCATCACTGGATTATCGGGTTCCGGTAAGTCTTCGCTTGCTTTTGATACGATCTACGCAGAAGGGCAGCGGCGTTATGTGGAATCCTTGTCTGCATACGCCCGGCAATTCCTAGGGCAAATGGACAAACCTGACGTCGATTCTATAGAGGGACTGTCTCCTGCTATTTCGATCGATCAAAAGACGACTAGCCGAAATCCTCGTTCGACGGTCGGTACAGTTACTGAAATTTACGACTATTTACGTTTGCTCTATGCAAGGGTAGGAAAGCCTGTCTGTCCATTGCACGGCACGGAAATTTCCACGCAAACCGTCGAGCAAATGGTCGATCGGGTAATGGTACTGCCGGAACGAACGCGCATTCAAGTCCTTGCTCCAATCGTTTCGGAGCGAAAAGGAACGCATGCGAAATTAATTGAAGACATTAAAAAACAAGGGTATGTCCGAGTGCGGGTCAACGGAGAAACCATGGATCTAGATGATAATATCGAATTAAATAAAAACAAAAAACATACGATTGAAATTGTCATTGACCGAATTGTCATAAAAGAGGGCATTGAAACACGTCTTAGTGACTCGCTGGAATCGGCATTACGTCTTGCTGACGGAAATGTCATCGTAGATGTAATTGGCGAAGAAGAGTTGTTTTTCAGTGAGCATCACGCGTGTCCGATTTGCGGTTTTTCCATTGGTGAGCTGGAGCCGCGTATGTTTTCATTCAACAGTCCATTTGGTGCTTGTCCAGAATGTGATGGATTAGGCATGAAACTGGAAGTGGACCCCGACTTGATCATTCCCAATAAGGAACTGACGTTGAAAGAGCATGCGATTGCTCCTTGGGAACCGACAAGTTCACAATACTATCCGGAATTGCTGAAAACCGTTGCGAAGCATCATGGTATTGCCATGGATGTGCCGGTCGGTGAGCTGGCGGATGAAGACCTGGAAAAACTCTTGAAAGGTTCTAACAAAGAGAAAATCCACTTCCGTTATACAAATGAATTCGGCAGTACCCGCGACAGCAATATTTATTTTGAAGGAGTCTTACGCAATGTTGAGCGGCGTTATCATGAGACGTCGTCCGATTACATTCGTGAGCAGATGGGAAAATATATGACGGAGCGGCCATGTCCTGCTTGTCTCGGCTATCGCTTGAAGCCTGAATCGCTTGCTGTATTGATTGACGGTCAGCATATCGGTCTAATCACGGAACGTTCTATTGTAGATACCGTGAGTTTTTTCAACCAGCTTCAGCTATCAGAAAAAGACGCACAAATTGCCGATATGATTCTGCGTGAGATCCAAGAGCGATTAGGTTTTCTAATTAACGTTGGCTTGGATTATTTGAACTTATCACGCTCTGCAGGCACATTATCCGGTGGTGAAGCACAGCGGATTCGCCTCGCAACTCAAATTGGTTCCCGTCTGACAGGTGTCCTCTATATCTTGGACGAGCCATCCATCGGTTTGCATCAGAGGGATAATGACCGGCTTATCTCCACCTTGCAAAATATGCGAGATATCGGCAATACATTAATCGTTGTCGAGCATGATGAGGACACGATGATGGCTGCCGATTACTTAATCGATATCGGTCCTGGAGCCGGTGTAGCAGGCGGAGAAATTGTGGCAGCCGGGACACCTGCTAAAGTCATGAAAAACAAAAAATCACTGACTGGAAAATATCTAAGCGGTGAATTATTTATTCCGCTGCCTATAAAGCGCAGACCTAGGGATGAACGCAGTATTGTCATTAAAGGAGCGGCTGAAAACAATCTAAAACATTTGGATGTTGAGTTCCCTTTAGGCCAGTTCATCGCTGTTACGGGTGTCTCGGGTTCAGGTAAAAGTACGCTCGTAAATGAAATCCTGCATAAGACATTGGCTCAGAAATTGAACCGTTCAAAACAAAAGCCGGGAAAATTTGACGAAATCAGCGGAATTGAACATCTCGAGAAGGTCATTGATATTGATCAGTCACCGATCGGACGTACTCCGCGGTCCAATCCGGCAACATATACAGGAGTATTCGATGATATACGAGATGTCTTTGCAATGACCAATGAAGCGAAAGTGCGCGGATATAAAAAAGGGCGATTCAGCTTCAATGTCAAAGGCGGTCGTTGTGAAGCTTGTCGCGGAGATGGAATTATTAAAATCGAAATGCACTTTTTGCCGGATGTCTATGTACCATGTGAAGTGTGTCACGGCAAACGGTATAATAGAGAGACGTTGGAAGTGACATACAAAGGAAAGAATATCGCAGATGTATTGGCGATGACAGTTGAAGATGGAATGATGTTTTTTGAGAATATACCGAAAATCCACCGGAAGCTGCAGACGATTGTAGACGTTGGTCTCGGCTATATTCAGCTGGGTCAGCCCGCAACCACATTGTCGGGTGGGGAAGCTCAACGTGTTAAATTAGCTTCCGAACTGCACAAGCGATCGAATGGAAAATCTTTTTATATTTTAGATGAACCAACGACTGGCTTGCACGTTCATGACATTGCGAAATTGCTAGACGTTCTTCAGCGCTTGGTTGATAGCGGTAATACGGTACTCGTTATTGAACATAATCTGGACGTTATCAAAACCGTCGATTATATTATCGATATCGGCCCGGAAGGCGGAGACAAAGGTGGAGAAATTGTCGCAACAGGAACACCGGAAGAAGTAGCAGAAGTTGAGGCATCATACACTGGAAAGTATTTGCGTTCAATCTTGGAACGTGACCGAAATCGTATGAAAGAGCTAATCGGAAAAACAGGGAAATAACTTCCTAATGAAACTTTTATGAAGCGCAGCCGTATAAATAGATAGGAAATGAAAAGCATGTTCAAAACAAGGAGGAGTCTAGAGATGCAAAACGAACGCAGACGAATATTAACTTTGCTGGAAGAAGGCAAAATCACAGCAGACGAAGCGTTGAAATTGTTGGAAGCACTTGGGAAACAAACGGAATCCACCGTGCAAGACGAAAAGCCGTCTACTGCGCAACATTCCGATCTCCATACTGAACAGGATCACCGTTGGTTTGATGAGCAACAGAAAAAGAAAGAATCGACGAATCCGCAAGACACGACAGATGAATCTTCAGCAGATGACTTTTTTGAAGATATTCGCAAAGAATTCATGACGGCGGGAGATCGTTTCATGCAATTTATGGATACGGCTGTCCAAAGAGTGAAAACATTCGATTTTGAAGCGCCATTTGGCAAGTCCGTTTCATTTACCCATACTGAAAACAAAACAGCAGAAGATGTAGAGGAAATCATTATCCATATCGATCACGGAAAAGTGGAAGTCCTTCCGTCTGATAGTGATGAAATCACTGCGAAGTTTTCTGTTAAGCATTTCAACCACGACTCAGAGACGGAAGCGCGCGCACAGTTCCTTGATAAACTGTTGTTTGTGAAAGACGGCAATAAACTCCGAATCGGCAGTGATTTGAAGATGGTGCAAGTGAATGTCCAATTATACGTGCCTAGCCAGCAGCCTTACCGTAAACTTTCCGTCCGTCTTTTGAATGGCGGTTGTACAGTGGAGAAAGTAGATTTTGATAATCTGCGCATCAAAACTGCCAATGGCAAAATCGAATGTGCGCATATTCGATTTGACGAAGCGGAATTGGAAACCGCTAATGGAATGGTCCGTCTGTTGAAGGTGCGAGGCAATAAACTCGAAGCCGAAACATTGAACGGCCGTGTGTATGTGGATGGAGAATTGATAGACATAGATGCTAAGTCATTGAACGGCAACGTAAGTCTGACAACGACTTCAACGGAAGCTACACGTCTCGATGCGAAGTCCATCAGCGGAACAGTGGAGCTTTATATTCCTTCTACTCTAGGTCTAAGGGGAGAAATTACGTCGAATATGGGAAAACTGGATTTGCAGCTAAAAGACGTTTCGCGAGTGGAAGAGCAAGAGCAATTCCTGCACCGCACGATTCGTTTCAGCAAAGCCGGCGACGATGAAACGAAAGCCTCTTTACAAGTTAACGGCGAATCCAGAACTGGATCTGTCTTAGTCCACTATAACTCCATCGAACTGTAAACATATTTGAAAATGAAAACACCCGCCCTGTCACTTATCTTGTGATAGGGCGGGTGTTTGAGCTGAAGAAACAAGAATAGGGGGGGAAGGGCAACGTTGATCTACGTTCCAGGCGGACGCTTTCCGCGGGGCGCGGATGAGCCGCTTCCTTCGCTACGCTCAGTCCAGGGTCTCATCATTCGCGCTAAATCCCGCAGGAAAAGCCGTCACGAAGTAAGGCTTTTGCGAGCATAAGCGAAGCGTTGGCAGCACATTTTTGCATTTCGCCCGTCTTTCGCTCGAATCCCTACTTTGTGACGGTAACTTTAAAGTGTAGTTCATCGTAATTTTCAAGTGGCAATGTTTTGTTCTCCAACAATAGTGATAATAGTTCAAATGCTAAATGGCATGGAGCATTGCCTGTGAGCTTGTTGATGTTAAAATCACTTCTGCCCTTTAACAAAGTCAATGAAAAGTGCCGGTTTTGTACTCTGACTGTGGGAGCACTTTCTAGATTTATAAAAATTACAAGGAATTTGCCATATGACTTTACACTCTAATTAGCGATTGGAGCGGAAGACGGTCGACTCCTGGGGGATCAGCGTGCGTCTTGAGACCCCGCAGGAAGCGAAGCGAACGAGGAGGCTCAAGGCCACGCCCCCCGGAAAGCGTACCGTCTGGAGCGGAAATCCCGGAGTGCTCACTAGCTGTGGTTTCACACGCCTATTCGGATAGTAAATCATAATACTTATCTTTTATTCTAACAAAACCTTTGACTAGAGGTAAGAAAGCGTCCGACTAGAACGTAGAGCAACGATGCCATTATTAATCACCAATTCTCTAATTTTAGCTTTAACCCCTGCCCAATCACAAAATAAGTGATTGGACAGGGGCTTTTTTATTTGGTATAAACCCAACAAAGAATCCCAAACGTAATCGCTCTTGCGCATTGCAGTTGATACGCTTTGCTCTGCAGCAACAGAGCCTCTGTGCGATTCGACATGAAGCCGCATTCTACCAGGATGGCTGGCATCTGAGTATCTCGTAAGACAGCGAAGTTTGCCTTCTTTACACCGCGATCGGTTCGTTGACAGGCGGTGATTATGTTCTTTTGGACTAGCGACGCCAGTACGGAGGAACTTTTGCTTGCCTGTGGATAAATATACGTCTCAATCCCGTGTGCTTCGCTCCATCCAGTACCATGCGCATTTGCGTGGATTGATACATACGCATCTGCCCGTAATCGATTGGCAAGCGCCGTCCGTTCGTTTAAGGGCACATCACGTGAAGCCTCATGCACGTATCGAACTTTGATACCTTCCCGGCTTAAACGATCTCCAACAAGTGCAGCAACCGCCGAATTAAACTGGAACTCACGCAGCTTTCCATCAGGGGATCTCTTTCCTGGCGTGTTTGGCCCATGTCCAGCGTCAAGAATGATTAGTGTCATTTTCATCCACTCTCCTTTACTCTGTAGATAGTTGTCTTGTTGAAAAAGGAGACAGCCCGTATGAAGTATCACAAGGATAAATCCATTTCATTTCTTTTTCTTCATGTTAAAATAAGATTTGGATAGCTATGACACGAGTTGGAAAGCGGGGAGCTTTATGGGGGAACTAACAGTAGAAGATATTATGAATCGATTCGGCCTTGAATTGATTGCAGGACACGAAGGTATTCATCGGCATATCAATATGAGCGATATTTCACGGCCAGGTCTTGAGATGGCTGGTTATTTTGATTATTATCCATCGGAGCGCGTGCAATTGATCGGCCGCAAGGAAATGTCGTTCTTGGAAACATTGCCGTCGATTACGAGAAGAAAACGTTTGGAACGTCTTTGCTCGGAGGATACGCCTGCATTCATTATTGCACATGGTGAAGAAGGACCGAGAGAACTAAGTCAGCTGGCGGATGAAAAAAATGTTCCGGTTTTGCGCACTGATTACAAAACGACGCAATTTTCCGGCATGCTGACGAATTACTTAGTCGGTCAGCTTGCCCCTATGACTACAGTCCACGGTGTATTAGTGGACGTCTATGGTGTCGGTGTCTTGATCACTGGAGGAAGCGGCGTTGGAAAGAGTGAGACCGCGTTGGAACTAATTAAAAAAGGTCACCGACTTGTCGCGGATGACTCGGTGGAAATTCGCCAAGTATCGGAAAACGTTTTGATCGGTACGTCACCGAAGTTGCTTAAGCATATGTTGGAAATCCGTGGCATTGGCATTATTGATATGATGACGTTATTCGGTGCGAGTGCAGTGAAGGATGATAAGCGGGTGCTGTTGGCGGTCGACTTGGAAATTTGGGATGAGGATAAGCATTATGATCGTTTGGGAATCGATGAGGAAAAGATTGAAATCCTTGATTCACAAATTACACGCTTGTCCGTTCCGGTCAGACCAGGTCGGAATATCGCGGTCATCATTGAAGTCGCTGCTATGGATTACCGTATGAAGCGTCTAGGATTCAATGCAGCGGATGAATTTACAAAGCGTTTGGACCAAGCAATCGCAGAGAATGCGGAAATTTTGAAAGCAGAGGAGAGCGACTAAGTGAATTTATTTTTACTTGCGATTAATCCTGTCGCGATTAGAATCGGCACTTCGGATACAGCTTTAGAAGTACGCTGGTATGGTATTCTCATTGCATTAGGGATTGTATTAGGATTCATCATCGTGCAACGTGAAATGTTGAGAAGGGGCATGCACCCTGACTTTTTGACGGATATGCTCATTTGGGCGATTCCGATTTCAATCATCAGTGCGCGTATTTATTACGTCATTTTCACTTGGGATTATTATCGTGACCATCCCGGCCAGATTATCCAGATCTGGAACGGCGGAATTGCCATTCATGGTGCGCTGATCGGTGCCGTGATTACGGCCATTATTTTTACGAGGAAGCGCGGCGTGTCGTTTTGGAAAGTCGCGGATATTACAGCGCCCGGCTTATTGATCGGTCAGATTATCGGCCGGTGGGGGAATTTCATGAACCAGGAAGCGCATGGTGGTCCTGTTTCAGATGCGTTTAAAGAAAACACGATCATTCCAGACTGGATTATGAACCAGATGACCATCGAAGGAGTGACCTACCATCCGACATTTCTGTATGAGTCGATGTGGAATGTTGTAGGGCTAATTTTAATTCTAGTCATTCGAAGAGTATTGAAGATGAAGCGCGGAGAAATCTTTTTATTTTATGTCATCTGGTATTCGATCGGTCGTTTCTTCATTGAAGGAATGCGGACGGACAGTCTGTATGTAATCGGCAGCTTGAGAGCGGCACAGATGGTATCTGTTGCCGGCGTTATTATTGGGATCGCGATCTTGTTATACCGAAGATTTGTGATGAAGGTGAATGAAAATTATGAAGACAAACAAAAATAATATCTCATTGTCCAGTACGTTGCAAAGCGGTTTGCAGGCTGGGCTGAAAACCACTTGGTCACTGGGGAAAATCATTTTTCCTATTACATTGTTCGTCACCATCTTGCAATTTACGCCTATCCTGCCTTGGTTAGTGGAACTCATTTCTCCGCTCATGCATATCTTTGGCTTGCGCGGTGAAGCAGCCGTTCCACTTGTGCTTGGGAATGCATTGAATTTGTATGCGGGGATTGCAGGGATCATCTCCCTAGAGTTGACGGTGAAGGAAGTATTCATCATAGCCGTGATGATCAGTTTCGCACATAATCTTTTTATCGAAACAGCCGTGGCACTGAAAGTTGGTGTGAAGCTTTGGCTTGTCCTTGTGGTCCGTCTTGGACTGGCAGCGCTTGCTGGCATACTATTGAACCTTTTCTGGACAGGCGGTTCGGAAACCGCACAATACGGTTTGACTCCGAAAGCGGAAGTTATTCCTGACGGCATTTGGCAGATTATCCTTTTGGGTACAGAAAAAGCAACGTTCGGAGTGTTACAGCTTGCTCTGATCGTTATCCCGCTGATGCTATTTGTTCAGTTCGTGAAAGACCGAAATTATTTGGAACGTTTTTCAAATGGAGTCGCCCCATTTACAAAGTTGATTGGCGTGAAACCAAATGCTTCCGTGACACTTGTCGCGGGTCTGTTAATTGGCCTAGCGTATGGGGCAGGTGTCATGATTCAAGCTGTTCAGGAAGATGGAGTTTCCAAACGTGATATTACTTTGGCATTTATTTTCTTAATGGCGTGCCATGCGGTGATTGAAGACACATTGCTCTTCTTACCGTTAGGCATTCCGATTTGGCCATTATTCTTAATACGGCTTGTGACTGCCATATTGCTGACTGTTACGGTCAGCGTGCTGTGGAAACAGCCGAGAGAGAAGGAGGAGTCTGTTGTTGACTGTTAAACCGATCACTACCTTATTGTTTGATTTTGATGGGACTTTGGGAGATACGAACGAATTAATTATCGCTACCTTCCAACATGTACTGAATGACCATTTTCCAGGCCGTTTTCAAAGAGAGGAAATATTGCCCTTCATCGGTCCTTCATTGCATGACACCTTTTCTTCAATTGCACCTGAAATGACAGACCAATTAATCGATGAATATAGAGTTTGGAATTTAGCGAATCATGATGAACTGGTCAGTGCCTTTGATGGAGTGGAGGATACGCTCCGCAGATTGTATGAAATGGGCATGAAAATGGCTGTTGTTTCAACGAAAAAGCGTGACATGGTGGAAAGAGGCTTGCGTCTGATTGGAATAGATTCTTATTTTGAGACAGTTATCGGTCTGGATGATGTGACGAATGCCAAGCCAGACCCTGAGCCCCTTATTCTGGCATTAGAGCGCTTAGACCGTACGCCTGAAGAAGCCCTGATGATAGGGGATAATTTCCATGATATATTAGGAGGGCAAAATGCGGGTGTACGCACTGCCGCTGTTGCCTGGGCGTTAAAAGGGGAAGACTATTTGCAGACATTTAAACCGGATTTCATGTTGCATCATATGTCGGATCTATACGACGTGCTAAAGGGAGAGCGGCCGTGAGACGCACCGAACGCTATCCTTCCAAAGGAGAAGCGAATTCACTTTGGCATATTTATCGGACTGTTTCGATCTTTAAAGTAGCAAAGAATTTCATTATCATCCAAATCGCTCGATATACTCCGTTCGTATCCTGGAAAAATGTTTTGTATCGTCTATTTCTTCGGATGAAGGTAGGGAAACAGACGGCATTTGCGTTAATGGTCGTGCCAGATGTCATGTTTCCTGAACGCATTTCGGTCGGCGATAACTCAATCATTGGTTTCAATACGACCATTTTGGCGCATGAATATTTGATCGATGAGTATCGTATAGGAGATGTGGAAATTGGCAGCAACGTCTTAATTGGTGCCAATACGACGATTTTACCTGGAGTCAAAATTGGCGATGGTGCCATCGTTTCAGCGGCATCATTAGTCAACCGTGATATTCCTGCCGGTGTTTTTGCGGGCGGAAATCCAGTCAAAGTCATTTATTCAGTTGAGGAAATGAAGGCACGGGCTGCCCGGGAAGACAAATGAATGACGAGTGAATAAGTTGTGCTATAATAGAAGGTAGATTGCAGAGAGGGACGTTTTGAACGTTCCTCTTACTTTTTCGGAGGAGTTTGATTGGATAAAAAACAAAGGTTCAAAAAGGATAAAATTGTGTCATTTCTGCCAGATGGAGATTTCTATCGTAAGCGTGCGATGCAGGCTATGCAGCGTGAGCAGTTTTCAGACGCTGAAAAATATTATAAACGCGCATTGGAGCTGAATCCTGAGGATGCACTGACCCAGATGGAGTATGGTGTTTTCATCATGGAGGTCGGCCGTTTTGAGGATGCTTATGAATTGCTGAGAGCAGCGGATGAGTTAGAGCCGAACGACGAAGAGACAACATTTTATTTGGCTGAAGTTCATGCGCATCTTGGGTTGTTGCGTGAGGCGAAACAGTATGCGAACAAGTATATCGGATTGTCTCCAGATGGAATATTTGTCGAGGAAGCGCACGAAATCGTTGAGTTTGCCGATCAAGAAGAAACATATCTCGAAGATGGGGAAGTCCCGGACGGAGAAGTCTTGTTCATGCAAGAAAAGGCCCGAAGGATGATGGAAGAAGGCAACTTCGAGCAAGCGATTGATGTACTGGAAGATCTTTTGGCAGACTACCCAAAAACTTGGGCTGTCCACAATAACTTGGCGCTGGCGTACTTTTATATAGGCAAAGAAAAACATGCGGAAGAGATTTTATACGATGTACTTCGTGAGGAGAAAGGCAATATTCATGCACTCTGTAATTTAGCCGTATTTTTCTATTACGGACGAGATGAAGAGCGGCTTGGCAGCATGATGGAGTTATTGTCTAAGATCAAACCGTATCAAGTAGAACATCGTTACAAACTCGGAGCGACATTTGCGCTGACAGGCCGCTATGAAGAAGCGTATTATTGGCTGCGCAGTTTGCAGAAGCGTGGCTTCCAAGGTGATGTCGGTTATTACTTCTGGCTTTCGAATGCCGCCTATTTTACCGGACACCGCCAAGTGGCAGAGCAGGCTTATGAGAAACTATTGCAAATGGATCCGTCAAAAGCTGGATTTGAGCCTTGGAAATCGTTAGAAGATGAGTTGGATCCGGATTCGTATGAGGAAGATGTCTCGTTTTTAATCGAGAAGATTTCCAATCCTTATCGCAGTGAGCGGATGTTTGGCTTGTATTTATTAGGCAAGTCCTCACATTTGCAAGAAATTTTGTCGCATCCCGGCTATATTAATGTGGAAGAGTTAAGTGCGTCGGAACAGTTGTTTTTGGCACATAGCCTGGATTACGAATTTGTAGCAGAGAACGATTTTGAAAAATCATTGAAAAAAGCGTTAACGACGTGTGATTTACTGTATGAACAGTACATGCCACTGGATCAGCAAGGGACACATTTGTTTCAGATGTGGTTCACATTATGTGAGAATGCTTTGGTCGGAGAGTATGCTTTTGCAAATCCTAAAGCAATTGCCGCAGCTGTAGACTATATGTTCCAATCATCGCGCTATGATCAAGTGACGAAGAAGTCGCTGGCAGAGAAATATGACGTAGCTGTTGCCACCTTAACAAAGTATGTTCAGGAATTGATCCAATTTTTGCCTTACACGACGGATTGACAGCAAATTGGATGTTGCATTTAAGTTGAATTCGTGCGGCAATTCCACTACGATTTTATGTAGAGCTTATATATTTAAGGAGGACAACTACGATGTCAATAGATAAAGTATATGATGTGATTATTATCGGCGCAGGTCCAGCGGGTATGACAGCAGCTGTTTATACAGCTCGCGGGAATATGTCTACGCTCATGCTGGAGAGAGGCGTGCCGGGAGGTCAAATGGCGAATACCGAGGAAATTGAAAACTATCCTGGCTTCGAGAGCATTTTAGGTCCTGATCTCTCTACGAAGATGTTTGACCATGCGAAACGTTTTGGGGCAGAATATGCTTACGGGGACGTTACGGAGATTAAAGACGGCCGCGAATTTAAAACGATTCATGTGGGCGACAAGAGCTATAAGGCACGTGCTATTATTATTACGACAGGCGCGGAATACCGTAAAATGGGCATCCCGGGCGAAGCGGAGTTGACTGGCCGCGGTGTCAGTTATTGTGCGGTATGTGATGGAGCATTTTTCCGTGGCAAAGATATCGTCGTAATTGGCGGCGGAGATTCTGCGGTTGAAGAAGGTTCATATTTGACGCGTTTCGCGAACAAGGTAACGATCATTCATCGCCGTGATGAACTGCGGGCACAAAAGATTTTGCAAGAACGTGCATTTGCGAATGAAAAGATTGATTTCATTTGGAATACGACAGTGAAGCAAGTGAACGAGAAAGATGGCAAGATCGGATCTGTGACATTAGTGTCAACTGAAGATGGATCAGAGCGCGAGATGGAAACGGAAGGGATGTTCGTCTATATTGGATTGGATCCTCTTACGGGGCCATTCAAGGAACTTGGTATCTTGGACGAGAATGGATACATCGAAACGAATGACATCATGGAAACGAAAATTCCTGGAATCTACGCTGCAGGCGATGTTCGTGAAAAACTGTTGCGTCAAGTAGTTACAGCAACGGGGGACGGAAGTATCGCTGCACAAGCGGCTCAGAAGTATATTGAAGAATTGATGGAAGAACAAGAAGCAAAAGCTTAATCGATTCGTAACTTCAATGTAACAGGTTTGCAATGTAGAAAGGTTATTGTATAGGTAGTCAAGACCCCCTTTTTACAATATAGCAACTTTGTGGCTATTTGCGGTAACAAACTTCCGTGAATAGCCTCCTTTTTTTGTCGTTTTTCCGGAAAGCATTGTATACTAGTACTACATACTTGAAAAGTGGGGAACTACATATGCAAAAAATTGCTAATTTACTCGTAGTCAAAGATGGGCAAGTCCTTTTGCTGAAGAAACCGAGACGCGGATGGTATGTGGCTCCGGGAGGAAAAATTGATGAGGGGGAATCCATCTATGAAGCCGCTATACGCGAATTCGTAGAGGAAACTGGAGCGTGTCCCATCAATCCGCATCTTAAAGGGGTCTATACAATGATGATCATGGATGATGAGGGCAAGGCATTATTGAATGAATGGCTCCTTTTCACATTCATTGCACATGATTATTCGGGTGAACTGTTGGAAACAACAGTAGAAGGAGAGCTGGAATGGCATCCTATAGAGAGTCTGCATACATTACCGATGGCGGAAGGAGATCGTTCCAATTTATTGTTTGCGATTCATCATGAAGGTACGCAATATGGAACGTTTTATTATACAGAGCAATTTCGTTTATTGCGTGAGTCGCTACAACAATCGATGGAAGGTGAATAGAATAGTATGGATCAACCACATGTTTCAAATGAATATGAAGTTGTAATTATTAGCGGAATGTCAGGTGCTGGAAAAACGGTTGCTATGCAATGTTTTGAGGATATGGGCTTCTATTGTATCGACAATCTGCCACCCGAATTATTTGTGACATTCTTGGAATTGATGATGAAATCCGATAATCAGATGAGACGCATTGCCGCGGTGATGGATACACGCGGTGGCAGCCTGTTTGATTCATTGGTCACTGCTTTGGATGAGTTGTTCAAAATGGATGGCGTTAAGGCGAGTTTGTTATTTCTTGATGCGAATGATGAAACGCTTGTTAAACGCTATAAGGAAACGCGTCGCTCTCATCCTTTATCCGAAGGTGGCGTGTTGCTCGAAGGCATACGGAAAGAACGTATTTTACTGACGGAATTAAAAGGCTTGTCGCGATCGATTTATGACACGTCCCAGTTAAAGCCGAAACAATTACGTGAAAAGATTATGCGGGAATTTTCCAAGGCAGGCGAGCCGACGTTTACGTTGAATTTTGTTTCATTCGGATTTAAGCATGGAATGCCGATCGATGCAGATGTCGTATTTGACGTCCGATTTTTACCGAATCCATATTATTTGGAAGAATTACGTCCAATGACTGGATTGGATACGGAAGTCTCTGAATACGTTTTAAAGTGGAATGACACAAAAGTATTGATTGATAAATTGACGGATCTTTTCAGATTCCTGATCCCGCAGTATAAGCAAGAAGGAAAAGGGCAGGCAGTCATCGCATTTGGCTGTACAGGTGGTCAACATCGCTCCGTCACACTTGCCGAATACTTCATGAAAGAATTCAAAGAGGATTACCCAACGTTTGTTTCTCACCGGGATGTCGAAAAAAGAAAGGTGTGACATTGCTATGCCATCCACTACTATAAAAAGAGTTGTTGTGTTCGGCGGTGGAACAGGCCTTTCAAACATTTTGCGTGGATTGAAACGCTATCCTATTGATTTGACAGCGATTGTCACAGTAGCAGATGACGGAGGTAGTTCGGGCCGATTGTTCGATCAGTATGACATCCCGCCGCCAGGGGACATCCGACAGGTTATGGCAGCGCTTTCAGACGTAGAACCGTTGATCGAAAAGATGTTCCAATACCGTTTTGAAGGGTCCGATGATCTGAAAGGCCACTCACTCGGAAATCTCATGCTGACCGCGTTAACAACAATTACTGGAGATTTTGCGCGGGCGGTTGAGCAGATGGGGCTCGTGCTGAATATAAAAGGAAAAGTCTTGCCGGCAGCAAATCAACGTATAACCTTGCATGCTGAGCTTGAAGATGGTTCAATAATTACAGGTGAATCCAAAATACCTCTCTATGGCAGAAAAATCCGAAACGTATTTATTTCACCGGAAGATGTCAAGCCGTTGCCGGAGACCGCGGCGACGATCAAAAAGGCGGATTTGATCGTGTTTGGGCCTGGCAGCTTGTATACTAGTATTTTGCCGACCATACTTGTGCAAGATATTCGGGACGCAGTTCTCCAAAGTACCGCGAAGAAGGTCTATGTCGGTAATTTGACGACACAAAGAGGAGAGACTTTCCGCTATACTGCTTCTGAGCACGTTCAGGCGCTGTATGACCACGCGGGAGAGCCTTTCCTGGATGCTGTCCTCGTTAATAATGTAGAAGCCTTCAGACGCGCTTACAAAAGTGTTGGAGAAGAAACGGAGCCGTGGTTGGTCGAAAACGATCTAGATAAGCTTCAAGCGCTCGTGCCTGAAGTATTTGTACAAGAAATTGCTACTGTATATAATGGAACGATAATGCATAAATCGGCAGACGTGGCGGATGTGTTGATGCGCTATATAGAGAGAACGTAGAAGGCGGATAGATATGAAGATCGCCGAAAAAGGGGGAATATCATGTCTTTTGCATCCAAAACGAAAAAGGAATTGACGCAAATTGAAGCGGAGGACTGCTGTACGAAAGCAGAAATCGCAGCTTTTATTCGAATGAATGGCGTGATGTCTTTTTCCAATAAACAATTAAGTCTTGATGTTCAAACAGAAAATGCAGCGATAGCAAGACGACTTTATTCTAACTTGAAAAAGTTGTATCCTTATAAAGTAGAGATGCTTGTACGGAAGAAAATGCGTTTGAAGAAAAATAATATTTATATTTGCCGTATTCGGGAAGGTGCTAAGGATTTATTGGAAACACTGTCCATTATGACGCATGATTTTCAAATGGTGAACCAAATCGACCCGCAGCTCATTGAAGACGACTGCTGTGCGCGTGCATACTTACGCGGAGCTTTCCTGGCAGGAGGTTCCGTCAATAACCCTGAGACGTCTTCCTATCACTTGGAGGTGTTCTCAAGTTATCAAGAACATAGCGAATCACTAGTCGAGTTAATGAATCGATTCCAATTAAATGCGAAATCTATAGAGCGAAAAAAAGGATTTATCGCGTATTTGAAGGAAGCTGAAAAGATATCCGATTTCCTAGGTATAATCGGTGCGCATGTATCTCTCATGAAATTTGAGGATGTCCGGATTATGCGGGATATGCGGAATAGCGTAAATCGGCTAGTGAATTGCGAAACCGCCAATCTGAATAAAACGATTGGTGCGGCCCAGCGGCAAGTAGAGAATATTAAGTTGATTGAACAGACGATCGGGCTCGATCAATTGCCGGAGCGTCTGCAAGAAATTGCTCAATTACGTGTTGCCCATCAAGATGTCACGTTAAAAGAATTGGGCGAACTGGTGACAGGGACGCCTGTCAGTAAATCAGGTGTCAATCATCGCTTGCGGAAGATTGAAGAGATCGCTGAAAGATTGCGCGGAAATTAACGAAAGAACGAGTAGATCCTTCTTAAAAAAAGGAAGAAAAGGAGCATACGATATGGTAGAAAAAACTGTGAAAGTGGGAATCAAACCTGGATTACAGGCGAGACAAGCCGCACTATTTGTCCAGGAAGCAAATAAATACACTGCAGATATTTATTTGAAGAAAGAAAGACGCCAGGTGAATGCGAAAAGCATCATGGGGATTATGAGTCTGGCGATTGCCAAAGGCACTGAGATCATCTTGATGGCAGACGGCATTGATGAAGACTTGGCACTTCAGAATCTTACGGATTTTGTAGAAGCTGAACAGCAATAAAAAGAACCGATTCTCCTTTTTGGGAAGAATCGGTTCTTTTTTGTCTTATTTTTTCATGTCGCTGCGTTGAACGATATGATCGATTAAGCCATATTCTTTTGCACGTTCCGCTGTCATGAAATTATCACGATCCGTATCTTGTGCGATGACTTCAATCGGCTGACCTGTACGATCGGCCAAAATCTGATTCAACTTCTCACGTAAGTGCAAGATGCGCTTCGCTGCGATTTCAATTTCAGTCGCTTGACCTTGTGCACCACCAAGTGGTTGGTGAATCATTACTTCTGCGTTAGGCAATGCGTAACGTTTGCCTGGTGCTCCCGCTGTCAGTAAGAAGGCACCCATGGATGCAGCCATACCGATACAGATTGTCTGGATGTCCGGTTTAATAAATTGCATCGTGTCGTAGATCGCCATACCCGCTGTAATACTTCCACCCGGGCTGTTAATATAAATGGAGATGTCTTTTTCCGGATCTTCTGCTTCCAGGAATAAGAGCTGCGCAACGATCGAATTCGCAACATTGTCATCGATGCCGCTGCCGAGCATGATAATCCGGTCTTTCAACAAGCGGGAATAAATGTCATACGCCCGTTCACCACGGTTGGTTTGTTCAATAACTGTAGGAATAAGATTCAATGGTACTTCCTCCTTTTAATGCTTCATAATAATCGTTCGGTTGAAATTAGTTGGTATTTCAACTATAATTGTATTTTACCTATGATGGTCAACAAAGGTCAAATCATTTGCCTTAAAAAATTAGATTGCTTTTCATTCTATTCCACGGTATAATGGAAGATGTCTGTTAGAGAAGCTTTTATAATTTTTGTAGCAGACGAGATCACTGAGTATAGGTAATGTTTTTATTTTGCCCTCGTGGTGCAACGGATAGCACGTAAGATTCCGGTTCTTAAAATGTGGGTTCGATTCCTGCCGAGGGCGTTACTAGGTTAAATCATTATACGATATGTACTGAATAAAGATCCTGTAAATGTTGATTTATCATCATTTACAGGGTTTTTTCATTTTTGTACAATACAGTGAAACGAATTTGTGTTTCACGTGTGCTATTTCTGTTCTCATGTCCACTTTTTTGAGTATCGACAACACCCGGCTCTTTTATAACATGTGTTGAAAACAAGGAAGCTAAGCAATTTTTCAATTGGTACAATTACTCAGTTGCTTGGAGTGTTAAAGGTTTAGTTGCAATAGAGAGTTGTTAGACCGTCCGAAAAGTCATTTCTACCTGACTTATCAGATGGTTCTTTTTTATGCGGAGATTTGGTGCTTACTTCTGCATTTTACGCTTGGTCACACAAAAAGTAGCTGTAATTGAAAGATATTATTTATTTTCTTTATGAATTAAATAATGGGAAAATAAGTATGGGATCAGGTCTTTAAATCGAAAAAGAAAGTTTGTATGAAGAAAAATTAAATTAGCGCCTTTTCACCTAGTAAAAAATAAAATTTAAATATATTACTAGCGAATCTTGTCTCTTGAAAACGCTGTCATAATCATGTTTGTAGATGGTATCCACTTAATTGGATATTTAGAAAATAACGAAAACGATTTGAACTCGAATTTTAACTATGGTAATCTAGCAACTAAGTAAAAAATGTTTGATGAAAAAGTCAAGGGGGAGAATTATGAAGAAGTCGGCGATAGGTGTTTTGGCGATGATGATGCTTTTACTACTGGCAGCATGCGGTAATGGAGATTCAGATTCCGGTAGCAGCAGTAGTGGAAGTAAGTTGGATGATTTGAAAGAGAAAGGCGTTGTCAGAGTCGGCTTTGCCAATGAGAAACCGTATGCATATGAAGAAGATGGGGAATTGCAAGGTGCTGCGGTCGCTATTGCCAAAGCGGTCTTTGAAAACTTGGGCGTTGAGGAAGTGGATGGCAAACTATCCGAATTCGGTCAATTGATCCCAGGCTTAGGCGCAGGGAAGTTTGATGTAGTTACAGCAGGTATGGCAATTACGCCAGACCGTTGTGCAACTGTTTCGTTTGGTGAGCCTGAAATCAAATATGGGGAAGGCTTGATCGTAGAAAAAGGCAATCCTATGAATTTGAAGAGCTATAAAGATATTGCCGCGAATCCAGACATCAAAGTGGCGGTGATGAGTGGTGCTACAGAAAAGGATTTCATGCTCCGTGAAGGCATTGCAGAAAGTCAAATTATGATGGTTCCCGATATTCCGGCTTCATTCTCAGCTGTTGAATCGGGGCGTGCTGCTGTCACAACGGGTACTGAAATGACCATTAAAATGGCGCTAGAATCAGCAAATAATGACAAGCTCGAGTTTGTCACGGATTTCGAACAACCGGATATCGAAGGCGTACCAAGCTATGGCGCAGCTGCTTTCCTAGACAGTGATGATGAACTACGTGAAGCGTACAATGAAGAATTGCAAAAGCTGAAAGACAGCGGGGAAATTGCAGAGTTGATCGAACCATTCGGTTTCACAGAAGAGATGAATATTGTTGAAAATGAAATAACAACGGAAAGTGTCTGCAGCGGAGAGAACTATTAAAAGAGTGGCCGGGTCATGCCCAACAGCGGCATGGCCTTTTTCTTACCTTCCGTAAGCTGCTCATGACACTAGATTAAGAAGAATGAAATGAAAACGTAAATAATGGAGTGGTTTTTGTGAGTTCCTTACCCGATATATTTTCCACCGTCGTACAAGGGTTAGGCGTAACGTTACAGGTGCTGGTCCTGTCGATTATTTGTGCGAGTATTATTGCTTTCGTCGCAGGTCTGTCGCGTGTCAACACGAATCCTTTGCTGAGAGGGTTCACTGGTTTCTATGTAGAAATTTTTCGTGGGACATCGCTGATTGTACAATTGTTCTGGTTTTCATATGCGCTGCCCGGCCTATTCAATATCCATCTGGGGAGCGATATATGGGTGGCTGTACTGGCGATCTCGCTAAATTATGGGGCCTATATGTCTGAGATTGTGCGCGGATCGATTCAAGCGGTAGCGATCGGACAGACTGAAGCATCCGTCGCGCTGAATTTATCGAAGTTTCAACGGATGCGACATATTATTCTACCTCAGGCGCTGCGTATGATGCTTCCTGAATACGGCAACTACTTGATTCAAATTTTGAAAGCAACGTCGTTGGTGTCATTGATTGGACTGACGGACTTATTGTATTACGGAAATATTTACCGAAGCACGCACTTGGCGGAATCCCCGACGGTTTATGTACTTCTCCTCGTGATGTACTTTGTGATTGCGCTGCCGTTGATTGCTTTCACAAGAAAGATGGAGAGTGTATCGAAGAAAGGGGTGGCTAGCTGATGACTTGGAGTTGGGAAGTGTTTTTTTCAGTAATTCCTATGATTTTTAAAGGCTTGTGGATCACCCTAGGACTGACGCTGGCATGCTATTTATTTGCCGCTGTCTTCGGATTCTTCTGGGTGTTTATCAGCAGACTTCCTTGGCGGCCTGTGCGATGGCTGTTTGGATGGCTTGCGGAATTCATTCGTTCTACGCCTCCGCTCGTGCAATTGTTTTTTATTTATTATGCATGGCCTATGATGCCGGTTGTAGGGGTGTCGCTAAATCCTTTTGTAGCTGCAATTCTCGGTCTTGGCATACATTTTAGCACGTACATGTCTGAAGTATATCGTTCAGGCATTGAATCAGTGGATAAAGGTCAGTGGGAAGCATCGACTGCACTGAATTTATCCACACGTCAAAAATGGATGAAAATCATTTTGCCTCAAGCAATTCCGCCGACGATCCCAATGCTCGGGAATTACTTGATCATCATGTTTAAGGAAGTTCCACTTGCGTCTACAATCGGTGTGGTGGCGATGCTTCATATCGCGAATGACTATGGAGCTCAATATTATAAATACGTGGAGCCTCTTACAGTGGTGGCGCTGTTCTTCTTATTATTGAGTTATCCTTCGGCGTTGTTGATAAATAAATTAGAGAAAAAGTACAACCGTCGTTTCGATAAGAAGACGATGGCATAATGCATCCTGAATAAAAACGCAACTGAATGAAGGAGAGGGTAAGAGAGTGGAACCGATAGTGCAATATAAAGACGTTCATAAATCATTTGGGCAAACCGAAGTATTAAAGGGGATTGACTTGGATATCAAACCATCTGAAAAAGTGGCTCTGATCGGTCCGAGTGGTTCTGGTAAAACGACGATCATCCGGATGTTGATGACACTGGAAGAACCGACAGCTGGCGTCATTGAAGTGAACGGCGAGAACTTATGGCAGATGGAGAAGAAAGGTGAGTGGGTGACAGCAGATGAAAACCATCTGCGTTCCATTCGCGGAGATATCGGCATGGTATTCCAACATTTTAACCTTTTCCCGCATATGACGATATTGGAGAACTGCATGTTAGCTCCAGTTCTCGTGAAAAATGAAAGCAAGGCGGAAGTGAAAGCGACGGCCGTTGAGATGCTTGAGAAGGTGGGACTGGGTGACAAAATCGAACTCTATCCTGCACAATTGTCAGGCGGACAAAAACAACGTGTCGCCATGGCTCGCGCCTTGATGATGCGTCCGAAAGTCATGCTGTTCGATGAAGTGACGTCCGCCCTCGACCCAGAGTTAGTCGGAGAAGTGCTGGAAGTCATCCGTGATTTGGCGAAGGAAGGGGAGATGGCAATGATCCTTGTTACACATGAAATGGATTTCGCCCTCGACATCGCTGATCGTGTTGTCTTCCTGAATGAAGGCATCATCGAAGAACAGGGTGCGCCTTCAGAAATTCTGATGAATCCGGAAAGTGAGCGTCTGCAAGATTTCTTGGGACGTTTTACAAGCAGTAGATGAAAAAGGAGCTGACCGAGAAATTTCGGGCAGCTCCTTTTTAACGCGGGAAGAAGTTGTCGGGAAGGGTAGCCGAAAATGTTCGGTACGTTGGCTGTTTGGCTCGCTTGTTAAGTGATTTGGTTCGGGATGACCCGACTTTGGTGCGGTTCGGAAGATTTTTCGCTTGGTTCGTTGGCATTTTGGCTCGGTGCAATGACACTTTCGTGCGTTTCGCCTCTACGCTTGCTGGAACACGGAAAAAAAGACTGTCACTGAAAACTTCCAGGACAGCCTTTTATCTTCATACGATGGTCAGCCACCACCATAATCCGGTTAACGTAATAAATAAAGTAGGAACAGTTAATACGATACCTACTTTGAAATAATACCCCCAAGAAATTCGGACGCCTTTTAATGAAAGAACATGCAACCAAAGCAAAGTAGCCAATGATCCGATCGGTGTCATTTTCGGTCCAAGATCAGACCCAATGACATTAGCGTATATAAGAGCTTCGCGAATTTCAGGTGATACAGCTGCATCTTGGATGGCCAATGCATCGATCATGACGGTCGGCAAATTATTCATGAAAGAGGACAGAATAGCAGCAATGAAGCCCATACTGATCGTGGCGGCATACAATCCGTGGCTGGACGTCCATTCGATCAAACTAGTCAGCGTAGCGGTCATGCCTGCGTTTCGTAAGCCGTATACAACAACATACATGCCGATTGAAAAGAAGACGATTGCCCAAGGCGCACCTTTTATCACTTTATTTATTTCTACAGCGGGACTGCGTTTGGCTGTCAGCAAGAAGAGAAGTGCTACCGCCCCTGCAACAAATGAAACAGGCAGAGTGAGGGATTCGCTGGCAAAGTAGCCGATCAACAAAATGCCGAGTACAATCCATGAAATCCGAAACATTCTCTGATCCTGAATGGCAGCGGCAGGTTGACGCAGCCGCGATTCATCGAAATGCTTCGGAATGGATTTAGCAAAATAAAGATAGAGTACCAGGATGCTCGCGATCAAACTGAAGAAGTTCGGGATGATCATTCGGCTCGCATATTCCGCGAAACCTATGCCGAAGAAATCAGCGGATACAATATTCACGAGATTGCTTACGACGAAGGGAAGAGATGTCGTATCCGCGATGAAGCCGGATGCCATAACAAAAGGCAAAATCATCTTTTCTTTAAAATCGAGAGCTCTCACCATTGCCAAAACAATCGGAGTCAAAATCAGAGCAGCCCCGTCATTCGCGAATAGAGCTGACACGGCAGCACCTAGTAGAATGATGAGCAAAAACATCCGCAATCCGCTGCCTCTGGCAAACCTCGCCATATGCAATGCCGCCCATTCGAAAAATCCAATTTCATCCAGAATCAATGAAATGATGATCAATGCTACGAAGGTCAGCGTCGCATTCCAAACGATGGATGTTACATCCAGAACATCTGAGAAGCTGACAACTCCAACGAGCAATGCCAGAATTGCACCTGCTACCGCAGACCAACCAATGGATAACCCTTTCGGCTGCCAGATAACAAATACAAGTGTCAGTAAAAAGATTAGGAAAGCCAAAATTATTTGCATCGATTATTCTCCTCTCTGCAGGTGATCGTCTGTCTTGGTAATAGTTTGAGTAGATCAAGTAATAAAGAGTATTGAGGATGATGAGCGTTAATCGACCAATAAATCCATCTGCCGCGCCTTTCATCCAGCACGATTCCTTCTTTCTTCAATCTGTGCATATGTTGGCTGACGGCAGGCTGCGATACGTCCAGCAAAACAGTCAGGTCGCAAATACACAAAGGTCCTTCTTCTAACGCTTTCAGCAACCGTAATCTTGATTTATCGCCTAGCGTTTTCATATAGCGTTCCAATGTTTCAATATCCATAAAAGGCTCCTTTAATGTTTGTTAAAACTATTATATAAGTAGTTGCTTATATGTACAATGCTATTATCGAAAAAGATTATCAAAATAAAAAGAAGCCACTCAATAAAGTGACTTCTTTCCATTGTATAGTTGGTTGACCTACGTTTACCGTTCTTTGCTTAACTCATCATGTATGAGATTCATATTGTATTCCAAGTATTTGATGTACGTATCCACTTCATCACCAGGGTTACCGATTTCATCAGAGTAGATTGGCTTTTCCGCGATTGGAACGCCGGTTTCTTTAGATACTGTTTCCATTGGACGTGTATCGACATTAGATTCTACAAAAAGAACAGGTACTTTATGTTCTTCTATATAGTGGATCAAGTCTTTAATTTGCTTAGGTGAACCGTTTTCCTCTGTATCGATTTCCCATATGAAGGCTTCTTTCAAACCATAGTGATCATTCAAGTATTGGAAAGCACGTTCACTCGTTACCAGCACGCGATTTTCTTCAGGTATGGTTTCAATACGCTCTTGGAATTCTGCATCCAAGTCTTTCAGACGTTGTACATATTCGTCACCTTGCTCTTTAATCTTATCGCTGTCTGACGGATGCTGTTCAATCAATGCATCACGCAAATCTTCAGCCATCTTCACTCCTACAGCTGGATCGATGAACGCATGCGGGTTGATTTCTTCATCGCGGCCATCTTTTCCACCCAAATACTTAGGTTCCACACGCTCCGTTAAACTATAGATGTTCTCTTCTCTTTGATTCACAGAATCCATCATTTTAAAGAACCAGCCGTTTTTCCCGCCTTCAAGGTTTAAGCCATTATAAAATAGAACATCGGCGTCTGTTGCGGCTTTAATATCATCGGGTAACGGCTCGTATTCGTGAGGGTCCGTTCCAGTTGGCACTAAGTTATACACTTCTACCAAGTCCCCGCCGATTTCACGTGCCATATCCGCGATGATTGTAAAAGACGTCACAACTTTCAATTTTTCATTGGACTCAGTTGGTTTTTTACCTTCATCCGAGTTTCCTTCCTTAGAGCCGTCGTCGTCACTACCGCATGCTGCTAACATGAACACAGCAAGTAAAGACAAACCTAACCATTTTACAAAATTTTTCATTTGATTCATTCTACTCCTTTGTGAATAAATATATTTATTTTTCCGCATCGGCGGTTGATCCTCTAATTTACCATCGGCTTGCGTTTAGACTTGGAGCGAAACTTACTGACTACAATCCCTTGCTTAGGTGAGAATAAAAGTGCCAGTACGAAAAGGGCAGTCGCTGCCAAAGCGATGACGGGACCGGACGGCATGTTGTATAAAAAACTGAAATAGAGACCTATAATGGAAGACATCGCGCCGAAAAATGAAGCGAGCACGACCATGATCGATAGGCGGTTCGTTAAGAGATAGGCTGTCGAAGCAGGTGTGATCAATAAAGACACTACCAAAATCACTCCAACCGTCTGTAACGAAGCAACTGTCACCAAAGTCAGTAAGAACATGATGCCGTAGTGAATCAGCCGAGTTTTTAAACCATAGGCTGCAGCCATCGTTTCATCAAAACTGGAAACGAGCAATTCTTTGAAGAACAGAATAACAACTAGAATCACGATGGCTCCGATTACCAATGTCAGCCACATATCAGAAGTTCGGACAGATAACACATTACCGAATAAAATTTGTGTCAGGTCCGTCGCACTTTTTGCTTGTGTGATCAAAATGATACCAAGGGCAAAAAACGCTGAAAATACGATCCCGATAGATGAATCATTTTTAATTCGGCTGTTTTGAGAGATTGCCCCGATTCCAAAAGCGGTTAATACTCCCGTTGCGACAGCACCGTAGAAATAGTTGATGCCGAGCATATATGAAATAGCAACACCTGGCAGAATGGCGTGAGAAATCGCATCCCCCATTAATGCCATGCCGCGAAGTACGATAAAGCTTCCGATCACACCGCAGATAACCCCGACCATAATGGAAGTGATAAACGCTTTCTGCAAAAATCCATATGTCATTAAATCTTGAATAAACTCCATTACATCGAAACCTCCAAGCCATCGAACATGAATTGTCGGTTGTATGCTTTCGTCATATTTTCCGCCTGGAACACTTTGTTCACAGGCCCGGCATCGATTAATTCCTTATTGATTAATACCAGGTCGTCAAAATAATTTTTTACTTTTGACAGGTCGTGGTGAACAACGAAGACAATTTTGCCGGCTTCCTTCAATTTTCGTAATATATCAATGATGACTTCTTCACTTGACACATCAATACCGACAAACGGTTCATCTAAGAAGAAATAATCCGCTTTTTGAGCCAATGCCCGTGCTAAAAACACGCGTTGTTGTTGCCCGCCTGAAAGTTCGCTGATCTGTCGGTTCGCAAATTCCTCCATGCCAACTTGCTTCAGACATTCCATCGCCCATTCTTTGTCGGCTTTTTTCGGACGCCGCAATAAGCCGACTTTAGGGTAAGTTCCGAGAAGAACTGTATCTTTTACAACAATTGGAAAGCTCCAGTCGATATTCGAACGTTGTGGAACATACGCAATTTGTTTGCGCATTTCATCTATAGACTTGCTGCCAAGTTTGACGGAACCGCAATCTTTATGGATTAATCCCAGCATGGCTTTCATTAATGTTGATTTCCCGGCACCGTTTGGACCGAGGACCCCAATTAAACTTGAGGCTTTAAATGAAAAGGATATATCCTTTACAACTTCATTTCCGTCATACGATACACTGATGTGTTCGACTGTTATCGGATCAACCATCTTGTTTCCTCCTTCAATTATCTTTCCCTCGTGCAACTTTTAGTTAAATAAAAAACTAATGAAAATTTTATTCAGGCAATCGTTCAATTTTGAAAGTTATAAAATACTATAAAACATTAGTTTCCCTCATGCAACTCTAGTGCATGATTTGTACTAGATTCTTTCCCTCGTGCAACTTTTTACAGTATAGCTTACTCAAAATAATCTGTAAAGGTATAAATGAAAAAAGTTCTCAAAAAGGTTTAGTATTTTACACAATATCTCCGTCATATAGTAGTTAATATATTCACGGATTGAAATGGGATATTGGACGAATACCCAAGGAAAGTTGTGTAATTTCCAAAAGGTGAAATCAACTGGACGTTTGGCGGGATAAAGAATAAGGGTAAGTAAATACTAACCAGACAAGAAAGGAGCAATTGTGAATGAAGAAAATTACAGGACCACTTATAGTCGTCATCATTTTAGTTGTCATAGCAGCTGTTATGATTGTCCCGAGCTATAATAAATTAGTGAATTTAGAAGAAGATGTCGATCAGTCGTATGCACAAATTGAAACTCAATTACAGCGCAGAGTGGACTTAATTCCAAACTTAGTCAGTACAGTAAAAGGTTACGCGTCTCATGAGAAAGAGGTTTTGGAGAACATCGCGAACGCCCGCAGTAAAATGGCGGGAGCGCAAGGACCGGAAGAGCAGGCAGCAGCGGATTCAGAGCTCTCAAGTGCACTGAGCCGGCTACTGGTAGTCGTGGAAAATTATCCGGATTTAAAAGCCAATCAAAACTTTCAACAACTAATGGATGAATTGGCGGGTACAGAGAACCGAATTGCGGTCGCACGAAAAGATTACAATGATGTAGTGTCTGTCTTTAATCGAAAAGTAAAACGTTTCCCTGGTAAAGTCATTGCATCCACTTTTGGCTTTGACGAAAAAGAATATTTCAAAGCGGTTGAAGGGGCGCAACAACCGCCAGCAGTCGATTTTGGGGATGATACGAAGTGAGGAACCGTTTTTGCATGTTTGTTGCCGTGCTGCTACTCGCCCTGATTGGCACTGCAGCACCTGCTCATGCGATTACGGAAGTGATAGTGGATGACGCGGATGTTTTGTCACCTCAACAAGAAGCGGAATTACGGGAGTATGGCATTCGTTTACAGGGTGCTACGAAAGCAGAATTTGCGGTGCGTACAGTTTATTCGCTTGATGGGGTACCGGTGGAAGAGTATGCCGTAAAAAAGCTCCGAGAACTGCAACTTGGCGATAAAAGTATGGACAACGGAGCATTGCTGATCGTTTCCACCGAAAAGGATGAAGCGGCAGGTATTAAAAGAGAGTTTTATCTAGCGACGGGCTATGGATTGGAAGGTGCGCTACCGGACGGTAAAGTGGGACGCATCATCGATGAAGTGGCGATGCCTTATTTAAAAGCAAACCCACCACAACCTGATTTGGCAATAATGGAAGCGTATAAAGCGTTCTACAATGAAATTGCAGCGGAATATGGATTGGATGGAGAAGAGCTTCCGGTTGATTACCCTGAATCTTCGGAGGAACCTGGTCTTCCACCTATCATTGTCATCTTCATTATTTTATATATTCTCTATCGTATGTTTAGGGGCGGTGGAGGAAAAGGCGGTGGCGGTCCGCGCGGCCGGTCTCGCGGAGGTCCGATTTTCTTCCCGGGTTCAATGGGAGGAGGAAATTCCGGTGGTGGATTTGGCGGCGGAGGTTTCGGTGGCTTCGGCGGTGGTGGTTCCGGCGGCGGTGGCGGCGCAGGAAGAAGCTGGTGAATGAAAATCTATAGAGCTGTCGGGAAAATGATTTTCCCGACAGCCTTCTTTCATTATAAGTAGATGAAATGTTTGCTGGCCGATCATAAACCATCCTCCAGCGCTCATAAACATCAGTTGCCGCTCATATCATGTCATCAGCCGCTCATACGTAACCTTCAAGCGCTCATAACATCACTGAACACGATCATAAAGCCGCTCTCAGCGCTCAAAAGACAATTTTATATTCGTAAACAATGTCCTTGCGTAGACACGATCCATTCTATACGATAAAAGGAGAAAAACTTACGGGGTGAAGCACATGAAATTCTCATTTTACACAAGACCGAACTGCGGGTTATGCGAAGAAGCTGAACGGATGCTTCGGTTGGTCGCGGAAGATCATCCGATTGAATGGCAGACGATCAATATTGAAGAAGAAGAACAAGCCCATGAAAAATACATGCTCATGATTCCGGTCCTCGAACAAAATGGAAGCGTCTTAAAATACGGAAATATCGGATATATAGATATTTTAGAAATAATTGAATAATGAAAACGCTTTCTTTGTTGAATTGAATTTTAAAAGATGTTATACTCTATGTATAATATTTTTTTAATCTGGGTGGGACAAAATATTTTATTTGGGATCAATATAAACCCACCGCTGAAAAGAGTGATGTGATTGAGCTTATCATTTATCGATGCGCAACTAGCACTTGTACCTGAACTTCCATCGTTAATTGAACAAAGGTATCACTTGCTGAAACTCATCAAACTTACAGGACCGATTGGCAGAAGACCATTGAGTTCGATGTCCGGCTATTCCGAACGTGAAACTAGAACGATGCTTGAATTATTGAAAGAACAAGGTGTAGTGGATGTGGCTAAAGAAGGTGTAACCATTACCCCAAAAGGTGTAGAAGTACTTTTTGTCTTGCATGAAACGATAGAAGAACGATCTGGCAGACGACAACTTGCAAATGAACTTTCGCAGCGACTTTCTATTAAAGAAGTCCATATAGTGGAAGGTGACTCGGATTGTTCCGAGTTGACAAAAAAATTACTCGGTATGCATGCAGCCAAGCAATTTCGTACCCAAATCAATGATTTTAAAGTAGTGGCCGTGACAGGAGGCAGTTCAGTAGCAGCGATACCTCCATTCATGCAAAACGATGAGTTGTCTGATTTACAATTCATTGCGGCACGGGGTGGAGTCGGAGAAGAAATTGGTTTGCAAGCGAATATGATTGCAGCATCTTTTGCAGAAGCTTGCGAAGCTTCATACAAAGCGTTTTATTATCCAGACACACTTAGCGAAGAGGCGCATGCAGTATTCCAACATGAGCCTGCCGCAAAAGAAATGTTGGATTTATATAGCAAGACGGAATGTGTCATACATGGCGTCGGTAATGCTTCCAAGATGGCGTTGCTGCGCAATTCCTCTGAGAATGAACAGCAAATACTTATGGATAAACAGGCTGTCGGAGAAGCTTTTGGCTTTTACTTCAATCGGGACGGTGAAATTGTTCATCGGATCCGTACGGTCGGTATTCAAGTGGAACATTTACAAAATGTACCACTAATATTTGCGGTAGCTGGGGGAGAGAGTAAGGCAGATGCGTTATTGTCTTACCTAGCAAGCGCTCCGCCGCAAACGATTTTAGTAACAGATGAAGGGGCAGCACAAAAAATGCTGTCGCTTATGTAAACTATGGCTATTTAATGCCTGTAAAAGGGCAACTATAAAACAACTACTTAAATGGAGGGATTTAGTATGACAGTGAAATTAGCGATTAATGGGTTTGGACGAATTGGACGAGTGGTATTGCGCGAGACGTTGAAAACAGAAGACGTAGAAGTAGTGGCAATCAACGACCTTACGGATGCAGCGATGCTTGCACATTTATTGAAATATGATTCCGTCCATGGCGTATTAGATGCAGACGTACAATCCGATGAAGCATCATTAGTGATCGATGGCAAAAAGGTAAAAGTATTTGCAGAAAAAGATCCAGCTAATTTACCATGGGGAGATCTTGGCGTAGATATTGTCATAGACTCAACTGGGGTGTTCCGCGATAAAGAGAAATTGCAAAAACACATCGATGCTGGTGCTAAAAAAGTCATCCTCTCCGCACCGGCAAAAGGTGAAATGACAACACTTGTAATGGGTGTAAACGAAGAAACATACAATCCGGCAACGGACCATATTGTTTCAAACGCATCTTGTACGACGAACTGCCTGGCGCCTGTCGTGAAAGTGTTGAATGATACATTCGGCATCAAACGTGGAATGATGACAACGGTCCACTCTTATACAAATGATCAGCGCATCTTGGACTTGCCGCATGAGGACTACCGTCGCGCACGTGCAGCAGCAGAATCCATGATCCCGACATCAACTGGCGCAGCTTCAGCTGTAACGAAAGTAATTCCAGAACTAAAGGGTAAACTAGATGGAATGGCAGTACGTGTACCAACACCGAACGTTTCCCTTGTGGACTTTGTTGCGGAAGTTGGTCAAGACGTCACGACTGAACAAGTGAACGCTGCGTTAAAGCAAGCTTCAGAAAATGAATTAAAAGGGCTTCTATACTTCAATGAACTGCCACTTGTTTCTATTGATTACAATGGCAACACGGCTTCTTCTACAGTTGACGCGTTATCGACTATGGTGCTTGACGGAAATATGGTAAAAGTTATTTCTTGGTACGATAATGAATCCGGCTACTCTGCGCGCTGTATTGATTTGGCTCGCTATATGGAAAAACAAGGACTTTAAGCCAAGAAATCGAGTGATTCTTTTATAAATCATAGCCAATTTATTGTTGATTGATTATAATGAATGAATATGGGTGGGAGGAACGGATAAACCCGTTCTTCCCTTTTTTATTATGGCAAGGAGGACAAGATCTATGAAGTTAAAGAAAACGGTTAGAGATGTCGAGTTGAATGGAAAACGCGTCTTTTGCCGCGTAGATTTCAATGTACCGATGGAAGAAGGAAAAGTGACCGATGACACACGGATTCGGGCCGCACTCCCAACAATTGAGTATATGACAGGCAAAGGTGCGAAAGTCATTTTAGCGAGTCACTTGGGACGTCCAAAAGGCGAAGTAAAGGAAGATATGCGCTTGACGGCTGCTGGAGAGCAATTGTCTGAACTTCTTGGCAAACCTGTACGGAAATTGGATGCTTCTGTAGGTGAAGAAGTTGAACAAGCGATCGCTGCAATGAAAGATGGCGATATCCTTCTGCTCGAAAACGTCCGTTTTAATCCGGGTGAAGAGAAGAATGATGCAGAACTAGCAAAACAGTTTGCTGAACTTGCAGATGTGTTTGTTAACGATGCATTTGGAACCGCGCACCGTGCACACGCTTCCACTGCCGGGATTGCTCAATACATACCCGGAGTTCTTGGCTTCTTGCTGGAAAAAGAATTAGATGTCCTCGGCAAAGCGTTGTCTGATCCTGAACGGCCTTTCACTGCTATAATTGGAGGGGCGAAGGTAAAAGATAAAATCGGTGTCATCGATAATTTATTGGACAAAGTGGATAATTTACTTATTGGCGGCGGTCTTTCGTATACTTTTACACGTGCGCAAGGTCACCAAACTGGAGATTCGTTAGTGGAAGAGGATAAAGTAGAGCTGGCGAAGTCGTTCATCCAAAAAGCAAAGGAGAAAGATGTCAACTTATTTTTGCCGACGGACGCAGTAGTGGCAAATGCTTTTTCAGTGGATGCAGAGACAAAAACCGTCTCAGTCGGAGAGATTTCAGAAGGCTGGATGGGACTGGATATCGGACCGGAAACAGCCGAGCGGTATAAGCAAGTAATTTTAGACTCCAAGTTCGTCATTTGGAACGGACCGATGGGTGTATTTGAAATGGAACCGTTTGCGAACGGTACGAAAACCGTCGCAGACGCGATGGCTGAAACGGCTGCGTACACGGTGATCGGCGGTGGAGATTCGGCGGCTGCTGTTGAAAAGTTCGAGGTGGCGGATAAAATGGATCACGTCTCCACAGGCGGCGGTGCTTCATTGGAATTCATGGAAGGTAAGGAATTGCCGGGAGTTGCGGTACTAGAAGATCGAGAATAGGAGGAATTCTTTTGAGAAAACGTATTATTGCAGGAAATTGGAAGATGTATAAATTATCCAATCAAGCTGCAGATTTTGCTGAACAAATCAAAGAACGAATCACTACATCTGATAAAGTGGAAGCGGTCATTTGCCCACCTGCACTTTATGTAACAGACTTGCTGCAGCGTTTTGAAACGAGTGCTGTCAAAGTAGGCGCGCAAACGATGCACGATACGGATGAAGGAGCATTTACCGGGGAAATCAGCCCGGCCATGCTTGCAGATCTCGGTGTGCAGTATGTCATACTTGGACACTCAGAACGTCGTCAGTATTTCAATGAAACAGATGAAACGGTCAACAAAAAAGTAGTGGCTGCACACAAACATCACCTTGTGCCGATCGTATGTGTCGGAGAAACGTTGGAACAACGAGAAGCGAAGGAAACGGTCTCGATTGTTTCCGCTCAAGTGGAAAAAGCATTTGCCGATGTCACGGCAGAACAAGCAAAAAAATCCGTCATAGCCTACGAACCGATCTGGGCTATCGGAACAGGAAAGACCGCTACTGCTGAAGATGCCAATGAAGTGTGCGGCGCGATCCGCCATAAAGTAGAAACCATCTACTCGAAAGAAGTGGCGGATGCTATACGTATCCAATACGGCGGCAGTGTCAAACCGGAAAACATTTCGGAGTTACTCAGCAAAGAACATATTGATGGCGCACTAGTTGGGGGAGCGAGCCTAGATCCGGAAGCATTTGTTCAATTAGTGGAGGCTGGGACTCATGTCGAATAATCCAGTCGCGCTCATTATTTTGGACGGCTTTGGATTGCGTGACGAGAAATACGGAAATGCTGTTGCGCATGCCAACATTCCAAACTTCGATTTGCTGTGGAAGAATTTCCCTCACGCTACATTGACGGCGTGCGGGGAAGCGGTCGGTCTGCCGGAAGGACAAATGGGAAACTCAGAAGTGGGTCATTTGAATATTGGGGCAGGACGCATCGTTTACCAAAGTTTGACGCGTATCGATAAGTCTATTCGCGAAGGCGAGTTTTTCGAAAATGCGGCATTGCTTGAAACGATTGAACACGTCAAGACGAATAATTCCGCGCTTCACGTGATGGGATTGCTGTCCGACGGGGGCGTTCACAGCCACTATGAGCATTTATTCGCGTTATTGAAACTAGCTAAACAACAAGGTGTCGAACGAGTTTACTTGCATGCGTTCCTCGATGGACGAGACGTTGGGCCGACGACAGCCATCCCTTATATCAAACGGACAGAAACAGAGATGAAAGAAATCGGTGTCGGACAAATCGCAACAGTTTCCGGCAGATACTATGCAATGGACCGTGATAAGAGATGGGATCGTGTTCAAAAAACGTATGATGCGATCGTTTACGGCATCGGAAAACATGTAGATTCTGCTGAAGAAGGAATTAGCGCGTCGTATACCGAAGAAATACATGATGAATTTATTGAGCCGTTTGTGGTACAACAAGATGGTAAGCCAATAGCTACTGTCGAGAATGGCGATGCAATGATTTTCTTCAATTTCCGTCCAGACCGTGCGATTCAACTGTCGCGTGCTTTCACACAGCCAGGTTTCGACGGTTTTGATACGGGTGTCAAGAAGTTCACCGACTTACATTTCACCGGCTTCACTCATTATAGTGAGGATGTGGTGGCGGATGTCGTTTTCCATAGCGTCAATCTAACGAAAACGGTCGGTGAAGTATTAGCGGAACGCGGTAAACGGCAATTGCGAATTGCGGAAACGGAAAAATATCCACATGTGACATTTTTCATGAGTGGCGGCCGTGAGGAAGAGTTTGAAGGGGAGACCCGGATCCTCATTAATTCGCCGAAAGTAGCGACTTACGATTTGAAGCCGGAAATGAGCGCGTATGATGTAACATCCGCGTTGATTAAAGAAATCGAAGCAGAGCGGCAAGATGCGATCATTCTAAACTTTGCCAATCCGGATATGGTCGGGCATAGCGGAATGCTTGAGCCGACTGTCAAAGCGATTGAGACGGTGGATGAATGTCTAGGAAGAATCATCGATGCACTATTTGCAAAAGGCGGGTCAGCAATCATCACAGCGGATCACGGAAATGCGGATGAAGTCACTACGATCGGCGGACAACCTATGACGGCACATACGAAAAATCCTGTGCCTGTCATCGCGACACAGCCGGACGTGACATTGCGGACAGACGGTATTCTCGCAGACTTAGCGCCTACCTTACTCAAAATGCTAGGAATTCCTCAACCGGTTGAAATGACCGGCAAACCATTATTCTAAGGAGAGATCATCATGCCAATCATTACACATATTCAAGCTAGAGAAGTATTAGACTCACGAGGTAATCCAACCGTAGAAGTAGAAGTGTTCACAGAAAGCGGTGCATTCGGACGTGCAATCGTTCCGTCCGGAGCTTCCACAGGTGAATACGAAGCAGTTGAATTACGCGATGGCGACGAGAATCGCTACAATGGAAAAGGTGTTTTGAAAGCTGTTGATCATGTGAATGAAGTGATCTCTTCAGAACTTGAAGATAACTATTCTGTTTTGGATCAAGTAGTGATCGATAAAGCATTGATCGAATTGGACGGTACATCAAATAAAGGCAAGCTCGGTGCAAATGCAATCCTGGGTGTATCCATGGCAGTCGCGCATGCAGCTGCAGACTATTTAGATCTTCCCCTTTATCAGTATTTAGGTGGTTTCAACGCGAAACAATTGCCGGTACCGATGATGAATATTTTGAACGGCGGAGAGCACGCAGACAATAACGTCGATATCCAAGAGTTCATGATCATGCCTGTCGGCGCGGAATCTTTCCGTCATGCATTGCGCATGGGAACTGAAATCTTCCACAGCCTGAAAAGTGTATTGCATGAAAAAGGCTTAAACACAGCGGTTGGTGACGAAGGCGGATTTGCTCCGAACTTAGCTTCAAATGAAAAAGCTTTGACGACGATCATCGAAGCGATTGAAAAAGCGGGCTACAAAGCGGGCGAGGAAATCTTGCTTGCAATGGACGTAGCTTCATCTGAATTCTACGATAAAGACCAAAACAACTACTACTTGGCAGGAGAAGATGTTCGTAAAACTTCTGAAGAAATGGTTGCTTGGTATGAAGAACTTTGCGAAAAATATCCGATCGTATCGATTGAAGACGGTTTGGATGAAAACGACTGGGCTGGCCATAAACTATTGACGGAGCGCATCGGTCAAAAAGTACAGCTGGTCGGGGATGATTTATTCGTAACAAATACGGATAAACTTTCACGCGGAATCGAAGAAGGAATCGGTAACTCAATCCTAATCAAAGTGAACCAGATCGGTACATTGACAGAAACATTCGATGCGATTGAAATGGCGAAGCGCGCAGGTTATACAGCTGTGATTTCTCACCGCTCCGGTGAATCCGAAGATGTGACGATCGCAGACATCGCAGTCGCTACGAACGCAGGACAAATTAAAACAGGTGCTCCTTCACGTACAGACCGTGTAGCGAAGTACAATCAATTGCTGCGTATTGAAGATCAATTATTTGAAACAGCTCAATACTTAGGCAAAAAAACGTTTTATAACCTCAACAAATAATCGAACTAGCAAGCGTCATCTGGCACAATTTGCATCTGGATTATGATAAAAGGTTGTGCCGATGACATAGCTTTGTTAAAATAGAAATGTTGTGACTTGCTATTTTGGGGGTGGAAAAACATGCATGCCGTTTTAACAGCATCGCTTGTAGTCGTAGCTATAGCATTAATTGTTGTCGTATTATTGCAATCCGGTAAAAGTGCGGGACTGTCAGGAGCCATCTCCGGAGGGGCAGAACAACTTTTCGGTAAACAAAAAGCACGCGGATTGGACTTAGTTCTTCAACGAACTACGATTGTCCTATCTGTATTATTTTTTGTCTTAACAATAGCGATAATGAAAATATAAAAAGCAAGCGCCTGACCAAGTTTGAACGGTCAGGCGCTTTTCGTAGAAAGGATCGAATGACATGCGAATCGCACAACCAAAACCGTTTTTCTTTGAACATGGGAAACGTGCTGTATTACTTTTGCACGGCTTTACGGGGACATCCGCAGATGTTCGGATGCTCGGCCGATTCCTTGAAAAGCATAATTATACTTCATTGGCACCACATTACCGAGGACATGGCGTACCGCCGGAAGAATTGATCAAGACCAATCCTGATCAATGGTGGGAAGACGTCCTTGCAGCTTACAATCAGCTAAAGGACGCAGGCTACAAAGAAATCGCAGTGGCCGGACTATCTCTTGGCGGTGTGTTTTCATTGAAGCTCGCGGCCGAATATCCGCTAAAAGGCATCGTCACGATGTGTGCGCCGATGACAATGAAAACGACAGATCTCCTGTATCAAGGCGTTCTGAAATATGCACGGGACTATAAAAAGTTCGCGGGCCAAAGCGACGAACAGATTGAACAAGAGGTGGCGGACTTGAAAGCCAAGTCGATGCCGGGACTGAACGATATGCGCCCGCTGGTGGAAGGTGTTCGTAAAGAAGTCAATCAAATTTACACACCGCTTCTTGTTGTTCAAGCAACTCAAGACGAAGTGATCGATCCGAATTCGGCTCAAATTATTTATGATGAAGCAGAATCCACCGACAAAGAACTACAATGGTATGAAGAATCGGGACATGTCATCACGCTCGGTCCAGAAAAAGAGCAGCTTCACGAAAAAGTGCTGCAATTTCTGGAATCACTTGATTGGCAGGAGTAAAAACAGGGGAAGATACAAATAGTAGGTAAAGAAGGAGGAGATGTTTGTTTGGACGCATTTGAAAAAGAGTTACAAGACCGGATTTTATCTTTAGTGAAAGAAGAATCCTACAAACCGCTCACAGTTCATGAAATTCAGGAAGTGCTCGGGATAGAGCAAGCAGCAGAATTTAAGGAACTTGTGAAAATGCTCGTACAGCTTGAACAAAACGGAATTATCGTTCGCTCACGCACGAATCGCTACGGCTTGCCAGAACAGATGAATTTACTTCGCGGTAAATTTATTGGTCATGCGAAAGGATTCGGATTCGTCGTACCGGAGGAAGTGGTAGGAGACGATGTCTTCATCCCGCCGCATGAAGTGAATGGCGCCATGAATGGCGATACAGTACTTGTCCGGGTTTCCGGAGATTCCCATGGAGACCGACGGGAAGGCGTCATTACGAGAATCGTTGAAAGAAAAACATCGACTGTGGTTGGTACGTATGTAGAAAGAGATGGATATGGCTTCGTATTGCTTGATGATAAAAAACTTCCAATGGACGTTTTCGTCGAAAAAGGGAATACGCTTGAAGCTGTCGATGGTCATAAAGTAATCGTCGAAATCACGCATTGGCCGGACAACACCCAGTCTGCGACGGGCATGATCGTGAAAATCCTCGGTCATAAGAATGATCCCGGAGTCGATATTTTATCCATCATTCATAAACATGGAATCGCCGTCGAATTCCCTCAAGAAGTGATAGACCATGCAATGAGTGTACCGACGACTGTACAAGAAGAGGATTTCTTCAAACGTAAAGATTTACGCAATGATATGACAATCACAATTGACGGAGCAGACGCAAAAGACTTGGATGATGCCATCGCTTTAGTGAGAGACGATGATGGTTCGTATCGTTTATTCGTCCACATATCAGACGTAAGTTACTATGTAACCGAAAATTCCCCGATGGACGCTGAAGCGGCAGACCGCGGAACGAGCGTCTATTTGACGGACCGTGTGATCCCGATGCTTCCACACCGTTTATCGAATGGGATCTGCTCATTGAACCCAGGTGAAGACCGCCTGACGTTGACGTGTGAAATGAAAGTGGACCAGAACGGTAAAGTGGTTGAACATGAAATTTATCCGAGTGTCATTAATTCGAATCATCGAATGACGTACACGGATGTATATGAAATTATCGATAACCAAGATGAAGAGTTGTCAAAGAAGTATGAAGATATCGTGCCGATGCTCAATGATATGGCGAAGCTTGCAGCAATCCTTCGTCAGAAACGACAAGATCGCGGCGCAATTGACTTTGATTTCAAAGAATCTAAAATTCTCGTGGATGAAGAAGGCTGGCCGACAGATGTCGTCATCGTCGAACGTACCGTTTCAGAACGATTAATCGAAGAATTCATGCTGATTGCCAATGAAACGGTAGCCGAGCATTTCCACTGGCTGCAAGTGCCGTTCCTCTATCGGATTCACGAAGATCCGAAAGAAGAGAAATTACAACGCTTCTTCGAGTTTTTGACCAACTTTGGAATTGTAGTCAAAGGGACAGGCAACCAAGTCCATCCGCGCGCATTGCAGGAAATTGTCGAATCGATTGAAGGACTGCCTGAAGAATCGGTGATTTCTACGATGTTGTTACGTTCCATGCAGCAAGCGAAATACTTTGAGGAAAGTCTCGGACATTTCGGTTTATCGACGGATTACTATACGCATTTCACCGCACCGATTCGAAGATATCCAGACTTAATCGTGCATCGATTGATCCGGACGTATTTATTTGAGAAGGACTTGTCACAAACGACGATCAGCCACTGGTCCGCACGCTTGCCTGAAATCGCGCAGCACACGTCTGAACGTGAACGCCGTGCCGTTGACGCGGAACGTGATACGAATGCGCTGAAGAAAGCACAGTACATGATGGATAAGATCGGAGAAGAGTTTGAAGGCGTCGTGTCATCCGTCACGAACTTTGGAATTTTCGTCGAGCTCGAGAATACGGTAGAAGGACTTGTCCATGTACAAAACATGAACGATGATTATTATCGTTTTGATGACCGCCAAATGATCATGATCGGCGAACGGTCAGGCAAACAGTTCCGCATCGGGGACGAAGTGGAAGTCCGTGTAATTTCGGTTAAGCCGGAAGAACAGGCAGTTGATTTTGAAATTGTCGGCATGAAGCAAAACTTCCGCGGTTCACGTAAAGAAACGCCAAAAGTGATACATTCTGGCGGCAGCAAAGGTAAGGGCCAAGGCCAAGGACAGAAACAAGGTGCTGGCGGCAGTCGCGGCAAGAAAGACGGCGACAAACGCAACAAGAAGTACGAGAAGCCGAAGAAGAAATTTTACGAAGGCATTCCGAAAAAATCTAAGAAGAAACCAAAGAGAAAATAAGGCTGGAGACATTTGCTCCAGCCTTCATCTGACGTCAGCCAAAACATGCTGATGTCAGATGATGCCTCCGGCGGATGTCATGGGTTTTGAAAGGACGCAATCGCGAATATATGCGATCCAAAATCCAGACGCAATCACGCCGAGGCGTGATTGATAAATAGGGGAGGAATGGAATATGGCCAAAGGATCCGGTAAAGTACTGGCTATTAATAAAAAAGCGAATCATGATTATGCAATTGAAGAGACGATTGAAGCAGGAATCGTGTTAAAAGGAACGGAAATCAAGTCGATCCGCAAAGGGAAAGTGCAGTTGCGGGATGCATTTGTTTTAATCCGGAATAATGAAGCATGGATTTCCAATTTGCACATCAGTCCTTACGAACAAGGGAATATTCACAATCACGATCCATTGCGTGCGCGGAAGCTCTTGTTGCACAAAAAACAGATCAGTACATTGGTAGGGCAGATGAAACAAGATGGGTATTCAATCGTACCGCTGAAAATGTATGTGAAAGACGGTTTTGCCAAAGTATTGATCGGCGTCGGTAAAGGGAAGAAGCTCTACGACAAACGACAGGACTTGAAAGAGAAAGAACATAAGCGTGATATGGCGCGGGCATTCAAATCAAAGCAACAAGATTGATTGAACGTACGAATTATTGTATACTATAAATAGTTTCAAGTACGACCCGCCATTTGAAAGTGACAAATGAATGTGGGTTCCGGACTTTCCTTCGGGGACGTTACGGATTCGACAGGGGTGGTCTGGGCTTGAGCTGCGCGTCGGAGGGATCGTCTCCGTCAGAAACGACAGTTAATAATAACTGGCAAAACAAACAACAACTTAGCATTCGCAGCGTAAGCTGACTGAATCTACCTTTCGTTTCCATCGCTCATGTGGAGGCGTCAGGTTCACTTATTAGTGAGCTACGCTGACATCTGCCTCCTGAGGCTGTCAGAAGAGATTCCCAGGATAGCACACAAGACGCCTTGATTGACGGCATAATGCTGTGCGAACCGAAAGTAGTCAATCTACACGCGTAGACGCTGAAGTAGCAGAGCCTTTGGACGTGGGTTCGACTCCCACCGTCTCCATATTGATTTATATGGGAAAACCCTCCGGTAAATTTTTATTTGCTGGAGGGTTTTTTAGTTTGTTTTCAGGAGATAATCAGCTCCTTGGCAGGGGACCGCGCCAAAAACATCGCGAACCGAGCGAAAGTGGCTTGTGACCGCACCAAAGTTATTGAGGAACGAGCGAATGTTTGGTTGGACCGCGCCAAACGTTGCTGGATCCGGACGAAAGAATGTTTGGACCGCACCAAACATAGTCAGGTGCCTTTAACACCAGTCTTGATTTGTTAGAATTATGGAAGAATATTTGACGTGACGGTATGATAAAAGGAAGAGACTGAAACGAGTATGGAAAGAGAAAAGGAGGGGGAAACACCGAGTGAAGATTCAAAATCCACATGATAAGTTTTTTAAGGAGAGTATGGGAAATGCAGAAGTCGCTAAAGACTTTCTTGCGAATTACTTGCCTGAGTCAGTATTGCAGATTATAGATCTTAGTTTCTCACACAGGTACCCTATACCAACACAGGTACCTTATACCATGCAACTTTCATACAGATGCATCGTCAACTACATACTGTTATTTTCCTGCTGTTAGTAAGTAGGTTACTTCTTTTCAAAATGCTAAACTTTGAAAGGTCGAAAGGCAATGCTGAAGGTGGAATTCGTATGGGAAGAACGGAACATAGGCTGCAACAGAAAAAGGTTAATGCCGATAAGAAAAAGTCAAACATAAAAAAACCAATTCGCATCGTATTCTTCGGAATGCTAATTGCGGCTATTTGTGGTTTGGTCATAATAAATTTATTCATTTCATTGAGTGATGTGAGTAAATTAGAAGAGCCTGTACCGAGGCCGACGTTTGTTTACGATCTAAACGGAAAAGTCGTTAGTGAAATTTCCGATTCGAAAATTGAAGGTGTCTCCATTGACCGCATTCCAAATGAGTTAATTGAAGCAATCATCTCAGTTGAGGACCAACAATTTTACAAACATTATGGGATAAATTATTTCGGGGTTGGGCGCGCATTAATCCAAAACCTGTTCAAAGGTGAGGTTGTTGCAGGTGGGAGTACAATTACTCAACAGCTTACAAAGAATGTGTTTTTATCGCAAGAACGTACGTATTCCCGTAAATTTAAAGAATGGATTCTTGCGAAGAAGATTGAGAGGATGTATTCGAAAGATGATATTTTGGAGCACTATCTCAACCAAATCTATTTGGGCGAAGGTGTATGGGGTGTTCAACGTGCTGCACAGACCTACTTTGGTAAAGATGTAAGCGAGTTATCGTTAAGCGAATGTGCGACGGTAGCAGGATTAATTAAAGCGCCCTCCCACTTATCTCCTGCTAAAAATATGAAAAAGTCGGTGGAACGGCGCAACCTTGTTTTATCATTAATGAAAAGTGAAAAGTATATTAGTCAAGCAGAGTTTAATGAAGCGATCGGACAAGAAGTTGTATTAGCTGATTCAACAATGTCAAATTATAAAGGGAAATATCCTTACTATATTGACCGTGTTATTGACGAAGCGGTCAACAGGTACCATCTTACGAAAAATGAAGTGCTGTCTGGCGGATTACATATTTACACAGAAATAAATCCTGTCATCCAAGATGCGTTGGAAGAAGTGTATGAGGATGATCGTTATTTTCCTGAAAGTAAGCCCGATCAACTCATTCAAAGTGCTTCTGTTTTTTTGAATCCTAAAACAGGTGGAATTTCGGCATTGGTTGGGGGCAGAGGGGAATATACGTATGGACGCTTTAATAATGCGACTGAACTCATCCGACAACCGGGTTCGACATTGAAACCGCTAGCCGTCTACACTCCAGCGCTCGAGCAAGGTTATTACATGTCGGATTTGCTTCTCGACGAACCAATAAACATTGACGGCTATTCTCCGAAAAATTTCGATCAGAAAAATAGAGGGGAAGTGACAATGTACGATGCACTTGCGCACTCGTATAATGTCCCTCCCGTCTGGCTCTTGCACCAGATCGGAATAGAAAATGGGGTGCGTGCTGTTGAACGGTTCGGAATTCCCTTGGAAGAAAACGATCATACGCTTGGCTTAGCCTTAGGAGGGCTGAACAAAGGTACTTCACCTTTGCGAATGGCCCAAGCTTTTTCTGCGTTTGCGAATAATGGAGTGATGGTGGAAGCACATGCGATTGTAGAAATAAAAGATTCAGAAGGCGAAGTCCTTGGAAAGTGGCGTGAACAGTCTGAAGATGTGACAGATGCGGAAGTTGCTCAGCAAATGACCTATATGCTGCAAGGTGCTGTAGAAGAAGGTACGGCGAAGAAAGCCCAAATTTCAGGTATTGAAGTGGCCGGTAAAACGGGTACCACGCAACTGCCATTCACAGGTGTGGATGGCTCAAAGGATCATTGGTTCGTCGGCTATACACCAGACATCGTAGGTGCGGTTTGGCTAGGGTATAATCAAACAGATGCCGACCATTATTTAACATCGACCAGTAGTTTCACAGCGCCACCCATTTTCACGCAAGTCGTTTCAAAATCAATGAGTGAATTGCCAACAAAGAAATTTGATTTGCCATTAATCGGGAAAAATATAGAAGCGCTGGAGAAACAGAAGGAAAAGTTGAGTAAAAAAGAACGTATAAAAGAAAAAGAGAAAAGAAAACAGGAGAAAAAAGAAGAAAAAGAACGGAAAAAGAGAGAAAAGAAAGAAAAGGTGAAGAAAGAGATAAGGCAGGAAATAGAAGATTTGAAACGGAAATGGAAAGAGTATATAGGGGATTAGAGAAGTGAAAGTGTACAAAAAGAGTTGATTGACATTAAGGAAGAGGGTTCCTGCACTTAGGATGCCCTTTTTCCTTTTTCGTTAGAGGGTACCTATTATATGACCAATTAATAAAATCCCTATTCTTCATGCGAAAACTTTAGTGCTACATTTTGAATCATTGTTATAATAGGGATAGAAGTATTGAATTAGCCCTGAAATAAAATTATTTTTCATAAAGAGGTAAATTCACTTTAATGAAATATTAGGAAATCGGTGCAGTGGTCTTAAGTGTGCTTACTTTCGCTACTAGGAAGTACGAAGGAATCAGAATCGTATTAGGAAATACATATATGAGGGGAATAGAAGATGATTACATCAGAAGAAATTAAAAGAAGACTATGGGACGGTGCCAATGAGTTACGTGGATCGATGGATGCCAGTCGATATAAAGACTATATGTTGGGGCTAATGTTCTACAAATTTTTAAGTGATAAAACGATTGATACATTTAGAATCACAAGTGGGATGAAACAAAATACCGAACAAGAAGTAATTGAATCGTATCGTGAAAGCTACGCACAATATCCTGAACCTCTTATTGAAATGATGTCTGGCGTTCTCGGGTACTACGTTTTACCAGAACACTTATATCAAACGTGGATTCATGATATTCGTTCAGGTGAATTTGAAGTTCAAAAAGTAACAGATAGCTTGAATCACTTTGAACGAACAATTGCCGTGACAGGCGACTCAGATGATTTTAAAGGGCTATTCTCCAGTTCAACACTGGACCTGACAGATACGGCATTGGGTAGTAATTTAAATGAACGTAGCAAGAACATAAAAGAACTCGTTTTACTCTTTGCAGATCTCAATATGGTCGCTTTGCAAAAAGGGGACGTATTAGGTGACGCCTATGAATATTTAATTGGCCAATTTGCGATGGAATCCGGGAAGAAAGCTGGAGAGTTCTATACGCCATCACAAGTGAGTGAAGTCATGGCGCAAATCGTTGCGAAAACGAAGTCCATTGAAACAATCTATGACCCAACAGTAGGTTCAGGCTCCCTTCTTTTAACTGTAAGCAAGTACTTATCAGAAGACGAGAAGAAAAGCTTAGCTTATTACGGGCAAGAGAAAAATACTGCAACTTATAACTTAACGAGAATGAACTTACTTCTTCACGGCGTACGTCCGGAAAAAATGAACATTAATAATGGCGACACACTTGCAGAAGACTGGCCAGAAGATCCACAACGTCCAAACGAAGGGGTCCAATTTGATGCGGTCGTTATGAACCCACCGTACTCAGTGAAGAACTGGAATAAATCGAATTTAAAAGTGAGTGATCCACGCTTTGAAGTTGCTGGCGTCTTACCACCAGATTCAAAGGGAGACTATGCCTTTCTCTTACACGGCCTGTTCCATTTAGGCCAACAAGGAACAATGGCGATTGTTTTACCGCACGGTGTGTTATTTAGGGGTGGGGCAGAAGGAGAAATACGTAAACGCTTATTAGAGAAGAATTACATTGATACTATCATTGGTCTTCCTGATAAATTATTTACGAATACAGGAATTCCTGTATCCGTCCTTATTTTGAAGAAAGATCGTCCACTTGGCACTCCTGTATTAATGATCGACGCTTCTAAAACGTTTGTAAAAGAAGGAAAGCAAAACGTCCTACAAGAAAAAGACATTGCAAGAATTGTAGATACATACGCGACGCGAAGTGAAGAAGCTGGCTATAGTCATTTAGCAACGAGAGATGAAATTATTGAAAATGAATACAACTTAAATATTCCGCGATACATTGAGTCGATTGAGGAAGAAATTCCGCAAGATGTCGATGCTCATCTTTATGGGGGTATTCCGTATGCCAACATTGCAGAATTAAAAGTTCTACAAGAATCAGTTCCAACGATTATCCAACAGGCATTAAAAGAAGTCCGTACTGGCTATGTTGAACTGACAGAACCGATGGATGAACTAAAGAAGAAAGTCTTGAATGATGATCATGTTATTCAAAAGTCAAACGCAGTCGAACAACAATTAAAAGCTTATATGGACAAGTACTGGGCGTTATTAAAGTCTGTCGATGACGTGAACAAAATTACGGGACTCCGTGATGCTATATTAACAGACATCAAAGAGCTTTTATTAGGATTCAATCATATTGATGAATACGACGGCTATCAAATCATTGCGGAAATTTGGAAAGATAAGCTGACAGATGATACAGAGATTATTGCGTTAACGGACTTCTATACAGCAGGGCGCACACGAGTACCATTCATGGTCACAAAAGGTTCTGGAAAAACGAAAAGAGAAGAGCAGGATGGTTGGATTGGAAGTATCGTTCCAACTGAATTAATTATGAAACATTTATTTGCTGAAGAAGTTTCTACTATAGAAGAAATAGAAACAAGACTTCCTGAAATCGATGCTGAATTAACTGAATTAGTCGAAGCAGCAAAAGTAGAAGAAAGTGATGAAGAAGTTGCGTTAAGTGAAGCACTGAATGATAAAGAGGATGCTTTCACAATAGGTGCGATACGCTCGCTATTAAAAGAAGCAGAAAAAGGAAGTACAGACCACACGTTATTGAAAAAAGTAGAAACTTTACTAAATGAAAAAACGATGTTAAATCGTGATGTAAAGAAATTAAATATAGAATTAAAAGAAGCAACAGAAGCACGCATTGAAACTTTAACGAATGAAGAGATTGATGTCCTCATGCATGAAAAATGGTTCGGTTCACTCGTATATAAAGTCATGCGGTTAATTGAAAATCCTTTAACAGAAGAACTTGCAGTACTCGAACAATTGCAAGCACGCTATTCAGACACTTTATCCACATTAGAAGAAGAGAGTAAACAATTAGAGCAAGAGTTAGAAGAAATGATGCAAAAATTGGTGGTGAGTGAGTCTTGAATGAGAAGAAGTTAGTGCCGAGAAGAAGGTTTGAAGAATTTCAAAATGCTGATGCTTGGGAACAGCTTAGGTTAGAAGAGATATCCGATATTCGCACTGGCCCTTTCGGAAGTACACTGCACGCAAAAGATTATGTTAAGGAAGGAACGCCAATCATAACAACAGAACACTTCAAAAACGGTGATCTCCCTAAACAAAAAGACGGTATTCCACAAGTATCAGCTGAGGACCTTCTTAGATTGCAGAGTTATGTTTTGAAGACCGATGATATTGTTTTTTCCCGAGTGGGTTCAGTTGATATAAATGCCTTAGTAACGCCATTTCAGCGTGATTGGTTGTTTTCGGGGCGTGTTCTTCGTGTTAGGACTAATAACAGTATTGATAGTCAATATATGCACTATGAACTTTCAACATCACGAGCCAAAAACGATGTCATTTCCCGTGCTGTTGGACAGACTATGCCCTCAATTAATACGGAAATTTTAAAACAAACAAGGGTGTTTATTCCTACCGAGATTAAAGAGCAAAAGCAGATTGGAGCATTCTTGTCCAATCTCGACAACCTCATCACCCTTCATCAGCGTAAGTTAGAAAAAACAAAAGCTATGAAATCTGCTTATCTTGCTGAGATGTTCCCTGCTGAATGTGAACGAGTACCGAAAAGAAGGTTTACTGGTTTTATAAAGGATTGGCAAAAAACAATGTTAGGCAAACTAGGCAACACATACTCGGGAATGTCTGGAAAAACCAAAGAAGATTTTGGTCATGGAGATGCGGAATTCGTAACTTATATGAATGTATTTAAGAATGAGATATCTGATATATCGTTAACGGAGAAAGTTGTTTTAGACAATAAACAAACAGAAGTCAAATACGGTGATGTTTTGTTTACAACTTCATCAGAAACGCCACATGAGGTTGGACTGTCTTCAATATGGTTAGACAATAGACCCAATGTGTATTTGAATAGTTTTTGTTTTGGATTTAGACCTACATCAGAAATGAATAAATTATATCTAGCATATTTATTGCGTTCGAATGAAGTTAGAAACCAAATAGAGATTTTAGCTCAAGGTATTTCTAGATATAATATTTCAAAAGGAAAAGTAATGGAAATAACTATTTCTATACCAGATTACGAAGAGCAGCAAGCAATCGGTGAGTTCTTCAAAAAGCTAGACGATTCAATCACTAACCAACAACAAAAACTCAAGAAATTAAAAGCAATGAAGCAAGCGTATTTAGCAGAAATGTTTGTCTAAGGAGGTATTCTAATGAGTAATGCACCAAAGAGTGTTTCGGAAGCAAGCTTTCAAGATCGGTTTGTTGAGAAGTTAAAACGCTTCAAATGGGAATCACCTGAAGAACTCGATGGGACGAAACGAAAAGTAACGACCAAAGATTTAATCAATCATTGGCGTAGTGAATTGAATCGTATTAACGTCGATCAATTAGAAAGTGTTCCGTTAACAGATAATGAGTTTAATCAAGTGATGGCACAAGTGAACCAAATTGCCAATAGTTTTGAAGCAGCGAAATTATTGGCGATGGAAGGCTCTAAAGGGAAGATTGATGGAATTTATCGAGATCCAGACCCCCGTCTAACGAGAGAACAAATCACGCTCACCATTTTTAAAAAAGCACAAGTTAGTGGGGGAGATTCTAGTTACACGATTGCAAGAGAAGTCACGACACCGAACGGCAACCGTTTCGATTTAGTTTTACTCATTAACGGCTTACCGCTTATTAATATTGAACAAAAACGGGCAGATAAAACGCTTGATGAAGCCTATAGCCAGTTCAAACGTTACTACCAGGATGGAGAGTATACGTTAAATTTTATGGCATTTTCACAAATGATGGTTGTGACTTCTGAAGTGGCGACGCGTTATTTTGCGACGCCTAAAACGGTGCATGATTTCAATCCGAGTTTCCTCTTCCACTGGGCAGATAAAGACAATATTCCTGTGAACAACTGGGAAGAAGTCATTAACCAATTTTTAATGATTCCAATGGCGCATCAAATGGTCGGTGATTACCTAGTGATTGACGAAGCAAGAGAGGAAGACAATCGTCGACATATGCTGATGCGTTCCTATCAAGTGCATGCCTTACAAGCAGTCGAAGCAGCAGCGTTTGGCTGGGATAATGAAGACCGTATCCCTCACGGTGGCTTTGTGTGGCATACGACAGGTTCAGGCAAAACGATTACAAGTTTTAAAACCGCACTCTTCCTATCGACGCGAGCAGGCTTTGATAAAGTGGTATTCCTCGTGGATCGTCGTGAATTAGACAGTCGTACAAGTGAGAACTTTAAAGCATATGCAGCGTATGAGTCTGTGTCAGTTGATGATACGAAGCATACATATGAGTTGCGTAAAATCATGCATTCACCGAATAACGGCATTGTTGTCACCACGACGTATAAACTAAGTAATCTAGTAAAAGATTTAATCGAAAAAAATGATTCTGGTCTTGCCGATAAGCGTATCGTATTTATTATTGATGAAGCGCATCGGACAACGATGGGGCAAATGATGGGAACGATTAAACAGTATTTTAACAACAACAGTTTATTCTTCGGTTATACAGGAACCCCTTTGTTTGATGAAAATCAGGCGAAGGGAAAAATAAATGAAAAAAGTGAACTGATTGATACGACCGAAAAACTATTTGGTCCACTCATCCATCAGTATACAATTGAGGAAGCAATTGCAGACAGAAACGTTCTAGGCTTCCATGTCGATTACATTAATACCGGTGAGTTTAAAAGTTATGATGATCTCAGAGACCAGCTTATTGAATTACTTCAAAACCAGAATCCAGATGTGGAAATAAAGAAGTTAGAGCGAGAAATGCAGCAATTATCAGACCTAGAGGTTGAAAAAGCAGCGAAAAAAGCGGGGTTACTCGTTTACTACGATGAAACACATATTCCAAGGGTTGTCGAAGAAATATTAACACAGTGGGACGCACAGTCTCAAAACCGAGAATTTAATGCAATTTTAACGGTCGCGTATAAAAAACGTGTGCTTGCTTACTTCGAAGAATTTAAAAAGCAGATGGCCGAAAGGGATATTCAATTAAATATAGCTATGACATTTAGTTTTGGCAGTGAGGAAGAGACGGAACGGGTAGACCCTGTCATCATTAAAAATATGTTCAAAGATTACGGAGCGTTTACTGGAATTGAATTCGTAGCTGGGGATCAAAAGCGCGGAGAAGACGCATATTTTGAGGATGTGATTGAACGTGCGACGAGAGGAGGAAGTGGACGTAACCCTAAAAATATAGACCTTGTCATCGTAGCCGATCAATTACTAACAGGATATGACTCTAAGCTACTCAATACACTTTATGTAGACCGTTCACTTGAATTGCATGGATTAATACAAGCATATTCTAGAACGAATCGTGTGTATGGTTCAACGAAAGAATTCGGAACGGTGATTAATTTCCAGTACCCTAAAATCACTGAAGAAATGGTCAACATTGCATTAAAACTCTATGGTAGCGGGGGAACAAGCAGTAAAGCAATTGTCGAGCCTTACCCAACGGCAGTCGAGAGGTTGAAACTGGCATTTATAGAGTTGGTGAATACGTTGCCTGATCCAACGAACTGGCAATCGATTGAACCGTTTGAAGAGGAGAAGAAACAATTCATACAAGTGTACAAAGAAGCTGCCGTACAATTTAACTTAGTCGAGCAGTATTATGAATATGCGTGGGATGATGCAGCATTTGGAATAGATGAACGTACGTGGCTCCAATATACCGGTGCTTACCGTAACTTAACCTTTGAAGAAGGAGAAGAGTTACCAGGTGAGACAGTTCCTACTTTAGCAGGTAAAACGAAGCTTGCAGGTTCACAGATCATTGATGCTAATCATATTTTGAGCCTCATTGGATCTAAAGCAACCTCAACGAATGGTATTCAAACGGTCGATGCAGAAACGTTACGCATTATCCATCAAGAAATTAAAGAGTTGAGTAACTTTGGTGAACATGAACAAGCTAAATTACTAAAAGAGTTTGTGGTGGAAGAATTACAAACTGGAAACGTGTCCAGTAACATCAATTTCGATCAGGCATTTGAAGAGTGGAAAAATGATAAGAAAAGGACACTAATTTACGAAGTTGCTGATGAGTGGGGCATAAATGGTAGAGTTCTTGAAAAATCCGTTGATGCTTATTCAATCACATCACCACAAGACATTCCGTTCATTGATGACTTGATCGGTAGTCTGGATTTCTCAGCTGCAACAAAAAAGCAAGGCGCTAATCAACTCATGCATAACTTTGCATTAACGCCCTATCTTACGAAGGTTGTTCCGCAAATTAAATCAAAGTTTAAATCGTGAACTTTTGTGAAAGTACCTGTGTGACAAAGATTCATGTTTGTTTGCTTAAACATGATTGTTTAAGCAAACGTAATAGTTTCTTGCACAGGTACCGTTCAATGGTTCAATGAAAGTAGAGGATAGACGACACAATAAAATAGATTCTTAAAGGAGGAACGAGTGGGGTTATGTTAAAGAACTATACGTTTCGTTTGATGTTCGTCTTAGTCGCGGCATTGTTTTTATCTTCATGCAGTGAGGATAAGTGGGATGCTAAAAAAGGTGGTACCAATAAAGAGATTGCAAAAGAAGTGCAGCAGACGTTTTTCTTGTACAAAGAAACGGGACAGACAGAAGATCAGACGGGGATTGGCGATTTATATGTAAAAACATTAACGTCCGACATCGATAAAATTTCTTCCAACGTGATGAACGGGCAATATGTGCATAACCGCGACGATGACTCAGTGTTGTTTTTAACAGGTGACCATGAATTGTATGAATACAAAAAAGGGGCCGACAAAGAGAAAATCGCATCGGATGTACTGCACTTCAGCAGCCAGTACTCCAATAAATATATTTTTTATACGAATAATGACGAGGATTTATATATCGTTGATGCAGGGCGCGAACCAGAAAAAATTGCTTCGTCCGTCCATATGATGGATATGATCGGGGCGGACTTATATTATACGCAGGAGGTCGGCGTGCTGAACAGGTATAATGTAGAAACCCGTAAAGAGACCGAACTTGCTTCCAATATTAGCTTTTTTAAGCTGCTGAATGAAGATGGTGATTATGTATATACAAATGACGATTCCATGCTGTTTTACAAAGTGGCCGACAAGGACGCTGTGAAAATTTCCGGAAAAGTAGTCGATTCAAACACCATCCGACAGATTAAAGATGGATTCATTTATTGGGCTTGGGAAGATGAAAAACAAGTGGTGTATCAAACTAGCACAGACGGAGCAGAGACAAGTAAAATTGCCGCAGATGTGCTGTCTTATGATTTAGTCGGTGATCAAATTATCTACATAACATCTGACGATAATTTATTTATGAAGCAGATTGAAGATTCATCCTCCACGAAGTTAGCGAGTGAAGTGTTGGAGTTTTTCGTCTCTGAGGATTCTGTCTATTATACGGATTTAGAGGGCAATCTTTACGCAGTGACAAAAAAGGGAGAGAAAACAAAACAAGCATCAAATGTTGAGTCTGTCCGCATTACGGCAGACAATGAACTGGTTTACAAAAATGAAAGTGGCGAATTGTTTTTAAACGATACAAAATTAGCTACGGATATCGTTGACTTTACGTTAGTTCATAACAATTTAGCATATGCAACGAAGACGAATAAGCTGTATTTTATGGCGGATCTGAATGAAGCGGTTGTCGTGGAAGATGACTTATCAAAGTACTCGGTCGTTTCATATCAAAATGACGTCATTTTCTCCAAATACTTATCATTCTCAGATCTGAATGGTGACTGGAAGTCGGTTGGTGAAGAGAGAAATGAGTACGTTCATGTTTCGGATGACGGAACATTTTCTTTTAAACAAGGCGGCGCACCGATAAATTTTGAAGTGGAATATGCAGGTCATAATTATATGGATGTCAATTCTGGCAAGAGCTATTAACGGATTGAATATGATGGGAAAACGATGACAATTGAAGACAACAATGAACAATATCGTTTCGAACGGGCGTCAAAAGAAGAAGTAGCTGCTGCTGACGAAGTAGTGGAAAGACCGACGGATAAAAGCGCAGCACCGCAGGATTCACCGACAGAACAGGTGGCCGAGCCGGAAGCTGCTCAATGGGAAAAGGATGAAGCCGTACGAATCGCAGATAGCTTGCAGGGAACGAATCAAACTATTGTAACGGGCAAAGGAAACTTAAGGAATGCACCTACATTAAATGGAGATGTAATCACTGCTTTACCTAGAGGAACAGAAGTATATATTATTGACACCCAAGTAGAATCTGCTGAAAGAATTTGGTGCAAAGTCGAAGTCTATTTATCGAATAGCAATTATGTGGGTTGGATTTCCTACAATACAATGAATTATACGCTACCCTAATTTTAAGTACCTTTAACGACTTATAATAATCTATTATGTTATTCCTTGGTTTCTTATCTATTGTGTTGCGACCCACTTTTCAACTTCTACAACTGGTGCACCTCTGTATAAAGTAGTGGAAGGTGCGAAAAAAACTTTGCAATTTATTTGGAAAAGTGCCTGTGTGACAAACATTCAGGATTGTTTGATTAAACATGATTGTTTAAACAAACGGAATAGTTTAATGCAAAGGTACCCTTCACTATTGTATGCGCCCTGCCAGGTCCCAAACCAACCCCCCAAACATATGCTACTACATAAGAATAAATTAGGTGTATTACTTACCCGGGGAGAGGAGCTAATGGGTCTTGGCTACAAAACCGCAGCAATTACAAAGGGGCGATACGGTAGGGATTGTGACGCTTGGAAGTCCGTTGGCGGCTAATCGCATTACGGAAGGGATTCGGATGTTGCAAAGTATGGGATTTAAAGTGGTTGTGGGGGAACATGTGTATTCTGCTAATGGCTTTCTTGCGGCAACTCCCCGGCAAATGGCTTCGGATCTAATGAAGATGTTTACAAATCCGGAAGTGAAGTGGATTTTACCTGCCCGGGGTGGAGTAGGGGTGGAAAGTATTTTACCATTCCTTGATTTTACCGTCATTAAACAAAATCCTAAAATTGTTTCGGGGTACAGCGACATCACGATTTTATTGAATGTGTTGTTTGAATATGCTGACCTCATCGGTTTTCAAAGTTTGTTATTGTTAGACTTTAATCCACAAACCCCTCCGTATAATTTCAATCAATTCTTTACGGCAACATCGACTGTCACTGCGCCTTGGCAAATTGTCACCCCACCTGGAGTTCCACTTATCGGAGCAGTTCCGGGAAATGTAACAGGACCGATTGTAGGTGGAAATCTCACGTCATTCGTGGGTACCTTAGGCACATCTTATGAAATCAATACGGAAGGCAGAATTCTTCTTTTGGAAGAAACACATGAACCGGTCAATACGGTGTATCGATACTTAAACCACTTAGCTATGGCACGGAAATTTGAAGATTGTGCAGGAATCATTATGGGACAATGTACGAACTGTGAACCAGCCTACGGGAAAAGCTATATGGATGTGATCAATGAATTTCTAGTTCCACTTGGAAAACCTTTAATGACCAACTTGGCAACCGCACATGGCCATTATAAAGCCACCGTACCTATTGGAGCCAGTGTGAAAATGGATACGGTGAATCGAACGTTGACGGTGATGGAGCCGGTGGTTAAGGTGTAGTCGAAAATGAGGCCAGTGGAGATGGAAATCGGCATGGTATACAATTAATTATCCGGTTTTACTGATGTATGCAAGGATTGGGAGTATACTAGTAAATTAAGGATGTCTACTTCAATAAAATAGAATTCAGAAATTTGTAAATGGTCTATAAGGACGATAAGAATAGTAGGTGAAAAAATGGGGAAGTATCAATTGGATAGCAAAGGTCAGGCGGCTGTAGCAAAGTATCATGAAAAAAACAAGCCTGCCCAATTTGATAAAAAGCAGCAGGTTGAAAAAATACGTGCGGAGTATTTGAAAAAAAAGCAGAAACAAACAGGTAAATAATATGACGCTGAGGCAGCAATATCTTTTGACGCTGTTTCGGTTGCCACTGTCTCTATATGAGAATAAAGGTGTTATTACAAGAGAATCTGGGATATTGTATGAGAGGAATCTCTTGTGCAATATTCCTTTTTTATGGTCGAATTATTTTGAATGATGAAATAAAAAGATTGACGTACTCAAAGAAAATGTGATCAGCATCGGCCACAGTCTAAAGAAGCCTTCAAAGAACGCAAGAATTGTTTCCCGCACCGGAACGTTTTTCATGGGAATTATAAAAGTAAACGAAAGCAGCCCGATACTTTTTCGGGCTGTTTCATTTCAGCCGTCAAAGCGTCCAAATTTCTAACCGATCAAAGAATGCAAAACAAACAAATCTCTACTTATTTATCAACAAATATGTACAATAAAAAAGGCTCATTATCGCCAAATTGCTAGAGTATTTAACGGTGTTAAATAGGTGGAAATAAGACCGTTTAGGCATACCAGACAATAAACCGCGAAAATACGATAGCATAAGCTCTCGCATCACTTTTTATCTCCTGAAAATGAAGTATAATGTCGGATTTTATCGATATAGGACTTTGGATAGACTTTGTGGGGAAGTCTCCAACCTACCACCAGATTATGTTAATATAGAGATAAGAGTGAGGGAAAACGCTGCTGAAAGAGAGTGGAGAAATTCACTGCTTTTTTATTTTGTCTTTGGTCAATCAACTGCATGTAAAAGTCTACCTAGCCTGCAATTGCTTTTCCCCAACTTATTTTGAAGCCCCCTCCTAAATACTTAAGCACCGCGACAAAGAATAATTACAATCGAATATGGAAAGGATTTGGTACAATGCGATCTGATATTACTGCAGATCACAAGTTACAAGAAAGAGATCTTCGGAAGAAAGAACCACGTCAGGATAATACTGTGCGTGAAAAAGACCTACAACAGGATACAAATCCACGTCAAGAAGAAACTACAGGTGATTACTCATTTGAACGGGTTCCACGCGAGGAACGGCAAATGGGCTGGTTAAGTATCACCAACATCACATTCGGCATCGCAACTGCGATCTTCTATTTCCAGATGGGAAGCGTTATGGCACTACAGTTTGGAGCGGTGAATGCCCTTATCTCGGCAGGGTACGCAATTGTAGTCGCAGGCATCCTAGGAAGCTTCATTGTTTATTTGTCTGCTAAATCGGGCATGAACGTTAACTTATTATCCCGCGGAGGATTTGGTTACGTTGGAGCCGGATTAACCTCACTTATTTACGCTTCTAATTTTATTATGTATTGTGCCTTTGAGGGCATGATTCTAGTTGCAGCTGTTCATGCTTATTTTCCTGCTATGCCTGTTTGGCTGTTAATCATAGTCTTCGGATCGGTGATTATCCCATTGAACTGGTTCGGCATTAAGCAACTGGACAAATTGCAAAAATGGTCCTTGCCGATCTTCTTTATCTTTTTAATTACAGCGATCGTTATGACATTCACCCATTCGTCACCATTTGACGGGGCTTTATGGACATTCTTGCCTGAAGGCGTCAAAGTCGGAGGCACCGCACTATTGTTATGTATCGGAATGCAGCACGGAATTATGGGGCTAACGGCATTGATTGCATCAGACTATGCGCGCTTTTTAAAACCAAAAGATTTGAAAATTGGTTCCATTGCAATCGGTTTCATTCCGCAGATTTTCTGCTATGGTGTAATGGGCGGTCTTGGCATTTGGTTCGGAGTTACATTTGGCGAATCAAATCCGGGCGTATACATCGTTACTCTATTGGGGCTTGGCGGTGTGCTGTTTACTCTGCTTACACAAGTTCGAATTAATGTTACCAATATTTACAGCAGTTCGTTATCCCTATCGAACTTCTTTGAAAACACATTTGGCTTTACGCCGGGACGTCGTTTCTGGGTCGTCGTTGGGGGCGTTACTGCGATGATTCTCATGCTGGGCGGGATCATTGACCATCTTGACACGGCAATGACTTTCCAAGGCGTTGCGCTCATGAGCTGGGCGGCCGTACTGGTGACAGATGCACTTGTGCTAAGAAAATGGCTGAAAGTCGCTCCGCGTTTTTATGAATCCAGACAAGAAAATCTCTTTAAATGGAACCCGGTCGGCGTTGTATCGCTAGTTGTTCCGACGATTATTGGTACCATTGCAGCGCTCGGTTTTATGGGCACATTCCTTCAAAGTACTGCGGCATTTTTCGCAGCCCTTTTGGCAGCGGCTATGACGATTATTCTTGGGATGACGACAAAAGGACGCTATTATGCGAAGAGAGAAGTAAACGATATTCCGAAAGAGGATTGGATTTAATCAGCTGTATGTCTAGATCTTTTACAAAGAATAGCATCTTATCTCCGATAGTTGTCAGTAAACATAGCCAAGATTAGTTAGGTGTAAGAAAACTACTCTTAAACTTTGACATCAAAGCATTGTTAGGAGAAGGTGTTTGGACTTACGCTTAGTTCACAAAACATTTTCATAGAACGTCATAAACTTTGTTATATCAAGGTATATGACGTTTTTTTAATGGTGTGAAACTACACCTGGATTTTATTAATTGTAGGATTTGCACTGTTAATAAAAGGAGCTGACTTATTTGTTGACGGTTCCACCAATATTGCGAGTCTTGATGTTCTGGGCTTTTATAATGCCTGGCATAATCATGGCTTGAACATTTAATATCTGTACAGGCTTGAAGTCGTCCTCCATGGTGAGTACGGCTTCTTTTTCTTAAGAAAAGTGTGAATGTTGTGGAAGGGAATTTAATGAATAAAATAGATAGACTCATATCGATGAAAGATAACATCGACCGGTTGCGTCCTTTTTCCGAAGCCACATTGCGAGGGCTCGAAGTATTTCCACATATTTTGAAACTTTTTTAGTAATTTCCCGTCTGTAGGCTGCTTAGAGAATTGGGATGTTTAGAAAGGATGAATGAAATGAAGAAGTTATTTGCAGTAGTTGGTGCATTCTTACTAGCGTGCAGTTTGCCGTTGTCCGGGGCTGCTGCCGGTAAGCAAGTGTTTTCTGATGTGCCGCCGTCGAAGCATTTTGCGGACGCGGTGAATGAGCTGGCGGCGCGTAATATCATAGGAGGTTACCCGGACGGCACGTTCAAGCCGGGGAATTCGATTACGCGGGGACAAGCTGCGGCAATTATTGCGAAGATGATCGGTTTGGATACATCGGATGTAAAAGGCCGGAAATTCAAAGATGTACCAGCATCCCATGGTTTTTATAAGGCGATTGTGAAGATGGCGGAGGAAGGAATTATCGGCGGTTATCCGGACGGCAGTTTCAAACCGAATGAGCCGATAAAGCGTAAAAGTATGGCTGCGATTCTTGTGAAGGCATTTGATTTGCCTCTTAGTGTGGATGTGAAAAATCCGTTCAAAGGAGAAGTTGGTATTACGAATGACGTACTTGTTATTTACAAGCTCGGCATTACTTCGGGTACGTCCCCTACAACATTCAGCCCGAACGCATCGATTACGAGAGGACAGGCCGCGAAAATGCTTGCGGCGACGGAACAGGTAATGATGAAGAATGCCGTGACGGTGGAAGCGGGCGATTTAGGATGGGATACAATCGAATCGGTTAACGCAGATGAAGTAAATGCAGGTGTATTCCGAGCAGTAGAAGTGAAAGGGAAAAAAGACGGAACGCAAGATCAAGTTCAACTATTTCCGATCAAAGAAGGAAAAGGTGGAATTGTCATTGCGGGAAGAAAAGCGGAAAATGGATGGAAGAATCAAAAATATTATGTCCATGTGAAAAAAGAGGGCAGCGAACTACGGTTGACGTTAGACAAGACGGATGAATCACTGCCGACAGTGACATGGCTCAATACAAAATATAAAACGGTACAAAATATAGCTCTCGCCAAGGTAGACGGAGAGAGTATCTCGGACAACGTAACGATTGAGAAAACTGAACACAATTTCACACATATTATGATCGAAAAACCGGGTGAGTATATTGCGACGGTCCGCTTTGCGAATGGGGAAGAAGTGCGGTACAGTGTGACAGCATTTGAAAATGATGACAGCTTTTTCTATGGTACATCGGCGATCGAACTAGGACCGGCTGATTTTTTTGGATAAGTATAATGGGTGCTGGGTCTACAAGCAAACTTAGCTACGGAGAAACGATGTCTGACAGTACGAAAATGTTCAAATTAGGATAGTATAAGCGAGAGGGATTAGGTTGAAATACACCTAGTTCCTTTTTTGTTTGAATGAGATATTTTACGCTTACGCTGAATCAATCTAAATATGAAAAACTGGAGAGATAGGGGATGCCTATCTCTCTTAATTATTGGTTCGATTAAAAGAGCTTGTTGTATTAGGATTCAATCGCATTATTAACATCTTTTTTGTTAATTTAGGGCCTGGATGCTACAAGGGCAGCCTAAGTTGCGATCAGTTATTTCTGCTTATTCGAATGTCTGGGATGAGGGACATCCTTTTCCCCGCCTAAATTTTCGTCGTTAGAGATGTCTGTTTTACTTGTCAAAGCTCCCAATGTTTCGCTGAAATTACCAATCATATAATTGAATGCGTCCATTCTATCCCTTTCTGTTTCGGAACCGTTCCTACAAAAAAAGCAGGAGTCATATGATGACCCTGCTCATTTTAGTTTTTTATATAATCGCTCGCGGTTATAACTTCGACTGTTCCAATAGCGCTGTTAAAGGATAGAGATTCTGCGGATATTTCCTTAATAAGATCTGCGTAGTGAGTGGCTATCCAGTCGCTTACGAAAGAGTTAGGAGCTATAATCTTTATGTTCAAATCATCTTGTTTTTATAAAAACTGCACTCATTCTTAGCTGTTTTTTTCGTATCCGTTATCATGAGTTCCTCATTTCATTTTAACATCATTTGTCGATGAGTTAGTATATATATTATGTAATTATTATCGAACATAAATGACAGGAAATAGTGCCACAGAGACGACAATTTTTAGTACCGTAAGAATGTAAATAAGTCCTTAAGAGAGAATAAATGGCCCTCACGCAAGCGAGGGAGCTATTAAATGGATTGAGGTGCTTTGTTTTTGTGTTCCAAAAAATATAGGCTCTATCGGTTAAGTAAAGAATCATTTATTAGAATGGGGGGTTACATTGATGAAATACGAAATTCCTAAACTTTTGAAAGAGCATGAAAACCTAATTAAAGGCACTCTTAGGTATAGTAACGAGATAATTTTTAAGCGTGAAGAAACAAAACCCTGGGATAGCAAATTAGGTGGGTGTCCCTATTTGAAAAACAGTAAAGATTATCCAATCGATCAATTTGGAAAACCTATGTTGTTTTTAGCACAAATCAATCTGGCGGATATTGGAGATCTGGATGAATTACCGAAAAAGGGATTACTGCAATTTTTCGTTGCAAACGATGATATGTTTGGTTTGGAAGACCCGATTCTAGTAAAATACATTGAAGATTTTGAAGAAAACGAAGGAGATTTAGTAAAGGAACATCCTTATGAAAATGAAGAATATAACAGTAATCTCCCTTTTTCACACAGCGGCAAAATGTATTTTACATCAAGGGAGATGCCTATGTCTTCCTCATTGGATCTATTTCGGGAAATTTTTATGAAGAAGCTATCAGAAGAAGAATATGAGAAACTGAGTGATGATTGCTATAGCAGAATTGGTGGTTATCCATATTTTGTTCAGAATGACTATATCGGTTTTGATGATGACGATTTTCTTTTATTGCAACTGGATATCGATGAGGAATGCGGCATTATGTTTGGGGATTCTGGGAACTGTGTTTTCTCTATTACAAAGGACGCTTTGAAAAATAGGGATTTTTCAAAAGTAGTGTATGATTGGCAGTGTTGCTAGTGAGATTCCAGTACGATGATCCGTTCTTGAACTTATAGAAAAGTCCTAAGAAGTGTATGAGTATTTTGGTAAGCGAAATTTTCACAACCATGACGTCAACATATCACTTATCGAATTGAGGTTTCCCTATGATACCAAATCAAAATAAAATGAGAGTAATGGAGACCATTGCTGAAAGAAATTTAATTTCTCTCATGAATGATACAAAGTGGCGAAAACTCCAAGATGCAGTTATCAATACGTTGCGATTTCCGCCACCATACCAAGGCAAGTATTTGTTAGATGATCTAGTATATCCTGAAGAATTTGAAAAGGATGTTTGGTATTGGGGAGATTGGATAGAGGGTATTGTACCATTTTACAATGTGGAGTGGATTCGAGTCCGGCCAAGATATTTGAAACATCGTGGTCGTCTAGTTTCACCAGAAATCATTGATATTACAGATGACTTTGTAAATATTTTAAAAGAATTATCAATTCCCTATCGACTGGATCATGATACATATTATATTTACGGTTACATATCAGATACAAGCATACTAACATGATGGAGCCTCTCGGAATGGTTAAGGCAAAAAGTGAAACGGAATCAGTGCTGTAGTCCAATATGGAACCTGATTAATTTGGATGACTATCTATAATGGTTTATTCTGACGAGCGATAGAGGAGAGGTACATATGGATAAACAGTCTTATGCAAGGTATTTGCTTCAATTGATGGATGAAGAGGTGGATTCCGATGAATCAGATATTGAGGAAGCCCGTTTCTATGGGTATTTCCAAATGTATATGCCGGATGGAAAAGGCATAGAGGCTACTTTTGAACCTCTTGAAGATGGGCATGCGTATTTGCAGAAGGTATTACAGATCTATGAAATGCTAGATCCGAATGATTTTAGTGGGCCTGCAGTGCCGGGATATTTCACTAGTAAAGCTGGTAATGTACCCAATGAGGTGTTAGTAGATTATGGCAGGCAGTTTATTCAAGGTTTAAAGGATTTATTGTTGGAATGTTCCGGGAAAATGGATGTGGAAGGTTCAGTGGATTACCTGCTTGGAATCGAAGAGGTTAGAATTGTACCTCCTGGATCGATAGATGGAATTCGTCAGCAATACGATCCTGAAATATATGAGACGATTTTTGATATCATCAGCGAACAGACGGAGTATGATGAACCGATTGAAGTTTTGGACGAGGCGTATTACTCGATTGCCTGTGATTACTGGATTTCATATTATCTTCAGTGGCACCGTTATAGATTGAATGGTGATCCGTTCGCAGCATATTTTGAGCTGTACAGACGTGGGTATTCAGCGATCTTCTCAGAAAATAGACTGTATATTGGTTCATAATTACGGAGGTTAATTGATATGACGAAACGAATACCATGCAAGACGGAAGGCTGCAACGCAACAATTCTGCCGAGCACCGCGGCCAAAACAGGTGGTATCTGCATGCCTTGCCGTCAGGATCAGGAACGAAAAAAACAGCAAGCTTATATTGAACAGCATCGCAAAACGGTGAATCTTTATGATGGATTAACAGATCAAGTAGACATTCTCAAAGTGATGCATGCACCGAGAAAGTATGACCCGCTTATCCAATACGATCCTTTTCCGTTAAGCATGGAGCAACTATACATATCTTTGTCAAACCAAGAAGCCGAACGGATGCTAAAATACACAATGGAATTATTAGCTGTTAACAATGAAAGTGAAGCGGAAGAAATTCTGTTATCTTTGGTGTGCTACCGGGATGATACTATATCAGATGCTTTGCCGGAGCTTATACAGCGCGGCTTGTTTCATAATCCGATTCTTTTTAAAGATGCACCGCAAGACATTCGAGATCAGCTTCTGGAGCGGGTGATATGGGATGAGGGCAATCGGAATCATCTCCTTCTGGTACTCGGTTGGATCGGTGATGTTAAGGTAATAGACCAGTTTCGCGAATGGCAAATGCGGCAACCAACATGGACGGAGCAGTTGTATGTAACGCCTGAAACTTATGTTCTTGACGGGGGTTGGGAGCTTACTCCAAATGGGGAAAGGCGCGACTTAGTGAATCCATTATGTTATGCGATCAGGCAATCAGACCAACAGTATGCTGGTGTAACTGCAGAAACTCATGCCCGTTTTCTTGAAACGAGCCATTCAACATGCCCATGGTGCAATAGGAAGTTAAAGAGATTGATGGTCGCAGCTAACTCTCATCCGGCCTTGCAATATCTCGATCTACAGATGGAGAACTTACAGGTGATAACCTGTGACTTATGTGGGGGGGTTAGCACGATATACATGGAGCTGGATAATGATGGCGTGCCTATCTGGAGCCGCTATAATCAGGAACCTGATTACCTCCCGGATATAGATGACGTAAATAGCAGTACTGAACACCCGCCGAGTTTAGTCCTTTCACATGAGCCGCAATCACCGTATTATGCTGCAGTTTGGGCCATGTCACAATTGAATTCTCAGATTGGCGGTCATCCAAGCTGGGTTCAGGATCCCGAGTATCCGGTTTGTCCTTGTTGTGAACGAAGAATGCGGTTTATAGGGCAGATAGATTATGCTGATTTCGACGAATATGCTGAAGGCATATATTATATGTTTATTTGTCCAAAAGATAGGATTACAGCAACGGTATATCAGCAAAGCTGAATACCGTACTGGAGATGATTGGGGGGATATAGGGAAAACGGGTGATCCACTGAATACAGAAGAAGGGCACGCTTTAAAAGCGTGCCCTTTCCATTAGTAGGCATGAACATGATCTGCAATTAGGCTTCTTTTAACGTATTAATTACTTCCTCTGCATATGAATCGGTAAACCGAATCATCCCTTGATCCTGTACAATACACCCTTCCTTGATGCGATGGTCAAGCCAATCTGTAATGAAGAAGGGAGCATATCCGCTTTGGCCGAATTCATCTCCAAATACGATGATGTTCGGATAAACATCTACATATTGATCGCGACTGGTGTCTGGATATGACTTCGTATATAACCAAAACTGTACATCATACATGACATAGGATAATTCATCTGCGTGAAAAGAAAAATGGCCTTTCTCTTCTACAATCCCTGTACATATGCTACGGATTTTCTGTTCCACCTGTTCCACTTCGGTTACCCGAGAGCACAGCTTCTCCAGCAGAGGAGAAAATTTGCCGTGCGCTACTTTATCCAAGGCTTCTTCTTTGTCTTCTTCCGACGTATCGTATTGTTCATCGTTCACTAAGCCTTTGATAAACTCCTCAAAATTATTGGCAAGGAAGGTAATCTTATAATCATCTTCTTGATCGACATGAACAACTTCAGGTTCACCATCTGTACCGCACGCTCGATAGTCTAACATGACGACATCATGGCCGGCTGAAGGACAATCACAGATCACCACGCCGATGTCAGGATACTCCCATTCCTCAATCATAAAGGGACTACCGAGACTCCCGCACAGTGAATAGCTTTTCTCGCGGCCAATTCCCATAATCCCTGTAATGGCTATATGATCCTCTGCCCAGGAGGTTGGTTCCTCTGTTGGGAAGTTGGTGTTCTTTGGCACTCCGCCATTCTGATACTTCATCAAATGAATATATGAGGATGGAAGTTTGTAACCAAGCTCTTTCTCGATCGAATCAATTAGTTCATCCGTAGGTGGCTCAGATTGATAAGATTCTTTTGCATACTCGCTGTCCTCCCAAAAATCGGCTAAAAACATATCTGAAAAAAGATGTTCGTCTGCTTCCTGCCCCTCATTCAATTGATCTATACGCTTTTTATCCATTTCTACCTCCCAATGAAATATATAATAACTTCATATGTATATGGTAACCCCTATATTTTTAATAGTAGCATTTTGATATGAAGGATACCAGAATTATCCGGCTAATGTTATATACAAAGCCGATGATTTAGGACCCATAGCCTTTTATATTTTCTTCATTTAATATAATAATTAATAGATTGCGAGAGTGAAAGATACTATACGAGTTGGAGGGAAACTAATGACTGAAGAAATAAACACAACAGGATGGGATGCAATTGAAGAAGCGGTAACGAAGCTATACGGGGAACAGGAACCGAAGCATTACGGTACCGCAATTTCTTATATGTTTGGTGGACAAGATCCATTAGATGGCCTTAGTGCTTATAAAGCGGAAACACCTTCCCCGCACTGGCATATTGTAACTTTTGGTTTTTCAGAACTTTATGAGAAGGAGTCGGAGAATACCGAATGTAGCGGCTACGGGTTTGAACTTTCTTTTCGGGTGGCCCGTAGTAAGGATGAGGAGGAGCCTCCAGCATGGGCATTGAACCTCCTTCAAAACATGGGAAGATATGTTTTTAACAGTAACAATATTTTCGTTGCAGGCGATTATTTAGATGCGAATGGTCCAATCTGCTTGGGAGCCGATACACAGCTAACCGCTCTTGCTTTTATACGAGATCCAGAACTTGATACACTGCATACGCCGAATGGACGTGTTGAGTTTCTTCAAATGGTTGGGATCACTGAGGATGAGTTGGAGGCTATGAAAATATGGAATACACGAGGTTTACTTGAAGCTGGAAAAGCAGAAATTCCAGGTTATATTACAGATTTATCCCGAAATTCTATGCTGCGAGTCCCTGCTGTTCAGGAAAGTGTTCAAATAGGAATAGATCGTGACGGTTCGAGCACCGGGTTTTTATATGTAGATCAACTAGCTTGGGTACCCGGTAAGAATGGTTTGTTCAAAAAGAAACCGGCTGTGCTCACACTAGGAGCGAAACAAGCTGATACGGTTGGAAAGCTGCTGCGCGGTCGGCTGCTTAAGGGGAAAGATTTGAGTTTAGTGAGCAAAGAAATAAGCGTAACATTGGAGCCTGCTTTAACGACTGAAATCAAAACAGGTGAGGGGACGGTCCATTTACAACTAGGCGAAGCGGATGTTAACGAGCTCATGAACAAGCTTCTCCCAAAAGAAGGAGAAATTCGTTTGTCTTCTTATAAAGACATAATCATACAAGTCGTTAAAACGAATATTCTGGATCAAGATGGAAAAGTGGTTTCAACCATTGGCTAAACATCGTCTTTACCTACATCTACCATTGAAATTGTGAAGTGGTACTTTTATTTTTGAAGATAAATAAAATGGAGGAGTTTTATGGGGTTATTTGATTCGCTAGTAGGAAACGCATCGACTTTGGATGTTGAAAAAGTAGAGAAAGAGCTGGGATCCATTTTAATTGAGGAGGATAAGGTGAAGGCAGCGTTTAAAGTGGTCCGGGACCTCATGATGTTTACTGAGAAGCGGCTGATTCTTGTTGATAAGCAGGGGATGACGGGAAAAAAGGTTGAATATCATTCTATTCCATATAAAAGCATTTCCCACTTTTCCGTTGAAACGGCTGGGACGTTTGATTTGGATGCGGAGCTTAAAATTTGGATTTCCAGTGCGAGGGAACCGCTGGTGAATAAGCAGTTCAAGAAGGACTCCAGCATTTACGACATTCAAAAGATTTTAGCGGCTGTTTGTTTATAAGTATCGGTTTTTAAGTAGATATTCGGATATTATTGGCTAATAAACGCTTTAAAATTAGGCTATTCACGAAATAAATAGGAATACTTAAATAATCGTAATGTTAATTGTGCATGGAGCTGGTACTACATTTAAAAATGGATCAAGCCTCATGCCTGATCCATTCTCTGTATAAAAAACGTTTAAAAGCTATGTGAATTATTGTTGCATTTTACCTGCAGTATAACCGCCATCCACTGCAAGTGTTACACCGCTAATTGATTTTGCAAGGTCTGAGCATAGAAATACAACAGCATTTGCTTGATCTTCTGCGGTGGACATTCTTCCTGCTGGAAGTGATGCAAGTACGCCTTGGTATTGTTCTGGCGAAGTTTTAGACCAACTTTCAATTGCAGGTGTGATGGTGGCGCCAGGTGCGATAGAATTAATGGTAATCCCTTTTTGACCGTATTCCAAAGCAACTGATTTAGTTAAACCGGCAATAGCATGTTTAGATGCAGTGTAAGGAGCCATGTTTGGTGAACCTTCAATACCAGCACCTGATGCCGTATTGACAATCGCACCGCCACCCGTTTTCAGCATAGCATTTACTTCGTGCTTGATGCAGTAAAATGTTCCATACAGATTTACTTTTAGTGTAATATCCCAATCTTTGGAATCCATTTTTCCAATTGGCTTTAATCCCTTGTTAATACCTGCATTGTTATGTGCAAAATCTAGCTTGCCAAATGTCTCAACCGTTTTATTCACGAGTGCGATTACCTGCTCCTCATCACTTACGTCACATTTGAGAAATGCTGCTTCACCGCCGTTATCTTTGATAATTTGTACGGTTTCTTGTCCTGCTTCTTCACTTACGTCAGATATCATGACCTTTGCGCCCGCTTTTGCTAAGGCAATTGCAGTTGCTCTGCCAATTCCTGAGCCTGATCCTGTGACTAATCCTGCTTTTCCCTTCATAATTCCTACCATGAAAGACACTCCTTTTTTATAAATACATCTATTTGTTTACTAATGAACAATATACGCCCAAATTCTAGCCAAATCAAAAATTTAGTTTAACATCTAATTATATTTTTAGCATGTACGTGCTAAATACATTCATGATTGATTTAAGTACAGGGTGCCTGTGCATCAGACAACTTGGACACTATTCTGAAATGTATACATCCCCATTTTTGATAAAAGTGTGAAGAAGAAAATGGATAGATTGACGTAACTGAAAGAAAAAGTCGATCAGCATTGGACGCTATGTAAAGAGGCCATCAAAGAGATTTTTTCACACAGGAGCTTTTTTCAAATAGACATAATTACAGTTTGATAGAAAGACACAGGGGGTATTATTAAATAACAGGCAGCAAATAGCATCTGAATAACCACTTTTATTCCCCAGCCAGTTCTAGCAACAGTAACTGTCTCATAAACTTCCAAGTAGACAACCATCACGAAAGGATGATTCCAATGAAAAAAACATTATTCGCAATCATTATCTTAATACTCGGCTTTTCCTACACTGCGCCTGCCGGTACGGCTTCAGCAGCAGAGAACAGCGGCCTTTCTCCAAACGACGGCTTAATCCTGACCTATTCACCTTCATTCAACGAGCCTTCGAAAGAAACGTTTCACGTGAAGAAAGAAGAGACATTTACGTATTTATACAATAAAAAGAGTCGACACTATCCGGAGTTGGCCAATTTAGTATATATTGAAGACGATTTCGGTTTGTCGGCAAGTTTAGGGTATTCGGATTTTGTTTTTGTAAGTGCACCTTATCCGCTAAAGCAAGGCTCCACTTTTATGCAAAGCGATCACTTTGATGACTATAAAGTTCTTGTTGAAAATACGGAAAAGACTGTAAAAGTAAAAGCCGGTACTTTTAAAAACACGGTGATCCTGAAATATCCGGACGGTTCCCGAGTGTATCTCGCAAAAGGAATCGGCATTATTAAAATCACTGATGCAGCAGGAAACGTGACGACTGAACTCGCTGCTGTAAAAGCAGGGAAGTGATTTTTCATTGGCAGGATTTCCTCTTGCTCATTACTGGAATAGATAATTCCTATAAAAAATCCCATCGGTCATACTGGACTGACGGGATTTCCTCTGGTTTAAGAGTACCTTTTCAGGTATTTGAAACTATCTTGTTTGTTTAGTAATTAACAGTAATTCAAACAAACATGAATAATTGAAATCTCATATTTGTTTTTCACACAGGTCCTTTTTAATGTCAAACTTCTATTCCTGCAATCCCAAATCCTCCAGGACCAGAATGTGTAGAGATCATAGCGCCTGCTTCAATCCAAATACTATTTTCGAATCCTTTTTCAAGTGCAATTTCATTGATCCGTTGTTTGATAGTTTCACTTAATCCGATGGAGTATATAAAATAAATTTGTTGTCTATCAATCTCGTATTGCTGTAAATAATCAAAGAATAACTTTTCAGCAACTTTGCTCATCTTGCCATGATATTTTTTAGTTGAGACAAGCTTGCCATCTACTAATTCAATACATGGTTTTATTTTCAGCAAAGCACCTCCTAAATAAGCCATATTGCTGACTCGTCCGCCGGCTCTTAAAAAATCTAAGCTGCCGGGTAGGAAGGCGAGTCTTGTTTTAGGCACCTTTACTTCGATTTTTTCCAGCAAGTGAACAGGATCCATCTCCGGATCTTTCTCCAGCAAAGTAACCGCATACATGACAACTGCAGTTAATCCGCCTGTTACGTTTAACGCATCAATTAAAAAAATATCATCTACATCTTCCGCAGCCAGTAACGCGTTATGAAAGGAAGCAGATGCCTTTGACGTATACCCGATATGAATGATAATACTATCAGGAAATTCCGTTTTGATTTTTTTGAAAAATTCTTTATACTCATGGACATTAGTGGCAGATGTAGAAGGTATCTTTTTTGTACGATCATAAAATTCATAAATTTCTTTAACGGGTAGATGACCATCTAAATAGTCCTGTCCATCCATAATTACGTGCATGGGTATTACTTGTACATTATGTCTCTTTGCTAAGGATTCAGGTAAATCGGCCCCGCTCTCAGTCGATAAAATGAATCTTCTCACAGGACATCGCCTCCAACTTTCTTTCTATTAATGCAGGTTATGAATTGAGATACCTTTGTAAGAAACAAACGTGAAAATTTAAACATTTGTGTTTGTTCGAATGGTCGTGATTGTTTAAAAAACACAATTGCTTGGTACATAGGCATCGATCACTAATTATTCATTGAAGAAATGTATGTATGAATGACCAAAGAGAAAAGACATTCAACAATCTGCAAGTATGATAGACTAAAAACATTAGTTGCACAAAAAAGCAGATGGGCGGTTAGGCACTCCCTTGAAAGAAAGGGGGTGTTTATATATGGTGACATACAAATCAATGAATATGCTATTTCAATTCGGTATATTTTTAGCTACGGCACTAACAAAAAGAAGTAACCGCCCATTACCTTTGACCGAGGTTCTCAATGGGGAGTTACTCTTTTTAGTAAAAACATCTTCAATTGTTAAGTAGGTCAACCGCTCTTCATGCGGGGTGCAGCTGTGATTGGCTGGACGTTTCGTAGACGTTCAGCTTTTTTATTATATGCTGATTGTACCACAGCTCTACAAAAATAAAACCAAAACGTATAGTGACCAATACAAGTATGAGGTGCCTGTTTAAAAAACAAACATAACAATTTAAATATTCAAGTTAGTTCGAACAACCATGAATGTTTAAACTAACACGATTGTTTGGTGCGCAGGCATGCAAATTAATTTCACGTTACCTTTTGTTTCCTCATCCACTGCGTCGCAACCCACTTTTCACCTTCAACAACAGGTGCTCCGCCGTGTAAAGTTAAATCATTCAGCATCTGGTCGCTATAGAAATACTCGAAGTAGACAGCCATCCCTTTTCGAGGCGACACAGAAAATTTCAGTTGAGGAAAGAATGTTTCTCCACCTTGTTCTACGTCATTTAAGTACATCACAAGCGTGCTAATTCGATTGTTTGTAACCTTACTTTCAGCTGAAAAGAAATCATGATGCGCTCTGTACTGTTGACCAGGCGTATACCGAAGGATCTGAAGTCCTTCTCCGTGTTCAATCGGGATATTCATAACTGCTGAAACTCGTTTTTTAACTCTTGCGACAATTAGGTTTTCACTGTCATCTATAAACATACTGCTGCTTGTTCGCAGCTCATTTTCTTCACGTGTTGTCCCAATTTTTGAACGTTTTACTTTGTCTGCAGCCAATCGGATCAGTTCATCGCACTCTTCATCACTTAACATATTTCCTAAAACCACGATCAATGGCTCTTCTATTCTAGCGACTATGTCAATCTCTCTATCCGTCATAATTTTTTTGCCAACATGATGAAATATCGTTTGTTCTTTATTCTCCGCTATCATCTTCGAACACCTCTTAAACTGTTTGATTTTCAAAACAAGTGCGTTTTTGTGCAATGGGTTACAGCTCATAACGGATACTTTTTATGATTCACACTTCCTCCTGGAATTAAATTCAATTTATTGTAGCACGCTAGATCAGATATCGTAAAATTTGAAAGTATGGAGAGTAGTAGATAGTATTCTCCATATTTTGTTCGGTAGTTTTGATTCCGCTAAATCAAGGCATAAATTCGAACCTATCAAGTTAATTGAATTAAGCTAATTTAATTCACCTTTGATTTCATTGGTAAATACATATAAAATGAACTTCTGTACTTCTATGATTTAAAGAAGAAGTACATACGAACGGACAAAAGAATAAATGTTTTAGTGGAGGGTCTTTATGAATTATAAAATTAGTAACAAGCAAGTATTCGAACAAGCACAGGTGCGTTCGGTTTCAGATGTGCCGTTTACGGAAGACGAACTTCAAAACGGTATGTTGTTAGCGATAGCTAAGGAAGACGCTACGCTGGCGCTGTATTTGATAGAGGTAGACGGTCAGAAAAAATTTGAGGTTCGGTGGGATGATTCGCACGAGACTTTCACCGGCTGGTATTCCGCCTGGGAAAACTTCACATGGTGTCTAAATATCGCAGGCAACTGATTTTTTAGATATTTGTGTGCAAAACTACTCATCTATATACTTTAAATAAAAGACTCCGCTGGTTTTTGCAAACTGGCGGAGTTTTTGTGCTTTTAATTGGAGGATTCTTCATATGTAGGTATTTTGTTCATGGACTTTTCGCACCGCGCCATAAGAATGATTTTGTAAATACGGCCTTTTCTCACCTGAAGTTTTCGCTATAATCAAATTAAAATGGTAACGACAAAGGAGATCAAGCGATGAAAAAGCTGTTATATGGACTGTTTTGTTCACTCGTAATGCTGACAGGCTGCTCGGTTAAAGAAGAGCCTAAAGTACAGGGGCAAACACAGGAAGAGGGTGAGGTACAAGAGAAAACAGTTGAGACAGAGGCAGATGCTTTTGAACCAATAGAGCCCGAGTATTATGAAATTGAAGGCGTTGATCGCGAGTTATCGGATGTAGAGAAGGATTTGCTTCGGAAGCCGGGTATTTATAGCGGAGAGAACTACGACGGAGAAAAAGTGAATGAAGCGATTGATCAGTGGCCGGATGGGTTGACAGTGGAGCAGTATTTAAATGAAATGCTGAACTTGGTGGGGGAAGACTATTATGACGGAATGAAGACCTTACTGACGTTTGATACATCAGTGGAAGTCGATCATACGAAACCTGATGAACAAGTGAACCAGCCGACATTGAAAACAGCTCACTATGCAATCTTGATTGACGCGAGCGGCAGCATGAGAGCGATGGCGGGCGGTAAGACCCGAATGGATTCTGCAAAGGATGCGGTCCTGGATTTTGCCAAGCAGATCCCGGAAGATGCGACCATGTCGATGCGAGTGTACGGTCATAAAGGTTCGGGTAATCAGGCAGATAAGCAACTTTCATGTACAAGTACAGAGAATTACTATAGCGGAAAGTTTGAAGAGAAGGCATTTCGGGAGGCTCTTGGAAAAGTGCAACCTGCTGGCTGGACACCAATCGGGCTTGCACTGGAAACGGTGAAAGAAGATATCCCTGCGGATGCAGAAGAAGTAGTCGTGTACGTGGTAAGTGACGGTATTGAAACATGCGGAGGAGATCCTGTGAAGGCGGCTGGAGATCTTGTGGCAGGAAATATACAGACGGTCGTCAATATTATCGGCTATGACGTGGATAATGAAGGGCAAACATTACTGAAGAAGGTGGCGGATGCAGGGAACGGAGAGTTTATTTACGTCAATTCAGAAAAAGAATTGAGGAAGTATATGAGAGCGCAGTACGAAGTGATCCAGAAGCAATGGTGGGAGTGGAAAGAGACCAGCCAGAAAGATGCATGGGATCAAAAAGAGAATCTCAAGGAACTTTCTTTTGATACAAAAGAAGCACTTCAGAAACAATCAGTGCAGGAAAAAGAACGATTAAAGAAAGCGCGTGCTTATTTAAAAACGAAGTATAAAGACTCGGATGCTGTAATCAAGTTGTCGAATTATTTAATTGAAGATCAGCACAGAAAATATAATTATATTACGCAGAAGGGCCATGAACTTTATAATGAAAGTATTAAAAACGGCCATGAAACGTACAATCAAGTGATAAAAGAAGGTCATGAGAAACATAATGAGGCGGCTAGGAAGAAGCATCAGCAATAGGTAATTGTTGTACACTCCGGAAATCAGAGGACATTTGATTTCTGGAGTGTTTTTTCGCTTGAAGGCAGAAAAGGTATAGACGTAACGTCCTGAATTTGTTTATATGACGCTAATGATTAAATTTATCTGAGTTCAGCAAAAAACTTTATTTCAATAAATCAGTTTGAAGTGCCTATGCAAGAAACAAACATGATCGTTTAAACAAATGTGGATATTTAAACTAACACAATTGTTTAGTGCAGAGGGACCTATTTAAATATAAAAAATGAAATACATGTACAGTATGGGTAATGAGGGTTAGTAGTCAGTTATGCACATAGGCGCTGAAGTAGAAAAGTTTTTGTACGTAGATTTGGGTTCTACTGGACCTTGTCATTCAGTCGGTCAAACAAAAATACCAGACATCAACACGATATAAAAGTGCTAATTGTTCTGGTTTTTTCTGTTTGATTAAATTTACTGTGCGAGGGCGCAGTTAAAGGCATCTGTGTTTGAAGTGTTTTTGATCGTTCAAAAGCAGCGGATTTTAAACAAAATGAAGTACCTTTCTTGCAGAAGTCTGTTTCATTAGCATTTTATCACCGAAGCCCTGCTATAATCTGCCCAATAAGCGGTCTCCCCAACTCCTCCAATTCAGTATTGTCCAACTGCAGCCCCCAAAAATAAATAGCTCCCATAAAGCTTTGTACAATAGATTGGAAAAAGTCGTGTGTGGAGCTGATGTTTTGAATTGATTCATCTTGTTTTCCATCCGTAATAATTTGTCGGAGGATAGTGTATAATTTCCGGTCTTCGTTTGTGAAAAAGGTGTGTTCGTTGCTGATAACTGCTGCGGAGTAGATCACGCGCATTAAGTCTTTTCCTAGTTCTTTTTCGATACAGCGCAGTACAGCAAGAAAAAAAGCTTCCAGACGTTCGATGGCGGAAGAATACTTTTGCTCAATATCTTCATAGATATGTATATAGTGTTCGTCCATCTCCATAAAGCGCATCATAAAAATGCTTGATTTGGAAGGGAAGTGCTGATAAAAGGAGCCTTTAGATGTGTTGCTTTCTTTTACGATTCGATCTACTGATATTTTGTCGTAGCCGTATTTTTTAAATAGATCGAGCGCAATATTCATAATATGAAGCTGTGTTTGAATACCTTTAGCTGTTTTGTTTTCGGTTACATCCACAATGCATCCCTCTTTTTGATTTTTTAAGAATAGTTTGACTTTTCCATTAATACTATTATATCATTAGACTACAGTCTAGTCTATGGGGGTGCGGAAATTGGAGAAATTAAAAACGGTTGATGAGCTCGAGCCATTGTTCAAGGATAGGATGCGCCTGCTTGTCGGGGGGTTTGGTATTTCGGGAACGCCGCTGACAGTCCTGCATGCGCTGCCGGGTTTTAAGGCCGGTGACTATGAAGTTGTCAGCAATAACCTTGGAGATTACGGTAAAGGACTGCACAAAGTGTTTGAAGCAGGAAAAATTGCGAAGGCAATCGGCTCGTTTTTTACGATCAATAAAGAAGCAGTAACGGCTTGGTCTAAAGGGGAGCTTGCGATTGATCTGCTGCCGCAAGGAACGCTGGCGGAGGCGATTCGCTGCGGGGGTGCCGGGATTGGCGGTTTTTACACACCTACTGTGGTCGGGACGAAACTCGCTGAAGGAAAAGAAGTCCGCGAAATTGACGGCGTCCGTTATTTATTTGAAAAGGCGATAAAAGGTGATCTTGCGCTTATTAAAGCAGCAAAGGCAGATAAGGCCGGCAATTTGATTTACCACACAACGGCGAGAAATTTTAATCCTGTCATGGCTACCGCTGCCGCAACAGTCATTGCTGAAGTCGATGAAATTGTCGAAATCGGCGAATTACGCCCAGAAGAAATAATCACTCCTCATATTTATGTAGATTACGTAGTGAAAAGCAAATATGTCAAAAAGGGAGATGATTACGTTGAAGTTAACTAAAAGGGATGTCATTGCGAAGCGTATTGCGCAAGAGCTGAAAGACGGGGTTTCCGTGAATCTTGGTGTTGGCATTCCAACACTTGTTGCGAAATATATAGGAGACAAAAAAGTATATTTGCAGAGTGAGAACGGCTTACTTGGAATAGGGCCTCCGCCGAATGAAGATGAATTGGATATCGATTTAATCGATGCGGGGAAAAATCCTGTATCGATTATGCCTGACGCGTCGTATTTTGATAGCGCTTTCTCATTTGGAATGATCAGAGGACATCATATTGACGTGGCGGTTTTAGGGACGTTAGAAGTGGATCGTTACGGTGAGATTGCCAACTGGTCTGTGCCGAATCAGCCGATTTTGGGAGTAGGCGGTGCAATGGATTTAGTTGCGGGTGCAAAGAAAGTAATTGTGGCCAGTACACTTTTCACGAAAGACGGATCGCCTAAATTAGTGGAATCGCTGACTCTTGATTCTAGCGGCGAGCGACTAGTCAATCAATTCGTAACGGAGTATGCAAGCTTCACTTTCGAAGATGGAAAGATCTTTGCGGATGATATATACGGTGATATGACATTTGAAGAGCTGCAAGACAAAATTGGTTTACCGTTAACACAAAAATAAACGAATAGTAGGGGGAAAGCGGATGTGGAGTTTACTTACGATTGCCATTTCGTTAATTCTTTTAATCGTTTTAGCATTAAGGGGATATAGTATCATTATCATCGCTCCCGTTGTCAGTTTATTTGTAATGGTAACAAACGGATTTTCTATTTTAGATGCCTTCCAAGATACATACATGACCGGGTTTATCGGCTATGTACAAAAGTATTTCTTGATATTCTTATTTGCATCCATGTTTGGAAAGCTTATGGATGACAGCGGCGCGGCTCGTCGAATCGCTCATCTACTATTGAAAGTGGTCGGAAAAGAAAGTAAGTTCAATGTGTTGGTCGCAATTATGGCCATATGTGCATTTTTAACATATGGCGGCGTCAGTTTATTCGTAGTCATTTTTGCAGTTCTGCCAATTGCCAAGCCATTATTCAAAGAACTGGATATTCCATGGCATCTATTTATGGCACCATTCTTTGCGGGGATTGCAACGTTTACGATGACGATGCTGCCGGGAACGCCTTCTGTACAAAACATCATTCCGACAAAGTATTTAGGAACAACTGTTACAGCAGCGCCTTTGCTCGGGATCATCGCAGCGGTGACCGTCATTGCAGTTAACTTATGGTATATAAAGTTTGCGTTAAAACGTTCAGAACAGCGCAACGAAACGTATGAGGGGATGACGAATCCAGATAAAGGCAGATCTAAAGGAATTGAAGATATTTACGAAGGTCGCGCATTGCCGAATATTGTAGTGAGTTTAATTCCTCCCATTGCTTTACTAGTTACATTGAATATATTTAAAGTGGACATTATTTACACGCTGATGGGCGCGGTAGTACTGGCGGCTTTATTATTCTGGAAGTATATTGACATTAAGAGAGACACCTTTAATGAAGGTGCGGTATCCGCCGTACTGCCGATTGTCAATACGAGTGCAGACGTCGGATACGGCTCTGTTATTGCGATTACGACAGGCTTTGGAATTTTTAATGAAGCGATGACAGAAATTCCGGGCAGTCCGTTACTATCACTTTTCATAGCAACGACAGCACTTGCGGGAATTACAGGATCTTCAAGTGGGGGGGTGGCGATTGCGATGGAAGCGCTGTCATCGTCGTATTTAAATTTAGGATTGAAACCGGAAGTAATGCACAGAATCATGGCAGTCGCCTCGGGCGGGCTGGATTCGTTGCCGCATAACGGGGCAGTTATTACCGTGTTAGTTGCTTCAAAATTAACACATAAAGACGCCTATAAACATATTTTCGCCGTTTCAGTTATAGCACCTTTACTTGCAAGTATCCCAATGTTGATCGCAGCAATTTTATTATATTGATGTCTGAGGAGGCAGTGAAATGATTCAAAAGGTGGGCATTATCGGATCAGGAACGATGGGGTTTGGCATAGCGTTTCAATTCATCATAAATGGTATGCCAGTTGTTTTACAAGATGTGAAAGAGGAATCTTTGGAACTGGCAAAAGAAAAACTACAGACATATTTAACTATTTTCCGAGAAGAAGGCATGCCTTTTAACGATTCAGATGAAATCATTAAAAACCGCTTAACATGCACTGTAGAAATAGAAGACATTGCGGATTGTGACTTAGTTATTGAATCAGCAACTGAAAATTTGAAGTTAAAACAAAAAATCTTCAAGCAACTGGATGAAATTTGCGCAGTGCATACGATTTTAACTTCCAATACTTCGAGCTTAAGCATGTCGGACATCATACGCGATGTAGAAAAACATAAAGAACGCGTGATGTTAACACATTTTTTCAATCCGGCGCATATTGTTCCGTTAGTCGAACTTCTAAAAGGTCCGGATACGAAGCAAAAGACGTACGATGAAGTAAATTCGTTTATGAAAAAAATGGGGAAAGTGACGATTGAAGTCCGCCGGGAAGTACCGGGCCTTGTTGCGAACCGCATTCAAACTGCGTTAGCGCGTGAAGCGTTGTCTTTGCTCGAAGACGGTGTAGTTTCGGAGGAGGATTTAGAAAGTGCGATTTTTGCAGGGCCGGGATTCCGTTTTGCATCAAGCGGTGTGTTGAAGATTATGGATTTTGGTGGATTGGATGTATGGGACATTGTAATGGGGCAATTACAACCGAAAATAGAATCGGATGTGCGGACGTTCCCTACTATTAAGGACAAAATCGATCAGGGAAATCTGGGCGTCAAATCATCGAAAGGATTCTTTGAATATCCAGGAATGGGGCTGGACGAATACGTCATAGAGCGTGATCGTTCGTTAATCCAGCAGCTCCAAACGTTTAATAAAAGAGAGAAGGCGATCGATCATGCGTAATATTTTAGTGACAGGTGCCGGTGGCGGTTTAGGAGCTGCGATGGTGAAGAAGTTTGTTGAAGAAGGGGATTATGTGTATGCGGCAGATTTGAAATTGGAAGCCGCGCAGGCAGTGGCTGATTTATATCCCGAAAAAACTGAAGCGGTTGAGCTCAATGTTGCGATCTCAACTTCAGTTCAGCGAGTCATCGATAAAATTTGTAAAGACAAAGAGCTGCATGTTCTCGTCAATAATGCGGGCTTGCAATACCGTGCGAAAATAGAGGATTTCCCAGAAGAACAATGGGACTTGCTGCAGAATGTGATGCTGAAAGGACCATTCTTGCTGACTAAATATGTGTTCCCATATATGAAAAAACAACAGCACGGACGCATTGTTAATATTTCATCGGTCCACGGTGAAATGGCATCACCTGAAAAAGCGGCCTATGTCGCAGCGAAGCACGGCGTCATCGGTTTGACTCGCGTTGCGGCTTTGGAAGGGGCCATGCACGGAATTACTGTTAATGCAGTGTTGCCGGGTGCTGTGAAAACACCATTAATTGTAAAACAATTACAAGAGCTTGAAGAAAGTAAAGGCATGTCAGAATTGGACGCACTGAACGAAATCGTCTATCCGAAACAAGCGATGCAGCGTTTTATCACAGCCGAAGAAATTGCGGACAGTGTGTATTTTATATCATCTAAACACGCAACAGCGATAACAGGTGAAACATTAAGCGTTTCAGGCGGCATGTAAATAGAAGGAGGAATTGTTTATGTCAGTTTATATCGTCAACGGCAGCAGAACCGCATTCGGAAGTTTCGGCGGTGCGTTTGTCAATACAACAGATATTGATCTTGGCGTTGCAGTCGTGAAGGAAGCATTGAAGCGTTCAGGAGTAGAAGCAGAACAAATAGATGAAATCGTCCTCGGCAATATTATTCAAACGACGAAATCTTCGGCGTATTTAGCCCGCCATATCGGCTTGAAAAGCGGGATGTCCGAAGAAAGTACTGCACTTATGGTGAATCGGCTGTGCGGCTCAGGATTGCAGTCAATTATTACAGCAGCTCAAGAAATCGAACTTGGAAACGCGGAGGCGACAGTGGCCGGTGGCACAGAAAATATGAGCCAAGCCCCTCAAGTACTGCGTGGCACACGTTTCGGTTCTCCTGCTAAAGCGCCGGTTGTGGAAGATATGCTGTGGGCGACGTTGTACGATGAAGTGGCAGGCTGCGGAATGGGCATGACGGCGGAAAATATTGCAGAAAAATACAAGATTTCACGTGAAAGACAAGATGAATTTGCCCGCATTTCACATGAACGTGCAGCAGAAGCGCGACGTTCAGGTCGTTTTGCAGAAGAAATTGTGCCAGTAGCGGTGAAAACACGCAAAGGTACGGTGGAAGTTTCGCAGGACGAACATATCCGCGAAGAGACTTCGCTGGAAACTTTGGCGAAGTTAGGACCGGCGTTTAAGGAAGATGGATCTGTCACAGCAGGAAATGCAAGTGGTATTAACGACGGTGCCGCGGCTGTTGTGCTCGTGTCAGAAGACTTTTTAAAAGAGCACCAGTTACGGCCGCTAGCCAAAATTGCTGCCTACGCAACAGCTGGCGTAGACCCGGCATTGATGGGAATGGGTCCGGCTCCGGCAATTCGCAAAGTATTAAAAAAAGCCAATTTGACATTAGATGATATCGATTTGTTTGAACTAAACGAAGCTTTCGCCGCACAGTCATTAGGTGTCATAGAAGAACTCGGACTTGTTCAGGAAAAAGTCAATGTGAACGGAGGCGCGATAGCGCTTGGACATCCAGTTGGTGCGAGCGGTACGCGCGTTACGTATTCACTTGCGCTAGAAATGCAGAAACACGGTGTGAAATACGGGATTGCGAGCCTATGCATTGGCGGCGGACAAGGGATTGCTGTGTTATTGGAGAATGCAGCGATTCAATAAATGGATTGCAGGAAAAGACCTGCAGAGGAGGAGAATGAATGACCCCTACTATGAAAGAGATCGAGAAGAAGACAGTCAGGAAAACGATGATGCGCATTCTTCCTTTTATCTTGCTGTTGTATATAATTGCTTATTTAGACAGAGTGAATTTAGGTTATGCCGCCTTACAAATGAATGCTGAACTAGCATTGACTGCAGAAGTTTTCGGTCTGCTTTCAGGCATTTTCTTTATTGGATACTTCTTTTTTGAAGTGCCGAGCAATATGATTATGAATAAAGTAGGGGCGCAGATGTGGATTGCCCGGATTATGATCACATGGGGAATTGTTGTCATTCTGACGGGGTTTGTTCAAGGGACGACTCACTTGTATATGGCGCGTTTTCTATTGGGCGTCGCAGAAGCAGGATTTTTCCCCGGCATTATTTTATATTTGACGTATTGGTTCAGAGCGCGGGAACGGGGAAAAGCAACCGCTGTCCTTTTATTGGCATTGCCGATTGGTGGACTGATCGGCGCTCCAGTGTCGACATGGATTCTCGATAATATCAGTTGGTATGGTATGTTGGGTTGGAGATGGATGTTTATTTTAGAAGGTTTGCCTGCTATTATTCTAGGAATTGTTGTTGTGTTTTATCTAACAAATAAGCCCTCAAATGCCAAATGGCTGACAGATGAAGAAAAAGAGTGGCTGGAAGGAGAACTGAACGCAGAACGTTTGCAAAGCGCTCAAGTGAACAAAGTTTCTAAGATAGATATGCTGAAAGATTCAAAGGTCTGGAAACTGTCACTCCTCTATTTTACTGGTTATACCGCAGTTTACGGGCTATCATTCTGGCTGCCGACTATCATTAAATCTTTATCAGCCGCTGGCACGACCAATATGGAAATCGGCTGGCTAGCGATGATTCCGGCGTTCGTCGGAATACCTGTGATTCTATTTGTCGGCTGGAATGCGGATAGAACCAATTCGTATAAAACACACTTACTAGTATGTTTCATCATTGGGATTTTTGGGTTCATCGGCTGCGGTTTATCTGAAAGCGTTTCAACGGTCGTCCTCATGCTGGCGATTACTTCCGCTGGACTATATGGATTTACAGGGTGTTTCTTTGCATATATGACATTCTTTTTCAGCGAATCCACTGCACCGGTAGGCATTGCAATTGTAAATTCGTTCGCTGCATTAGGCGGATTTGTAGGACCTATGATTCTCGGCATGTTAGATCTTACGTCAGGAATGTTTGTGCTCTCTGCACTTTTGGCAATCGGTATTATTACGTTGATGACATTGAAATTAGTGTCAAAGAAAGAGGGAATAACGATTTCGGGAGTTCAGGCAGAAACAAGAGGGGTTCCGGAAGCTTGAATAAGAATTTTGCTTTCTTTCTATTAAATGTGGGCAAGAAATGAGCACTGGAATATTAAGACATATAGGAAGAACAAAACTTTCAGATCATCAAGAGGAGACGAATAAAAGCAGGTGGCTGAATCCTTTCGACAAAGGTTTCAGCTTTTTTAGTGTGCCGAGCAGTTGTCAAAAGTACCTGGTCTTCTTTCAATTATTTTTACTCGTCTTTCTGATTTAAAGTAATAAAATAGTAGACACAACTACATATTACGGATGGACGGTTGGCACTCCCTGAAGAAAAGGGGCAGGCACATTGCTCTCGATAACTGAAAAAAGAAGACAGGGGCCTATCCCCCGTCTCCTCATGTTAAAGCAACAACCTTTTTTTCCTTCTTTGCCTCATCAATCTTTTCATCCGCTATATTAAGCTCATGTACGCGCCGAATTTTGAAGTTTTTAAACATCAGCGATCCTATATAACCCCAGAGGGCACCAACACCTGCGCATAGAAGCGCGATGAGAGTTACTTTTACCGGGTCGTTAAATCCATACATAACCGCAAATCCTGCAATTGGCGTTGCTGTGCCTGTTGCGTTATTAATCAGTCCTGATAATGCGATGATGATACCAGCTGACGCGCCGCCTAGGAAGTTTGTCACATAGACCGGAATCGGATTGGCAGAAATAATGTCTACTTGTGATAACGGTTCAATCGCAACAGAGATGGTCGTTTTTCGATCACCGAATTTCATGCGATGGAAAAAGACATAGTTCATAAAGGAAGAGCCGAACACCGCTAGTGCACCGATTGCCATTGGAACACCTGTCAATCCGAGCATCGCGGTTAAAGCCATAGAACTTAGCGGTGCTGTAGCGACAACCGTAATGACGCCACCTAAAATAATTCCCATTATAATCGGGTTTGCATCTGTCGATTGTGTAATAATGCCGCCAATATTAAGCAAGGTGGCATCGACTATCGGATCAGCCCATACCCCAAGTAGCCGAACGAGCGGCGCGGCAAGGATGATGGTCACAATCAAATCGAGGCCATCAGGTACTTTAGTTTCAATTTTTTTCACTACAAAAGACATGAGATATCCCGCGATAAATCCTGGCAAGAGCCCAAGACCTGCACTTGAAGCTCCCATCATTAAAGCATATACAGGAGAAACGCCCATGGCCAGTGCTACAAGGGAAGCAGCTGCGACACCGCCCATACTACCCGCCGCGTCACCAACTTCGCCTAGAAATGCAATATTTAATAAGTCACCGCCGACATAGCGCTGAAATGCCTCAACCAAAAATGTAGCAATCGCCGCACTTGCCAATGCCCCCATCGCTTTCATCCCTCTAGGAGCTTTATAACTGAAAAGTGTAAAACAAGCTAAAACAATTAGTAAAAGCACGGTGCCTTTAATAATCTCCATGATGTAATCGCCTCTTTAACTAATTTGTATACATTCTTATTTGACAGAAAGATTAGATTATTTCTTTCTGGAATTTTATATTTATTTAAGTAACGAATAAATCATAACGCCAATTACGTATGTTTTCAATAGGTTTTTAGTGGACGTGAGGTCTTTCGTCATAGAAATGAGGGGGAGGTCTCCAAATTATAATTTTACTGTTTGCAGAGAAAATAGCATAAGAAGCTCATTTTTAGAGCCAACCTATCAGGTAATGATTTAGGTACATGAATTAACTTGAGTCCAGGTTCTCAAACGACTTCAAGACAGTTCTGAATTACACTTAGTTTGAGATAGGATCTGATACCCTTCACTATGTACCTCGTGAATGTACATACTTATTAAAGGAGTTTCTTTTAGTATAAACAATCACTATACGCATTTTATTTCTCTTGCACGTCAATATAAGCATTTAATGACGAAGGGTTGCTCGTATGAGCCAGAAAAAAGCATTCTATGTATTTAGATTTAAAAAGGAAAGGGTTGATATGTCGCATAACGTTTCGTAGAACCAAAATCTGTCCATACGTTTGAAGAATTTATTCGAATGGAAGTTGGGATGAAAGAAAACGTTGAAGATCATGACGAACTTTACATTTGCACTATACAAGAAGGTGAGAAAGATTGCGAAGCGGCGCGTAAAAAGCGCGCAGTTGATAGGGCGCAAGCTCGGTCCATGTAAGAACAAAACCCGAGCAGAAACTATAAAGTGGAAGCTGCTTTCATACTGCAAAGAAGGGCAGAGAGATAGCTCCTCACTCTTAAGTAAGAGGTAACAGGTCATCGCGTGAATTAATTGTAATACTAAATTATTCTTATTTTGTGTGCAGAACTGATAATTTCCTAAGACCTGAAATTAAGAAATTCATTCGTTTGTTAAAAGTATTGTGTAAGAATCTCATTATACTTATAAATTCATACATTCTCCTTGTATCAGAACTAAAATTTAAACTCTTGTTTTATTATCGAGCTTAAGTATAATTAAATGATAGAATAGAGTTCCTTAATAAGGAACTTGAAGGGGTGCTAAATTATGAAAGAGGTAGGATCTGTTCAATCAGTTGATCGAGCATTATTGATTTTAGAAAAACTTAAATACACTCCAAAAGGATTAGGCGTTACTGAATTATCATCTGAATTAAGAGTGTCTAAAAGTACAGCGCATCGGTTATTAATGTCATTATACAAGCAAGGGTTTGTACGACAAGATCCCGAAACACAAAAGTATATGCTTGGTTTTAAATTGGTTGAGTTCGGACAAACAGTTTCTGACAATATCGATATACGACATATTGCTTCTAGTTATCTTCGTCAATTGGCGGAGAATACGGGTGAAACAGCCCATTTGGTTATTAAAGAACAGGCAGAAATCGTTTATATTGATAAAATTGAAAGCTCCGCAACGATTCGGATGTTTTCTAATATTGGTAAACGTGCACCGATGCATTGTACAGGTGTCGGGAAAGCGATCCTTGCGTTTTTACCACAACAAGAGATTTTAAGAATCGTTGAGGAAGAAGTATTAGAAAGATTCACTCCGAATACGATTGTAGATAAAGAAAATCTTTTAATACACTTAGACTTGATCCGAAAAAAAGGGTACTCGATAGATGACGAAGAACATGAATTGGGCATCAAATGCGCGGCTGCTCCAATTCTGAATTACAAGGGAGAAGTAATTGCTGGAATTAGTGTTGCAGGTCCAATCATGCGGGTGAGTGAGGAAAAGTTGGATGATATGGCGACGGAAGTGCTTAAAACAGCAAAAGCAATTTCTTTGCATTTAAACGGAGAAATTTAGAAAAATATAAATTTTGAATTGACTTTTTTTTTAGTTTGGTCGTATACTTTGTATAAGGTGATTTAGTGAAACGTCGTTCCTTTTAAAGGAACGACAAAAAAATAATCAACTTATGAAACGATGTTCCTTAATAAGGAACTAGGAGGAGTTAATATGTCGAAGATTGAGAAAAGATTGGCCGAGTTAGGAATTGAACTGCCTGAAGCACCAAAACCAGCGGCTGTTTATGTGCCTGCTAAAAAGTTTGGTGATAAATTCTTGTATATATCAGGTCAGGATTGTCGAAAAGATGGAGTTCTTATTTATGAAGGAAAAGTAGGTTCAGACTTAACAATTGAACAAGGTTATGAGGCTTCAAGACAAGCAATGATCAACACGTTAGCAGTGGTAAAAAGTGTGATAGGAGATTTGGATAAGATCAAAGATTTTGTCAAACTTCTTGGCTTTGTTAACTCCGCAGAGGGGTTCGTTGAGCAACCTTATGTCATTAATGGTGCATCTGAACTTTTAGAAGAAATCTTCGGGGAAAGAGGGAGACATGCTAGATCTGCTTTATCTGCAAACGAGTTACCATTTAATACCCCGGTAGAAATTGAAACAATTTTAGAACTAGAGGAATAGGAGTTTCATTATGAATGTATTCACGTTTGGCGAAACAATGGTTTCCTTTAGTACAGAAAATAATCAATCAATCATTCAGCATGATGAAGTATTTGCTTCTGTTGCCGGAGCTGAATCAAATGTCTCAATTGCTTTAGCTCGATTGGGAAACAAAGTTAAATGGTTTAGTAGAGTAGGGCAGGATCCCTTTGGCAGAAAAATCTTGTATGAATTAAATGCTCATGGTATAGACACAAGTGACGTTATTATTGATACCGAGCACTCTACGGGAATGATGTTTAAGCAAAAAAAAGAACTATTAGATACTGAAGTAACTTATTACCGTGAAAAATCTGCAGCTTCCCGAATGTCTGTAGAAGACATATGTGTCGATTGGGTAAAGGAGGCTAAATTAATTCATATAACAGGCATAACTCCATCACTAAGCAAGAGTTGCAGCGAATTGGTATTTAAAGTTATTGATTTGGCTAAGGAATATGGGGCCTTAATTAGTTTTGATCCCAATATTCGACTGAAACTTTGGGGCATTGACCAAGCGAGAGAAGTTTTAATTCCTATCGCTAAGCAATGTGATATTTTTCTTCCGGGTAAAAATGAAATGAAGATTCTGTCCAAATTAGAAAAGCGACAAGATATAGAGCGTTGTTTAAGCGATTGGGGTATCCCTCTTACAATCATGAAGGATGGAGAAAATGGTGCCTGGATCTTTGAAAATGGCACATCCGTTTTTGTACCTTCGTTCGAAGTAAAGCATGTTGTTGATGAGATTGGAGCAGGCGATGCATTTGCAGCTGGTTTTCTTCATGGCTACTTGCAAAAGGAAAGTCATGAGGACTCTGTAAGGATGGGTCATGCATGTGCAGCATTTGTTGTAAGTTCTAAGGGAGACACAGATGGGTTGCCTACAAAACAAGAACTCACTCGTTTTCTAGAAGGTGCTCACGGAACTATACGATGAAAAATTTAACTGAAAATTGGAAGGGATGATACTGTGTTATCGACGATTAGTGAATACAAAATTGTTCCAATCTTAAGAGGAATGAATGTAGAGGATGCACTCTTCCTTACCGAATGCTTACATCAATCGAATTTTAACGTGTTGGAAGTATCTTTAAACCAAGCGGATAGTTACACGGTACTTGAAAGGCTTTGTCAAGAGTTTGGAAACCAAATGACAATTGGTGCTGGAACAGTGCTATCAAGCCAAATGGCATATGACGCTAGAGACTTAGGTGCAAGTTTCTTTTTAAGCCCAAATATTTCTAAGCAAGTAGCAAACACAGCAAAGGAATTAGATATACCGTATATTCCTGGTGCACTAACACCTACTGAAATACAGTATGCTAGTGAATTGGGAATTGATGTAATTAAGATCTTTCCAATTCGGCAATTAGGATCTTCTTACATTAAAGATGTGTTAGCTTCCTTAAATAAGGTCAAGTTGTTAGCGGTTGGCGGGGTAGGATCGGATAATCTAAAAGAATTCCTAGATGCTGGTGCTGCTGGGGTTGGAATAGGTAGCAGCTTACTTGAAGAGGAATGGATTACGAATAGAGACCGAAGAGCAGTATTAGAACAGCTAAATATCTATAAAAAAGTATTACAAGAAAAGGAGGGCAAGTAAATGGATTTTGTAAGCGTTTTAATACTTGGCTCAATTGTTTTCTTTGCACTATTACTAAGTATTGGCCCTTATTTTGAGTTGAAAGGAAAAATACTCTTTGAAAGAGAAAAAAGTCCTGTCACGAAAGGCCGTATTGGAATGGGGCTAATGGTTTTAAGTATGGTGATCTTTGTGATTGCTCTCGTACTAAGAACGCAATTTTCATCTCATACCGTGACTCCATACGTTATGGGAGGATATTTATTGTGGATTATTGGTGGGGTTATAGCAGTTATACGAAATGAGATGTTGGCATTTATGGTGCCTGACGAGGAAATAGAGAGAGCTGGAAGGAGATGATTAGATGAACCATATAGCTGCTTTAGATATTGTTATTATTATTTTGTATGTTATTTTGACCCTTTTCATTGGATGGTGGGTATCTAGGGGGGTTGACAGCTTTGAAGATTTCTCAGTTGCAGGCAGAACCTTTGGTCCTTTTATGTTAGCGGCTACATTTGGCGCTACCAATTTTTCAACCTGGAGTTTAGTAGGAAAACCTGGATTGGTATATAATGCTGGAGTTTCTGTTAGTTGGATTGCGCTTAATGCGATGGCATGTGTTTTGGCGGCAGTAGTGTTTGTACCTATCTATAGAAAATTGAGATATAATACAATGTCGGAAATATTTGAAGATCGGTATGATGGCAGAGTAAGAGGGTTAATTAGTGTAATTTGGATTTTAGCAGATACTTTAAATAGATATGGAGTTACAGTATATGCTGCTGCTGTAATAACAGGTTTAGTCTTCGGTATTGAAATCCACTGGATGATTTTATTAATTGCTATCATTGTAGTAATTTATACATATTTGGGTGGACTTCGCTCGGTAGTAATTACGGACTCGATTCAGTTTTTATTTATGTTTGCTGGATTGTTTATTGGCGGGGCTTATATTTTCTCACAACTTGGTGGATGGAGTGGCGTCGTTAATTCGGTTCCGGATAATTTAATTGAATGGGTACCTTCTTCCGAAAGTGCAAATGGATGGCCGTGGATCATAGCGATTACTCTTTTAGGTTTTCCTTATTTTATTACCAGTCAATTTGTCATGCAACGTGGACTTGCTGCTAAGTCTGTAAATGTGGCAAAGTGGGGGTTAATCTTAGCGGCAATAGTTTCGATTCCAATAGCAATTTTAGAAATTCTGCCTGGACTGGCTGCACATAGCATTCTTCCTGATCAGTTAGTAGCCAGCCTTGATCCAGATATGGTTGGCCCACAGGTATATATTGAATTATTGCCTGTTGGAATGCTTGGAATATTTTTTGCCGCACTTTTGTCCGCTGGTATTTCAACAGCTGACTCTGCTTTATGCGCTTCTTCGTCTCTTTTTACTGAAGACTTTTATCGAAAGTGGAAGCCAAATAAAAATGCAGCACATTATTTGAAAACTTCCAGAATAGCTACAATAATTCTCGCAGTGATTGGTACAATTTGGGCGATGATAGTACCACTATTGGGTGGCGCCGTAGATGCAATTTTAAATGTAATTGCCGTAACTGATATGCCGATTTTTGTAATTGTATGTCTAGCTATCTTTTGGAAAAGAATGAAAGCAACAGCTGCGGTTATCTCCATCCTTGTCGGCGCGCTTAGCGGGCTTTTAGTATCAGTAATGGGTGTGGGTGGAATACAAGGCTTAGCTGCAACAACTGCAACAAGTACGCTAATGACACTTATAACAGGCATAATCTTAAGCTTGCTAATAAAAACGACAAATAAACATGAAGAAAAAATAGAAGAGTTCTTTAAAAAGATGAAAATGAAAGAAATTAAAGAATAATAATTTGACGGAGTGGTCTTCTTGATTAATATTGGGATTATAGGCATAGGAGATTTCGGAATAGAGCATGTGCGTACCATTCAATCTTTAAAGGGGGTTGAATTATTTGGTATATGTGATCGTAATATAGAAAGACTAAGAAAAGTGAAAGAAGAATTTTGCATACCTGATGAAAAAACATATACGAGCTCAACAGAACTATTACAAAGCGAAAAATTAGATGCTGTAGTTATCGCAACTGATGAGGTCAGTCATGAACCACTAGTAAATGAAGCTGTTTCAAACGGAAAACATGTATTAATTGAAAAACCTATTACAACTGATGTTTTAACCGCTGAAAGATTATTAGAGTTGAGCAAGAAAAGCAATCTAGTTATCATCCCGGGTCATATGCTGCGTTTTGACCCGGGATATGCCACTATAAAAGACGGTTTAGAAAATCTAACTTCAAGAATTTTATCGTTACGTTTTAAAAGAAATGTTCCCTTTCAACGTTTTTCTTTGCACTCTCGTACACATCCAGTTTTTATGGCACTCTCACATGACATTGACCAATTAATTTGGAATACAAAAGTATCTCCTAAGCGAATTTATGCAATGGAGAAAAAGATTGTAGAAGACATAAATATGCCTGGAATTTTCTTTGGATTAATTGAGATGGAAGATGGATCTATTTGTTCTTTGGAAACTCAGTGGTGCTTACCAAATGAATATGGTCAATACTTAGATGTTGAATTTGAAGTAATGTACGAGGGCGGCCATTTAAGTTATCGGTTTCCCGGAGACACTTTATCTATGATGACTAAGGGAAGATTATCAAGACCAGATATTCAATTGAGTACAGCTATTCATGGGGAGTTTTATGGAGCATTACGGAATGAATTAGAACACTTTATTAGTTTGATTCAAAATCCTCAGCTGAAACCAATTACAACCATGGAGGAAGCAGTTTTAGGGGTCAAAATTTGTGACGCTTTAATTAAATCAGCTAAGGAACAAAGAGAAATTATCTGGGAAAATCTATAGCTATACAGGGGTTGTGACCATGAAGTTAACAGATAATGTTTATTTAGTAGGTAGCGGTGAAATCGGTTTAACCAATCAATATGATTGTCATGTGTACTTGATCGATGGGGGTAGTGATGCTGTTTTAATTGATGCAGGGGTTGGAATCGAGTCAGAGAAAATTAAAAAAAACGTAGAGAAGTATGTACCATGGAATAAAGTCACACGGGTGATATGTACACACTCCCACGCCGATCATAGTGGCGGAAGTAAATTCTTTCAAAGTGAAGGGAAAGAAGTTTGGCTGTCGAAAGAAGAATACAATTGGATGACAACATGCAACGAAGAAGTAGAAGAAGCTCTAAGGCTCGCTATTAGTTCTGGGGGCTATCCAGAAGGTTATGAATTCAGCTATTTTGAACCCGACTATTTAATGAGTGAAGATGATATTATAAAATGTGGCGATGTAGAACTTATTCCAATTCATGTACGTGGTCATAGCCCTGGTATGTATTGTTTTTATATGAAAACAAAAGAAAAAAATACTTTGTTTGCAAGTGATTTTGTTTTCAACAATGGTGATTTAGGTTTGTTAAATGCCCCAGGGTCTGATTTGGCCTGTTACCGAAAAGATATTGGAAAGCTGAGTGGGTTGGAAGTGAACGCATTGTTCTCTGGACATCGTTTATTTTTACTCGAGAATGGTCAGGCACACATTCAAAAAGCGATAGATCAGTTAAGTAAAGTCTTTATGCCTACTACATTTTAAATAAGTTAGGATGATTGGGTAATGAATTGGGAAAAAGAGGCATTTCGTTTATTAAAATTGCTCGTCGAGATACCAAGTATTAATCCAGGTGAATCCACTAATTTTAGTGAAAACTACGGTGAAAAGGAAGTAGGCGTGAAATTTGCTTCTTATCTTCAAGAATACTTGCCGGAATTTACAACGTGGAAAGAAGAGGTATTACCTGATCGGTTTAATTATTATGCTTCTTATATAGGTGGCAATGAATTTCCAACCATTTTATTAGAAACACATTTAGATACGGTAGATATACAAGGCATGTCAGTTGAACCATTTGAGTTAACCAGTAGTGGTGATAAATGGTATGGAAGAGGCGCATGCGATGCTAAGGGACAGCTTACAGCCATGGTCATTGGCCTGCGTAAAGCTTTAGCTGAGAATAATGGAGTTTTGCCTCTAAATGTACTTTTAGTTGCTGTAGTAGACGAAGAGCATAGACATCGTGGTGTAGACTTCTTGATGGAAAAATCTGTTGAAGCTGACTTAGCAATAGTTGGAGAGCCAACATCACTGCAGTTTGGAACTTATCATAAAGGAAGCGTGCGCTTTGTGTTAGAGGTTAATGGGAAGAGTGCTCATTCTTCTACACCGTGGGAAGGTGATAATGCGATTGAGAAAATGACGGATATTATTACCATAATTAAGGAACATGTAAAACCAAGTGTTGAAAATAATTGTCATCCACTATGTGGAAAGAGTTCATTAAGTATTACCTTAATTTCCGGAGGAGAGCAGGTAAATATCATTCCTAGTAATTGTTCGATACATATTGATCGTCGACTAAATCCCCAGGAAAATTGGCAGGATGCAATAGAAGATATTAAAGAAAGAGTCCAAAAAGCTATAAGCCCTAATCTCTGGGAAGATATCATTTGGAATGAGCCGTATCTTATCGATCCTCCGTTAGAAAATAATTTAAATACAAAGGAATTATTAGCTTTAACCGAGGTTCTAAAAAAACTAAATCCGAACATTGAATATAGTGGCTTACAGTTCGGGTGCGATGCAAGCAAAATTCAACCTAAGGGGATCCCTACAGTGGTGTTTGGTCCAGGAAGTATTCAGGAAGCTCATACAGAAGACGAGTGGATAGCAGCCGAACAAATGGTACAGGCTATTAACATGTACTCATTTATCTTTACAGAGATTCATAAATCAGGTCATTGGAGTAGTAATAGTGATGAATAATCTTATTTATGGAAAGTAGTTGAGTGTAAATGAATAAACAAGAAATTGAAAAGTTTAGAAAAGAGATTCCACTTCTAAGCGAAAAAATTTATTTAGATAATGCAGCCATGGGGGCATTGCATAATACAGTCGTAAATCGCATTCAAAACTTCCACATAGAGAGACAGATAAAAGGTTCCAATTTCCCAGCCTGGTGGGGTGTAGTTGAAGAAACTCGTAAGTTTATTGCAAATTGGATTAATGCGAAGCCTGAAGAAATTACCTACTTATGGAATACCACTGCTGGAATCAATGTAGCTTCACAAGGTTTAGAACTCACAGATGGGGATGAGGTAATAATTCCCGATAAAGAATTCCCCGCGAACATATATCCTTGGTTGGCATTAAAAGAAAAAGGAGTCAAAACAAAGATTGTGCCTTTTGAGAATAATGAATTGACCGCGGAACATATAATCGCTATGGTAACAGAAAGAACAAAAGTCATCAGTGTTAGTTGGGTTAGTGCAACTAATGGTAATAAAATTGATATTCAGACGCTAGGGAGATACTGTAAAGAGAATAATATCTTTTTTGTAGTTGACGCAATTCAGGGATTTGCTATGACTGAGTTAGATCTAGCGAAATGTTATGTTGATCTTTTGGTAAGCGGATTTTACAAATGGGCAATGGGTCCTGATGGAGTTTCATTTGTCTATATTAATGAAAAATCAATGGATAAATTAAAGATGCCTTGGATAGGGTGGGCAAGTATGGAAAATCCCTTTGAATATGAGAGGGTAGAATACCTCCTAAGCAAAAGTGCAAGACGGTACGAGACTGGTAATATGAATTTTTCTGCTATTTCAGGTGTGAATGAAACATTAAGTTTACTACAACCTATGCAAAAGGAAATTTATCATAGGGTAGCCAGATTAACTCAGCGATTAAGAAAAGGAATCGATGCTATTCCAAGTCTAACCTTGTTATCTCCAACTTCTAATGAATCTGGAATTACATTATTCTCAGGAAGAGGAATAGAAACCTTTGAAAGAAATAATTTTAAAGTTAACTTTAGATCGGGGATACGGGTTTCGCCTCATTTTTATAATACAGAAGAGGAAATTGATAGATTTCTGAATCATTTGTAAATTTGTGTGCCAGGTCTACAAAAAATTCGGATTTGTATATATCCTAGTGAACAGGTAACTATACTGAAAAGTTGTCTGTTCGCTGTTTAATAAACAACAGTTATTGAAGGATCCTAAGTTTTATAATAGCTTCAAAGCGATTCTGAATTGTTCTGAATTTGTGTTTGGACCTGTTACTTTCCTATTTCACTGTATTAATGCTCCAAGCTTAGTTTCCTTCCCGAAAATTATCCCTATAAATTTTGAAACTTACTTTACAATCTCCGTCTATACACTGCAGCTACTGTTAAGGCTGTCTAGAGATAATCAAATGAAGAAGAAAATATCACGGCGCTTGGCGCTATTATTAATGTGCGGGTGAGCGGGTCTATGATGCCGGATCATTAAGAACTATTTGCGGACTATCCAGGATGGTTTTGCGATTAAAAACCTATATAACTAATGCTTCTGTGCTGAAGGCGTTCACCTTGTATAAGCTGCGGCTTTTAAAACGAAGTGGATGGCTTTAGGATCAGAAGCATTTATTTGTTTCATAGATGATAGAGAGAATTTGCAATGATACAAGCAAGGGTAGGTAATGTTAGAGTCAAGGATACCTATTTGACAAACATCCATGAGTGTTTAAATAAACGCAAAAATTTCATGTACATGAACACTTCAATGAGTGAGTGCCTATAGCACAATATCTTCTACATAAATTTCCGGGGGCTATTGAATCATTTTTAAATAATACTCTTTCTTTAATGAGTCTGAAATGACTCATTAATGATGTTGTTTTGAGTGTGCAATGGTAGAAGTGTTTAATTTATCGGTTCATTATGAGTATTACGTCAAATTCAAGGTACCTGTGTGGCAAACATTCATGATTGTTTGATTAAACGCAAAAGTTTTATCGAACGTAATAGTTTCATGCACAGGTACCTTACACATGTTTTTTAACGTTTTCCCACTGTGATATTTCCATTTTTCGAAGAAAGATTGATAGGGATTTCACCTTTTCCAAATACAGCATGTGATTTTTTTTCATTGAAAATCGTGCTATTCCCATTAGCGGCTTCTGCAATGATTGTCGCATTTGTAGGCGTGTTTGCCGTTTGAATATCGATGCGTCCATTGTCTGTAATCAATTCAGTTGGGTCATCGAGTGAATCTGTCTTTACCTCAATTCGCCCGTTATTCGCTTGTACAGTAAGTTTCCCTTTTACGTCTTCCAGCTTCGTCTTTCCGTTATCCGAGCGAACTGAAATCGAATCGGCTGACGTGTCTTTAAGCGCAATCAGACCATTATTTGATTGTACCTTGAGTGTAGTATTTGTTAAACTTGTCGCTTTTACTTTTCCGTTATCTGATTCCAACGTCATATAATCTGCGTTTACGTCTCTCACGTCAACGGTTCCATTATCGCTTTGAATTCGTAGCGAGTCATAATCCTTGTGAGGTATGTGTACTTTCAGGATAGTTGGCTTTAACCCGAAATTGACTGAGATCAGCTTCTGTTTCTTCTTTTTAAGTACAATGACCAAACTAGAATCCTTTACCATAGCGGATACATCGTTCTTTATATCGTGTCCCGAAGCTTCGATAAAAGCCTTTGATCCGTCTGTTGGAACTAGTTCAACTTGACCGTCATCGGCGTTGATATCGATGCTTGTAAAGTTATCATCTTGAATAGTGAATTCCTGGGTAACCGCCTTTGGCTTTTGGATAAGCTGATAGGTGATGAGACTCCCTACGATACCAACTAGCAGAAGAAGAGAAGCAATTATCGATAGTCCTTTAATGTTCAACATGCGTTAAGCCCCCTTTGACGAGTTTCCCATTAAATTTCATATAGCGTATAAACCCATTCATAAAGTACTTCGTGGCGTATAACATTCCGATTGAGATAAAGAGACCGAGTCCGCACAAGGCGAGTGAGTTAAATAAGTCGAACAACTCAAATGTACCAGGAGCTAGAATGGGGTTTAGCAAAATAAGAAGAGGTGCCGCAGTGAATCCAATGCCTGTGACCCAACCAGACACAATCAAGGCGACCAATGCGATAAATGGTCCAAGTACAATAATCAGGTTAAAGAAACCTAAACCAATAACTGCCCATATAGCTCGCAATAGATTTCCCGTGCTGCCGGTTGTTTCTGCTTTTTCAAGGTGGTACGCAGCAGATAACTCTTTTCCTATTGTTTTTGGAGAACCAAGGGAGGTTGCAATTTGCTCTTCAGATTTTCCGTCTAACTGCCCAATTGCAAAGTATTCTTCGTAGTCCTGCAAAATTTCTTGTCGTTCTTCGTGTGGGAGTTTTGTTAAATTATTCTTTAGATGAGTAAAAAATTTTTTCTTATTCATTTTACTACTCCTTTCTTTTCGTTTGCTAACCGACTATGGTCATATGATTGAAATCCGTTCATTCTCCAGTTTTCAGTCATTCCTGTACACCCTCCTTGATTAATGCATTCACTCCATCCGTGAAAGTCCGCCACTCGGCCAATTGTTCATGAAGATACGCACGACCTGCATCTGTCAATTTGTAATATTTGCGAGGAGGGCCTTCTGACGATTCTTGTAAATACGTCGTAAAATAGCCTTCCTTCGTTAAACGACGGAGCAGGGGGTAAACCGATCCTTCCGAAATGGAAATTTGATCCGAAATCTTCTGCACAAGCTCATAACCATAGCGATCCTGCTTATCAAGTAAGACAAGCACACATAAATTTAGGACACCTTTTTTGAATTGTACATTCATTCCAATTAATCTCCTTCCGCTAGTGATCAATGAATAGTACTGTCTTTTGCTAAGTACTTGGTAACAGTAATATATCATATGGTATTGTTCATAGCAAGGTACCGATTAAGAAAGTATATGAATGTCTGTTAACATAAATTCTGAACTAATCAAAAAGGGAGTTATCTTTTTCTGTAAGTATCATTTATCCATAAAAACATGTTTGGTTTTCGCAGATCTTTTGTTGTGTCAAAAAAGTTTTCACAACATGAAACTATTACTGAAAAACTCCGTCTATACGATACTTACATAGTAAAAGTAGGAGGGATCCCAATGAATAAAAACAAGCTATTCCATCTTATATTAGCCGCAACAGTTGCTGTTCCTACCATCTTGGTACCGATACAGGCAGAAGCAGAAGTGGTTAGTCCGTTTAAGGATGTATCCAAAAACAGTCCGTATCTTGAGATCATTCATGAAATGCGCGATCAGCAAATTATCAGTGGTTATGCTAATGGGGAATTCAGGCCGAGTGAGGTTATCTCCCGAAAACATGCGGCTGCGCTCGTTAACCGTACAGTGAACTTGCCTGTCGTCGAAAAGTTTGTTCCATTTAAGGATGTATCTACAAAGAATACTTTTTTTTATGATATAAAAAAATTGCAGCAAGCAGGGATTTTTGAACCGGACGCAAAAGGCAATTTTTATCCGAATCAACCAATCACCCGTGCAGAGATGGCGAAGGTGTTGACCGCGGCGTTTGATCTAAAAGTGAAAGTGGATTTGGATTTCGTGGATGTGCCGAGAACCCATCCTGCGAGCAAGTATATTAAGGCGCTTTATTCGAATGGCATCACAACAGGTGATTTCGGAACGTTCAGTCCTGACCGACCGGTTACCAGAGTACATTATGCCGTATTTCTGCATCGTCTGCTGCATATGAACGATCCTGTTGATCCGAATGAACCGGCGCAGAAAATCCGCGGACAGTTTGCGAGGATTACTGAGCAGGAACTGAGAGAGCCCAATTTAATGGCTTTAACGATGCTTGGTATGCTTGAGCAGAAAATTACACACGACCCATCCGATTATCTGATTACAGAACCTACGAAAGATGGGTGGGCGACAGTTCAGATGTACATGGCAGGCCATTCACTTGGACAAATGGCGAAAGAAAATATTCTTTATCTCAAGCGTTTTGTAAAGAATGGCTCTGAGCTGGAAGCGATTTTGGACGGATGGCTGCAAGGGGATTTTTCAAAAATCAAAGAAGAATTTTTTACATTAAAAGCGATAGGAGATCCGGATTTCTTTAATTGCGCTGTATGTGAGCAAAAATTTGCCATGAATATCCGGACAAAACGTGCAGAAGAAGACTTTGTGCGTGCCCTCTATGGTGAGGAAGGATTACAGAGGCACCGGACGCAATGGGAATAAAATAAGAATGAGCAGGGAACCGCATGCAGCCGGTTCTCTTTTTGGCTGGAGTTATCTGCGCATAAAACTCCCTGCAACGCTTCTTCAGGTAAGGATGAAGTGCAAAAACACTCATGTTCGTTTGAATAAACTTTACAACTGTTGGGGTGAAGCAAGGATTGATCAAACGACAGATTGCTTTTTCTGCAAACCTGCTAAAAATAAAGTCTGTACGTCATGCACTTCAACTTCAACTTCAACTTCAACTCGGATCTGATATTGAATTATGTCTCACACATTAACATGGTTTATTCAGATTTCAAGCTGATTAGAATGAGAACAATTCCGGAAAACAGGCAAACCATCCGGGTCAATGAAATTTTCTCCGTCAGGCCGAATAAGGCGATTCCCGTTGTGATGATCAGTACGGTAGGACCGACGAGCGCCAGTAACGTGTTGATGTAAAAGGCTTTCTCTAAATCATTGAACTTGTACATAAAAAAGGCAGCCGTAATATCTATGCTTCCTGAGAAAATCCGTAGCAAAATAATCATAAGGAGAGATGTTTCGATCACATTATGAACCCCTTCCGTATTAGATAAAACTTACCTAAGTGTATGTGGGCACATTGCTCTTTATCATCATAATCTCACAGTGACATTGGGTTTGAATTTAAAATTTGGACATCTTCATGAGCATGTTCAAAAGCTGGTACGGTCAATGATTTTGAAGCGGAAGTTCAGGCTGGAAATTTGTCTAATTCAGTGGAAATGAAACAGGTTCGTTTACATCAAGGGATAGACTTTGAATTGGAGATGGGGGACCAGTTACTTTATCCAAGTTACAAGGAAGGTGTAATAGGTACATTAGAAAAAAAACATACTATTTGCTATTTTATCACATACATGTTATTCTTAAGAAGAATTATTTTTGTTCTTCTTTCAACCGAGAATATATTTTGTTTTTCGTCTAAGACATTTGAGCAAGGATAGTAACATATTGTGTGGATATCCGCACTAGGAGGCAACAACAATGGAACAAGGTAACGTTAAGTGGTTTAATGCAGAAAAAGGTTTTGGATTTATCGAGCGTGAAGCAGGAGAGGACGTATTCGTACATTTCTCAGCTATCCAAAGCGAAGGTTTCAAATCTTTAGACGAAGGTCAAAGTGTAACATTTGAAATTGAACAAGGACAACGTGGCTTACAAGCTACAAACGTTCAAAAAGCTTAATAATAGCTTTAAAAAGGCCCTACATGTAGGGTCTTTTTTTTATGTCCTTAAATTTGTTTTTATAAGTAGTTAACTATGTCACTTCGGCCGTTAGCCTTCGGGAAAAGCCTTCATAATTGTTTGGGGAAAAGTGAATTTATAAACAAACAGAGTTGTTTCATGCCTAGGCATGCATTTCAAATGTCATCCGTTCTGTTGTTATACCAAAACCTTACTTAAAAATGCTTTTGTCCGTTCATTTTGCGGATTGTTAAATAATTGTAAGGGTTCATTTTCTTCTACAATTAACCCCTCGTCAATATAGATTACACGATCTGCAACTTCCTTGGCGAACCCCATTTCGTGAGTAACGACGACCATCGTCATTCCTTCTTTCGCTAATTGCTTCATGACTTGCAATACTTCTCCAACCATTTCTGGGTCGAGTGCTGAAGTTGGTTCGTCAAATAGCATAATCTTTGGATTCATTGCTAGCGACCGGGCGATGGCGACTCGTTGTTTTTGTCCGCCCGAAAGGGAAGCGGGATAGACCTTTTCTTTCTCACTCAATCCGACTTTTCCAAGTAGTTCACGTGCCTGTTGCTCTGCTTCAATTTTGGGAACTCCTCTTGCTTTCATTGGACCGAGAATGATGTTTTCAATTACTGACTTATGGGGAAATAGGTTGAAATGCTGGAACACCATTCCGACTTCTTGCCGCACTTTATTAATATTTGTTTTTTTACTAGTAATATCTACATTTTGAATGAGCACATGGCCAGATGTAATATCCTCTAAACGATTTAAACATCTTAGAAAGGTACTCTTTCCTGAACCCGAAGCCCCAATGATACACACTACCTCTTTTTCAGCGATGTCGATCGAAATATCTTTAAGCACATGATTCTCTCCAAAACTCTTCATTAATTTTCTTACTTGAATCATCGTCATGAAAGTTTAAATCTCCTTTCCAAAAAGCTCGAAAGTAAGGACAATAAATAAATAATGATAAAGTATAGAACGCCGACAACAATCCAGATTTCAAACGCCTTGAAGGTAGCCGCAATTTGCACTTGTCCGCGTTGAGTTAAATCGGCAATCCCTATAACGGACAATAAAGATGTATCTTTCAAACTAATGATGGCCTGATTGGTGAAAGTAGGTAACATTCTTCTGAAAGCTTGTGGTAAAATGACGAATTTCATGCTTTGTATGTTGGTTAATCCAAGGGATCGTGCCGCTTCGTCTTGTCCGCGATCAATGGACTGGATGCCGGCTCTCATGATTTCGGCATAATAAGCGCCCGCATTGATGGCAATTGTTAATATACCTGCATTCATTCGATCTAAGGAAATGAATTCTAACGTGTTTAATCCAAAATAAATAAAAAATAGTTGCACTAAGATTGGCGTTCCTCTTATCGCATCTACAAAGAATTTAGCAATCCAACGTAGTATGAAAAACGGAGATAATCTCAGCAATGCAACAATTAAACCGAGAAAAAATCCAATTATAATAGCAATGACAAATACCTTGAGTGTCACTTGAAGCCCATCAAATAAATACGGAAGTGATTTCATTATAACTTCCACTCACATTTGCCTCCTTTGAAAAAAATTAAGTGCGAAACATATCGCACTTAATTTTCATGAGAATTAATCTAAATATTCATTTAAAATCTCATCATACTTACCGTTCTCTTTTAAGTTTGTTAATCCCTTATCAATCATTTCCAATAACTCATCGTTTTTGCCTTTTAAGACGGAGATGCCATAGTTGTCTCCAGTTAAGCGGTCACCTACAATTTTAAATTTCAGATCACTCACTGCAATCGCATAACTAATTACAGGATAATCCTCCATTAAAGCATCAACTGTTCCATTCGTCACTTCCTGGAACATTGACGTGCTATCATTCACTTGGACAATTTCATAGTTATATTTGTCTTTATTCTCTTCAGCAAACTTTGCGCTGACTGTGCCATTTTTTATAACTACTTTTTTTCCGGCTAAATCTTCGAGACTATTGATTTCTGTATTATTATCAGCGATTACAAGAGAAATTCCGGCCTCGAAATAAGGATCGGAAAAATCGACTGTTTCTTTACGTTCATCCGTGATACTCATCCCGCCCATACCAATGTCCAATTCACCGGCTTGCATCGATGGTATTATTCCTGAAAAGTCCATTTGCTCGATTTTGATTTTGAAACCCTGATCTTCTGCAATGGCATTAATCAAGTCAATGTCAATACCGACTAATTCTCCATCTGCTTCAAATTCAAAGGGAGGGTATGTGTTATCAACACCTACAACATACGTTTTGTCTTCTACATTTTCTTTTTCCGAAGAAGTTTTATCGTCACTTCCTCCACATGCTACTAATAAAATTGAGATGATCGATAAAACCATTATTAAAATGAACTTCTTCATTCTCTCAGCTCCCCTAAACATATATTTTGTAAATTAAGTGAAAACGTATATCGATAGTAGTATATTTTTAGACTGCGCGTAATATTACAAATGTAGTGTGGTAAATTACTTTTGGCACCTTTTTGCGATGCGGGTCACAGAAATGAAATCAGTACAGTGAGGGTCTGGAACTCAATAGCGGTCCTGTCTGTTGTAACCATTCACCAGCTTATCCGTCTACTGGAATAGATTGGAGGGAGTGGTATGAAAAAGAGAATCTTTTTTGTCCTTATAGGTGCCGCTTTTTTGATAGGCGGATGCGGGACGGCAGGATTGGATAGTACTGAGCAAAACAGCTCTGCTAATCAAGAAGGATGGCAGACGGTGAAGAAAGTAGATGGGCGTGAAATCATCGCAGAATTAGAGCAGAGCGTAAAGGATTTTCCGCTCCGGGAGAAGGCGGTGGCCGAACAAATTGATAATCCGGACTATAAAGCTGGATTTTTTGGCGAACCATCGAAGGAATTGGAAGAAGATATGGCCGTGCAGGCGATTGAAGTGCCGATTGCAATCGAAGTTGTGGAAGAAGTGTATGGGGGCAATGAAGGTTTTGAAAAAGAGGGCGTTCTCTTTATTGAAAATCAAGCAGACGGTGCTGCTCAATCAGGCATTTGGATCGGCGTGAAGGATCCCGATGAGCGTGTACAGCAAGTCATTGATCTCTTGCAGCCGATAGTGGACGAGGGCAAAATTTTGGCTAAACCGATTTATATTTTCAGGAGCTCGCATACCCAGCATGAACTGTATACGATGCAGGATGAAGTGGCAGAAGTGCTGAAAGAGATGAAGCAAGAGCGCGGATCATTCGCATTATCGGTCAATACGATAACAGGAGTTGTTGAAATAGGACATGATTTCCTAAAGCCCGAGCAACAAAAAGAGCTAGAGGAGCAGTTTTTGGATTATACGTTCCACTTCAAGCAAGAGGGGAACATAGTCGCGGAACCCGGAGAATCAGCTATTATTAAGCCGAATCAGATAATGACTGAAACACCTGTCAAAGATGGCGGATTCATCATGGGCGTGTCGGAAGGCAGTATTTTCGTCTCAGGCGGTACGGAAGGTGCCACCAACTATTCATTTCCTGAAGCTGATCTGCTGACGGTCGGCCAACGTGTGAAAGTGGAGGCAACAGGCGGAATTGCGGAGTCGTATCCGGCACAGGGAACAGCGAAGTTTGTAGAAATCCTGCCTGATTATAAACCTGCCGACGCAACACTTTCCGAATCGCAAGCCGTGGCGAAAGCAATTAAAGAGAAAAAGAAGGAATTTTTTAATTTTAATGTAATTACCGAAGTGCAGTATGATGGGAATCGCAAGGTATGGATACTGGAAATAAGCGATGACAGTAGGGTGGAGGTGGAAGGTTGATAATTGAAGATGTCTGTGTATGGATTGAAGTACCTGAGTAAAAAAACATGATTGCTTGATTGAACGTGAATGTACAAACAAGCGGAATAGTTGCCTGCACAGATAGTCCGAAACTCATCACAAATTAGTTAGTAAAAAGCCGATCCGCAGTAGATAGCCTTTTTACGTATGTCTTTTTGCCTTTTCCAATTGCGGTCAGATGAAGTAGGAGAGTGAAACGGTGACAATACGGAATATCGCGGAAGTGGCGGGGCTCTCGCTTGGAGCGCTCCGCCATTATTATTCGCCAAGACGACTTGCTTGTCTATGCAGTGACGCCCGTGCAGGAAAGGGCTACAGGCCGGATTGAAGCAGTTACAAGAAAGATGTTGTCGCCATTTTATGAGATTGTCCCGTTGAATGAAAAAACCCGAGCCCAGATGGAAGTCTAGTTCGCGTTCATTGTACATGTGGACTACCGGAAAGATGAGCTGCCTATCCTCGACGTTGGAGTTCGGGAGGGGGTTCACACTCCACGCCTTGCTTGAGCCAGATCGATTGGATTCAGAAAGAGTACGGAACACAATTCGCTATCATATCGACTCGATATGTTGTTAAGCGCGGAAGTAGATGATAGCTCGTGCAGTAGGAATAAAGGTATTCCGAAAACGAAATGTGGATTCCTCGAAGCTTAAATCATAAGAGCAAGCATGATTTATAATAATGAAGATTGTGTTTGAGCGCATAATTTAAAGGTTCACGATGAAGACACAATTATGTATAATCGTGATAGGAGATGATACGATGTCAATCAGCAGAAAAGATTATCTACAACAAATCATTAAATTACACGAACGGTTAATTATAGCGTCCGAGGAATATGAAGGGATATCTGAAGAATTCATTCTCAAGCAAAATCCAGACATTTCATCCATGAAAGAACAATGGCTGGTGAAAGTGAAAGACTTCAAGCAGATTTTGGCTGACATGGACAATCTGGAAATCCCAAATGCGTTTGAAAAAGAAGGTAACGAACTCAAATATGTCTATGAGAACTATGTCAGCTGTGTAGAGGAAAAGACCCGAAAGTTCAGTATAGAAACGATGGCAAATGGGGAACTGGAAGCCATTCAAGCGTCGGAAGTACAAGCTGCAGAGTATATTGAAGACCTGATTGAAGCGTTATTTGATAAGTAAATCCTTTTCATCCTAAGTACCTGATCTTCATACAAACTTCAAATAATTCAAAGTTACTTCTATAGATGCCGGGTCCTGTCACAATCCGCAAGAAGCATGCAGATGGGGGCGGGAGTCAGGCACCCTTGCGGGAAAAGCGTTCTTAAAAACATTGCGGACCGAGCGGAAGTCTGGTCGGTCCGCACTAAAATTGCAAAGAAGCGAACGAATGCCGTTTCGGAACGCACCAAACTAAGCTGGTACCGAGCGAAAGTTGGTTAGAACCGCACCAAACGGGCGCCATATGGTTGAGTCTAGGATTGCTATGAAGTTGTACGCGGGCACGGCAGCTTCCAATCTATCAATACCATCACTTCATATGATTCCCAATCAAATAAAAAGTCCGATCTTCCGTCAGATTGGCGAGATAATCCATTCCGGCGGCTCTGGCGGAAGCTGTTTCATCTGGCATTTCAGCAAAGCCTTTTTCTTTATTGTTCACCCACCATATTTGATCTGCCTTAATCTCTTTAAATTCCTCTTTTGATGCAGTATTTTTCAACACGCCCCACACTTCGTTCAGCAAATCATCCCATTCATTGTAGTATTGACCAAAGAAACCGGGTGGTGGATTATTTGCGTATAGGTCGCTCGCTTCTTTTGCTATTCTGTGCTCAAGCTCTTGTGCTTGTTGCATGTATTTATTTTTCAAATTTTTCTCTTCAGCTGTTCGTTGCTTTGCTTCCTTTTCCAACCGTTCTTTCTCGGCGATACGTTTTTCCGCTGCTCCTAATTCAATATATAAATTATCTATTTCACTATTCAACGCATCGGACTTTATATTGCTTTTTAATTCACTCAACTTAGAGGCAGCTTCTTCAACCTCATCGCTACTGATCAGCTTTTCGATAACTTTCAGATCGTTTGCGTTCTGCTTTTCTTTTTCCTTTTCCTCTTCAATCGTTACAAGTAGTGTCTTCACTTCGTTTTGCAACGACGGTACAATATCTTCATTTTTCAGCAAAGTGTTCGCTAAATCAGCCGCTTCTGTCCAATTAAAGAGCTCCATTTTTTCCTTCACTTCTTCATATTCATTTAATAAAACAACCCGTTCTTTTGCTTCGGAACTATCCGGCTTTTCTTCTAGAGCAGTGTTATATAATTTAAGTGCGTTTTCATATTCTCCGCTTTCCAATGCAGCCTCTGCTTCTTCAAAAGACTGTTTATATGCAGAACTGCAGCCGGTCAATACTGAAATAATTGCAAGTAATAAAAAGATTCGTTTCATCTGCTTGCTCCTCACTTTCACATATTGGTGCCCAAATCGTTAAATAGGCTAGGTGTTAAAGGCCTTTCATTAATCAAAGAAATACTTAGCCGGTTTAAGGTACATAACTAACGAATCACTCATTTTCCATTTCAAAACACTGGCCTCTGGATATAGTGCCTTTTTAATATACTTTTAATACATGTGTAGCATTTCCACCCACTCACCAATCTGGCACACCAACATGATCTTCCACCCACTCATCGGTATACCTAATCACATGGTTGGCATTTCGCAGCGGCACCACTTTAAAACGATTCTGTTCATCCTTGATGACTGCAGTGGGGAATAAACGGGGATCATCAATCGAAACTGTTGTTGTATCGCCTGTCTTCTCCTTTTTTACCGTAAGCCGGGCAATGCCTCCAAAGTTTGTGTATTCAAAAGGCTGTGCGGAATAGAAGTTGCCGAGCGAGAAAAAGACTTTCGCATTTCCGACTTCTCCGTATCGTTGTAAAACATGCGGGTGATGACCGAAAATAATATCAGCTCCGTTTTTCGCTACAAACTCCGCAAGTTCTTCTTGTGTGTCCGAGGTGTTCAACACATATTCCGGTCCCCAGTGCAGAGAGACTACAGTGACATCCACAGAAGGTTTAAGCCTTTGTATATCTTCTGCAATCTTCACACGCTCCACCATGTTGACCAAATACTCTTTTCCATAGGGAGCCAATCCGACATTCGTTCCGTATGTATACGCCAACACGCCGATTCGGATCCCATTCACTTCAACAATCCTTTGATTCTCTTGGTCCTCGATAGACTGATAGGCACCGACATATGGCATCGCATACTCTTTCGCATGTTGAATGGATTTCAGGACGCCGATTTCTCCTTTGTCCAATGTATGATTATTGGCTAATGAAATCATATCAACGCCTGCGCTTTGAAGATCTTGAATGATATGTTTTGGGCTGTTGAACTTCGGATAGGTGGACAGACCCAGCTCAACACCCCCCGGCATGGATTCTTGATTGGCGATTAAGAAATCAATACCCATCATCTTCTCTTTCACTTCTTGAAATGCAAAATCGTAACTTGGATACGTGTTGATTGGGTAATGCAACAGCACATCTCCAATCATGCCGATCGTTGCAATGTTTACTGCTATTTGTTCTAGTTTTTCTTCAGTTTCTTCTTCATGCACTGTAACAGGGAGCGCCTGATCTCTTTCCTTCCAATCTTCCCATAAAATATAGCCGCATATTATCCAGACTGAAACCATGATAGCGAACATCCATTTTGTCTTCACGTTAACCTCTCCATATCAAAGTACCAGGTCTGCACACAAGTTGGAAATGAACACACCACAAAACAATCCTTCCGACGAGATACGTAATCGGAAGGATTAATTGTATATTTGGGGCCAAACCGCCACCTGTTTTGTGATTATTCACTCAATTGGGTAGAGACCTAGTACTCACTTCTTCATTTTTAGGAATTTTCATTCTGTAAAGCAGAAAACAAATCTACTACTAATAACTAACTTTACCTTGCTAAAACCATCTAATTATACCATATAAATTTTATAGAAAAGCAACTTTCTATTGTTTGTGACTGAAACTTATTAGGTTACATAAGAACTACATCTTCACGAGAAGAATTGAAGAAGTGAGGATAACCTGGAAATCGGTTGGAGGGCGTCATTGTTACTTCCGCTATCACTTAACAATCAACACATCCTTCTCCGGTGTCAGCAGCCCATTCTGTTCATAATAACTAACCCCTGTTCTTGAAAGCACTGCTGTTTTAACCGCATGATCCCCTTTAGCAAATACAAGCAGAAACATATCCTCCCTAATATCTAGACCATTGATGTTGCCCTTAAACTTAACATTCAAAGAATCCTCTATGACATCTACGGTCGTATAGGGCCCATAGACCAATGCCCGATCCCAGTCGAAATCAGTTAAAGTGGACAGGGGGATTTCTGTTGTACCACTTTTTGCTTGTTCTACAATCTTCATAGCAAGCACCGGATCTTCACTCGCTCTATTAACAAAGAACAAGCTTACCATTGCAATAATTAGCACACCCCCGCCAATCCAAAAACTCCATTTTTTTAACATAAATCACACCTCTAGTAATCTGTAGCTTTCACATTAATTGCTTGCAGGTCAAATAACGATCCAGCATTCATTTCGACCGGTATTTATAAGATCAAACCATCAAAAATCCACCACTGACGCTAATGCATTCACCGGTAACAAAACTCGAATCATCCGATGACAAGAAGGAGACAACCGATGCCACTTCAGATGGATCTCCCATCCGGCCCACCGGTGTTAATAACGTAGCCATCCTCTTAACATCTTCCGGTAGATTTTTTGTCATGTCGGTATTTATCTGTCCGGGTGCGACCGCATTTACAGTAATTCTCTTGCTGCCGTTTTCTTTAGCCAATGTCCGCGTCAAGCCAATCACTCCAGCTTTAGACGCGCTGTAATTCGCCTGTCCCAAATTGCCCCAGCTGGAGGTGGAAGAAACATTGACGATTTTTCCGTACTGCTGTGCCCGCATGCTTGGAATGACGGCTTGGCATGTATAAAACATGCTATTTAGGTTGATATCCATGACGGACTGCCATTGCTCTGGCGTCATTTTATGAAAGAATGCGTCTCTTGTGATACCTGCATTGTTGATCAGAATATCAATCTTGCCAAGCTTCTCGTAAATGGTTGTGAATGTATCTTTTACATCTGTTTGATCCGCTACATTGCATTTCAGCGTAAGAACACGTTCTCCTGAAGCATCCAGCTTGTTGGCTGTCTGTTCGAGAGTATTGAAGTTGGTATCCAACATCGCTACAGTAGCCCCCTCTTCCAATAGTCTTTCTGCGATTTTAGCACCAATCCCTTGAGCTCCTCCAGTTACGACCGCCACTTTATTTAATAATTTCCCCATCCTATTCACTCCTTAGTTTTTAATAGAATATTAGGATAACTTTAACATAACTGAGTAGTGAATCATACAAGCAAAGTGACAGGGGACTGCCCGTTACTGAGCCCCTTTCCTAAACAGCTCCGCCAATTGCCGCTAGAACAATTTGAAAAATAGTTTCATGTATGTGTATCTCTTTTGGCCCTCCTTTCTATATAGAAAGAAAAAGGGGTTTTTCTCATGACACATTATCTTTCTCAGTACGCGAAATTCCAGAACAAAATCGAAATGGACGCTGCGGCACGCCAGCATATAGACCTTCATTGGAATGCGATAAACAAGACCGACCGCGCTGTCCTTGAAATGATTCGATGTTATTCAGTGATTTACTTGGCTGCCCACTTGAAACACCAGACGATTGAAACGAAACTCAGCTTGTCGAATTCCACGGTCAGACGGACTCTCCGCAAACTGGAGAAACTGCAGATTATCGAGCGGATTCATTATGTCAGGCCTGTTATGAGCGGCTTGGGAGCAAATATTTATGTTATTTTGCCCATCAATGACCAGAGGAATTTGGACAGGGGCGTTGAGGTGACCGAGCCTAATTAGGACGTGGTTTCTGAGGCGGTTTTGGAAAAAGAACCTTCTTTCTATAAATCTCAAAACACTAAAGACTTTATAAAGACGTCTCACCCTGCTGGTGAAAAGTTATCCACAACTCTTTTTACGAAGATGAAAGATATATTGTCGTTGACTGGAGATAGTGCCAAAACACGTGAGTTCTTTGGGATTTATAGGGCGCTCACGGGACGCATGTTGAAGTTCGGAATTTATAAAGGCAAGGAGGAAGTATTCGAGGATTTGGCTTATCGTGCAATGCGGATCAGTGTAATGGCGACAAAAACAAAGCGTATCCGCAATTTACCGGGCTATTTCAGCGGTGTTTTGCGTGAGTTGATTGATGAGACGTTTTTTAGTGATATTTATCAGGAGTATACAGTTTCGGTTGAGGAGATTGAATGGAACGGGAGAGCGCAATCAAACACCTTTTCATGAAATCCAGCCATTCTCCAAAATCTTTTTAAAAACATTTGAAACTTTTTCTGAAAATCTCCGTCTGTAGGTTGCTTAGATGACAGTGGAGGTATAGGTATGAAGAAAATGGTTTTTATTGGGCTGTTACTTATTGGCTTGATTTTATTTATAATGGGGGGTGGCGCAAAATGGAATATGGCTGTGGCTTCATTTGTTGATGAGCAGTCTGGAAGAGTGTTTGCGCAACTTATTCAAAAAGAAGAGACAGTTGAAGAGATAGAATTTGAGCGGGTACTGACACTTGTAGAGCGCCAGCCGATATATATGAAGGGAGCGACTTTCATTCGAATTGGCGAGTTGGAGGCGAATCAGCCGGTTGCCATTACAGGTGAAGATGAGGAGTATTATGAGCTTCGGTTAGGAAAAATGCCGGTATTTGTTCGTAAGGGTCAGGGGACGATTGAAAAAAAGAAGCTGCCGGTATTTGTACAAACGGAGCGGTTGGCTGCGGTAAAAACGCTTCGAAAGACGGCGGTTTATAATGATAAGGACTTACAGAGTACCGTCTTGGCCCAGTTGGAAGAAGGTTATCGCTATCCAATCGTACAGGAGGAAGAAGATTGGTATATCGTAAAAATCGGTGAACGGCCGGGATATATTGACAAGCGCTCCGTTGTGTTGGACGAAGGGTTGCCGGTTCTTGTCTACCATCATATCGTGCCCCGTGATTGGATGAAAACAATGGCAAGTACCGTTTCTTTAGAAAATTTTGAGCAGCAGATGGGGTATTTGGCGGAGCGTCAATTTGAGACGCTGACGGCACAGCAGCTTTATGATTATTTGGAAGGACGTCTCGTTGTCCCTGGCAAGGCGGTGCTCATTACTTTCGATGATGGCTTATTATCATCAAAAGAATATGCGTATCCGATTTTGAAGCAATATGGGTTTACCGCGCTTCAGCACATTATCTCTTCTCGTACATACAGAGCGCAAGGCATACAACGTTATGACGCGGAAGGTCCGATACAGTTTTTGACAGCTGAAGAAATGAAAGAGATAACAGATGTTTTCCAACTCGAAGCGCATACATATGGACTGCATAATCTTAATAAAGAATTGGGTACTGGAATTGCGCTAGAACATGTAAAAGAAGAGATTTTTGCGGACTTGCAGCGGAATATGGAACAAGTGCCGGCGGCCGTATCATTAGCCTATCCATATGGACATTATAATGAAGAATTTATCGCGGCGGCTAAAGAGGCAGGGCTATTAATTGGCTTTACAACCACCGAAGGCTATGCAACTATAGACGTTTCGAATTATGAAGTAAGTCGATTTGGAATGACAGAAAAAAGGTCATTTGAGCAGTTTGCGGCGTATGTGGATGGGGACATGACGTGGCAATAGAAAAGGGTGAGGTTTCGTAAATGAATGAAATTGATCAATTAATCAATGAGCATTCGCGTTATTTAATACGCATCGCTTATTTGTACGTTAAAAATTGGTCGACAGCTGAGGATATTGTACAAGAAGTATTTGTAACGTATTTTCAAAAGAGTGACCAGTTTCGCAATGAAGCTTCACTGAAAACATATTTGACTAAAATGACAGCCAATCGTGCGAAAGATTATTTGCGTTCTTGGAAGCATAAAAAAGATGTGCTGTTCGAAACGATTAGTACTTCGGTAAAAGGTGCAGAAGAGGTAGTGCTTGAGCAAGAGCGACTGGCCTCACTTGAAAAAAATCTTTTCCAACTTCCATTAAAATACCGCGAGCCCTTAATATTATTTTATTATGATGAGCAATCCATAACGGAAATCGCAACTTATTTGCAACTGAATGAAAATACGGTGAAAACACGACTGCGAAGGGCAAAGCAGCAACTAAAGGAATTTTTTGATGAAGAGGACGGGGAGGTAGTGAAGAATTGAGCGATTTCAAAGAGAAGCTAGATCAAATGATGGGCGATACGTCGGAGCAGGAAAGGCGGGTAAAACAGCGTGTACATGAGAAACTACGGCCGTCGGCTAAGAGGTTTTCATGGCAAGTGCTGTTTGTCACAGCAGCGCTTCCTATAGTTGCAATACTCCTTATGGTCACTTTGAACCCTTCTGATTTGCTTTCTTCTGATGAGGGGCCCGGTATTCCGTATGATCCGTTAAATGACTTGGCACAAATTTCTGCATTGCAGAAAAAACAGCAACTGTCAGTGATTGATTATGAAGAATTTGCCGAACTGCCCCATTTTGATCAAGTCGACGATCTGCATTATATAAATAAAGAGACATTTTTATTAGACGGGAGTACAGATACTTTTCATACAGTGATGGAGCGTAAAACAAATCTGTTTGATGATATTGTGTATCAGGCCGGTGATATTGTGCGCACGATGACAAATACGACAAGCCATTTACCAACCTATGATGATGTCTATTACGAGGTCATTGCGGTCCCGGGTGATCGTGTCGTGCTTGAAAAAGGACAGCTGAAAGTAAATGGGAAACCGCTGCGATCTGAAATTATGGAGCGTTATCAAGACCAAGAGATCACGATTGCAGGGGGTTACGATCAGCTGTTGAATGCGCGGGAGTATTTTTTATTGAACCATTTTCCGGCAAGGGAAACGGTTCAAGGTGGGACGATTACGCCGGTGCACAAAATTTACGGGCAAGTGGTAGGCATTGCGACAGAGGAGCGCACAAATTCGATGTATTTGGATTATTTGGCCGGAGAGCTTAGCGAGGAATATACACCGGAACAATATTTCGATTTGTATTTATACGACTCGCTTTTAGGCTTGGATAATTTGTCGAAAACACCGGCATTTACTCAAATCAACCGATTAGGTGAGCTATTTTTGGAAGCCTCCTATCGGAAAGTGTACCCTGTTTCCGAAAATGAAGTAGAAATTCGCTATCAATATGGACGCGAAGGCGTCGCAGAGCATGTGTTTACGATGAAGCGTGATGCGGATTCGGGACGCTGGCTGATAGCAGATTAACTAAAACGATGTTTGCTGAGGAAAATCAGGTTGGCAATTGTTCAAAAATAGAAGCCGTCAACCAACCGCTCGCCATTTTGGCACGCCAACTTGGTTTTCCACACATTCACCGTGATTAAATGGAGATATCCGTGCGAAATTCAATCTTTATACGTTTTTGTGCAAATAACTTTAAAAGGAGACTATCAAATGAAAAGTAAATTTATTGCTGCATTGATGACTTTGTTACTCGTTACCTCAGCTGCTCCAATCCAAGCGCGTGCAGCTGCTCAATTTTCAGATGTAGATACGCATTGGGCAAAGAAAGAAATCCTATATTTATCCGACCGCAATATTATTGGCGGCTATCCGGACGGCACGTTCAAACCAAATCAGCCGATCACGCGGGTACAGGCAGCCTCCATGCTTGCCAAAGCACTGAAGCTTTCGCTGTCGGAGGATACGTCTACTGAATTTAAGGATGTGGCGAAAACATCTCCTCACTATCAGGTCTTAGCGACAATGAATGAGCTAGGAATTTTACGCGGCGATAACGGCTATATACGTCCCGGAGAGAAAACTTCACGTGCACAGATGGCCGCGATTCTGCGTCGGTCATTTAATATGCCGCTCGATAAACAGGCAACATTTATTGACGTAACTCCGGCTCACTGGGCTTATCAGGATATTAATGGAATCGCGAAACAGCGGGTTGCTGGTGGTTCGAAAGGTAAATATATGCCGGCAGATTACGTTACACGCGCCCAATTCTCAGCATTTCTCGTACGAGCGCTCGATGATTCGCAGAAACTCAGCGCCTATCATTCATATGTCGGCGTAAAAGGCAAGACGGTTGAACAGAATGGATTCTCGTACACTATTGCTAAAGAAGGGTATAATTCCAAGTTGTTTAAGGAGAATTTAAAGACAGGCAAACGCGAAGCCATTGTAATTCCAGAAAATATCCCAAGCGATGATACATTCCAAGTGCACTTGCTGAAAGGTTTCCAACTCATCGTATACAATGACGAAATCTTCATTCCTTATTGGTCAGCGGTCGGAGAGATGAGCGAACTACCTATCGCGTACGGGTTGATGAAAGTGAAAACAGACGGTCAGAATCTAGTGTTGATGAATCAGCCGTATGGCTATACATTCCGCAATATGTTCATTTGGAATGACCGGATTTATTATACAAATGAGAAGAATGAAGAGCGCTATTTTGATTATACATTTAACCCCGATAAACCCGTTATAGATGATCCGCTCGTCCTTTATTCGACAGCGATGGACGGCAGCGGCAAGAAGAAAGAATATGGCTTTGATGCGCGTGTAATCTTTGATAATGTGGCATTTACACCTAATCATGTACAGGTAAACCAAAACAATAAATCTGTGCTGTTCGATCATTCAACAATGTACTACTTCAATAAAAAAGGAGTCTATAAGTATAGTCTGCTTGATAAAAAGACTAGCAAACTTTCGAATGTCATTGGGAAAGACATGCGGGTTACGGAAATGCAGCTGATCGTGACAGACACGAAAGGAAAGACACATACGCTGAAGAAATAACTTCGAATGCCAGGTCTCGCTATAATTCGAGGAAAGCATGCGGACTTTAGCGGGAGCCAGGCACCAACGAAAGGAAGAGTTCGAATGAGAAAGAAACTACTTATGATAATCGGAGCGTTATTGCTCCTATGCAGCTTGCCTTTATCGGGCACATTCGCAACAAGTACAAAACAATTTTCAGATGTACCGCCGTCAAAACACTTTGCGGAAGCAGTTTATGACCTGGCAGAACGTAATATAATCGGAGGTTATCCGGATGGTACATTCAAACCCGGAAACTCTATCACGCGAGGACAGGCAGCTGCCATTATTGCAAAGCTTATTAAATTAGATACTTCGAAATTGAAGGATCCAGGATTTAAAGACGTTCCGAAAGCGAATGGCTACTACAAAGCAATTGCAGCCATGGCAGAAAAAAGCATCATCAGCGGCTATGGAGATGGACGTTTTGGTCCGAACGATCCCATCACACGGGCGCAGATGGCTTCGATTCTTGTCAAAGCGTTCGATTTGCCGCGCTATAACTTCAATTCATATAAAAGTCCATTCGAAGATGTACACCGAGGAGTAGGCCACGACCCGAACATTCTGACGATCTATAGACTTGGTATCACTACAGGAACATCTCCTGACAGATTCAGCCCGAACACATCTATCACAAGAGGACAAGCGGCCAAAATGATGAAAGCAACGGAAGAAGCGAAGTCACAGATTGTTACGGTGAAGGCTAGCGACTTCGGTTGGGATCAATTTAAAATGTATGATTCCAATCATAAGGATACCGGTATCTACCAAGCCGTGGAAGGAAAAAACAAACCAACCGGTGGTGTAACAGATAGAATCCATTTAGTCCCACTTAAAGAAGGGGACGGTACATTCAAGGCCGCATTGGTGTATTCAGGAAATCCGGATAAGAAATTTTATCGGAAATATTATGTACATGTCAAAGAAGTAAACGGAAAACTGAAGCTGACGTTAGAGCGAACAGAAGATTTTCTTCCTTCGCCGGTTGCGATCGGTGTGGAGAATAAAGGACCTGTCCAAAACATTTCCCTTTCCACGATGGACGGAAAGAAGATTACCGATAATATGAAGTTCACGAAATGTCTTTCGTTCAGTCCCTCAGATTGCGTCGACAACGATGACGATAGTGAAGGGAAGTATCGCAACGTCCATATTGTGATTGATCAGCCGGGTCGATACATCGCTACTATCCGTTTTGAAGACGGAAAGGAAGTACGGTACGGATTAGAAGCGGTAAGTTCAGCTCCAAGTTTTAAATTCAGTTTTAAAGTATTGGAGGAAAGACCGAACGCGTCATTGGATTTGGGAGCAAACTACGATATAGGAAAGCATATACTGCCGAAAGGCTCCGAGCAGATCGCTGAAATCACTAGAGACGAGGGCACTAATATGTTCCATGTTGTAGGGAAGAAAGCAGGAGCGGTTGAAATTAAGCTGCCCGATCATAAAAAACTTGATCTGATGGGACTCCATGTTCGCGTTCAAGAAATGGGTCCCATTATTCAAGTCGAGATCTATGAATTGATGGACACACATATGTAATAGAAGGGGAAACAAAATAGTATCTAGTCTGCACAATTGCGTAAAATCTATGTTGGTCTATGAAATGCCAAGCGTCACATTCTTTTTTCAAGCAAATGAAACAGGTTCATTTATGAGTGTATGCATTTTAGAATAGTGTTTGACTAGCGCAGGGGCTAGGTATCAGAGTTAATAGGATGGAGAAAGCGTATGACAGATTTAAAATTGACCAAAAAAAGATTTCGACCAGAGATTGAAGGCGTACGGACCATCGCGACTCTGCTCATCGCTGTTTATCATATATGGCTAGGCAGAGTATCCGGTGGAGTCGATATATTTTTCATCATTTCGGGTTATCTCATCACTTTATCCCTTTTGTCCAGGATCGAGAAAACCGGATCCGTAAAATTTTTCGATTTCATACTAGGCATTACGAGAAGGTTGTTCCCTCAAGCAATGTTCGTCTCGATCGTCATCGGATTTATGTGTCTCGTATTTTTGCCGAAAATTGAATGGAGCGAAATCATCGCGCATATGGCGGCCTCAACATTTTATTATGAAAATTGGCGGCTGGCATTTGATTCGGTGGATTATCTGGCGCGCGAGAATTCCGCAAGTCCATTTCAACATTATTGGTCACTTGGTATTCAGGGGCAAATTTATATTATTTGGCCGCTCTTTATCTGTCTCGTCTTTTTTATCGCGAAAAAAGTCTTGAAAACACCTGTGCGTAAAACGTTTCTAACTGCGCAGCTTGTCGTTTTCGCTGGTTCACTGGCTTATTCTGTTTACCAAACACATATCAATCAACCATGGGCATACTTCGATACGTTCGCACGGATGTGGGAATTTAGCATAGGTGGGATCTTCGCCTTAATTTCACCTTATCTGATTTTCAATAAAAGGTTCAACACCGTCCTCGGATGGGGCGGGCTGGCGATTATTTGTCTAACAGGCATCTTATTACCTGTGTCGACTGTGTTTCCTGGCTATTTGGCTTTGGTTCCAATTAGCGGTGTATTGTTCATTTTGATTTCAGCTGAAAATAGCACGAAGCTCGGTGTGGATCGTCTGCTGAGCATAAAGCCTTTCACCTATTTAGGCGGTCTTACGTATGGGATTTATTTATGGCATTGGCCGCTGTTGATTTTCTACCATGCTTTTATGAAAACGACGACTGTTCCAATCATAGATGGAATTATCATCCTGTTGTTCACGTTATTATTGTCCATCATTTCCACTAAGCAGCTAGAAATCCCCTTTTTGATGATGAAATGGGATAAGAAGAAAGGGAATTTCGTGACAGTGCTAGGCATCTTGCTAGTCTTCGCGGCTAGCTCGATATTTTCCATTTCCATGTATATACAGAAAACACAGGCGAGCATGCTCAATTTGACCCAGAACGATAAAGATTATCCAGGAGCCAAATCGATTCTGTATAATGTTAAACCACCGGAAGGACTTGATTTGATTCCTTCTCCGTTGGCAATTAAGACGGATATTCCGAGTTTCTATGAGGATACGGAATGTCTCGGTCAAGATCGTACTGAGGTGAGAAAATGTTCGTATGGTGTTTTAGACAAACCTGACTATGTTCTTGCCTTAGTAGGCGGCTCCCATTCAGGACACTGGTTTCCAGCGCTTGAAATAGTGGCGGAAGAGCTGAATTTTCGGATCGATCTGTACAATCATGACGGTTGCCGATTTACCGATGAAGATCCTGAAAATCATTTAACCAAAACGTGTCTAGAGTGGAATGAAAATTTGATCAAGGAATTAAAAGAGGAACCACCTGATTTGATATTCACTACAGCGACTTTAAATAAACGCGACAAAGTGCCGCTTGGTTATATCAATCAATGGAAAGAACTCGAAGGGATTACGAAGATTTTTGCGGTGCGCGACAATCCCCGCATGAAAAAGAAAATACCAGCCTGTTTAGAAAGTGCGAGAAGCCCATTGGATTGTGCAATCGACAGGTCAGAAGGCGTATCAGAGGTCGTGCCATGGGAAAACACAGAAGGTATACCTTCCAATGTCATTTTTGCCGACCTGACGGATTACTTCTGTGATGATAAGACATGCTATCCAGTCATTGGGAATATTATTGTATATCGAGATAATAACCATATTACAGCGGAGTATTCGAAGTCGTTGGCCCCCGCTTTGAGGGATCCTTTGGAGCAGGCGTTTAAAAAGGTACATCTATCAATGTAGAGATAACTGATACTTTAGTTAACAGAATAAGGATAAATCAAAAAGCAGGCATGCCTGCTTTTTGATTTGCATGGAATTCGTCGCGGAGAAATTCAACAAAATTGTTTAGATGTATCTCATTCTACAGAATAATCTTGTTTCCGGTTCCTTGCGATTAAAAATATACTTAACACAACAAAAAACAAAACCGATGCGGAAAGTACGCCGTATTGAAATCGGATGCTTCCCTGGTTTGCCATTTTACCGATGCCGTCCAGGATAACCGGCGATAAAAACTGACCTAAAAATGTCATGCTGGATGTCCAGGCGATTACGCGGTCTGCCAGGTACGGCTTTACCTGGTTGAGTGCTTGTAAGATAATAGTCGGAAATATAGCACCCTGGCCGAATCCAATCAAACAAACGCTTACTATGATAAGCGGGATGCTGTGCGTGAAAGATAGAAATAAAAAAGCGGCAGCCATCCCAAAGAGCATAACAGGGATGACAAATTTATTGAAAATAACTTCAATTTGAACGAGAAGTAAACTCGTAATCATTCCGCCGACAGTTGTGAATGATACAATCGTTCCCGCTAAAGCGGCATCACCCAAATCACTCTGCTCTAAATAGAGCGCAATATTGGTGGCGATTGAATAGTAAGCAAGCATCACACCGCCCATTGCGAGCGCATAGCCGTATACCGCAAGAGGAAGTTTTACCTTCTTTTCGTGTGATTGCGGTTTTTGAATTTCCCCTTTCGGTAAAAAGAAGAATATTAAAATGATAATGAAAAGCCCTAGCCAATAGACATTAAATGGAACACGCCAGCTGAAAGTAGCGAGCCATCCTGCCAGCAACATCGTGATAATCCCACCGAAATTACTGAAGGCGGAATTAAACCCCATCATCTTCGTTCGTTCTCTGCCGATGAAATAATCATTAATCAATGTCATCGACAACGGCATGACGAGTCCGACACCTGCCCCTAAAATTAACCGCAGCATTAATATGGATTCGATAGTTGAGACAAATTGCGGGCCGATCCCGCCGATTAAATAAATCAACAGACCAATCAAAATAATCATCCGTTTTGTTATTTTGGATGTTAAATAACTCGATAGAAATGAAAAAGGGATGATCATGATTGACGGAGCCGTTAAGATGAGCTTAATCATCGTTGGACTTGCTTCAGGGAAGGCTTGAGCAATCAGGCCGAGCGCAGGGGAGATGGCTGCGCCCGCCATGACAGTAGCCATGGAGATCGATAAAATGGTCGGTTTCAACATTTTGGTTCTTGTCATATACATCACTTCCTTTGAAACTGGGGATCCTGCATAGAGTCTATGTTGGCGGAGGCTTGTTTAAAAGCGGCAAGCATATTTTTTAGCTCTTCATCTGACAGGTCTTTGAATACAAGTTTCATCATCTCTTTTCCTGTCTCCCGCAGTTCATTTAATTTCCTTCTCCCATTTTCCGTTAAATCTAAATGGACGACACGCCGATCCTCTTCATTTCGAATCCGCATAATATACTCATTTTTAATAAGGATATTGGAAGCGGTCGTGACAGCACCTGCAGTAATATGTAATTCGTTTGCCAGGTCGGACATTCGCAATGGCCCGTTTTGTTCAAGTAAGTACATTATGCGAGATTGTGAGCCAGGAAAGGTTTTTGTATAAATGTCTTTCCATACGTTCTCCATTTTCCTGGATAATTGCCAAAACCATTTTTCAAAGTCTTGAAAATGAATATGCCGTTCCATATATATGCTCCTTCTACTTACTTTAATTATTATATTGTTTAATCATTAAAGTAAATGTGTTGTAAACAGTTAATATACTACGGGGTTGTTTGAGGGAAGTCAATTAAAAAAGGTACTTGCCCCGTACAATTCAAGATTGTTTACGGGGCAAGTACCTTCGCTGCTTAATTCATTCTTCCTCTATTTCTAAAAACGGTCTCACTAAACGGCGTACCTCATCCGTCGTTCTGGTTACCATCAATTGGTTTCTTAATTCGCCTGCTCCTTTGAATCCGCGTATATAGATTTTGAAGAAGCGTAGAAGCGGTTTAAATGGTCGCGGTCCGATTTCATTTGAATATTTGTCATGAAGCTCCAATTGCAGGAGCAATAAGTCCAGATGTTCTTTCACGCTGTGTTCTCTCGGTTCTTTTTCAAAAGCAAATGGATTTGTGAACACACCGCGGCCGATCATGACACCGTCGACTCCGTATTGTTCTACTAATTTTAATCCTGTTGCGCGGTCTGGAATATCTCCATTAATCGTCAACAATGTATTTGGTGCAATCTCATCTCGCATTTTTTTGATTTCAGGAATCAATTCCCAATGTGCATCGACCTTACTCATTTCTTTTCTCGTACGAAGGTGAATGGAAAGGTTCGCGATATCCTGTTTTAACACATGTCCCAACCAATCGCGCCACTCGTCCACTTCGATATAACCTAATCTTGTTTTTACACTGACCGGTAACCCGCCGGCTTTTGCAGCTTGAATGATTTCTGCCGCTAGTTCAGGACGCCGTATTAAACCGGCTCCTCTTCCGTTTGCCGCAACGTTCTGTACCGGGCATCCCATATTTAAATCAATGCCACGGAAACCGAGTTTTTTCATATCGATGCTCATTTGCTTAAAATACTCTGGCTTGTCTCCCCAGATATGCGCTACAATCGGCTGTTCGTCTTCCGTGAAGGTCAACCGGCCCCGCACACTGTCTCTTCCGTCAGGGTGGCAATAACTTTCCGTATTCGTAAATTCCGTGAAAAATACATCAGGTTTTCCTGCTTCACTGACGACGTGGCGGAACACCACGTCCGTGACGTCTTCCATTGGTGCCAATATAAAAAACGGCTTCGGCAAATCAAGCCAGAAATTATCCTCGTTACTCATTTGTTATCCTCCTAAATTCATTCATTTCATTCCAATCCGGATTCCGGAAGGTTCTAATCGTGTAGGATCAGCGTGACTACTCGATTGGCGACCCTGAATGAACTATTATACTACGTTCAAGCATGTTTAAGCGATATAGCAACAGGCAGTATTTCATGTTTTTTATGTGACGACAGTAAGAAGTTGGGAAAACCATTGATGCGTATAGTCTTTGGACAGAAGATGATCAACCTTATATTATGTGAAGGCCATTAAAAAATCATCTACTAGGAGAAACGACTCGGCGCATGAATTAGGACATTTGCTATTGCACTATAAAGTGAAATTCAGTATGCAAGATAGAAAATCGTATAGAGCTTTAGAGGACGATGCTTGTTAGATAATTTCTTCTGTGACAGGCAAGTTGTAGAAACCTGTAAAGACCGTCTGATGTGAAGACATCGACGGTCTTTTTATCTTGTTTAGATTAGTTTGCTCAAGAAAACAAACATTACAATTTAAACATTCGTGTTTGATGTTGCGCAGGCGTTTAAATCATATTTATCGGCTTGCTAACCTGTTTGACCATTGTGTAATTGAAATAAGTTTAAAGGGGTCGTCAGGGTTGTTGCATCATTTTTCGTGCGCCGATAAAAATCGATGTGCTTAGAGCGAATGGCATGGTCAAAGCCGGCAATCCGAACGGTAAAAGAGCGGTATCGATACTTGCAATGAATAGCACTGTCAAAATGGAACCAATGATAGCAGTGTAAGGCGCCAGCCGGTTTGTCCCTTCACGGAATACGACGCCGACCGCGAGTGCTGTCAAAATAGCATTGTAGCCGTACAGCCCGGCATCGATGAGCAAATGTTCTGCTCCAAGGAGGTATGCAGCGCATATGCCGATTATATTACCAGCGACTGCGTATAGCCCTAACTTCCATCCCGCAATAAAAATTCCAATAAAGATCAGTAATCCGGCAGCCATACCTTGCAAGAAGAAAATCTGACCGGCTCCATCAAGGAAAGCGCTCGGCCAATGGATTTTCCCGGCGATTTCCAGCTTCCAATGCGATAAATCCTGTGGCACTGTTTCATCGGTCAATTTGAACGTATCCAGCCTATACGAAGATAATAATAATAGCCAGGTCGTCACGATATAAGGAAAGGTTAATGTCGGCATGCCGGTGGGCTGCAAAAGTGTCATCATTGAAGCGGTAAACGCGGCTGCAATAACGGCCCCGAATAAAGCAATCCCCCAGCTTGCGGGACCTTCCAGGAATAGAAGGAGCGCCATTCCTGTCAACATGGGATTATATCCATACAGGCCTTTTTCTACGCTCTCCCGATTTCCTCCCCCGAGCCGTCCGGTAAGTGTGCCGATTGCTGCTGAAAGAAATGCAATCACGCCGAGCTCCAGTGAGGTGATCGTGATTGCAGTCAATATGAGCAAACCTGTCAACCAATTTTCGATGAGGATTACTTGTGAGATACCTTTCATCGTCGCCAAGAGAAAAGGAAATCTCTTTCCGCTTTCTATTGTTCCTTCATTTTTCATGTTGAATAATTCCCCTTTTCCCCACATTTACCCTACAACGAGCTATGATAATCATCTTATCAGTATTTCCAATGTCAGTTAATGTTTATGTTTTTCTGCAATGGAATTTGTAAGTGATATTATAAACAATTTTTAGTCATGTTATTTGCAGTTCGGGTTGTTTAAAATGGAGAGGAAGAGATTTAGTTGCCTATGCACTGACAATCGTGATCGTTCAAACAAACGTGAATGTTGGGGGATTCCTGTTTGTTTCATGAATCAGGCGTAGGAATTCATATTTCAGGAGCCAAATAAATCGAAACAGCGTGCGCTCGATTCTTCGCACCCAATTTAACGAAAGCTGATTTAATATATTGTTTAATCGTCGCTTCACTCAACGATAATAGATCTGTTAGTTCCTTTGTTGAGAAGCCATTGGCAAGGGCTCGTAAAATTTCGTTTTCACGCGGGCTTAGTTTGGGATGAGAAATCTTTTGAGGTTGGATCAGTACTCTGCCAGCTAGACTGCCGAAATGTGTCAGTAACTCTAGGGTTTGTCCATCCGTTGGGGGAACGCGATTCATATATTCGCTGACGATATAAGCAATGGTCAGATTGTTTACGTGAATGGGGACGACAGTCAATGCGTGCAAGGGTACGTCACGATTATAGCGGCTTGAAATGAGTGTAATGATGTCTTGTCCAGAATAGTAGTGAGCCTTTCGCTCTGTCACTGCTTTTTTCACGACGGGCAATGAACGAATATCATCTCGTATATAGGAGATCGATTGAAGATCTCCATTTTCGAGCTGTGCTACGCCTTCTCCCACATAACCAATCGGGCTAAATCGATAGAATGAGATTCTTTCAGCGACAAAGATCTCTCCAAAACTCATGAGAATATGGCATATTTGCTCTTCTTGCGATGGTAGTACCAAAGCTTTTTGTAATTTTTCTTCAACAGTCCAAGTAGTGATTTGCATCGTATCATCCCCCTTATCCAAAGATATGTTTCATCATAGAAAAGTAGTAGCGCAGCCCAAAAAGTAACCGATAGTATGAAGTAGTATAACTAAAAGGCGGAATATTCTCAATAGTGTAATTTGGTTATACTAGGATTGCATACAAACCGATGCAAATAAATATAGGGAAGGAAGTTGGCGAAATGGGATTATCAAACAATGCAAAACAATATTTGGAGGCATTTTATAGTGGTCCAACTCTTCAAAGCTTAACTGCTCAACAAGTTCGCGATGCAATGGGCGCAGTCCCTGCTCCGCAAGGAATCGAGGTACCCCCTGTAGCAAAGGTTGAAAATCGAAAAATACCAGTACACGATGGAGAAATCGGTGTACGTATTTATACACCGGTCGGACAAGGTCCTTTCCCGCTACTCATGTATTACCATGGTGGCGGCTGGGTGATTGGTGACTTGGAGACATCTGATGCAGGTTGTCGTTTGTTGGCGGAACAAACAGGTCGTGTTGTCGTTTCGGTTGATTATCGATTAGCGCCGGAATACCGCTTTCCTGTGCCGGTTGAAGATAGTTATGCAGCGCTATGCTGGGCAAATGATCATGCTTCTGAATTAAATGCAATCGCGGATGATATCGTTGTTAGTGGGGATTCTGCGGGCGGGAACCTTGCAGCGGTTATGGCGATCCTCAGTCAAGAAAATAATGGTCCTGCCATTACAGCGCAAGCTTTGATTTACCCTGTAACCAACTTAGATTTTACAACTCCATCATATGAAAAATTTGCAGAAGGGTTTGGTCTGGATAAAGACTTAATGATTTGGTTTGGTGAGTACTATATAAACAATGAAGAAGAGTTTAAACATCCGAAAATTTCCCCATTGCTACATGAAAATTTAAGCAATTTACCACCAACGATTATTATAGCGGCTGAGAATGATGTGTTAGTAGATGAAGGGGTTCAATATCGTGACAAATTACAAGAGGCGGGTGTCACAGTAGAATATCTTCAATTAGATGGCAGTATTCATGGCTACTTCAGTAACATGGCGGTTTTCGCAGAAGAAACAAAAACAACAGTAGATACAATTGCTAAATTTTTAAGCTTAGTACCTTCGAAATAAATTATTCGGGATGGAGGTTTAAGAATGGAAGCTAAACAATATGATGCAATAGTTGTAGGAGCCGGTTTTGCTGGGCTGTATATGCTGCACAAGCTGAGAGAACGTGGACTATCTGTCCTTGTAATAGAGGCTGCAGATGGAGTCGGCGGAGTGTGGTATTGGAGCCGTTACCCTGGAGCAAAATGCGATTCTGATTCTATTTTTTATAATTTTACATTTTCCGAAGAGTTGTATAAGAAATGGAGCTGGAAGGATCGGTATGCCTCTCAACCAGAAATCTTGGAGTATTTGAATTTTGTCACAGACGAGCTTGATTTACGACCTGATATTCAATTTAAAACGCGCGTGATGGAAGCATCCTTTAATGACGAGACGAAAAGTTGGGAAGTTAAGACTGACACAGATGAAAAATTTGAAGCTAAGTATTTCATCAGCGGGGTTGGATGTTTATCCACGACAAATATACCGCCGTTTAAAGGTGTCGATACATTTCGCGGTGAAAAGTATCATACAGGGCGTTGGCCGCATTCAAAAGTCGACTTCACCGGTAAACGAGTTGTAGTCATTGGTAATGGCTCAAGCGGAGTTCAGACCATGCAAGAAATAGCAAAGGAAGCAAAAGAGCTCACGCTATTGATGCGCACTCCTCATTATGTGGCTGAGGCGCGTAATCATCCATTAAGTAAAGAACAACAAGAAGATGCATTTAACAATTATCCTAAGATTCGAGATGCTTTCTTTACAACCCCTGGTGGCATACACTTGTCCACGACAGGAAAATCAGCAATAGAATTTTCAGCAGAAAAACAAAAAGAAACATTAGATCATGTGTGGAAAACAGGAGGACTTGCGTTAGGGGCTGTATATCCGGACGTTGGCGTCAATAAGGAAACAAATTTTGTAGTCTCGCAGTTTGTCCGAAATAAAATTGATGAAATTATAAAAGATGAACATACAGCAAAGCAGTTACATCCGGATTATTATATTACAACAAAGCGTTTAATTATTGGAACAAATTTTTATGAGATGTTTAACGAAGAGCATGTTCATCTAGTTCCTTTAAAAGACAATCCGATAGAATGTGTTGTAGAAAATGGCGTAAAACTTCGCAATGAAACGATTGAATGTGATGTCATAGTTTTTGCGACTGGATATGAAGCGATGACGGGCTCTCTTTTAAAATTAAATATACAGGGTCGTAATGGACAAACGATACAAGAAAAATGGGGAGAAGGACGAGAAGTTAAAACATATCTTGGATTGACGATGGAAAATTTCCCGAACTTCTTTATGATAACAGGGCCGCAAAGTCCATCGGTTCTTACGAACATGCCATCTGCAATTGAACAGCATGTTGATTGGATAGATCAGTGTATAGGCTATATTGAGTCCAATGGTTTACAAACGATTGAAGCGCAAAGACAAGCAGAAATAACATGGGGGAAGCAATGTGATGATATAGCAAACAGCACATTATTCCCACATACGAATTCATGGTATACAGGAGCCAATATCGATGGAACTCAAAGAGGATTTGTGATCTATGTTGGGGGGCTTGATAATTACCGTAAAATTTGTGATGAAGTGGCCGCCAATCAATATGATGGGTTTGAATTTGAAAAGGTCTATGACACAGTATAATATCGTGAAAATATTTAAATCCATCATAAAGATAAGAGTCCGCAATTAGTCCAGAATGACTTCTACAATCTCCATAAAACACACAAAGAAACCTTCCAGAATAATAGATGACTGGAGGGTTTTTGGTTTGTTGTCCGAAAATCAAAAACAGAGCATAAAAAAGGGAACTCCTGGAACCAGGAAATTCCCTTTTCATTTATGAGAATGTAGTATATAAAACAAAGGAATAGTAAAGGTTTGTTGTTTGTTTCAACTGATCCTCGTTTAAATCAATTAACCAATATAAACGCTCTCACATGTTCCCGGTGCTGGCTCATAAAAACAATGGCTTTTAAATTGGCCAGTAAACGGTTGACCATACCATGTTGGAGGACAGGGAGCGTATGGATTAAAGTACCAAAGGGCGAAGTGCGCTGGATGTTCTCTCCAATAGTCTAGATTCTGCTTCGCTAATTTTTTTTCAGAAGATCTTGCTCGTTGATAAAACAAGTTTCCTTTTTGAACTGCTTCAAATGAATAATTTCCTCCTTGTATTTGAAAAATGACATCGTTTATTGATCGGACGTCGTTAAAGTCTAAACAATCTGCTATAGCCCGATTCACAATTACATTTCCAACGTACAACATGCCTTGTTTACCTTCACCTTCAGCCTCTGCCCTCATCATCCTGGCCATTAAATCAATGTCTGAATCTCGGTATTTTACTCTTGGCATTTTTTCACCCCAAATATAGTGTATGAAAAAAAGCTTTCCGTTATGTCATATCACATCATTTTATTAAAATGAAATAGGGTAAGCTGCCGAATTAAAAACCTGATAATATATTTTATCTAATTATCGTTATTTGTATAGTTCAATCGAAAGGTGGAACTCTATTTCTATAGGAGAGTGAAACAAATGAATTCATTCTGTCCCGAAATATGGCCTGAAGAACCAACGCCAAAGAGTCAGATTGATTGCCAAGAATGCGGTCTTTATTGCCAAGGATCAAGAATGGTTTGGGGTGAAGGGAATTCGAATGCACCCATCATGATCGTTCTCGATAATCCGGGTGCTCGCGAAGGTCGGGAAGGGAGCCCGATGGTTTGCGGAACACGGCAAACTTTACAGAAAGCGGTTTATGAAGCTGGCCTACATCAAGATCAGCTGTATGTAACCTATATTCTAAAAAGAAGACCGCTACGAAAGTATGATAAAGAGCGAACTCGAACTATCTGTATGCAACATTTAGAAGAACAATTAATCAAACAAAAGCCAGCACTTATATTATGTTTGGGAAATGTTGCCGTACAATCTTTTTTCGGAAATCCAGAAGTTGAAGTAAAAGGATTACGTGGTACTTGGCATGAAGTAAGAGGATATCAAACAGCCGTGGCCTACCATCCGCTCGCTGTGAGACGCCGGCCGAATCTATATCCGTTGCTTGCGGAAGATGTAGCGTTGGTTGCGAACAAGCTTCATGAAATACAGTAGGAAGAACGATGCAGCAAATAATCGTATATGCTGCATAGTCTACATAACAATTTGTCTTTTTTTGACGGATAATAATATTATATAAGTTGAATAAATGATTTTATACTTTGTAATTCTCAGTCGCTTGGAGTGTAAAGCGTCGGCCTGGAACGAAAAGCAACGCGCAGTTGATATTGACCCATTCTTTAGCTTATCTTGTATAGTTGGTACATATCGAAGAACGTTATCAAATTTTGGTACTTACAAATAATGAAATCAAAGTATAGGAGAGTTCCAATGCAAAATACGATCCGAAAACAAATACATGAGTGCATCGACACGGATTACCAAAAGTTTGCCTCAGCACTTATCCCGAATATCGACAATGTATTAGGTGTGCGAATGCCGGAACTTCGCAAACTCGCAAAACGGATAGTGAAAGATGACTGGCGTACATATCTTGAAACGGCAGAAGACGAATATTTCGAAGAAGTCATGCTGCAGGGACTGGTCATTGGTTATGTGAATGCTGATATTGAAGAAGTACTTTCATATGTAGCGGCTTTTATTCCTAAAATCGATAATTGGTCAGTATGCGATAGTTTTTGTACAACACTTAAAGTTACAAAGAACCATAAAGAACGTGTTTGGACATTTTTGCAATCTTATCTGACTTCGGATAAAGACTATGAGCTTCGGTTTGGAGTTGTTATGCTTCTAAACAATTATATTGAACCGCTTTATATAGGGAAGGTGCTCGCTTTACTGGATCATATAGAACATGACGGCTATTACGTCAAAATGGCAGTTGCTTGGGCGCTTTCTATGTGTTACGTGAAGCTTCCTGAACCGACAATGGAATATCTGGGGAGTAACAATTCATTAGATAAGTTCACTTATAACAAAGCCTTGCAAAAAATCATCGAATCGTATCGCGTAGACAAGGAATCAAAAAGTATAATCCGCAGCATGAAACGGCGGTAGAACGATTAAATGGATCAATGACAATTAAACATTTCATTTTTGTTTAGTCGCATGAAATTAAAGCATAATCTTGGCTGCCTTCCCATATAAACATAAAGACAAACGACAAAAGGATGGTTTATTGGTACCTATCTGGTTGATTGGTTTTCTATCAACAGTTGCTGGTGTTAATGTAGGCGGTGTTATTGTAGCGTTAATTAATAGATTTCAGAGAAGTGTGGGTGCAATTTATGCTGTGTGTGTGGGATTATTGCTATCCTTACTTAGTGTGGAAATCACGCCGGAAGCCATAGAGCTAGGAAATTTTCTCGTTTTTGTATTTGGTTTCTTAGTAGGTGTACTTCTGTTTGAGATCATTCATCTAGCGTTTTATCGGAATAGGGTACATTCAAAGGAGAATGATCACCGTCAAAGTCTTCGTATGGGTGTATTTTTGGTGTTGATCCTTTCAATGCATAATTTGCCGATGGGTATGGTTTTGGCAACTAGTGAGCATTTTCCCTTTGGTCTAGCGTTGTTGCAGGCATTAATTTTGCATAATATTCCTGAAGGTATGATATTATTTACACCTTTGTTTGTTGCAGGGGTGCGACTTTATAAGTTGTTTCTTCTATCTGTTTTCATTGCAGCCCCTGTTGCGTTAGGGGCATTCATCGGCAATTGGATGGGCATGCAAAGCAATTTACTGGCAGCTTTTTTATTAAGTGTAACGGTCGGCTCGATCTATATGGTGACGATGAAGGAAATTCTGCCTGCTTCTATTAAGCATTCCTCCAATATGTATAGTGCGGTCATTGTCTGTATTGCGTTTGGCTTACTCACTGCCTATCTTCTATTTTTACACTAGATGTGCTCACATCTAATCAAAAAAACCTGGCGAAGTTCCGCCAGGTTTTCTTCAAGTACAACGAAAAGTATCTACATGTTTCAAATCCATACCATAATATTCCCATCGATAATGACGCGGGTCCCAGCGATAACCGGCGATCGAGGTTCTGCCGACAAAGGTTGGATAATACCAGAATCCTTTGTTTCTAGAAGTCCAAATGTACGTGTAGCGGTATAGACATCCTGCTATGCCGCCCGGGTCGACTGCACGTAATTGTGCGTCGGGATAGTTCGGTGTCTGGCTCGGCGGTGGTGATGTTGGTGGACCTTGTTGATTTTGACCACCGTGTTGCCCGTGCTGTCCAGGAAAACCTGGATAATTAGGTTGGGAAGGATATCCAGGAAAAGCGGGTTGATTTGGAAATCCATGTTGTTGACCGGGATAACCAGGTTGCCAAGGCGGATACGACTGTCCGGGAGGTGGATAACCTGGTACACCTCCACCGGGATAACCGCCACCTGGCCATCCTTGTTGATGAGGTGGAAATTGTGAGGGACGATTCGTATGATGATATGCTTCATATTGCTGACCTGGATACCCTTCAGGCAATTGCGGATACCACATATGTCCATCTGACTGATTCAAAACATCACTCCTTCTTTTTTAAAACACTGCCAAACATTTCGTTGTATCTTCTTCACGTACATCGGAATGAATCGATGCGTTGTAAATCGATCCCGAAGAATTCCCAGCGCCTTCTGCGTGAGTCCCAACGGAAGCCTGCGACAGATGTTCTGCCGACGAAGGTTGGATAGAACCAGAACCCTCTAAATCTCGAAGTCCAAACATAGGTGAATCGGAACAGACAGCCTGAGATGGCTCCTGGATCTACTGCAAATAATTGAACGTCTGGATAACTGGGTATTTGGTTTGGCGGTGGTGTGGTGGGTGCCGTTGCCTGGCCTCCTTGTCCGGGCGGTCCAGGTTGATTTGGAAAACTTGGCTGTCCCGGAAATCCCGGTTGAGATGGAAACCCTGGAAAGCTCGGGAAATTTGGCTGTCCTGGGAATCCAGGTTGCCAAGGCGGAAATGACGGACCAAAAGGCGGAGAATTCCATCCCGGGAACCCGGTAAAGCTATTGCCAGACCAATTTTGCTGCGGATACCACATATATTCATCTTGTGGATTCAAAACATCACTCCTTTTCTGCTCGCTCTATCATATGCAGCAATCGGGGCTTTTGACTTTCTCTTTATTAACAGACGTGCTGTGATAGACTAGAGGAAAGGAAGTGGACAAGAATGAATGAAACAAAACCTCATATTTTACTGATCGACGGAATGGCTTTGTTGTTTCGTTCGTTTTTTGCGACGGCACATAGCGGCCAATTTTTTCGCAATGCGAATGATATTCCAACAAACGGAGTACAAGGATTTGCACGCCATACAATGAGCGCGATTTCGATATTTCAGCCGACGCATATGGCGGTTTGCTGGGATATGGGAGCAAAAACTTTTCGTAATGAACTATTTGCGGATTATAAAGCGCATCGACCAGCACCTGCGCCTGAGTTGGTTCCCCAATTTGATATGGCAAGGGAAGTATCGGAAACGTTAGGATGGAAAAATTACGGCATTCCGAATATGGAAGCGGATGATTTAATCGGGTCGATGATTAAAACGTGGAAAAATGAGGCGAAACTGACAATCGTTTCGGGAGATAAGGATTTATTGCAGTTATTGGGACCTGATGTGTCCATCGCGTTCACGAAAAAGGGATATACGCAGTATGATGAATACAATGAAGCGCGTTTTATAGAAGAGTATGGGATTACTCCAGCTCAGTTTATTGATATGAAAGCATTTACTGGGGATTCGAGTGATGGTTATCCAGGAGTGAAGGGGATTGGCCCGAAGACTGCATTGAAGTTAATTCAGCAATATGGGTCTGTAGACGGGGTGCTCGCCGCGCGGGAAGAATTGACTGCAGGGGTGCGAAAGAAGATCGATGCGGATGAAGAGATGCTCATGCTTTCAAGAGAGTTGGCAACGATTCATTGTGAATTGACACTTGATGATCCACTTGAGCAATTGATCATTCCGGAATTCACGGAAGACCGTGCGAGGTTGATGGATCAGCAAGGTTATTCATTGATTGCACGGCAAGGGCTTTCCGTTTCACCGTTTTGACGGTTCGATTTTGACAAAAGTCAGGATTTTTTTATTCGGCTCATAAGGGATGGTTTGAACGATGCTCGGTCGATTTCTGCCTCCGTTGTCATGGACGAGCAGATGCAAGATACCTTCTATATAGTCATAGCCGACTAGTACAACCCAATGATAGTCATATGAAAAACGACCTCGCCATTTTAATCGGAACCATTTATCGAACTTCAATGCGACAGGACGGCCTTCTTCAAGTTGATGCATCGCTTCTTTCACATCACACACTTTTACGTGCCAGTCTGGACCAAGCATTCGATCAAGGTTTCGGATGAAACGCCATGTGGGCAACCCGATTTTTGTTCCGCCGAGTTGACGATACAATTCGTTGATGTCAGGAAGTTGACGGGAAGGAAAAAGATGCCGCAATAACACGAAGGCTGTGACAGGACCGCAAGCGGAAGCGCGATAGGGCGGTTTAATATCTATGTCGTGTTGGGATTTACCTTGTACTTCAATAAATTTAGACAAAATGATCGCCTCCTATAGGCAGAAACAGCGCTGACAGAAGTCAGCGCTGTTTATCATTAAATTTTCACTTCATCAAGAAATTCAGTTACTTGTTGAGGTGATTTTGCATTTGCACTGTGTAAATGTGCGTGCTTTTCTCCGTTTTTGAAAATCAATAAACTCGGGATGCCCATCACTTCATATTTTTCTGCGATTTCTGGTAACACATCACGGTCTGCTTCATACCATGTGTATGTATCATACTTTTCTATGATTGGATCAATGAACATATCCATCCGTTTACAGTCCGGGCACCAATCTGCTTCAAATTTTACAAGGACCGGATTGTCACTAGCTATAATGTTATTGAATTCTTCTGTCGATTTTATTTCTTTCATGTATGCTCGCCTCCATTCATATGATAGTGTACAATGTTTTGAAGTAGTTGGGTATTTTATTGCTTCTTTCAATACATTTTAAAAAGTCTGATTAAATACGATTTAAATATTGCGAAATAGTTTCAAATGATTTACACTAGTATTTATAAGCAACGCGTATTTTTTTTACGCTATAAATGAATGAGTGTTCATTCAAAGATAAAGGGAGGATTGCACGTGACTTATCAAATTAGAAAAGCGGCAGTTTTGGGATCTGGTGTTATGGGTTCTGGTATTGCAGCACATTTAGCCAATATTGGGATTCCTGTTCTTTTGCTGGATATCGTACCACCGAAATTGGGTGCCGATGACGAAGCGAAAGGGTTAACGTACGAAGATCCGAAATTCCGTAATAAGTTTGCAGCTACGGCATTGGACAAATTGTTGAAACAAAAACCAGCTCCTCTGACAACAAAGAGAAATCTATCATTAATTACTCCAGGGAACTTTGAGGACGACTTGGAACGACTGCAAGAAGTAGATTGGGTTATTGAAGTAGTCGTTGAAAACTTGGATATTAAAAAGAGTTTATATGAAAAGATCGAAAAAGTAAGAAAGCCAGGCACGATTATTTCTTCTAATACATCGGGGATTAGTATTGAAGCAATGGCAGAAGGACGTTCGGAAGATTTCCAAAAGCACTTCCTTGGTACACATTTCTTTAATCCACCAAGATACTTAAAATTACTAGAGATTATTCCAACGCAAACTACAGCGCCTGAAGTTGTAGATTTCATGACGACATTCGGTGAAAATCGTCTCGGTAAAGGCGTAGTTATTGCAAAAGACACTCCGAACTTCATTGGGAATCGCATTGGGACCTACGGTTTGCAAGTGACATTGCATGAAATGCTGGAACGCGGTTATTCGATCGGTGAGATTGATTCTGTTACGGGGGCATTGATTGGACGCCCAAAATCGGCAACATTCCGTACATTGGACGTAGTTGGACTAGACACATACGCGCATGTTGCGAAAAATGTCTATGATCAAACGACAGGTGAAGAGCAACGAATTTTTGAACTGCCCGACGTTGTCACGAAAATGGTCGAAAATGGTTGGATCGGTGCAAAAGCGAAACAAGGTTTCTATGTAAAAGAGGGGCGCGAAATTTTAGAACTGGACCTCAAAAACTTCGAATATGTACCTACGCAGAAAATGAAAGCGTCTTCAATTGAAATGGCGAAACAGCAAAAAGGGCTTGCCAATAAAGTGAAGACATTGATCTACGCAAAAGACCGTGCAGGTGAAATTTTGTGGCACACATTGACACCTGCGATGCTGTATGCCGCTGAACTTCATGGTGAAATCGCAGACGACATTGTAGCGATTGATAATGCGATGAAGTGGGGCTTCGGCTGGTCACAAGGTCCATTTGAAATTTGGGATGCAATCGGTGTCCGTAAATCCGTAGAACTGTTGAAAGAACAGGGGAAAGAGATTCCTACTTTTGTTCAGTCATTACTAGACAAAGGCTATGAAACTTTCTATAAGGAAGAAGACGGAGATCTCTACTATTTCGATGGCGCAGAGTACACACCAGTTCAAATGAATGAAAAGGCGATTGACTTGAAGCGCTATAAAAAGAAACATGGTGTCATCAAGAAGAACTCAGGCGCTAGCTTGATAGACTTGGGGGACGGGGTGGCATTGTTAGAGTTTCACTCCCAATCCAATGCAATCGGACTGGATATCATTCAGATGATCAACTTCGCGGTGGATGAAGTGGAGAAGAGCTACAAGGGACTTGTTATCGGAAATCAGGGGAAAAACTTCTGTGTCGGTGCAAACCTCGGGATGATTTTGATGGAAGCACAAGATGACAATATCTTTGAACTCGATTTCGTTATTCGTTCATTCCAGAACGCAATGATGAAAATTAAATACAGCGGCAAGCCGGTCGTGGCAGCGCCTTTCCAAATGACGCTAGGCGGCGGTGCAGAAGTTTGTTTACCAGCAGCTCATATCCAAGCTTCTATGGAAACATATATGGGGCTTGTGGAAGTCGGAGTCGGTTTGATTCCTGGCGGCGGCGGAAACGTCAACCTATATCAGAAGCATCTGAAAGGGTTGCCGAATGGTGTGCCAATTGATTACCAAAATATTGCTAATAAAGTATTTGAATCCATTGCGATGGCGAAAGTTTCAACGTCTGCTGATGAAGCGCGTGAAAACAACTTCTTGGACTTTGCGGACGGAGTGAGCGTCAATGCGGATCATCAGATTTACGATGCCAAGCAAGCGGCACTTTCATTGTATGAGGCAGGCTATGTGCCACCGAAAAAGACGCAAGTTCCCGTCACGGGCGACTCAGGCTACGCGACATTGCTGTTAGCTGCGGAAGGAATGTATCTATCGGGTTTCATTAGCGACCATGACTTGAAGATTGCCAAGAAGCTGGCATATGTTATTTCGGGCGGCAAGGTTCCATTCGGTACGCGTGTGGATGAGCAGTATTTATTGGATCTCGAGCGCGAAGCATTTTTGAGTTTGGTGGCAGAGCCGAAATCACAGCAGCGTATGCAGCATATGCTTGTGAAGGGCAAACCGTTACGTAACTGATGAGGAAGAGGATAAAGGAGGAAACAGAATGCGCGAAGCAGTAATTGTAGCCGGTGCTCGAACACCGATTGGTAAAGCTGGAAGAGGTTCTTTGGCAACTGTCCGTCCGGATGATCTCGGGGCGTTGACGATAAAGGAAACATTGAAGCGTGCAGGAGGATACGACGGGCCGATTGATGACTTGATCATGGGCTGTGCGATGCCTGAAGCAGAACAAGGAATGAACATAGCGCGTAATATCGGCGCACTTGCAGGGTTGCCAGATACGACACCTGCTGTGACGGTTAACCGTTTCTGTTCATCAGGCCTGCAGTCGATCGCTTATGCAGCGGAACGAATTATGCTTGGTCATTCGGAAGCGATTCTCGCAGGCGGCGTAGAGTCGATGAGTATGGTACCGATGATGGGCAATACGATTCGCCCGAACTTCAAATTAGCAGAAGAAGCGCCGGAGTATTATATGGGAATGGGCCACACAGCGGAACAAGTGGCGCAGAAATACGGTATTTCACGTGAAGATCAAGATGCTTTCGCAGTAGAATCACATAAGCGTGCAGAAGCAGCGATTAAAGAGGGCAAGTTTGTCGATGAAATTGTACCAGTCGAAGTGGTCAAACGTTTTGTTGATGCTGAAGGGAATTATCAGGAAAAGCACGTATTGTTCGAAATGGACGAAGGGGTACGTCCAGGAACGACAACGGAAGTACTAGGCAAGTTGCGTCCAGCATTTAATGCGAAAGGTTCTGTTACAGCGGGGAATGCTTCTCAGACATCTGACGGAGCAGCGACTGTCCTGTTAATGGATTCCGAAGTTGCGGAGCAGCGCGGATTGAAACCGCTAGCAAAATTCCGTTCATTTGCGGTAGGCGGTGTCCCACCTGAAATCATGGGAATCGGGCCGATTGAAGCGGTTCCGAAAGCATTGAAGATTGCGGGTCTGTCTGTTGAAGATATCGATCTTTGGGAATTGAATGAAGCATTCGCATCCCAATCACTCGCGGTCATTCGCCATCTTGGGCTCGATACGAACAAAGTGAATGTCAATGGGGGAGCTATCGCTACGGGTCACCCGCTAGGTGCAACGGGCACGGTGTTGACTTTGAAATTAATCAATGAATTGAAGCGTCAAGGCAAACAGTATGGTGTCGTCACGATGTGTATCGGTGGCGGAATGGGTGCTGCAGGGGTATTTGAAGTTTTATAAACAAAAAAATGGGAGAAACAGGGGGAATATATATGACAAAAGCTATGGAGGGAATTAATATGACAGAATTCGTTAAAGGTGGAGCGTTTTTAACAGAGGACCTGAGTGCAGAACGCGTATTTACACCGGAAGATTTTACAGATGAGCAAAAGATGATTGCAAAGACAACGGAAGAGTACGTTAAAAATGATGTAGCTCCTTTAATTGATAATCTGGAAAATCACGAGTTCGAACATTCTGTGAAACTATTGAAAAAAGCCGGAGACCTTGGACTGCTTGCAGCGGACATCCCAGAAGAGTACGAAGGGTTAGGTTTGGATAAGATTTCATCTGCATTGATCGCTGAAAAAATGTCATTAGCAGGCGGTTTCTCTATCACACACGGCGCTCACGTAGGAATCGGTACATTGCCAATCGTTTTATTCGGTAATGAAGAGCAAAAAAAGAAGTACTTACCAAACTCTGCAACTGGTGCTAAGATTTCCGCATACGCCTTAACAGAGCCAAGCTCAGGATCGGATGCCCTTGGAGCGAAAACAACTGCAAAATTAAACGCAGCGGGTACGCACTACGTCTTGAACGGCGAGAAACAATGGATCACGAACTCTGCATTTGCTGACGTATTCGTTGTATACGCTAAAGTGGATGGCGACAAATTCACAGCATTCATCGTAGAGAAGGAATTCCCAGGCGTTTCAGTAGGTCCGGAAGAGAAAAAAATGGGTATCAAATCATCTTCAACTCGTACGTTAATCTTGGAAGATGCAGAAGTGCCTGTAGAGAACTTGCTGGGTGAAATTGGCAGAGGTCATATTATTGCATTCAACATCTTGAACATTGGTCGCTATAAATTGGGAGTAGGAACAATCGGAGGTTCGAAACGTTCCCTTCAGTTGGCTATTGAGTATGCGAACCAACGTAAACAGTTCAACACACCAATTTCTTCATTTAACTTGACGAAAGAGAAGTTTGGTACGATGGCTTCTATGCTTTATGCAACAGAAAGCTTGATCTACCGTACAGTAGGTTACTTTGAAGAGCGCAATGCTGCAATGAGCCTGGAAGAGCAAAAGGACGGTAAAGCAGTGGCGGCTTCGATTGCAGAGTATGCGATTGAATGTTCCATCAACAAAGTCGTTGGTTCTGAAGTACTTGATTATATCGTGGATGAGGCAGTTCAGCTGCACGGCGGCTATGGCTTCATGCAGGAATATGAAGTAGAACGTATTTACCGCGACTCCCGTATTAACCGTATTTTTGAAGGAACAAATGAAATCAACCGGATGATCGTACCGGGTACGTTCATTAAGAAAGCAATGAAAGGCGAATTGCCATTATTGCAACAAGCACAAGGACTGCAAGAAGAGCTGCTCATGATGATGCCTGAAGAAGTGGGCGACGAAGCGTTGGCTCAAGAGAAAATGCTTGTGAAAAATGCGAAGAAAATCGGTATTTTAGTGGCAGGACTTGCAGCGCAGCGCTTTGGCACAAAGCTTGAGCAAGAGCAGGAAATCCTTGTGAACATCGCGGACATTGCGAATGATCTCTTCGGGATGGAATCTGCCCTGTTACGGACGGAGAAAGCGATTAATAAAAACGGTGAAGAAAAAGAAAACCAAAAATTACTTTACACACAAATCTTCTGTCAGGAAGCGTTCGCACGCATCGAAGCAGCAGCGAAGGAGACACTACTTGCAGCTGTGGAAGGCGACAACCAACGTATGATGCTGTCTGCATTACGTAAGCTGACACGTAATAATCCGTATAACTTGATTGCGAAGAAACGTGAAGCTGCTGAGAGATTAATCGAGGCAGAGAAGTATATCGTTTGATAGTTGAACGATGAAAGAGCCCTGTCCGGAAATGATCTTCCGGGCAGCTTTTTCAATTTATCGCCGAAATAGTTTTCCGACGATCATAAACGAATCGTAGGCGCTCATAAATTCTGGCTGTCTATCATACAAAGTGTTCGGCCGCTCATACACAGCCTTCATGCGCTCATAACATCACTGAACTTGATCATAAAGCTAATCAAAGCGCTCATAGAGTGATTAAATCCAGGGTAGATCAAACTCTGTTCTCTGCTCAACGCCTCCTGTCGGTTCATGATTTATCGGAAAACCTTTTTGCAATGGGCGAGGACCAAGCAATTCAGACATCTTTTTGCTATACTGACCAAAAAGGGGGCACAAAAATGACAGTTACATATTATGGCTATCCGAAATGCGGGACGTGCCGCAAAGCAAAGAAATGGTTGGAGAATGAAGGGATTTCATTTGAAGAAGTAAATATTGCTGACCAACCGCCAAGTGAAGAGGAACTGCGCATGATGATCGCAAACTCCGGATTGGAATTGAAAAAGTTCTTCAATACGAGTGGCATGAAGTACCGTGAGCTTCAATTGAAGGATAAACTGCCTAACATGACAGAAGATGAAAAGGTTGTTTTACTCGCGTCAGATGGCATGCTGATCAAGCGTCCGATCGTTACAGATGGCCAGCGAGTGACGGTAGGTTTTAATGAAGCAATATTCGCAGAAACGTGGCAAGGGTGAACATAGAATCTTGTCTTTCATACGGAACTATGGCAAACTAAATAGAGACAAACTATTACAAATGTTGGGGGTTAAGACATGAGCACACCAAAAGATTTGCGTTATTCAGAAGAGCACGAATGGGTAAAAGAAGAAGACGGTAAATACCGTATCGGGATCACACATTTCGCACAGTCTGAACTAGGGGATATCGTATTCGTTGAGCTTCCGCAAGTTGGCGATGAAGTGAAATCAGACGAGCCTTTCGGTAGTGTTGAATCAGTGAAAACTGTTTCTGAATTGTATGCTCCATTGACTGGTAAAGTCGTAGCAGTAAACGAAGAGCTGGAAGATAGCCCCGAGCTTGTGAACGAGTCTCCGTATGAAGGCGCTTGGATGATCGTTGTTGAAGTTGCTGACAAAGCAGAGCTTGATGAATTAATGACAGCTGAACAGTATGAAAAAATGACAGCTGGGGAATAAAAAGTAAAAGCGCTGGGAACATTCCAGCGCTTTTTTACACTATGAGGAGGAACGTGGATGAATCCGAAAGTACTTATTGTGGAAGGCAGTACCGACCGCAACCGGCTAAGACCAATGCTTGCGGAGCCGGTAGATATCATTTGTACAAACGGCACGATCAGTTCCTATCATATTGAAGAACTTCTGGCGCCATACGAAGAGCAGGAACTTTTCATCTTTGTGGATGCGGATGTTTCAGGTGATACGATCCGCAAGTTGTTCAAGCAGCTCTATCCAGAAGCAAAACACTTATATACAGATCGACTATACCGGGAAGTGGCGACAACGCCGATCAAAGTGTTAGCGGGCATTTTAGTCGCAGCTAATTTCAAGATACATTCCAACTATTTGGCAGGTGGGGCATATGGATAATTGGACGATTGAAGATTGGGAACGCGAACAGGCGGCGGAGCAATTGGCCGCTTTTTATTTATTTACTCCGATGTGCGGGACGTGTGCAGTTGCATCTAAAATGCTGACGGTGATTGAAACACTGCGTCCGGAGCTGACAATTGGTAAAGCAGATTTAAACTACGTCGTGCAATTAGCGGAAGACTATAAGATCGAAAGTGTACCTTGCTTGCTTATTCATCGGTCCGGGCAACCGATGGAAAAGATTTACGCATTTCATTCCGTTCCTTATTTACTGGAAAAGCTGAGTTGACAATGGAAGCGGAAGTATGGTATAAGTAGTACAATCAATTGAATATCAAGACTCTTATAAAGAGTGGTGGAGGGAAGTGCCCTATGAAGCCCGGCAACCGTCACATATGTGAAATGGTGCCAAGTCACTCAAAGCGAATTGCTTTGACAGATGAGAGAATGGAAACGTACATAACGATTCATACGTTCTGCCTTTCTGCTTATCTGCAGAAGGGTTTTTTTATGATCAAAAGCGGAAAGCGTCGTTAAGCCTCGGCAGGCGTTGACGGACGGAAACGAGTATAATGGATTTATTGAAGGTGGTGCAGGAAATGATTCAACTAACAAACGTTCAAAAGACATTCCAATTGAGCGGTTCAGAAATTGTAGCAGTGGATGATGTAACATTCACGATTAAAGAAGGAGAAATTTTCGGCATCATTGGTTATAGTGGTGCCGGGAAAAGTACATTGATCCGGTTGTTGAATGGTTTGGAACAACCGACTTCAGGAAGCATTGTGATCAATGGGCAAGAAATGACGACGCTGAAGGGCGCGAAAATGCGAAATGCGCGTCAGAAGATCAGTATGATATTCCAGCATTTCAACTTGCTGTGGTCAAGAACTGTTGAAGAAAATATTGCGTTCCCTTTGGAAATTGCAGGCGTGAAGAAACCAGAACGTCAGCGCAAAGTGAAGGAACTGATTGATCTGGTCGGTTTGACAGGACGGGAGAAGGCGTATCCCGCGCAATTATCCGGTGGACAGAAGCAGCGTGTCGGTATTGCACGAGCGCTTGCTAATGACCCTGAAGTGTTGCTTTGTGACGAAGCGACTTCTGCACTGGATCCTGAAACGACCAACGCGATTTTGGATCTGTTGACGAATATCAATGAACGTCTCGGTTTGACGATCGTCTTGATTACACATGAAATGCACGTTATTCGTAAGATTTGCCATCGTGTAGCGGTCATGGAAGCAGGGAAAGTCGTAGAAATCGGCAGTGTCCTGGATGTCTTCCAATCCCCGCAAGCGGATATTACGAAGCGTTTTATATCTCAGGTGACGGATACAGGAGACACGGACGCAGCGGTGGCACATCTTCAACAAGAGACACCTCTTGGAAAACTCGTGAAATTGGCGTTTATCGGGGAACGTACGGAACAGCCGGTGCTTGCAGAGTTGATTCGAAAGTTTCCGGTCGATGTCAATATTGTTCAAGGAAATATCTCGACAACGCGTGACGGCGCATACGGTACACTCGTCTTGCAGCTTGTAGGTGACGTGGCGGTCATTGATGAAGCCATCGCCTACTTACATGCCAATGAAGTAAAGACGGAGGTGCTGGCAAATGATTGAACAGTGGTTTCCAAATGTTAATTGGGAGAAAATGTGGACGGCTACTGGAGAAACGCTGTACATGTCAGCGTACTCTACCTTATTTACATTTGTGCTCGGCATCGGTCTTGGTCTGCTGTTGTTCCTGACAAGTCCGGGACAGTTGTGGGCGAATAAAATTACGAATGTCATCACAGGTGCTTTCGTTAATATCTTCCGTTCCGTGCCATTTATCATTTTAATTATTCTATTGCTTCCATTAACCAATTTATTGATCGGAACGATGCGCGGTCCTGATGCTGCGCTGCCGGCTTTGATTATTGGAGCTGCACCGTTTTACGGACGGATGGTACTTATCGCGTTACAGGAAATCGATAAGGGAGTCATTGAAGCCGCACGTTCGATGGGTGCGCGTACTTCTACGATCATCTTCAAAGTTCTGTTGCCTGAATCGATGCCCGCGCTCGTGTCAGGAATTACGGTTACTTCCATTGCACTTGTTGGCTATACTGCGATGGCAGGAGTAATCGGTGCGGGTGGACTCGGGACACTTGCTTATTTGGAAGGTTTCCAGCGTAACCGAGGAGACGTGACGTTGATGGCAACAATCTTAGTGCTCGTCATAGTATTTGTCATCCAATTTATCGGTGACTTCATCGTGAATCGTTTGGACAAGAGGTAAAGGGATTGCCGGAGGCTTCCTTTTTGGGAGCCCCTGTTAACCATATAAAATTTATAATGGAAAGGGAGAAATGTGAATATGAAGAAGTTTTTATTCGGTCTATTCGCGGCAGCTTTAGTTTTAGCACTTGCAGCATGCGGAACAAAAGACGATAACAAGACAGGCGGCAATGCAGCAGATGGGGATGCTGATAAAGAAAAAGAAGAGAAAACGACGTTAGTAGTCGGTGCATCCAATACGCCACATGCTGTTATTCTGGAAAAAGCACAGCCTCTATTAGAAGAAAAAGGCTATGAGTTAAAGATTGAAAGTTATACAGATTATGTACTTCCGAATAAAGATTTGGAGGAAGAAGTACTGGATGCAAAATACTTCCAGCACATTCCTTACTTAGAGGGCCAAATTGCTGATTTTAATTATGATTTCGTCAATGCAGGTGCAATTCATATTGAGCCGATTGGAGTCTACTCTAAAAAGTACAAGACTCTGGAAGAACTTCCTGACGGTGCAACCATTCTGATCAGTAACTCTGTAGCGGATCATGGTCGTGTACTTGCAATGCTTGAAGAAAAAGGTTTGATCAAGCTGGCTGAAGACGTAGAAAAAGTTAAGGCTGAAGTGGAAGATATCGTTGAAAATCCTAAAAATCTAAACTTCGATGCAAACTATGAAGCAGCTTTAATGCCTCAGCTTTATAATAATGATGAAGGCGATGCTTTGTTGATCAACTCAAACTTTGCGATCGACGCTGGCTTGAATCCATTAGAAGATGCGATTGCTTTGGAAGATAAAGAATCTCCATACGTCAATATTGTTGCAACGAGAAATGGCGATGAAAACAGCGATGCGATTAAAGCGCTGATCGAAGTACTGACATCCCAAGAAATTCAAGACTTTATTTTGGAAGAATGGAAAGGCTCAGTTGTTCCTGTGAAGTAAGGTTGTGAAAGCCGATAGCGAGTGTAGCTATCGGCTTTTTTTGTACAAAAAAAACAAACAAACTCTTCTTTATTGATTCGAATTGTGGTAAAGTTATTTTGTTTCAGTAATACAGATGTGTATTTGAGGAGGACGTATTGTGAAGTTTAAATTAGGGCTCATATGGCGAATTTTGATTGCCATAGTGCTGGCGATCGGGCTCGGCTTGTTGCTGCCTGCGATTCATGAAGGGTTTGCGCATTGGTTCGTTCGTCTGGCGGCCACGTTTAATATGTTATTTGGTGGGTTTTTGAACTTTATCGTACCATTAATTATTATTGCGTTCATTGCACCAAGTATCGCGAAGCTCGGGAAAGGTTCTGGGAAATTATTGGGCTTATCCGCAGCGTTTGCATATGGATCTACGATTATCGCAGGTCTGCTAGCTTATTTTACAGCTACGGCACTCTTGCCGAATTTCATTCATCAGTCTACAGATACGTCCGTTGCAGAAGGCGCACGAGCTGCAGGAGTAGCTTTTTTTGAAATGGAAATGGACCCGATTATGGGAGTCATGTCTGCTCTTCTCATCGCGTTCGTATTGGGGATTGGTATGGCGTCCATCAATGGGAAGACGATGCTGTCTTTCTTCGATGAATTAAATCTCATTGTCGAAAAAGTCATTTCAGTCATTATCATTCCATTATTGCCGTTTCATATTTTCGGAATCTTTCTCAATATGACATATACCGGAGAAGTCGCCAATGTTTTGTCTGTGTTTGTCTTGGTCTTCGTGATGATTATTTTGCTTCACTTGGTCATGTTGACATTACAGTATACGACTGCCGGTACATTAACTGGGCGTAATCCGTTCGTCTTGATGAAAACGATGGCACCCGCCTATATGACAGCGATCGGCACACAGTCTTCTGCAGCAACCATTCCGGTTACACTGCGGCAGTCAAAAGAAACAGGTACATCTGAACGTGTGGCGAACTTCACTGTTCCGTTATTTGCGACAATCCATTTATCCGGCAGTACGATCACAATTGTTTCTTGCTCGATCGGCGTTATGCTGATGAATGGAATGGATATCAGTTTCGGTAGTTATTTACAATTCATTTTCATGTTAGGTGTTACGATGATCGCGGCTCCGGGTGTTCCAGGAGGCGCAGTAGTGGCGGCAACTGGACTGCTCAGTACGATGCTCGGTTTTTCCGATGCGATGGTGGCACTCATGATTGCTTTGTATATGGCGCAGGACAGTTTCGGAACGGCTACCAACGTAACAGGCGATGGTGCACTGGCTATGATTGTTGACCGTTTTACGAAAAAAGTATAAAAAACAAGAAAAGTCGGCGATATTTGCCGACTTTTTTCTGTCTAATTCTTAGAGACTATTCTCTCGTTGATTCTCATTCAATACTAGTCAATTGAAAAATAGGTGAATTCCAAATAGTCTTCATCCGCATTAAACCGCTGAATTGCTCTTTAAATTATAATGATTCTTAATGATTTGCAACCCACCCGAATATGGGGTAAGATTAGAATGATACTAAATAGAGAATGGCTAACCATTCAACGCGATCATACTGGAGGTATTGGAATGGCAACTTTGGAAATTAAAGATCTTCATGTCGAAATTGATGGCAAGGAAATCTTAAAAGGTGTTACCTTAACAATTAATACAAATGAGATCCATGCAATAATGGGACCGAATGGTACAGGGAAATCTACACTTGCTTCTGCGATCATGGGTCACCCAAAATATGAAGTTACATCAGGAAGCGTCACAATTGACGGTGAAGACGTTCTTGAAATGGAAGTGGACGAGCGTGCAAAAGCTGGTCTATTCCTAGCAATGCAATACCCAAGTGAAATCACAGGCGTAACAAATGCAGATTTCCTTCGTTCAGGAATCAACGCTCGCCGTGAAGAAGGCGATGAAATCTCCCTGATGAAATTCATCCGTGAACTTGACAGTAAAATGGAGTTCCTAGAAATGGATGAAGATATGGCAACTCGTTATTTGAACGAGGGCTTCTCAGGCGGAGAGAAAAAGCGTAATGAAATTCTTCAACTGATGATGTTAAAACCAAAATTCGCAATTCTTGATGAGATTGACTCTGGCCTGGATATCGACGCATTGAAAGTTGTTTCAAATGGAATCAACGAAATGCGCGGTGAAGGCTTCGGCTGCTTGATCATCACACACTACCAGCGTCTACTGAATTACATCGAGCCGGATCATGTACACGTCATGATGCAAGGTAAGGTTGTAAAATCCGGTGGTCCTGAATTGGCAGCTAAACTTGAAAGCCAAGGATATGACTGGATCAAAGAAGAACTAGGAATTGATGACGAGACGGTTGGACAAGAAGCATAAGAAAGGGGACGACTTTAAAATGACGGTTGAAACAACTTTGGCATTGACCGAACAGGACGTCCGCTCTTATTCCGCAAACGTGGAGGAAGCTGCTTGGATGGCAGATTTTCGTGCGAACGCTCTAGCGAAAGCGGAAGTGCTCGCAATGCCGAAACCAGATAAAACTAAAATCACTAATTGGAATTTCACACAATTCCCTTCACATACAGTTGAAAGCTCGATCTTTGCAACATTGGAAGAATTGCCTTCTGAAGCGAAAGCATTGATCGATGGAGAGCAACAACAAAATATTTACGTGCAACACAATAACACTCCGGCATTCACTTCATTGTCAGAAGATCTGAAGTCACAAGGCGTGATCTTGACAGATATCTTCACAGCTACTCGCGAACACAGTGATTTGATGCAAAAGTATTTAATGACGGATGGTGTCAAAGTAGATGAGCACAAGCTTACAGCTCTTCACGCGGCACTGATCAACGGCGGCGCATTTGTCTATGTACCGAAAAACGTTGTCATCGAAGATCCGCTTCAAGTACTCTTCATTCATGACAATGAAAAGGCATCTTTGTTCAACCACGTATTGGTTGTGGCGGAAGCGAATAGTTCGGTCACATATGTGGAAAACTACCTCTCTACTATGGAGCATGCAGAAGGACAGGCAAACATCGTTTCTGAAGTATTTGCGATGGATAATGCAAAAGTCGTCTATGGTGCAGTAGATGTATTAGCGGAAGGATTGACGACGTATGTCAATCGCCGTGGAATTACAGGTCGGGATGCAAGAATTGAATGGGCACTTGGCTTAATGAACGACAGCAATACAATTTCCGAAAACATTACGCACCTAGTCGGAAACGGCTCATCAAGTGATATGAAATCCGTTGTCGTTGGACGCGGTAGCCAGAAGCAGAACTTCACTTCTGAAATTGTTCACTGGGGACTTGATACGGATGCTTTCATCTTGAAACACGGTGTCATGAAAGAATCCTCTACTGCGATTTTCAATGGAATCGGTCGGATCGCAAAAGGCGCAACACGTGCGAACGCTGTCCAAGAGTCACGTATGCTGATGTTGAGCGAAAGAGGGCGCGGTGACGCGAACCCAATTTTGTTGATCGATGAAGACGATGTAACAGCAGGCCACGCAGCTTCTGTAGGACGTGTAGATCCATTGCAAATGTTCTACTTAATGAGTCGTGGTATTTCTAAGGAAGAAGCAGAACGCCTCATCATTCATGGATTTTTAGCTCCAGTGGTCAGCAAATTGCCGATCGAAGGAGTTAGAAAGCAATTGACGGAGGTTATTGAAAGGAAAGTGCGCTAATGCTCAATAAAGAGATCCGCAATCATTTCCCTATATTAAATCAAGAAATCAACGGACATCCGCTCGTTTATTTGGACAGTGCTGCGACATCGCAAAAGCCTGTCCAAGTCATCGAAGCGTTGGAACACTATTACCGCTTTGACAATGCCAATGTTCACCGCGGAGTGCATACACTTGGTAATCGTGCAACAGATGGTTATGAAGGCGCGCGTGAGAAGGTCCGTAAGTTCATCAATGCAAAATCCACGGAAGAAATCATTTTCATGCGTGGTACTACGACTGCCTTAAATACAGTCGCTCAAAGCTACGGCCGTGCAAATGTCTCGGAAGGTGATGAAATTATCATCACGCATATGGAGCACCACTCCAATATCATTCCATGGCAGCAATTGGCCAAAGAAAAAGGCGCTGTATTGAAATATATTGATCTGGAAGAAGACGGCACGTTATCAATAGATAAAGTACGCGAAACTATAACAGATCGTACGAAAATTGTGTCGATCATGTATGTTTCCAACGTCCTCGGAACGATGAATCCTATAGAAGAAATTACGAAAATCGCCCACCAACATGGCGCGGTCATGTGTGTAGATGCTGCGCAGGCAGCTCCGCACTTGAAAATTGATGTACAGAAACTAGATTGTGATTTCCTTGCATTTTCCGGACATAAAATGTGCGGACCTACTGGAATCGGAGTCCTCTACGGTAAGAAAGATCTGCTTAATGCTATGGAGCCTGTAGAATTCGGCGGCGAGATGATTGATTTTGTTGGCCTGTATGAATCTACTTGGAAAGAGCTGCCTTGGAAGTTTGAAGGCGGTACTCCGATTATCGCAGGTGCAATAGGGCTGGGAGCAGCTATCGATTTTCTTGAGGAAATCGGAATGGATGCAATTGAACAGCATGAGCATGAATTAGCTGGCTATGCGATGGAGAAGATGTCCGAGGTTGACGGATTGGCTATTTATGGGCCAACTGATCCTGGAAAGCGTGCAGGTTTGGTGACATTTAATTTGAATGATGTTCATCCACACGATCTTGCGACGGTGCTCGACATGAATGGAATTGCTGTCCGTGCAGGTCATCACTGTGCACAGCCTTTAATGAAATGGCTTGAATGCTCAGCGACCGCGCGTGCTAGTTTTTATTTATACAACACGACGGAAGATGTAGACCGCCTCGTGGAAGGACTTCGCACAGCAAAGGAGTATTTTACTGATGTCTACTAATAAACTTGATCAGCTTTACCGATCTGTCATCATGGATCATTATAAAAATCCTAAGAATAAAGGCGTTTTGGAAGATGGGAATGTCACGATTGACATGAACAATCCAACATGCGGCGATGTAATTCATTTAACGATGAATGTTGAAGGTGATGTCGTCAAAGACGTAAAATTCGAAGGAGAAGGCTGCTCTATCTCGATGGCGTCAGCCTCCATGATGACCCAGTTGATTAAAGGGAAATCTACAGAAGATGCAACGAAGTTGGCGCATACCTTTTCTGATATGATGTTAGGCAAAGATTTGGACGATTCCATTGAACTCGATGATTTAGAAGCACTGTCGGGTGTCGCACAATTCCCTGCCCGCATTAAATGTGCAACATTGAGCTGGAAAGCGATGGAAAAGGGAGTCTCCGGTGAGTCGCAGTGACCTTGGCCAAAGTACGAGCAATTATGGAACGGAGGAATAAATAATGGCGAAACAAATGCCAGAAATCGGCGATTATAAATATGGTTTCCATGACAAAGACGTTTCTGTATTCCGTTCAGAACGTGGATTGACACGTGAAATAGTGGAAGAGATCTCCAACATGAAGGAAGAACCTCAGTGGATGCTGGATTACCGCCTGAAGTCTTTGGAGATTTTCTACAGCAAACCGATGCCACAATGGGGCGGAGACTTGAATTCATTGAACTTTGATGAGATCACGTACTACGTTAAACCATCTGAAGCAACGGAACGTTCGTGGGATGAAGTACCTGAAGAAATCAAGCGTACGTTTGATAAATTAGGTATTCCTGAAGCGGAGCAAAAATACTTGGCAGGTGTTTCTGCACAGTATGAATCCGAAGTGGTCTACCACAATATGAAAGAAGATCTTGAAGATCTAGGAATCGTCTTTAAAGACACAGATTCCGCACTTCGTGAAAACGAAGAACTATTTAAGCAATATTGGGGAACAATCATTCCGAACACGGATAATAAATTCTCAGCGTTGAACTCTGCGGTATGGTCTGGTGGTTCGTTCATCTATGTACCACCTGGCGTAAAAGTGGATACACCGCTGCAAGCCTATTTCCGAATCAACTCGGAAAACATGGGACAGTTCGAGCGTACATTAATCATCGTAGATGAAGGCGCAAGCGTTCACTACGTAGAAGGTTGTACAGCACCTGTCTACACAACAAACTCACTTCACAGTGCAGTTGTTGAGATCATCATCAAAAAAGATGCGTATTGCCGTTATACGACAATCCAAAACTGGGCGAACAACGTCTACAACTTGGTAACGAAGCGTGCAGTATGTGAAGAAAATGCAACAATGGAATGGATTGATGGCAACATCGGTTCTAAATTGACGATGAAGTATCCAGCAGTCATCCTAAAAGGCGAAGGCGCACGCGGTATGACATTATCGATTGCACTTGCCGGTAAAGGACAGCACCAAGATGCAGGCGCAAAAATGATGCACTTGGCTCCAAACACATCGTCTACCATCGTATCCAAGTCAATTTCTCAACACGGCGGAAAAGTAACGTATCGCGGAATTGTCCACTTCGGACGCAAAGCGGACGGCGCTCGTGCGAACATTGAGTGTGATACATTGATCATGGATAAGAAATCCACTTCCGATACGATTCCATACAATGAAATCTTGAATGACAATATTTCATTGGAACACGAAGCAAAAGTATCGAAAGTATCTGAAGAGCAGCTCTTCTACTTGATGAGCCGCGGCATTCCTGAATTGGAAGCAACGGAAATGATCGTTATGGGCTTCATCGAGCCATTCACGAAAGAACTGCCGATGGAATATGCGGTAGAGATGAATCGCTTGATTAAATTCGAGATGGAAGGTTCCATCGGTTAATACATTTTAACCCCTATCACAACTAGGTTGTGATAGGGGTTTTTTCGTACGTTCAAACACATTCAGATAGATACGTTCTTTCACGACATTAATAATTCTTTACATGCCCTTTAAACGCCATTAACAATCAAGAGTTATACTCATAAGTGAATAGGAAATAAACAATCGTCGAAACTACTACTAGTTTGTGAGGTGAGTAGAAAAGTATATAAGATAGTTCTGTGATGATGAAAGTTCCAAATCTTAAGATCAGCTATGGATGTACATACGGTGAATAACCTTCCAAGATGAAACACACAAACTGTGAACAGTAAAGGAGAAAAATCATGAAACGATGGTTACTAGCGACATTATGTATCGGATTTACAATATTTCTTGCAGCATGTAATAACGAAGCTTCGAGTGAGAGTAGCGGAAATGATGGAAAGACAGTCATCGAGTACTGGCATGTGAATGCAGAAACTCAAGGGGGACAAACGGTTACTCAATTGGTAGACGATTTTAATAAACAAAGTGATACCGTTGAAGTGGTAGCCAAATACAATCCCGATATGTACAAAGGGCTGATGCAGAATATGCAAGCCGAGGCTGCGGCTGGTAATTCACCTGCAGTAGTTCAGATCGGTTGGGCATTTTTAAACTACTTTTCCGAGAACTTTGAGTACGTGTCACCACAAACGGTAATTGATAAACATTTCCCTGAAGATAAGACATTTCTTAAAGATCATTTTCTACCCAATGTAATGGATTTGGCAAAGAACGCGAAAGGCGATCAGGTGGGTATTCCGTATTCTTTAAGTTCGCCAGTTTTGTATATTAACAGAGACATGTTAAAAGAAGCGGGTCTTGATGAAAATGGACCGCAAACATGGGAAGAAGTAAAAAGTTTTTCAAAAGAGATTAAAGAACGTACAGGAAAATACGGATTCTATTTCCAAGAACCGGCTGATAACTGGGCTACTCAAGCCTTGCTTGAAAGTAATGGTGCATCCTTCCTAACGGATGGAAAAGCAACATTTGCATCGGATGAAGGCATTGAAGCTTATCAATTATTAACAGATATGATAGTAAAGGATAAAACCGCATTGCATATAGGGTGGGATCAAGGAGTACAAAGCTTTATTGATGGTAGTGTAGCGATGGCCTATACGACGATTGCGCAACGTTCCAATATTCAAGACAATGCACAATTTGATGTGGCTGCAGTGAGATCCCCTATATGGGAAGGAAAAGATGCGAAGCTTCCGGCAGGAGGAGCGATGCTTGCGATCACAGCACAAGAGGAAGAAAAACAGAAGGCTGCATGGGAATTTATGAGCTATTTGTATAGTGTGGAAGCAATGGCTGAATGGACGAAAGGAACGGGCTATGTACCACCGCGTCATGATGTTGCAGATGCGGAAAATGGCTTGAAAGAGTATCTGAAAGAAAATGAGATGATGACGGCTGCTATTGAGCAGATGGATGGAGTAGTTCCATGGGCTTCTTTCCCAGGGGATGCAGGATTGCAGGCTGAACAGTTGTTACTTGATCTTCGTGATCAGCTGCTAAAAGGAAGTGTTTCTCCTAAAGAGGGGCTGGAAGCTACAGAAGATGAGGTTAATGAGCTACTACAATAATAATTTACAAGATCTGTTCGGGAGGTTGTTCCACCTCCCGTCAATCTAAAAAATGAACTAAGTGGAGGAATCGTGACATGAGTTCGTTAACAGCCGCAAGAAGAATGTTGCAAATTAATAGAGAGAATGCGATTGGTTACTTATTGCTCGTCCCTTCGATCATCATCTTTGCGGTTTTTACATTTTGGCCCATTATATATACAGTATATTTAAGCTTTTTTGACTGGAATATGATCAGTCCGACAAAAGAGTATGTTGGATTGAAAAATTACATAGAAGTACTTTCTGATCCGAAAACCTATAGAATACTCGGCAATACGTTTCTTTATATCGCGTTATTACTAGTTATTAATTGTGCAATCCCATATATTTTTGCTTTTGTTATTGATATTGTGTTAAAAAAGTACAAAAACTTTTATAAAAGTGCCCTGTTTTTACCAGCATTTATTTCTCTGGTTGTCGGTTCGATCTTATTTACTTGGATGTTAAATCCGGTTTCGGGTCCTTTGGCTATTGTGTTTGGATGGATAGGGTTGGAGATACCCAATTGGTCAAAAGCAGAAGGATGGATTATCGTCGTGTTAAGTTTGATTACATCCTGGAAGATTTTTGGCTATAATTTCATTCTTCTTTATGCTTCGATTAACGGAATCTCTAGGGAAATCATTGAAGCGGCGAAGTTAGACAATATTCCACTTTGGCGTATTTTCTTCCAAATCATTTTGCCGATGAGTAGTGCAACGGGGATTTATGTATTTATCATCACAATTGTTCAGAGTTTACAATATGTATTTACACCCGTAAAAGTAGTTTCGCAAGGCGGACCCGATTATGCCAGTTCCAATCTGATTTATCATGCGTATCATGAAGCATTTGTTGTATACCGTACAGGACACTCAGCAACCTTATCGATTATCACGATGGCGTTGTTTTTATTGCTGCTATTTCTTGAATTCAAGTTTGTAGAGCGTGGGGTTTATTATGAGAATTAGTAGACATGCGGAGACGATCTGGCATTTTATTTTCATGGTTACTGTCCTAGTCATGGTATTTCCCATTATCTATGCTTTCGGAATGTCTTTTAAGCCATTAGAGGATGCATATAATAATGTACTGAACATCCTTCCGATTAACGCTAGTTTGGAAAATTATCGAACATTATTTGCTTCATTGCCTGTTTTGAAAATTACTATGAACACATTTGTTGTAGCTTCTGTTGCCACAGTATTTAAGTTGGTGACCTCCTTTTTAGCGGCCTATGCGTTTGTCTATTTTAAATTTAAAGGGAAAGAAGTAATCTATTTTCTTTTAATCGGTACAATTTTCATTCCTTTTACCGTCACGATGATCCCCAACTATCTGATTATCTCGGAAATTGGAATGCTTGATAGTGTGTGGGGAGTGATTCTGCCGCAATTGGCGGACGCTGTAGGTATATTCCTGATTCATCAGGCAATGAAAAACATTCCGGGCTCTTTGATTGAAGTAGCTCGTTTGGATAATATGGGGCATGGCCGAATCATGAAGGATATTGTGTTGCCCCTTGTACGACCCGCGGTAACTTCTGTAGGAATATGGTTTTTTATTGGTACTTGGAATGAGTTTGTATGGCCGGTGCTTGTGTTGAAAACAACTGAAAATTATACATTGCCCTTGGCGCTTCAGATGTTTATCAGCTCGGAAGGCGGCACGAATTTTACTGTTGCGATGGCTGTATCGGTCATTACGATGATCATCCCACTCATTTTATACCTATCATTCCAAAAGTATATTATAGGGACATTCACTTCATCAGGTATTAAATAATGGAGGGTGCATAATGAAAGAAATCAAATTTGAGCATGTCAAGAAATCCTATGGCGACACTGAAGTTGTAAAGGACCTTAACTTTACGATAAAAGAAGGAGAACGTTTGATATTGCTAGGTCCGTCCGGATGTGGTAAGTCGACGATCTTGCGGATGATTGCCGGGCTTGAAGATATTACGGCAGGAAACTTATTCATGAATGGTCAAAAGGTGAATGATATTCCGAGTGGAAAACGGAATGTTTCGATGGTTTTCCAAAATTATGCGTTATACCCGCATATGACAGTGAAACAAAATATCATATACGGTTTGAAGGTTAAAAAGGTAGACAAAGAAGAAATTGAAAAGCGGCTTGAGTTTGTTTTGGAGATGCTGCAGTTAAAAGGATACGAGGATCGTCTTCCAAAACAGCTATCTGGTGGGCAACGTCAGCGCGTGGCACTGGCTCGGGCAACGGTCAAACGAAGTGACTTCTTTCTGCTAGATGAACCTTTATCCAATCTGGATGCCCAGCTGCGGGTTTCTGCCCGAAAGGAATTGAAGAAAATTCACGAAATGTTAGGTCAGACGATCGTCTATGTAACCCATGATCAAATTGAAGCGATGACGTTTGCCGATCGAATTGTCTTGATGTATAACGGAGAGTTGCAAATGATTGATACACCGGAGAATGTGTATCATCGACCTGCAAATGTATTTACGGCAAAGTTTATCGGTTCTCCTCCGACAAATATATTGGAGATGGAGTTGGGTGACGGCTCAGTGAAAATAGGGAAACAGAGCTTTTTATTGAATGATCTATGGAAACAGCAGATTTCACAGATAGGAGCGGAAGAGCTATTGTTCGGTATCCGACCGGAACATACAGAGTTGTCTGCCATTCCTTTGCCAAATGGATTACGTGGGCAAGTAAAATATGTTGAAAATCAAGGGGATAATTATGGAGTCTATTTAGACGTGGATGGACAAGAGCTGATTGCAATGAGTGAAAATGGAAACTGGCACGATGGGCAGGATGCTTATGTTCGACCATTCATGGAGAAATTTCATTTTTTCTTTAAAAATACAGAAAAGAATATAGGCTATCCACAACAGATGAAAGTGGTAGAAGAGCTGCATTATCTTGAAGAAGGAAAGGTGACTGTATAATGAATAAATCAGTAGCTTATTCGGATTTGCTACTATTGAACAATGATGTCCTTACAAATATTCATCAGCTAATAGAGTACGGAGCGGATAAAATTGAAATTATGATGGATGGCGGACCATGGAATGAGATGGAGGAGTTGTTTGAGACACTCTCCATTGAGCTGAAGAAATTTCCAGTTTCTTTTAGTATTCATCCTCCCGCATGGGATATAAATTTGACAAGCGAAAATAAAGCAATTCGTGAAGTTTCATTTACTGAATACAAAAAAGCGATTGAATTTGCAGGGATGATTCATGCCGACCATGTGGTAATTCATCCAGGGTTCTGCTTTTCTCCAAGTTTTAATAAAAAGCAAGCACAACTTCGAGCCGCTGAATATATTAAGCGATTATGTGAAGTTGCGCGACCTTTAGGGGTCCGGCTCGCTATTGAAAATGTTGGATACAAGGGGAATGCTCTTTTTAATGAAAGAGAATTTGCAAGTTTTTTAGACGAGATCGATGAGACAGCCGGTTATTTACTTGATGTTGGACATGCCCAGCTGGATGGTTGGGACATACCTGAAGTAATACGAATGGTGAAAGACAGGTTAATCGCGCTTCATATCCATGATAATTTAGGAGAAGCGGATGAACATCTACCAATTGGAACAGGAAAAATGGATTGGAGTAAAATTATCAATACGCTAAATGAAAATGAGATTGATTGTGAATTGATTCTAGAATATGCGCCTGGTACTTCTTTGGATGAGCTGCGTATAGGAAAAGAATTTTTAAATCAAAGAGTCTTTGCGTGCTAGTATGAGGGGGAGCAGAGTGATCTTACCTAATGATTTTGATGCGTATTGTTTCGATTTGGATGGCACGATTTATCTAGGTGATAAATTGCTTCCTGGAGTTAAGGAAACGATACATATCATTCGCAAGACAGGGAAAAAAGTGCTCTTTATTACAAACTCTCCTACATTAACACGTGAGGAAGGGAAAATCCGGCTAGAACAAATGGGTATTGCTACGGAACTAGAAGAAATTCTTACTGCCCCGTATCTGGCAGGATCTTATTTTTCCGTGTTTGAGCCTGATGCAACTGTTTTTATTATTGGAGAAGAGGCAATCAGAACGGAACTTAGAAACTTTTCCATTCAAACAACAGAGGACCCGATGAAAGCAACCCATGTCCTTACGGGGATGGACAGATCATTTACTTATGATGATTTACAGTTTGCGATGGACGCGGTCAGAAACTGCAGAAACTTCATTATCACCAATCCGGATCCCTCTTGTCCAGTACCGAGCGGTTTCATCCCAGATACGTTATCCCTTGCGAAAGCGATAGAGGTGGCTTCGGGACAGAAAATTAATAAAGTGCTTGGTAAACCTGATAAGTTTTATAGTGATCAGATGGTTGAGCTGCTAGGTGTTGAGCGACAAAAAATATTGGTGATTGGTGACCGTTTAGATACGGACATTCAGTTGGGAATAGCACAGGGATTTGCTACATGCTTAGTCCTGACAGGGATTTCAAAGGAGGCAGATATGGAAAACACCGGGATACGACCTGATTATGTAATAGAAAATATGAAATATCTTTTTCGTGGCATAGATGAAGAGGCTATGGTTAAAGTATAAGATGGCGGTTTGGTTGAATATTTGATTACGACAGCTAGACCTTCTAGATGAAGCGTTACTAGGTTTGTATGAAAATAGATATGAAAGAAATTCGTTTGGTGTACCTCCTAGTAGGCATTTACAAGCTGCATAGAAACTAAAAAAACTGAGTGTGCCGGTTTTGTGCCAACTCAGTTTTTTATTTGAAAGTGAACTATCGACTCAATACTTCGGGTGATAGTGTATAACATCAACTCCTATCTGCTTTTGTAGATTCTCCTCATAAATGATTAATTCACATATTTGAAGGGAAAAGGATAGTAGAGCATTAGAGATAGGAGAGGATCGTATGGAATATATCAATTTGGGAAAATCGGGTCTGAGAGTGCCTAAATATATTTTAGGTACCATTCCTTTCAGTGGAACAAACGGATTTGAAGCTGCGGGAAACGTTCAGGGCGAGCAAGCCAGAAAAATGGTGGATATTTGCTTGGAAGCTGGAATCAATATGTTTGATACCGCAAACCTGTATTCAAAAGGAGATGCAGAAAAAGTTCTTGGCGAAGCTATAGTTGGCCGCAGGGATCAAGTACTTTTAACATCGAAAACCGGTTTCCCATTAGGGGATAATCCGAATTCCGTTGGTGCGTCTCGCATTAATATCGAGCAATCCATTGACCAGACGCTCAAGCGCTTAGGAACCGATTATCTGGATCTATACTTTGTCCATCTGTGGGACGGGCGTACGCCGGTAGAGGAAACGGTTGCAGCGATGACGGATTTGGTTAAATCAGGAAAGATCCGTTATTGGGGCGTTTCCAATTACAGCGGATGGGCGCTTGCCAGAACCTTTACGATTGCAGAGCAACCCGGCTACATACCGCCGATTTGCCAACAGATCTATTATACACCGGAGGCCCGGGAAGCAGAATATGAACTGCTGCCTGCCGGGAGTGAATTAGGGATTGGTTCGATGATCTGGAGTCCGCTCGGTGAGGGCTTGTTTAACGGAAAAATCAGCCGCGATAAACGCGCGCCAAAAAATACTCGTCAGGGCGGAGGTTGGTCAGAGCCTTGGGTGAAGAATGAAGAAAGGCTTTATAGAGTCATTGATGCACTTCAGGAAGTAGCGGATAACCGTGGCTTGACGGTTCCGCAGATTGCGCTTGCCTGGGTGAAAGATCGTCCAAATGTCGGCCCGGTCGTTATTGCTGCCCGAAATGAGGAGCAGCTTCGCGAAAATATTGATTCGTACGAAATTGAACTATCAAAGGATGAGCATGATAAAATTGAATCGGTTGCACGTCCGGAACCGTACTATCCGTTATGGCACCGTGCAATGAATTCAATTGCTAACAGTTCACCGTCTGAAATAACGTACCTTCAGCGATATAGAAAATCCCTGGAGCTGGATTAAGGAAATGTTTCAAAAAAGAGACTGGGACAAAAGGATTCAAAACGATAAAAAGCCGTACGTTTACAAAACATTCAAACATAGTTTTGTAAAATAGTTCGGTTTTTTCTATGCAAAGAAACTGCAAACTTGGAGCTGCTTAAGGGATTTCCGCTGCGGACAGGGACGCTTTCCGCGAGGCGCAGGTGAGCCTCCTCGTCCGCTTCGCTTCCTACGGGGTCTCACCATTTGCGCTACATCCCGCAGGAAAAGCCGTGACGAAGAAAGGCTTTTGCGAGCATAAGCGAAGCGTTGGGAGCATATCTTTGCCTTTCGCCCTGCCCTCCGCTCCAATCCCAATTTATTGTTTACAAGGCAGTTTGATGGCAATCTTACATAATTGAAAACCCAAAAATACGGAGTAAGCACCGAGTTTCTATGCTTCAAAATTGAACATAGGTAAACTTTCTGTATTCAGGGCCAAGACAACTGTCCTACCGAACAAAATGTAGGATTTGCCCGGAAGGCAGGGCGACTCCGGGAGGATTAGCGTGTGTCTTGAGACCCTGGACTGAGCGAAAGCCGTAGTGAAGGACGGCTTTTGCGAGTAAAAGCGAATCGTTAGGAGCACGTGCTGTATAATTTCTGCAAAGAAGCGCAGAAATTATACAAATCGAACCCTTCGCTGTTCGATTGGCTCAAGCCACGCCCTGTCCCGGCCTGGAGGGCAAATCCCTAACCGCACACTAAGTAACCCGAACCTTTTTGGGTTTTTTATGATCGTTCGTCTTTCATTATGAACAAATTAGATTTGTCCCAGCCTCTTTTGATATGTTTATAAAACGTCTAGCAAGGTGGTAGTGGATAGACAAATCAATATCAATAAAGCGTCGAAGTTTTTATCCGGCTGTTAAAGGAGCAAAGTAAACTAAAAATAAGCGCTGAATAGGAAGTATGTCGTAATAATAAGAGATAACAGTAATTGTAATCAAAAAGAAAAGTGGTAAGTAATATGTTTGATTTATAGAATGATGATACAATTAAGGCATCATAAGATCGGCGGTATCTGAGCTTCATTATAAGGAGGAAATATGTCTGAACTGTATGACACACGTGTAATGCTCTTAAACCGATTATATAGATAAATTGATTTGTAAGGAAGGAGTACACCTCATGAAACATAACCTCGATCAAACTAAAGCAGATCATATCATCCAAATTTGTGCCTGTGCGAACCTTCGAATGGTTTCGGGATCTCTTACGCAGCTGTACAATAAGCTTTTGAAGCCTACGGGATTAAAAATCACTCAATACTACATGCTTGGAAATATTTATCGTTATCCATATATTTCAATAAGTAAGTTGGGGGAAATCATGTTGCTGGATCAAACTACAGTGACTCGCAACTTGAATATTTTAAAGGAGTCTGCTTATGTGGACATCAAGAGGGCCGAGCATGATTCCAGAACAAAAGTTGTTGCGATAACAGAATTAGGTTATGAAAAATTAAATAATGCTACTCCCATATGGTCACAAGTACAAGGTGAAATTGAAGACTCTATCGGTAAAGATGAGTATAGGGATTTATTAAGCAAACTAGAGGAATTGCAGCAAGTAATAGATCAGTATGAAAGCTGAAACAGCGAGAATAGAAGGGAACATCGTAAGAGTTATTTTATAAATTGATTGACAATTCGTGATAAACAGTTACAATACATGTATATACATGCATTGTAAGATTGCTTATACAACGTAGTTGTTTTCAAGGAAATGTACATACGCTGATAAGAGTCAGAGTAAATTGTGAAGAACTCCTGTCATCTTGAAAACAGCTACTATAAAGTTGTTTGAAAGCGCTTACGTGAAAAGGAGAGTTAATATGATGAATTTACAAGAATTGAAGAAAAGTATGAGAATCCCCGTAATTGGATCGCCTATGTTTATTATTAGTAATCCGAAGCTTGTGATTGAGCAATGTAAAGCTGGAATTATCGGCTCTATGCCGGCTCTAAATGCAAGGCCATCCTCTCAATTTGATGAGTGGCTTGCAGAAATCACGGAAAAATTAGCAGAATATAATACGAAAAATCCTGATCGTCCGGCAGCACCTTTTGCAATCAACCAAATTGTTCATCGGTCCAATGAGAGACTGGAAGAGGATATGGAAACTTGTAAAAAGTATAAAGTGCCGATCATTATTACATCGCTCGGTGCAAGAGAAGATGTATACCAGGCAGCACATAGTTACGGTGGTGTCGTGTTACATGATGTGATCAATAATATGTTTGCGAAAAAAGCGATTGAAAAAGGGGCAGATGGTTTAATTGCAGTAGCGGCAGGCGCAGGAGGGCATGCGGGACCAAAAAGTCCATTTGCACTTATTCAAGAAATTCGTGATTGGTTCGATGGTCCGCTGGCACTTGCAGGTTCAATTGCAACCGGAGGCAGCATTTTAGCGGCAGAAGCGATGGGTGCTGATTTTGCATACATCGGCTCACCATTTATTGCTACTGAAGAAGCGAGAGCTGTTGAAGAATATAAGCAAGCGATTGTAAAGGCGAATTCCGATGACATTGTTTACAGCAACTATTTCACAGGAGTGCACGGGAATTATTTAGCACCGTCCATTCGAGCTTCAGGATTGGATCCAGATAACTTGCCTGAAAGTGACCCGACCAAGATGAATTTTGGAGGAGACGCTGGACAAAAAGCATGGAAAGATATTTGGGGCTGCGGACAAGGAATCGGTGTGATTGACCAAGTGCAGTCGACAAAGGATTATGTTGCACAATTAGAAGAACAATATAACGAAGCCAAAGAAAGGCTAGTAAGATAATAGATTAAAAAGAAAGTACTAAAATCATAGAGGAGTGAAACAATGCAACCTATGTTATTTAGTGATCCAATTAAATTGAATGCAGCGCGGTACCAAGACAGAGAAGCTATAACATTTAAAGGACTGCAATTTACTTACCGGGATTTCAACGAGAGAATTAATCAACTGGCTCATGCACTGCAAGATATCGGAGTTGATAAAGGAGATAAAGTGGCATTCATGCTGATGAATTGCCACCAATTATTTGAAGTGATATTTGCTTGCGGGAAAATAGGCGCTGTTTATGTACCGATCAACTCTCGATTTGTCGGTCCAGAAATTCAACATGTCCTGGATGACTCTGAATCTGTCGTCCTAGTAGTAGACTCACGCTTTATTAATGAAGTAGTCCCTTTCATTGAAAAGTATAGAACAGCAAAACAATTTATCACGGTAGGAATAGATGAACAAGCTGAGTTTTTGAACTATGAAAATTGGATCTCTGCATTCTCGAAGGAGGAACCTGTACCTTCGTCACCCCTTAATGAATTAGATACTCTCTCCATCATGTATACGGGCGGGACAACCGGTTATCCGAAGGGAGCAGTGCGTTCTCATCGCACCATGTACTTAGTCAGTTTATTGTTCAGTATTGAATTTAACATAGGTAGACTTGGAAAAGGGTTAGCAACTGGCCCTTTATATGGCGCGGCCGCTTTAAGTATTTCGCTACCTAATCTATTCGTAGGAAACAGCGTTCACATTTTGGAGAAATTCCATCCGGTGGAAGTATTGAAGGCTATTGAGCAAGAGAAGACGACTACTATATTTTTAGCACCACCTATGTTAGAAGCAATCTTTTCATTGCCTGAAGAGATCTTGCATCAATTTGACGTCACTTCATTAAAATCATTAATTTCAGTTGGCGCACCTTTACATACGAGCACGAAGGAAAAGGTGTTTGAGTATTTTCGTACAGTTGAATTGAATGAATTTTATGGAGCCACCGAGTTAGGCGGTGCCGCTAATTTATTCCCGGAAATGCAGATGGAAAAGGATCGATCGGTTGGAGTGCCGATGTTAGGAATGGAAATTGAATTACTTAATGACGAGGGGGAACAGGTGCAAGTGAATGAAGCAGGGGAATTCTTTGTCAAAGGAATTACTTTATGCGATGAATACTATCAAAGACCAGAAGCGAACAAAGAGTCGTTTAAGGGTGAGTGGCTCAGTTTAGGCGATGTAGGGCTTCAAGACGAAGATGGATATTACTATATCGTGGACCGAAAACAAGATATGATCTTATCCGGTGCAATCAATGTCTATCCCGCGGAGATTGAAGGTGTACTGCATGAACATCCTAAAGTGGAAGACGCTGCAGTGATCGGGATTCCGGATGAAAAATGGGGAGAAGTACCATTGGCAGCAATTGTGCTGCGCAAGGGTGAACAAGCCGAGAAAGAAGAAATTATTGAATTTTGTAATGGCAGATTAGCGAAGTTTAAAATACCGTATCACATTGATTTTGTAGAGGAATTACCGCGAAGTTTGCAAGGGAAATTATTAAAGTTCCAAATACGGAAAAAGTATGAGTGAAACAGAGCCACTCATACAGAAATATGCAAACAAAAAGAAGGCTATTTCGTACTCTGGTTTTCATACGTCTTAACTAGTTTTTTAAAGGTCTAAATAAAGTGAAAAAACTGAGTTTGCCGATAATGTGCAAACTCAGTTTTTTATTAGAGAAGCCATTCTTCGAGATATAATAGATGGTATTTATATGCCTGTGCTCATGAAGGGAGAATTTTGGGGATTTTTTATAAAGAAAAAGATAGAATCGTATTACTGAATAATGAAATAATGATATGATGTTAATAGAACAGGACGGTAAATGATAGTGGTCGGTGATTAGAATATTATCCTCGGCTCAATTCGTTAATTCAAAGTGTTTTCATCTTGTATTGAATTAAAGATGGGTCCATTTCGGGATTAATTGGCACTATCTTATCATAGAAGGAGAGGAATCAGATGTCTGTAGTTATCAATGAATGTACAATTGAGGATATACATACTCTTCAAGAAATCAGTTATAACACCTTTTATGAGACTTTTTCTCATATGAACTCGGAAAAAAACATGAAAACCTATTTGGAAAAAGCCTTTAATACAAAGAGGTTAGAAAAAGAAGTTTTAACTCCCTTTTCAAAATTTTATTTTCTATATTGGGATGAGAAGCTCGCAGGTTATTTGAAAATAAATGTCAATGAAGCTCAAACAGAAGAAATGGGTAAAGAAGCGTTGGAAATTGAACGGATTTATATTAATAAAGAATTTCAAAAAAAGGGACTTGGAAAATTTCTTTTAAATAAGGGAATTGAACTTGCGAAGGACCAAGGTAAAAAGAATGTATGGTTAGGTGTGTGGGAAAACAATCTAGGGGCAATTCAGTTTTATCAAAAGATGGGGTTTGTTAAAACAGGCGCTCACTCTTTCTATATGGGAGATGAACAACAAACAGACTTTATTATGATGAAAACAATTGAGTGACCAACGCGAATGATGCGGTCTGGCTAGTATGTTTTTCTTGAAAATTAATAAACGATTGCTGTGCGAAAATAATGCTTAGTGTAAAATTTGGTAAAAGAGTAAGTATGGAACAAAGCTTATTTTCTTACCGGAATTATTTCAATCTAAATACGAGCGACATACAAATGATTACAGTTGAAATGGTAAAGCGAATCAAACAAGTTACCATGGAACTGAATAACCTTCGCATGTATTCCTTCCAGTGACTCCACAAGAGAATACGATAAAAGAGCAAACCAATATGAATTGGTTTGCTCTTTTAAAGTTACATCTGAACTTAACAGCGTATTTGGAACAAGTCTTGTAAAACAAACGCCTTTTCTTTGGCTGAAAACGTCGAGGTTCTTCGGTTTCCATCTGCCATAACAATAGGTCGCGCCCACATCAGATTGCTATGTGTCCCGCATTAGTCCTTCACGTTTTTCACATAACTCCACTTTTCATTGTCGGTTAATATGTTCATTTTCACTTCTAGATTGCCACCTAAATAAACATTCTGCCCTTTTATGGAAACAACCATTGCTTGCATGACAGGATCACTATCATTTCTTTGATATACATCGCCGATTTTAGGTATATATGTTTCCGGTAAATCGGTTTCTGCCTGTTGTGATTCCTGGTTCTCAATCATTTCGCTATCTGGATTTTGAAAGTCGATAATCGTCGCGCCCTCCTCAAGTCCAGGCACCATTACCCAGTATTCATCATGTCTGATTCCATTTGACTGATTACTAATCACGCCATTTCTTTCAACTGACGATACGATTTCGATGGCGTTGAGATAGTGATGATCCATCGAATCAGGTTTTGGATTGATCACTAAAATGTAATCACCCACTTTCGCTTTGACATTTTTATCTAGTGTATAACGTTTATGAGTGTAAACGAAACTATCTAAGTGTTTAGGTTTATAAAAATCAATATCTTTCGCTGTAGAAAGTTGTTGTTCAAAATCTTGCAGGCGAATGAGGTGAATGGACCGTTTGAAAAATGTCTTTACAGAATACACTTTATGCAATTGATTTTGATAATAAACAAATTGGCCTTTACGAACGTTTACTAACTTCATTTATAATCCCGCCTTACTAAAAGTATTGTTAAGCCGTTCCCAATCACTCGGTACGTTTGATTGTTTTGTAAAACGATATGACCATTAGAATGAGAATAATGGAAAAAGGGAGTGCTGCAATAATGAGCATGTTTTGAAAACCGTCAAGTCCGCCAGAGTACATGACAATTGCAGCCATCGCAGAAAGTATCAGTCCCCAAATAATTTTCACAAAATTTGATGGGTTAAGTTGTCCACCTGTACTAAACATACCGAGTACAAATGTAGCTGAATCGGCAGATGTAATAAAAAATATCGCAATTACAATTATCGTCAAAAAAGATAGTATCATGCCTATTGGATAATATTCAAACATTCCGAATGTCACGGTTTCCGTAGCCAATTTGGAGAGTTTAGCAATGCCGTGTTGTTCTAAATTTAATGCGGACCCACCAAAAACAGCGAAAAAAATAAATGTTACGAGGGTAGGGGCGATTAATACACCAACAATAAATTGTTTGATTGTACGCCCTTTTGATACACGTGCAATAAACATTCCGACAAATGGTGCCCATGATATCCACCATGCCCAATAAAAGATAGTCCAGTTGTTAATCCACGCTCTCTGATCTTCGTTTATTGGTTTTAATTCGAAACTCATTTGAATGAAGTTACTTATATAATTTCCAATTGTTGTTACAAATATGTTTATAATATACATTGTTGGTCCTACGATAAATAATGCGCACAATAGTATGATCGCGAGCCACATATTAATCGAACTTAAGTATTTGATGCCGTTTCCAATACCTGACCATGCAGATATGATGAAGATGACAGTGGCTACAACTAATATAATGAGTTGAAACCAAAAAGCTTTTGGCGCGTTAAATAAAAAAGTTAACCCACTGTTGATTTGAGCCGAGCCAAAACCAAGCGTGGATGCAACGCCAACAACTGTTGCAAAAATAGCAAGTGTATCGACTAATTGTCCGGTTGAACCACGCATCACTTTTTTTCCGAATAACGGTTCCAGTGTTGCGCTAATTAACCCAGGAGCACCGACACGAAATTTAAAATAAGCGAAGACAAGTGCGACTACAGCATATAAACCCCAACCGTGGAATCCCCAATGTAGGGAAGTATATTGAAGGGATTCTAAAACTGCTTGTTCTGAACCTGGTACCGCATTTGGTGATTTAATGAAAGCATGTGAGATGGTTTCTGCTGTCGAAAAGAACATAAGCCCAATTCCCATGCCAGCACTAAATAACATCGCAAACCAAGCAGGCAAACTGAAATCGGGTTCATCATCATCTTTCCCCAGCTTAATATTGCCAAAACGTGAGAACATCATATAAATACAAAAACTAATCATTGCAATGATGACAACCATATAAAACCAACCAAATTGATTGTAAATAAAACCAGTAACAGACGCGGTTAATTCATTTAAATGGTCAGGGGCAAGAGATCCCCAAAGTACAATTGCAATACATATGACAACGGCATACCAAAATACGTTTGTAATATGCAATAAGATCCCCCCATTCTTTCCTATGAAATAGGATGGGCATTTTTATCGGTGGCCATTCATTTAGATTTAAATGAACTTGTCCACGTATTCTTAAGTGTTGCAACTGCCACATTTATATAAATCGACAAACTCAAAAAAAATCGGCTTACCTGTCAAACTGTTTAAAGTGAATTTCTCGGTTACAATTGCAGAGTGATCCTCTGTATGAAGTATGTCCTAATCATATAAAAAGTCTGTGAAAGTTGAGTTAATTATATAGGTTAGGAAGACAAAATCGATCAAAAAGAAAATAAGGTCCACGAATTTAGTTAAGTAGTTTTTCAATCAATTTTACATCTCCATCTGAAGGAACATATTAATAACACAAAAAATCCGAAGCGCTTGATAAAAGCACTTCGGATTTTCTTCCTTACATTATCTTTCAGTTTCATCAGTCGCCGCAATTTCACTCGTTTTCGATTCAATAGGGTCTGGCTTTGTACGAATCACTTCATTCGTCAGCTCCTCAATACTTGAACGAATATTTCCTTTGCCTGAATAATTTTCCAGCATCTCTTTCACGTCGATACCAGAAGAAGCTTTAAGTGTCTCTTGCAACGTAGACATTAGATCTGTCGCATAGGAAGTGACTTTATTGGCACCGCCGCCTTCACCGCCACCTGTATCCACAACAGTGATTTTGTCGATATTGCCTAGTGGACTTGCGACTTCTCTTGCGTATTCAGGCAGCATTCTGACAATCATATCAAGCACAGCAGCTTGCCCGTACTGTTCAAAGGCTTCTGCAATTTTGCGTTTTGCTTCGGCTTCTGCAAGACCTTTCAGTCGGATGATGTCGGCTTCTGATTCACCTTGCGCACGTTGGGAATCTGCTTTAGCTATACCATCGAGTCGAACTTTTTCGGCATCGGCTTTGGCACGTGCTTCAATACGGTACTTTTCTGCATCTGCCTCCGCTAATTGTCTTGATTTTTCAGCTTCGGCATTTTGCTCGATTGCGTAGCGGTCCGCGTCCGCTTTTTTCTTCACTTCGGAGTCATATTGCTTCTCACGACGTAAAATTTCTTTTTCTTCCAATTCGATTTGTTTCTGACGTTCAATAATTTGAATTTGCATTTCTTGCTCCGTTACTTCTTGTTTGGAGCGAGCGGTTTGCAATTCATACGCTTGGTCAGCACGTGCTTTTGCGACGTCTTGCTCACGGCGATATTCAGCAACTTTTAATTGGTTTTCTTTTTCAGCTTCGGCAATTTCCGTCGCACGTTCAATTTCCGCTTTTTGTGCTTCTTTAGATGCTTCAGCGTTTTTAATGCGTGTTTCCTTTTCTGCTTCAACCGTTGCAATGTCTGCATCACGTCTGACTTGCGCAATACGCGGCTTACCGAGTGAATCAAGATAGCCGTTTTTATCACGCACGTCTTTAATGGTGAAGGAAACAATAACAAGGCCCATCTTGGCAAGGTCTTGAGAAGCGACACGTTGAACTTCTTGTGAGAACTTATCGCGATTCTTGTAAATTTCCTCTACTGTCATAGAACCTAAGATGGAACGAAGATGACCTTCCAATACTTCCTTTGCTTCATTCTCACGATCGGCTTTTGATTTTCCTAAAAACTGCTCTGCAGCCGTCGCGATTTCAGATATGGAACCACCGATTTTAATAATTGCCGTTCCGTCTGCCATAACCGGAACGCCTTGTTCGGTATAGACTTCAGGTGTGGTGACTTCCAGCTTGCTTGATAATAAACTAAGCGGTTCGGCTTGTTGGAAAACCGGGAAGACAAATGTACCTCCACCCCGAATAATCTTAATCCGATTTCCTGATTCATCTGTATGCACATTTTTCGAACCTAAATAACTTCCTGTCACAATCAATGCTTCGTCTGGTCCAACTGTACGGTATTTCAGAACATATACACCAATGACAGCTAGTAACACAAACGCTACGATTCCTATTGCAATTAATCCAAAACCCATTCTGATTTCCCCCTTTACTTATTTGAAGCGGAATGGCTCATACTCTTTTACGAAAAATGTTCCATTTTCCACTTCGATTAATAATACTTCTTTTCCATACTCAATGGCTTCATTCTCATAGCCGGCAGCACGTTTCGCTAAATTGCCATTCACCGTTTCGATAATGATCTCGCCATATCCGTCTACTGGGATCGGAACAATGACTTTGCCAACAAGACCTGTAAGTGATTGATCTGTGTAGGCAAGCGAAACTTCGGCGGATCTGAGCGGAACTAAAACGAAGAAATAGAGTAAGAAGTCTAAAACAATAGCAACGACTGCCGCAATGAGTAAGATGCTCCCACTATTTAATGATGTCATAAGTTCTAATAGATATGCGGTAGCCGAAGTAAATGTTATGAACGCAAGAATGACAGCTGGATCGAGAAATGGGCTTAGTTCACCAACTCCATCAGCTAAATCACTGATCAATACATACACAAGGCTTATGATACCTGCGATGATTAAGATATATAAATATAGCTGTTGAACTTCGATTCCGAACAGCTCCATATCCATCCCTCCATTTCTATATTCTTTCGTTTCTTATTCTACGGATAGGTAAATGAAAGGTTTCAATTTTATCAAATTGGTGACTGATAAATTCTATGGCAGGACCTGAAGGGAAGTGGGAGAGGTGAAACGTGCATAAACAAAAACAGACTTTCTCTTACAGCGCAGTTCTTTGATACGTACATTCTACACCGGCAGCCCTAAAAATATGAAAACCGATTAGTTGACCGTATACGGCTAGGGGTATATACTATAGATATTAACAAATGAAAAGGGGTTTTTAATTATGACTGCAAAAGCAACGGTTTATGTTTCGTCGACTTGTCCTTACTGTACGATGATGACAAATTATTTAGATGAAATTCATGTGCCTTATGAAACGATCAATGTGACGATAGATCCGGCAGCTGGTCAGCGCCTGGTGGAAATGACAGGGCAAATGGGTGTGCCGCAAACGCAGTTAAACGGTAAATGGATATTAGGGTATGATCCGGCAAGTGTTCATGCTGCATTAGACGCATGAAACGAATGAAGCAACTCTTCACATGCAAAACATGTACGGTTCAAACAGCGGAAGAAATGGAAAAGAAATTTTTTCCTCGATTTTGCATTGGTCATGTAGCGTTCGTCGTGATGGGTGTAATTCTAGTCATTGTGGAATTGACCAACTAAGCAGTGGGGGGAGGAAATTATATTGGGATGGATCATCGCCGTCGCAATTGTCGTATTTTTCATTTGGCGAATGAAGCCCGCTAAAGATATCAGCACCATTTCGACAGATGAATTGAAAGTAATCTTGGGAGATAAAAAAATTCAGTTCATTGACGTGCGCACACCGGCAGAATATAAAGGTAAACATATTAAGGAATTTCAAAATATTCCACTGCACGTATTAAATAGTAAGGTCGCCAGTTTGAAAAAAGAACAGGAAGTTGTAGTCATTTGTCAAAGCGGAATGCGCAGCTCAAAAGCAGCCAGTCAATTGAAAAAGGCAGGATTCACCGTCACCAACGTACGTGGCGGAATGAGCGCATGGCGTGGCTAACTATAACAAACGTTTCGGGCATAAAACCCGGAACGTTTTTTTATGGTTAGAAAATTGCATATGAGCGCTTGCTGCATGTGAAGACCGATAGATTCAAAGTAACGTTTTTTCCGAAAATACATAAGGTATGATACACTATTCTAAAGATTGAAGGAGGGGACTTTCCATGATACACATCGGCTTGACGGGATGGGGAGATCACCCGAGCCTATATAATGAAAAGACGGCAGCAAATAAAAAGCTCCTTGATTATAGTCAACATTTTCCGATTGTGGAGTTGGATTCGACGTTTTATGCAATCCAGTCTGAAAAGATGATGCGAAAGTGGACGGATGAAACGCCCGCTGATTTTCAGTTTATCGTCAAAGCCTATCAAGGGATCACAGGTCATCAGCGTGGTAAGATTCCTTATGATTCAGAAGAAGAGATGTTCTCGTTATTCAAACTATCGATGAGTGCGTTTGTGGAAGCAGGGAAGCTCGCAATGGTGCTCGTACAATTTCCACCTTGGTTTGATTGTCAAAAAGAAAATGTAGAGCGGATTCGCTTCGTGCATGAGCAGTTGCAACCTTTACCGATAGCGGTGGAGTTTCGCCATCAATCTTGGTATTCACCAGCCTATCGCGAGAAGACTCTAGAATTTCTGCGTGGTCTGAATATTATCCATGGCGTCTGCGATGAGCCGCAAGTAGGTGATGGCAGTGTGCCGCTCGTTCCGGTTGCGACGGACTCCAAGGTATTATTGCGTCTTCACGGACGTAACGACAAAGGATGGGTCAATACAACGGGAGACAGCAAGGCGTGGAGGAAGGTTCGTTATTTATACGACTATAATGAAGCAGAGCTAGAGGAGTTGCGAAAAGTTGTCCAGACATTGGAGCAGCAAGCGCAAGATGTATATATCATTTTTAATAACAACTCGGGTCAGCATGCAGCAAAGAACGCGAAACAGTTCGCAAACCTTTTCAACATAGAGTATGGTCAGCCGCTCACCAAGCAGTTGGATTTGTTTGAGGAGGATCACTAATGGAATATGCAATCCTGGCATTAATCGGCTTGGCTTCAGGTGTCATCGGCTCCATAGCGGGTCTAGGCGGCGGTACGATTCTTGTGCCTATCACATTGTTCGTCGGTCTGAATCTCGGAATGATTCCAGACATCACACCGCAAAGCGTAGTTGGTTTGTCCGTCATTATGATGATCGCGAACGGGCTTGGTTCGACGCTTTCTTATATGAAAGTGAAAACGATTGACTATCGCAGTGCCTTTTTATTTTTCATAGCGAGTATACCCGGCATCGTAGTAGGGGCTTGGATCAACAAGAGCTTAAGCATTCAATCATTTAATTTATATTTCGGTATTTTACTGATCGTATTGTCCACCCTGCTACTGACTAGGAAGTACTTGAAGCCAATTCGTTGGTTTGTCGATAACGGCAAAAAGATTTCATTTACCGATCCGCAAGGTGAGACACATCTGTATGGCTATCCAATTTGGTTTGCTGTCTTATTGTCGCTGTTCATCGGTCTGACATCTGGTTTATTCGGAATCGGCGGAGGTACGATGATCGTACCTGCAATGATATTATTGTTCTTATTCCCGCCGCATGTAGCGGTAGCAACGTCGATGCTGATGGTGTTCTTGTCGGCAGTCGTCAATTCGATTTCGCATATTTCACTTGGAAATGTGCCGTGGCTTTACACCATACCAGTTGTCCCGGGAGCATATCTCGGTGGAATGCTAGGCGCTTATTTAAATGGCAAAATGAAATCAGATACATTGGTTTTAGTCATACGTATCATTTTACTCGTCTTTGGATTGCATTCAATCTATGAGGGGATTTGGGGATGACCTATATGAAAGAAACGGTAGCTACGATTCACATTTATCATACCAACGACATACATAGCCATTTCGAAAATTGGCCGCAGATCAGACGTTTTCTGAAGCAACGTAAAGAGCAGGCGGAAGAGGCAGGCGAGGCTTGTTTCATTTTTGATATTGGTGATCATGTTGACCGATCCCATCCTTTTACAGAAGGAACGGACGGCAAGGGCAACGTGAAGTTATTGAATGAAGTAGGATATGATGCCGTGACAATCGGCAATAATGAAGGGATCACCATGTCTAAACAGACGCTTGAAACGTTATATGAAGATGCTCTGTTTGATGTATTGATCTGTAATTTGAAAGAGCTAAATGGAGAGCAGCCAGTTTGGGCAAAGTCTTCTGAAATATTTGAAACGACAGATGGCGTGAGGGTTGGAGTGATCGGAGCCACTGCACCGTACTATGCTTTTTATCGACAGCTTGGCTGGAAAGTGACAGAGCCGCGTAAAGAAATCCGGGAACAGTTAGTTCGTATTCGACAACAAGCAGATCTCGTGGTTTGCTTATCACATTTAGGCATCAATGAAGATCGCCTTCTGGCTGCGGAATATCCGGCATTAGATATTATTTTAGGAGGACATACCCACCATTTATTGAAGGACGGAGAATGGATTGAGGATACATTGCTTGGTGCGGCAGAGAAGTTTGGTCATTACATCGGCCATATCCAAGTCGAGATCGATCGCATGACGAATCAGGTTGTCCATATGGAGGCCGGTGTGTTTCCTACCAATACGATGGAGCAAACAGCAGAAGATGTTGAACAGGTGAATGCCTATCTTTCTGAAGGAGAGGAAGCTTTGCAAGTGCCTGTCTTCTATAACCCTTCCCCGCTGGCTCAGAAGCTGACAGCAGAAAGCCCGCTTTCATCCTTTTTCGGACGTGCGCTTTTAGCTTATACGCATGCGGAATGTGCACTTTTTAACGCCGGGATTTTCCTTGGAAGTCTAGACGAGGGTTGGGTGACAAGAGGTGATTTACATTCGTTGTTGCCGCATCCGATCAATCCTTGCATCGTACACTTGGACGGTTCGGAATTACTTCAGGTTTATGAACAATCACTTGATCCGAAGTGGACGGAATTGGAAATCAAAGGTTTGGGATTCCGGGGAACATTCATGGGAAGCATGGTTCATGAAAGATTATTCCGCAATCAGGACGGACAATTATTTGCAGGCAACCGGGCAGTGGAGCCTGGCGAAACGTATAGGCTCGCTACATTGGATATGTTTACATTCGGATTTTTCTTTCCTCTATTAAAGGATGTTCCTAAAGAATATATCATGCCTGAGATGATTCGCGATGTCCTAGGCTGGTATGGAAAAAAATATTTTAATGAGAGCTAGTATGTCCGCCTCCTGATTCGCATAATGTGAAGCAGGAGGCGTCGTTTTGCGGTTTTATACGAATCAAAAAAGACCGAGAAAAAGAAGTTATGCGAGAAATTGGCTGAGGTTGATCATTCCGACGATTTTCATAGCAGTCGCCTTATTTTTTTACTCAGTCAATAAACAGCTGACCCCAATCTATACGCAATATGCTGAAAAACAAACGCAGAAAATAGCCAGCCATGTAATCAGCCAAGCGATCAATGCACGATCTACGAGCGTGTATGATATCAATGAAATAATTGAAAATGTGCCGGATGAGACACGAGATACCGTCACGACGAAATTTAATACGGAAATCATCAGTCAGGTTATGGCGGAAGTTCATCAATTGGTTGAAGATCACCTCGAACGTGCAGAAGGTGGCGATCTAGACATGCTGCCGCCGTTAGGTGATTTGGAGTATAATCCTGAAATGATGGCGAAAGAGCAAGGCGTCGTTTTCTTTGTCCCGCTCGGGCAAGCGACCAATATTCCGTTGCTCGGCAACTTGGGTCCGAAAATTCCGATCCGTTTTCATGTCATGGGAAACGTCCACACCGATGTGGAAACGGATATACAGGAATTCGGGATAAATAATGCCTATGTAGAAGTGACCTTGCTGGTGAACGTGAATGTTCAGATTATCGTTCCGCTTGCAACGAGTAAGAGCGTAGTAACGCAGAGAATGCCTGTCGCGATGGGCTTGATCAGAGGAAAAGTTCCGCAAATTTATTCGAAAGGAGAGCAGACGCCGGCACAAATAGAGGTTCCGTTGCAAGAACCGGAATAAAAGGCTATTGTGAACAATGTCGATTATTGCTACACTGTTAAAAGAAGAATATCGAGACTTACGTAGAGGTTGCATTGTTTATAAGTATTTTGCGAGAGAGTGACGTCGATGACCGCAATTGAAAGGAGACAATGCCGAAGTTTGAGAAGGGTCAACTTCTCAGGTTGGGGTCATTTCGAAGAGGAATGATCTTGTCATACAGCGGTAATGTATGGAGCGCTACAACAGCCGGATGATCCGTATCCATTTATCTTGTACATGATGATTGATTCGCAGATGAACTGTTAAGCCGACTCCTACACGTTTGTAACATGTTGGAGTCGGCTTTTTCTCTGTAATAGGCTTTCCCTTCTTCGACTGACCATCTACTTTTCGATACAATCTACCGACTAGAAAGAGGAGGAATTAATATGATTGGAACATGGGTATCCATTTTGCCTCCTGTTATCGCTATCGTGATGGTATTGGTGACGAGGAGAGTATTACTATCGTTAGGAGCTGGGATTGTCACAGCCGCTTTACTCATCGCGGAATTTTCCCCAATGGAAACATTGAAAAATGTTTGGACAGCTATGACGATTTCATTTTGGGATGACGGATTGAATACGTATAATATATTTATTATGTTGTTTTTATTATTGCTTGGTGTCATTACGGCATTTGTCAGCCTGTCCGGCGGCAGTGCGGCCTTTGCGAGATGGGCGGTCACACGAATTCGTACGCAGCGTGGAGCGAAACTGTTGACGATGATTTTGGGAATCGCAATTTTTGTAGATGACTACTTTAACTCTTTAGCGGTTGGACAAATTGCAAGACCGATTACGGATCAGCATAAAATATCTCGTGCAAAACTAGCTTATTTCATTGATTCTACGTCTGCACCGATTTGCGTAGTATCTCCAATTTCAAGTTGGGGGGCATTCTTGATCGGGCAGCTTGCTCTTATACTTGGGACGACAGCCGCTGTTAGCTATTCGCCGTTAACTGCCTTTATTCTGATGGCGCCGATGAATTTCTATGTAATCGCCACATTGTCCATGGTCTTTTTCTTCGCTTGGACGAATAATGATTTCTTTGAAATGAAGAAACATGAAGATCGGGCAGTAAATGAAGGTTTGCTGTATGATCCGGAAAAAGAGATACCAGGTGAGCTGAAAGAAGAGTTTCCTGAACACTCTTATGGGAAAGTTCGCGATCTGGTTGCACCTATCGTGACGTTAATTGTCGTGACGCTTGGAATGATGGTCTATACTGGCTATCAAGAAGCGGGTGTCTTCGATATTTGGGCTATATTCGAAAATACAGATGTGCCGAAATCATTAGTAGTTGGTGGCGTTACAGCTACACTGTTGGCTATGTTCTTATATGTTCTGCAAATGAAAGTGAATAAAACAGCAAGTGTTTCTTGGATGGGCCGTGCATTCATCAGCGGTTTGAAAGCGATGATGCCAGCGATTCTGATTTTGATTTTCGCTTGGGGCTTAACTGAGTTAATTGCTACACTTGATACAGGTCTTTTCCTGTCAACAATGGTAGATCAATTGAATATTCCAGTAGCTTTCTTGCCGGTATTGATATTCATTCTGGCGGGACTGATGGCATTTTCAACGGGAACTTCATGGGGATCGTTTGGAATTCTATTGCCGATCGCCGGCACAATTATGGTCAACGCAGAACCCGAATTATTATTGCCAGCGTTATCTGCAGTTCTTGCTGGGGCGGTTTTCGGAGATCACTGTTCGCCGATTTCCGATACGACAATCCTTTCTTCAACGGGTGCAGGCTGTAATCATATGGATCACGTAGCAACACAATTACCGTACGCATTGGTGGCTGCTGGCGTGTCAGCACTTGGTTATTTTGTTCTAGGCATGACTGGTTCCGTTTGGATTGGTTTAGTAGTTGTTATTATAGCATTGATAGTATTATTCACGTACTGGACGGCTAGAGGTAAAAAGCGTCAAGCGCAAGTGGCTTAAAAACTTTAGACTAAGAGTGTCAGCAAGATTCACACTCTTAGTCTAAAATTGTTTTGACATCTTTTACTGTCCTGTTTATACTAAATATACAAAACTTAAATTATCGGAAAATAGTGAATGGTGGTAAGTTTTGAACAACAATACACTAAAAGGAGGAAGTAGTATGGAAAATCGTTCGCAGTGGGGAACGAGAGCTGGTTTTATATTAGCGGCAGTGGGTTCGGCAGTCGGGCTTGGTAATATTTGGCGCTTTCCTTATGTCGCATATGAAAATGGCGGCGGGGCATTTTTTATCCCCTATTTGTTCGCGCTATTGACCGCCGGTATTCCGATTTTAATCTTGGAATTCACGATCGGTCATAAATATCGTGGATCGGCACCATTATCTTTTTTCCGTTTGAATGGAAAAAAGACAGAATTTCTAGGTTGGTGGGGGATATTTGTATCCTTTGTCATATCCACTTATTACGCCGTGATTATTGCATGGGCCATGAAGTATACGATTTATTCGTTTAGTTTATCTTGGGGAAAAGACCCTGAGGCTTTCTTCTTTGGGGACGTCTTAAAAATAGCGGATAACCCGGGAGAAGTTGGAGGTTTGGTTGGAGGAGTAGCATTGCCGCTGTTGCTCGTCTGGGCGATTTGTTTTATCATCTTGCTGGGCGGAGTCAAGAAAGGGATCGAGTTGGCGAATCGGATATTTATTCCTGTCCTATTTATACTCTTTTTATTCGTCGTCATTCGTGCGATTACTCTTGACGGAGCGATGGTAGGTTTGGATGCTTTCTTCAAACCGGATATTGATAAGTTATTAAGTCCGCGTGTGTGGGTCGCGGCATATGGACATATTTTCTTTAGTTTATCGATTGCGTTCGCCATCATGATAACGTACTCCAGTTATTTGCCGAAGAAATCGGATATTACAAATAACGCATTCATCACGGGGTTTGCAAACTCTTCAGTTGAATTGCTTGCAGGAATCGGGGTCTTCGCAGTGCTGGGATTCATGGCGACTTCACAGGGTGTGGATGTGGGAGACGTTGCTTCGGCTGGAGTAGGTCTCGCCTTCGTCGTGTTCCCGGAAATCATCAATCAAATGCCAGGAATGAACGGGATATTCGGTGCATTCTTCTTCCTGTCACTTGTGCTCGCCGGTCTGACCTCTCTCATTTCGATATGTGAAACATATATCGCAGGAATGGCGGATAAATTCAATATTTCGAGAAGACGTTCTGTGTTCATTGGTGTCGGACTTTCGGGATTAATCTCTATGCTATATGCGACGAAAGGCGGTTTATACTTCCTCGATGTAGCAGACTACTTTATCAACCAATTCGGAATTGCAGTCATCGGACTTGTAGAAGTCATCTTGCTAGCTTGGGTTTTCAGAAAACTCGGCATTTTCGAACAACATGCCAATGCGGTGTCTGATATTCGTTTGGGCTGGTGGTGGAAAGTTTCATTGACATTCATTACACCGGTTGTACTTGGAACGATGCTGTTCTTCCTGATTAAAGACAATATCGCTGAAAACTATGAAGGCTATCCTACTTCATTCTTATGGACAATGGGTTGGCCGGTTGCTATCGGTGCATTCGTGATGTCGATTGTTTTCACTTCACTGAAATGGAAAAACAACACGCGTGTTGCTACTGATTACGAAGAAGACAAAGGAGGGCTTTAAATGGATACAGGAATGAGCGGCTCTGCTATTCTTATGATGTTAGTCGGTGTGATCATCATCTGGGGTGGTCTGTTTTTAAGCATCTTCTATGCCTCTGTTCTGACTAAATTCAAGAAAAAGTTTAAGGTTGAATAAAAAATACGAAACGTCTGCAGCCAAAATTGCTGCAGACGTTTTTTGGTCTGGCGCGCTTCTTGCCAAACTGTCAGGAGGGCAATCCCAATTGAAGATTTTCAGAATTTATGTTACATTGGCATGAGTAGAATCTATGATCAGAATGGAGTCGGTAGCGTTGTCCTGTAGACCTGAAACCGGAAGAAAATCAGAGCATATTAAGAAGCCCGATTGGCTGAAGATTAAGCTGAACACCAATGAGAACTATACAGGTTTAAAGAAGTTAATGCGCGAGAAAAATCTACATACAGTTTGCGAAGAAGCTCGTTGTCCGAATATTCATGAGTGTTGGGGCGAGCGTCGAACTGCTACATTTATGATTTTGGGCGCTGTATGTACAAGGGCTTGTCGTTTCTGTGCAGTTAAAACAGGCTTGCCAAATGAATTGGACACTGCCGAGCCAGAGCGCGTGGCAGATTCAGTTGAGTTGATGAATTTGAAACATGTTGTCGTTACTGCAGTTGCACGTGATGATTTGAAAGATGGCGGTTCTGCTATTTTTGCAGAGACGATCCGTGCCATTCGCCGTAAAAATCCATTCACAACAATCGAAGTCCTGCCATCTGATATGGGAGGAGATCGTGATAATTTACAGCGTCTGATGGATGCGAAGCCAGATATATTAAATCACAATATTGAAACCGTGCGCCGGTTAACGCCTAGAATCCGAGCGCGTGCCACGTATGATCGCTCATTGGAACTATTGGCTCGTGCTAAAGAGATGTACCCAGTAATTCCAACTAAGTCGTCATTAATGGTGGGACTCGGTGAGACTGTTGAAGAGATTATTGAAACAATGGATGATCTCCGCGCACATGATGTGGATATCATGACAATCGGTCAATATTTGCAGCCGACCAAAAAGCATGCGAAAGTGGTAAAATACTATTCACCAGACGAGTTTGGTGAATTACGCAAAATTGCAATGGAAAAAGGGTTCTCCCATTGTGAGGCAGGACCACTTGTGCGCTCAAGCTATCATGCGGATGAGCAGGTCAATGCTGCTGCTAAAGAAAAGCAACGTCAAGGTGACAAGCAGCTTGAGTTAGAACAGCAAGCGAGCAGTTAATATGGAAGTGAAGAATCGAATGGTTATTTTAGAGAATGTACAATATGAGCTAGCAGAAGAGTTTCGGGACGGCTTTGATGAAGAGGCACTGAACGAACGATTCAGTGAAGTATTGTTGAAGTATGATTACATCCTTGGCGATTGGGGATACGGTCAATTGCGATTGAAAGGTTTTTTTGAAGACCGCAATGCAAAATCGACTTATGAAACAAAGATCAGCACCGTTCAGGATTATATTTATGAATACTGCAATTTTGGCTGTGCGTATTTCATTTTGAAGAAGATTGGTAAAGTAAAAACCGAACCACAAGAAACTGAGTAAAATAAAGTGAGAGCTGCGAGCAATTGCCCGCAGCTTTTATTTGTTTGGATGAAAATATGATAAGATAGAAAGAGAAAAATGATGAGGAGGAATACAGATCATGTATTTTGTCGATCAAAAACAAATCAGAAAGACACTTGCTTATATGGAACAATTAATTCAACTTTTCGAAAAGGAAAACAGCTGGCAACAAAGCGAAATAAATAAACTTGCACTTGAGCGTATTGCGCACGGTTTAATAGAAGGAATTATAGATGTAGGGAACTCGATGATTGATGGATTCATTATGAGAGATCCGGGAAGTTACGATGACATCATCGATATTTTAGAGGATGAAAAAGTGATTAAGCCGGAACAAGCGGATCCTTTGAAAGCATTAATTTCCTTACGACCTATGATTGTACGTCAATTTGTTGAAGTAGAAACAGCAGAAGTAGAAACGGCTATCCGAGAAACGTCAAACGAACTAAAACAATTTCCGAAGCAAGTACGGGATTATTTGACGAATGAACTAGGACCAGTTTCTGCGTTTCTGCCGACGGAGTAATGGGTATGGGAGAGTATAAGGCATATTGTCTCGATTTGGATGGCACAATGTATCGTGGTAAAGAACCTATTGTTGAGGCGGTCGATTTCGTAACTGACTGTCAGGCAGAAGGCGCAGAAACATATTTCATTACGAATAATGCGGCTTTGACACGGGCCGCACAGCAAAAGAAATTAGCTGAATTTGGTGTGCTGACAGATATTGATCATATTATGAATTCAGCCATAGCACTTGCTAGATATTGTAAACAATATTATGCAGGGGCAAGTGTCATGATGATAGGCGAGGAAGGGCTGGAAGAGGCATTAGAGGCGGAACAAATTACGCTTACAACGAAAAACCCAGACGTTGTAATGATGGGGCTTGACCGTCAAATTACTTACAGCAAATTAGCGGAAGCTTGTCTTGCGATTCGAAATGGCGCTCGCTTTTTAGGGACCAATCAAGACGTGAAATTTCCGACTGAAAAAGGTCTCGTACCAGGAAATGGTTCGTTTCTTCATTTGATGGAGGTCGCTAGCGGCGAAAAACCTATCGTTGTAGGAAAACCAGAGCCGCATATGCTGCAGTTTATTCAGCAGCAAGGTGCATATGAAAAGGAAGAAATGGTAATGATCGGGGATAATTACGATACGGACATTTTAGCAGGGATACGCTATGGAATAGACACGGCGTATGTAGCGACAGGTGTGACTCCGCTGGAAGAGGTGCTGATAAAAGAGTTGCTGCCGACCTATGTACTGTCTTCACTAGGGGATTGGCCAAAAAAATAAGCATAGTGCCCGTAGAGAACTATGCTATTTGCTATATGATTAAAAAAGCGGATTTTCTTCAATGAATTGATAAATGCGTGCTGTCAATTCGTCAGCAGTATCCGCTTCGACAAGTTCGCCGTTGACGATTGCGTATAAAGTATCTGTACATTTAGTACAGTAGCTCAAGCATCCGTATTCTAGTACATCAATGTTCGGGTCTCTTTCTAATGTCTCAAATACCGGATAAGAACCACTCGCCAAATTACTGATGCAAAACTCTACGATAGGGTTCATCATTCTCACCTCGCTACTAGAAATGGTACTCTTTTTTTAGAGAGGCGTCAATGAACATGGCATATTGTGAAAAGTATCACAAACTGCTATAATAACAAATGAGCTTTGAGCGGAAAATAGACATAGAAGGAGAACATTATGAGGAAATTATTGTTACTAGGTGCCGGTTATGGAAATATGCGAATTCTACTTCGTCTCCTAAATAAGGATTTGCCGAAAGATATAGAAATCACACTTGTCGACAGGACACCATTTCATAGTTTGAAAACGGAATTTTATGCGTTGGCTGCAGGTACAGTGCCTGATTCTGAAATTCGGGTAGCTATTCCTAACCATGAACAATTGAAAGTAGTAGAGGGCGAGATTAAAGAAATTAAGCCTGGTGAAAAAGAAGTGTTGCTAGTTGACGGCCAAACACTTACGTATGACGATTTAGTGATCGGCTTAGGTTGCGTAGATAACTTCCACAACGTCCCTGGCGCGGAAGAAAATACGCTGAGCATTCAGACAATCGGCAAGTCAAGAACAACGTATCAAACGCTTCTAGGTTTAAGTGGTGGAGCAACTGTAGGTATTGTAGGGGCAGGTTTAAGCGGAATCGAGCTGGCGAGCGAATTGCGTGAGAGTCGTCCTGATCTGAAGATTAAACTATTTGACCGTAGCCCTCGGATTCTGCGCGATTTTCCAGAACGTTTGAGTAAATATGTAAAGGATTGGTTTGACAAGCACGAAGTAGAAGTGGTCGCCAATTCGAATATCACGAAGGTAGATCAAACCGTCCTTTATAATCATGAAGAGACGATTGACGTGGATGCGGTCGTTTGGACTGCAGGTATTAAACCGAGTCAAATAATTGAAGCAATGGACGTTCAAAAGGATCGTTCAGGACGAGTTGTACTCAACCAATATCACCAGATACCAAACCACACGAACGTTTATGTCGTTGGTGATGTTGCTGCTCTTCCTCATGCACCAAGTGCACAGTTGGCCGAGGTTCAAGCAGAGCAGATAGTACAAGTGTTGCGTCTACTCTGGAAAAATGAGCCGCTCATGGAGGAAATGCCGGAGTTGAAATTAAAAGGGTTCATGGGTTCATTAGGAAAGAAACAAGGATTTGCATACTTGGCCGATCGTACAGTCACGGGTCGAATTGCTCGTCTTATGAAATCAGGTTTACTGTGGATGTATAAGTGGCACAATGGATAATACTAAAAAGGTCACTCATGGAGCGTAAAACTCTGTCGGTGGCTTTTTTATTATCTTGAATCGCGGAGGAAATAGCGTTGTTTTTTTGCTTGAAGAAAAAGAGTGGAGAAGTAATGACAGGGCCGCCTTTGGTAGATAATTATCTATATCGTTTGTGGGGAAGAACGTTTCATAACAGAGGAAGCTACAGGACAAGCTGCCGAAATGTTGCGAGAGAAATATGGCTGGACTATCTATGTCAGAGTGGCATGAAGTATGAAGGAGCTGCTCAGACAGCTCCCTTTTGCTATTTGATTTGGCGCGTTTTTAAAGTCAGTCTACATTGTATAGATCGTGTAGCAGATCGAAACATTCTCGTAATGGTTCTCAATTATTCAGTCCCATTATCAATTTATCCTGCATGATAACCGTGCGTTTCCATTGCTTTAAAAACTGGTTTTAACTGGATATATCCTTCGCCGATCACCTCGTCTTCAATTAGGACGAGTGGATAAAAATACTCGTCATCTCGGACTTTTTCTGCAATTTCTCTCTGCCGGTCATCAGATAGTTCATTGTCGATATCAATGTACGTGATGGTAAAAGGTTGGTCAGGATACTTCCTTGCAATTGCGGCTTCAAGCCATTCGTACGTGTCTTTTGAAGAAGGAGCGTTCACACAGCTGGCACAGATTATATCTGCACCAAACACTTCAATTGTAACGGGTGTTTGTGACATATTCATCAATCCTCCGAATCATTATTGGATTTTTTCTGCTCGGCAGTTTATAATAAGTATTATAAGGAAAGGAGAGAGTGATTACAATGACAACAGATACTCAACTATACGAACCGGTTAAAGAAGTTTTAGATAAATTACGCCCATTCCTCTTGAGAGATGGAGGAGACTGTGAACTTGTAGATATCGATGAAGGAATCGTCAAGCTGCGCTTACTAGGTGCATGTGGTACGTGCCCAAGTTCTACAATCACACTTAAAGCAGGCATCGAGCGCGCTTTGCTTGAAGAAGTGCCAGGCGTCGTGGAAGTCGAACAGGTCTTTTAAATTAATTATGAAAGCCGTGCAGGGAAGTCAATACTTCTCTGCACGGCTTTTTTAGCTAATCAATCATTGCTTTCAGATTCTTCCCCGCGAATTTCCTGCCACCGATCCTTCGCGAGCTCGATAAGATGGGGCTCGGTCGATCTTTTCTGACTCTCGATTACACGTGAGAAATTGCGAATTGCTTCTTCCCAATCGCGTATACGCCAAGATAATTCGGCTATCATATACTGTACGCGTGTCTCCGACATTTGTGTGCCAACATGATCGCCTTCTGAAAATGCTTGTATATAGAGGTCACGTGAAATTCTTAAATAGCGTTTTTCGTTGGCATCATCTTCTGCTTCTCGATAGATCCAGGCAATTCTCAACATCATACCAGCCATTGTCAAATACTTTTCTTTCTTAAAGTTCGCACTTAAATACGCAAGTTTATACGACTCGATGGCTTCTTCTTTAGTACGGATACTGCCGAATGAACGACTATGCCATTTCGACGTAATGTTTTTTTCAATCAACTCTTTTGTGCCTGGAGCAAAATAAGGGGAAAAGTCTTCAGTAGATGCAAAGCCGCAGTGAGGACAAACGGCAACATTATATAAAAGAGGATTAATTTCCTCATTGACGTATATAGGTCTAAAATCACTATCATGCTCTGCTACCCTAACTTGACGCGAACGGATTCTAGTAGTTGGAAAATGCTCTTTGCACAATAAACACTGCATTTTCTTTTCGTAAAAAGGGCTAACTTCCAATATACTCATTCCTTTCATTCATAAGTCTTAGTATACAGCAAAATAGACCTATAGCGGGGACTATTTGTTTGCATTCTAATGAAAAAGATTGATATGATAGAACAAAACGTGGAAAGTGAGTGTGAATAATGAATAATCCAGTTGAAATTACAGAAGCAGCAGCATTTCACGTGAAGAAGATGATGACTCATAATGAAGAAGAAGGCTCTTATCTGCGCGTTTCCGTCAATGGCGGAGGGTGCAGCGGATTAACATACGGTCTAGGCTTTGCGCAGGAAAAGGAAGAAGATGACGTGTCGTATACACAGCACGAAATCCCAGTTCTTGTAAAAGGTGAAGATGCAGCGATTTTAGAAGGAACTAAAGTGGACTACAAAGAATCCCTAATGGGCGGCGGTTTCACCATCGATAACCCGAACGCCATTGCAAACTGTGGATGTGGTACGTCTTTCCGAACAGCTAAGAAAGCAGGAACTCCTGCTGAATGTGATTGATGAACCGTTTTGTAAATGTTGGGTGCGGATTGTAATTGGCGGTTAGAATTGATGTGTACACAATCCCGGAAAAGTGTAAACACAACCCTAAAGTAATGTGTTTAGGGTTGTGAATATCGAGCCTTTTTGATTTGTATGTTGCTAAAACAATACAAATTAAGGAGGCTTTTTTATGTCGTTGAATAAAGGTATCCAAGTATTAACTTTGAGCAAGTGATTGACCTTGTCATATCTGCTAAGAGTGCAGAGGGTCTTAGACCATGGATATTGAAGGATTATAAAATGTATTTAAATTTAATTTGGTCTTTTTGACTACAAACCCCACTTTACTATATAAACTTATTTTTTTTAGACTAAATACCGAAAGTACATTTTTGATTTAAAATAAGGGGTTAAAAACTATATTCCAAGATGCAGAAAACGAGTTATGGAAAGTTATTCAAAATGTAAATGATGAGATGAAATATTAATGTTATAAAAATGTGGTAAATTTCCTTTATGAGAAATCTTAGAATGAATAGAGAAAAATTTATATAATTCTTGTTTTGAAACGAAAAAAATAAAAAACGGGGTTGTGAAGGTTAATGGATGTGGATAAAAGTCAATACATTGATCAATGTATTATAAAATATGAATCAATTATAAATAATGCAAAAGAAGGAACGGCACAAGATAATGAAGTATTAACAGCAATTACCAAATCGATGTCATTTGGTCTGTTAAAAACCAACTACGATATATGGTTAGATGAGTGCTTTTTACATCAAGACTGGCAAAAGTGGAATAATTTAATTTTCCAGCAAATGCGTTATCAATTACTTCCGGGATGTAGCGGAGGGTATGACCATTGTCAAAATTCCTTACATATTTTAGAGGCATTCGCTTGCGGGGATAACAAAATAATGGAGCGCATTCTTCCATCCGAACTGGGGTTAACTAAAAATGGTTACCCGTTTTATGTTGTGATGAGCAATCTCTTGAGGGCAATTTGGTATAGGGATGAAATACTTTTGCTAAAAGCGCTCTATGCTGCCGAAAAATTTGTTGGCACAAAGAAACCACAATGGGAGCGTTCAGTAGTTGCATTTCTGCTTTCATTACATAAAGAAAATGTCGAGGCAATGGGGAATCATTTACAAAATTTGTGTTCAGGATACATGCGTGCAGATTTCAGTAAAGCGATGAAACAACTATGTGTGCCTGCACATGGTCTTTATTGTTTGGCACAAAACTTATTGCCCGCAGAAATATTTCAACAGATAAAAATGCCTGAACACAAGAACTTTTCTCAAGGATTTGCAAAATGGAGAAATGAAAATCCGCACCCTGTATTAAATTTATACTTTGAATATCCAGCGCCTCTGGAAATCCTCAATCAAATTTATGTGGCCCCAGTTGCTAAAAGCATTATTTCACAACCATATCTTCATAGCGATAATCCTTATCATTCTCTGCAATTAAAGAAAAAATGGTTTCTTGATGAGGAGGCAATGCTAATAGCCTTTGTTGAAAATGTGTAAACTTTCTTTTTTAACTCATGTTATAGAATTATGTGAAATTGTCTGTTTTAGGTATATTAAATAAAATAACTGCAGAAAAATGGAAATGACCTGTTGTACTCACATGAATTGAAAATTTCAACGAAGCGTCTAAACATCCTCAAGAATGGCTTTTCCACATTAGTTAGGCTACAATAGAATCAAATCATACAGGCAAGGAATACACAATCCGGACTGTGATTGAAACCTATAAATTGTTTATAATAGCCTGAAAATGCATGTGGCTCACTAGTCGAAATTGATTATTTGCACAATAAGAATCCTATTGAAAAGCATGCGCAAAAAGGCTACTATAAATAGGGAAAGCAAAATCATATCAAATCTAAATGCCAGCACTTCGTAAAACTATGTATTGCCTATTTTACACGTACTCGGCATTTAATAAATTTAAAGGTGGTTTCGATTTACGTGAAAAGACCGACAATCTTAGTTTTGGGTGCAGGATACGGTGGTTTGATGACCGTTGTCAATTTACAAAAATCATTAGGTGCAGATGAAGCTGATGTCATCCTCATCAATAAAAACGACTATCACTACGAGTCTACTTGGTTGCATGAAGCGGCTGCAGGAACGTTGGCTCCTGAGCAAGTGCGTTACGATATTGCAAGCGTCATTAATAGCAACAAAGTGCAGTTCGTCAAAGCTGAAGTGACGGGAATTGACGTAAAGAACAAGAATGTGACGACAAACATCGGTTCGCATACATATGATTATCTTGTGATTGCACTTGGTTTCGAGGGTGAAACGTTTGGTATTCCAGGGCTTGATAAATATGCTCTATCGATTGCGAACGTAAAAGCAGCTCGCCAAATCCGTGATCATATGGAATACCAATTTGCGACTTGGTCTCTTGAAGAAGAGAAAGACGACAGCCGTCTAACGATTGTTGTGGGTGGGGCTGGCTTCACAGGTATTGAATATCTTGGTGAATTAGGTAACCGTGTCCCTGAATTATGTAAAGAATACGATGTGCCTGCTGAGAAGGTACGCATTCTATGTGTCGAGGCTGCGCCAATGGTCTTACCGGGCTTTGATCCGGAACTTGTTGAATATGCAGTACGTCAATTAGAATCTAAAGGGGTAGAATTCTCTATCGGAACTCCGGTTGTGGAAGCGACTCCTGAAGGCGTTAAGATAAAAAAAGGCGAAGATGAATTTGAATTCATCAAAGCTGGTACAGTTGTATGGGCTGCAGGTGTTCGCGGAAACCGTATGATTGAAGAATCGGGTATTGAAAACATGCGTGCTCGAGTAAAAGTAGACAAAGATTTGCGGGCACCTGGCTTCGAAGACGTCTTCGTAATCGGCGACTGTTCTCTAATGATCAATGAAGCGATTAATCGTCCATATCCACCGACTGCTCAAATTGCGATGCAGCAAGGTGATATGTGTGCGAATAATATCATCGCTTTGATTCAAGGCAAGCAAACCGCTGAATTCGTACCGGATCTTAAGGGAAGCGTGTGTTCACTTGGTGATTCTGATGCAATCGGTGTTGTGTTCGATAAGAAAATCACAGGCACAAAAGCATCATTCATGAAGAAAATGATTGATAACCGCGCGCTCTTTATGGTCGGTGGAGTCGGCTTGACGATAAAAAAAGGGAAGTTCAACTTCCTAAAATAAAAAAACGGAAAAGCACTCGCAGCTGCGGGTGCTTTTGACTTGTAGAGGAAAATACTATTAAGCGGTAAAGATACCGTTGACCTACGTTCCAGGCGGACGCCTTGCGGTGAGCTAATCCCGCTGGAAAAGCGAAGCGTTACGAGTATTTCTAAGCTCTAAATTCCGGAACCCTAAACCCTGTATATCATTCCTGCATTATAAAACACACGCTTTTAAAAGTGCTTTTTTATAAGTACGATATAAAGTCAACTCTGATGAGTGATTTGGCAATCAAAACATTTTGTTGTTTTTTAAGATTTAATGACAACTGAAAAAATTGTCTCCATACTCTGTCTCATTCTATTGAAAGCATTCATCCTATCCTGTAAAATGTGGAGTGATGAACTGGAGGTAAACGACAATGCAAACGATATCTATAGCACAAGTGATGCTATCGATCTTGATATTTATTGTTATGTTTTTCGGCATCGGCTTTTTGTTGAATATGCTGTTGCGCATGACATGGCTTATGGCAATCATTTATCCGATCGTGGTCATTTTCATTATTGATGATGTACCGATGTATCAATACATCACGAAACCTGGCTTTGCGTTTGGTGAGCTGGGAAGTAATATTATGTCCCTTCATGTGGTAGATATCGTGATTCTATCAAGCGGACTGGTAGGGGCGATCATTGCGGGATTCGTCATTAAAATATTACGCAAGCAAGGGTATCAGATGTTTTGATGGATGAATCGTTACATATCTAAAACCCCCAAACCTATAATGGTTTGGGGGTTTTTATGATGATTGACACTCATAAAATCACGGTATACGTGAAAATTGAAATCGCGATACCTGTTAAGGCGCCAAAGAACACTTCGCTCGGTTTATGGCCGAGTAAGGTCTTCAACTCTTTCATTTTTGTCTCATTGTCCTTCTTAGGCCAGTCTTTTATATCCTCTACAAATATTTGAAAATCAGCCCGCATTTGATTGATAATAATGGCCTGCTGCCCCGCTTGATAGCGGATTCCCGTCGCATCAAACATGACAATGACTGCGAAAATTGCGGACACAGCAAACAATGGAGATTCGAGACCAGCTTCAAACGCAATGGCAGTGGTCAAGGCAGTGACCGCGGCGGAGTGAGAGCTGGGCATCCCTCCTGTAGACGTCATTAAGCCGATATCGAGTTTACGTGTTAATAAAAAATGAATGGGGATTTTTACAAATTGAGCAAAAAGAATGGCGAATAACGCTGCGAGGAGCGGTATGTTTTCAAAAATGGCCAAATGATTCCACTCCCTTTCGGTCGGTATATTGAGAACAAGTATACCATAATCTTTCTGAATCGATGCAAAAAACAATAAACCTTGTCATTGGTACAGTGAATCTGACTAGTCTATACTAATAAAGTGTAGCTGTATAAAGAGAGGGGATATCATCATATGATTACAGTTGAAACCGCATTAACAATTGACCAGCAAGAGGTTGATGTACTGATTATTGGAGTGCCCGACCACCCGGAAAATATAGAAGGCTGGGATGCATTCGTGAAAGCGTTTCATCCATCTGTACCGGATTGGATAAAATCACATGATATTCAACAAGATTTTAAGCAACTAACGAAAATGCCTGCTCTTTCTGAGAAGAAATACAAGCGTGTATATTTTATGGGAGTCGGCAAGCAGAAAGAATTGGCGGAACAACCGCTTCGTGAATTATTCGCTGCCGTAGGAAAGCAGTTGCGCAAGGACCGAGTAAAAACAGCAGCAGTGTGGACGGCTCCTTTTTGTAATGACGACATCACCTGTGAAGATGTTGCCTACTTGGCATCTGAAGGTATTAGCCTAGGTGCATATGAATATGAAGGTTTTCAAACGACATCCAACGAAATCGATGTGGTACTCTCTGCCTTAACATTCATCACGACAGCGGATGAACAAAGTGTTAAAGCAGCGGGCGAAGTGGGCATGATTTATGCGAATGCTGTGAATGAAGCGCGAACACTTGTCAATGTCCCGCCTAATTTATTGACACCGACTAAAATGGCCGACTATGCCCGCGAATTGGCAGATAGCTATGACCTGGAGATTGATGTCCTTGGCAAAGCGGAGATGGAGGAGCTTGGTATGGGTGCAATACTGGCCGTTAACCAGGGATCCGTAGAAGAACCCCAGCTTATCGTCTTAAAATATCAGGCGACCGAACAATGGGAGGATGTCATTGGATTGGTCGGTAAAGGCATCACATACGACACGGGCGGATATTCGTTGAAGCCCCGTGAAGGCATGGTAGGTATGAAAGGGGATATGGGCGGCGCTGCAGCTGTTCTTGGTGCAATGTGCATCATTGGGGAGTCGCGACCGAAGAAAAACGTCATCGCGGTCATCGCATCGACTGATAATATGATTTCTGGTGCTGCATTTAAACCGGATGACGTTATTACTTCATTGAGCGGTAAAACGATTGAAGTATTGAATACAGATGCAGAAGGCCGTCTCGTGCTTGCGGATGCAGTGACCTATGCCAAGCAAGCCGGTGCTAAATACTTGATTGATGTAGCGACGCTGACAGGCGGTGTTATTGTGGCGCTAGGTAACGACAAGACAGGCACATTGACGAATAACGAAGCCTTTTATACTCAATTTGCCGAAGCGGCAGAAGAGACAGACGAATTCATTTGGCGTCTTCCACTTACGGAAAATGATAAGAAACGTATTCGCAAAAGTAATGTTGCAGATTTGAATAACTCACCTGGTCGCGACGGCCATATGATTTTCGGAGGCGGGTTCGTAGGCGAATTTGCAGAAGAAACGCCGTGGATTCACTTGGATATCGCTGGTACGTCTGACGCAGCAAGTCCTCATGCGTTAGGACCTAAAGGAGCAACAGGTGTCATGGTGCGCACGCTTGCGACCTTTATAGAACGTCTTGCGGCAGAACAAGAGGAATAACTTTAATTAGGCGTTTGACCCAAACCCTTTTTTATCTTGGGCATAGGATACAGGGAAAGGGGGAGCATGTTATGTCAAGAGGTCATTACAGAGGCGGTTATGGATCAGGTGGAGGTGGATTTGGCGGAGGCTATGGATTCGGTGGTCCATTTCTCGGCGGCTTGGTCGGCGGATTTTTAGGAAATGTCATTTCTCCAGGCTATGGATATGGGGGCTATGGCGGTGGCTACGGCGGTTATGGTGGCGGCTATTATCCACAGCCTTATCCTTTTTATCCTCCTTATTATCAGCCATTCTATCCATACTTTTAAAGAAAAAACACGCATGGAGGATCAATCCTCCTGCGTGTTTTTTGCTATTTCCGCTCTTTTCTTTTCAACCTCGTCCTTCAAATCATCTCCAACTGTCAACTCGGTAGGTTTCACGCCTGACATATAGGCAGCGCGTGCCATCAAATGACCGCCGATCGGAGAGGTGATGAACAAAAACGCAATCCCTAATAATAACGAGATACTGAAATGTCCTTCATTCCACCAAAAATGAAAGAAGACACCGAGCAACAGACTCATGACACCGAGCGTGGCGCTTTTCGAAGCAGCATGCGCACGAGTATAAGCATCAGGAAGCCGCAAGACGCCAATGACCGTGACAATCGTAAAGATGATTCCCACAACGACGAGTGACACAATAATAATATCAGCTATCAGATCCACGTTCGATAATCTCTCCTCTCTCAATAAATTTAGAGAAGGACACAGTACCAATAAACGACATGATGGCAATTAATAATATCACGTCGATAAAGAATGGCGTGTCGAATAGGATAGACAATAGCGCGATTGAAGAGATCAGCATGACACCAATCGCATCGAGCGCGATGAGCCGGTCAGGAACAGAAGGGCCCCGCCATACACGGTATAACAACCCGACCATCGATAAGATGACCAATACTAAACAGACTGTATAAAAAATAATCATCCCCGACTCACCTCCATAATCGCTTTCTCAAATGTGTTTTTAATGGAATCAATCGCTTCATCGACATCGTCCACATCAATTGCATGAATATATAGCGTCCGCTGATCATCCGAAACATGAATGACAATCGTTCCAGGTGTTAACGTAATCAGACTGGACAAAAGTGTGATTTCCCAATCTTGCTCCAGTTCAGTAGGCAAGGCAAAAATCATAGGCTGAATCGATGACAAGTCCGGTTTAATGACCAACAGTAAAACCGAGATATTAGACAACACCAATTCCCTTAGGAAGATAGCAGTCAATTTAAGCGCTGACCACAGACGCCAAATATACAGGCGACCTGGGAAAAAGCGTCGAGTCATAATGATGAGAAGCAGACCAATGATATATCCAATAACGAATGTAGAAGGTGTCAATGAACTTGTCATGAACATCCAAACGACTGCAATGAAGAAATTTAAAAGTATCTGAAAAGCCATTGACCTCTACTCCTTTAACACCGCATTTATATAAATGGAAGGATTACGTAATACATCAGACGCATCCGATATATAGGGCATGAGCCATTCCGTACCGACACCATACGCTACCGTAACCAGCACGAGCAATACTGCTGGCGCCATCAATTGGCGGTATGTTCGCTTACTCGTAACAGGCAGCGGATAATCGGGATTTTGAGGACCCCAGAAAGCATATATGAAAATCCGGATGACAGACAGCAAGACAACTAAACTGGAAACCAAGAGAACGATGCTACCAAATGCATTGTCTGCTTCAAAGCCCCCCTTGACGATCAATAACTTCCCAATGAACCCGCTCAGAGGGGGAATACCCGCTAACCCAAACGCTGCAATCAAATAAAACCATCCTAATGCAGCGTGCGACTTAATCAGCCCGCCCATCTCCCGCAAATTCGAAGTACCGGTCACGTAAATGATGATCCCGATTAAGACAAACAAAGCGGCTTTAATCAACATATCGTGAATCAAATAATAGACAGCGCCTTCTAAACCGGATGTATTCATTTGTGCTACACCGAATAAAATGACACCGACTGCTATAATGATGTTGTAAATAATAATTTGTTTTAAATCAAAATAGGCAAGAGCCCCGATACAACCCGCCACAATCGTCAGCAATGACAGGACGAGCAAAAATTGATGCGTAAATCCGATATCATGGACGAAAAACAACGTATATGTACGCGTGATGGCATACACACCGACTTTTGTCAGAAGTGCGCCGAACAATGTCAAAACAGGAATCGGCGGAGCGGCATACGATCCAGGTAACCAGAAATAAAGGGGAAAGATCGCACCTTTGATTCCGAATACAATTAAAAACAAAATTGCGAGGACGGAGATGATCCCCGGCTGGTTTATCTCTGCTATTTTCACCGAAATATCCGCCATGTTCAACGTACCGACAATAGAATATAAATAAGCAACGGCGATGACAAATAGCGCTGAAGATATGACATTAACCAAAATGTATTTAATGGACTCCCGAAGCTGTCTCTTTTCGCCGCCTAATACGATGAGTAAGTAAGAAGCGATGAGCAAGACTTCAAAGAATACAAACATATTGAAAATATCACCTGTCGTAAAAGCACCGTTAATCCCTGTGATCATGAACAATATCGCAGGGTAATAGAAAAAACGTTCTCTCTCGATTCCGATGGATTGGAAACTATACAACACTACAAAGAATGTTATCAAAATCGTAGTGGTAACGAGCAACGCGGAAAACATATCCGAGACCATCGTAATTCCGAACGGTGCAGGCCAGCTTCCAAGTGTCACAGTTTGGATTCCTTCTGCTTTTACTGTTACAAGCAGCCAAATCGAAGCAACGAGACTAAGAGCCAATCCGATCACTGTCAAAACTCTCTGGATGACTACCTGCTCTTTGAAAAACAATAAAATCATCGCGAAAAAGAAAGGAATAATGATCGGAAATAAAAGAAGATTAATCATGTTCATCATTCCCTCTCAATTCATTCATATTATCTGTTTTATGGACCGAATACATCCGGTACGCCATGACGAGGATGACGGCGGTCACACCGAAGCTGATAACAATCGCTGTTAAGATCAGCGCTTGCGGCAAGGGATCTGCAAAATCAGTCACCCCATCAATCAATACAGGAGGCGCTGAGCCGCCGAGTCCTCCCATCGTCAAGATGAGCAAGTGCGCACCATGACTGAGAAGGCTGGTACCTAAAATAACTTTCAATAAACTTCTTGAAAGTATTAAATAGACGGCTGCCGTAAACAAGATACCAATGAGGATTGCAAGCAATAGTTCCATCAGTCGTCGCCTCCAATCGATTGGATAATCGTAATGGCAGACCCGACTACTACTAAATAGACACCGCTATCAAACAACATCGCTGTATGAAGTGACGTTTCACCAAAAAGCGGTAAGGTGAAGTCGTCGAATGCATGTGTGAAAAACGGAACATTGAAGAAAATTGATCCGGCAGCAGTACCTAATGCCAGCAATAAACCGATCCCCGTAACTATAGTGAAGTTGAAAGGCAAAATTTGCTGAATTGTCTTCAAGTCAAATGCCAGAAGCAACAGCACGATAGCACCCGTTGTCAATAGGCCGCCTACGAATCCTCCGCCGGGCGTATAATGTCCCGCGAAGAAAATATGAATAGAGAACAGGAAGATGATGAAAAACACTACTTTGGTTGTGGTCTGCAAAATGACGTCATTTGTTTTCATCTGTTGTCTCCTTTCTCGATACACGCAGGCGAATCATGCCAAGAACCGCAATCCCTGCAATCGCAAGTACTGCGATTTCAAACAATGTATCAAAACCACGGTAATCCACGAGAATGACGTTGACGATATTACCGCCGCCCGCCTCAGTCGCTACCGTATCCTTATAATACTGAGAAATCGAAGGTATCAATTTTTGAGAGTGGCTGGAAAGGGCAACCAACGTCACCATTACACCGACACTTAAAGAAATAATCAAATTGACAACTTTGGTTTTCTTCGTTTCACCATGCTCATTTAAAGCAGGTAAATGTTTGAATGCCAACAAGAATAACGCGACCGAAACGGTTTCGATCACCAGTTGCGTCAATGCCAAGTCTGGTGCTTTGAAAATGACGAAGAATAGCGCAACAGAATAGCCGACACCGCCAAGTGCGATGATCGCAGCCAAGCGTGACTTCGCGAACACAACAAACCCGATAGATAACAAGAGAATGACCGCATTCAACGCACCATATAGCGTGATCGCCGCAAAGCTATTCATATCGACGACAAATGCATCTTTAATGAACAGTACAGCAATGACCGTGACAGATAAAAACGCAAACATATAGAGTAAATACGTGCGTATAAGACCTGTCATAAAGGCACGGGACAAGCGGTTCATCCCTTTTTCGCTGCCGCGCATCAAGGCGTCATAGCCTTCATTCAGAGACAGCTTGGCAGGCTGAATCTTATAGAGCGGCTGCCATTTTGGAATGGTCAAATAAAGTAATGAGCCGACAATGACAATGGCAACTGTCAACCATAGCCCAACCGATCCGAAACCATGCCATGCCAAAACGTGGATATCAATATCAGCAGGACTGCCGTACAAAGTAGGCTGTACTGCCATTACAGCAGGTTTAATGACCCATTTTCCAAGTACATTTGGAATGAAGAAAATAATGATCACCAAGCTTGCTAAAATCATCGGTGCAACGAGCATGCCAATCGGCGCTTCGTGCGGACGTTTCGGCAGCTGATCCACTTTACCTTGACCCAAGAACGTCTTCAAGACGAAGTATAGGCTATATGTAAAGGTGAATACGCTTGCAACCCAAGCGACAATCGGGAACAAAATACCCCACGTATCAAACTGGAACAATTCAAAATGTCGAAGAGCTACCATTGATTCTAAAAACATTTCTTTACTTAGAAACCCATTAAACGGTGGCAATCCAGCCATCGATAATGAACCGATCAAGGCAACGGTAAAACTTAACGGCATAATACTCATCAATCCACCGAGCTTCCGAATATCCCGCGTGCCGGTTTCATGATCGATAATCCCTGCAATCATGAAGAGACCGCCTTTAAACGTCGCATGGTTAATCAAATGGAAAATTGCTGCGTATGTAGCAAAAGCGAACATGGCTTCCGTCGTATGATAGGAGATGGCTCCTGCACCGAGCAACGACATGATCAAACCGAGCTGACTGACCGTCGAAAAGGCTAGAATCGCTTTCAAATCGGTCTGCTTTACAGCGAAAAACGAGCCCCAGAACAACGTCAGTAAACCAATTCCGGTTACGAGCCAAATCCAAGTGGAGGAAGTCCCGAAAATCGGTGTGAAACGCGCCACCAAGTAAATTCCTGCTTTAACCATTGTGGCGGAGTGTAAGTACGCACTGACAGGGGTAGGTGCTTCCATTGCATCGGGTAACCAAATGTAAAAAGGAAATTGTGCTGACTTCGTAAAAGCGCCAAGTAAAATCAGTATCAGAGCCAACGTGAAATACGGATGACTCACTAAGTCAGGTGCTTGTGCTATTAACTCTCGAATAGAGAATGTTTCCCCCATTATACTAAGTAGGATAAAGCCCCCAAGCATCATCAATCCACCAAAAACTGTAATCATCATGGATTTCAATGCACCAAACCGAGATTTATCACGCGTATACCAATAACCGATTAATAAAAATGAGGAAATGGACGTTAATTCCCAAAATAAATAAAGCGTCATCGTGTTGTCTGACTGTACAACCCCCAGCATGGCTGTCATGAAAAGGAGCAAGTAAACATAAAAGCTGCCCAGGTTTTCTTTTTTCTTATCCATATAAAAAATGGAGTACAATACAACTAACGAACCGATGCCAGTAATTAATAATGTGAATAATAAGCTGAGACCATCTATGTATGAAGTAAACGCGATTCCAAGCGTGGGAATCCATTTTATTTCAGAAATAGCATGACCGCCATCCATCGTCAGAGGGATGAAGCTCAAGTAGTATCCGAACAACACTAGAGGAACGAGTAAAACGAACCAACCGGTATGTATACCTTTAATGTATTTGTAAGCAAAAGGAACAAGTATTGCGAATACAAAAGGTAAAAAAATCAATAACACGAATTCCAAGAGAATCCTCCTTCCATCCATATTTTTTAAAGTATAAAAGTCCAGTAACCTATACGTGGACGTAATTGTAAGTATAGCGCAAAACATTTCAAATTGCATAGACAACATCTGACCAATTATTGCTTTATTCGACTTCCTTCTTATATTATTAAGAGGGCAAAAAAAATTTTTGAGGTGTCTAATGAAAAATCCGTATTTGTTTGGTTACTTACCATTTGTAACCGTTGTTCTGTTCAGTTTAACTTTCGGTGTATACAGTGTGGGCGAATCAATTATCTTTTTTAAGGAAATCGGTCTCTACCAAGGAATGCGAGAGTTCTTGTCTGATTTTCAACTCCGTATTTTCTTATTGACGATGTATACATTAGTATTCTTTATGGTATTTGCAGCGCTGAAGTTGATCGCGACGACGATTCACGAGACAGCGTTACTGTTTTTCTTAAAAGAAGAGTCGGAAGGTTCTTACAGTGCGTCGAAATCCGGAGCTGTTATTTATTTTGTTGGGGCTCTTGTTTCCGCGTTTGGCATTCAGTCTTGGAAAGCCTTAGTGTTGGTTTTTATCGTGACATCCTTCGTTTATTTCATATATGTCGTCTATAAATTAAGTCCATTCATGTCGCTGACTCATACTGTCGGCTTAATTTTCTTCCAGATTGTGATTTGGAGTGTCTTATTGGCAGTCCTCATCTACATCGTCATCCGTCTGTACAATGGGTTGCTGGCAAGTATTCCATTATCAAATCCGGTTAAATGAAAAAACAAGGCTGTTAGAAAATCAATGTACTATGATTTTCTAACAGCCTATATTTCATTGTCAGCTACTAATACATCATCTCTAAATGATCATATCCTGCCCTCTAATCTTGCATAGTAGAGGAGAACGCACGCAGATGAAGTTTTTGATCGCGCAGGCGAGGAATAGGGGTTGGTGTGTCATAACCAATCCAAACTGCGGATGTATACCGATCATTCATGCCGATTACCCATAAGTCTTTAAATGAATCGGTCGTTCCTGTTTTTGCCCCCGTGTAACCGGTCGGGTAGGAAATACCTCTCGCTGTACCGTTCAACACTGCTTCCTGCATAAGAGAACGGATGCTCTTGACAGTAGAAGGGGACCATACGACTTTCGAAGATTCCTTCCACTTGTACAGTACATTGCCTTTAATATCCTTTACAGCCCGTATAGCATGGGGGGGTTCGTAAGTGCCGTCCAAAAAGCTGGTCGTCGCCCCGGCCATTTCAAGAGGTGTTACGCCTTTGGAGAATCCGCCAAGAGCAGCAGGGTAGGTATGATCTGCTTCCGTGACATGCTGGAAATGAAAAGGTTCCAGATGGGCGAAAGCATTATCAATCCCGACTCGTTGCAGCAGGCGGACGGCCGTCGTATTATAACTGTTACGGAAAGCTTCCCGAACAGAAGTCGTCCCAAATTGATAGCCTCCGTAATTTCGTGGGCAATAGCCATAAATGCAAATACTGCTACTGTTGACAGGTGTGTCGGCATGATACGGACCGCTCTCGAAAAACGGAGCATAGACGAGCAGCGGCTTGATGGCAGAGCCGGGCTGACGGACCGCTTGGTATGCCCGGTTGAAATCCGTTTTTTTATAGCCTGCTCCTGCATAGAGACTGACGATTTCACGCTGCTCATTGTCTATCACTGCAGCCCCCGCTTGCACGCCTCGGTTCCCAATGAGGGCAGATAATCTATTTTCATCATGCTGTTGTTTCGTTGGATTCAATGCTGTTTCGATCATTAAACCTTGTCGGATGACCTCTCCGGCACGTCGATTGATTTCATTTTGCCAGTGCTGTCGTTCTTCAGGCGTCTTGGCTTTGAGCAATGATGCATCCAGCCCTTCGGAACGAGCAATCAGCTGTTTTAATTCTTCTAGAACATAGGAGCTGTACATTGGAAAGTCCTGTTCTTTTTTCTTTATATTCAGTTGAATAGGGAATTGGCGATAGTCTTCAAATTGTTCTGCTGTGATCACTTGCTGTTTAACGAGAACATCGAGCAATCGTTCTTGCCGCTCTTTTGTCCGATCGAAATGACGCAATGGATCATAGAGTGAAGGATTATTCGGAATCGCCGCTAAAAATGCAATTTCTGCTTCATTTAATTTATCCAGCGGTCTGTTGAAATAGAATGTAGCGGCACCACCGATCCCGTAGACCCGGTTACCGAAATACATTTCATTTAAGTACATTTCTAAAATTTCATCTTTGGATGATTGTTTCTCCAATTCAGCAGCAAGGAACAGTTCCTTGAATTTCCTCTCGTACGTCTTCTCGGTCGTTAAATAGCGCATACGTACGACTTGCTGTGTGATGGTAGAAGCCCCTTGACGCACATCATCAGTAGCGGCATTAATCATGAACGCACGAATGATTGCTGCAATGTCATAACCGCGGTGTTCATAAAACGTGCGGTCTTCACTTTTCAAAAAAACTTGCCGTGTAAAATACGTCATATCTTTTAAATCCACTGGTCGTCGCCACTCCACATACTCCTCCGCAAACATTTGTCCATTCCGATCCTTCATCTGAACCGGGGTTTCAATTACTGGCGCTTCCAATTGCACAGCTTCTTGAATAGACTCTTGCAAAGCTTCAGTCTGTACTGCTTCAGCCTGAATCTGATCTTGTATGAACAGCAACAACGGAATACAAGCCAACGTAATGACCAAACCAACCAACTGCTTCAAACCTTTCAGCCCCTCTACACGTTCGCAAATCGAAACTCACTCTTTAGAAAAATATAACATAAATTAATTGGAAGAGATGGAGTACAGAATAATGCGAACTTAAGTGAAAACACAAAAAGTCTCGTACATCACAAAGGATATACGAGACTGGTACTATATTTTGTCGTTCGCTTCAACTTGTCGATCTTCCAAAAAGTGTTCGAAGTCTTGAGTTGGCCGCCGAATCGCAAATGTCAAAAAGGCATAGCCGATCACAAATAGCACTCCTGTGACAATAAATACAGCTGGAATTCCGATGTAGCCACTGACGATACCGCCAAACATCGGACCGATAATATTACCGAGGAAACGGAAGCTCGTGTTATAGCCCATCACCTCGCCCTGCACTTCAAGAGGGGCTTCCCTTCGGACAAGTGCTGTTGTAATCGGAATCATACCGCCTGTAGAAATCCCGAATAAAAATCGCAGCAAGACCAGTTGCCAAAGGGACGTGACGAACGCTTGCGGGATAATAAACAAAAAGGAAAGGAGCAGTAAGATACCAAGCACTTTTTCGTATCCGATATCATCTCCGATTTTGCCCCACATTCTAGCGAAAAGTAAATTTCCGAGCCCGGTCGCACTGAATGTCAAACCTGCCAAGAATGCCACATTGGTCGCAGCGTGTGTTAAATCCGCCACGTACAGTGAAAGTAAAGGTTGAATACTGAAGTTGCCTACTTGAATCAATGTTGTCACAATCATCACATTAAACATCAAACGGTGCTTGAACAGTCCGCCAATAATGACTTTACGGGAATACGCAACTACTTTACGGGCTTTCACACGGTGTTCTTCTTTAATTCCGAATAAAACGAGCAACGCGGCAATGACGACGGACACTGACGTAATGATGAATGTATAGCTGAAACCGAAACTATCGGCCATCATCCCGCCTAATACCGGGCCGAACAGCATCCCTGCGACACCGCCCATCTGCAGCGTCCCGAGCATCTTACCTGCTTGTTCACGAGGTGTCTGTGACGAGATGAATGCCAAGGAAGTCGGCAGAAAGCCTGTCACTAAACCATTTAGTAACCGCAATAGGAAAAAGACTTCCACGGAATTAACGAATCCCATCAAAAAGACGGAAATCGCAATCCCGAATCCATTGATCAGCAATATAGGCTTAAATCCAAAACGATCGGCAAAACGACCCCAAATAGGAGACATGATCAGCGCAGTAATGAATGTTGCCCCAAAAATCAAGCCTGCCCATTTCTGCACATACTCCTCCGAGTAATCTCCAAATGTTTCAATGTATAACGAAAGAAAAGGCATGATCATCGTCATCGTGCCGGCAACTAGAAAGTTGGTCACCCAGATGATTATAAAATTTTTCTTATGTCTGCTCAAAATTGGACCACCTTTTATGGAAAACTTTATAATATACAGTATAAAACAATTCGGTAGGCGAAGGAAATATCTAGCTTGAAACTACTCAAGAGGCTGGATGGCATCAAATAACAGGTACTGTCAACTAACTGTCACAAGTTCAATTATCGAAATTTCCACCTAACTATGGTAGACTGTTTTCATATACTAAGCAGTACCAGGCAAGCAAATTAGAGGAGGAATTCCATGTACGCACAATTATCCAATGAAGTAGCAGAAAACGAAGCACTTGTTGTCATGAATACAACGATGGGACCAATAAAAATAAAGCTTTTCAAAGAGCAAGTACCTAAAACAGTAGAGAACTTTTTGACACATGCTGAAAATGGCTACTATGACGGAATCATCTTCCACCGTGTAATCCCTGATTTCATGATCCAAGGCGGAGACCCAACCGGCACAGGTATGGGTGGAGAAAGCATCTACGGCGATTCATTTGAAGATGAATTCACAATGGATCTATTTAACTTACGTGGAGCGTTATCCATGGCAAACGCAGGTCCAAATACGAATGGCAGCCAATTCTTTATTGTCCAAGCTTCAGAACTAGCCGGCGCATCTGCGGATCAATTGAAAAAAGGTGGATGGCCTGATGAAATCGCGGAAGCTTACGCAGAAAACGGAGGCACGCCGCATCTAGATCAACGCCACACAGTATTTGGCCAAGTGATTGAAGGAATGGACATTGTCGACAAAATTGCGGGCGTGAAACGTGATCGCCAGGACAAGCCAAAAGAGGAAATCAAAATCGAATCGATTGAAATCGTTCAAAAATAATCTTGATTTACCTATAGGGGGAAACCAGCATGAATTTCGTTTTATTGATGCCGTTCCTTTACTTTCCAGAAGATAAGGCAGAATATATCCCTGCAGCCATTTCATTCTTCATTTTCATGGTCTTGATGCTGTTGACATTCCGCTGGATTTTACGGAAGTCCAAAAGGCAGGAAGAAGAAACGAAAGAACTCGAGCAGCGTATTTTGAAAGAACGCCAACTCAATCAAAACAAAGAACACCCCGTCGATTGATGGGGTGTTTTTAATAGATAAAGAATAGATGGGCTAGTGGGAGCTGCATCGTTGGTCTGCGTTCCAGGCGGAAGATTGCGGGGCACGGATGAACCGCTTCCTCCGATTCGATCTGTCCAGGGTCTCACCATTCGCGTTAAACGCCGTAACGTAGAACGACTTTTGCGAGCATAAGCGAAGCGTTGGGAACACATCTTTGCCTTTCGCCGCCTTCCACTACGAGCAACTGGCATAATGGCCTAACTTTAGTGAGTTGAAGGTCGATTCAGGCGGGAGGGCAAGAACACGGGCTAGCGTCTCAGAAGGAATAGAGACTTCTTTGTTTAAGGAGGCAAACACACTTACTTTATACAGTGAACTCACTATTTACTACAGCGAACAATCCCCGGGCCACAAGTCCATGTTTCTGTTCAGCGCTTTTTTGGTTCTACTCTTAAACTCAAAATGTTAAAGTTTGTCGAAAATGTGGCGTCTCTCTTTTTTCTTTTATGGCGCTATGCTATGATAGGAAGAAAACATAAATAAGGTGACGAATCGTGCAAACCATGGAAATGAACAAACGTGCTGTCGCACTCCTGAAAGAATGGGATCCTTTCTCAGCAGGCGAGGATGCGTATGATTTAGAAATTGCGGATGTCGTGGCGGGACTCCATCATATCGACCATCCGACAGACTTGGCCAAGTGTATTCGTAATGTATATGAGCAATCCTATCAAATTTGGATACCTTTAGAAAAATGCATGGAAATTTCATATAAACTGTTAGCTATCAAATACGAAGCCAAGTGCATTGTTTGATACTTTACAGAGCTTTATCACCGCCTTGCTGAAAGGCGGTTTTTTGTTCAACTCTTCAGAATATGGTATACTATGAGCGGCCGCAATGGCAGACTAGATACTACTATAGATTGGGAGCTGTTTTGCATGTCTCACAAATTTGCAGTAGGAGATGAGCTAACCGGTAAAGTTACCGGAATACAGCCGTACGGTGCGTTTGTCGCGCTAAATGCTTCAACGCAAGGGTTAGTGCATATCTCTGAAATCACCTATGGATTTGTCAAGGATATCCATGAACATTTGGAAGTGGGTCAAGAAGTTCGTGTGAAGGTGTTGGAAGTGGATGACGAGGCTAGCAAAATTAGCTTATCGATTCGCGCACTGCAAGAACCGCCCAGCTCCTATCAGAACCATCCCCGTACTCGTCAATCCTTACAAGAACGTGTGGATCAGCAAGACGCAGATGGATTCAACTCACTTAAAGACAAGTTAAAGGACTGGATCGAACAATCTGGTCATTAAAAAATCATGAAAGCAGCGATCTGCTTTCGTGATTTTTTAAATTATCGAAATTGAGTGATTGCTCTTTGACATCCTCTGAAACTTCTTGCATGATTATATATGTAAGCGTTATCAAGCGCAGGTAGTTGCGTCTTATCTATAAAGGAGGAGTAGACTGATGATTCCATACAAACATGAACCTTTTACAGATTTTACGGTCGAAGAAAATCGCAAAGCGTATGAAGAAGGCCTGAAGACAGTAGAACGCTATGTAGGTAAGGAATATCCCTTGATTATTGGCGGCGAACGGATCATAACGGAAAAAAAATTAGCATCGAACAACCCTTCGAATAAAGACGAAGTCATCGGCAATGTATCGCAAGCTGGCCGTGAACTTGCAGAGAAAGCGATGATAACAGCCAAAGAAACATTTGAGAATTGGAGAAAAGTGAAGCCAGAGTTCCGTGCGGATGTCTTATTCAAGGCAGCAGCAATCATTCGCCGCCGCAAATTTGAGTTTTCTGCGTTGCTGACAAAAGAAGCGGGGAAGCCTTGGAATGAAGCGGATGCTGACGTGGCGGAAGGTATCGATTTTATGGAATACTATGGACGCCAGATGCTGAAGCTAAAGGACGGAATGCCGGTTGAAAGCAGACCTGGCGAATATAATCGTTTTGATTATGTTCCGCTCGGCGTGGGTGTTGTCATATCCCCATGGAACTTCGCTTTTGCGATCATGGCAGGAACAACTGTGGCGGCGCTCGTTACCGGCAATACGGTATTATTGAAGCCGGCATCAACTGCCACAGTAGTCGCCTATAAATTCATTGAAGTATTAGAGAAAGCGGGTATGCCAAAAGGCGTCGTCAACTATATTCCAGGGTCTGGTTCAGACATTGGAGACTTTTTAGTAGATCATCCTGCTACTCGCTTTATCTCATTCACAGGCTCGCGCAAAGTGGGAACGCGTATATTTGAACGCGCGGCGAAAGTTCAGGATGGTCAGATTTGGCTGAAACGCGTCATTGCAGAAATGGGCGGGAAGGATACGATTGTAGTGGACAATGAAGCAGACTTGGAGCTGGCTGCGCAGTCGATCGTCAAATCTGCATTTGGCTTTAGTGGACAAAAATGCTCGGCTTGTTCACGCGCGATCATCCATGAAGAGGTTTACGATGAAGTGGTCACCCGAGTAGAAGCGTTAGCGAAAACGTTCAACTGGGGCGATCCAGTCGATGGGAGAAACTTAGCCGGTCCGGTCATCGATCAAGCCGCATACGATAAAATAATGGAGTATATTGAAATTGGTAAACAAGAAGGACGTCTTGTGGCGGGTGGAACAGGTGACGATTCCAAAGGGTATTTTGTGGCGCCGACGGTCTTTGCAGACGTTACTCCAAACGCACGTATTTCACAGGAAGAAATCTTCGGACCGGTCGTTGCATTATCGAAGGCTTCATCTTTTACGGAAGCGATTCAATTTGCCAATGATACAGACTACGGATTAACAGGCGCCGTTATCACGACGAACCGTCATCATATCGAACAGGCGCGGGAGGATTTCCATGTCGGCAATTTGTATTTTAACCGAGGCTGTACGGGTGCCATCGTAGGATACCAGCCATTTGGCGGATTTAATATGTCAGGCACAGATTCAAAAGCAGGCGGTCCGGATTACCTGCAGCTTCATATGCAAGGAAAGACCACATCGGAAATGCTATGAGTGGGTTATGAGGAGGGTATGGGTATGTCTAAAACAGATCGCATTATAGAACAAACGAAAAAATATGGAGCGAATAATTACCACCCGCTTCCGATTGTCATTGCAGAAGCGGAAGGTGTCTGGGTGAAAGATCCGGAGGGCAATAAATATATGGATATGCTAGCCGCATATTCTGCAGTCAATCAAGGCCATCGCCACCCTAAAATCATTCAGGCACTGAAGGATCAAGCGGACCGTGTCACCCTTACTTCACGTGCGTTCCATAACGATCAATTGGGCCCGTGGTACGAAAAAATGTCTGCTCTTACCGGAAAAAATATGATTCTTCCAATGAACACGGGAGCAGAAGCTGTGGAAACCGCTTTGAAAGCTGCGAGGCGCTGGGCATATGACGTGAAAGGTATAGAAGATAACCAAGCGGAAATTATTGCGTGTGTCGGAAACTTCCATGGCCGAACGTTGGGCGCGATTTCATTGTCGTCTGATGAAGAATACAAAAAGGGATTCGGCCCTTTACTGCCGGGCATTAAGTCGGTGGAATACGGCAATTTGGAAGCGTTGAAAGAAGCGATCACACCGAATACCGCTGCTTTCCTAATCGAGCCGATACAGGGAGAAGCCGGAATCATCATTCCTCCTGAAGGCTTCTTAAAAGAGGTGGCGACTCTCTGCAAGAAAGAAAACATCCTCTTCATTGCGGATGAAATTCAAGCAGGACTTTGCCGTACAGGTAAAATGTTCGCATGCGAATGGGAAGGTGTCACGCCCGATATGTATATTTTAGGAAAAGCGTTAGGAGGTGGCGTATTTCCAATTTCCTGTGTGGTAGCGAACGATGATGTGCTCGGTGTCTTTAATCCAGGCTCGCATGGATCGACGTTTGGTGGGAATCCTATGGCATGTGCTGTATCGATTGCGGCGTTAGAAGTGCTGGAAGAGCAAGAGTTGGCAAAACAAGCGAGAGAGCTTGGCGATTATTTTATGGAGGAACTGAAGAAGATTTCGCATCCGTCCATTCAAGAAATACGCGGACGCGGCCTATTCATCGGGATGGAATTGACGGAAGCTGCCCGCCCGTTTTGTGAGAAATTCAAAGAATTGGGTCTATTGTGTAAAGAAACCCATGACACGGTAATCCGCTTTGCGCCGCCTCTCACCATTTCAAAGGATGAACTGGACTGGGCGCTTGGGAAAATTCGTGCAGTATTTGAGAGCTGATGAGAAGCTCACTTTGGATCGCCATTTATGACGAATGAAATAATTCGAAAAAGGTTTGGATTCCATGGGTGGAAGTTTCATTATCCTCATGTTATAATGTGTCCGTGAAAGACAATACCAAACAAAGAGGCGAACCATACAATGACAGAAAACCTGAATCTATTTACGTCTACGCAAGTCGTGATCAAAGAAGCACTTGAAAAGTTAGGCTATGATGAAGGAATGTATGAACTACTGAAAGAACCACTCCGTATGGTGGAAGTACGAATTCCAGTCCGCATGGATGATGGGAAAGTAAAAGTATTTACGGGTTTCCGCGGTCAGCATAATGACGCGGTCGGACCTACGAAAGGCGGCGTGCGTTACCACCCGGGTGTTACAGCTGATGAAGTGAAAGCACTTTCTATGTGGATGACGTTGAAAGCCGGCATCGTTGACTTGCCGTATGGCGGCGGTAAGGGAGGAATTATCTGTGATCCGCGTGAAATGTCGATGGGCGAACTAGAACGCTTGTCTCGCGGATATGTGCGGGCTCTCAGTCAAGTAATGGGACCGGCAAAAGATATTCCAGCGCCAGACGTCTTTACAAACTCCCAAATTATGGCTTGGATGATGGATGAGTACAGCAAAATTGACGAATTCAACTCACCAGGCTTCATTACGGGTAAGCCAATTGCTCTTGGTGGATCTCACGGACGTGACCGTGCGACTGCTGAAGGTGTAACAATCATTATTAACGAAGCGGCAAAACGTCGCAATATCGATATGAAGGGCGCACGTGTCATCGTGCAAGGTTTCGGTAACGCAGGAAGTTTCCTATCCAAGTTCCTTCATGATGCAGGAGCGAAAGTAATCGGTATCTCTGATGCGTATGGCGCATTGCATGATCCAGATGGTTTAGATATCGACTATCTGCTTGATCGTCGTGATAGCTTCGGAACAGTCACTACGTTATTTGATAACACGCTGACTAATGCTGAATTGCTAGAATTGGATTGCGATATCTTAGTTCCAGCAGCAATCGAGAACCAAATTACTGAAAAGAACGCTCATAACATTAAAGCAAGTATCGTTGTGGAAGCAGCGAATGGTCCAACTACGTCTGAAGCGACTAAAATCCTGACAGACCGTGGAATTCTATTGGTTCCTGACGTATTAGCGAGTGCGGGCGGTGTAACCGTTTCCTACTTCGAGTGGGTTCAGAACAATATGGGTTACTACTGGACAGAAGAAGAAGTACGTGAAAAGATGACTGAAAAAATGGTTACAGCATTCGAAAACGTTTATAATGTTGCGACTACACGTAACATGGATATGCGTCTTGCTGCTTACATGATCGGTGTGCGTAGAACAGCAGAAGCCAGCCGCTTCCGTGGTTGGGTATAAGTTGTAAATCAGTAAAGGCATCTCCTCTTGTTGAGGAGATGCCTTTTATGCATTTTCTGTGGATGGCGCAGGTGTCGGCTCTTCATCTGTCTGTTGCCAATAATTAAATAACACTCCAAGCGTCATCAATCCGGATAATCCGATGACCACGTATAAAAATCTTGCTAACGGCTGATAAGCACCTTCCGTCAATTGTGCAATGACATCAAATCGGAAAATGCCAACGACTCCCCAATTCAAAGCCCCGATAATCGTAATGGCCAGTGCTAATTTTTTTAGTGTTTCCATACGATCGCCTCCTTTAGTAAAGTATATCCCGTTTCGAGAACACTATACTTGCATCCCAAATACATCTTTTTCATAATGGAGAGAGGAAAAAGGAGGCAGAAGAATGAATAAATTTGTTTTTCAAAACCCGACAAAACTGATTTTTGGTAAAGACCAACTTCAAAGATTGCCTAAAGAACTTGCTGGTTACGGAAAAAAAGTACTATTAGTGTATGGTGGCGGTAGTATTAAACGTAACGGCTTATATGATTCATTAATGAAACTTTTAAATGAAAATGATTTTGAAGTAGTGGAAATGGGGGGAGTCGAACCCAATCCACGTTTATCTACTGCTAAAAGAGGAGCTGATCTCTGCAAACAGCACGATGTCGATGTTATTCTGGCGGCTGGCGGCGGTTCTGTAATCGATTGCACAAAATTGATCGCTTCTGCTGCAAAGTATGATGGAGATCCATGGGACCTCGTAACAGGAAAAGCTAGACCGAAAGAAGCATTGCCTTTTGGCACAATATTGACGCTTACGGCAACCAGCTCTGAGATGAATGCGGGTTCCGTTATCACGAATGAAGAAAATCAAGAGAAGTATGGTTGGGGTGGACCTTTCAATTACCCTAAATTTTCTATACTTGATCCAACTTATACATTAACGGTCCCGATAGATCAAACAGTCTACGGTATCGTGGATACGATGTCACATATTTTCGAGCAATATTTTCATGTAACAGACAATACGCCTTTTCAAGATGAAATGTGTGAAGCGGCCTTACGTTCCGTAATGGATATTGGAGGTAGACTAGTAGAGGATCCTAATAATCTAGAACTTCGAGAATCGATGATGCTGGCAGGAGTATGGGGATTGAATGGTTTCTTGTCGATGGGGACAAGGGGAGATTGGGGAACTCATGATATCGAGCATGCGGTCTCGGCGGTTTACGATATTCCACATGCAGGCGGCTTGGCGATATTATTCCCGCACTGGATGAAGCAGACATTCCCGCGCAACCCAAAACGCTATGTACGTTTGGCGACCAACGTCTTTGGCGTGGATCCAACCGATAAGTCGGACGAGGAGATTGCAATGGAAGGTATTGATCGATTGAGTGCTTTTTGGAAACAAATCGGTGCGCCGGTT